>NZ_JBIUCC010000003.1:0-756899 GCF_044593495.1 Streptomyces sp. NPDC051963 | reverse complement strand
GGGGGGGGGGGGGGGGGGGGGGGGGGGGGGCGCCGGCCCCCGCCCCCTTTGGGGGCGCTGCCGGCGCGCCCCGTCAGGGGCGCGGGGAACTGCGCGCTCAGCCACGACGGCGCCGCACACGACCCACGACTTTCAGACGGTCAACTCAACGCCGCCCATTCTTGGGATCGACCAGCCCGGCCCGGCGCAGCGCATCGGCCATGGCGCTGTTGGCAGGCGGGGGAGCCTGACGGGAGCCGCCGCCTCCGCCGCCTCCGCCGCCTCCACGGCTCTGGCGCTGCTGCGGCGGACGCCCTCCGCGCTGCCTCCGCTCGCCGCCCCCGCCCTGTTGCTCCCGCGAGGGTGCCGCCTCGTCGTCCAGCCGCAGCGTCAGCGAGATCCGCTTCCGCGGAATGTCGACCTCCAGGACCTTCACCTTGACGATGTCGCCGGGCTTGACCACGTCCCGAGGATCCTTCACGAACGTCTTGGACATCGCGGACACATGCACCAGACCGTCCTGGTGCACGCCCACGTCGACGAACGCCCCGAAGGCCGCCACATTCGTCACGACCCCTTCGAGGACCATCCCGGACGCAAGGTCGGAGATCTTCTCGATGCCGTCCTTGAAGGTGGCGGTCTTGAACGCGGGCCGAGGGTCGCGCCCCGGCTTCTCCAGTTCCTTGAGGATGTCGGTGACCGTCGGCAGACCGAAGGTCTCGTCGACGAACTCCTGCGGCTTCAGCGAGCGGAGCACGCCCGTGTTGCCGACGAGGGAGGCCACCTCCTGACCGGACGTCTTCACCATCCGCCGCACGACGGGATAGGCCTCGGGGTGGACGCTGGAGGCGTCCAGCGGGTCGTCGCCGCCCCGGATCCGCAGGAAGCCCGCGCACTGCTCGTACGCCTTCGGACCGAGCCGCGCCACACCCTTCAGCTGGGACCTCGACTTGAACGGGCCGTTGGCGTCACGGTGCGACACGATGTTCTCGGCGAGCCCGGAGGAGATGCCGGACACGCGTGAGAGGAGCGGCGCGGACGCGGTGTTCACATCGACCCCGACGCCGTTCACACAGTCCTCGACCACCGCGTCCAGCGAGCGCGACAGCTTCACCTCGGACAGGTCGTGCTGGTACTGGCCGACGCCGATCGACTTCGGGTCGATCTTCACCAGCTCGGCCAGCGGGTCCTGGAGCCGGCGGGCGATCGACACCGCACCGCGCAGCGACACGTCCATGTCCGGCAGTTCCTGCGAGGCGAAGGCCGACGCCGAGTACACGGACGCGCCGGCCTCGGACACCATCACCTTGGTGAGCTTCAACTCCGGGTGCTTGCCGATCAGTTCACCGGCGAGCTTGTCGGTCTCCCGGGACGCCGTGCCGTTGCCGATCGCGATCAGCTCGACCGCGTGCTCCTTCGCCAGCCGGGCCAGCTTGGCGATCGCCTCGTCCCACCTGTTCGCCGGGACGTGCGGGTGGATGACGTCGGTCGCCACGACCTTGCCGGTGGCGTCGACGACGGCGACCTTCACGCCCGTACGGAACCCGGGGTCCAGGCCCAGCGTCGCGCGCGTGCCGGCCGGGGCGGCGAGCAGCAGGTCGCGCAGGTTGGCGGCGAACACGTTGACCGCCTCGTCCTCGGCGGCCGTACGGAGCCGAAGGCGCAGGTCGAGGCCGAGGTGCACCAGGATGCGGGTGCGCCAGGCCCAACGGACGGTGTCCGTCAGCCACTTGTCGGCGGGACGGCCGCGGTCGGCGATCCCGAACTTCGCGGCGACGATCCCCTCGTACGACGAGGGCCCTTCCGTCGCCTCCTCGGGCTCCAGGACGAGATCGAGCACCTCCTCCTTCTCGCCGCGCAGCATGGCGAGGATCCGGTGCGAGGGCAGCTCGGTGAAGGGCTCGGTGAAGTCGAAGTAGTCGGCGAACTTGGCGCCGGCCTCCTCCTTGCCCTCCCGCACCTTGGCGGCCAGCCGCCCACGCACCCACATGCGCTCGCGGACCTCGCCGATCAGGTCGGCGTCCTCCGAGAACCGCTCGGTGAGGATCGCCCGCGCACCGTCCAGCGCGGCCTGCGGATCGGCGACGCCCTTGTCGGCGTCCACGAAAGCCGTCGCCGCGGCCAGCGGGTCGACCGTCGCATCGGCGAGCAGCCCCTCCGCGAGCGGCTCCAGACCGGCCTCACGGGCGATCTGCGCCTTGGTCCGCCGCTTCGGCTTGTACGGCAGATAGATGTCCTCGAGCCGTGCCTTCGTCTCGGCGCCGCGGATCTGCGCCTCCAGTTCGTCGGTGAGCTTGCCCTGCTCGCGCACCGATTCGAGGATCGCCGTCCGCCGCTCCTCCAACTCCCGCAGATAGCGCAGCCGCTCCTCGAGCGTGCGCAGCTGCGCGTCGTCGAGCATCTCGGTCGCTTCCTTGCGGTAGCGGGCGATGAAGGGCACCGTCGAACCGCCGTCGAGCAGCTCCACGGCAGCCTTCACTTGCCGCTCCCGTACGCCGAGCTCCTCGGCGATCCTGCCTTCGATGGACCCTACTTCGATGGACCCGGGTGTCGTCACGATCCCGTACCGCCTTCTCACTGAGGTTGCGCGGCAATTGTGGCAGGTGACACCGACAATCGGGGATCAGGGCGCGACGCCCGCCCTGTCGGGACGGGTCCGAGCAGGCCGGAGCGGCCGAAAGGCCGAAATCAGGCCCTGCGTCGCCGCGAGCCCCCGGAGGCCCCGCCGAGGAGCCGGGCCAGCGCGCGGAAGGGCAGCGTCACCACGGTGGCGATCGCCCCGCCTATCTGTCGCAACACGTCTGCTATCGCACGGAGCATGGACATCCCCTTTCGCTACCGACCCGGTGGCCGGGAAGGACCGAGTACCTCGCCCAGCTCCCGCCATGCGCCGCGCCCCGGGCTCAGGCCTTTCCGTTCAGGTCCCCCGGGAACGCCCCGGCGGCCACGGCGGCGCGGGCGAACCCGGCCCCCAGCTCCGTCAGCCGCGCGACGTCCTCGGCGCCCAGGTGCTCGTACGGTGCCAGGTCCAGACGGTCCGTGTCCCGTTCGATCTCCTCCCGGAGCGCGACGCCCTGCTCGGTCAGTTCGCCCGCCCCGTTCAGCAGCCCGCGCTCCCGCAGCCGGGCTTTCGCCGCGTCCCAGTCCGCCTGGCTCCAGCCACGGGTGCCGAACACCCACTTCGGCGCGAGACCCTTGCCGGTCGCCGTGTGGGTCACCAGTGCCTCCAGCCCGTCGAGGCCGGCCGACATCAGCGCGGCGAGATGGCCGTCGCCGCGGTGCTCGCGCAGGAGTGTCGCCGCGTGCCAGTACGCCAGATGCGGTGCCTCGGGCACGGGCAGGTCGGCATGCGCGGCGTACAGCGGCCGGGCGCTGCGCGAACAGGCCTCTGCCGCCCGCAGTGCGAGACGCGCGGCCTCCGCCATCTCCGGCGAGGCCACGGCCTGCTCGCCCAGGAGACGCCGTAGCGTCGAATCGACGGCACGCGCGCGTGCCGCCAGGACGGCGTCGGGCGCGGCGATCGTCCACACCGCGGGCACATGGCGGGCCACGAGCTCGTACTTGTAGTTGTAGAACGTCGCCGCCACCGCCCCGGGCCCCACCGGCCCCAACGCGGCCGCCCGTACGGCGAAGTTGACGGCCCTGGGGTCGGTGACCCCGAGCGCGCCCAGCTCAGTACGCACCTCGGGCGCGAAGTAGTGCGTGGCGTGCAGGGCGTTCAGCGCGTTGTGGCAGCGTCGGCCGGCGCGCGGCTCGATGGCGGAAGCAGTCATGCCGCGAACATTACCGACCGGTCGGTTCGTGTTCCACCGCGCCCTGGCCAAGGCAGAAAAGGTGGGGAACTCGTCATTGCGGCCATCGTTCGGCCGGCGAAGAATCGGTCGCATGGTGCAGCGAACCGTTCTTGTCGTCCTCTTCGAAGGCGTGCAGAGCCTCGATGTCACCGGTCCGGTGGAGGTCTTCGCCGGGGCCGAGCAGCACACCCCGGGGACGTACCGCGTCCTGACGGCCTCCCTGGACGGCGCTCCCGTGCGCACGTCCAGCGGTCTGACCCTCGTACCGGACGGCACCCTGGACGCCGTGGCCGACCCGCACACCCTCCTCGTCCCCGGCGGCCAGGGCACGCGCCGCCATGACCCACTCCTCACCGGCTGGCTGCGTGACCGCGGCCCGCGTGCCGAGCGTCTGGTCTCCGTCTGCACCGGGGCGATCCTGCTCGCCGAGGCGGGTCTCCTGGACGGCCGCCGCGCCACGACCCACTGGGCGTACGGCGACAAGCTCGCCCGCGACCATCCGGCCGTGCACGTCGACGCCGACCCCATCTACATCCGTGACGGACATGTCTCCACCTCGGCGGGCGTCACCTCGGGCATCGACCTCGCGCTCGCCCTGGTCGAGGAGGACCTGGGACGCGAGACGGCCCTGACGATCGCCCGCCACCTGGTCGTCTTCCTGCGCCGACCCGGAAACCAGGCCCAGTTCAGCGCCCAGCTCGCCGCCCAGACCGCACAGCGCGAACCGCTGCGCGACGTCCAGCAGTGGATCTCCGAGCATCCGGCCGCCGATCTGACCGTCGAGTCACTGGCCGTCCGCGCCCGCCTCTCGCCCCGCCACTTCGCCCGCGCCTTCCAGACCGAGACCGGCATGACACCCGGCCGGTACGTCGACCGCGTCCGCCTCGAACACGCCCGCCGTCTGCTGGAGGACACCGCAGACGGCATCGAGGAGATCTCCCGCGCCAGCGGCTACGGCACCCCCGAGGCCATGCGGCGCGCTTTCGTGAGGTCCCTGGGGACGGCCCCGGCCGAGTACCGCCGCCGCTTCCGCCCCGCACCCGCCCGCTGAAAGGAAACCGATGCAGATCGCCCTGGTCGTCTTCGACCGGTTCACCGCCCTCGACGCCGTCGGCCCGTACGAGATCCTCTCCCGCACCCCGGACGCGGAGACCGTCTTCGTCGCCAAGGAGGCCGGACCCGTCCGTTCCGACAACCGAGTTCTCGCGCTCACCGCCGACAAGGCGCTGGCCGAGGTGGAGCGCCCCGACATCGTGGTCGTGGCGGGGGGTCCCGGCCAGAGCGCGCTGATGGAGGACGAGCAGCTGCTGGACTGGCTGCGCGCGGTCGACGCCACCAGCACCTGGACCACCTCCGTGTGCACGGGATCCCTGCTGCTCGCCGCCGCCGGACTCCTCCGGGGCCGCCGGGCCACCTCCCACTGGCTCGCACTGGACCAGCTGAAGCACTTCGGCGCCGAGCCGACGGGGGAGCGGGTAGTGGTCGACGGCAAGTACGTCACCGCGGCCGGTGTCTCGTCCGGCATCGACATGGCGCTCACCCTGCTCGGGCGCATCGCCGGCGACGACCACGCCCAGGCCGTACAACTGGCGACCGAGTACGACCCTCAGCCGCCGTACGACGCCGGGTCGCCGCAGAAGGCGCCCGCGCACATCGTCGAGGCCCTCCGCGCGCGCAGCCGGTTCATCCTGAAGTAGTCCATGTGAAGCGCGGCTGCCTGCGCTCCAGGAACGCGGCGACACCCTCCGCGGTGTCGCCGCTGCCGCGCGCCTGCTCGGCCCAGTGGGCGTCCCGGTCGGTGCGGCCGTTCGCGAACTCCTTCGCCGCGGCCTGCGTCAGCCGGGAGCGGGAGACGAGGACCCGGGTGAACTCCGCGACCCGCTTGTCGAGTTCGCCCTCGGGCAGCAACTCGTCGACCAGACCGGTGCGCAGCGCCCGGTCCGCGTCGATCAGTTCGCCGGAGAACAGCAGGTACTTGGCTGTCGCGGGGCCCACCAGCGACACCAACCGCCGGGTGGAGGAAGCCGGATACACGATCCCGAGCTTCGCCGGCGTCACCCCGAACAGCGCGCCCTCCTCGGCGAACCGCAGATCACAGGCCGCCGCGAGCTGCGAACCGCCGCCCACGCAGTGCCCGCGAACCGCCGCCAGCGTCGGCTTCGGGAACGCGGCGAGGGCCTCCTCGGCACGCACCGCGAGCCCCTGCGCCTCGCCCGGGGACCCCCGGAGGGTGGAGATGTCGGCGCCCGCACAGAACGTCCCGCCCTGACCGGTCAGCACCAGGGCCCGTACGTCCGGATCGGCGGCCAGTGTGTCGAGCAGCGGCGGCAGGGCCCGCCACATGTCGGCGGTCATGGCGTTGCGCTTGGCCGGATGACGGATGACGACGGTGGCCACCGAATCGGCGAGGCTGTGCAGCAGCTGCGGCTCCATGCGCCGGATGCTATCCGTCCCCGCCGAACCCACGTTCAGCGAGACTGAGGGGACGAATCGGGCAAGGCGAGCGTCAAACCCGTACAACCCGAATAGTTCGTGAAGTCGGCACAAGAGGGACAGGAGCAGTCCCACAACTGACCGTGTCATACGCCGACGATCAGAACCGTTCGATACCAGCTGACTTCTGTTCAGTTCTCCGGACCGCAGTGACTCGGTGCCAACACTCGAGGTGTGGTGACAATCGAGCGCAAGGGTGGGGACCGGACGATGGAGAACCACGGGCGTGGGCCCGGCCCACGCCCAGAGGGCGGCACGGAGGGGCCCCTCGACGACAGGGCGCCCGATCCGCTGCCGTACGAGGGGGTCTGGCGGTTCACCGCACCAGCCGTCGACGCCTCGGTCCCGCAGGCCCGGCACGCCGTGCGGGACCTGCTGCTCCGGCAGGGCGTGCCGGTCTCCGACGATCTGGTCCAGGGCCTGCTGCTGATCGTCTCGGAGCTGGTCACGAACGCCGTCCGGCATGCGGCGCTGCTGTCGCCTATGGTCGCCGTGGAGGTCGCGGTGGGCGCCGAGTGGGTGCGGGTGTCGGTGGAGGACAACCACCCCTACCGCCCCACCGCCCTGGAGGCCGACCACGGCCAGACCGGTGGCCGTGGGCTGCTGCTGGTGCGCGAGATCACCCGGGAGGCGGGCGGGGTGTGCGACGTCGAGCACACCGCGAGCGGCGGCAAGGTGATCTGGGCCGCCCTGCCGCTCACCCCCGTGCGCGTGCTGTAAGCCCGCTCACCAGTCGGCCGATGGGCCCGTCAGCTCCTTGACCGCGGGCCGGGCCGCGTCCAGCACGGTCATGAACCACGAGGAGAAGACGTCCTTCGCGTGCCGCTCCGCCAGCTCGGCGGGGGTCACGAAGGCCGTGGCGCCGACCTCCTCCGGATCGGGTCGCAGCGGCGACTGGACCAGGCCGACGAAGAGGTGGTTGTACTCCTGCTCCACCAGGCCCGAGGCGGGGTCGGGGTGGTTGTAGCGGACCGTGCCCGCCTCGGCGAGCAGCGAGGGGGAGGCCCCCAGCTCCTCGTACGTCCGCCGGGCCGCCGCCGCGAAGGGCGCCTCGCCCGGGTAGGGGTGGCCGCAGCAGGTGTTGGACCACACACCGGGGGAGTGGTACTTGCCCAGCGCCCGCTGCTGGAGCAGCAGCCGGCCGCGGTCGTCGAAGAGGAAGACGGAGAAGGCGCGGTGCAGCTGCCCCGGCGGCTGATGGGCGGCGAGCTTTTCCGCGGTGCCGATCGTCACGCCGTTCTCGTCGACCAGTTCCAGCAAAATCGCGTCCGAGGTGCCGTTCGACGAGCTGTGCGTCGCGGTGGCAGGTGTGATCGGCATACCCATCCTTCGCATCGGTCTTCGCGCCCCAAGTGTGCCGTACGAATCCGGCACTCCCGGCACTTCGCGCACGCCCGCATGTCCGTGCCGGGGGAGCGACCCGGTTGTTGATCGTGCCCGGTGTCCGGAGCGGAGAACCGTCCGGGGTGCGGCTGTGAGAGGGAGGACGCAACCGCGCGCCGGAGCGATGCGCTCCGCGCGCGCCGGTTGCAGACGGGCTGCCCGCGCGCCGGTTTCAGTGGCAGAGCCGCGCCTCGTGCTCCGCATGCCCGCCGGGTTCCAGCTGGAAGGTGCAGTGCTCGACGTCGAAGTGGTCGCCGAGGCAGCCCTGGAGCTCGTGCAGCATCTTCTCGTGACCGATCGCGCTCAGCACTTCGGAGCGCACGACGACATGCGCGGACAGGACCGGCATGCCGGACGTGATGGTCCAGGCGTGCAGGTCGTGGACGTCCTCGACGCCGTCGAGGGCCAGTATGTGGGCCCGTACCTCCGCCATGTCGACGTCCTCGGGAGCCGACTCCAGCAGCACGTCGAGGGTCTCGCGCAGCAGCTTCAAGGTCCGGGGCACGATCATCAGGCCGATGACCAGCGAGGCGATCGGGTCGGCGGCCTGCCAGCCGGTGGTCAGGATCACCGTCGCGGAGATCAGCACCGCGACCGAGCCCAGCGCGTCCGCCGCCACCTCCAGGAACGCGCCGCGCACGTTCAGGCTCTCCTTCTGGCCGCGCATCAGCAGCGTCAGCGACACCAGGTTCGCCACCAGACCGATCAGACCGAACACGATCATCAGGCCGCCCTCGGTGTCGGCCGGCGTGAAGAACCGCTGGACCGCCTCGAACAGCACGTATCCGCCGACCCCGAGCAGCAGCAGACAGTTGGCGAGGGCGGCGAGGATCTCGGCGCGGGCGTACCCGAAGGTGCGCTTGCCGGTCGCGGGGCGGCCCGCGAACTGGATCGCGAGGAGGGCCATACCGAGGCCCAGCGCGTCCGTCGCCATATGCGCGGCGTCGGCGACGAGGGCGAGCGAATCGGCGACGATGCCGCCGACGATCTCGACCACCATGACGCCGAGCGTGATCGACAGCGCGACGCGCAGTCTGCCGCGGTACGCAGCCGTCGCCGTACCGCCGGCGGGTGCGCCGTGCGCATGCCCGTGATCGTGCCCAGCCCCCATGGCAGCAGCCTCCAAGAATTCCGTCCGGGATCACAGTGAACTACGGGTGGGGGGTATGGGGCAACGCGGCACTGAACACCGTTGTCATGTGCCCTGACCTGCGCAAACGAAGTGCAGGTCAGGCGGTTGGGTGATCGGCTCCAGTCCGGATTGACGCATGTTCGACCCGCGGGTTCCCTGTCGCGAACATCCGTTCCGTGGCCGCGATTTTGTATGCCGGGCAGGAGATCCCTGATGATGATCACGGCAAAGGCGAGGGCAGATCGTGTCGACCGGGCCATGAACGGCCGGTGAACGCGGACTACCCGTCATCCGATAGCCTCTGCCGACATGCCGCCCGCCTGGTGCAGCCAAGGGGCGTCCCCACCATGCACATGACCGGCGCGGACGCGTCGGTACCCCCAGGGAGTGAGTTCGGTTGTCGACCGCCATCCTCACCGGTCCGCCGGTGCCCGGATCGTCGCTCGAGGGCGATCTGCGGTCGCTCGGCTTCGAGGTGCGGGTCGCGTCCGACGCCGCCGACGCGGAGACGCTGCTCGCCGCGGTGCCGGGTGACCGGCGGGTCGCCGTGGTCGACACC
Organism: Streptomyces sp. NPDC051963; assembly: GCF_044593495.1. Classification (NCBI taxonomy): domain Bacteria; kingdom Bacillati; phylum Actinomycetota; class Actinomycetes; order Kitasatosporales; family Streptomycetaceae; genus Streptomyces; species Streptomyces sp. NPDC051963. Next base: position 747,559 of record NZ_JBIUCC010000003.1, on the reverse strand, counting down.
CGCTTCGTCGGCCACCTGCACGCCCTGCGCCTCGGCCTCACCGACCCGCGCTTCCCGCTCGCCGCGATCCCGGGAGCGGTGACCGCCCGGTCCGACGGCCGTCAGGCGCTGACCCGGGCGCTGGCCCGCGAGAACTCCGCCGGCGGCGCGCTGCTGGTGGACAGCCTCGCCGACCGCATCACCAGCGCCCTCGACGCCGAGGTGCACCGCCCGGAGCTCGGCAGCCTCGTCGCCGCCGTCCCCGCCGACCCGCAGGCCCGCAACGAGGCACGCCAGGCCGTCGCCGCCGTCGACGACGAGGCCGTACGCCTGAAGTCGGCCGTGAAGGCCCGCGACGGCTTCTTCACCACCTTCTGCATCAGCCCGTACTCGCGCTATCTGGCCCGCTGGTGCGCCCGCCGCGGCTTCACCCCGAACCAGGTCACCACCGCCTCCCTGCTCACCGCGCTCATCGCGGCGGGCTGTGCGGCCACCGGCACCCGGGGCGGATTCATAGCCGCCGGACTGCTGCTCCTCTTCTCCTTCGTCCTGGACTGCACCGACGGACAGCTCGCCCGCTACTCCCTCCAGTACTCGACGCTCGGCGCCTGGCTCGACGCCACCTTCGACCGGGCCAAGGAGTACGCCTACTACGCCGGCCTCGCCCTCGGCGCGGCCCGGGGCGGCGACGACGTATGGGCCCTCGCCCTCGGCGCGATGATCCTCCAGACCTGCCGGCACGTCGTCGACTTCTCCTTCAACGAGGCCAACCACGACGCCACCGCCAACACCAGCCCCACCGCCGCCCTCTCCGGCAAGCTCGACAGCGTCGGCTGGACGGTCTGGGTGCGCCGGATGATCGTCCTGCCGATCGGCGAGCGCTGGGCGATGATCGCGGTCCTGACGGCCTTCACGACACCGCGGATCACGTTCTACGCGCTGCTCATCGGGTGCGCCTTCGCGGCGACGTACACCACGGCGGGCCGGGTGCTGCGGTCACTGACGCGCAGGGCTCAGCGGACGGACCGTGCGGCGCAGGCGCTCGCGGACCTGGCGGACTCCGGTCCGCTCACCGAACTGGTGCTTCGCGCGGCGCGTGGCAGGTATGACCGCGGCGCGTATTACGCCGCTTTTGCCGGCGGCCTGCTGGTGGTGATCTCCGCCGCACTTTGGGGCGCCGGATGGCAGACCGTGCTGTGCGCCGTCGGCTACGTCCTGCTGTCCGCCGTCGCCGTCTCCCGCCCCCTCAAAGGCGCCCTGGACTGGCTGGTTCCGCCCGTCTTCCGTGCCGCCGAATACGGGACGGTCCTGATCCTGGCAGCTGAATCAGAGGTGAACGGAGCGCTTCCCGCTGCTTTCGGCCTGGTGGCCGCTGTCGCCTACCATCACTACGACACGGTCTATCGCATCCGCGGCAACGCGGGCGCCCCGCCGAAGTGGCTGGTGCGGGCGATCGGGGGACACGAGGGCCGGACGCTGGTGGTCGTCGTGCTGGCCGCGCTGCTCACCGGTGCGCAGTTCGAGGTCGCGCTCACGGTCCTCGCCGGGGCCGTCGCCCTGGTGGTGCTCGTCGAGAGCATCCGCTTCTGGGTGGCCTCCCACCTGGGTGGCGCACCCGCCGTACACGACGAAGGAGAACCCGCATGATCGGCCTCGTGCTGGCGGCAGGCGCCGGAAGGCGTCTGCGGCCCTACACCGACACCCTGCCGAAGGCACTGGTGCCGGTGGGGCCCGCGGGCATCGAGGGCGAACCGACCGTGCTGGACCTCACCCTCGCCAACTTCGCGGAGATCGGCCTCACGGAGGTCGCGATCATCGTCGGCTACCGCAAGGAAGCCGTCTACGAGCGCAAGGCGGCCCTGGAGGCGAAGTACGGCCTCACGCTCACCCTCATCGACAACGACAAGGCCGAGGAGTGGAACAACGCCTACTCCCTGTGGTGCGGCCGTGACGCCCTCAAGGACGGCGTGATCCTCGCCAACGGCGACACCGTCCACCCGGTCTCCGTCGAGAAGACTCTGCTCGCCGCCCGCGGCGAGGGCAGGAAGATCATCCTCGCCCTCGACACCGTGAAGTCCCTCGCGGACGAGGAGATGAAGGTCGTCGTCGGCCCCGAGAAGGGCATGACGAAGATCACCAAGCTGATGGAGCCCTCCGAGGCCACCGGCGAGTACATCGGCGTCACGCTCATCGAGGGCGACGCCGCCCCCGAACTGGCCGACGCGCTGAAGACCGTCTGGGAGACCGACCCGCAGCAGTTCTACGAGCACGGCTACCAGGAGCTCGTGAACCGCGGCTTCCGTATCGACGTGGCGCCGATCGGCGAGGTCGACTGGGTCGAGATCGACAACCACGACGATCTCGCCCGGGGACGGGAGATCGCGTGCCGGTACTGACCAGGCTCATCCCCTCACCTCTCGTCGTGGACATCCGCCCGGGTGCCCTGGACGACCTGGGCTGTGTGCTGGCCGACGAGCGCATCTCGCACTCCGGGAAGCTCGCCGTCGCGGTCAGCGGCGGCTCCGGCGCCAAGCTGCGTGAGCGCATCGCCCCCTCGCTGCCCGGTGCCACCTGGTACGAGGTCGGCGGCGGCACCATCGACGACGCGATCCGGCTGGCCGCCGACATGAAGGCCGGCCACTACGACGCGGTCGTCGGGCTCGGCGGCGGCAAGATCATCGACTGCGCCAAGTTCGCCGCCGCGCGGATCGGCCTGCCGCTGGTCGCCGTACCGACGAACCTCGCGCACGACGGTCTGTGCTCGCCGGTCGCCACCCTCGACAACGACGCGGGCCGCGGCTCGTACGGCGTGCCCAACCCGATCGCCGTCGTCATCGACCTGGACGTGATCCGCGAGGCCCCTGCCCGGTTCGTGCGCGCCGGCATCGGCGACGCGATCTCCAACATCTCGGCGATCGCGGACTGGGAGCTGGCGGGCCGGGTCAAGGGCGAGAAGATCGACGGCCTGGCCGCGGCCATGGCCCGCCAGGCCGGCGAGGCCGTGCTCAGACACCCGGGCGGCATCGGGGACAACGACTTCCTCCAGGTGCTCGCCGAGGCGCTGGTGCTCAGCGGCATCGCCATGTCGGTGTCGGGCGACTCCCGCCCGTCCTCCGGGGCCTGCCACGAGATCAACCACGCCTTCGACCTGCTCCACCCCCGTCGCGCCGCAGCCCACGGCGAACAGTGCGGGCTCGGCGCGGCCTTCGCGATGTGGCTGCGTGGCGCTCACGAGGAGTCGGTCCACATGGCCGAGGTGCTGCGTCGGCACGGGCTGCCGGTGCTGCCGGAGGAGATCGGCTTCACGACCGAGGAGTTCGTCGAGGTCGTGGAGTTCGCCCCTCGGACCCGGCCCGGCCGCTACACGATCCTCGAACACCTCGACCTCACCACCGACCAGATCAAGGACACCTACGCCGACTATGTCAAGGCCATCGGTAGCTGAACTCCGCCCCGTCGTTCACCCCGCGGGAGTGAAGGACCGGCGCAGCGGTGAGCACTGGATGGGACGCCTCTACATGCGTGAGGTGTCCCTGCGGGTCGACCGCTACCTGGTGAACACCAGGGTCACGCCCAACCAGCTCACGTACCTGATGACCCTCTTCGGCGTCCTCGCGGCCCCGGCCCTGCTGGTGCCGGGGATCACGGGCGCCGTCCTCGGTGTGGTGTGCGTGCAGATGTACCTGCTGCTGGACTGCGTCGACGGCGAAGTGGCGCGCTGGAAGCAGCAGTTCTCGCTCGGCGGGGTCTATCTGGACCGGGTCGGCGCCTACCTCACCGACGCCGCGGTGCTCGTCGGCTTCGGCCTGCGCGCCGCCGACCTGTGGGGCTCCGGGCGCGTCGACTGGCTGTGGGCGTTCCTCGGCACCCTGGCCGCCCTCGGAGCGATCCTGATCAAGGCCGAGACCGACCTCGTCGGCGTCGCCCGCCACCAGGGCGGACTCCCGCCGGTCAAGGAGTCGGCGTCCGAGCCGCGCTCCTCCGGTATGGCCCTGGCCCGCAGGGTCGCCGCGGCGCTGAACTTCCACCGACTGGTGCTCGGCATCGAGGCGTCCCTGCTGATCCTGGTCCTGGCCGTCCTGGACACGCTGCACGGCGACCTGTTCTTCTCCCGGCTCGGTGTCGCGGTGCTGGCCGGCATCGCGCTCCTCCAGACCCTGCTGCACCTGGTGTCGATCCTCGCATCGAGCAGGCTGAGGTGACCCCCGGCATGAAGGTCGGCGCGGTCATCATCACCATGGGCAACCGCCCCGACGAGCTCAAGGCCCTGCTCGACTCGGTCGCCAAGCAGGACGGCGACCCGGTCGAGGTGGTCGTCGTCGGCAACGGCTCGCCCGTCCCCGACGTCCCCGAGGGCGTCCGCACGATCGAGCTGCCCGAGAACCTCGGCATCCCCGGCGGCCGCAACGTCGGCATAGAGGCCTTCGGCCCCAGCGGGCGTGACGTCGACATATTGCTGTTCCTCGACGACGACGGACTGCTCGCCCAGCACGACACCGCCGAACTCTGCCGCCAGGCCTTCGGGGCCGACCCGAGGCTCGGCATCATCAGCTTCCGTATCGCCGACCCCGACACCGGCGTGACCCAGCGTCGTCATGTCCCCCGGCTGCGCGCCTCCGATCCGCTGCGCTCCTCCCGGGTCACCACCTTCCTCGGCGGCGCCAACGCCGTTCGCACGCAGGTGCTCGCCGAAGTCGGTGCGCTCCCCGACGAATTTTTCTACGCACACGAGGAAACCGACCTGGCATGGCGGGCCCTCGACGCGGGCTGGATGATCGACTACCGGTCCGACATGGTGCTGTTCCACCCCACGACCGCGCCCTCCCGGCACGCGGTCTACCACCGCATGGTCGCGCGCAACCGCGTGTGGCTCGCCCGCCGCAACCTCCCGGCGCCCCTGGTCCCCGTCTACCTGGGCGTCTGGCTGCTGCTCACCCTCCTGCGGCGCCCCTCGCGGCCCGCGCTGAGGGCATGGTTCGGCGGATTCCGGGAAGGCTGGACGACCGACTGCGGGCCCCGCAGGCCCATGAAGTGGCGTACGGTGTGGCGGCTGACTCGACTGGGCCGACCCCCCGTCATCTGACAAGCTCGGTCCTGAGAGCACCCGGCCGTTACGCATGGCCGCCGGCTCATGCCCTGCCCGCACAGGCTGCGCATCTCGAAGACGAAAGTTTCTTTTGGTGAGTGAGACAACGCACGACGGTGGAGTCGCGGTGAGCGCGGCCCTGCCGCCCGACGAGCGACTGACCGCGGCCCAGCTGGCCGAGAAGTACGGCCTGTCCGTGAGCGGTGCCCGCCCCTCGCTCGTCGAGTACGTCCGTCAGCTCTGGGCCCGGCGTCACTTCATCGTCGCCTTCTCCCGGGCGAAGCTGACCGCACAGTACAGCCAGGCGAAGCTCGGCCAGCTCTGGCAGGTGGCCACTCCGCTGCTGAACGCAGCCGTGTACTTCTTCATCTTCGGCGTCATCCTGAAGGCCAACCGCGGCATGTCGCAGGACGTGTACATCCCGTTCCTGGTCACCGGTGTGTTCGTGTTCACCTTCACGCAGAGCTCGGTGATGGCGGGCGTCCGTGCGATCTCCGGCAACCTCGGCCTGGTCCGTGCCCTGCACTTCCCGCGCGCCTCGCTGCCGATCTCCTTCGCGCTCCAGCAACTCCAGCAGCTGCTGGCCTCGATGATCGTGATGGTCGCCGTGGTGGTCGGCTTCGGCAGCTTCCCCGACCTGTCCTGGGCCCTGGTCGTCCCGGCGCTCGCCCTTCAGTTCCTCTTCAACACCGGCCTCGCGCTGGTCATGGCCCGGGCCGGCGCCAAGACCCCGGACCTGGCGCAGCTGATGCCGTTCGTGATGCGTACGTGGATGTACGCCTCCGGCGTCATGTACTCCATCCCGATCATGCTGGCCGACAAGCCGCAGTGGATCGCCACGATCCTCCAGTGGAATCCGGCCGCCATCTACATGGACCTGATGCGCTTCGCGCTCATCGACGGCTACGGCTCCGAGAACCTCCCGAACCATGTGTGGATGGCGGCGCTCGGCTGGGCCGTACTGCTCGCCGTCGGCGGCTTCGTGTATTTCTGGAAGGCGGAGGAGAGGTACGGCCGTGGCTGAGCACCCGAGGGACGAACGGATCCCCACCGTCATCGCCGACGAACTCCACATCGTCTACCGCGTCAACGGCGCCAAGTCCGGCAAGGGCAGCGCCACCGCGGCACTCAGCCGCATACTCAAGCGCGGCGAGGATCGAGGGGTGCGCAAGGTGCACGCCGTACGCGGCGTCTCCTTCACCGCCTACCGGGGCGAGGCCGTCGGCCTGATCGGCTCCAACGGCTCCGGCAAGTCCACGCTGCTGCGCGCCATCGCCGGCCTGCTCCCCGCCGAGAGCGGCATGGTCTACACCGACGGCCAGCCCTCCCTGCTCGGGGTGAACGCGGCTCTGATGAACGACCTCACCGGCGAGCGGAACGTCATATTGGGCGGGCTCGCCATGGGTATGTCCCGCGAGCAGATCAGGGAGCGCTACCAGGACATCGTCGACTTCTCCGGCATCAACGAGAAGGGCGACTTCATCACCCTGCCGATGCGCACCTACTCCTCCGGCATGGCGGCCCGTCTGCGCTTCTCCATCGCCGCCGCCAAGGACCACGACGTCCTGATGATCGACGAGGCGCTGGCCACCGGCGACCGCAAGTTCCAGAAGCGCTCCGAGGAACGCATCCGCGAACTGCGCAAGGAAGCCGGCACCGTGTTTCTCGTCAGCCACAACAACAAGTCGATCCGTGACACCTGCAACCGCGTCCTGTGGCTGGAACGCGGCGAGCTGCGCATGGACGGGCCGACCGAAGAGGTCCTCAAGGAGTACGAGAAGTTCACGGGCAAGTAGTCCACCCCGTACCGGGCGAAAAGCCCACCAGGCTTCGCGGGGCCCCGCCGGAACCCTTCCGGCGGGGCCCCGCGTCTGCAAAGGAAACGTCAACTTCGGTCGGCCCAAGGAATCTTGAAGCCAATCGGTGTGTTCTTGTGATGCGCAGGACACCCCGACGGACCATGTTGCGTTGTACAACGTAAGCTGTACCGGTCCCGATAAGCGGCAAGTGGGGCGATAATGCGCGACGCCCCATACCAGGCCAGCCGCGCGGACAGCCGGGCGGCGTGTCCGAAATAGTGCGTATTGGGTCGGCAGTGTAGAACGGGAGATGTGACGGCAATGGCTACGGAAACTCCCCAGGTCGACGCAGCGTGTGCCGTCCCCGCCCCGGGTAGTCGACGGTGACGGGAACCGGCACCGCGCCGACCGGCGATCCGGAGCGCGGCACGCTCGAGAAGGCCGCGGACGAGAACTTCCCCGTGGCCCCGTTCTTCCTGCCCAGGGCCTGGCGCGCCGATCTCATGGCGGTGTACGGATTCGCCCGCCTGGTCGATGACATCGGCGACGGCGACCTCGCCCCCGGCGGCGCCGACGCCCGTTTGCTCGGCGTGTCGGCCGAGGAGGCCGAGGACCGTCTTCTGCTGCTGGACGCCTTCGAGGCCGACCTTCACCGCGTGTTCGATTCGACTCCGCGCCATCCGATCCTGCGCCGCCTCCAGCCGACCGTGCGGCGCCGCTCGCTGACCCCGGAGCCCTTTCTCGGTCTGATCGCCGCCAACCGCCAGGACCAGCTCGTCAAGCGCTACGAGACCTACGACGACCTCCTTGCGTACTGCGAACTGTCCGCCAATCCCGTCGGCCGCCTGGTCCTCGCCGTCACCGGCACCGAGACCCCCGAGCGTGTCCGGCGCTCCGACGCGATCTGCACGGCCCTCCAGATCGTCGAGCACCTCCAGGACGTCGCCGAGGACCTCGGCCGCGACCGTATCTATCTGCCCGCCACGGACATGAAGCGCTTTCATGTCCAGGAGGCGGATCTCGCCGCGAAAATCGCGGGCGCATCGGTGCGCGCACTGGTTGCATACGAAGCACAACGCGCCCGCGATCTCCTGAATGAAGGCGCCCCCTTGGTGGGTAGCGTCCACGGCAGGTTGAAGCTGCTGCTCGCAGGGTTCGTGGCGGGGGGAAGGGCGGCAATCCGTGCGATTGCCGCCGCCGAATACGACGTACTTCCCGGCCCGCCCAAGCCCGGCAAGCTCCAGTTGCTGCGTGAGGTGGGCGTGACCCTGCGAGGAGAGGGGTGATCCGGACCGTGGACTCATCGCCACACGCGTCCGCACCGGTACTCGCCGCCTACAGCTACTGCGAGGCAGTCACCGGACAGCAGGCACGTAACTTCGCGTACGGCATCAGACTGCTGCCGACGCACAAGCGGCGCGCGATGTCGGCGCTGTACGCGTTCTCGCGCCGTGTCGACGACATCGGCGACGGCGTGCTGGCACCCGACGTCAAGATCGCCAGACTGGAGGACACCCGGGCGCTGCTCACCCGGATCCGTGAGGACGCGGTCGACGAGGACGACACCGACCCCGTGGCCGTCGCCCTGACCCATGCGGCCGAGCAGTTCCCGATTCCGCTGGACGGGCTGGACGAGCTCATCGACGGCGTGCTGATGGACGTACGCGGTGAGACCTATGAGACCTGGGACGACCTGAAGGTCTACTGCCGCTGTGTGGCGGGTGCCATCGGGCGGCTCTCGCTGGGTGTGTTCGGTACGGAGCAAGGGGCGCGTGGCGCCGAGCGCGCGCCGGAGTATGCCGACACGCTGGGGCTCGCGCTTCAGCTCACCAACATCCTGCGGGACGTCCGTGAGGACGCCGAGGGCGGGCGCACCTACCTGCCCGCCGACGACCTGGCCAAGTTCGGCTGCTCGGCCGGGTTCAACGGGCCGAAACCGCCGGAGGGCGCCGACTTCGCGGGTCTTGTGCACTTCGAAGTGCGCCGGGCCCGCGCCCTTTTCGCCGAGGGCTACCGGCTGCTCCCGATGCTCGACCGACGCAGCGGCGCCTGTGTCGCCGCCATGGCCGGCATCTACCGGCGTCTGCTCGACCGCATCGAGCGCGATCCGGAGGCGGTGCTGCGCGGTCGGGTCTCGCTGCCCGGCCGGGAGAAGGCGTACGTCGCCGTGCGTGGTCTGTCCGGGCTGGATGCCCGGCATGTGAACCGGACCGTCAGGAGGCGCGCCTGATGGACAAAACGGTCCAAGGTGATGCCACCGGAGAAAAGTGGCGGGCAACCCTCCGGGGCCGGGTGGCGTCCCTGACTGCAATGGTCTGCCGTGCACCGTTCAAGTACCGCGGCGGCCACGCAGGGGGGAGTGCACGATGACCGACGGCTCGCGGACGGACCTGGGCGCCTCGGAGACACACCGAACAGCACAGCCCGGTCGGGACGCCGTCGTGGTCGGCGGCGGGCTCGCCGGCATCACCGCCGCGCTCGCGCTCGCCGACGCCGGAGTGCGCGTCACCCTGATCGAAGGCCGGCCGCGCCTGGGCGGGCTCGCCTTCTCCTTCCAACGCGGCGAGTTGACGGTCGACAACGGCCAGCATGTGTATCTGCGCTGCTGCACCGCCTACCGCTGGTTCCTCGACCGCATCGAGGGGGCGGCGCTGGCGCCGTTGCAGGATCGTCTCGACGTGCCTGTACTCGACGTCGCCAAACCCGAGGGACGGCGGCTCGGCAGGCTGCGGCGCGACGCGCTGCCCGTGCCCCTGCATCTGGGGCGCAGCCTGGCCACGTACCCGCATCTCTCGCTCGCCGAACGCGCCAAGGTCGGACGTGCCGCGCTCGCGCTCAAGGGGCTCGACCTCGCCGATCCGACGCTGGACACACAGGACTTCGGCAGCTGGCTGACCGCGCACGGTCAGTCGGCGCGTGCCATCGAGGCTCTGTGGGACCTGGTCGGGGTCGCCACTCTCAACGCGGTCGCGGGCGATGCCTCCCTGGGGCTCGCCGCGATGGTGTTCAAGACCGGTCTGCTGTCCGACCCGGGCGCGGCCGACATCGGCTGGGCGCGCGTCCCGCTCGGGGAACTGCATGACCGGCTGGCCCGCAAGGCGCTCGACTCCGCGGGCGTGCGTACCGAAGTCCGTACACGAGTCACCTCCATCTCTACTGACGACAACGGACGTTGGAGCGTTCAGGTTCCCGGCGAAACACTCGGGGCGGACGCCGTCGTCCTCGCCGTACCGCAGCGCGAGGCGCACGACCTGCTGCCCGCCGGAGCCCTCGACGCCCCGGAACGACTGCTGGAGATCGACACCGCGCCGATCCTCAACGTGCATGTCGTGTACGACCGGAAGGTGCTCGGCAAACCCTTCTTCGCGGCCCTCGGCACCCCGGTGCAGTGGGTCTTCGACCGGACCGATGCCTCCGGGCTGAAGGACGGCCAGTACCTGGCGCTGTCGCAGTCGGCGGCGCAGGACGAGATCGACGCACCGGTCGCCGAACTGCGCGAGCGGTATCTGCCCGAGCTGGAACGGCTGTTGCCCGGCACTCGCGGCGCAGAGGTGAAGGACTTCTTCGTGACCAGGGAGCGCACGGCCACGTTCGCTCCCGCCCCAGGCGTCGGGCGGCTGCGGCCCGGCGCCCGTACCAAGGCCCCCGGCCTCTGTCTGGCCGGAGCGTGGACCGCCACAGGGTGGCCCGCGACCATGGAGAGTGCGGTCCGCAGTGGCGTGAGTGCGGCGGACGTCGCGCTGAGCGCCCTGGGCCGGCCCCGCCCCCGCCACCTCTTCGAAGTCCAGGAGGCGGCCTGATGCTCGATGAGCGCGCGGCAGGTCCCCGCACCCCCGGTACCGCAACAAGAGGAGAGACTGTGCCCACTGTGCCCCCGGCCCCGAAGGCTGCCGACGCGGTGGAGGTGATCGCGCTCCTGGAGCGCGGCCGGACCCTGGCCACACCGGTACTGCGGGCGGCCATCGACCGCCTGGCCCCTCCCATGGACACCGTTTCCGCCTACCACTTCGGCTGGATCGACGCGGCGGGCAACCCCGCGGACGGCGACGGCGGCAAGGCCGTACGCCCCGCCCTCGCCGTACTGTCCGCCGAGGTCACCGGCGCCGCCCCCGAGACCGGCATTCCCGGAGCGGTCGCCGTCGAGCTGGTCCACAACTTCTCGCTGCTGCACGACGACCTGATGGACGGCGACGAACAGCGCCGGCACCGCGACACCGTCTGGAAGGTGCACGGCCCCGCCCAGGCGATCCTGGTCGGCGACGCCCTGTTCGCCCTCGCCAACGAGATCCTGCTGGAACTCGGCACCGTCGAGGCGGGCCGCGCCACCCGCAGGCTCACCACCGCGACCCGTGCGCTGATCGACGGCCAGGCGCAGGACATCTCCTACGAGCACCGCGACCGCGTCAGCGTCGAGGAGTGCCTGGAGATGGAGGGCAACAAGACCGGCGCCCTGCTCGCCTGCGCCAGCTCCATCGGCGCGGTGCTCGGCGGCGCGGACGACCGCACCGCCGACACCCTGGAGAAGTACGGCTACCACCTGGGCCTCGCCTTCCAGGCCGTCGACGACCTGCTCGGCATCTGGGGCGACCCGGAGGCCACCGGCAAGCAGACCTGGAGCGATCTGCGCCAGCGCAAGAAGTCCCTGCCGGTCGTGGCCGCGCTCGCGGCGGGCGGCGCCGCCTCCGAGCGGCTCGGCGAGATCCTCGCCGCCGACGCCAAGAGCAGCGACTTCGCCAACTTCTCCGAGGAGGAGTTCGCGGCCCGCGCCGCCCTGATCGAGAAGGCGGGCGGCCGCGAGTGGACCGCCGAGGAGGCGCGCCGCCAGCACACCGTCGCCATCGAAGCCCTCGACGCCATCGACATGCCTGACCAGGTGCGGGACCGGTTCGCGGCGCTCGCCGACTTCGTCGTCGTACGAAAGAGATGATCACTATCGGTCGAATAGCCCTCGCGTAGTCGCCGGCCGGTGCTACGGACGCACGAGCACCGGCCGACGGCGGACCCACAGCAGCACGACTTGAACGACTGCACGAAGGGGAAGCCATGACAGCGACGACCGACGGAAGCACCGGGGCCCTGCCGCCCCGCGCTGCCTCGGCCAGGGAAACACTCATCACCACCCCCGTGACGGCCGGGGTGCACGAGGCCGCCGTACACGCCATCGGTCAGGCCACCGGCTTCCTGCTCTCCCGGCAGGACGCCGAGGGCTGGTGGAAGGGCGACCTCGAGACGAACGTCACGATGGACGCCGAGGACCTGCTCCTCCGCCAGTTCCTGGGCATCCAGGACGAGACCACCACGCGCGCCGCCGCCCTGTTCATCCGCGGCGAGCAGCGCGAGGACGGCACCTGGGCCACGTTCTACGGCGGACCCGGCGAACTCTCCACCACCATCGAGGCGTACGTCGCCCTGCGCCTGGCCGGCGATGCGCCGGACGCGCCGCACATGGCGCGGGCCTCCGCCTGGATCCGCGACCGGGGCGGCATCGCGGCCGCCCGGGTGTTCACCCGGATCTGGCTGGCGCTGTTCGGCTGGTGGAAGTGGGAGGACCTGCCCGAACTCCCGCCGGAACTCATCTACTTCCCGAAGTGGTTCCCCCTCAACATCTACGACTTCGGGTGCTGGGCACGGCAGACCATCGTCCCGCTGACGATCGTCTCCGCGAAGCGTCCGGTGCGGCCCGCGCCCTTCCCGCTCGACGAGCTGCACATCGACGCACGCAACCCGAACCCGGCCAAGCCGCTGTCTCCCGCGGCGAGTTGGGACGGTGTCTTCGAGCGGCTCGACAAGGCGCTGCACCAGTACCGCAGGTTCGCTCCGCGCGGGCTGCGCAGGGCCGCGATGAACTCCGCCGGCCGCTGGATCATCGAGCGACAGGAGAACGACGGCTGCTGGGGCGGCATCCAGCCGCCGGCCGTCTACTCGGTCATCGCGCTGTATCTGCTCGGCTACGACCTCGAACACCCGGTGATGCGCGAGGGGCTGGCGTCGCTGGACCGTTTCGCCATCTGGCGCGAGGACGGGTCCCGGATGATCGAGGCCTGTCAGTCCCCGGTCTGGGACACCTGCCTCGCGGCCATCGCGCTCGCCGACGCCGGGGTCCCCGCCGACCATCCGCAGCTGGTGAAGGCCGCCGACTGGATGCTCGGCGAGCAGATCGTGCGGCCCGGCGACTGGTCGGTGCGCAAACCCCAACTGCCGCCCGGCGGCTGGGCGTTCGAGTTCCACAACGACAACTACCCCGACATCGACGACACCGCCGAGGTCGTCCTCGCGCTGCGCCGCGTCAGGCACCACGACCCGGAGCGGGTGGAGAAGGCGATCGGACGCGGGGTGCGCTGGAACCTCGGGATGCAGTCCAAGAACGGCGCCTGGGGGGCCTTCGACGTCGACAACACCAGCAAGTTCCCCAACCGGCTGCCGTTCTGCGACTTCGGCGAGGTCATCGACCCGCCGTCCGCGGACGTCACCGCGCACGTGGTGGAGATGCTGGCGGTCGAGGGCTACAGCCACGATCCGCGCACCCGGCGCGGCATCGAGTGGCTGCTCGCCGAACAGGAGCCGGACGGCTCGTGGTTCGGGCGCTGGGGCGTCAACTACATCTACGGCACCGGATCGGTGGTGCCCGCCCTCACCGCCGCCGGACTCCCCGGGTCGCATCCGGCGATCCGCCGGGCCGTGGCCTGGCTGGAGTCCGTACAGAACGACGACGGCGGCTGGGGGGAGGACCTGCGCTCGTACCACGAGGTGAGGAAGTGGAGTGGCAAGGGCGCCTCCACCGCCTCACAGACGGCCTGGGCCCTGCTGGCCCTGCTCGCGGCCGGTGAGAAGGAATCCAAGGCCGTCGAGCGCGCGGTCGAGTGGCTCGCCGGCACCCAGCTGGCGGACGGCTCCTGGGACGAGCCGTACTTCACGGGGACCGGTTTCCCGTGGGACTTCTCGATCAACTACCACCTCTACCGACAGGTCTTCCCGCTCACGGCGCTCGGCCGGTACGTCCACGGAGACCCCTTCGCCAAGGAACAGGAGGGCTGATGAGCGCCCAGCCCGCCGCCGTTCCGCTGCTGATCGCCTGTGCGCTCGGCATCGAGCACCTCGCCCTGCGCCTGAGCGAGCGCGGTGGTGCGGGCGGCCCGGTCACCGTCCTGCGTACGGGGATGGGGCCCAAGGCGGCCGAGCGCTCCGTCACCAGGGTCCTGGCCGACCCGGCGCTCGACGGGGCCGCCGTGCTGGCCACCGGCTTCTGTGCCGGGCTCGCGCCCGGTATGCACCCCGGCGATCTGGTGGTCGCCGAGGAGACCAGGGATCCGGGTGGAACCATTCCGTGCGTCGGGACCGACCTACTCGTCAAAGAGCTGGTACGGGCCGCGCCCGGGCGCACCGTCCACACCGGCCCGCTCACCGGCTCCGATCATGTCGTCCGCGGTCAGGAACGGTCCGATCTCCTCGCGACCGGCGCGATCGCGGTCGACATGGAGTCCGCGGCCACGCTCCTGAGCGCCGTACGCACGGGCCCACGCCCGGTTGCGGCCGTCCGGGTGGTCGTGGACGCTCCAGAACATGAACTCGTCCGGATCGGCACATTGCGCGGTGGAATATCTGCCTTCCGCGTATTGCGTTCCGTTCTTCCAGCTTTCTATGAATGGCACCGTTCTTTGCTGCTCCCCAGGAGGTGAGCCAGATGGCCATGCCGCTGCGCCAGTCCATCAAGGTTGCTACGTACTTGGCTGAACAAAAGCTCCGCAGGCGGGACAAGTTTCCGCTCATTGTCGAGCTGGAACCGCTCTACGCCTGCAATCTCAAGTGCGAGGGCTGCGGCAAGATCCAGCACCCGGCGGGCGTGCTCAAGCAGCGCATGCCGGTCGCCCAGGCCGTGGGAGCGGTGCTCGAGTCCGGCGCTCCGATGGTGTCGATCGCCGGCGGGGAGCCCCTGATGCACCCCAAGATCGATGAGATCGTGCGCCAGCTGGTGGCGAAGAAGAAGTACGTCTTCCTGTGCACCAACGCGCTGCTGATGCGCAAGAAGATGGACAAGTTCACGCCCTCGCCGTACTTCGCCTTCGCGGTGCACATCGACGGGCTGCGCGAGCGGCACGACGAGTCCGTGGCCAAGGAGGGTGTGTTCGACGAGGCCGTGGAGGCGATCAAGGAGGCCAAGAAGCGCGGCTTCCGGGTCACCACCAACTCCACCTTCTTCAACACCGACACCCCGCAGACCATCATCGAGGTGCTCAACTTCCTCAACGACGACCTCAAGGTCGACGAGATGATGATCTCGCCCGCCTACGCCTACGAGAAGGCGCCCGACCAGGAGCACTTCCTGGGCGTGGAACAGACCCGCGAGCTGTTCAAGAAGGCCTTCTCGGGCGGCAACCGGCGCAGGTGGCGGCTCAACCACTCCCCGCTCTTCCTGGACTTCCTGGAGGGCAAGGTCGACTTCCCGTGCACCGCGTGGGCGATCCCGAACTACTCGCTCTTCGGCTGGCAGCGCCCCTGCTACCTGATGAGCGACGGGTACGTGACCACCTACCGGGAGCTGATCGAGGACACCGACTGGGACAAGTACGGCCGTGGCAAGGACCCGCGCTGCGCCAACTGCATGGCGCACTGCGGCTACGAGCCGACGGCGGTCATGGCCACCATGGGCTCCCTCAAGGAGTCCCTGCGTGCCATGCGGGAGACCGTCGCCGGAAACCGGGACTGACGTCATGACCGCCATCTCCTTGGGCGTCCCCGAGGTACCGGTCCGGCCGATCGCAGAGCGCCGTGTCTCACGGCAGATCCAGGTCGGGCCGGTGGCGGTCGGGGGCGGGGCCCCGGTGTCGGTGCAGTCGATGACGACGACGCGTACGTCGGACATCGGCGCCACCTTGCAGCAGATCGCGGAACTCACCGCGTCCGGCTGCCAGATCGTCCGCGTCGCCTGCCCCACGCAGGACGACGCGGACGCCCTCGCCACGATCGCCCGCAAGTCGCAGATCCCGGTGATCGCGGACATCCACTTCCAGCCGAAGTACGTGTTCGCCGCGATCGAGGCCGGCTGTGCGGCCGTACGCGTCAATCCCGGCAACATCAAGCAGTTCGACGACAAGGTGAAGGAGATCGCGCGGGCCGCGAAGGACCACGGCACGCCGATCCGGATCGGGGTCAACGCGGGCTCGCTGGACCGGCGGCTGCTCCAGAAGTACGGCAAGGCGACCCCGGAAGCCCTGGTGGAGAGCGCGTTGTGGGAGGCGTCGCTCTTCGAGGAGCACGGCTTCCGGGACATCAAGATCTCGGTGAAGCACAACGACCCCGTCGTGATGGTCCACGCCTACCAGCAGCTGGCCGAACAGTCCGACTACCCGCTGCACTTGGGTGTGACCGAGGCGGGTCCAGCCTTCCAGGGGACCATCAAGTCGGCGGTGGCCTTCGGGGCGCTGCTGTCGCGGGGGATCGGCGACACCATCCGGGTGTCGCTGTCCGCCCCGCCCGCCGAGGAGGTCAAGGTCGGCATCCAGATCCTGGAGTCCCTGAACCTCAGGCAGCGGCGGCTGGAGATCGTGTCGTGCCCGTCCTGCGGGCGCGCCCAGGTCGATGTCTACAAGCTCGCCGACGAGGTCACGGCCGGTCTGGAGGGCATGGAAGTGCCCCTGCGGGTGGCCGTGATGGGGTGTGTGGTCAACGGTCCCGGTGAGGCGCGGGAGGCGGACCTGGGGGTCGCCTCCGGCAACGGCAAGGGGCAGATCTTCGTCAAGGGCGAGGTCATCAAGACCGTGCCCGAGTCGAAGATCGTGGAGACCCTCATTGAAGAGGCGATGAAGATCGCCGAGCAGATGGAGCAGGACGGCGTCGCGTCGGGGGAGCCGGCCGTCACCGTGAGCTGAACAGCACGGACCGAAGGGGGCCCGCGAACGTGACGATTCTGGAGAACATCCGGGGACCACGCGACCTGAAGGCGCTGTCCGAGGCGCAACTCGGCGAACTGTCCGACGAAATCAGGGAGTTCCTGGTGCACGCCGTGGCCAGGACCGGTGGTCATCTCGGGCCCAATCTGGGGGTGGTGGAACTCTCCGTCGCCCTGCACCGGGTCTTCGAGTCGCCGGTCGACCGCATCGTCTGGGACACCGGCCATCAGAGCTACGTACACAAAATGTTGACAGGGCGTCAGGATTTCTCGAAGCTCCGCGGCAAGGGGGGCCTGTCCGGCTACCCGTCGCGGGAGGAGTCCGAGCACGACATCGTCGAGAACAGCCATGCCTCCACGGCACTGGGCTGGGCCGACGGGCTCGCCAAGGCCCGCCAGGTGCAGGGCGAGAAGGGACATGTCGTCGCGGTGATCGGCGACGGCGCGCTCACCGGCGGCATGGCCTGGGAGGCGCTGAACAACATCGCGGCCGCCAAGAACAGGCCGCTGATCATCGTCATCAACGACAACGAACGCTCGTACGCCCCCACCATCGGCGGCCTTGCCAACCACCTCGCCACCCTGCGCACCACCGACAGCTACGAACAGGTCCTGGCCTGGGGCAAGGACGTCCTTCAGCGCACGCCCGTCGTCGGCAACACCGTCTACGAGGCGCTGCACGGCGCGAAGAAGGGCTTCAAGGACGCGTTCGCGCCGCAGGGCCTGTTCGAGGACCTGGGGCTCAAGTACGTCGGCCCGATCGACGGACACGACATCGGTGCCGTCGAGTCCGCGCTCCGGCGTGCGAAACGCTTCCACGGACCGGTGCTGGTGCACTGCCTCACCGAGAAGGGGCGCGGCTACGAACCCGCCCTCGCGCACGAGGAGGACCACTTCCACACCGTGGGGGTGATGGACCCGCTGACCTGCGAGCCGCTCGCGCCGTCCAACGGACCGTCCTGGACCTCGGTGTTCGGCGAGGAGATCGTCAAGATCGGGGAGGAGCGGGAGGACGTCGTGGCGATCACGGCGGCCATGCTGCACCCGGTCGGGCTCGGCAAGTTCGCCGCACGGTTCCCGGACCGGGTGTGGGACGTCGGTATCGCCGAGCAGCACGCGGCCGTATCGGCGGCGGGGCTCGCGACCGGCGGACTGCACCCCGTCGTCGCCGTCTACGCCACCTTCCTCAACCGCGCCTTCGACCAGCTCCTGATGGACGTCGCCCTGCACCGCTGCGGAGTGACCTTCGTCCTGGACCGGGCCGGCGTGACAGGTGTCGACGGCGCCTCCCACAACGGCATGTGGGACATGTCGATCCTCCAGGTCGTGCCGGGCCTCAGGATCGCCGCGCCGCGCGACGCCGACCAACTGCGGGCCCAGCTGCGCGAGGCGGTCGCGGTGGACGACGCGCCGACCCTGGTGCGGTTCCCGAAGGAGTCGGTGGGGCCGTGCGTCCCGGCGGTCGACCGGGTGGGCGGCATCGACGTACTGCACCGCGACGACGCACCGGAGGTCCTGCTGGTCGCCGTCGGCGTGATGGCGCCCGTCTGCCTCCAGGCCGCCGAACTGCTCGAGGCCCGCGGCATCGGCTGCACCGTCGTCGACCCGCGCTGGGTCAAGCCCGTCGACCCGGAGCTCCCGGGCCTCGCCGCCGGGCACCGTCTGGTGGCCGTCGTCGAGGACAACAGCCGGGCGTCCGGGGTCGGCGCCGCGGTCGCCCTGGCGCTCGGTGACGCCGACGTCGATGTGCCCCTACGGCGCTTCGGCATCCCGGAGCAGTTCCTCGCGCACGCCAAGCGCGGCGAGGTGCTCGCCGACATCGGCCTCACCCCCGTCGAGGTCGCCGGACGGATCAGCGCGAGTCTGGCCGTCCAAGAGCAGGCCAAGGAGCCGGTCGACGTACCGGTGCACAGGCCGGTCAAGGAGAAACCCGAATGACCACGGAGTTCGACCTCGGCGCCCTGCTGGCCGAGCGCGGAGCCGAGCGCTACGAGCTGCACACCAAGTACCTCAATCACCAGCTCCCGCGCATGCTGCACACCATCGGCTTCGACAAGGTCTACGAGCGGGCCGAGGGCGCGTACGTCTGGGACGCGGACGGCGACGACTACCTGGACATGCTCGCCGGGTTCGGGGTGATGGGCCTGGGCCGCCATCACCCCGTCGTCCGCAAGGCACTGCACGACGTGCTCGACGCCCAGCTCGCGGACCTCACCCGCTTCGACTGCCAGCCGCTGCCCGGGCTGCTGGCCGAGCGGCTGCTCGTCCACAGTCCGCATCTGGACCGGGTGTTCTTCGGCAACAGCGGCACCGAGGCGGTCGAGACCGCGCTGAAGTTCGCCCGCCGTGCCACCGGCAAGGCCCGCGTCCTGTACTGCGACCACGCCTTCCACGGCCTGACCACCGGCTCCCTCTCCGTCAACGGCGAGGACGGCTTCCGCGACGGCTTCGCCCCGCTGCTGCCCGACACGGCCGTACCGCTCGGTGATCTCGACGCCCTGGCAAGGGAGTTGAAGAAGGGTGACGTCGCCGCCCTGATCGTCGAGCCGATCCAGGGCAAGGGCGTGCTGGAGACCCCTCCCGGCTATCTGCGCGCCGCCCAGGAGCTGCTGCACAAGCACAAGGCGCTGCTGATCGTGGACGAGGTGCAGACCGGGCTCGGCCGGACCGGGGACTTCTACGCCTACCAGCACGACGACGGCGTCGAACCCGACCTGGTCTGTGTGGCCAAGGCGCTCTCCGGCGGCTATGTGCCGGTGGGCGCCACGCTCGGCAAGGACTGGATCTTCAAGAAGGTCTACTCGTCGATCGACCGCGTGCTGGTCCATTCGGCGAGCTTCGGATCCAACGCCCAGGCCATGGCGGCGGGCCTGGCCGTCCTGTCGGTCATGGAGAACGAGCAGCTCGTCGCGAACGCCCGCGCCACCGGTGAGCTGCTCAAGTCCCGCCTCGCGGCACTGGTCGACAAGTACGAGCTGCTGGCCGATGTCCGCGGCCGGGGCCTGATGATCGGCATCGAGTTCGGCAAGCCCGCCTCGCTGAAGCTGCGCAGCCGCTGGACCATGCTCCAGGCGGCCCGCAAGGGCCTGTTCGCGCAGATGGTGGTCGTCCCGTTGCTCCAGCGGCACCGGATCCTCACCCAGGTCTCCGGTGACCACCTGGAGGTGATCAAGCTGATCCCGCCGCTGGTCGTGGGCGAGCGGGAGGTGGACCGGTTTGTCGAGGCCTTCACGGCCGTGATGGACGACGCCCACAGCGGGGGCGGTCTGATGTGGGACTTCGGGAAGACGCTGGTGAAGCAGGCGGTGGCGAACCGGTAGGAGACGGTGGCTCTTGTCTCTGCGGTCCCTGTCCGTCCGGTTCTTGTCTCTGAGGCAAAAGATTTGTCTCAGAGACAAGATTCCGGCTGAATGGGGGCATGAGCTCTCCCGAAGCCGAGCCCGAGCCCGAGTCCGCGCCGGCAGCCGGGCCGCCCGAGGACCCGCCGGCCGCGCAGGCGCCCGCTGTGGACCTGCCCGCCGTGGCGCCGCAGCTCCGTGCCCTGCGCCGCCGCGCCGCCCTCACCCTGGAGGTCGCGGCCCGCGCCGCCGGACTGTCGCCCGCCCACCTGTCCCGCCTGGAGACCGGGCAGCGCCAGCCTTCGCTGCCGATGCTGCTCGCCCTTGCCCGCATCTACGGTACGACCGTCTCGGAGCTGCTCGGCGAGACCGTCGCCGACCGGGACGCCGTCGTACGCGCCGCGGACATGGAACCGACCGCGGCCGGCGGCTGGACGTACCGTCAGGCCGGGGCGCCGGGCCGCGGTATGCAGGCCCTGCGCCTGCATGTGCCGTACGGCTCCCAGGGCGACATCGTGCGCGTGCACCCCGGCGAGGAGTGGCTGTACGTGCTCGAGGGGCGGCTACGGCTGCGCCTCGGCGACACCACGCATGTGCTCGCCCCCGGCGACAGTGCGCACTTCGACTCGCTGACCCCGCATCGCATCGCCGCCGAGGACCGCGGCGGGCTGGAGCTCCTGTTCGTCCACACCCTGTTGCAGAGCCCCACGGCCACGCTGTGCCTGGGCCCCACCCCTGGAGTCATGCCATGAGGGACATGGAGGAGAAGTTCCCGCGCGCCCTGTGGGTGCGCCTGATCATCTACATCGCGGTGGGCCACGTCTTCGCCGCCTTCATCTTCCTGCTCTTCGAGCTGGGGGCGAAGCAGTAGCGTCACGTCCTCAGTCCAGCAGGCGCTCGCGCAGCCGCTCGCGGATCTCGGGGGTGACTCCGAGGCCCTGTTCCAGGTAGACCTCGACGCTGCTCCAGGTCTCCTCGATGGTCTCGAAGGCCGCGGTGAGGTATTCGGCGCGCGCGTCGAAGAGGGGGCTGAGCAGCTCCATGACCTCGGGGGAGTAGGCCGAGGACGAGCTGCTGCTGCGGTGGACCTTGTAGCGGCGGTGCTTGGCGTTCGACTCCAGGTAGTCCGTCACGATCGCCTCGCGCTCCACGCCCAGGGCGAGCAGCGTCACGGCTATGGACAGGCCGGCCCGGTCCTTGCCCGCCGCGCAGTGCATCAGGGCGGGGACGCTCTCCTCGGCGAGCGCGTGCAGGACCCGGGAGTGCTCGGCGGTGCGCTCCTTGATGATCGTGCGGTACGAAACGATCATGCGGTTCGCCGCCTTGCCGTCGGAGAGGATCGTCCGCAGCTGGTCGATGTCGCCGTCGCGGACCATCTTCCAGAACTCGGCGCCGTCCGCCGGGTCGGTCAGCGGCAGGTTCACATTCCGCACGCCGGGCAGCTCGACGTCCGGGCCCTCCAGCTTCTGGTCGGCCGCGTTGCGGAAATCGAAGATCGTGTGCAGACCCAGGGAGTCGAGGAAGACGGTGTCCTCCGCGGTCGCGTGCGCGAGGTGGCCGCTGCGGAACAGCACGCCCTGCCGCACCCGCCGCCCGTCCACGGTCGGCAGTCCGCCCACGTCACGGAAGTTGCGCACTCCGGCCAGCTCCGGCTCGGTCGACGGGATCTGCTGCGTCACGAGGGCTCCTCCCAGACGGCTTCGTCGGCGCGGCTCGTCGACGGGCACGCACTCGACGATACGACATGGGTTCCTGGGGCAATGAAGTTGTCCACAGGCGTTGTGCCAGGGGATCAAGGGCATAGATGATGTTGGTACTTGAGTGCACCTGTTGGGATCTGTGGAGACGTGATGCTGGAGATTTCGGACAACGCCCGTACGTGGCTCCTCACCGGGCCGACCAGCGGTTACGCCATCCATCTCACCGACGAAGACGAACTGGTGCACCTGCACTGGGGCCCGCGGGTCGCGCTCGCCGACGCCGAGGCCCTCGCGATGCGTGCGCAGCCGGGCTGCAGCTCCTTCGAGTCCCAGCTCGACGGACGCGAGGAGTACCCGGTCGAGGGCGGCCCCCGCTTCGCCCGGCCCGCCCTGTCCGTACGCACCGAGGAGCGGCGCGGCACCGAGTGGCACTTCGAGGCGTACGAGGCCGAGGGCGACGCACTGCGGCTGCGGTTTCGCGACGAAGGCCTGACCGTCACGCTGCACTATCGCATGCGCGACGACGTCGTGGAGCGCTGGGTGACCCTCGACAACGACGGGCCGACGGTCGAGCTGCTGCGTGCCGACTCCGCCACCTGGACCCTGCCCGACCGCGGCGCCTGGCGGCTCTCCCAGCTGCACGGCCGCTGGGCAGCGGAGTCCCGGCTCGTGCGCTCCGACCTCACCTACGGTGAGAAGGTCATCGGCAGCCGGCGCGGCCACACCGGTCACCAGCATCTGCCCTGGGTCGCGCTGGACGACGACGCGACCGAGGAGCGCGGCGAGGTCTACGGCTGCGCCCTCGGCTGGTCCGGGTCCTGGCGGATCGCCGTGGCCCAACTCCCCGACGCGCGCGTGCAGATCACCGGCGGTGCCGGATACGACGACTCGGGCCTGCTGCGCCTGGCGGCGGGCGAGTCGTTCACGACGCCCGTCTTCGCCGGTCTGTGGAGCGACCGCGGCTTCGGCGGGGCGAGCCGCGCGTGGCACGCCTATCAGCGGGCGTACGTCATCCCGGACGCGGACCAGGACCGGCCGGTGCTCTTCAATTCCTGGGAGGCCACCGAGTTCGACATCTCCGAGGAGCAGCAGCGGGCACTCGCGCGCCGGGCCGCGGACATGGGCGTGGAGCTGTTCGTGGTCGACGACGGCTGGTTCGGGGCGCGGACCAGCGACCGGGCCGGGCTCGGCGACTGGACACCCAACCCCGACCGCTTCCCCGGCGGCCTCAAGCCGCTCGCGGACCACGTGCACGGACTCGGTATGCAGTTCGGCATCTGGGTCGAGCCCGAAATGGTCAATCCGGACAGCGACCTGTACCGCGCCCACCCCGACTGGGTGCAGTACCAAATCGGACGCAAGCGTGCTGAATTTCGCAATCAGCTCGTACTGAACCTCGCCCGCGACGATGTCCAGGAGTACCTCTGGGAGCAGCTCGACACGCTCCTCTCCAGCGCCCCGATCGACTACGTGAAGTGGGACTTCAATCGCTGCTTCACCGACGCGGGCTGGCCGGGAGAGGCGTATCCGCAGCGGTTGTGGGTCGACCATGTGCACGCTCTGTACCGCCTGTTGGACCGGCTGCGGGAAGCGCACCCCGGCGTCGCCTTCGAGTCCTGCTCCGGCGGTGGCGGCCGGATCGACCTCGGGATCATGAGCCGCACGGATCAGATGTGGACCTCGGACAACACCGACCCGCTCGACCGGCTCGCCATCCAGCACGGCTTCAGCCAGATCCACCCCGCGCGGGTCATGGCCGCCTGGGTCACCGACAGCCCCAACACCCAGCTCAACGGCCGGGTCAGCTCGCTGCGCTTCCGGTTCGTGAGCGCCATGGCCGGGGTGCTCGGGGTCGGCGGCGACCTCACGAAGTGGACGGACGAAGAGCTTGCCGAGGCCCGGGACTGGGTGGGCCTGTACAAGGAGATCCGGCCTCTCGTGCAGCGCGGGGACCTCTACCGGCTGCGGCCGCCGCAGGGCGGTTCGAGTGCGGTGCAGTACGTGCTCGGCGACGAGACCGTCGTCATCGCCTGGCTCCAGTCGCAGCACTACGGCGAGCCCGTACCGGCGCTCCGGCTGCGCGGCCTCGACCCGACGGCGTCGTATGAATGCCGCGAAACGGGCGAAGTTCACCGGGGTGCGGTGCTGTTGCACCACGGATTGCCTACGGGGCTGCGCGGCGACCTCGATGCGACGGTTCTCCGGCTGCGTCGCATCTGAGTCTTCTGTCCGAATTGGGATCTTCATTCCAACTCGCTCTGGAATAAGGCGCCCTGGGGAGATGCCGCGTGAGCAGCGTCATATTCGTGACCGAGCGTCGCCCGTCATGTTCACGTAATTCGCGTGTCTTTCCAGGGATTTGAATCCCGTGCGCGGTCGGAATTCACGGAGTGTGACTGGGATTTCCCACAAGGGATCAAGAGAAACGCATGTCCCGGGAACCTCTTGCTTGTCCCTTTGCGTCTTAGTCGCTTACGTTCGCCACCAATCCGGACGGACGCCCAATCCTGCCGCCGCCCGGAGACCGCACAACTCACCCGTGAACGGCAGGAGCGGGGGACCCACAGGTAGAACCGCCTGTTCCGGTCTCCGGAACGGCTAGGGGTCAAGCCGCGAACGCGCGGCCGGACATCTCCAGTCCGCACCCGACAGCTCACCTCGTAGGCGCCGGAGAGGAATTCGCCATGCCCGCGAAGGGTAAGCACCGCCGTCCCAAGAGCCAGCGCTTCACCCGCTCGATCGCCGTCGCCGGAACCGGTGGCGCAGCGCTCGCCCTCCCGCTGCTGGGGGCCACCGGAGCACATGCCGCTCCCGCTCAATCCGTTTCGGAAAAGGCCGTTCAGTCGGTTCCGAAGACCGAGAAGAAGGCAGCCGAGAAGAAGGCCGCCGCGAAAACCTCGGGAGTGAAGACCTATTCCGTGAGGGCCGGTGACTACCTCTCGAAGATCGCCGACGAGCAGAATGTCAGCGGTGGCTGGCACAAGCTCTACTCGGACAACCGAGAGGCCGTCGGCGACGACCCGTCGCTCATCCACCCCGGTCTGAAGCTCTCGATCGGCAAGAAGGCCGCGACCGACTCCTCCAAGTCGTCGCCTTCGTCGCCTTCGTCGAAGTCGTCCGGCTCGTCGGACTCATCCGCTTCGTCCGACTCGTCCGCGTCGGATTCGGCGGCGTCGTCCAGCTCGAACGCGGCGAACACTCAGTCCGCCGACACCACGAGCACCGCCGGCGGCTTCACCCTGCCGGTGGCCGGTGCCACCGTCGGGACCCCATACCACATGTCGGGCAGCATGTGGTCCAGCGGTTACCACACAGGCGTCGACTTCGTCGTCCCGACCGGCACCTCGCTGAAGTCCGTGGGTGCGGGCACGGTCGTCTCCGCGGGCTGGGGCGGTGCGTACGGCAATCAGGTCGTCGTCAAGCTGGCCGACGGCTACTACGCGCAGTACGGCCACCTGTCCTCGATATCCGTCTCCAACGGGCAGACCGTGACCGAGGGCCAGGAGCTCGGCCTCTCCGGCGCGACCGGCAATGTGACCGGCCCGCACCTGCACTTCGAGATCCGCACCACCCCGGACTACGGCTCGGACGTCGACCCCGTCGCCTACCTCCGCTCGCACGGCGTCTCCGTCGGCTGACACCCGCGACCGACGCGCCCCCCACGCCACCGAAGGCCGGACCCCGATCCCCGGGTCCGGCCTTCGGTGTTCTTCGTCGCCCGGATCGAGACGGACGGCTGAGTGACGCCACAACGTCCTTGATCGGAAGGCTATTCCTGAGTTGGTGAACACTTTAGGCGTGGCTTATCTCACCGCCCGTCAACCCCTTCCTACGGTCGCGTAGCTCACATCCGAAGGTGAATCATGGGCCGATGTGGCAGACGATTCGAAGAATGACAACAGATCAGTGATCGGGTCGTACGTGGCGGTGGGGGACAGCTTCACCGAGGGCGTCGGCGACCCCGGCCCCGACGGAGCGTTCGTCGGCTGGGCCGACCGGTTCGCGGTACTGCTCGCGGACCGGCGTCCGGAGGGCGACTTCGAGTACACCAACCTCGCCGTGCGCGGCAAACTGCTCGACCAGATCGTGGCGGACCAGCTTCCGAAGGCAGTCGAACTCGCCCCGGACCTGGTCTCGTTCTGCGCGGGCGGCAACGACATCATCCGGCCCGGAACCGACCCCGACGAGGTCGCCGAACGCTTCGAGCGGGCGATGGTCCGGCTCACCTCGGCCGTGGGCAGCGTCATGGTGACGACCGGCTTCGACACCCGGGGCGTCCCGGTGCTCAAGCATCTGCGCGGCAAGATCGCCACCTACAACGGCCATGTACGGGCGATCGCCGACCGGTTCGGCTGCCCGGTGCTCGACCTGTGGTCCCTGAAGACCGTTCAGGACCGGCGGGCCTGGGACAACGACCGGCTCCACCTCTCGGCCGAGGGGCACACGCGCGTGGCGCTGCGCGCCGGCCAGGTCCTCGGCCTGGAGGTCCCGGCCGACCCCGACCAGCCCTGGCCCCCGCTGCCGCCGCGGGGCACCCTCGATGTGCGGCGGGACGACGTCCACTGGGCGCGTGAGTACCTGGTCCCGTGGATCGGGCGGCGGTTGCGGGGAGAGTCGTCGGGCGACCATGCGACGGCCAAGGGGGCGCTGTCGCCGCACGACATCAAGGAACGGATCAGGTTCGTGGCCTGAGGGCGGCGGTGGGCGGTTCCGCTCACCGTCCTGTCGCGGTCAACGCCTTCCGCTCCAGTCCCAGTTCGCGGGCGAGTGCGTCATCGACCCATTCCTGCGCACGCGCGCGTGACACCGCGCCGGCATAGGAGGTCATCTGCACGGCGAGTCCGTCGAGGAGGGCCGTGAGGCGCAGGGCCGCGCCGGTGGGATCCGGGCAGCGGAACTCGCCCGCGGCCACCCCTTCGGCGATGACCTCGGCGATCGCGGCCTTCCACTCCTTGTCGAGATCGCGGGTGACCTCACGCAGGGCGGGCTCGCGCAGCGCCACCGCCCAGCCCTCGATCCACAGCCGCCAGCCCTTGGCCTGGCCCGTGGGCGCGTACCAGCGCACGGCGGCCCGAAGCCGGCGCAGTGCCGTCGTACGGCGGCCGAGCACCCGGCGCAGCTGAGCGAGGTCGTCCTCGGCGGCGTGGGTGAAGGCGGCGGCGACGAGCTTCTCCTTGGTGGAGAAGTGATAGAGCACCAGGGCGTTGCTCACACCGAGTGCGGCGGCCACGTCGGCGATCCGGACGGCCGCGACGCCCCGCGCCTCGATCTGCTCGATGGCGGCTTTCAGCAGCTCCTCGCGCCGCTCAGCCACGCTCAACCGCACCCTGGCCACGCGGTCACCCTACACAGAACATGTCAAAGACCCGCGTCACCGGTACCAGCCGAATCGCGCGGCGATCACCGGCAGCCGGTCCGCGACGATGGCGTGCGCCGCGGCCCGCGGTGTCGTCCCGTCGGTCTCCGCGCGGGCCAGCATCAGGTTCACCAGGGCGCGCATCGAACGGCGTGTGTGCGCGAACGCCTCGTCCGCGTCGGCGCCGATGTCACCGAACAGCGTCCACCACCACCAGGCATTCGTCCCGGAGTTGACGACCACGTCCGGCAGTACGGTGACCCCGCGCGCGGTCAGCAGCTCCTCCGCCTCGGGCAGTACGGGCATGTTCGCCGCCTCGACGATCCAGCGGGCGGTGATCCGCTCCTGGTTCACGGCGTCGACCGCGTACGAGACGGCCGCGGGCACCAGCACCTCCGCGTCGACGGACAGCCAGGCGTCGCCCGGCAGTTCCCGGTCACCGGGACGCAAGCCGGAACGGTCGACGGTTCCGTACGCGTCGCGCCCGGCGAGCAGGGTCTCGACGTCGAGCCCCGCCGGGTTGGCGATCGTGCCCTTGATGTCGGCGACGGCCACCACCGAAAGCCCCGCGCGCGTGAGGAAGCGTGCCGTCGCACCGCCCATGGTGCCCAGGCCCTGTACGGCGACGCGCGTTCCTGTGTACGGCACGCTCGCCCGGTCCAGGGCGGCGAGCGCCGACTCGGCGACCCCGCAGCCGCCGACGAGTTCGTCGAGCCCGAGGCCGTCCACCTCGACGGCGAACGCTTCGGTGAGCCGGCGCCGGGCCGCGGTCTCGTCGTCCAGCAGCGGATACACGGCCTGGATCGATGACACGAGCCCCGCCTCCGCGGCCGCCCGGTCCACCAGGTCCTGGGTGAGCCCGAGGTCCTCGCCCGTGGTCCAGAAGCTCTCGATGTGCGGCCGCATGGCGCGCAGGTAGCGCACGAGAAGCCCGTACGAGTCCGGGTCCTGCGGATCGCAGTCGATGCCCCCCTTGGCGCCGCCGAGAGGGACGTACCGCCCCTCGGGGTCGTAGTGCAGCGCCTCCTTCATCGTCATGCCGCGCGCGAGCCCGGTGACCTCGTCGAGGGTGCAGCCCGCCCGCATCCGCAGCCCGCCACTGGACACACCGCGTACCAGCCGGTCGACGACAAGGAAGCCCTGTCGCCCGGTGACGTGGTCGGTCCAGACGAGCGACATCAGGGGGGTGGTCATGCGGGCTCCTCGACATGAGCGTTGCTGAACGGCGAGTCAGTATCGGGACGGGTGGCGTGTCGTGTCAACGCGAAACCCGTTGGAGGGCGGGCGGGTGGGATCAGTAGGTTCTCTCCCAAGCGCACCGATCGTGGATCGGAGGGAGCGGGCAGGGCATGGCCCACGTCGTCGAACTGACCTACTACCCCATCAAGGGATGCGCCGGGACCTCGCCGGGCGAGGCGATGGTGACCCCGGCAGGCCTCGCGCACGACCGCAGCTTCATGGTCGTCAGTGAGGAGGGGGTGTTCCGGACGCAGCGGCGGGATCCCCGGCTCGCACTCATCCGGCCGGAGGTCGGGCCCGGCGGGGAAGTGCTCGTGCTGCGGGCGCCGGGGGCCGAGGCCGTGCGCGTCGACGTGGACGCATCCGGGGCCCGGCGGCCGGTCGACCTCTTCGGGAGTCCGTATCAGGGGATCGACCAGGGGGACACCGCCGCCGCATGGCTGTCGGACGTGCTCCGGGCGCCCAGCAGGCTCGTACGCGTGCCACCCGAGCACGACCGGGTGACCGACGGCCGTACACCGGGCACCTCCGGCTACGCCGACAGCTGTGCGCTGCACATGCTCTCCCGCGGGACCCTCGACCTCCTCAACGGCAAGGTGGCCGAGCGGGGCGGCAGCCCGCTGCCGATGGACCGCTTCCGCCCGAACGTCGTCGTCGGCGGTTGGGACGAACCGCACTCCGAGGACCGCGCCCACCGCATCACCATCGGCGACGCCGAACTGGGCTACGCGAAGCTCGCCATCCGCTGCGCCGTCACCCTGGTCGACCAGGAAACCGGTTCGAAGGACGGCCCGGAACCGCTGCGCACGCTCGCCGGCTACCGCCGGGCGCGCGCCGGCGGAGTCGCGTTCGGCGCGAAGTTCGCGGTCCTGCGGCCCGGCAAGGTGACGGTCGGGGACGAGGTGGACGTTCGGGTGTGGGGCGACTCCGAGCTGTAGTTTCCACCGGGCCGGGCAGGTGGGACATCGCAGTGTGACCGGGGTGACCCGGGGTTGTCAGAGGCGGCGCCCATAATGGAAGTCCTCAGCGACTCCACTTGGAGGTACCGTGACCGGATTCCGTTCCCTGAGCACCGGGCTCCGCGCACTGCAGCCCGCTGCCTTCGGCGCGGACCCCAGTGGTGAGCGTCTTGCGCGTATCCGCAGATCGCCGCACTTCAAGGACGGGGTCTTCCTCAATCCCGGGGGCGAGGCCCGGACCCGGCCCTCCGGTTCGTCCGTGGAGCTGGCCAAGGGTTTCCTCGACCGTGACACCCGCCCCCGCCGCGCCCCGCAGGGCACGGTTCCGGTGCACGCCACGACCCTCGCCGACATCGCCCGGCCCCCGGCCACGGGGCTGCGGCTGACCTGGATGGGTCACTCCAGCGTGCTCGCGGAGATAGACGGCCACCGAGTGCTCTTCGACCCCGTCTGGGGCGAGCGCTGCTCCCCGTTCCCCTTCGCCGGGCCCAAGCGGCTGCACCCGGTGCCCCTGCCGCTGGCCGCGCTCGGCCCGGTCGACGTCGTCGTCATCTCGCACGACCACTACGACCACCTGGACATGCCCTCGATCAAGATGCTGGCGGACACGGACACCCTGTTCGCCGTGCCGCTCGGCGTCGGCGCCCACCTCGAACACTGGGGAGTGTCCCCGGACCGGCTGCGCGAGCTCGACTGGCACGAGGACACCAAGGTCGGCGGCCTCACCCTGACCGCCACCCCGGCCCGCCACTTCTGCGGCCGAGGGCTGCGCAACACCCAGCACACGCTGTGGGCCTCCTGGTCCGTCGCGGGCGAGGAACACCGGATTTACCACAGCGGGGACACCGGGTACTTCGAGGGCTTCAAGGACATCGGCGCCGACTACGGCCCGTTCGACGCCACGATGATCCAGATCGGGGCCTACTCCGAGTTCTGGCCCGACATCCACATGACCCCCGAGGAAGGCATGCGCGCTCACCTGGACCTCCAGGGCGGGACGCCTCAGGGTGTGATGCTGCCGATCCACTGGGCCACCTTCAATCTGGCGATGCACCCGTGGGCGGATCCCGGTGAGGGAACCGTCGCGGCAGCACGCGCGGAGGGTGCTCGCGTGGCCCTGCCCCGGCCCGGTGAGCCCTTCGAACCCACGTCCGAGACCGTGCCCGCCGAGCCCTGGTGGCGCGCGGTGGCGGCGGCCCCGGCCGACGGGTGGCCGGACGCCGACCTCCGGACCGGCACCTCGACGAAGGCCGCGGCCGAGGGTCCGACCGATACGGCGCGTGACGCTCCAGGCGGTGCGGCCGAGGGCACGGGCGACCCCGAGACCGTACCGACGGGGTGATCGAACGCGGAGAATCCGTGGATGGCGAGGGCCGGAGAGCGAAAAGCTCTCCGGCCCTCGCCGTCTGTTCGTGACCACTTCTGACCAGCTGTGATCGCTCTTTTCTCGTTCCAGAACTGGGGTGCGAGAGGTTTATCGGTCTGTCGTACGAGGCCTCATACCAGAGCGGGAAGCTCTCCGGGGGACTTTGTCAACTGCCCACCGCACATGAAGCGCAGGCGACTACGGTGAGTGTCCGCCGAGCGACGCAGGGCCGAATTTTTCGGTCTTTCGATCGGCACCGCGATGCCGCATGCCCGATTCGCGCACCGCGGCCGGGGGCGTCGCGTGGATCAGGACGGATCAGGGAGCGGGGTCTGGAGAGGTGCAGCTGCGAGGCGGCGGAGGGAGTCGACGCGATGGGAGCACCCCTGGCTCGGCCCCGGCCCCGGCCCCGGCCGGGAGCCGGGGGAAGCCGGTGACCGGCGACCGCGGCGCCGCAGCGCCCTCCCGACGCGAGCGCGGCCGGGGGACCGGCGGAGCGCACGCCGGGTCGCCCCGGTCCAGCCGGGCGCACGTCGGATCCCGCGAGCCCGGGGGAGCGACCGCCCGGGGCCGTGAGCCCTCCGGGACGCACACCGGGGGCGACACCGGCGGCCACGCGAACCCCCCTGGCAACCAGGACCGACGGACCAGTACGAGGACACCGATGTCTCAGCTCCGCGCACCGGCACCACGCGCAGACCGCCGCGAGGGCGGCCGGCACGGGCGGCCGGTCGCCCGACCCGTACCCGCGCTGCCCGAGACGCCCATACGACCCCAACTCCTGCGTCTCGCCGTGCTGCCGCCCCTCGCGGTCGCCCTCAGCGCCTCGGCCGCCGTGCTGTTCACCGTCCGCACGACCGGGGCGCAGCCCAGCCTCATCCTGTGGGGCGTGCTCGCCGGTGCCGTCTCGGTGACCTGCGTCGGGATCGCGATCGCCGCCGTGGCCGCCGATCGCGCCGCCAGGTCCGTGAGCGAACGGCTCGGTGCGCTGCGCAAGAGCAGCGCGCGCGGCGAGGCCGATCTGCGGGCCCTCGTCGAGGCGCTGCGCCGCGGCGACGGCCCGCCCCAGCGCAAGCCGCGCAGCGGGCCTCCTGAGGACGCCGACGACTTCGAGCTGCTCGCCGCCGACCTGGCCCGCGTGCACGACGGCGCCGTCACCGCCGTCGTGCAGGCCGCACAGCTGTCCAGCCAGGCGGGCAGCGAGCAGAAGCTGGAGGTCTTCCTGAATCTCGCCCGGCGCCTTCAGTCGCTGGTGCACCGCGAGATCTCCATCCTCGACGAGCTGGAGAACGAGATCGAGGACCCCGACCTGCTCAAGGGCCTCTTCCACGTCGACCACCTCGCCACCCGCATCCGGCGCCACGCGGAGAACCTCGCCGTGCTCGGCGGCGCCGTGTCGCGCAGACAGTGGAGCAACCCGGTCTCCATGACCGAGGTGCTGCGCTCGGCCATCGCCGAGGTCGAGCAGTACTCGCGCGTCAAGCTCGTGCCGCCCATCGACGGCACCCTGCGCGGACACGCCGTCGCCGATGTGATCCATCTGCTCGCCGAACTCGTCGAGAACGCCACGGTGTTCTCCGCCCCGCACACCCAAGTGCTGCTCCGTGCCGAGCTGGTCACCTCCGGGCTCGCCGTCGAGGTCGAGGACCGCGGACTCGGTATGCCCGTGGGCGAGCAGAACAAGATGAACGCCCTGCTCGCCGACCCCGACCAGGTCAATGTCGCGAGCCTGCTCGCCGACGGCCGCATCGGGCTGTTCGTCGTCTCCCAGCTCGCACGACGGCACGGCATCAACGTCCGCCTCCAGACCAATATCTACGGCGGTGTCCAGGCCGTTCTCGTCGTGCCGCAGGGGCTGCTGGGTACGCATCCGGGCGCCCCCGGGGCCGTACCGCGGCCGCAGGACACCGGTGGCGGCGCGGGGCCGGCCGTACCGACGCAGCAGCCGCGGCCCGCACCGGCACCCGATGCGGGACAGCGGATCGCGCCCGCGCCGCCGACCGGCGTGCCGCCCCGGCAGCGGGCCCCTCGGGCGTCCGCCCCGATGCAGGACAGCGGCCCACCGGTGCCGCTGCCCGTACGCGCCCACGAGGAGCGGCCCAATCCCGCCGAGGCACTGCCCGGCATCCGGCCCGAAGACCGTCCGCTCGTCGCCGAGAACACGGCCACACCGCCCCTGCCGCGCACCAGTGCCGTGCGCGGCACCATGGGCAAGCCCCAACTACCCAGGCGCCGCGCCCAGGAACACATCGCGCCGCAACTGCGCGACGGCCCGGCACCGCGCCTGGACTCGGACTCCCTCGCCGGCCACGACCCCGGCCTGATGGCAGCCTTCCAGCGCGGCATCGGCCTCGCGGAGGCGCAGCAGCACATGGAGTCAGGCCACATGGACTCGTCCCACCTGGATGCGTCCCACATGGCGTCCGCCCCCCACATGGACTCCCCGCAGAGCAGCACCTCCCTGCACAGGGACTTGTCGCACATGGAGTTCCCACACATGGAGTCCTCGCACAGACAGCCCGCGCCCGTCGAGGCACCCCACCCGGTGTCGGGACACACGGGCTCCGGGCCACACATGGTGTCCGGCCATACGGAGCCCGCGCACACGGAGCCCGCACACATGGATCCGGCACACATGGAGCCCGTACACACCAAACCGGTGCGCACGGAGCCGACGCGCCTTGCGCCGACACAGCTCGACGCATCCCACACAGATGCCGAACCCATGACCAGGGCCCGCTCCATAGACGTACCGCCCATGGATGCGGCCCACACAACGGAGGCGCGCCCCATGCCGCCCCACCCCGACCACACCACCACCCGGCACGACGGGAGCGCACCAGCCGGATGACCACCTCCGTAGACACCCCCCTGACCACCGCCGGCCCCACCCCCAGCGCTCCCGCAGACCTTCGTACCTCAAGGAGTCGATCCACCATGGCGAGCGAAGCGCCGACCGGCCATGTATCCGATCTCGACTGGCTGATGAGCGGCCTCGTGCAGCGCGTACCGCACACCACCAGCGCGGTACTCCTGTCCTGCGACGGGCTCGTGAAGTCGGTCCACGGCCTCGACCCCGACAGCGCCGACCACATGGCGGCCCTGGCCTCCGGTCTCTACTCCCTCGGCCGCAGCGCCGGCGTCCGCTTCGGCGACGGCGGAGACGTCCGCCAGGTCGTCGTCGAACTCGACTCGACGCTGCTGTTCGTGACGACTGCCGGATCCGGCACCTGCCTCGCCGTGCTCGCCGGCCGCGAGGCCGACGCGGCGGTGCTCGGCTACGAGATGGCGATGCTGGTCAAGAGCGTCCGCCCCTACCTGATGACCGCGCCCCGTCAGCACGCCGTCGAATCCACGGCGTTGAGGCCTTGACCGTGGCGGCGGCCGGCGACGGGCCCTGGCTCGACGACGCGGCCGGACGGCTGGTGCGCCCCTTCACGGTCAGCAACGGCCGCACCCGGCCCACCGTCGCGCTCGACCTTCTGTCGCAGGTGATGGCCACCGGGGCCACCCCCTTCGGCTACCTCGGTCCGGAGCATGCGCAGGCACTCGACCTGTGCCGCGCGCCCGTCTCGGTCGCCGAGGTCGCCGGCCACCTGAAGCTGCCGGCGGTGGTCACCAAGGTGCTGCTTTCCGACCTCGTCGACTGCGGGGCGCTGACCACCAAGCCCCCCGAGTTCCACCACAACCCCACCGACCGGGCCCTTCTGGAGGCAGTGCTCGATGGACTACGACGACAGCTCTGACTACGACGACGGCACCGACCTCTTCCCCACCGCGCTCAAGATCCTGGTGGCGGGCGGGTTCGGGGTCGGCAAGACGACCTTCGTCGGCGCCGTCAGTGAGATTGCGCCGCTGAGCACGGAGGAGTTGCTCACCACGGTCAGCGCCGCGACCGACAACCTCGACGGAATCGAGAACAAGGTCGAGACGACGGTGGCCATGGACTTCGGCCGCATCACGCTCGACCCGGAACATGTGCTGTACCTGTTCGGCACACCGGGACAGGAGCGGTTCTGGTTCATGTGGGACGAGCTCTCCGAGGGTGCGCTCGGGGCGGTGATCCTCGCCGACACCCGCCGTCTGGAGGAGTGCTTCGCCGCCGTCGACTTCTTCGAACAGCGCGGCATGGGCTTCATCGTCGCGATCAACGAGTTCGACGGCTCCTACCGCTACGACCCCGAGGAGGTGCGCGCCGCCATCGATCTCGACCCCGAGATCCCCGTCGTGCGCTGCGACGCCCGGATCTCCAGCTCCGGCGTCCAGACCCTGCTGACCCTCGTTCGGCATCTCATCGCCCATGCCCCGGCCCCCGCGCCGAGCCATGGCGCCCACATGTGATCCCCGCACACCCCACGGAGCCCGCCTATGACATATCCCCACAGCGACGGAGCGCGCCCATGAGCTACGACCCGCCACGCCCGGCCGGTCGTCTGCTGCTCACGCCCGAGGACAAGGAGGCCCCGGCCCGGGCGGACCGGCTGCGTCGGCTGGGTCTGGGGGAGCGGACCGAGCCCGCCCTCGACGCCTTCGCGGACGGTCTCGCCGAGGTGACCGGGGCGCCGTACGCCATGGTCAACTTCATCGACGTGAACCGGCAGTTCTTCGCGGGTCTGCACCTTCCGGCCATCGGCCCGTACGTGAGGAGCGACGGCACCAGTCCGGAGGTCGGCCGGACCCTCCCGCGCGACCATGGGTTCTGCCCACATGTGGTGGTCCGACGCAAGGCGCTCGTCCTGGAGGACGTCTGCGACTATCCGCGGTTCGCGGGCAACCCGGTCGTCGACGAGTTCGGCATCCGCTCCTATCTGGGCGCACCGCTCATCGACAGTACGGACATGGTGCTCGGCACTGTCTGCGTCGTCGACGTGGCACCCCGGCCCTGGGGGAAGGCCGGGCTGGAGACCATCAAGACGGCGGCCGCGGAACTCACCGTACGACTGGAGCGCTACGGGCAGGTGTGAAGCGGAACTTCGGCCGCGGTTAAGAAATCCTCGATGGACCCGGGGTGCGGACGTGCGGCAGATTGCCACTCGACACCACCCCTCTCCCCGGCAAGGGCTCCTTCGGCATGCCCGCGCCCGGGGGCTGACCGTCAGGAGCCGTAGCGTTGAAGGCGCTGGTCAAGGAGAAGGCGGAGCCCGGGCTGTGGCTCGCGGACGTCCCCGAACCCGTCGTCGGACCGGGCGACGTACTGATCAAGGTGCTGCGCACCGGCATCTGCGGCACCGATCTGCACATCCGGTCCTGGGACGGCTGGGCACAGCAGGCGATCCGTACGCCGCTGGTCGTCGGGCACGAGTTCGTCGGTGAGGTCGTCGAGACCGGCCGGGACGTCGCCGACATCGCGGTGGGCGACCGGGTCAGCGGCGAGGGCCATCTGGTGTGCGGGAAGTGCCGCAACTGCCTGGCCGGGCGGCGGCATCTGTGCCGGGCCACGATCGGGCTCGGCGTCGGACGCGACGGGGCGTTCGCCGAGTACGTGGCGCTGCCCGCCGCCAATGTGTGGGTGCACCGTGTCCCCGTCGACCTCGATGTCGCCGCGATCTTCGACCCGTTCGGCAACGCCGTGCACACCGCCCTGTCCTTCCCGCTGGTCGGCGAGGACGTGCTGATCACTGGCGCCGGCCCCATCGGCCTGATGGCGGCGGCGGTGGCCCGGCACGCCGGTGCGCGGAACGTCATGATCACCGACGTGAGCGAGGAGCGGCTGGACCTCGCCCGCAAGATCGGTGTGAGCCTCGCGCTCGATGTCTCCGACGCCACGATCGCCGACGGGCAGCGCCGACTCGGTCTGCGCGAGGGCTTCGACATCGGTCTGGAGATGTCCGGTCGTCCCGAGGCGATGCGCGACATGATCGCGAACATGACGCACGGCGGCCGGATCGCGATGCTCGGCCTGCCGGCCCAGGAGTTCCCGGTCGACTGGGCCCGGATCGTCACGTCGATGATCACCGTCAAGGGCATCTACGGCCGCGAGATGTTCGAGACCTGGTACGCGATGTCGGTCCTGCTGGAAGGCGGCCTCGACCTCGCGCCCGTCATCACCGGCCGGTACGGCTACCGAGACTTCGAGGCGGCGTTCGCCGATGCGGCGAGCGGCCGCGGCGGCAAGGTCATCCTCGACTGGACCGCGTAACTCCCTTACCTCTTCAGGAGCTTCAGCCATGTTCGACTCCGTGCGCGACGACCTCCGCGCCACCCTCGACGAGATCCGAGCCGCCGGGCTGCACAAGCCCGAGCGCGTGATCGACACCCCGCAGTCCGCGACCGTGCACGTCAGCGCCGGCGGGCGCCCCGGTGAGGTCCTCAACTTCTGCGCCAACAACTACCTCGGCCTCGCCGACCACCCCGAGGTCGTCGCCGCCGCCCACGCGGCCCTGGACCGCTGGGGCTACGGCATGGCCTCCGTGCGCTTCATCTGCGGCACGCAGGAGGTGCACAAGGAACTGGAGGCGCGGCTGTCGGCGTTCCTCGGCCAGGAGGACACGATCCTGTACTCCTCCTGCTTCGACGCCAACGGCGGCGTGTTCGAGACGCTGCTGGGCGCCGAGGACGCGGTCATCTCGGATGCGCTGAACCACGCCTCGATCATCGACGGCATCCGTCTGTCCAAGGCCCGCCGCTTCCGCTACGCCAACCGCGATCTGGCCGACCTGGAACAGCAGTTGAAGGAGGCGCAGTCCGCCAGGCGCCGGCTGATCGTCACCGACGGCGTCTTCTCCATGGACGGCTATGTGGCCCCCCTGCGCGAGATCTGCGACCTCGCCGACCGCTACGACGCGATGGTCATGGTCGACGACTCGCACGCCGTGGGCTTCGTCGGCCCGACCGGCCGCGGCACCCCCGAACTGCACGGCGTCATGGACCGCGTGGACATCATCACCGGCACCCTCGGCAAGGCGCTCGGCGGCGCCTCCGGCGGCTATGTCGCCGCCCGCGCCGAGATCGTCGCCCTGCTGCGCCAGCGCTCCCGGCCGTACCTCTTCTCGAACACGCTCGCCCCGGTGATAGCCGCCGCGTCCCTGAAGGTGCTCGACCTGCTGGAGTCCGCGGACGATCTGCGCGTCCGGCTCGCCGAGAACACCGCGCTGTTCCGCCGCCGGATGACCGAGGAGGGCTTCGACGTCCTCGCCGGCGACCACGCGATTGCGCCAGTGATGATCGGGGACGCCACGGTCGCCGGGCGGATGGCGGAGCTGCTGCTGGAACGCGGGGTGTATGTGATCGGCTTCTCCTACCCCGTCGTACCGCAGGGGCAGGCCCGGATCCGGGTGCAGCTGTCCGCCGCGCACTCGACGGCGGATGTGAACCGTGCGGTCGACGCCTTCGTCGCGGCGCGGGCCGCTCTGGCCGATCTGGGAGAATCGACCACATGATCGAAGCGCGGCGGCTCCACATCCTCCGTGCGGTGGCCGACCACCGTACGGTGACGGCGGCTGCCGCCGCGCTCTATCTCACCCCCTCCGCCGTCTCCCAGCAGCTGACGGCCCTGGAGCAGGAGACGGGCCACCGGCTGGTCGAGCGCAGCGCGAAGGGCGTACGGCTGACTCCGGCCGGCGAGATCCTGCTCAGCCACACCAATGAGGTCCTCGCCCAGCTGGAGCGGGCCGAGGCGGAACTGGCCGCGTACGGCTCGGGCGAGGCCGGCACGGTCACCGTCGCCTCCTTCGCGACCGGCATCGCCCTGGTCGTCGCGCCCGCGGTGGCCCGCCTCGCCGTGACCGCGCCCGGCATCCGGATCCGCGTCCAGGACGCCGAGGGCGACGCCAGCCTGCCGATGGTGCTGGACCGGCAGGTCGATGTCGCGGTCGCCGTCGAGTACCGTGGGGCCCCGCCCGCCGACGACCCGCGGCTGACCCATGTCTCGCTGTATGCCGAGCTGTTCGACGCGGTGGTGCCGGTCAGTCACCGGCTGGCGGACGCCGAGGAGGTTCCGTTGGCGGAGCTGGCCAAGGACCCGTGGATCGGCCCGTACCCCGGCAACCCGTGCCACGAGGTCGTCGTCCTCGCCTGCGAGAGTGCGGGATTCCAGCCCCGCCTCGAGCACTCCTCGGACGACTTCCGCGCGGTCGTCGCCCTGGCCTCCGCCGATGCGGGCGTCGCGCTCGTGCCCCGTTCCGCCCTGCACGGCATGGACCTCACCGGAGTGGTGGTCCGCCCGGTCGACGGGGTCGCACCCACCCGCCGGGTCTTCGCGGCCGTACGAAGGGGAGCGGAGGGGCATCCACTGATCCGGCCGGTGCTTCAGGCGTTGGAGGCAGCCGCTCAAGGGTGAGACGGTCCATCTCGCATATGGGATATCATCCCGAATATGAAACGAGATGTCGTCGAGGCCGCGCCCGACCCCGTGGACGCCCGGCTCGGCGCCCGCCTCGCCGAGCTGCGGGCCGAACGGGGCTGGTCCCTGGGGGAGTTGGCGGAGCGCAGCGGAGTGAGCCGGTCGACGCTGTCCCGCGCCGAGCGCGCGGAGATCAGCCCGACGGCCTCCCTCCTCAACCGGCTGTGTGCCGTCCACGGACGGACCATGTCCCAGCTGCTCAGCGAGGTCGAGCAGGAGCCCGTGCTGCTGGTGCGGGCGGCCGAGCAGCATGTGTGGGAGGACCGGTCCTCCGGGTTCGTACGACGGTCCGTGTCCCCGCCGCACGCCGGGTTGCGCGGCGAACTCGTCGAGGGCCGGCTCGCCCCGGGCGCCGACATCGCGTACGACCGGCCGCCCGTGCCGGGCCTGGAGCAGCACATCTGGGTGCTGGACGGGTCCCTCGAGG
This sequence comes from Streptomyces sp. NPDC051963, assembly GCF_044593495.1. Lineage (NCBI taxonomy): Bacteria > Bacillati > Actinomycetota > Actinomycetes > Kitasatosporales > Streptomycetaceae > Streptomyces > Streptomyces sp. NPDC051963. Next base: position 708,083 of record NZ_JBIUCC010000003.1, on the reverse strand, counting down.
TGACCGCGCAGGACATCGATCACCGTCTCGACACGGGCGACTGTCTGCGGCTGCGGGTGTGGGGGCCGACACGGTTCCGCTGCGCCGGCGCCGACGAGGTCCGGTATGTGCTGGCGGTGGTGCTGCCATGAACGTGGTGCGCCTGGAATCAGGTCAACTGCTTTCCGTGGTCGAGGAGTTGACCGAACTGCTGACCGACACCGTGCACACCGGTGCCTCCGTCGGCTTTCTCGCGCCGCTCGACCGTACGGCCGCCGCGGCGTGGTGGACGCAGCGCGCCGCCTCGGTGGCCGCCGGACAGCTTGCGGTGTGGGTGGCACAGGACGAGGGCGGCAGGGTGGTCGGCACCGTCAGCCTGGCCTTCGCGGACAAGCCCAACAGCCGTCACCGGGCCGAGGTCGTCAAGCTGATGGTGCACCGGGACGCGCGGGGGCAGGGCCTCGGCCGTACGCTCCTGGACACCGCGGAGAGGGCGGCCGCCGCGGCGGGCATCACGCTCCTGCACCTGGACACCGAGACCGACAGCCCCGCCGAACGCCTCTACCGCTCGGCCGGCTGGACCCGGCTCGGCGCGATTCCCGACTACGCGGCGAGCCCGGCCGGGGTGCTGCGGCCCACGACCATCTACTTCAAGCAGCTGGGTGCGACCGCTCTCACCTGCTGACTGTCAGTGGGAGCCGCTACGGTGCGTCTCATGCAGGATGCCGAAGACGTACGACGGATCTCCCTGTCCCTGCCGGACACGACGGAGAAGATCGCCTGGAGCATGCCCACGTTCCGGGTCGCGGGGAAGATGTTCGCCACGCTGCCGGAGGAGGAGACCTCCATCGCCGTGCGCTGCCCGAAGGAGGAGCGCGACGAACTGGTCCTGGCCGAGCCGGAGAAGTTCTGGATCGCCGAGCATGAGGCGATGTTCGCCTGGGTCCGCGTCCGGCTCGCGGCCCTGGAGGGCGAGGACGAGCTCCGGGACATCCTCGCCGACTCCTGGCGCCAGGCGGCTCCGCCCCGACTGACCGACGCCTACCCGGAGTTGGGGCTGCCGGCGGCGGACTGAAGGCGCCTTGGAACGCCGTCGCCTGCTTATTGAGGCGCCATCGCGCGCCGCCGCCCGCTCCTCCTCACCCCCGCACAGGCACCCGCCCGCCCGTGACGAACCGTGTGATCCGCTCCCGCAGCGACCCCGCGTCGAGGCCGTGAGCGGCGACATGCTCGTCGACGCGTCCGTAGCGCCTCAGCTCACGGCGTCCGACGCCCAGGCCCAGGACGCGGTGGGGTACGTCGGTGAGCGCGTCGTTCGCGGCGGCGGTCGAGGTGCCCGCGAGGTAGGGCTCGACGAGGACGACGTCCGTTCCGGCGGTTTCCGTGGCCCGGCGCAGCCCGGCCGCGTCGAAGGGCCGTACGGTCGTCGCGTACAGGACGGTCAGGTCGAGGCCCTCGGTGGCGTCGAGCACGGCGTCGAGCATCGGCCCCACGGCGACGACGACTCCGGAGCGGCCCTCGCGGACGGTGCTGAAGCGTGCCCCGTCGACCGGGCGTCCGGCCGCGTTCGACTGGAGGGACAGCCGGACGTACACCCTGTCGTCACCGGCGGCGATCGCATGCCGCAGCAGTGTCTCGGCCTCGTCCGGATGCCCGGGCACATGCACGGTCCAGCCGTCCAGGGTGTCGAGCAGCGCCACATCGCCCGGAGACATATGGGTGTACCCACCGGCCGGCCAGTCGAAGGACGCGGCGGCGCTGACCAGCACCGCACCGACGCCCTGGTGCCCGAGATCCAGCTTCACCTGCTCGAAGGGCCGCTCCACGAGGAAGCTGGCGAAGGTGTGCACGACCGGCCGCATCCCGGCGAGCGCCAGACCGGCGCCCGCCCCGACCAGGAGCTGCTCGCGGATACCGACGTCGATCACTCGGTCGGGATGCCTGCGCCGCACCTCCTCGAAACTGTCGACGCCGATCGCGGCGAGGACGACCGCGACCCGCGGATCCTCGTCGAGCACGCGCGAGACGACGGGGGTGAAACGGTCACGCATGGTGTCCATGGAGTTCCCTTTCTACGAGATCGGAGTGGGTGTGGGAGGTGGCGCTCAGCCGTGCTTCGGCTCGACGCGGGCCACGACCAGATGCGGGCGGCCCGGGTGCGGGGCGGTGCAGGCGGCGTACAGCTCCTCGTGGTCGCGACCGTCGACGGTGACCGTCGACCAGCCCGCGGCCTCGAAACGGGCGGCGATCCCGCGGGGCCGGGCATGGGCGGCGGACGCGTTGTCGATGACGACGGTGTGCAGCCGCTCCAGCCCGGCGGGCCCGGCGAAGGCGATCGCCTCGTGGTTGCTGCCCTCGTCCAGCTCGGCGTCTCCGACGAGCGTCCAGATCTGCGGCTCGTGGAGCCCCTGGGCGCGCAGCCCCAGCGCCGTCCCGACGGCGATCGGCAGCCCGTGCCCCAGCGAACCGCTGCCGATCTCCGCCCCCGGCACGAGCACCCGGTCGGGGTGATGGCCGAGCGGTGAGTCGTACGAGCCGAAGCCCGGCAGCCAGTCCACGGGGACGAAGCCCTTCGCGGCCAGAACCGCGTAGTACGCCATCGGCCCGTGCCCCTTGGACAGCAGGAACCGGTCCCGCCCGGGGTCGTCCATCCGCTCGGGGCTCACCCGCAGCACCCGGTCGTACAGCACCCACAGCGCATCCAGCGTGGACGTCGCCGCAGGTCCGTGCTTCTCGTCGCCCGTCATCAGGCTCATGAGCCGGGGCAGGTCCGCATAGCCGTACGTGCCCCTGTGTTCCTCGGTGATCGACTGTCCTTCGGTGATCGTCATGCCGACGATCGTGCAACCTCAATCAAACTTGAGGTCAAGGGCCGCCTCGCGGGGGCTTCGGCCCGGCATAAACGAGTGCGCGACCACCGACCCGAGTGCGGTATTGTTTCCATGCGCGTACGGCCGGGGGAAACCCCAGGTCAGACGGCACCGGGACGTGGCGCAGCTTGGTAGCGCACTTGACTGGGGGTCAAGGGGTCGCAGGTTCAAATCCTGTCGTCCCGACGGTGCGAAGGGTCTTCGCGGGCGGAAGCCTGTGGGGGCCCTTTTCGTATGCGGCGGCTCCCGTCCCTGCCCTGCTCCGAGAGCCAATTCTTCAGGTAACGGTCACCCTTTCGAGGTGGATGCCCCGACAGGGCGATTCCTAAGATCACCGCGTGCGATGGCGACGGGTCCTCTTACTTGGCTTGGCTGGTCTGCTCGTGGCGGGGACGGCCGTAGGGATTTACTCCTACGGTTCCTTCTATGGCTGGTGGGCCCGCCCGACCGTCCGCGACGCTCCGGTGGCGAAACCGGCGGCCGTGGAGCCGCTCGTGAGCGGGTTGCGTTACCCCTTCGACCTGGCTTTCCTCCCCGACGGGTCGGCGCTGGTCACCGAGCGTGAGACCGGGCGCCTGCGGAAGGTCACCCCGGACGGGCAGCTCACCGAGGTCCGGACGATCCAGGAGATCGCCGAGCCGGTTGTCCAAGCCGGGTTGCAGGGGGTGGCGGTCTCCCCCTCCTATGAACGGGACGGCTGGGTCTACGTCTACTACACCACCGAAGAGGACAGCCGGGTGAGCCGGCTGCGGCTGGACTCGTCGGCCCCACCCGAGCCGATCCTGACCGGTATACCCAGCGGTGAAATCCACAATGGCGGGCGGATCAGGTTCGGCCCGGACGGCATGCTCTACGTGACCACCGGGGAAGCCGACGACCGTTCCAGGGCCCAGGATCGCAACGACCTGGGCGGGAAGATCCTGCGCCTCACGCCCGCGGGCAAGCCCGCACCGGGCAACCCGATAGCGGGCTCACCGGTGTACAGCTGGGGATTCCGCGACCCGCAGGGGCTCGCCTGGGACGAAAAGGGCCGGCTCTACGTCTCCGACTTCGGCCACCACAACCTCGACGAGCTGAACCAGGTCGAACCCGGCGCCGACTACGGCTGGCCCGAGGTGGAAGGCACCGGTGGGGAGCCCGAGTTCACGGACCCGATAGCGACCTGGAAACCCGCCGACGCCTCACCCAGTGGGATGACTTACCACGACGGCCTGATCTGGGTCGCCTGTCTGCGCGGGGAGCGGCTCTACCGAATCGCCACCGACGGCTCGTCACCCGAGCAGTTGTTGTCCGGCCAGTACGGCCGGCTACGGCTCGTGACGGAGGCCCCGGACGGCTCGCTGTGGGTGCTGACCAACGGCCGCACCGGCCCCGATCACGACCTGATCCTCCGCGTGACCCCGTGACGCCCTCTTGGGCGGCAAGTGGTGCGGTGTCCGCCCGGTCATGCCGCGTTCGTCAGGTGTGAGGCGAGAGTCGCCCCACGCGGCCAGGGCGACGACCACCGGTCGTAGGGAGCGAGGAGTTCGGTGAGGACGTCCTCGTGGCGTACGGCGTCGGTCTGGGTCTCCCGCCCCCTCGGTGCCGGTGCGGCGTATCAGTGCGGCCTCGGCGGTCATGGCGGTTTTTCCGCCTGAGCGTCGTGATGCAGCTTCACGCCACCGTCGCCCGCTACCCCAGCGATCCCGCGGTGAACGGCCTCGTCGACGAACTCCGCGGCGCCAGCACCGACTTCGCCCGCCTCTGGGAACGGCACGACGTACAGGCCGCGCCGATGCTCACGAAGACCTTCCGCCACCCGACCGTCGGCGAGGTCACCGTCGACTCACTCGGCAACCGGTTGGGCGGCGGACTTGAGCATGTGACAAATGCCGGGTCGACGCCTGCCGTGAACGCTGGTTCTCCGAGTGAACCTCCTCGTCCTTGCTTCCGTTGCAAAAGAGGTAAGTGAGGTTGCCGGGTAAGGCGGAAGGTCAGTGCGTTGACTGCGAGGTTCACTTCCGAGCAGAAGATTCATCATCTCCTCACATGGGCGGCAGAGTGGAGAGGGGCTCGGCGAGGGCGGAGCATGTGGTCCTATTCCCTGAGTCTGGGAGGGGCTCACGCCCTGCTGAACGACTGGACCAAGAGCGGGAAGTTGATGGATCTGCTCACCTCGGAACAACGGAGCCTGATAGAAGCGGCGCGTGAGCGGTCGATTGAATCCGGACGCTCGCGGAAAAGGTCGCACGGGTGAATTCCAGGTGTGTTTCGCTGAGGTCGCCGACGGCGCGATCCGCCTGAGGTGTGTCCGCAGACAGCGCCCGGAAAGTGTGAGGACAGCGCTGCGGGGTGGACTCCGCTCGCCAGGAGTCGTACACACGAGGAGAGACATGAGCAGGGGCCCCGAGAAGTTCGTCCTGCTGGGACCGGTCAGGGCGTGGCACGGGCCGGCAGAGGTCCGGCTGGGGAGCCCGCGACAGCGTCTGGTCATGTCCGTCCTGCTGCTCCGCCGCGCTCTTCCCGTACCTGCCGACGATCTGCTCGACGCGGTCTGGGGAGACCGGCCCCCTCCCTCGGCCGCGAACCAGCTTCAGATCTACGTGCACCGGCTCCGGCGCGCGATGGAGCAGGCGGGCCGCTCGGAGTCCCTGATCGAATCCGTGGGCAGCGGGTACCGCCTCCACGCTCCTCCCGAGGCCGTCGACCTGGAGGTCTTCCAGGCGACGATGTCCGAGGCGCAGGACGTCCGGCGTGCGGAGCCCGACCGGGCCCGCGCGCTGCTCGGACAGGCTCTCGCCCTGTGGCAGGGTGTCGCACTCGCCGATCTGCCGGGGGAGTGGGCCGAGGCCCAGCGCGTGCGTCTGAACCGGATGCACCTCGACGCGCTCGAGACGTCGCTCCGGCTCGCCCTGGAGACGGGCGCCGCCCACGACATCGTCGGCGAACTGGCCGACGTCATCGACCGGAACCCGCTCGACGAGCGCTTCCGGGAGATCCTGATGCTCGCGCTCTACCGCTCGGGGCGCCAGGCGGCGGCGCTGGAGGTCTACACCGACGTACGCACTGTGCTGGCGGAGGAGCTGGGGATCGACCCGGGACAGGCGTTGCGGCAGATGTACGAGGGGATCCTGCGCGCCGACCCGGACCTGCTCGTTCCGGAGAGCGGCCGGGGCGAGAGTCAGGACGGGCGCCAGATCCTGGGTCGAAGTGAGAGCGGTGTCGTCGTCTCCGCCCTGGGACGATCACCTGCATCCGCCCCCGCCTCCTTGCCCATTCCCGCCCAACTCCCCTACGACCTGCCGGTCTTCTCGGGACGGGCCCGGGAGATCGAGGAGGTCGTCGAGGTCGCGGAAGCGGGCCGGCACCGTGGCGTCGGCACGGTGCTCTGTGTCGTCGGGGGATCGGCGGGCGTGGGCAAGACCACCTTCGCCGTGCATGCCGCCCACCGTCTGGCGCAGGACTATCCGGACGGGCAGATCCATCTGGATCTGCACGGGTTCGACCCCCAGGAGAGCCCGGTTCCGCTGCGCCGCGCCATGCGCAGTCTGCTGGAGAGCTTCGGAGTCCTGGCCGACCGGCTGCCCGAGGACCTCGACGCCCAGACGGCCCTGTACCGCAGTCTGCTCGCGGACCGGCGCGTGCTCCTGCTGCTGGACAACGCACGCGACGCCCGGCAGGTGCGCCCCCTGCTGCCGTCCGCTCCGGGCGCCCTGGTGCTCATCACCAGCCGCGACCAGATGTCCGGCCTCGTCGTACGGGACGGCGCACACTACCTGCCGCTGGAGACTCTGACGGCGACGGAGGCTCATGCCTTGCTGGTACGTCGTCTGGGTGCCGCCTGCGTCGACGCCGACCCGGCCGCGACCGAGGCCATCGTCGAACGCAGCGCCGGCCTGCCGCTCGCGCTGGCGCTGATCGCCGCCCGTGCGGCCACGCGCCGAGCGCGCTCACTCACCGCCATCGCCGACGAACTCCGCAGGACGGCGGCCACGTTGGACGCGCTGGCCGATTCGGACCGCAGCCTCGATGTGCGCTCCGTCTTCTCGTGGTCGTACGAGGCACTGCCCGACGACGCGGCGCGGCTGTACCGCCTGTCCTCGCTGGCGCCCAGCACCGGCTGCTCGGCCGCCGCGCTCGCCGCGCTGGTCGCGGTGGACGAGGCCGGTGTCCGGGGCATGCTCGGTGAGCTGACCAAGGCCCACCTCCTGGAGGAGTTCGAGCCCGGACGCTTTGTGTCGCACGATCTGCTCCGGGAGTACGCGGCCGAACTGCTGGCGGCGCAGGAGGGCGCCCACCAGGGGCCCGACGAGGGTGCCCACCTGCGCGCCGACACCAAGGGCGCCGCCTTCCGCCGTCTGCTGGGTCACTGTCTGCGTACGGCATACGCCGCCGCGCGGACGGTCGCGGTGAACCTGCCGTCCTTGGCGCTCCATCCGGACGCGGCGGACGCCGCGGAGGCCGAGGACGTGTCCGAACCTGCGCGGGCGGTGGCGTGGTTCGCCCAGGAGGCCGAGGGGCTGATCCATCTCGTGACGAGGGCCGGCGCCGTCCCGGGCTGTGAGACGCAGACCTGGCAGCTGGCGTGGTCGCTGATGGAGTATCTGCAGCGCGAGGGACGCTGGGACGACCAGATCACGACGCAACGCGCCGCACTGGACGCCGCGTTGCGCGCGGGCGACAGCCTCGGTCAGGCGCACTCCCACCGCAATCTCGGCCGGGCGTACGTCCAGGCCGGGCAGCTCGACGAGGCGCACGAGCAACTCGACCACGCCCTGGCCCTGTTCGAGAAGCTGGGCGATCTGGACGGCCAGGCCCGCTGCCACGGCAATCTCGGGTTGGTGCTGACGCGCCGGGGCCGGTACGGCGTGGCCCTGCCGCATGTGCACCAGGCCGTCGAGCAGTTCGAGGCGGCGGGTGACCGGCTGGGACAGGCCGCCGCCCTGAACAACCTGGGCTGGACCTATGCGCAGACCGGCTGCCATCGGGAGGCTCTGGAGTACTGCCGACGGGCCCTGGTTCTGCTGCACGATGCCGGGGACCGGGTCGCCGAGGCCGCCACCTGGGACAGCGTCGGCTATGTCCACCACCGACTCGGCGAGTACCGGAAGGCTCTGGACGGTTACGACCGTGCGCTGGAGCTCGACCGTCAGCTGGGCGACCTGTTCAACGAGGCCGAGACGCTGGCCCACGTCGGTGAGACCAGACTCGCCATGGGCGACCGGGCCGGCGCCCGGGAGGCGTGGCAGGCCGCCCTTGCCGTCTTCCAGGACCTCGATCCGCAGGCTGCCGCACGCGTCGGCGAACAGCTGGCCGGGCTCGACGGCGCGGTACCCGACAGCCCTCACTGACCTGACAGCCCTCACTGGACTCACGGAGTGAACCCGCGCTTGATCAACGCCCTGCGGAGGGCCTTCAGGGCCAGGTGGGTGCGGGACTTGACCGTGCCCTTGGGGATGTCGAGAGCGTTCGCCACCTGGGCCACGGACTGGTCGAGGAACTGGACCCGGACCAGGATCTCCCGGTGCTGCAACGACAGGTCGCCCAGCGCCTCGCGCACGATCTTCCTGGTCAGGGAATGATCCATGCACTCGGGCGCGGCCACGTCGTGCAGCGCGTGGTCCTCGGTCTCCGGTGGGCGGGCCTGCCGGGCCCGGAGACCGTCGATGACGAGGTTGCGTACGACGGTGACGAGCCAGGGCCGTATCCCCTCGGCGTCCGGATCGAGGATGTCGGCGTGCCGCCAGGCCCGCAGAACGGCCTCCTGCACCAGGTCCTGCGCCTGATGGCGGTCACCGCAGAGCAGTCCCGTGGCCACTCTCAGCAGGACCACACCGTGCTTGTCGTAGACGGCGCGGATGAACGCCTCGTCGCCCGCCCGGTCCCTGTGTGCGACGCCCCGGCGTTCCGGACGGGCCGCCAGGCCGCCAGGGCGGCTCGGACGGGCTTCCAGGACTGCTGCGCTGTGCCTCATAGCTGTGTTCCCCCGATGCGCGCATGACTCGCACACGGCGCAATGACTCGCTGAAACTCGAACGAAGTCACCTTCGGGAACGCCGCTTACTGCCGGCTTAATGTCCGCTTGGCACGCCGTCTCCCGCGGAGACAGCCGGGGCACAGCCGGGCGAAAGGCGCGGGCGGTTCACCAGGGCCCTCACTCCAGCGCGGCGCGGATCGCCGCCTCCCGTAGTTCGGGGATCCGGTCGGCCCAGTCTCCGAGCAGATCCTCCTCCGGAAGGCGGCGCAGAGTGACCAAGGTCGCGAGGAGATCGTCCGTTTCGGCCCAGCAGTCCGGGCATTCACGCAGGTGTCTGCCGACGCCGTCGGCCTCCTCGGGCTTGAGGGCTGCCATGGCGTAGGCAGCCAGTACTGATTTGTCCTGCTCGCATCTCACGCTGCGGTCTCCTGCAATGGTGTCCGTTGCCCCGGCGACTGGAATGGTCTACGCCGCTGTTGCCGGAACGGTTCATGTCGAGCCCATGAACGGCCGGACCGGACCCGTGAACCTCGCCCGTACGGCGGCCGTAGACGTCACCGACCCCCTCAGAAACGGATCGGTTGGATGCATGTGTTCGACGGCGCTTCGAGCGCCCGCAGGCTGCGGCTGCTACGTCTTCACCGACATAACCCCCGGCGCCTTCTGGTGGTTCCGCTGGATCATCCCTTGACGGACGGAACCATCACCGGCGGCGGAATCGGCCTCAATCGTCTGGTCGGCCGACTGGCGACCAATGGTGCGGACGCCGTGGTGCTGCACAAGGGAAATGTCCGCCATGTGGATCCGGCGTGGTTCACCCAGACCTCGCTCATCGTCCATTTGAGTGCGAGTACGTCCCATGCTCCCGATCCCGACGCCAAATATCTGGTCGCGACCGTCGAAGAGGCACTGCGGCTCGGCGCCGACGCGGTGAGCGTGCACGTCAATGTCGGCTCTCGGCAAGAGGCCCGGCAGATAGCCGACATGGCCGTGGTGGCAGAGGCTTGCGACCGCTGGAACATTCCACTGCTGGCGATGATGTATCCGCGGGGGCCGCGCGTCACCGACTCCCGTGATCCGGCGCTGATCTCCCACGCGGTGGCCGTCGCGGTCGAACTCGGTGCGGATCTGATCAAGACCTATGCCATCGAGTCGGACGCGGAGATGCTTCGGCTGACGGCTTCCTGTCCGGTTCCGGTCGTGGTGGCCGGTGGACCGCGACTGGGCAGCCGGAAGGCGCTGTTGGAGTTCGTCGACGGTGCGCTTCGGTGCGGTGCGGCGGGAATCGCCATGGGCCGCAACATCTTTGAGTCCGAGAACCCGGCAGCCACGACGCGCGCGCTCGCCCGCCTCGTACACGGGGATGTCCCCCCGCCCGCGCCGGTCGAGTTCTACAGCGCAGAGACAGGGAACCATGAAACTCACGTGGCTTGACATTCGAGGCGCGTCCGCCGCGCAGGCAGTGCTCGAAGAGGCGCTGCACCAGAGGTTGGACGGCGTCGTCTCGGACACGCTCGCGGATCTGGGAAATCTGCCACCCACGGTACGGAAGATCCTCTTCCCGCAGGGCAAGGCACTGCCGGACGACCTCACGGTGGCCGACGTGGTGATCGTCGATCCCCGTGAGCACGGCGCGCCCGCGGAACTCGCGCAGGCCCATCCGGGCGTGGAGTTCGGACGGTTCGTGGAGATCGTCGACGCCGCGACCCTGGAGGACGCCTGTCAGTCGGCTCGTACGGAGCGGTGGAGTCTGCTGCTGTTCCGCGATCCCACCAAGATTCCGCTGGAGATCGTCATCGCGGCCGCCGCCGGTGCCGAGGGAAGCACCATCACCATCGCTCAGGACGTGGCCGAGGCGGAGATCGTCTTCGGTGTGCTCGAACACGGGTCGGACGGTGTGATGATGGCGCCCGGCGCGGTGGGTGATGCCACCGCCCTCAAGCAGGCGGCCGCCACGGAGACTTCACCGCTCGACCTGGTCGAGCTCACGGTCATCGCCACGGAGCATGTGGGCATGGGGGAGCGGGCCTGTGTCGACACCTGTAGCCACTTCCGTGAGGACGAGGGGATCCTGGTCGGCTCGCACTCCAAGGGAATGATCCTCTGTGTGAGTGAGACGCATCCCCTGCCCTATATGCCCACCCGGCCGTTCCGCGTGAACGCCGGTGCCATTCACTCCTACACCCTGTCCCGCGACGGGCGTACGCACTACCTCAGCGAGTTGAAGTCCGGCAGCAAGGTCATGGCCGTGGACGTCAAGGGGCAGACCCGTATCGTCACCGTCGGCCGGGTCAAGATCGAGAGCCGTCCGCTGATTTCGATCGACGCGAGGGCCGAGGACGGACGCACCGTCAATCTGATCCTCCAGGACGACTGGCATGTCCGGGTGCTCGGCCCGGGCGGCGCGGTGCTCAACAGCACCGAACTCAAGCCCGGCGACCGGGTGCTGGGCCATCTGCCCGCCGAGGACCGGCATGTGGGCTATCCCATCAACGAGTTCTGCCTGGAGAAGTGAACACGCCATGGACACCGAACTCATCGATGCCTACCTTCGGCGCATAGACGCCGAAAGGCCGGAGCGGGCGGACGCGAATGTCCTGCGGTATCTCCAGGAACGCCATGTGCTGGCCGTGCCGTTCGAGAACCTGTTCTTCCTGTTGGGCGAGCCCATTCCGTACTCCCTGGATGCGGTCAGGAAGATCGTGTACGGACGACGCGGCGGTGGCTGCTTCGAATTGAATTCGGCCTTCGCCATGCTGCTGCGGGCGCTCGGATTCGAGGTCACTTTGCTGGCCGGCTGTATCTACCGTGGAGAGAAACCGGACAGCCCCATCGGTCATCTGGCGCTCCGGGTGGAGACGAACGAACCGGAGAGGCGTTCCTGGCTGGTGGACGTGGGCCAGGGGAGTCACAGCCGGTGGCCCCTGCGACTGGATCTGCGCACACCGCAGCAGGACCCGCACGGCGCATATCTTCTCAAGCCGACACGTGAAGGGGACATCGACGTCTTCCGTGACGGTTCGCCGCTGTACCGGATGGAGTTGAAGCCTCGGGAAATCGAATTCGGGCTCCCCATCATCTGGTGGTATCAAACCGCCCCCGACTCCCCCTTCGCGAACCGGCTGATGTGCGTCCAGCCGCGGGTGGACGGCAGGGTGACTCTGGCGAACAGGGTCCTCACCAGGGAAATCGACGGTGAGCGGATCAGGGAGCGGATCGTCACCGAGGAAGGGTTGTTGACGGCGCTCAGCACCTGGTTCGGAATCCACCTGGACAAGTTGCCGGACATACCGAACAGGTCCCCGGTAGCCGCCGCCGTCGTCGGAGAGGGGCGTTCGTAGACATGCCCGGGAATGTCACTCAGGATCTGGCCGAACTCGCCCGCGCCAAAGGGTGGGAGGACCGCGTCGCCTTCCTGGCCGACGACCGCGCCTGGACCTTTGCCGAGGTGTTCGACGGTGCGGCACGGGCGGCGGGCGGATACCGGTCCGCGGGAGTGCGCCGCGGCGACCGTGTCGTACTCGCGCTCCCCGACAGCATGGAGATGGTCTGGTGCGTGCTCGGCGCGTGGCAGGCCGGGCTCGTCGCCGTTCCCGTCAACGTCCAGATGAGCAAGGAGGACCTGACCCGGGCTCTGACCACGGCGGAGCCCGCACTGATCGTGGTCGACCCGGATACGGCCGGATGGCTGGACACCGCGGGCCCGGCCCCGACCACGAGGGCCGGAGCACTGCTCGCGGGCGAACCGGATCCCGATGTCGCCGACGGCGGGGACGCTCCGGCGCTGGCGGTCTTCACGTCCGGCACCACGGGTGCGCCGAAACTCTGCTTCTTCCTCCACCGCAACTTCTCCGACCAGCCCGTTCCGGCCGACGGCGGCGGTCTCCGGACGGTCGGGTTCTCGGTGTCCCGGATGTACTTCCTGGGCGGACTGCACTACTCGCTGCTCACCACACTCGTGACCGGGCAGACCGCCGTCCTCTCCCGGCCGCGTGCGACACCGGCCGAAGCGATCGAGCTCATACGCCGCCACCAGGTCACCGACCTCTTCGCGCAGCCGAGCTTTCTCGCACGCATGCTCCTCGAACCCGGCCACGCCGAAGCGCTCGGCCGCCTTCGTCAGGTCACCGGCGCGGGGGAGGTCCTCTCGGTGCGGCTGCGCGAGCAACTGGTGCCGATCCTCGGAGAACGGCTGATCAACAACTACGGCACCACCGAAGCCGGCGTGATCGCCATCGGCCGGCCCGCCGCCTACGACATGCCCTCGGCGGTCGGTCCGCCCCTCCCCGGACGGCCGGTGCGCATCGTCGACACCGAGGGACTGCCGCTGCCCACGGGCACACCGGGCGAGCTGCACATCCGCGTCGGGTTCGTCTCCCGGGGCGTTGCCCGCGGGAGCCTCGGCCCCGACCAGGAGACCGATACGTGGTGGCCGACGGGGGACCTGGCGTCCATCGACGACGAGGGTGTCGTGCACGTGCACGGCCGGCTGGACGACGTCGAGGTGATCGGCGGGCAGAACGTGGTGCCCGGTGAGGTCGAGCGGCTGCTGGAGAGCCATCCGCGCATCCTCGAAGCGGCGGTCAGCGCGGTCCGCCTCTCCGCCGGGGACACGAGCCTGTGCGCCTACCTGGTGGCGGTACCGGAATCCGAGCCGGGCGTGAAGACGGACGGCGACGCCGTGGCGGCCGAGCTGATCGACCTCGCCCGGTCCCGGCTGTCCTGGTACAAGGTCCCGCAGGACGTCGTATGGCTGGCGGCACTGCCCCGCAACGCCAACGGCAAGATCCTGCGACGGCGACTGCGCGCGTACGGCGGCCTGTTCGCCTGACGCCGGAACGTCAGCGCAGCCGCGCGTCCCGGTGTCAGACGGTCGCCGGGAACCGTTCGATGTTCTGCTCCACCCAGGTGCGAAGGTGGGCGAGGGGACGGCAGGCGTCCTCGCCGAGCGGGGTCAGGCTGTACTCGACGCGGGGCGGGACCTCCGCGTAGATCTCGCGGTGGACCAGCCCATGGTCCTCCAGGCGGCGCAGCGTCTGGGTGAGGACCTTGGGGCTCACGCCCTGAAGCCGGCCGCGCAGTTCGCCGAAGCGCTGCGGTCCGTCCTCCAGGGCGCCCAGGGCGAGCGCGCTCCACTTGTTGGCGAGCAGGTCGAGCATGTCGCGGCACGGGCAGGCGGCGAGATAGACGCTCTTCGGGTCGTCGCAGGTGTCGGCAGGCATCAGCATACGGCAATAGTACCCGATGGGAACCATGCTCCCTTGCGGGTAACCACTACCCATTCCGTACTGTCCCTGACGTGGCCGAAGCCACGAACTCCCCTGCATGGTGAAAGGCAGAACCCCTCATGACCGACACGCACCGCACCCACAGCATCCCCGAGACCATGCCCGCCGTCGCGTACCGCAAGTCGCTGCCCGTCGACCAGGCCGACAGCCTGCTGGACGTCACCCTGCCGACTCCGCAGCCGGGCCCCCGCGACCTGCTGGTGCAGATCGAGGCGATCGCCCTCAACCCGGTGGACTACAAGGTCCGGCAGAACGCCGACCCGGGCGGCGACACGAAGGTGCTCGGCTGGGACGCGGCCGGCACCGTGGTCGCCGTGGGGGACGAGGTGGAGCTGTTCTCGGTGGGCGACGAGGTGTACTACGCCGGTGCGATCGACCGGCCCGGCGCCAACTCCCGCTACCACGCGGTCGACGAGCGCATCGTCGGCCGTAAGCCCGCCACGCTCTCCTTCGCCGAGGCCGCGGCGCTGCCGCTGACCTCGCTCACCGCCTGGGAGGGGCTGTTCGAGCGGCTGGGGCTGCGCACGGGCGGACTGGAACAGACCGGCGCCCTGCTGATCACCGCGGCCGCGGGCGGCGTCGGCTCCATCGCCGCGCAGCTGGCCCGCGCCCTGACCAGCCTCACCGTCATCGGCACGGCGTCGCGGCCCGAGAGCACCGACTTCGCGCGCCGGATGGGCGTGCACCAGGTGATCGACCACCGCGAGCCGCTGGGTCCGCAGCTCGCCGAAGTGGCGCCGAACGGCCTCGACTTCGTCTTCAGCACCACGGGCACCGATCGCAACCTGGCCGCCTACGGCGAGGCGCTCAACCCCTTCGGCCACATCGTCGCCATCGACGACTTCGACTCCCTGCCCATCGGGGTGCTCAAGGCGAAGAGCATCTCCTTCCACTGGGAGTTCATGTACACGCGGTCGATGTTCCGCACCGCCGACCAGCACATGCAGCACCACATCCTCAACCAGGTCGCCCGGCTGATCGACGCCGGTATCCTCACCACCACCGCCACCCGGGACCTCGGCCCGATCAACGCCGAGAACCTCCGCGAGGCGCACCGCATCCAGGAGACCGGCACCGCCATCGGCAAGACGACACTCACCGGGTTCTGACGTAGAACGTACGGACACACCGGTCCCGTGATGAAAGTGGACGTCATGCACTTCCGCCTCCTCGGCCCCCTTGAGCTGGTCTCGGGGCGTGGCGCCGTCGCCCTTCCCGGGGTCCTCTCCCGTGCGATCGTCGGGCGGCTGCTGCTGGCCGGGGGAGCGGTGGTGCAGCGTGACATGCTCATCGACGACCTGTGGGCGGAGCGGGAGGCGAAGGACCCGGTCAACGCGCTCCAGGTCCAGGTGACCAAGGTGCGCGCGGCCTTCGCCGCTCACGGTGAGGGCGAGCGCCTGCTGTCGCGGCACGGGGGATACCGGGTCGTCGTGGGACCGGAGGACGACCTCGACACCGTACGGTTCGAGGCCGCCGTACGGGAGGGGCACGAGTACCTCGAGGCCGGTGCGTACGAGCAGGCCGAAGCGGTCCTGCGGCAGGGGCTGTCGCTGTGGCGTGGACGTGCCCTGGACAATCTTGAGGGACGGGTCTTCGAGGCGGAGCGATCGCGTCTCGAAGACCTGCGGCTGAGCGCGTTGGAGGATGCCGCGTCGGCCGGTCTGGAGCTGGGCCGGGCCGAACGGCTGGTGCCGGAACTGAAGGCGTCGCTGGCCGGGGCGCCGCTGCGGGAACGGCTGCGGGAGCGCTTGATGCTGGCGCTGTACCGCAGTGGGCGGTCGGCCGAGGCGCTGGCGGTGTACGAGGAGGGGCGCCGTCTGCTGCGGGCGGAGCTGGGGGTCGCCCCGTCGCTTCAACTGCGGTCGCTGCACGCGGCGTTGATTCGGCACGATCCCTGGGTGCGGACTCCCGCAGCCGAGGGCGCGGTACTGGGGGACGCCCGGCCGGTGCCGGTGAGGGGCAATCTGCGGCGTCCGCTGGGTCCCTTCGTCGGTCGGCGGGGGGACCTGGAGGGGCTGGGCCGGCTGGCTGCGGGGGAGCGGCTGGTCACGGTGGTGGGGCCGGGGGGTGTGGGCAAGACGCGGCTGGTGTCGGAAGCGGGCCTGCTGCTCCAGCCCTCGTACGACGGAGTGTGGTGGGCGGACCTCGCCTCGACCGGCGAAGCGGGTGTGCTGACCGCCGTGGCCGGCGCCCTGGGCCTGTCGGACGCTTCGGTACGGCCGGACCAGGCTCCGCACGACTATGTGCACCGGCTCGCCTCCTTCTTCGCCGGCCGCGACAGCGTCCTCGTGCTCGACAACTGCGAACACGTGCTGGACGCCGTGGCCCCGCTGGTGGGAACCCTCCTCGGCCGGTGCCCTGCGCTGACGGTCATCACCACCAGCCGGGAACCGCTCGGCATCCACGGCGAGGCGCTGCTCCAGCTCGCGCCGATGCCCGAGGAGGAGGCCGCCGACCTCTTCACGGCGCGCGCCGTCATGATCGACCCGACCTTCACGGCGGCCGACGAGACCGCGCTGCGTGACATCCGGTCGCTGTGCCGGCGGCTGGACGGGCTGCCGCTGGCGGTGGAACTCGCCGCCGCTCACGTCCGGCTGCTGGCGCCGCGGGAGATCGAGGCCCGCCTCGACAACCGTTTCGCCCTGCTGACCAAGGGCGAGAGGACCGCGCCCGCACGGCACCGGACCCTGCGCGCCGTACTGGACTGGAGCTATGCGCTCCTCGACACGGCCGAACAGCGGGTGCTGACCGAGCTGGCCCTCTTTGTCGGGGGCTGCTCCGTGGCGGTCGCGGAGGCGGCGCAGGTGCGGTGCGGGGCGGACGGCGACGGGCTGTTGCATGTGCTGGCCCAGTTGGTCGACAAGTCCCTGCTCTTCTGCGTCCCCACGCCCGGCGGCAATCGGCTGCTGATGCTGGAGACCGTACGTGCCTACGCGCTGGCCCGGCTCCAGGACGAGGGGAGGGTCGCCGAGGCCGAGGAACGCTTCACGGCGTGGGCCCTGACCTTCGTCCGCGAGAGCACCGACGACATCGCGTCCGGCGACCAGCGGGAGGGCGTCAGACGCGTCACCGAGGAGTCCGCCAACATCAGGGCCGCCTCGGACCTCATGATCGCCCGGGGCAGGACGGCACGGTCACTGTGGCTGGAAGCACGACTTGGCTACTACTGGACCATCAGCGGCCGTGAGGAAGAGGGCATCGACCGCCTCCGACGCAGCCTGCGGGCCTACGACGCCGCGGCGGACACGCGGGCCGCCGAGCCCACGGCCGAGGAGGAACAGGCGCTCTTCTACGCGGTTGCCTGGCTCGTCTGGCTCAACCACGTCGTCGGCCGGTACGAGGCGGCCGGCGCCTTCGCCGACCGGTACCGCACGGTGTGGCGGCAGGCGAAGAACCCCGACCTCGCCGTCCTGGGGCCCTGTTACGAGGCACTCCACGCCATGTTGAACGGGCGGGACGACGTGGCGGACCTCTTCGCTCCGGCGGAGAAGGGCGTCGCGGACACGGAGTTCCACTGGGACCGAGCGGTCCTCCAGACGAACTGGGCGACCCACTGCCTCCAGCACGGCGACATCGAAGGCGCCCGCCGCCATGGACTGGCTGCCGTCACGGCCTCACGTGCCGCCGGGGACGACTACGCCCGGGCCTTCTCCCTCCTGCTCTGCGGCGACGCGGAGGAGAGCGCCGGGCTGCGTGACCGCGCCCGCGAACACTGGACCGAGGCGGCGGACATCCTTCGCGCCATCGGCTCGCGCGCCCTCCATGCGTACACGGCACTCCGGATCGTGTGCCTGGACATCGCGGAGGGCACGCTCGGCGCGGCCGAGGAGCGGCTGTCGGAGCTGGTACGGCTCGCGGACGAAGCGAGTGCGGACGATCTCCGGGCCGCCGCGGCCGTCCTGCGCGGAGTGCTGGCGTGCCACGACGACCGCTTCTCGGACGCGGAGGTGATCTTCGCCGGCGTCTGGGACAGCGCCACGGCGCCACTCGACCGCAGAGCGATCTCCGCCGTCGGCCTGGCGGTGGCGGCGACGTTCGGCCCGTCCATCGACTCGGCGGCCGACGACGCCCGGACGTGGATGGAGCGCGCACGGCAGGCCCACGAGCGGGTGCGCGAGCCGCGGGCCCGGCGCACCGTGGGTGCCCTGCTGGACGAGCTGGACACGTACTGCCGGTCGGGTCCGAGCGGCGGGATCGGGGCCGATCGGCTGCGTGCATGGCTCTCCGGCAACCCTTCCGTACTCACCGGCTTCAGCGGAGTGCTGAACGGCCCCGGCCGACATCGCTGAATCGCGGGTGTCGCCTCAGGACGCCGTCTCACCGGGCCATGCCTGCGCGGCGAACCGCTCGAACTGCGGCAGCCAGACGGAGTGATGGAGGCGGGCAAGAGACGCGGGGAACGCGGAGAACAAACGGTCCGCGCGATCGGCGGACAGCCCGTCGCACAGCCAGGGCAGTACGAAGTCCAGCGTGTCCTGCGCGGCCTGTGCCGTCAGCACAAAGGACTCGACCCGCACCCAGTCCGCGGCGGTGAACGTGCGCAGTGCCGGCGACAGGAGCTCCGTCTCCTGCCAGAACGACAGGGCCGACATCTCCTCGTGGAACCGCCGGAAGGGGAAATGAGCGGAAGCCGGTGCGGCACGCGCCCGAAGAGCGTCGGTGAGTTTCTGCCCGGCTTCCGCCCGTGCAGGTTCCAGCGACTCGTAGCGCGTGTTCATCGAGGCGACGACGGTCTCGTACTCCGACCCCTTTGACAGCAGAAGGGTCCAGAACACTTCGCTCATGGCGCGCTGATGGCCCGTCATGACGGCCGTCAGCGCCTCCCACCACCGCACCAGTGCGTCGGCGCGCTCGCCGGACGCCTGTTCGCCGGAGGCGAGCAGCAGTCGGTAGCGGGCGAGATCCCGCATGTACCGCTTGTTCAGCAGCGGCAGGAACACCACGTCCGCATGTTCCAGGGCCCTTTCGAGAGTGGCCGGACGCAGCGGCGGTTCGACGTGATCGACCATCAGGGCTCCTTCGTCATGACACACGGGAACCACAGGGGACATGGACAGCCCTGGTGTTCCTTCCGTGCATCAAGTCGATCAGGAAGCCCTGTCCTGCCCCTTTCCGGCCGCTGTCCACGTCAGGGGCCGGGGTCAGCAGAAGGCGGCCAGCACCGAGGGCGAACCCGACAGTCGTTCGTGGAGGGCGAATCGCCGTGCGGGCACGGCGCGTCGGTGTTCCGAGATCTCGTCCAGAAGAGAATCGATCGCGGTCCGCGTGCGTGGCTCCATCAGCAGACCGGTCAGCTGCCCGACCTCGTGCAGTACGCCGCGCAGGTCCGCAGCGGTCTCCGTGCCGGGTGGAGCCGCACAGGAGGCGAGACCGAGGCCCGCCACCGCCCCTGCGGTTGCGTGGAGAGGTCGGTGCGGACCAGACCTCCCGGAATACGGTTTCGGCCTCGTGGAAGCGGGCCTGGCAGGCCAGGATCACACCGCGCAGATTGGCGACGGCGGACCTGAGGTCGTACGAGATGAGCTCGGACGCGACCTGTTCCACTTCGGACAGCCTTCGGTCCGCCGCGTCGATGTGTCCCTCCGCCACATCGAGAAAGGCGATCCGCAGCGCTCGGTACGACCATCGTGAACGGGCGCCCATGGAGCGGAAGATGCCGCTCGCCTCGCTCCACAGCGCGCGGGCCGCGTCCCTTCGGCCGACGCTCTCCTCGGCGTCGCCGCAGGCCGTGAGGCACACCGACAGGGTGACCGGGTCGTCGATGACCTTGGACACCTCGATGCCGGTCAGTGCGTGCTCCCGCGCGGCGTCCGCGTCGCCCGCGTGCAGGCAGTAGGTCGACCAGGCGTAGTGCAGGGCCACCCGGTCCCAGCCGAAGTCGGTCCCGACGATTCCCGCGTCCGCCGCCGCGAACCGGTCCTCCCAGCCCTCCTCCGCGGCGAGCCGCGCATGCAGGGCCTCCCAGACCGGGCCCACGACGGCCACATCCGGATTCTTCGCCCTCCGCCACGTCTCCCGGTAGCGCTCCTCGTAGCGCAGCGCCATGTCATGTCGTCCGGAGACGTGGTTCAGCCAGGCCAGCCAGACGAATGCGTAGCAGAGCGCCCATTCCACCTCCGCTGAAAGCTGCCGGTGATCGGCGGAGTTCCGCACGGCGGTGTCGTAGGCGTCCAGCGTGCGCGTCAGTCTGTCGATGCCCTCCTCTTCGCGGCCGAGGATGTACCAGAAGTACCCGAGAGTCGATTCGAGCAGCAGCGCATCCTCGGCCCGCCCCTGCTGCGTCATCAGTTCCGAGGCGGCCCTGAGATTGGCGGAGTCCTCGGCCACCCGCCGTGCCCATACGGACTGTTCCGGCGACGGCATGCCCTTGTGGCCCTTTCTGACGAACCCCAAGGACCAGGCGATGAAGCGGTCCTGAGCCCTCGTCAGATTGCCCTCTTCCGCAAGCTTTGCCTGGGCGTATTCGCGTACCGTCTCCAGCATTCGGAAACGGGTTCCCCCGGTGTCGCGCACCGTGAAGATCAGTGACTTGTCCACGAGTTGGCTCAGCACGAGGAGGATGTCCGCGGAAAGTTCCGGGGGAAGTGCCGCCTTCTCCGCGTCCTCGATCGAGCATCCGGCGACGCGGAGGGAGAGTTCGCCCAGTACCCGTTGCTCGGAGGTGCTGAGCAGTGCGTAGCTCCAGTCGAGAACCGCGCGCAGTGTCCGGTGCCGTTGAGGTGCGGTGCGCTCCCCCTTGACCAACAGGGCGAACCGGTCGTTCAGTCGGCGGTCGATTTCCGGCACGGACAGCAATCGCACGTGCGCGGCCGCGAGTTCGACGGCCAACGGCAGTCCGTCCAGACGGCGACAGAGTCCGATGACCTCATGGCTCGCCGCGTTCAGGTCGAACGACGGGTTGATCATCGAGGCCCGGAGCGCGAAGAGGTGGGCTGCCTCCTCGGCGGCCATCGGTTCCACCGGGAAGAGGATCTCGCCGGATGTGCTCAGCGGCTCTCTGCTGGTGGCGACGATCGTGACGGACGGACAACGGTCGAGGAGTTTCTTCACCAGAATCGCGGTCTCGTCAAGAACGTGCTCGCAATTGTCGAACGCGAGGACTGCCGTGCGTTCCCTGAGATAGGAAACGATCCGCTGGAGGGGGTCCAGCGGTCGCTGTTCCGCGGTGACGGCGCCTTCGGACAGACCGAGCGTGCCCGCAAGAGCCGTCAGGACTCCGCCCTTCTCGACGCTCACGAGGTCGATCCACCAGACGCCCGGGCCGCCGTGGTCCGGTGGCGACAGGGCCTCCAGCAGGAGCCGGGTCTTGCCCACACCCCCCGGCCCGACGGCCGTGACGAGACGCCGACGGCCGATTTCCCGGCGTAGATTCCGCACCATGGTCACGCGCCCCACGAACGCCCCGGGCGGACGGACCAGGTTTCCCTCCGTCGCCGGGCGAGGATGCGTTGTGGCCGTCGGCTGCTTGCCGGGGACGTGGTCGGCTCCCATGAGGGCGGGATTGTGCGCGAGAATCGCCAGCTGTAGCGCATCCAGCTCGGGGGATGGGGCGAGCCCCAACTCCGCGTCCAGCAGCTTGCGTCCGTCGTGGAACACGTCGAGGGCGTCGGCATGCCGTCCGCAGCGATACAGCGCCAGCATCAACTGGGCACGCAGCTTTTCCCGCAGGGGATGCGCGGCGACCAGACCTGACAACTCCGCGACGAGTTCCTCGGCCCTTCCCAGTTCCATACCGGCGGTGATGGCGTCCTCGTGGGCGGTGAACCGGAGTTCTTCCAGCCGAGTGCGCATCGTGTCGAAACAGGCGCCGGTCATTTCCGCGAGGGCGGGGCCCCGCCACAATGCCAGCCCGCGCCGGAGCAGTTCATCCGCTGCCACGAATTCTCGTCGCCCGAGATACTCCCGGCCGCGGCGGATGTGATGCTCGAACTCGGTCACATCGATACGGTCGTGTTCCGACAGGACCAACCGGTAACCGCCCGCCCGCATGGTCAGACGCCCTTCCTCGCCGCCGGCGGCGAAGGACGTACGCAGCTTCGTCATCTGGACCTGCAGAGCGTTGGCGGGATTCCGGGCGGGCCGCTCGGCCCACAGTTCGTCGATGAGAACCTCGCTCTGCACCGGACGTCCTTCGGCCAGGATCAGCCGTGCGATCAGGGCGCGTCCCAGAGGGCCCGCAAATCGGATCGAGGTGCCGTCCGATGCGATCACGTCGAGCTGGCCGAGCAAGCGGAAATGCATGCGCATTCCTATCACGGGTGACCGGCGGGACCGCCGGTCGGCATGAGCCCACTGTCCCGACGTACGACATCTGCTGCGGTGGTGGTGAACCGTCCCGTGTGACGGCACGTTTCCCGCAGTGAAGGGCGCTTGCCGTCCCGCGCGTACGGCGTGACAGGCAGTGGGCCGCCCCGACTCACGACTGCTCGTGGCGAGCGACTCACGGCGTGCTGCGTTCCCCGCAGTGACGCAGCCGAGCCGCGCCCACGGGACGATCACAGGAGAACCCATATGACGACCCTGACTTGCGACTACATCGTCGTCGGAGGCGGCACCGCGGGCTGTGTGCTGGCCGCACGACTGTCCGAGGATCCGGCGACACGCGTGGTGCTCCTGGAGGCCGGCGAGGAGAGCGGCCCGGAGGCGATGTCGTCCCCCGACCCGCTGGCGTCCTTCGGTCTCTGGGGCTCCTCGGTGGACTGGGCGTACTCCACCACCGCCCAGGCCGGCACCGACGATGAGGTTCACGCTTGGCCGAGGGGCCGCGTGCTCGGCGGGTCGAGCGCCATCAACGGCATGGTGCACCACCGCGGGCATCCCCACAGCTACGACGCCTGGGAGAAGCAGGGGGCGACGGGCTGGACCTTCTCCGCGCTGCTGCCCTGCTTCCGTCGCAGTGAGACCGCGGCCGAAGGCCATGACCCACGTGTACGGGGCACCGACGGCCCCATGCGCATCGAGGCCGCTCCGGCGCCGAGCCCGCTCGCCAAGGCGTCCTTCGAGGCGGCGATGGAGTCCGGGCACACGCCGCTGGAGGACGGCAACGGCTGGTGGAGCGAGGGTGTGTCGTGGCGTGAGACGAACGTCGTCGACGGACGCCGGCAGAGCGCCGCCGACGCCTATCTGACGCCCGCCGTCCGCTCCCGGCCCAACCTCAGGGTGGTCACCGGCGCTTACGCCCGCCGCCTGGTGCTGGACGGCGCACGCTGCGCCGGGGTGGAGTACACCGCCGCCGGCGAGGTGCGGACCGTCCTGGCCGGCCGGGAGACCGTCCTCGCGGCCGGCACGATCGGCTCGCCGCACCTCCTCATGCTCTCCGGGATCGGCCCCGCCGACCATCTCCGGGAAGCGGGCGTCGAGGTCCTGGCGGACCTCCCCGGCGTCGGCGCCAATCTCCACGACCACGTGACGAGTTACGTGTCGTACGGCTTGCGGCAGCAGCCCGACGGGGGTCCGTCGGCCGAGGCGCAGGTGCTGACCCGAAGCGCCCGTGACGCGGCACCCGACCTGCTGCTCCTGTTCGCCGGCGCGGCGCTGCGGCCCAGGTGGACCGGGGCGGACCCCGGCGGCTATTCGATCCTGTTCTCCCTCATGGCCCCCGTCGGCCGGGGCACCCTACGTCTGGGCAGCTCCGACCCGACCGCTCCGCCGCTGCTCGATCCGGCCTATCTCACCGACGACCGGGACATCGACCGGCTGCTCGTCGGGCTGCGGCTCGCCCGCGAGCTCGGCGGGACCGACGCGCTCGCGCCCTGGCTGACGGACGAACTCGCCCCCGGCGCGGGCATCCGGGACGACGACCTCGCGCGCGCGTACCTCCGGAGTACCGCGAGCACGTACTTCCACCCCGTCGGGACCTGCCGCATGGGTACGGACGAACTCGCCGTGGTCGACCCGCAGTTGCGGGTGCGGGCGGCCGAGGGGCTGCGGATCGCCGACGCCTCGGTGATGCCGTCCATCGTCTCGGCGCCCACCAACGCGACCGTGCTCGCCATCGCCGAGCGAGCGGCGCAGCTGATGACCAAGCCGTAGAACGACGGCCGCGGGCGGCGGTGGACGGCCCACCCGCCGTCCGCCGCCGCCCGGTTCACCCGAACAATGCGCGCTCAGGTTCTAGACCTTCACGTCGACGTCCATGTCGATGACCGCCCACGAGGCACGGCTCAGCCAGTGGCCTATCGCGGCCTGGTGCGCGGGGTGGTGGAAATACCGCTGGAAGGCGGCCTCGTCCTCGAAGAGGCTGTTCAGTGCGAAGTCGTACGAGACCGGCGTCCCCTCGAACACATGCCACGACACTTCCCACTGCCGGATCTCCGGGATTTCCCGCCCCAGGTTCCTTACGAGCTCGAATCCCTCCACGACCTCAGGTGATTCGCGGGTGAGTCCCTCGTTGAGTTTGAAGAGGACGATGTTCCGGATCATTTCCGCTCCTGCGTGATGCGTATGGATTGTCCTGGAGGACGTGGACGACTACGAGCCGTCCCCCGGATCGGTTCACCCGCACGTCACAGAACCGTCCGAGCGGAAATTCGGCGAACCTGTCCGGGATTCGAGGCTCAGTACAGTGGTTGGCCATGGGCGATTTTGAACGCGTCGTCGACGTGGTCGCGTATGACCCGGCCTGGCCGGAGCGGTTCGAGATCGAGCGACGGCTCTTGGCGGACGCACTGCCCATGTCGCTGAGCATCGAGCACATCGGATCGACGAGCGTTCCCGGGCTGGCGGCCAAACCCATCATCGACATCCTGGTGGTGGTACCCGACGTCGAGGGCGTGGCCGCCGATGTCTCGGCCCTGGAGCGACACCGGTACCGGTTCCGCCCCTCGGCCTTCGCCGACGACCACGATCACTTGTTCTTTCCCAAGGACACGGCGGGCAGGAGAACACATCATCTGCACGTCTTCGGCACGCAGTCGCCGCAGCCGCGGGAGAACCGGATCTTCCGCGAGTACCTCAAGGTCCACCCGGAGGTCGCACGACGATACGAGGTGGCCAAGCACCGGGCGGCTGCCCTGCATCCCGACAGCCGGGCCGAGTACGGCGCCGCCAAGGAGCCGTTCGTGATTGAGCTGATGGCCGAGGCCCTGCTGTGGGATGAGACATCCGGGCGAACCACGTCGGACGGCTGAGGTCATGCCTCTCCTCGGTCGGTATCTGCCTGTCCTGGAAAGGTGTTGTTCGGGTTCGGCCGACCGCGATATGGTCGCCGCACTCTAAAGATCATGCTCTCTGGAAACGCAGCCGCAGAACGGGAGCGAGCTCGCGCGCAGCAGCGCGGAGCCACGGAGGGGCGGCACCCGATTCGGTATGCCCTCCGGAGGTTTCCCCATGAAGATCGGTCTCGGTCTGCCCATCGATGATCCCGCCCTGCTGCTGAGCTGGGCCCGACGCGCCGATGTCGGCCCCTTCAGTACGCTCGGCCTGCTCGACCGGCTTGTTTTCGACAATCCTGAGCCCCTCATCACCCTTGCGGCGCTCGTCGGCGCCACATCGCGCATCCGCCTCCAGACCGAGGTTCTGATCGCGCCCGTCCACAACACGGCGATGCTCGCCAAGCAGACCGCGACGCTCGACCGCATGTCCGGGGGACGGTTCACGCTGGGCATCGGCGTCGGCGGTCGCGAAGACGACTGCCTGGCCGCGGGCATCGACATCCGACGCCGGGGGAGCCGACTCGACGAGCAGATGCCCCAGTTGCGCCGGACCTGGCGCGGCGAACCGTACGGCGAAGGCGTCGGACCCGTCGGTCCCGCGCCCACGACGCCCGGTGGACCGGAAGTGCTGTTCGGCGGCTTCGCCCCGGCAGCGATCGAGCGTGTCGGCCGGTTCGGCGACGGCTTCATCGGTGCGGCGCTGCCGCCTCGGTTCATGGCCGGGATGTTCCGCAAGGTGGAGACCGTCTGGGAGAAGCACGACCGCCCTGGCCGGCCCCGCCTGGTGGCCCAGGCCAACGTCGCCCTCGGCCCGGAGCGGACCGTCGAGCAAGCCCGACGCAACATCCGTGACTACTACGGATTCAGCGGCCACGCCGACCACATGGCCCAGGGCCTCCTCGACAAGCCGGAGACGATCCGCAACGCGGTCGACGACTTCATCGGTATCGGCGCCGATGAAGTCATGCTCTACTGCTGGTCCTCGGACATCGACCAGATCGACCGCCTCGCCGACACCCTGTCCTAGGGACCGTCGCACGTTCGCGAGGGGTGCGCCTTCCGGCCAGATCCGCCGGACAGGCCCTGGGCGCCGCCCAGTTGACAGTGCCGGGACGTCTCGGTGCTGCCGGTGCGGCCGCCCGGGACCGCGCGTCATCACAGGTCACAACGCACGCCTTCGTCGCCGGCGCACCCGCAGGCGGTCACCGACCCGTGGACCCAGCTTCAAATCTTGGGCACAAATTCCACACACACCTCTCTCCATACGGGTCCTGATGGTCTAGATTGACCGTGCCTCACATGCTGGGACACGAGGCGACAAATGGTGATCCATGGGTCAGATGCTGTGGACCGTCAGCAGTTGCGCCTCCGGCATCAGGCGTGGGGGTGGTCAGTCAAGTCCGCTGCCGTCAGGGCGGGTTGTGCACGTAGCGCTGAAGTAGTCGCGATGTCATGCGGGAGGCGGGGGCCTCCCACGGGGAGGAACAGCGCGGCGCGGGGGGCGGGGGGTCTCCCGAGGGGAGGAAGCGTGCGGGGGGCGGGGGCCTCCTGGGGGGAGGAACGGTGTTAGGCGACCACGTCGTACCACTGGGGACCGGGGGGGTTCTGTGCGGCAGGGGGGACTAGTCGGCCCTTTTTCGTCAGAGCGCGGCAGTCTGGCGAGCGAGGCAATCAGCCGACCTGCAATCGAATGGGAACAGCGGTACCGCCGTACCGTGATCACCAGCGATACCGTGGCCACCGCCTTGGTGGTGGCGGGGATCGGTAACTTCTTCGGGGCCCGGGACGCGGCCAACTGGCATGAGAAATGGGGGATTCTCGCGTTCTGCACCGAGCTGCTGGTGCTGGGCGCGCTCGCGGTGAGCCGGGCCTGGGCTCCGGCCGTGCTCGGCCAGGGCGCGGAGGAATTCCGCCGGCTCGGACGCTCACTGTTCACGGCGACCGTCGTACTGGCGCTCGGCGGGATAGCCCTCACCTCACGCAACATCAAGCTCTGGATCTTCGTAGCGATCCCCGCGATCGCGCTCGTCACCATGACCGAGCGGTATCTGCTCCGCCTCCGGCTGCACAAACAGCGGAAGGAAGGGCAGTGCCTGAGACCGGTGCTCGCCGCCGGCAGCCCGGCAACCGTGCGCGACCTGATCAACCGCACCCGCAAGTTCCCGCATCTCGGCTGGCGGGTGGACGGAGTGTGCACGACAGACGGTCTGGGACTCGACAGCGACGAATTCGGCAGCGACGAACTCGACGGAGTGCCGGTCGTCGGCCGGATGACGGACGTCGCCAAGCACGTCGAGCACGACGGCTACCGCGTCGTCGCCGTCACACCGGACCCGCACTGGACACCGGACCGGCTTCAGCGGCTGGCCTGGAACCTGGAAGGCCTCGACGCCGAGATGGTCGTGGCCCCCGTGCTGATGGAGGTGGCCGGACCGCGGCTGCACGTCGATGCGGTGCTCGGGATCCCGCTGCTGCGGGTCAGCATGCCGACCTTCACCGGGGGGCGCCGGTCGATCAAGGGGGTCGTCGATCGGGTGGGCGCGGCGATCCTGCTGATGGTGTTCGCGCCGCTGATGCTGGTCGTCGGACTGCTCGTCGTGATGGACAGTCCGGGCGGGGCGTTCTACCGCCAGCGCAGGGTCGGCAAGGGCGGCCGCGAGTTCACCATTCTCAAGTTCCGCACCATGGTCACCGGGGCTCACGGCGCACGTGCCGGGCTGACCGACCGCAACGAGGGCGCGGGCCTGCTGTTCAAGCTCCGCCGGGATCCGCGGGTGACCCGGGTGGGATCGGTGCTGCGCCGCTACTCGCTCGATGAACTCCCGCAGCTTTTCAACGTGCTCGCCGGATCGATGTCGCTCGTCGGTCCGCGGCCCCCGCTGCCGGAGGAGTCCGCCGCATACGGCCCGGACATCCGGCGGCGGCTGCTGGTCAAGCCCGGGCTCACCGGCCTGTGGCAGATAAGCGGACGCAGTGACCTGCCGTGGGAGGAGGCGGTCCGCCTCGACCTGCGGTACGTGGAGGACTGGTCGCTCGCCCTGGACACGGTGATCTTGTGGAAGACGCTGCGTGCGGTGCTCCACGGACAGGGGGCGTACTGATGCGCGGGGGACGGCGACGCCGTACAGCCGGAGCACGGACCGCAGGCCGGGAAGGTCTGCCTGGGGGGAGGAACGCGTCATGAGAGTCAGCGTTTTCGGGCTCGGCTACGTGGGCTGTGTGTCGGCCGCGTGCCTGGCCAGCATGGGGCACGAGGTCATCGGGGTGGACGTCAACCAGGTGAAGGTCGACCTGGTCAACGACGGCAAGGCCCCGGTGGTCGAGGAGCGGATCGGCGAACTCATCGCCGAGGTCGTACGGAGCGGAGCCTTGCGTGCCACCGCCGACGTCCGCGAGGCGATCATGGGCAGCGAGGTGTCACTGATCTGCGTGGGCACGCCGTCTGAGCCCAACGGCAGCCTGTGCACCACCTACTTGGAGCGGGTCACCGAGCAGATCGGCACCGTGCTGGCCGAGCGGGGCGGGCGGCAGACCGTCGTGTTCCGCAGCACCATGCTCCCGGGCACCTGCTTGAACCTCTTGGTCCCGATCCTGGAGAAGTCCGCCGGCGGCACGGCCGGCGCGGACTTCGGGGTCGCGGTCAATCCGGAGTTCCTGCGCGAGGGCACCAGCGTGCGGGACTTCTTCGACCCGCCCAAGACCGTCATCGGCGAACTCGACCCGGCGAGCGGCGACACGGTGAGGGCGCTGTACGACGGCCTGCCCGGCGAGGTGTTCCGGGTGCCGGTCCCGACGGCCGAGGCGATCAAGTACGCGGACAACGCGTTCCACGGCCTCAAGATCGGCTTCGCGAACGAACTGGGCGCGGTGTGCCAGGCGTTGGGGGTCGACTCGCACCAGGTGATGGACGTGTTCCTGGCCGACCGCAAGCTCAACGTCAGCCCCGCCTATCTGCGGCCCGGCTTCGCCTTCGGCGGGTCCTGCCTGCCCAAGGACCTGCGCAGCCTGGTGCACGCGGCGCAGCGGGCCGACATATCGGTGCCCATCCTCTCCCACGTGCTGCCCTCCAACTCCGCACATCTTCAACGCGCGGTGGAGCTGGTCGAGCGCACCGGCAAGCGCCGGGTGGGCCTGTTCGGGCTGTCCTTCAAACCCGGCACCGACGACCTCCGCGAGAGCCCGCTCGTCGAGCTGGCGGAGCGGCTCTTCGGCAAGGGCTACGAACTCAAGATCTACGACGCCAATGTGAGCCTCTCCCGGCTGATCGGCGCGAACCGCGAGTACATCGAGACCCGGCTGCCGCACCTCGCGCAACTGCTCGCGGAATCCGTCGACGAGGTCCTCGAACACGCCGAGGTGTGCCTCGTCGGGACCAGGGATCCAGCCGTCCTGTCGGCGCTGCCCCACGGCGGCGACCCGATGATCGTCGACCTCATCCACCTTCCCGACGCCGAGACGCGCCGGACCGAACCGGGGTACATGGGCCTTGCTTGGTAACGCAGTCAGCCGCGACGGGTCGAACCGACGCGCGCTGATCCTGGTGGAGAACCTGTCGGTGCCGTTCGACCGGCGGGTGTGGCAGGAGTGCACGACGCTGCGCGACGCGGGCTGGACGGTGCACGTCATATGTCCCCGGGGGAGCAAGCGGGACACGGAGGCGGAGGCGGAGATCGACGGGGTGCGGATCCACCGCTACCCGTTGCGCGCGGCCACCGGAGGACCGGCCGGCTATCTCCGGGAGTACGGATCGGCGTTGTGGCACACGGCCCGGCTGGCCCGCAAGGTCGGCCCGGTCCACGTGGTGCACGCCTGCAACCCGCCCGACCTGCTGTTCCTGGCGGCACGGTGGCTCAGGCGGCGCGGCGCGCGGTTCGTCTTCGACCAGCACGACCTGGTACCCGAGCTGTACCTCTCCCGGTTCAACCGCGGCAAGGATCTTCTCTACCGCGCCGTGTGCGCGCTGGAACGGCGGACCTACCGGGCCGCGGACGTCGTGCTCGCCACGAACGAGAGCTACCGCGACGTCGCGGTGCGCCGTGGCGGAAAGCGGCCCGAGGACGTCTTCGTGGTGCGCAGCGCACCCCAGACCGACCGGTTCCAACCGGTGCCGCCCGAGCCGGAGTTGAAGCGCGGCAAGCCTCATCTGCTGTGCTACCTCGGTGTGATGGGCCCTCAGGACGGCGTCGACTACGCCTTGCGGGCCCTCGCGAAGCTGCGCGACGAGTTCGGGCGGACCGACTGGCACGCGGTGTTCGTCGGCTCCGGCGACGCCTTCGACGCGATGGTGGAGCTGTCCCGGCAGCTCGGTCTCTCCGAGCAGGTGCAGTTCACCGGGCGCATTCCGGACGCCGACCTGGTGCGCTATCTGTCCACCGCGGACGTGTGCCTTTCCCCCGACCCGCGCAATCCGCTCAACGACGTGTCGACCATGAACAAGGTCCTGGAGTACATGGCGATGGGCCGGCCGATCGTCTCTTTCGACCTGAAGGAGGCGCGCGTCTCCGCCGGTGACGCCGCCGTCTACGCGCCGGCCAACGACGAGGCCCAATTCGCCAAGCTCATCACGGTGTTGCTGGACGATCCGGAGAAGCGGGCCCGGATGGGCGAGATCGGCCAGGAACGGATCGGCGGGCAGCTTTCCTGGCGCAACTCGCAGGCATCGCTGCTCGCCGCCTACACCGCCGCATGCCGTGACCGCGGCGCGGTGTCGGCGGGCGACCAGGTCAGCACAGGGAAGAGGCAGCGGCGTTGAGCGAAGACACGATCCGCCTGGTGACGATCGGGCGGATACTCCGTCGGCGGTGGCGGCTCCTGGCCGTCCTCGCCGTGGTGGGCGCACTTGTCGGCTACGGCACCTCGGTGGTGTTCCCGCCGCGGTACACGACCTCGGCATCCGTACTGCTGCCGGGGCAGTGGGAAGAGCGCGAGTTGCTGACCCAGGTGGACATCGCGACCAGTTCGACGGTGGTCGACCGCGCGGCCGCCGAGCTCGGCTGGACGGACGTCAGCAGCACCGAGCTACGGGATCGGGTGACCGCCAAGGCCACCGACGGGAACATCATCAAGATCTCCGGAACGTCCGACACCCCGGAGCGCGCGCAGCGGCTCTCCGACCAGGTGGCCAAGGAATTCGTCGGTTTCGCCGCGCGCATCGCAGGCGGCACCACCGACTCCGCAGCGGCTACGGGGCCCGAGGCCCTGCGGCAGCAGGTGCGGGAGACCAACCGCCGTATCACCGAACTGGCCAAGGCGGCCGACCCGGGGCAGACCGTGGAGAGCGTGCAGGCCCGCACCGCACTCGAGGAGCTGCGGACCTCGCTGGAGGAGGCCATGACGAAGCTGGACCAGGCCGACCCGGCGAACGACAAGGCCGGCATGGTCGTCATGGGTCCCGCGGCCCGGCCGACCGGCGAGGCGGCGCCGACGAGGATGCAGCTCACCGTCGCCGGGGCGCTGCTGTTCTTCCTGTTCGCGGTCATCGGCCATCTCGTCGCCGCACGGATGAATCGCAGGCTGCGCACCGAACCGGAGATCGCCGCGGCGCTGGGCTCGGCACTGCTCGGTACCGTCGACGTGCCTGAAGAACCGGGCTCGCACCGGCCGGAGGGTGGGGGCCCACGCGCCTGGATCCGCCGGCTCCTCGGCATCGACACCCGGTGGGACGTACCGACCCCGCAGAGGTCCGGTGACGAGGCCGGTCGGCGGATCCGCTACCGGCGGGTGTGCGCCCGCCTCCGGGACCGGATGTCGGCCCCCCGGCGGCTGCTGGTCGTCGTACCGGACGGCGATGACATCGCGCGCCGGGCCGCCGGGCAGCTCGTCGCCGAGGGCAAGAGCGATCCGCTGCTGCGGGTGGTGGAGGTCTCGATGGACCGGCCGGTCGTGCCGGACCGCGACACCGAGTCCGGTGCCCTGGTCCTCCTCAGCGCGGGCAGCTGGACCGCGGAGGAGCTCGCCGGTATCGCCGAGGCGTGTGCGGACGGCAGGCACGAGGTCGTCGGCTTCGTCGTCGCCGGCCCGGTCCGGGCCCGTCCGACGCGGTCCGCAGGCCGTCCCCCTGACGAACCCACTCCCGCGCTCGCTGTTCGCGGCCACGCGACGGGAGGTTCGCTGTGACGACGAGCACCCCTTCGGAGTCGTCCACGGCCGCTCCGCTGTTCGACCTACAGGCACTGGTGGTGGCGGTGCGCAGGCGCCGCCGCCTCTGGTCCGCCATGGCGCTGCTGGGCCTGGTGATCGGCGCGGCCGTGGCGGTCCTGCTGCCGCCGCCACCGAGCGCGGTGACCAAGGTGCTGGTCGCCCATGCGGAGGACCAGCCGAACGACACCGGAACGCTGATCCGCACCGACGTCGAACTGCTGGGGACCACGCGCATCGCCGAGCTGGCCCTGCGGTCCCTCAAGTCCCCGGAAAAACCCGAGGACTTCATGAAGGACTACCGGGGCACCGGCCTGACCAACAACCTGCTTCAGATCGAAGTGACAGGTGACAGCGACGCGGATGCGGAGGCCCGGGCCAAGGCGCTGGCCGATGCGTTCGTCGCGGACCATGTGCGGCGGATGCAGGAAGCCGCGAAGGCCGAGTCCCAGGCCCTGCTCGACCAGCGTGACCGGATGCGGGACGAGCTCGCCCAGGTCAACGCGGCGATCGGCGACCGATCTCCGGAGAGCGACCCGGAAGCGTCGGCGGCCATCGAGTCGCTCTTCGCCCGCCGGGCCGAACTCAACTCACGGATCGCCGACTTCGACCAGCGCGCCGCCGACGCGCGCACCGGCACACCCAAGGTCGTCGCCGGCACACAGATCGTGGACGCCCCGCGCGCGCTACGACACTCCCTGCCCAAGTCCGCTGCCACCAACGCCGCGATCGGGCTCGTCCTCGGGCTCGTCCTCGGCCTCGGGCTGGCCGCGGTCGGCACGGTGGTGGCGGACCGCCCCGTGCTGCGCCGGGACATCGCGGCGAACCTGGGGGCCTCGGTCATCGCGGAGCTGCCCCGCCGGTCGGGCAGGCTGTGGCGGCGCCGAAGGACCAGGGCGACCCGCGAACGGCTCACCGCGACCCTTGCCCGTACCGTGCGCGGCTCCGCGGAACCGGTGTCGCTACTGGAACTGGGCAGTGCGCGCGGCACGAGCGCGATCGCCCTGGCCCTCGCCAAGGCACTGGCGGCGGACGGGCCGGTGGTCGTCGTCGATGGTCTGCCCGGCACGCAGCTCGCACACCGCCGCCCGAAGCCGGGAGATCCCACCGTGGTCCCCGGCGAGCGTGCCGCAGCCGTGTCCCACGACGAGCGCCGCATCGGCGTCGGCTCGGTCGCGCCCGGCACTCCGTGGACCGACCTCCAGTACCTCGGCACCCAGACCGTCCTCGTCGTGCGCGCCGGACACGCCAGTGCCGCATGGCTGCACACCGTGGCCCGGCAACTCGCGGACCAGTCCATTCCGGTGATCGGTGTGGTGCTGATCGACCCCGATCCGCGTGACCGGACCGACGGCACCCTGTGGGACGGGCTGCACACCGCGCTGCGCGGCCGGAGCGAGATACCGGTCCGGCAGCACGGTGGGGGTACCTCCCACGCCGTTCAGGCAGTGGGGGAGGGCGCGCGGCGGACGGAGCGGCAGCCGGTGTGGGCCGCACGGGGCCCGGACAACGACCAGGAGGCTCGGTAGCACATGTGTGGCATCGCAGGCAGTTACCGATGGCCCGACGGGAAGGCCGTGACCGACCGGCTCACCGACACCCTCGCCCACCGCGGTCCGGACGGGGCGGGCCGGTACGGCCACCCCGTCGGTGACGGCGAAGTGCAGCTCGGGCACCGCCGGTTGTCCATCATCGACCTGTCCGAGACCGGCGCCCAGCCGATGGTCTCGGGCGGCCTCGCCCTCACCTACAACGGCGAGCTGTACAACGCGCCCGAGCTGCGCGCCGAACTGGCGGCCGCCGGGGTGCGCTTCCGCGGTACCTCCGACACCGAGGTGCTCCTCGAGGCCTGGCGGCGCTGGGGCACGGACTGTCTGCCCCGGCTGCGCGGCATGTTCGCGTTCGGGATCTTCGACGAGCGGACCGGCGAACTGGTCCTGGCCCGCGACCAGTTGGGCATCAAGCCGCTGTTCCTGCTCCGGCGCGGCGGCGGCCTGGTGTTCGCCTCCGAGCTCAAGGCGCTCGCCGCCGCGACCGGCGGGACGCTGGAGGTGGACCATGCGGCGCTGGTCGCCTCGCTGCTCTACTACTGGGTGCCGGACTCACGGTGCGCGTTCCGCGAGGCGGAGAAGCTGCCGCCGGGCAGCTGGCTGAGGTGCCGGCCCGACGGCCGGGTCGAGCGCGGCCGGTTCTGGAACCTGAAGGACGTCGCCGCCGAGGGCCAGGAGCGAGCCCGTGCAGGGGAGCAGCCGGACCTGGCCGCCATCGTCGAGGAGTCGACGCGCCGTCACCTGCTCTCCGACGTACCCGTGGCGACCTTCCTCTCCGGCGGCCTCGACTCCAGCTACCTGACCGCGCTTGCGGCCCGCGACCGGCCCGGGATCTCCGCTTACACGATCGGATTCCGCGCCGAGGACGCCAAGTTCGAGGCGATGCCGGACGACCTGCGCTACGCCCGGCAGGTGGCCGAGCGGTTCGGCGTCGACCTGCACGAGATCGAGATCGCCCCGAACGTGCTCGATCTGCTGCCGCAGATGACGTACCACCTGGACGAGCCGATCGGTGACCCCGCCGCGATCAACACGTTCCTGATCTGCGAGGCCGCCCGGGAGGCCGGGGTCAAGGTGATGCTCTCGGGGATGGGCGCCGACGAGCTGTTCGCCGGGTACCGCAAGCACCTGGCCAACCTGCTCGCGCTGCGCTACCAGCGCGTCCCGCGGCCCCTGCGGCGCGGTGTGTCCGCGGCCGTGGACCGGCTGCCGGTCGCAACGGCCCGCCGGGGGTATCGGTCGGTGCGCTTCGCGAAGCGGTTCCTGTCCTTCGCCGATCTGCCGGAGGAGACCGCGTTCCGGCGCAGCTACACCATGTACGACCAGGCGGAGTTGCTCGCCCTGGTCGATCCGGACCTGGCCGGGACGGTCGACGACGTACTGACCGAGCACGCGGACGTCTACCAGGACAACGACCTCGACGACTTCGTCAACCGCATGTGCCTGGGCGACGCCCGGATGTTCCTGCCGGGCCTGAACCTCGCCTACACGGACCGCTCCAGCATGGCCGCCTCGACCGAGGTACGGGTGCCGTACGTGGACGTCGAGGTGGTCAAGGCGGCGTTCGCGGTGCCCGGCGACCGCAAGATCGTAGGGCGGCAGGGCAAGGCCGTGCTCAAGGAGGCGGCCACCTCGATCCTGCCGCGGGAGATCGTGTACCGGCCCAAGGGCCTGTTCAGCGCCCCGCTGCGCGCCTGGATGAGCCGGGACCTGGCGCCGCTGGTGCGCGAGGTGGTCAACGACGGTGTGCTCGTCAACTCCGGGCTCCTGCGCCGTGACGCGCTGGCGCGGATGGTCGCCGAGGACGCCGCCGGGCAGCGGGACTTCTCCAAGCATCTGTGGCATGTGCTGACGCTCGAGTACTGGTATCGCGACGCGACCTCCGGGTCCGGTCGGAGCGCTCGCTCGGCGGCGTAGAAGACGGCGAAGACTGCGAAGACGGCTGAGAAACAAGGGGACTTCGAGTGAAGCAGGTCGTACAGAACTACAAGAGCGGCGAGCTGGCGGTGCTCGACGTGCCGGTGCCGGGGTGCAAGCCGGGCGGTGTGCTGGTCCGTACCGCCTACTCCCTGATCTCCACCGGGACCGAGCTCATGAAGGTGTCCGAGGCCGGCATGTCGATGCTGGGCAAGGCCCGCTCCCGGCCGGACCAGGTGGCCAAGGTCATGCAGAGCGTGGCCACCAACGGGGTGCCCGCCACCTACCGCAAGGTGATGGGCAAGCTGGACTCCTACACGCCGCTGGGCTACTCGCTGTGCGGGGTGGTCGAGCAGGTCGGCGCCGGGATCGACGATGTGAAGGTCGGCGACCTCGTGTCCTGCGCCGGCAACGAGCACGCGTTGCACGCCGAGCTGAACTGGGTGCCGAAGAACCTCTACGTCCCGGTGCCGGACGGCCTCGCGCCGCGGCACGCCGCCTTCGGCACCGTCGGGTCGATCGCGATGCAGGGCGTCCGCCAGG
Source organism: Streptomyces sp. NPDC051963 (assembly GCF_044593495.1). Lineage (NCBI taxonomy): Bacteria > Bacillati > Actinomycetota > Actinomycetes > Kitasatosporales > Streptomycetaceae > Streptomyces > Streptomyces sp. NPDC051963. The sequence goes on along the minus strand of NZ_JBIUCC010000003.1, from coordinate 671,690 downwards.
GCGAGCCGCAGCTCGGCGAGGCGGCCCTGGTCATCGGCCTCGGGCTGATCGGGCAGCTGGTGGTGCAGCTCCTTTCCGCCGCGGGGGTCCGCGTCGTCGGGGCCGACCCCGACCCGGTGCGCTGCGAGCTCGCCGAACGCCTGGGCGCCGCGGCCTGCGGCGACCCCGCGTCCGCGGCCGTGGAAGCCGCCGTCGCCGAACTCACCGACGGCCACGGCGTGGACCAGGTGTACCTGGCCGCCGGCGGCGGCACCAACCAGCCCGTCGAGCTGGCCGCCCGGCTCTGCCGGGACCGCGGCAGGGTCGTCGACATCGGCAAGTGCCGACTGGACCTGCCGTGGAACGCGTACTACGAGAAGGAGCTCGACGTCCGGTTCTCGCGCTCGTACGGCCCCGGCCGTTACGACCCGGAGTACGAGCTGGAGGGGCGCGACTACCCGATCGGCTATGTGCGCTGGACCGAGCGCCGCAACCTGGCGTGCTTCCTGGACCTCCTCGCCCGCGGGCGCGTCGACGTGGAGCCCTTGGTCTCCCACGTCGCCGACTTCGACGACGCCGTGGAGACGTACCGGCGCCTGAAAGAAGGCGAACTGAAGGCCGTGGCCGTGCTGTTCCGGTACCCCGAACATACGGCGGAGGCGGCGGCTCCGGCGGTGGCTGTGCCCGCGGTGAACGTGCAGCGGAATCCCACCCGGGCCGCCAAGACGCCCGTACGGCTCGCGTTCGTCGGCGCCGGCAACTACGCGACGTCGATGCTGCTGCCGCACCTGACACAGCGCGACGGCGTCGAGTTGTCGACCGTCGTCACCACGACGGCGCTGTCCGCGGCCAACGCGCAGCGGAAGTTCGGCTTCGCCGAGGCGACCACCGATCTCGACGCCGTGCTCGGCGACAAGTCCATCGACGCGGTGTTCGTGGTCACCCGGCACAGCTCGCACGCCGAACTGACCCGGCAGGCACTGCTGGCCGGCAAGACCGTCTTCGTGGAGAAGCCACTCGCCCTCACCGAGGACGAGCTGGCCGGTGTGCTCGCGGCGGTGGAGGAGTCCGGCAACGACCGGCTTCAGGTGGGCTTCAACCGCCGGTTCGCGCCGCTGCTGCAAGAGGCACGGGAGCGGTTCGGCGCCCGGAGCGGTCCGGCGAGCCTGCGCTACCTGGTCAACGCGGGCCGGTTGCAGCACGGCAGCTGGTACCTCCAACAGGGCACCGAGGGCTCGCGGTTCGCAGGCGAGGGCGGACACTTCATCGACACGGCGAGCTGGCTGCTCGGATCCGACCCGGTCTCGGTGTACTCGGTCGCCACGTCCGGCAACGAGGACCTGCAGATCGTGCTGCGCTACCCGGACGAGTCCACCGCCACCATCAGCTACGTCACCACGGGCGCGGCCGGCTTCCCCAAGGAGACGTTGGATCTCGTCGCGGACGGCAAGGTGCTGCGGCTCGACGACTTCGTCCGTGCCTCGGTGTACGGCCCCAAGAAGTGGGTCAGTTCGCGGCTGCCCAAGGCCCGGGACAAGGGCCAGAACGCCGAACTGGCCGCGTTCACCAAGGCCGTGCGGACCGGCGGGCCGATGCCGGTGCCGCTGGAGTCGCTGGTCGCCACCACGGCGGCCACCCTCGCCGTGCAGGCCGGCCTGGCGGGCGGCGCGCCGGTGACGTTGGCGAGGGCACGATGACCATGAGCGCGGGCTGGTACCTGCGGCGGCTGTCCCGGATGGGACCGCGGGAGGTCGGCGGCCGGGTGGGCGACGCCGTGCGCAGGCGGCGGTGGCGCTCGGCGCGGCCGGACTGCCCGACGGTGACCGGAGCCCGGTTCTCCGCGGTACTGCCCGCCGGCACGATCGCGGCCATACCCCCGGACGCGGCGAAACGTCTCATCGCCGAAGCGGACCGGCTGATGTACGGGCACGTCGAGTTCTTCGGCGTGGTCCGCGACGACCTGGTCGACCCCGACTGGTGGTGCGACCCGAAGACCGGGCGCCGGGCTCCCTGGGGCTACGCCTTCGACGTGCCGTACCGGAACGAGGACGCGGTCGGGGACATCAAGCAGATCTGGGAGCTGTCCCGGCATCAGTACCTCACCGTGCTCGCCGCCGCGTACGCGATCACCGGGAACGAGCGGTACGCCGAGCGCGTGGCCGAGCATCTGCGGTCGTGGTGGACGGCCAACCCACCGCTGCGCGGCGTGCATTGGATCAGCGGCATCGAGCTGGGCATCCGGCTCCTTGCCTGGGTGTGGATCCGCCGGCTCCTCGACGGCTGGCCGGGCGCGGCCGGTCTCTTCGAGGACAACCCGGTGGCGCTGAACCAGATCTGGCACCACCAGCGCTGGCTGGCCGCCTTCCCCAGCCGGGGGTCGTCGGCGAACAACCACGTCATCGCCGAGGCCGCCGGGCAGCTCGCCGGGGCCTGCGCGTTCGGGTGGTTCCCCTCCTCGGCGCGCTGGCGGGACGACGCACTGCGGTCGCTGGAGCGACACCTGCGCGGCAACACCTTCGGCTCCGGTCTCAACCGCGAACTGGCCACCGAGTATCACGGACTCGTGCTGGAACTCGGTCTGGCCGCGGTGGCCGAGGCGGACGCCGCCGACGTGCCGGTCCCCGCATCGATCCGGCTGGTGCTGCTGCGGATGACCGACGCGCTCGCGGCCGTCGTGGACAACCGGCTACGGCCGCCGCGCCAGGGGGACGCGGACGACGGGCACGGTCTGGTCGTGGACGGCGCGGGCACCGACCGCTGGGCTTCGCTCCTGGCCACCGGGGACGCCGTGTTCGGCCGGCTCGACTGGTGGCCGGCGGTGACCGGCACCGATGTGCGCACCCCGTTGCTGGCCGCGTTCCTCAAGCCCACTGAACCGGCCGTGACCCGCCCGGTGAGCCGACCGGCCCACTTCGCCGACGCGGGGCTCACGATCCTGCGCGGTCCGGAGGAGATCTGGTGCCGCTGCGACGGTGGCCCGCACGGCTTCCTGTCCATCGCCGCGCACGGCCACGCCGACGCGCTGTCCGTGGAGGTCCGGCACGACGGGGTCGACGTCCTCGCCGACCCGGGGACGTACTGCTACCACGGGCAACCAGAGTGGCGGCAGTACTTCCGCTCGACCCTCGGCCACAACACCCTGCAACTGGACGACAGTGACCAGTCCGTCTCCGGCGGCCCGTTCCTGTGGACCCGGCAGGCCCGCAGCCGCGTGCTGGCAGCGGACACGTCCGGCGCCTCCGACGGGGGGATGGCCCGCTGGTGCGCCGAGCACGACGGATACCAGCGCGCCCATGGCGCGGTGCACCGCCGCCGGGTGGAGCTGACGGCCGGGAGCCGGGAGCTGACGGTGGTCGACGAGGTGCGCGGCCAGAACGGCCCGCGCCGGCCCGTGCGCCTGGCGTTCCACCTCGGCCCGGCGATCGCCGCGGACCTGGTGGGGCACCGGGCGGCGCTCACCTGGACCCGGGACGGCGAGGGGCGCTCCGCGGTGCTCGACCTGCCCGGGCAGCTGTCCTGGCGGGCGCACCGCGGTGAGAGTGACCCGCCGCTGGGCTGGTACTCCGCCGGATTCGGGCGCAAGGAACCCGCCACGACGCTGGTCGGAACCGGTTTCGCCGAGGGCGCGGAGGGCTTCACCACCGTGCTCAGGTTCCGCGGCTAGGGGGGGCGAGTGAGGATCAGGATTCGGCACTGGGCGTCGGCGGCGGCACCGCTGGCGCTGGGCCTGCTGGCGACCGGGTGCGTGGGCACGTCGGACGCCGGGGCGGAGCCGAACGACGCGCCGTCCAAGTCCACGTCCGCAGCCGTGTCCGTGGCCCGCGTGTGCGCCAATCCCGCGGCCGGGCCGGCGAAGGCGCCGGCGGGCGCGGTGACCGTCGACCCCGCGGTGGTCGGCGACCTGGCGGCGAAGACCAAGAGCAGTCCTGCGAACACCACGTTCTGGCTTCGACCGGGCAAGCACCGGCTCGACCCGGACCGCTACGCCCAGGTCATCCCCAAGGAGGGGAACCGCTACATCGGCGCGCCGGGCGCGGTGCTCGACGGCGGGAAGAAGAACCAGTACGCGTTCGGCGGCAATGCCGGCGACGTCACCATCAGCCATCTGACCGTGCAGCGTTTCGTCGCGCCGCACGACGAGGGCGTGGTCAACCACGACTCGGCCGACGGATGGGTGATCGAGCACGCGACGATCCAGTACAACTCCGCCGCCGGTCTGATGGCCGGGGCCCGCCAGCAGGTCCGCGACAGTTGCCTGCGCGGCAACGGTCAGTACGGCATGAACGCGTACCAGGCCAAGGGCCGTATCAGCGGCCTGGTGGTCGAGGGCAACGAGATCGTGGGCAACAACACCGGCGACTGGGAGCGGCGGCGCGAGGGCTGCGGCTGCACCGGAGGCATCAAGTTCTGGGCCGTCAACGGCGCCGACATACGCGGCAACTGGGTGCACGACAACCGTGGAACCGGGTTGTGGGCGGACACCAACAACAACGACTTCCGCATCGAGAACAACGTGATCGAGGCCAACGACGGTGCCGCGCTGATCTACGAGACCAGCTACAACGCGGTCATCCGGAACAACACGATCAGGCGGAACAACTGGGTCGACGGCCGCAGGGAAGCCGAGCGTGGCGACGACTTCCCGTACGCGACCGTCTACCTGTCCGAGTCCGGCGGCGAGCCACGGGTCAAGGCCCGCACCGGCAAGATCGAGGTCTACCGGAACGTGCTGGAGAACAACTGGTCCGGGATCACCCTGTGGGAGAACGCCGACCGGTTCTGCAACAGCCCGGCCAACACCTCCTCCGGTGACTGCACATTGCTGGTGAAGGACACCGACCACTGCGCGAAGCCGGCGATCTCCACCGCGCCGCTCTACGCCGACTGCCGGTGGAAGACCCAGCGGGTGGACATCCACGACAACCGCTTCGTGCTGGACACGTCCGTCGTCAAGTGCACGGTGATGTGCGACCGGATGGCGGTCCTTGCCAACTACGGCACCTATCCGGACTGGTCGCCGTACAAGGGCGAGCGGGTGGCCGAGGCGATCACCACCAAGCAGCACAACCGCTGGCACGACAACGTCTATGTCGGACCATGGAAGTTCGTCGCCCAGGACCAGAGCCGGGTGCTCGACTTCGCGCAGTGGCAGGGCACGCCCTACCAGCAGGACGCCGGCAGCACCCTCGACCCGCGGGCCGGTGGTTGAGATGGGCGGAGCAGACCTGCGGCGCGGCGGACGGCTGGGCGGACCGGACACGGTGGACACCCGGCCCGGCGCCGAACCGCGTCCGGCCGGCACACCGAAGGTCGTGGGGATCGTCTGGGGGTTGCTGGTCCTCAACACGCTCGGCTCCGCCGGGGCGAAGACCATCATTCCGCTGCCCCGCTCCCTCATCCAGATGGTCACCATGGGCGCGCTGGTCGCCGCGTTCGCGCTGGCGCTCGCCGTCAATCTCCGGCTGCGGATCCGGCCCAGCGCCTTCGTGTTCCTGCTCACCCTGCTGCTGGTGCCGAGCCTGATCTCCAGCGTGAACCTGGAATCCGGGTTCGGCGCGCTGTTCCGCTGCGCCCGGCTGGCTCTCTTCATCGGCACGCTGTGGCTGCTCAGCCGCTGGTGGGACGGCGGCCTGGCGTTCGTACGGCACCACATACGGATGTACTTCGTGGTGCTCGGGTCGGTGGCCGCCGGCCTGCTCATCTCACCGGGCGCCGCCCTGCCCGACCTCTACGGCGGACGCCTTGTCGGCGCGTTGTGGCCGCTCACCCCGCCGCAGATCGGACAGTACGCCGCGGTGATCATCGGGCTCACCGTGCTGCTCGTGGTGGGCCGCCGGACCGACAAAGTCAGCGCGGCGGTGGTCATCGTGCCGTCACTGATCCTGCTCGCGCTGACCCACACCCGGACGGCCACGCTCGGCCTGCTCATCGGGCTGGCGCTGGCGATCGGCTCGCTCATCCTGACCAGCGCGGCGGCCCGCCGGTTCTTCACCTGGACGGTGCTGTGCGCCACGGTGGCCGCCGTGGGGTTCAGCTCCGCGCTGCAGGCGTGGTTCCTGCGCGGGCAGAGCCAGGAGAACTTCTCCGACCTCACCGGCCGGGCCAAGGTCTGGGAAGCCCTGCTGGCAGCGCCCCGGACGACCTCGGAGAAGTTGTTCGGCATGGGCCTGGGCGACAAGTCGTTCGGCGGGCTGCCGATCGACAACAGCTGGCTGGCCGTCTACCAGGAACAGGGTCTGACCGGCGTCTCCTTGGTGGCGGCGATCATCATCGTGCTGGGCGGCGTCGCGTTGCTGCGGCCACCGTCGCTGCAGAGGGCCTGCGCGATCTTCCTGATCAGCTACTGCGCGATCGCGTCGTACACCGAGGCCGGCCTCGGCGACGCCTCCCCGTATCTGCTCCATCTGGCCCTGGCCGCCTCGCTGTTGGCGGCACCTGCCACGGCGCCCGTCGCGGCGCCCACCGGGGCCGCTCCTCTTGCGACGCCCGAAGCCCCTCGACGACACGTCCCGCGCTGGGCCCGTAGATCGGAGGTGACCTGACCATGCACGTTCTGGTGGTGCACAACCGCTACGCCTCGGCGCAGCCGAGCGGGGAGAACAAGGTCGTCGACCAGGAGGTGGAGCTGCTGCGCGCGGCCGGCCATCGGGTCGACGTGTTCGAGCGGCGCAGCGACGACATCGCCGCCCGGTCCCTGCTCAGCAAGGCCGCGTTGCCGCTCCTGGTGCCGTGGAACCCGGCGGTCCGCACGGAACTCGCCGCCCGGCTGCGCACCGAACGGCCGGACGTGGTCCACGTCCACAACGTCTTCCCGCTTCTGTCGCCCGCGGTGCTCGCCGCCTGCGCCGACGCCGGGGTGCCCGCCGTCGCCACGCTGCACAACTACACCCAGGTCTGCCCGCCCGGCACGCTCCAGCGGGACGGCCGGCCGTGCACCGAGTGCGTCGGCTCCACGCCGCTGCCCGCCGTCCGGCACGGCTGCTACCGGAACTCCCGGCTGGCGACGGTGCCGCTCGCGGTCAGCCTGTCGGTCAACCGGCGGCGGTGGTGGTCCGGCGTGGAGCGGTTCTTCTGCATCTCCGCGGCGCAGCGCGACGTCCTGGTGCGCGCCGGCATGCCCGCCGAGCGGCTGGCCGTGAAGCACAACTTCGTGCCCGACCCCGGCACTCGCCGGACGGGCGACGGCGAGCATGTGCTCTTCCTCGGCCGGCTCGCGGAGGCCAAGGGCGTACGGCTGCTCATGACCGCGTGGGACGAGATCGCGGCGAGCGGCGGTGTGGGAGTACCGCTTGTGATCGCCGGCACCGGCCCACTGGAGCAAGAGGTGACCGCCTGGGCCGCGGGCCGGGACGACGTGCGCTACGTCGGCCTGTACGACCCGGAGCAGTGCCGGCAGGTCATCGCGAGGTCGGTCGCCGTGGTGGCCCCCTCGACGTGGCTGGAGGCGTTCGGCCTGGTGGTCGTGGAGGCGATGGCGGCCGGGGTCCCGACCGTCGCCGCGGGCCACGGCGCCTTCGTCGAACTCGTCGACGACCGCGTGACCGGGCTGCTGCACCGGCCGGGTGAGGCCGCCTCGCTCGCGGCCTGCATACGCCGGATCGCGGCCGAGCCGGCCCTGGGCCGGGAGATGGGCCGGGCGGCCCGGCGCCGATACGAGCAGGGTTTCAGCCCGGCCGTCGGCCTGGAGCGCCTGGTGGATGAGTACCGCACCGCGATCGCGGGACGGTCAGCACTGGCTCGCGGCGGGGACACCCGCGCGAGCAGGGGGGATGGGGACAGTAGATGACACGATGCCGACTCTGCGGCTCGGAAGCGATGGCGAGCGTCGTCGACCTTGGAGCGACGCCGCCGTGTGAGAGCTTTCTCGCCGCGGACCAACTGGACCAGCCGGAGCCCGCGTACCCGCTGCACCTACGGGTCTGCACCGGCTGCTGGCTCGCGCAGATCCCGCCGCTGATCACGCCGGAGGAGACGTTCAAGGAGTACGCGTACTTCTCGTCGTACTCGACCTCCTGGGTGGAGCACGCGCGCACGTTCGTCGCGGATGCCGTGCAGCGGGTGGGTCTCGGGTCCGACGCCTTCGTGGTCGAGGTCGCGAGCAACGACGGCTACCTGCTGCGGCACGTGGTCGATCGCGGGATCCGCTGCCTCGGCATCGAGCCGTCGGTGAACGTCGGCGCCGCGGCGCGCGAGAAGGGTGTGCCCACGGTCACGGAGTTCCTGGACCCGGCCACCGGCGACGCCGTCCGCGCCGAACACGGCCCGGCGGACCTGGTCGTGGCCAACAACGTGTACGCGCACATCCCCGACGTGGTCGGGTTCACCCAGGGGCTGCGCGCCCTGGTCGCCGACGACGGCTGGGTCTCCATCGAGGTGCAGCACCTGCTGACCCTGATCGAGGAGAACCAGTACGACACGATCTACCACGAGCACTTCCAGTACTACACGGTCGCCTCCGCGATCCGGGCTTTGGCGAGCGGCGGACTGGCGCTCGTGGACGTCGAGTTGCTGCCCACGCACGGCGGCTCCATCCGGCTGTGGGCCCGCCCGGCCGAGGTGGCCGGCGAGCCGACGCAGCGGGTGGTCGACGTGCTGGACCGGGAGAAGGCCGCCGGGCTCCAGGAGCTGTCCGGGTACACCGAGTTCTCCGCCCGGGTGGCCAAGGTGCGCCGGGACCTCCTGAAGTTCCTCATCGAGGCGGCCGAGCGCGGCGAGACGGTCGTCGGCTACGGCGCCCCGGGCAAGGGCAACACCCTGCTCAACCACTGCGGCATCCGGCCCGACCTGCTCGCGTACACGGTCGACCGCAACCCCTACAAGCACGGCAGGTTCACCCCGGGCACCCGCATCCCGATCCTGCCGCCCGAGCAGATAGCCGCCGACAAGCCCGACTACGTCCTCGTCCTGCCGTGGAACCTGCGGGCCGAGCTGGTCGAGCAGCTGTCCTTCATCCACGACTGGGGCGGCCGGCTGGTCTTTCCCGTCCCGGAACTGAGCATTGTCGAGGTCAAGTCATGAAGGTCGTTCTGTTCTGCGGCGGTTACGGGATGCGGATGCGCAACGGCGCCGCCGACGACGTGCCCAAGCCGATGGCGATGGTCGGCCCGCGGCCGCTGATCTGGCACGTCATGCGCTACTACGCGCACTTCGGGCACACCGAGTTCATCCTGTGCCTCGGGTACGGGGCCCACCACATCAAGAACTTCTTCCTCAACTACGAGGAGACGACGTCCAACGACTTCGTGCTGCGCCACGGGCGGACTGAGCTGCTGTCCACCGACATAGCCGACTGGACGATCACCTTCGCGCAGACCGGCATCGAGTCACCGATCGGGGAGCGGCTGCGCCGGGTGCGGCACCACCTGGACGGCGACGAGATGTTCCTCGCCAACTACGCCGACGTGCTCACCGACGCCCCGCTGCCGGAGATGATCGAGAAGTTCACCCTGCGTGACGCCGGTGCGTCGATGATGGTGGTGCCGCCGCAGTCCTCGTTCCACTGCGTGGAGCTGGGCGAGGACGGCCTGGTCGGGGGCATCACCGCGGTGAGCGAACTGCCGCTGTGGGAGAACGGCGGCTACTTCGTGCTCCGCCAGGAGGTCTTCGACCACATACCGGAGAACGGGGACCTGGTCGCCGACGGATGCGCCCAACTGGCCAAGCAGGGACGGCTGGTGGCGCACCAGCACCGCGGCTTCTGGAAGCCGACCGACACCGTGAAGGAGCGGGCCGCGCTCGACGCCGCCTATGCCCGGGGGGAGCGCCCGTGGGCCGTGTGGGAGCGGGACAGCGCCGGAGCGAGAACGTGATCCGGCTCGGGGCCGGGCCCCTGGACCGGATCGTCGCGGTGGGCGCACACTGCGACGACATCGCCATCGGCGCCGGCGGCACGCTGCTCACGCTGTGCCAAGGGCGGCCGGGCATCCGTATCGACGCACTGGTTCTCACCGGCGGCGGCAGCGAGCGGGAGCAGGAGGAACAGGCCGCACTCGCCGCCTTCTGCCCGGGCGCCGACCTGCGCCTGACCGTGCACAAGCTGCCGGACGGACGGCTGCCCGCGCACTGGGAGGAGGCCAAGGCCGCGGTCGAGGAACTGCGCGAGCAGACCGACCCGGATCTGGTCCTGGCCCCGCGCACCGATGACGCGCACCAGGACCACCGCGGCCTGGCACAGCTGATGCCCACCGCCTTCCGCGACCACCTCGTGCTCGGCTACGAGATCGTCAAGTGGGACGGCGACCTCGGCCGGATGGCGGCGTACCAGCCGCTGTCGACGGAGATCGCCGAACAGAAGGTGCGGCTGCTGCAGGAGCACTACCCCTCGCAGCGGCAGCGGCCCTGGTACGACCGGGAGGCATTCCTCGGGCTCGCGCGGATCCGCGGCATCGAATGCCACCAGCGATACGCCGAGGCGTTCGCCGTCACCAAACTCACGCTCGATCTGGGGGACTGAACCTTGCGCGTACTACTGACCGGACACCAGGGCTACTTGGGCACCGTGATGGCCCCGGTACTCGCCGCCGCCGGACACGAGGTCGTCGGTCTGGACGCCGGCCTCTTCGCCGACTGCGTGCTGGGCGATCAGCCCGACGATCCGCCCGGGCATCGGGTGGACCTGCGCGATGTCACGGCCGAACACGTGGCCGGGGTCGACGCCGTGATCCACCTGGCCGCGCTCTCCAACGACCCGCTGGGATCGCTGGCGCCCGAACTCACCTACGACATCAACCACCACGCGTCCGTACGGCTGGCCCGGCTGGCCCGCGACGCCGGAGTACGGCGCTTCCTGTACGCGTCGACGTGCTCGGTCTACGGCGCCGCAGGCGGCGAAGGCCTGGTGGGGGAGGAGGCGCCGCTGCGCCCGGTGACGCCGTACGCGGAGTCCAAGGTGCGGGTGGAGGACGACCTGCACGCGCTGTCCGACGGCGACTTCAGCCCGGTGTTCATGCGCAACGCCACCGCCTTCGGCTACTCGCCCCGGCTGCGCGCCGACATCGTGCTGAACAACCTGGTGGGCCACGCGCTTCTGTCCGGTGAGGTCCTGGTGCTCTCCGACGGCACTCCCTGGCGCCCGCTGGTGCACGCCGCCGACATCGCCCGGGCCTTCACGGCCGCGCTGACCGCGCCGCGCGAAGCGGTGCACGACCGGGCGTTCAACATCGGCAGCGAGATCAACAACGTCACGGTCGCCGAGATCGCCGAGCAGGTCGCCGAGGCGGTGTCCGGCGCGAAGGTGGTGATCACCGGGGAGAACGGCGCCGATCCCCGGTCCTACCGGGTCGACTTCTCCCGGTTCCGCACGGCGATCCCCGGCTTCGACTGCGAATGGACGGTGAAGCAGGGCGCGCTCGAACTGGCCGACGCCTACCGGAAGTTCGACCTGACGCGGGAGGACTTCGAGCAGCGCTTCACGCGCCTTGCCGTGCTGCGCGCGGCGTCCGACGCCGGCACCGTCGACGACACCCTGCGGTGGCGCCGGTGACCACTGTCGGGGAGGAAATGCATGAGCTGGTGGAGCGGCTGTACCCGCTCTGCCGGAGCATCACCGGCGACGGCGTGCGCGCCACTCTGGACATCGTCGGCGAGTACGTCCCGCTACGGGTGCACGAAGTGCCGACCGGGACTCAAGTGCTCGACTGGACGGTGCCGCAGGAGTGGAACATCCGGGACGCGTACATCGCCGACACCACCGGCCACCGGGTCGTCGACTTCGCCGCGTCCAGCCTGCACGTGCTCGGCTACAGCGTGCCCGTGTCGGCGACCATGCCGCTGTCCGAGCTGCGCGAACACCTGCACACCCTTCCGGAACAGCCGAGTTGGGTGCCGTACCGCACCAGCTACTACAAGCCGGAGTGGGGATTCTGCCTGGCCCAGGACACCTTGGACGCGCTGCCGGACGGCGACTACGAGGTGCACATCGACTCCACACTCGCCGACGGCCACCTCACCTATGCCGAGCACGTGGTCCCCGGGCAGGTCCCCGACGAGGTGATCGTCTCCTGCCACGTCTGCCACCCGTCGCTGGCCAACGACAACCTGGCCGGCATCGCGGTGGCGACGTTCCTGGCCCGGACGCTGGCCGAGCAGACGCCGTACTACACCTACCGGTTCATCTACGCGCCCGGCACCATCGGGGCGATCACCTGGCTGGCCCGCAACGCGGAGCGGATCGAGCGGGTCAAGCACGGGCTCGTGCTGGCCTGCGCCGGCGACTCGGGCCAACTGACGTACAAGCAGAGCAGACGTGGCGACGCGGAGATCGACCGGGTGCTGCGGCATGTGCTGGCCGCCTCCGAACGCCCGCACAGCGTCACCGAGTTCAGCCCGTACGGCTACGACGAGCGGCAGTACTGCTCGCCCGGGTTCAACCTCGGCGTGGGCTCGCTCAGCCGGACCCCGTACGCCGGCTACCCCGAGTACCACACCTCGGCGGACAACCCGGACTTCGTCTCCCCGGAGGCGATGGCGGACACCCTCGCGGTCTGCCGCGAGGCGTTCGGCGTCCTCGACCGCAACCGGAGCTACCTCAACCTCAGCCCCTACGGCGAACCCCAGCTGGGCCGACGCGGGTTGTACGACGCGCTCGGTGGCCGCAGCGACACCAAGCAGGCCCAGCTGGCCATGCTCTGGGTGCTCAACCTCTCCGACGGCGAGCACAGTCTGCTGGACGTCGCCGAGCGGTCCGGGCTGCCGTTCAGCGCCGTCACCGCCGCGGCCGACGCCCTGCACGGCGCCGGGCTGATCAAGGCATGACGACGATGACCACCGAGGGGGAGAAGACGACCGCACCGGCGGACCGGGCCGGACAGGCCGGGCCGACCGGCGGGCGGGCCCTGCTGGGCCGGCTGTCCTGGGGACTGGCCGACCAGGCGGCCTCCAGCATCTCCAACTTCGCGGTGGGGATCTATGTGGCCCGCTCGCTGGGGCTGACCGCGTTCGGCGTGTTCAGCCTGGCCTGGGTGACCTACGGCGTGGTGCTCAGCGTCTCCCGCGGGGTGGCCACCGACCCGCTCGTGGTGCGCTTCAGTGGCGTCCCGGACACCTCCTGGCGCGGGGCGGTGGCCCGGTCGACGGGCACCGCGCTGGTCGTGGGTGCTGCCATCGGCGCGGCATGCCTGGTGATCGGCCTGGCTCTCGGCGGCCGTGTGGGGCCCGCGTTCGCCTGCCTCGGCGTCATGCTTCCCGGGCTGCTGCTCCAGGACGCCTGGCGGTACGCGTTCTTCGCCGCCGGCAGCGGGCGGAAGGCGTTCGTCAACGACGTGGTGTGGGGTGTCGCGCTCGTCCCCGCCATGGTCGTGGCGGCCCGCGAGGGCGGCGTGGCCGCATTCGTGCTCGCCTGGGGCGGCTCCGCCGCGGTGGCCGCGGTGTACGGCTGCTTCCAGTCCGGCATCCGGCCCCGGATGACCGAAGTCCGCCAGTGGCTTCGCGATCACCGGGACCTCGGCTACCGGTATCTGGTCGAGAACGTGGGCGTCAGCGGCGCGAGCCAACTGCGGGCGTACGGACTCGGCGCGATCGTCGGGGTCAGCGCAGTGGGTGTGGTCCGGGGCGCCGAACTCCTGCTCGGCCCGTTCATGGCCGTGCTGATGGGCCTTTCGCTGGTCACCGTGGCGGAGGCGGCACGGGTGGTGCGGCGCGACCCGCACCGCCTCGGCCCGTTCTGCCTCCTGCTGGGCGGCGGACAGGCCGTCGCCGCGCTGCTCTGGGGCGGGGCGCTGCTGCTGATGCCGGACCGGGCCGGCGAGTTCGTGCTCGGCGACGTCTGGCACTCCGCTGCACAGCTCATCGTGCCGATCACCCTCGGCGTCGCGGGTGCCGGACTCGGCACCGGCGCGGCGGCCGGGCTGCGCGCGCTCGCCGCGGCCCGGCGCAGCCTGCGCTGCCAGCTGTTCGCCTCCACCTGCTACGTCGTCGGCGGGCTCGGCGGTGCGGTCGTGGCCGGCACGGTCGGCTCGGCCTGGGGCGTCGCCGCCGCGACCCTCTGCGGCTCGGCCGCGTGGTGGCTTCAGCTGCGGTCCGCCCTGCGCGAGCGCCAACAGAACACCCTTCGCGAAGTGAGGACGCCATGACCCCCCACCACCCCCGGCTCAGCATCGGTCTGCCCGTGTACAACGGCGAGGAGTACCTGGCCGAGTCGCTCGACGCCCTGCTCGGCCAGACCTACGAGGACTTCGAGCTGGTCATCTCCGACAACGACTCGACCGACGGGACCGAGGAGATCTGCCGCAAGTACGCCGCGCTGGACTCCCGGATCCGATATCTCCGGCTGCCCCGGAACATCGGCGCCGCACCGAACCACAACTACGTGTTCACCCAGTGCCGCGGCGAACTGTTCAAGTGGGCCTCGCACGACGACCTGTACGCCCGGGACCTGCTCCGGGCTTGCGTTCAGGCGCTGGACGAGCGGCCGGACGTGGTCCTCGCGCACTCCGGCCAGGCGGTCATCGACGGCGACGGCAAGGTGAAGGTCCCCTACGAGTACGGGCTCGCCACCGACTCACCGCACGCGCCCGAACGTTTCCGCAGCCTGCTCTTCGAGCCCGGTGGCGACGACTTCTACGGAGTGATGCGGGCCGACATGCTGCGCCGGGTGAAGCCGCACGACAGCTACCACCACGCGGACCGCACGTTCGTCGCCGAGATCACCCTGCACGGACCCTTCCACCAGGTGCCGGAGCTGCTGTACTTCCGCCGCGACCACCCCACCCGCGCCGAACGGGCGAACCCCGGCAAGCGCGCCCGGTGCATCAACCTGGACCCGCGCCGGGCAGGCCCGCTGCACCCGACGCCCCGGCTGCTCGCCGAGTACGTCTGGGGCTTCGCCTCGGCGATCCGGCGGGCGCCGTTGTCCCCGGCCGACCGGCGCGCCTGCTACCGCCACCTGGCCGCATGGATGACCAGCCGGGTCCGGCCCGGCGCCGGCGAGCGGGTCGAGGACCGCGCCCCGGTCGACCCCGCCCGGCTCACCGTCTCCGTCGACGACGTCGTCGCCGGACGTGAAGGGCGACAGGGATGACGTCCGCAGACGGAACTCCGGTGCGCGTCGGGGTGTTCGGCCTGCTCGGCTCCGGCAACCTCGGCAACGACGGGTCGCTGGAGGCAGTGCTCGGGTATCTCCGCGCCGAGCACCCGGAGGCGGCCGTGGACGCGCTGTGCGGCGGACCCGAGGTCGTCGAGGCCCGGTACGGGATCCCCGCGACGCGGCTGCACTGGTACCGCGGCGAGTACCGGACCGCGTCACGTGCGGGCGCGATCGCGGGCAAGGGTCTGGGCAAACTCGTTGACGTCTTCCGCACCGCCGCCTGGGTGCGCCGGCACGACGTGGTGATCGTGCCGGGCATGGGCGTCCTGGAGGCCACGCTGCCGCTGCGGCCGTGGGGTTTCCCGTACTCGCTGTTCCTGCTCTGTGCGAGCGGCCGGCTGCTGCGCACCCGGGTCGCACTGGTCGGCGTCGGTGCCGCCCCGATCGGCGACCGGGCGACCCGGGCCCTGGTGCGCTGGTCGGCGCGGCTGGCCGCGTACCGGTCGTACCGGGACGCCCAGTCCCGTGACGCGATGCGGGCGATGGGCGTGGACACCGCGCGCGACGAGGTCTACCCGGACCTCGCCTTCGCCCTGCCGACCCTCCCGGCGACCGGACCTTCGGACCCGCCGGGCCCGGTCTGTGTCGGCGTCATGGACTTCCACGGCGGCAACGACGACCGTGCCCGGGCCGACGAGATATACCGGCGGTACCTCGACGGGACGACCCGTTTCGTCCGCTCGCTGGTCGAGGACGGCAGGACGGTCCGGCTGCTCACCGGCGACGCGTGCGACGCGCCGGTGGTCGCCGCGATCATCGAAGCGGTCAACTCGCCGCTGGTCACCGCCGCCGAGGCGGCCTCGCTGGCCGACCTGATGAAGGAGACGGCCGCCGCCGACACCGTGGTGGCGACCCGGTACCACAACCTGATCTGCGCGCTGAAGGCCGGCACGCCGACGCTCGCACTCAGCTACGCGGCGAAGAGCGACGCGCTCATGGACCGGATGGGACTCGCCGAGTACTGCCACCCGGCCCGCGAGATCGACGCCGACCGGCTGCTGGAGCAGTTCCGGGCGCTGGAGAAGCGATCGGCGGACCTACGGCGCACCCTCGCCGAGCGGAACCTGATCGCCGCCGGTCAACTCCAGAGCCAGTTCAGCGAGTTGACCGCGGCCGTGTTCCCGGCGGCCGACCACGCCCACACCCTGCGAGAGGCTCCATGAAAGCGACCGAAGTCCCGGAGATCGCCGGCGCGTACCTGTTCGAGCCGACGCCGTACGCCGACGAACGCGGCTTCTTCTGCCGCACCTTCGACGCCGACGTGGTCCGCTCGGTGGGCCTCGACCCGGACGCCTTCATCCAGGACAGCGTGTCCCGCTCGGTCCGGGGCGTGCTGCGCGGACTGCACCTGCGCTCCGGCGCGGGCGAGGCCAAGCTGGTGCGGTGCTCCTACGGGCAGATCTTCGACGTCGTCGTGGACCTGCGGCCCGACTCGCCGACCTACCTGGGCCGGGCCTTCTTCGACCTGTCCGGCGAGACGCAGGTGACCCTGTACATCCCGGCGGGGTGCGCGCACGGCTTCCAGGCGCTGACCGAGACCGCCGACACCTCGTACCGGATCGACCGCCCGCACGATCCCGCCGAGGACGTGACGATCGCCTTCGACGACCCGGACCTCGCCATCCCCTGGCCGCTGCCGGTCGCATTGATGTCCGAGCGGGACCGGAGGGCGCCGAGCCTCGCCGAGGTCCTGAAGCAGAGAGAGAAGTGAGGGTCGGCGTGGACACCGAACACACCGAAGAGACCGAAGAGTTCGTCCTGCCCCGGTCGCGGACGGCGAACGAGCGCCTGCACGCGATGATCCCCGGCGGCGCGCACACGTACGCCAAGGGCGACGACCAGTACCCGGAGAACCTGGCCCCGGTCATCAGCCACGGCCGCGGTGCCCATGTGTGGGACATCGACGGCAACCGCTACATCGAGTACGGCTCCGGCCTGCGGTCGGTCAGCCTCGGGCACGCCCACCCACGGGTGATCGAGGCGGTGCGGCGGGAACTCGAACGCGGCAGCAACTTCGTCCGGCCGTCCATCGTGGAGGTCGAGGCCGCGGAACGTTTCCTGGCCACGGTGCCGACCGCGGAGATGGTGAAGTTCGCGAAGAACGGCTCCGATGTCACCACCGCCGCGGTGCGCCTCGCCCGCGCCGCCACCGGGCGCACGAAGGTCGCGATCTGCGGCGACCATCCGTTCTTCTCCGTCGACGACTGGTTCATCGGTACGACGCCGATGTCCGCCGGCATCCCGGAGGCGATCACCGAACTCACCGTGGCGTTCCCCTACGGCGACCTGGCCGCCACGGAGGAACTGCTCAGCCGGTACCAGGGCGAGGTCGCCTGTCTGATCCTCGAACCCGCCGGTCACAGCGAACCGCCGCCCGGATACCTCGCCGGTCTGCGCGAGTTGGCCGACCGGCACGGCTGCGTACTGATCTTCGACGAGATGATCACCGGCTTCCGCTGGTCCGAGTCGGGCGCTCAGGGCCTGTACGGCGTCGTCCCCGACCTTTCCACGTTCGGCAAGGCGCTGGGCAACGGGTGCGCCGTCTCCGCGCTGGCCGGGCGCCGCGAGCTGATGGAGCGGGGCGGGCTGCGTCACTCCGGTGACCGGGTGTTCCTGCTGTCCACCACGCACGGTGCGGAAACGCACTCTCTGGCCGCCGCGATGGCCGTGCAGTCGACCTACGTCGAGGAGGGCATCACCGCACAACTCCACGCCCTCGGCGAGCGGTTGGCCGCCGGTGTCCGCGACGCCGCGGCCGGCATGGGCGTCGGTGACCACGTCGTCGTCCGGGGCCGGGCCAGCAACCTGGTCTTCGCCACCCTCGACGAGAACGGGCAGCCGTCGCAGCAGTACCGCACCCTGTTCCTGCGCCGGCTCCTCGCGGGCGGGGTGCTGGCCCCGTCGTTCGTGGTGAGCAGCGCGCTCAGCGACGCCGACATCGATCACACCGTGAACGTGGTGTCCCAGGCATGTGCGGTGTACCGGAAGGCACTGGACGCCGGTGACCCCACCCCCTGGCTGGGCGGGCGGCCGGTGAAGCCCGTGTTCCGGCGCCGGGCGTGACACATGACGTGACGTCAGCGATGCTCCAGCCGACCGGCGGCGGCCCACCGGTCGGCCGTCCGGTCGACCAGCCATGCGGTCGCCGGAATCACCGCCAGCGCGGTGCACCAGCCGCCGAGGACGTCGGTCGGGTAGTGCGCGCCCAGGGCGACCTGCGCCCATCCCATCGCGGCACCGGCGACCAGCGCCGCGGCGAGCACGAGTGACGTACCGGCCGTCCTGCCGAGGCCGAGCCGGTCGGTCGCGAGCAGGGCTGCGATGAGGGCGAGCGCGGTGATGAAGGCGGTGTGCCCGCTCGGGTAGGACAGGTTGTCGGCGCCGTGGATGGTGCGTCCCGCCAGGTGCTTGAGGAGCGTCGCCGTCCCCACGGCCAGGGTGGCGCCCGCAACGATGAGCACCGCCGCGCGAGGACGCCGAAGCAGCAGGCAGCCTGCCACGGCGGCCACGATCAGTAGCGCGGCTCCGGCCGGCTCTCCCAGGAAGTCCACGGCCAGAGCGAAACGCCGCCACGGCGGCCGCACGCTGTCCGCCGTCGGCTCGACGATCCACCGGTCCACCCTGCCGGGCTCGCTGTGGCCGGCGTACATGACCCCGAGCACGACGACCACCAGTGTGGCGAGCGCCGAGATCAGCCCGAGCCACGCACGCAGCGACGGAGGCAGTACGGCGGACGCCGACCGCCCGGTCACCCGCCCACCGCGTCCGGGCCGACTTCCAGGTCCGTGCCTGCCAGGCGATCCAACGCGAGCCCCCCGTCGTGTCCGACCCGCCATCGCCCTGGTCAAGGGCATCGGGATCAGCCTCTGCTTGTCACCCTAACCAACAATCCGGTCGCACGAGCGGCGCATACCCCGTTGGACAGGCCGCGTTCACCGGCGCCTCGGCCCGTCCTCTCCCGTCCGCCGGCCGTCCGCCGGGCGCGGGTCTCCCCAGTCCATCCGGATCACCGTGTACGTCTCGCCGTCTCTCGGCGGACGTGTCCAGGAACCGGAGGTGAACGTGTGCAGCCGCCCGCTCACGAGGGCGTGACGCGGCAGAGAGGCGCCGAACTCTCCGGCCACCGATTCCAGCAACGTCCGTTCCGCCTCGGCGCCGACTTCCGGGGCGCCGAAGAACCGGCCCGGGTCCAGCGCTCGGGGTATCTCCCCGTGCTGCCGGATCTCTCCGTCCGCGTACGTGAATGCGTAGTGCTCGGCGCCGTCATGCGCCACCGAAAGGTGGAAGAACGGCTCCCGGTGCGGTGTCCTCAGGCCGCTCCACACCACCACCGCACGGGTGCCCGCGCTGGCGGCCGCGGCCGGGGAGACGAACCGCCCCTGGTCGAACGGGCCGGGCTCGCCGTCGAAGGCGAAGCTCCATCCGGTGCCGGTCCGGCCGACCGCCATGAGGGCCCGGTCGTCGTAGGACGAGAACTCCCTCTGGTCGTGCACTGACTTGCGGCGTGCCTCCCAGAGGGTCATGGGTTCGCTCAGCACGGTGTCCGCGTCCGCGAGACGTCCGGGCAACTCCTCCGGCTCCGTCCCCTCCACGAGGACGAACCGGTAGCACGTGCGGTGGTTGCCCGGGTCCGGCTCCGCGAGCCACGCCAGGTCACCCGGGTCGAGCCCCGCCGGCGGACTCGGTGCCTCACCCGCCTGCCCGCCCCTGGGAGTGGACAGCAGCTCGCGACCCCGCTCCGGGGTCAGCAGCGGCCCGAGCACGGGGTCGGCCACCCACCCCAGCGGTGCCAAGTGGTCCGGTCCCAGCGGCTCCCACATCGGCAGGGCGTCGATGAGCGTCCGCCATGCCCCGTCGGTGTCTCCCCAACGCGCCAGCTCCCGCGCCCGCTCGACCGCTTCCCCGAACGGTCCGGCCGCCGTGTACCGGTACGTGCCGTTCCGTATCTGATCCAGCGTCGCGTAGGCCAGCGACACCAAGTCGTCGTCGGCGCCCCGCAGATGGAACGTCAGCGTGGAGTCGCCCCGGTACGAATGCGCCGCGTGCTCGGCGACCAGCGGTGGCAGCAGCTCGGGCGCGTACTGCGGGTCCGTCACCAGGCCGTCGAAGTACACCATGTAGGTCTCTCCGAGCAGGCGCCGTATCTGGTCGCCCAGCCCGGCGGCGCGCGGCCTGCCGTACCCCTTGGCCTCGTCCAGTGCCTTGACGGCCCGCTCCCAGCCGCCGCCCAGCGCCTCCAGCCGGGCCTCCTCGACCAAAGCGTCCAGCTTTCGCGTCGTGGCGTTGGCGAACACCGGCTCCCCATCGCTCCGGTGCGCTCCCAGGCTGTGGAACTCCCGGTGCATGTCCCGCATGAACTCAAGGAAGTTCGCGTGCCGCTCGGGCGGCGCGGCCCGCCAGCTCGCCCATGTGTACACGGCCCACTCGCCGTCCTCGTCCACGTCCTCGGGATCCAAGAGCACGTGGGTGGCGTCGGACTCGACGTCGAGTTGCAGCCCGCGCCGCCAGAGGTCCACCTCCCGCCGCTCCTCGGGCCCGGCGTCGTCGTCCAGGTACTCCTCGAACATGACGGCGAGTCCCGACTCGTCGTTGTGCCAGTGCGCGTCGCTCGTCCCCGCGAGCAGTGACACGAACCCGCCCGCGTGCCGCCACCCGTCGCTGACCTTGAGGAACTCCCGGTACGACGGGGGCATCCGTCGGCCGAGGCGCTCCTCCAGCGTTGTGATCCGCTCCTCGGACGCGGACGGGAACCCCAGCCAGCGCGTCCGCTGCGCGGCCTCGTCGTCCTCGCCCCGCGTCTCGCCCTCAGGCAGGGAATCCGCCCACTCCCCGCTCCACCCGAGCAGGAAGGACCGCCAGTCGAATGCCGTGGTGTCCGTCATGCATCCGATGCTCCCACCGGGCACTGACAATGCCCGGTCACATGTGCCGGTTCTCGGCGTCGCCAACTGCTCGGCGCCTGCACCCTGTTGACGGGCATCGGGGTCGCACCAGGCGGTTCCGGCGCCCGGGCGCTCCCCTCCGAGGATCAGCTCGTCGTCTGATCGCTGCGGCTGTGGTCGTGCTGGTGGAGGAAGACGAGCAGGTCGGCGACGGTGAGACCATCCTCCGCCGGGTGGCGGAGGATGGTGTCCGGCTGGATGCGGTAGGCGTTGGTTCTGCCTTCCCGGGTGTGCGTGAGATAACCGCCCCCCTCCAAGTCGGCGATGATCTTCTGCACAGCCCTTTCGGTGAGCCGGCAGCGTGCGGCGATGTCGCGGATGCGGGTGGCGTGGTTGCCTGCGATGGCGGCCAGGACGCGCGCGTGATTGGTGAGGAACGTCCAGCCGGTGTGCGGTTCAGGGGCTTCGGCCATCCCCCCAGACTAGGACATGCTGTTCATGCATTCAAAAGGCTGAAATAGATTTCCGGTATCCCTTGACGTGTAATGGGCGGCGGGGCAACCTGAACGGGAGCCAATGCCCACGCTGGAGGCGGCCATGCAACAGCTACGGATTCGGGATCGCTCCGGCGCCGCAGACGGCGCGGCAGTCGACACTCCGGTGGACCTGGGGGAGGCCATGCCGTACGAACCGGTGATCGAGACGCTGGCGCATGACGGCGACATCACCGTCAGAGTCCGCGGTGAGCTGGACATGGACAGCGAGGAACCGCTGCGGAGTGTGCTGGAGGACTCCGTCAGCCGGTGCGCACGCCGGGTGGAGCTGGACCTGAGCGGAGTCACGTTCTGCGACTGCTCGGGGCTGAACCTCCTGCTCGCCGCGCGGCGGCGTGCCGTGCTGCGAGGCAAGAGCCTCACCGTGCGGGCGGCCAGTTCCGCCGTGCGCAGGCTCCTGGTCAACACGGACACGTGGCCGCTGTTCGCGGGCACCCGGCCGACGGAGGACGCCCTGAGCGAGGGTCAGGATGACCTGCGGAACGAGGTCGCTCAACTGCGCCGCGCCATGCGCACCCGCCCGGCCATAGACCAGGCCACGGGCATCCTGATGGCCACGTTCTCCCTGAGCTCCGACGACGCGTGGGCGGTGCTGGTCGCGGTCTCCCAGAACACCAACACCAAGCTGCACCAGGTCGCCGAGGAACTCCTGACGGCCATCAACGGCGAAGCACTCCCTGACGCGCTGCAAACGCACTTGGCCGCGGCGGTGAGCGCCCTCGGCGACGCAGCGGCACCTTCCGGATGACAGCTCAATGCGCCTGTCCCTGTCGTAGCCGGATCTCGACCAGGCCGTCGTTGAGGCGTACGTCGAAGGAAGGCTGAGGCGCTGTCGAAGGGCCTGCCACACAGGCGCCGTCCGCGAGCCGGAACACGCTGCCGTGCCAGGGACAGGTCACGCAGCCGTCGCTGATCCCGCCCTCCGACAGGGGTCCCGAAAGGTGGGCGCACCGGTCCGCCAGTGCGTGTACCTCTCCGGTCCCCTCGGAATCCCGTACGAGCAGTACGGGGACCTCGCCGACCATCCGCCGGACGGCACGGCCCCGCGGGAACTCCTCCGGGGCACCGACGGGGTGCCAGCCCGCGTCGATGAGGTGGGCCACGGCCTGGCTGTGGTTCACGCCCGCGGCCTGCCGGTATGCCAGGTGGCCGCCGAGCACACCGCCGACCGTGGCGGCCGTGAGTCCGGCGAAGCCGAGCAGCCGGCCGCTTCGGCCCCTGCCGCGGGCCACGAGCGAGGCGGCGTAGAAGGCGATGGCCGCCGTGTTCGCCGCCGCGTGCACCACACCCACCCGCTCCTGCTCGGGAAACTGGTCGGCGAAGTCGACGGCCCCCGCCAGAACGGCCGGGGCCGCGCCGGCGAGCCCCGCGGCGACCAGCAGCCGAGCCGCGCGCTCGTTGCCGCGCGTCAGATCCAGCAGCGCCGCGGATGACCACGCCCCGATCGGGGTCTGCACCAGTGCCGGGTGCAGCGGGTGGCCCTGCCAGCGGCCGCGCAGCGCGTCCCGCAGCGGCCCGAGGGGGAGCGCGTGGACGCCCGTCCGCACGGGAGTCGCGATGCGGTCGAGCGAGTCGGCGTCCTCCAACGCGTCGATCTTCGAGAGGGGATTGCGCATGTTCGCCGGGTTACCCGATCACCCTGGCGGAAACCTGGCCGCCGGCCGAGGCGATCGACCCCTGCGGTCCTCGGCCTGTATCCGCAGCCCGGGACTGGGTACCCGGCGACGATGAACGTCATCGCATACGCAGTCGCAAACGCCATCCCCCAGGCCGTACGACTCGGCATCAAGGTGCGGGGCCGCGAGCCGGGGCCCCCGAGCCGCCGTGATCAGCCCACACTGCCGGAGACCGGACCGGTCCGTCGGACAAGAGGGAGCGGCTCACCCCGCACGAACTCCAGGCGTCCGGCAGTGGCGGCCCGGGGAGGACGTAACCCACCGTGATGACCACGAAGCACGACGTGCGGGGCCGCACGAACCGGGAGATATTCGAACCTGCCAGGCGCAGAAACAGGCGCATGAGCAGGCGCAGAAACAGGAGGACGTTGTGAGCACGCACCCCAGTGAGAAACTCGTCGTCCGCGAAACGGGGTGGTCGAAGGCCCGCCATCAGCGGGGACAGGACATGCGTACCTGCGTCCCCGCGGTCGAGGCCGACGACACCGAACCTGCCGCCGAGGCGGGCCGGGAGGCGAAGGCCGCCACCATCGTCAGGGGAGACGACTGACCGCCTGTTCCTGCTCGTTCCCCGTGTTCAGGACCGTCGCGCGAAACGACGCGACGATCGGGCGGAGATCGGTCCGGTGCCAGGCGGCCCACAGGCGTACCGACCTCTGGAACCAGGGGAGTTCACGGACGGTGACGCCCACGGTGCGGCCGTGCAGCATGCTCTTCTGTACGAAAGCCATGCCGAGCCCGGATGCGACGAGGCCCAGCGCGGTGAGCGGGTCGGGGGCTTCGAGGCGGATGTCGGGAGTGAAGCCGGCGGTGGCGCAGGAAGCGACGAAGTCGTCCCGCCAGGCGCGGTCCTGACTGTCCTCGACGACGATCCACGGCTGGGTGTCCAGGTCCGCGGGCAGGACCTCCGTCGCGTCGGCGAGAGGGTGGCTGCTGGGCATGGCGAGGAGCAGGGGGTCCTTGAGCAGGAGCGCGCTGCGCAGGTCCGGGTCCGTTTCGGGGGGCGCCTGCGGCACCAGGGCGATGTCCAGGCTGCGTTGGCGCAACCCTTCGAACTGCTGGGGCGCGGCGAGGTCGTAGAGGGCGACGTGGATGCCGGGGCGTTCGTCGTGCAGTTCGCGCAGGGCCTGGGGCAGGAGGCCGGTGTGCATCGCGTCGCCGACGTACCCCACGCACAGGCCGCCCTCCTCCCCGCGGCCGAGACGCCGGCCGAGGTTCTCCAGGCGGGCGGCGTGTCGCAGCAGGGCCTCGGCCTCGGAGAGGAAGACCTGGCCGTCGGAGGTGAGCCGGATGCGCTGCTGGGTGCGTTCGAACAGGGTCAGGCCCAGGTTCTTCTCCAGCTGGGCGATCTGCCGGCTCAGGGGCGACTGGGAGATGTGCAGCCGCTCGGCGGCCCGGCCGACGTGTTCCTCCTCGGCGACGGCGACGAAATAGCGCAGTTGACGCAGGTCAAGCATGTAAGACCTCACGGGACTCAAGTGTGTCCAAGTGAGTCTTGGACAGTCTGATCCATCGATCCTAACCTCGACAGGGCAAGAGCCGCGGAGCAGGACAAAACATCCGAACTCCGCGTTACGCAATGGAGAGAAGGATCTTCCTCATGGGTATCAAGTCCCTTCTGCCGGGCTCCCTCGGCTTCGGTACCGCGCCGCTCGGCAACATGTTCCGCGCCATCCCCGACGAGGAGGCCGCGGCCACCGTCGAGGCCGCCTGGAACGCGGGCATCCGCTACTTCGACACCGCCCCGTTCTACGGCGCCGGTCTGTCCGAGATCCGGCTGGGCGAGGTGCTGGCGGGCCGCCCGCGTGACGAGTTCGTGCTCAGCACCAAGGTCGGCCGCGTCATCCTCGACGAGACGGAGGACCCTGCCGCCCGCGAACTCGGCGAGAAGGGCGGCCTGTTCGAGCACGGCCGTCCGAACAAGATGCTCGACGTCTACACGGCGGACGCCACCCTCCGCTCCATAGAGGACAGCCTCACCCGTCTTCGGACGGACCGCCTGGACATCGTCTGGGTGCACGACGCCGCCCAGGACTTCCACGGCGACAACTGGCTCGCCGTCTACGAGACCGCGCGCACCGGCGCCTTCCGCGTTCTTCAGCGGCTCCGTGACGAAGGCGTCATCAAGGCCTGGGGCCTCGGTGTCAACCGTGTCGAGCCCATCGAGCTCACCCTCGACCTGGACGAGCCCAAGCCCGACGGATTCCTGCTGGCCGGCCGCTACACCCTCCTCGACCACGACCGCTCCCTGCAGCGTCTGCTGCCCGCGGCCGCCGAGCAGGGCGTCGACATGGTCGTCGGCGGTCCCTACAGCTCCGGCATCCTCGCCGGCGGGCAGCACTTCGAGTACCAGAAGGCCCCGGCGGAGATCATCGCCAAGGTGGAGCGGATGAAGGCACTCGCCGCCGAGCACGGAGTCGGCATCAAGGCCGCTGCCCTTCAGTTCGCCCTGGCCCACCCGGCGACGGCGGCCGTCGTCCCCGGCGCGACCCGGCCCAGCCGGATCGCCGAAGACGTCGCCGCTCTGAACGAGAGCGTTCCGGCCGCCTTCTGGACCGCCCTGCGCGACGAGAAGCTCATCGCCGCCGACGCCCCCACCCCCGCCGCCTGACACGGCACACCACGGAGAGCACCCATCATGGCCACCACCACCGTCTCCCTCGACCTCCCGCAGAGCCCCGACCGCGTCTGGCAGCTGATCGGCGGCTTCGGCTCGCTGCCGGACTGGCTGCCCTACATCCCGCACAGCGAACTCGGCGAAGGCGGCCGCACACGTCGCCTGACCAACCAGGACGGCGGCGTCATCGTCGAACGCCTCCAGGCCTTCGACCACGAAGCACGCACCTACTCCTACGCCATCGAACAGGCCCCGTTCCCGGTGACCGGCTACCTCTCGACCTTGAGCGTGCACGCCGTCCCCGGTCGCCCCGAGGCCTCGCGCGTCGAATGGTCCGGCTCGTTCACGCCCGCCGGTGTGAGTGACGCCGAGGCCGAGGAACTCTTCCACGGCATCTACACCGACGGGCTCGCCGCACTGCTGAAGACCGTGAGCGCCCTCGGGCCCGACGCCGCCGGCGCGCGGAACTAGTCGAGCGGGGCCACGGCCGGAGCAGACCGGCCCGCGAGGCGGCTGTTGCCGCCGGCGCGGGCCGGTCTGCGAGGTGAGAGCCTCAGTTGAGGGTGTCGGGGTCCGGGCCGGTGCGCAGGCCGCGGTCGAGCTCGGCGATCGCGGTCATGTCGTCGTCCGACAAGGTGAAGTCGAAGACGTCGATGTTCTGCTGGATCCGGGCGGGCGTGACCGACTTGGGGATGACGATGTTGCCCAGCTGCACATGCCAGCGGAGGACGGCCTGGGCGGGGGACTTGTCGTGTCGGCCCGCGATGTCCGTCAGCGCCTTCTCCTGGAGCATCGCGCCCTGTGCAAGGGGGCTCCACGCCTCGGTGGCGATGCCGAGCTCGGTGTGCAGGGTGCGCAGCTCGGCCTGCTGGAGACCGGGGTGCAGCTCGATCTGGTTGACGGCCGGCACGAGCGAGGCGCCGTCCAGCAGCCGCCGCAGATGGTCGGGCTGGAAGTTGGAGACGCCGGCGGTGCGGACCCGGCCGTCGGCCACCAGCTTCTCGATGGCCTTCCAGGAGTCCCGGTACAGATCACGGGCCGGGGTGGGCCAGTGGATGAGGTAGAGGTCGATGTGGTCCAGGCCCAGCTTGGCGAGGCTTGCGTCGAACGCCTTGAGCGTGGCGTCGTAGCCCTGGTCGGCGTTCCACAGCTTGGTGGTGACGAACAGCTCGTCACGGCTGAGGTCGGAGTCGGCGAGGGCGTTGCCGACGCCGGTCTCATTGCCGTAGATGGCGGCCGTGTCGATGGAGCGGTAGCCGGCATCGAGGGCCGCGGTCACGGCCGTGGTGGTCTCGGCGTCCGGGACCTGGAAGACACCGAAGCCGAGCTGCGGGATCCGGACGCCGTTGTTGAGCGTGACGGTGGGAACGGTGGGGGCCATGTGTGGTTCCTTGCTTTTCATCGGGTGGTGGTCGGTGGGTGCTGGATCGCGAAGGGGAAGTCCGAACGGTCAGGCCAGGGCCGCGACGGCCGTGCCGGCGAAGCCGTGGTCCTGCTCGGGGGCGCCGCCGCCGACGCCGATGGCGCCGATCAGGCGTCCGTCGCGGTGGACGGGCAGGCCGCCCGCTATGAACAGCAGCGGCCGGTCGAGCGCGGTGGGCAGGCTGTGGAAGGGGCCGTCGGGCTTGACCAGGTCGACGAGGTCGGCGGTCGGAGCGTTGAGCTGGAGAGCCGTGTACGCCTTGCGGGTGCTGGTCTCACCGGAGATCAGCACCGCCCGGTCGTCGCGGCGGAAGGCCAGCAGATGCCCGCCGGCGTCCAGGACGGTCACGCTCACGGGAACTCCCGCGGCCTCCGCGGCCCGGCGGGCGGCGGTCAGCAGGACCTCCGCGTCCTGGGTGGTCAGCGGGGCGACGGCGGTGGCCGTGGCGGTGGTCATGGCAGGTTCCTTTCGATGAACGAATCGAGTCGCGGTGGATGAACGAATGGAGTGGCGTGCGACGCCGCGGCGTGGTCGGTCAGTGCGCGACGGCAGCCGCAACGTCCTCGCCCGCCGGGGACGCGGCGCCGACGCGGCTTGCCGCGCGGGTGCGGCGGTCGAGGTGGGCGGCGAGGAAGGCGAGCAGCAGGGCGGTTCCGGAGAGGAGGGCGCCGACCCAGTTGGGGGCGGTGTATCCCAGGCCCGCGGCGATGACGATGCCGCCGAGCCAGGCCGCGAGGGCGTTGCCGAGGTTGAAGGCGCCGATGTTGGCGGCGGAGGCCAGGGTCGGGGCGGCCGAGGCCTGGTCGAGCACCCACTTCTGGAGCGGCGGCACGGTCGCAAAGCCGAGCGCGCCGATCAGGGAGAGGGTGATCGCGGCGAGGACCTTGTCGTGGGCGGTCGCGGTGAACAGCAGCAGGGCTGCGGTCAGGGCCGCCAGGGTGGCGAACAGCATCGGCATCAGGGCACGGTCGGCGAACCTGCCGCCGAGCAGGTTGCCCAGGAACATGCCGATCCCGAACAGGACGAGCAGCCATGTCACGGCGCCCTCGGTGTAACCGGCGACCTCGGTCATCATCGGGGTGATGTAGGTGATCGCGGCGAACACACCGCCGTATCCCAGCACGGTCATCGCCATGGCCAGCCACACCTGCACATTGCGGAACGCGGCGAACTCGGTGCGCACGTTCCCAGACTGCGGTCGGCCCGTCTCGGGCACCAACTTGGCGACGCCCAAAAGGCCGACGATGCCGAGCGCGGCGACGATGGTGAAGGTGACGCGCCAGCCGGCGGCCTGCCCGATGTAGGTGCCGCCGGGGACACCGACGACATTGGCCACGGTCAGGCCCATGAACATCAGGGAGATGGCCGAGGCCTTCTTCTCCGGGGCCACCAGATCGGCCGCGACCACGGAGCCGATGCCGAAGAACGCGCCGTGCGCGAGGGAGGCGACGATGCGGCCGATGAGCATGACGCCGAAGCTGGGGGAGAGGGCGGACAGCGCGTTGCCGACGACGAACAGCGCCATCAGGAACATCAGCATCTTCTTGCGGGACACCTTCGTGCCCAGCGCGGTCAGGAGCGGTGCGCCGACGACGACGCCCAGGGCGTAGCCGGAGACCAGCCAGCCGGCGGTCGGGATGGTGACCCCGAAGTCATCCGCGACCTGAGGCAATACGCCCATGATCACGAATTCGGTGGTGCCGATCCCGAAGGCCCCGATGGCCAGGGCCAGGAGCGCGAGAGGCATGGGGGAGCTGCCTTCCAAGTGATTGCGTGAGGCGGTTACGTCGCATCACGTTAGTTGCAGACGCTGTATAAGTGCAAGCGCAGTCAAATGTGGAAGCTGCTTGTCGTCGTGTGCAACTATAGGCGGAGGAAGGAGTTCACCATGACCGCTGCATCCGGTACGCCCCAGCGCAGTCCCGAGGAGATTTTCGAGGATCACGGAGCCCGTCTGGGCACGGCGGATCTCGACAGCATCAGTGCCAACTACGCCGAGGACGCCGTCTTCATCACCTCCGCCGGGATCCTGCACGGCAGGGAAGGGGTGAAGCGGGGGATAGCCGCTCTGCTGTCCGATCTGCCCGACGCGGACTGGCAGTTGAAGCCGCAGTTCGCCGGAGACGTGCTGTTCCTGGAGTGGTCTGCCGTCAGTCCCCAGGGCCGGGTCGACGACGGAGTCGACACCTTCGTCTTCCGCGACGGCCTGATCCAGGCGCAGACCGTCCGCTACGTCCTTCGGCGGGACTGAAAGGGTCCCTGAGAAACCGAGTACTCAGTTCTCCTGGATCACGGACAGGACGTTGCCTGCCGGGTCCTTGAACCAGGCGATCGCCGTCGGGCCTTCGGGGCCCCGGACGACGCCCTTGTCGTCGGCCCCGAACTCCGGGTAGTGCTCCATGCTCACGCCGCGCTGCGCCAGCCCGTCGACGGCCGCATCGATGTCGTCCACGGGGAAGTTCAGGATCGTGAAGCTCGCGGGTGTGTGGTCGTCCTTGGGGTAGACGAAGACACCTGCGCCGCTGCCCAGCTTGATGGTGAGCATCCTCATGTCGCCCTGTCCGGTCTCCTCCACCTGGAGGCCGAGCGTCTCGCCGTAGAACCGGCGGGCCTTGCCGAGGTCGTCGACCGAGAAGCCGCTGAACGCCTGCGACTGTCCGAACATGCCGTTGTCTCCTTCGCGTGGTCCGACACATGTGCCGTGTGAGTCCGGGTAGTCGACCGTTGGCCCTTGATCGGGGCCGCCCCCCTCGCCTTCGACCCGCCGATTGGATCACCCATGACCCATTCCTCCCCCAACGGTGCCGCCCCCGCCGTACATCTGGCCCTGCGCGCCATGGTCGCGGGCGACGCGGACCAAGCCGAGCTGAACACCCTGGCCGGCAGCGCGGTCCTCGTCCCCACCGGTGCCACCGAACTTCAGGAGCAGGATCCCGGGGCAGTGGCCCTGCCCGTCTACGAGCAGGAGGACGGCAGCGAACTGGTGCCGGTGTTCACCACCCGGGCACGCATGGAGCAGGCACACCCTCAGGTCACAGACCATCAGCAGGTGACCCTCGGCACGCTCGCCCACCACTGGCCGTCCGAGCAACTGGCGCTGGTCATCGACGCCGGCACACCGGAGGAAGTGGCCCTGACGGCTCAGGGCGTCAGGCACCTGCTCGATCGCGGCGCCGCCTGAGGCCGAGAAGGAGCGCCGCCCGGCGGTTACTCAACTCGACAGTCCGAGTCGGCCGCGGGGCGGCGGTCGGTCAGGAACCGTCCCGCTTGACGGAACGCCCCGTCTGCTTGATCCGCTCCTGAGCCTTCCCCTTCAGCTCCTTCGCCTCCCCGCGCGCCTGCTCGACCTTGCCCTCGGTCTGCATCCCGCGGTCGCCAGTGACCTTTCCGGTCATCTCCTTGGCCTTGCCCTTCATCTTGTCCGCGCGGCCCTTGTCGGCCATGGCTCCTCCTTGGGTGAGACACGGTTTCCCCCATGCCAACGTAAGCGGGTGGGGGAGACCTGGCCCGTTGGAGGGTGACGCTGTGTAGGCACCGTTCGGTGATGCCGCCGAGGGCGCCGGGCAGTGAGTAATGCCGTTGTGCCCACGTGATCGAAACCCCGTAACTACACTCGCGCCCCATGCGTACCCCCAGCCTCGACAAGCAGTGGACGAAGCTCTCCTCCGGCGTGAGCAGAGGTGAATCGCCCGGCGGAGGCGGGTTCCCGTGACGGCCGGGCCGAAGCCCCGACAGAAGGCACGTCACAAACAGCCCCGCGACCCCCGCGGCCACTGGCTGTTACTGGCCCTCACCCTCCCCGCCCTGTTCGCCGTCCTGCTGTTCCAGGGCTGGACCGAGCACGAGGTCGATGCCGCGAAGACCCGGTCGCCGTGCACCTCGCCCGTGCCGGACGCCGTGGCGAAGGGCGGGCCGGTGATCGGGATCAACCGCAACGGGATACAGACGGCCGCGATGCCGCCCCGCACCGTGGCGCTCACCTTCGACGGCGGGCCCGACCCGGTTTGGACGCCGCGCCTGCTCGACCTGCTGCGCACGAACCGGGCCCGCGCCACCTTCTTCGTCAACGGCGCCCAGGCGGCCCGGTACCCCGAACTGATCCGGCGGATCCGCGCCGAAGGGCACGAGCTCGGCTCGAACACATACACCGGCGCCGTTCTCGGCGAGTCCTCGTCGCCCCGCTTCGACGCCGAACTCGACCTGACCCAGGCCGCGTTGGCGGGCGCCACCGGCCTGCGCACCAATCTGCTGCGGATGCCGCGGACCACGACACCGGACACGCTGTGCGGCCGCGAGTGGCAGGCGGCCCGGCGTGCCACCGCGTACGGCTATGTGCTCGTCGCCGCCGACAAGGGGTCGCGGAAACCGGCGCTGGGGACGGTCAGGCAGCTGAGCCAGACGGCCACCGCGTACCAGGAGGCGAAGAAGCTGCTCGGGAACCGGAACGTCGACCGGTTCACCACCGTGTCCACGGGGCTCGATCTCGTCCCCTACTCCTCCGCCTCCACCGTCGAGCGATGGCAGGGACAGGGGCTGATCTGGGCCACCGCCGCTGGGCGCGCCTTCTCCACGGCCATGATCTGGACCCTCGGCATCGCCGGCGGCCTCGGTGTGCTGCGACTGGTCCTGCTCGCCCTGTTCGCGCGGGCGCATGTGCGCCGGCTGGAGCGGTTCCGGCCGGGGGCGCCCTGGATGAGGGAGGTGAC
The DNA here is from genome assembly GCF_044593495.1 of Streptomyces sp. NPDC051963. Taxonomy (NCBI): domain Bacteria; kingdom Bacillati; phylum Actinomycetota; class Actinomycetes; order Kitasatosporales; family Streptomycetaceae; genus Streptomyces; species Streptomyces sp. NPDC051963. The sequence continues at coordinate 639,771 of NZ_JBIUCC010000003.1, read as the reverse complement.
CGGGCCGGTGACGGTGCTCGTGCCGGCGTACAACGAAGAGGTGGGCATCGAGTCCACCGTCCTGTCGCTGCTCGACTCCACGCATCAGCAGCTGCAGATCGTGGTGATCGACGACGGGTCGACCGACCGTACGGCCGAGATCGCCGAGGGGATCGGGGATCCGCGCGTGGAGGTGATCCGCAAGCCCAACGAGGGCAAGGCCGCCGCGCTCAACACCGGGCTGGCGCACACGCGTCACGACATCGTGGTGATGGTCGACGCCGACACCGTCTTCGAACCCGATGCCGTTCAGCGGCTCATCCAGCCGCTCGCGCACGCGGCCGTCGGCGCCGTGAGCGGCAACACCAAGGTCGGCAACCGCCGCGGGCTGCTGGCCAGATGGCAGCACCTGGAGTACGTCTTCGGCTTCAACCTCGACCGGCGCATGTTCGAGGTCCTGGAGTGCATGACCACGGTGCCCGGCGCCATCGGCGCCTTCCGCCGGGACGCGGTGCTGGGCGTGGGCGGCCTCAGCGAGGACACCCTGGCCGAGGACACCGACCTCACGATGGCGCTGTGGCGGGCGGGCTGGCGGGTGCTGTACGAGGAGTCCGCCGTCGCCTGGACCGAAGTGCCCACATCGGTGCGCCAGTTGTGGCAGCAGCGCTACCGCTGGTGCTACGGCACGATCCAGGCGATGTGGAAGCACCGCCGTGCCCTCTTCGGCCGGGGCACGTCCGGGCGCTTCGGTCGGCGCGGACTGTCGTACATCGCGCTCTTCCAGGTCGCCCTGCCGCTCCTCGCGCCCGTCATCGACGTCTACGCGCTGTACGGCGTGCTGTTCCGCGACCCGCTGGTGTCGGCCCTGGTGTGGTTCGCCTTCCTCGGCGTCCAGCTCGTCACGTCCGGCTACGCCCTGAAGCTCGACGGCGAGCGGCTGCGGACACTGTGGACGATGCCGTTCCAGATCATCGTCTACCGGCAGTTGATGTACCTGGTCGTCATCCAGTCCCTGGTCGCCCTGTTGGTCGGCAGCCGGCTGAAGTGGCACCGCGCCAAGCGGTCCGGCTCGGCCGCTGAACAGATCGGTGGTCCCCTTCCGTACAAGAGTCTGCGGATGCGTTGACCCTTCGAGCAGACCAGCGGGACGGGTGGATGAACGACTGGACCGACCATCCAGGAGACCACCGGGCGGGAGACCGGTGGGCGGTGAGAGCGGTGCCGGGCGCTGCGCCACCGTCACCGGCGGTGCCCCCGCCCTCGACCCGCACGGCTCCCCTCCCCGGCATGCCCTCGCCCGCCACCCCCGGCCGCTACGACCAGAGCGCCTACGACCGCCGCAGCCGAACCCCAGGGCGCCGCCGCACCAGACGCCGCCGCGTGATGTGGACGGTGGCCGTCCTGTCGGCCGCGCTGCCGCTCTCGGGCGTCGGCATGTACGTCTGGGCCGACACCCGCCTCAACCAGGAGGTCGACCTCGGCGCGCTCACCGGCCGTGCGCCGCTCGGCGAGGGCACCAATTACCTGGTCGTGGGCTCCGACAGCCGTGAGGGCCTGTCACTGAAGGACCAGAAGGACCTGAACACCGGCTCGACCGAGGGCCGCCGCACCGACTCGATGATCCTGCTGCACACCGGAGCCGGCGGCACCACGATGCTGAGCCTGCCCCGCGACTCGTGGGTGACCCTCCCGCCGTACGTCGACCCGGACACCGGCAGGAGCTACGCCGCCGCACCGAACAAGCTCAACGCGGCGTTCTCGCTCGGCGGCCCCGACCTGCTCATCCGTACCGTGGAACGCAACACCGGGGTGCGCGTCGACCACTACGCGGAGATCGGCTTCGCCGGCTTCGTGGGCGTCGTCGACGCGGTGGGCGGAGTCGACATGTGCCTGGAGCGGGCCGTGAAGGACAAGGACTCGGGCGCCGACCTGCCCAAAGGCTGCCAGACGCTCGACGGCGCCGAGGCGCTGGCGTTCGTACGGCAGCGCAAGCAGGAGGCCCAGGGGGACCTGGGGCGCACCCGCAACCAGCAGAAGTTCCTGGCCGCGCTCGCGCAGAAGGCGGCCACGCCGTCCACTCTCCTCGACCCGACCAAGTCGCTGCCCACGGCCGGCGCGGGACTGGACACGCTGATCGTGGACAAGGGCACCGAACTGCCCGACCTGGTCTCGCTGTTCGAGGCGATGCGGACGACCGCGTCGGGGAAGGGTACCCAGCTCAACGTGCCCGTCGCCGATCCCGATCTCCGCACCCCCAAGGGCAGCGCGGTGAAATGGGACGAGCGACGGGCACGGGCCCTGTTCACAGCACTGCGGAACGATCAGGTGCCACCCGCGGGATAGTTCCGGGTCGGTGACCGGGCCGACGAGGAGTGCAGGACCACGACAGCACGATCAGTGTCTGCGCCGGGCGTGCGGGACCCGTACGGGCGGAACGCCTTCGACGACCGTGTTGCTGATGGTTCCGATGCCCTGGACGGTCATGGTGACGGTGTCTCCGGGAGCGAGCGGGGGTGGTTCCGGCAAGCCGCCGTGGCGGCCCCAGAGTTCGGCCAGACAGCCGCCGTTGCCGCAGGTGCCGGAGCCCAGGACGTCGCCGGGGCGGATCCATGTCCCGCGGGATGCGTAGGCCACCATCTCCTCGAACGTCCACGCCATGTTGGCGAGGCTGTCCTGTCCGACGCCTTCTCCGTTGACCTCGACGGTCAGCAGGAGGTCGAGGAAGCCGTCGGAGTCCCGGTGGGGTTCGAGCTCGTCGGCGGTCACCAGCCAGGGGCCGAGGGTGGTGGCGGTGTCCTTGCCCTTGGCCGGGCCGAGTTTCACCTTCATCTCACGGCCTTGAAGATCGCGGGCGGACCAGTCGTTGAGGACGGTGTAGCCGATGATGTGTTCGCGGGCCTGTTCGGGGGTGAGGTCCCGGCCGGCCCTGCCGATGACGGCGGCCACTTCGAGCTCGAAGTCGAAGCGCTCGCAGCCCGGCGGGACGGGGACGTCGTCGTGCGCGCCGACAACGGCGTACGGGTTGGTGAAGTAGAAGGCGGGGGCGGTGTACCACTCGGCGGGGACCGTGTCGCCGTATCCCTGGGCGATGCCCGCGACATGGCTCTCGAAGGTCATGAAGTCCCGCACGGTGGGCGGCTGCAGCGGGGGCAGCAGCCCTACGTCGGTGAGGGCCAGGGGGACGGACCGGTTCAGGGCGCGGGTGGCGGCGGTGCGCAGGCTGTGCTCGCCCTCCTCGATGTGCTCCAGGAGTTCCCCGGGGTTGTCGAACGGGTACACCTGATCGTCGACCACGACCCCCGACTGCTGCTTGCCGTCGTACAGGAACGTCGCGTACCTCATGCCTGGTGCCCTTCTGTTCCGGTGAGTTCGGTGCCGCGTGGCCTGACGCCGAGGAAGACGGCGGCGATCACGGCGGCGGCCACGCAGGCGGCGGCGGTGAGCAGGAGTCCGTTGTTGTATCCGTCGGTCAGGGCACGCTCGGTGAACGGGGCGATCTTGGCGCTGAGCGGGCCGAGGTCCGCGGTGTGCAGGGCCAGGGGGCCGCCCGCGTCCAGGATCGCCGTCGCGGTGCCGTGTTCGGCGGGGGTGAGCGGCGCCGCGCGCAGGCTGCCGGTGAGCTGGTCGGCGGCCATGGCGAGCGCGACGGCGCCGACGAGGGCCGGGCCGAGGGTCTGGCCGAGGTCGCGGACCAGGCTGGTGGTGGCGCTGGCCATGCCGGTGAGGTGGGGCGGAACGACGTTGACGGCGGCCGCGGTGATCGCGGCGACGACCAGGCCGAACCCGACGCCGTTGAGGACGAGCGGGCCGAGGAGTGCGGGGATGCCGGTCTCGTGCACCGGCACGGCACGCAGCCACAGTTGGGCGGCGGCCAGGGCGGTGAAGCCGGTGACGAGCATCGGACCGGGGCCGACCTTGTGCAGCAGACGGGCCAGGAGCGGCCAGATGAACGGGGTGATGCCCTGGATGATCAGGAACGGCACAGCGGCCCGCAGCGGACTCTGGTGCTGGATGACGCCGAGGCGGATGCTCAGGTCGTACGCGCCGCCGAGGAAGCCGAACATGCCGATCACCGCCATGGCCGCCGACGCCGCGAAGGCGCGGATCCGGAACAGCTCCAGGCGCAGCATCGGCGAGGCGCTGCGGGTCTCGGCCACGACGAAGGCCCCCAGCATCAGGGCGGCGGCTACGAATGAGGCGACGACGGGCACCGATCCCCAGCCGTCGGTGGGGCCCTGGATGATGCCGTACAGCAACGTCAGCAGGGCGAGGGCGATGGTGATCTGACCGGGCCAGTCCAGCGAACGGCCTTCGGGGGCGCTGGACTCGGCGGTGAGGAGCCAGGCCACGACCGCGGTGATGAGCGCGAGGACGCCGGTGACGGCGAACGCCCAGTGGAAGGAGGTGTGTTCGACGACCGCGCCGGACAACAGCGGGGCGATGAAGGCGCCGAGCGACAGCGCGGTGGTCCAGGAGGCCAGGCCGCGGGCGCGGGCGGCCGGGGTCGTGGTGCCTGCGGTGATCATGGCGAGGGAGGCGGGGAAGAGGGCCGCGGCACCGATGCCGGAGAGCGCCTGTCCGGTGATCAGCTGCGCCGCCGAGTCGGAGGTGGCGGAGACCAGATAGCCGACCGCTGCCAGCAGGGCGCCGCCCACCAGCAGCTTCTTACGGCCGTACAGGTCGCCCACGACACCGAAGGTCAGCGCCAGGACGGCGGCGGGGACGAGGAAGGCGTCGCTGATCCAGGTGAGTTCGGCGCCGGAGGTCTGGAGGGAGCGCTGGATGACGCCGTTGATCGCGGCGGGCAGGACGAGGCCGATCTGGGCGAGGCAGACCGCCAGGCAGGCCACGACGATCGTGCCGGTGTGCCGGACGGGCGGGGCGTCGGACGGGCCGGCGGATGGGACGGTGGGCGGGTCGTAGGCGGGGCTGGAGACCATGTCTCCTCCTTGATGGGTGCGGCACATGGCCGGGGGATGCGGCCGAGGAGGTGGAGGGGCCGGGGCTGACGCGGCTCAGTGACCGGGGCAGGGGGAGTGGGAGGCGAGGTCGCCCATGCGGTCGAAGAGCCGGGGGCCTTCGAGCGGCGACAGGGCGGGGTCGAGCTCCCGGTAGACGGTGTGCACGTTGACCGCGAGGCGTTCGCTCTCGTCGAGGTCGGCGAAGCGTCCGAGGCGGATGTCACGGGCGGCTTCCTCGGCGGGCATTCCGGCGGTGAAGCGAGCGCTCGCCTGCTGATGGACGTACATCAGGTAGTCGCGGACGTCGCGCACGGTGTCCTTGGTGGTGACCGGGCCGTGTCCGGGCACGACGGTGTCGACGTCCAGGCCGAGCAGGAGGTCGCAGGCGGCGAGCCAGTTGGCGAACGGGCCGTGCCACACCACGGGCGTGGACCCGGCGAAGACGATGTCGCCGGTGTAGACGGTCCGCGCCCGCGGAACATGGACGATCGTGTCCCCGGCGCTGTGCGCGGGGCCGACATCGATCAGGCGGACTTCGGTCCCGCCGATGTCCAGGACCTCCTCGCCGTCGTAGATCCGGTTCGGGAGCACACCGTCGATGCCGGAGTACTCGAAGCGGCCGAAGATCCGGCGGGCGAACCGCCCGCCCGTGCTCTCCTCGGCGATCAGCGCCCGCATCTCGGCCGGCCCCACCTGCCGCATGTCGGTCAGCGTCCCGCGGGCCGCGATGATCTCCGCATGGGCCACGAGCTGGTTGCCGAACCAGTGATCGCCGTTGCCGTGTGTGTTGACCACCGCCGAGATCGGTGCGTGATCGGTCACCGGCGCCAGCCCGTCGAGCATGGCCCGGGTCAGCCGCAGGTCGAAGAGGGTGTCGACGAGGAGGGACTCGCCCCGGCCGGTGACCAGCCCGGCGTTGCTCATCCCCCATCCCGCTGCGCCCGCTGTCCAGGCGAAGCAGCCGTGGCCGAGGTCGGCCCGGCCTGCTGGGGAAAGTACGGAAGCCACGCTGCCTCCTGTTCGCGTCCCGCACTCATGCGTTACGAGACCGCCATCCATTGATGGACTGGAGTCCACCGATGGAGCGCAATCTAAAGAGATGGTGCGAGCGGGGTCAATACCCGTGCACGCCGTGCTGTACTGGAGGCCATGAAGATCCCGGAGGCAGAAGCCGTGTCGGAACCGGTCGCCGCGCCCGGCGGGCGCCGTGAGCGCAAGCGGCAGCAGGTACGTGATCAGCTCTACGCCGCCGCGCTGGACCTGTTCGTCTCGCAGGGGTACGAGGCGACGACCATGGAACAGATCGCCGAGACCGCCGATGTCGCCCGGGCCACCGTCTTCAACCACTTCTCCCAGAAGGTCGGCTTCCTGGAGGAGTGGGGCGCCCGGCGTCGGGCCCGCGCCGCGGAGATCCTCGGTGCGCAGAACGGCGAGGGCCTCTCGGTCGGAGACCGGCTGCGCCGCTACCTCCGCGAAATGGCCGACCTCAATGTCTCCTCCCGTGCGGAGACCGCCGTCCTGATGGATGCCTCCGCCCGGTTCGGCGGCCTCCTCCAGGACCGGTCACTGGAGACCGAGCTGGCGAAGATCGTCCAGCAGGGGTGCCTGCGCGGAGAGACCAGGACCGGCGTCGACCCCGAGCAGACCGGCACCATGCTGGCCGCCTGCTACTTCTCCGCCGTGCTGCGCTGGGTTCGGGCGGAGCCCGCTCCGTTCGACCTGCGCGACCGCCTCGACGGCGCGCTCGACACCATCCTGTACGGCGTCCTCGCCGGGGCCGGCGAACCCGACTGATCGTTCGGGGAGCTCGGGTGCCGCCCGCGAGGAGAACGTTTCGGGGATCCCCGAACGGCTAGTAGGAAAATATGGTGCAAATCGGATACGCGATGATGACCGAGCAGGCCGGATTCGACTTCTCGGTCACGTCCGACCACTACTTCCCCTGGCTGGAGGAACAGGGCCACGCCCCGTACGCGTGGACCGTCCTCGGCGCCGCGGCGCCGGCCACCTCCACGATCCCCCTCATGACGTATGTGACCTGTCCGACGACCCGTTACCACCCGGCGGTGGAAGAGGCCGTGGAGATCATCCGCGCGCTGTTCGACGGCACGCACGTCAACCACCACGGCCCGCACTTCGACGTGGAGAACGCCCGGCTCTTCGACCTGCGACCCCGACCGGGACGCCGCGGTCCGGCGGGCCCGCGAACAGTTCCGCTGGTCCCTCGGCGGCTGGCCCGTCAACTCCGAACTGCCCGGACCGGCGAGCTTCGACACGGCCACCCGGTACACCCGGCCCCAGGGCGTCGCGGAGACGATCCCGTGCGGCGACGACGTCGACACCTTCGTGGACGCCGTACGCCCCTTCGTCACCGCCGGATTCACCGAGGTCGCCCTGGTCCAGGTCGGCGGCGACCACCAACTCCCCTTCCTGGACTGGGCCGAGAAGAAACCGCTGCCCGCGCTGAAGGACCTCTGAGCGGACGACCGAAGGGACGATCATGGCCATCGCGACGTACTGCCTCGTAGCCCTGGACTGCCCGGACCCTCCCGCCCTCGCAAAGTTCTACGCGGGAGTGCTCGGCGGTGAGGTGAAGCAGTACGACGACGACTGGTACGACCTCCACGTCCCCGGCGGACACCGCATCTCCTTCCAGCGGGTCCCGGACCACCGGCCGCCGGACTGGCCGCGCGCCGACCACAACTCCCAGCAACTGCACCTGGACTTCACCGTGCCGGACATCGAAGCGGCCGAGCCCCACGTGCTGGCCCTCGGCGCCACCCCGCTCGACCTGGACGACAAGGACGGCAGCCGCGGCTGGCGCGTGTACGCGGACCCGGCCGGTCACCCGTTCTGCCTGTGCCGGGCCTGACCGCAGCGTGACTGGCGGACCAGGCCGTGTTGCAGGAGTTCGGCGAGCTGGGCGTAGGCCTCGGCGTCACCGAGGCCGGTGGCGGCGGTGACCTGGCGGTTCTGGATGCGGACCATCACCGAGGTGATGACGTCGGCGGCGAACGCCACATGCACCTCGCGGTACACGCCGGCCTCGACGCCTTCCTCGATCAGCTGCTCCACCCGGCGGGCGGCTGCCCGCGTGTTGCGTTCGTAGACGTCCGCGGCGGGCTCGAATCCGGCCACGTCGTCGAAGAACTGCGGTGACAGGGGGCTGAGTTCCGCCGCCACGGCGTGGAGGTAGGCCGGCAGCCGGCCGGCCGGATCGCTCTCGGCGGCCAGGGCGGCGTCGACCCGCTCGGTCGCGCCCCGGAAGAAGTGCACCACCACGGCCCGGACCAGCTGTTCCTTGCTCCCGGCCAGCCCGTACAGGGTGCGCTTGGAACACCGCAGGCGTGCGGCCAGGTCGTCGAGCGTGAAGCGGGCGAAACCTTCCTTGGTCAGCAGTGCCACCAGCGCCTCGAAGAGCTCGGAGCGCCGGGCGGCGCCTCGGCCGGTGAGCTTGGGGCCGGTCGGAGCGGAGGCCTTGATCATCCGGTCAGTATCCCAGGCCGCCGTCCCTGGGTATCCGTCGCGCCCGATGACAGGGGTGACATCACGCCCGGACGCGCTACTCTAAGAGGTACTGGCGTACCGTTTTGAGTACCACTTGGAGCCGTGATGGCCGTCGACCGCATGCTTCCCACCCAAGAAGCAGAAGACCTGATCGCTCTGACCCGCGAGCTCGCCGAGAAGGAACTCGGCAAGCGGGTCGAGGAGCACGAGGCCGAGGAGACCTATCCGGAAGGCCTGTTCGACGTCCTCGGCCGGTCCGGTCTGCTGGGTCTGCCCTACCCGGAGGAGCAAGGCGGCGGCGGTCAGCCGTACGAGGTGTACCTGCAGGTTCTGGAGGAGCTGGCGAGCCAGTGGGCCGCGGTCGCGGTCGCCACCAGCGTGCACACCCTGGCCTGCCACCCGCTGTACGCGTTCGGCACCCCGGCTCAACAGGAGCGCTGGCTGCCCCGCATGCTGGCCGGTGAGCTCCTCGGCGGCTACAGCCTCTCGGAAGCGCAGGCCGGCTCGGACGCGGCGGCCCTGGCCTGCAAGGCGGAACGCGTACCGGACGGCTACCGCGTCACCGGGACCAAGGCGTGGATCACCCATGGAGGCAAGGCCGACTTCTACGCCCTGTTCGCCCGCACCGCGCCGGGCAGCCACGGCATCTCCTGCTTCCTCGCCCCCGGCGCGGCGGAAGGCCTCAGCTTCGGCAGGCCCGAACGCAAGATGGGCCTGCACGCCGTCCCGACCGCCTCGGCCATGTGGGACGGCGCGGTCATCGACGCCGACCGGCTGATCGGGGCGGAGGGCCAGGGCCTGGAGATCGCTTTCAGCGCCCTGGACTGCGGCCGGCTGGGCATCGCCGCCTGCGCGACGGGGCTCGCCCAGGCGGCCCTGGACACGGCCGTCGCCTACGCCAACGAGCGCACCACCTTCGGCCGGAAGATCGTCGACCACCAGGGACTGGGTTTCCTGCTCGCCGACATGGCCGCGGCGGTGGACTCCGCCCGCGCCACCTATCTGGACGCCGCCCGCCGCCGCGACCTCGGCCGCCCCTTCAGCCGCCAGGCCAGCGTGGCCAAGCTGATCGCCACGGACGCCGCGATGAAGGTCACCACCGACGCCGTCCAGGTACTGGGCGGCTACGGCTACACACGGGACTTCCCCGTCGAGCGCTATATGCGCGAGGCGAAGATCATGCAGATCTTCGAAGGGACGAACCAGATCCAGCGGCTGGTCATCAGCCGTCACCTGGCCCGCTGACACACCATCAATCCATCGTCGCGCCTCGCTACGGCGTGAGGTCGAGAAAGCCTCTGCGGGCGGCTTCGGAGACGGCCGCGGCCCTGTTGTCGACGCCGAGTTTCCGGTAGATGCGCACCAGGTGCGTCTTGATGGTCGCCTCGCTCAGGAACAGGGCCTCGGCGATGGAGCGATTGCTGTGCCCGTCGGCCATCAACCGGACGACGTCCCTCTCCCGACGCGTCAAGTCGGATCGCAGGTCGACCACTTGACCGACGAGATCGCCGACGATCTCCGGCGCCAGCCCCATCCCCCCGGCCGCGGCACTGCGCACGGCCCGGAACAGTTCCTCGGGCGGACCCGCCTTGAGGACGTATCCGCGGGCCCCGGCCTCCAGCGCGCGTACGACATCGACGCGGCCGGAGTAGCTGGTCAGCATCACCACGGGCAGGCCCGGTGACTCCGCGGCCAGCCGCCGGACGGCTTCGACGCCGTCGAGGCCATGGCCGTTGCCCCCGAACCGCAGATCCATCAGCACGATGTCGGGCGCAAGCTCGACGGCCAGACGGACGGCCTCCTCCCCGCTGCCCGCCTCCGCGATCACTTCGAGGTCCGGCTCGCCCTCCAGCAGGGCCCGCAGCCCGGCCCGCACCACCACATGGTCGTCGGCGATCACGAGGCGCAGGGTGGCGGTCATCGGGCCATCGCAGTCGACGTCGGCACGGTCGTGCCGGACTGTGGGTGGGCGGGCAGAGTGGCGCGGACTCTGGTCCCCCGGCCCGGTGTGCTGACGACGTCGAGGTCACCGCCGTACTCACAGAGCCTCGCCCGGGCCGCGGGGAGGCCCACGCCCCGACCCGATGGGGAGACGTGGCCCGCGCCGGCGGGGACGAAGCCGACGCCGTCGTCGTAGAGCTCCAGTTCGACACGGTCGGGGTGGTGGTGGAGCGTCACCAGCAGGTTCATGGCGTGTGCGTGTTCCCGTACGTTCGCCAGCATGCCCTGTGCCACCCGGAACAGCGCGGTGGCGGACGGGGCGTCCAGCTCCGGACGATGGGCTCCCACCGAGCGGAACTGCACCCGGGCGGCCGTTCCCTGCTCCTGCGCACGGTCGCACAGCAGCCGCAGCGACCCCTCCAGACCCGCCTCGGCGACCGTGGCCGGCGTGAGGTCGCGGATCATCCGCCGGGTCTCGGCGAGACCCGCGTCCAAGCCGTCGACGGCCGCCCGCACCCTGGCCCGCGCGGCCTCGGGCCGTTCCTTCAGGTCCCGCTCCGCCGCGTGCAGCAGCATCAGATGGCCGGCGAGTTCCTGGGCGAGTGTGTCGTGCAGGTCCCTGGCGATGCGTTCGCGTTCCTTCAGCACACCGGCCCTGCGCTGCTCCTCGGCCAGCACGTGACGTGTGCCTTGCAGCTCCGTCAGCAGCCGTTGGCGTTCCGTGGCGTCGCGTTGGAGCGCCCGGTACAGCGCCACGGTGCCCCACACGGCGGCGACGGGAATCAGGACCAGCTCCGGATCGAAGGAGCCCGCGCTGCGGGTGAGCAGGCCGATCAGAACGATCGTGATCGCGGCCAGTTCGGCCATGACCGCACGGCCCATGGCGCGCAGGGCCAGACAGGCCATCGGCAGGGCGCACCAGGCGTATGCGCCGGTCAGCGGGGGTGGGGCAAGGGTCACGAGGACCGCCCAGAGGAGGATCAGCGCCGTGACCCAGCAATGGCGGGCGAGCGGACCGAGTCCTGTCCACAGCACCAGGACCGCCGCGTATCCGAGGGCGAGAAGCCCGCTGATGGTCACGATCTCCCAGCACAGCGCGACCTGTAGTCGCGAGAGCCGGAACAGGGCGGCGCCGACGACGACGAAGAGCACGAAGTGCGGGATCTGGCCCAGAGCGAAGCGGGTTCCCGTTCCCCGAGCCGGCGGCGGACTGTGGGCGGGGTCGCGGTCGGTCACGACAAACCCCCTGGGCACATGATCCACTCGGACAGGGCGTCCGAGTCTATCCGCCGCCTGTAGGAGGCATGTGAAGACCGGGGCCGCCGGTCACCGCTCCCGGTGCGCCGGCCGACAGCCCCGCCCCCCCCGGCTATGCCCCCGGGTGCAGTCCGAGCCAACCGGGCGTCGGGTCGCCCTTGACCTCGCCGAAGTACAGGGCGAAGGTCTGCTTCCAGCGCTCGACCGCTGCACGGTCCGCCATGAAGCGCGGAAAGCCGTCCAGGTTCCCGTTCGGGTACTCCCAGATCTGCTTCAGGGGCGCCGAGGGAGTGACGTCGGTGCGTACGGTCCAGCCGTTGAAGGACGCCTGCTGCTGACCGGTGGACAACTGCCAGTTGAGGTAGAGCTTGGCGGCGGTCCGGTTCCCGGCCTGCTTCAGGATCGCCGCCCGCTGTCCCCAGGACATGAACGGGTGCCCGTCGGGGACGACGAACCTCGTCGGCGAGGACGCCGGAGCGGCCAGTGAGCCCGAGCCGCCGATACCGATCGCCTTCTCTCCGGCGGTCACCGCGGCTCCCGGTGAGTTGCTGCCCCGGGCGAACCGCGGGTCCTGGGCGGCGAGTTTGGCCACCCACTCCCAGCCGTACCTCTGCGCGTACAGGGAGTACAGGTAGAGGACCGCGTCGTCGTCGTGCGGGTACGACGAGGCGATCCGCCCCTTCCACTTCGGGTCGACGAGGTCGAGCGGGGTGCGGGGGACGTCCGAACCGACCGCCGCCGGACCGTACATGAAGCTGAACGCGATCGCGGCGATGGCCACCCACGCACCCTGCGGGTCCTTGAACGCGTCGTGGACCTTGGAGAACCCGGCCGGCTTGTAGCGCAGCAGCCTGCCCTCCTCGTTCCAGCGCGTGAAGTCCTGGAGGGTCTGGAGCTGTACGACGTCGGGGACGAGGGTGCCGGTGGCGAACTGGTTGTCCACGCGGACGTCGTGGTACTTGCTGTAGTCGACGATCAGCGTCAGGTCGATGTCCGGGAACCGGTTCGTGAAGGCAGCCCTCGTCGCGTCCTGCTGGGTCGGGGTGTCGCCGCCGGCGTAGATGACGAGCTTGCCGCCCTCCCCGAGGGCGGCCCGGTAGAGCTCGTCGAGCGTCCTGGTCTCCTCGGGCCCGCCGCCGCGGGACGTGGTGGGAGCGGCACTCGCCGGGGTCGCGGTCGCGCCGAGCGCGCCGAGACCGAGGCCGGCGCCGGTGGCGAGGACATGTCGTCTGCTGGGGAAGCTGGACATGGGGAGTGGACCTCTCTGATGGGGGTGTACAACGCCCTGGCGCCTGGGCACCGCCCATTGTCGGCAGTCACGAAGGGCCCGCGCGTCGCCCGTTCGCAGCGATCGGACGCGCGAAGGATCGAATCCGCGTTCAACCGAAGGGTTGAACACCGCTGTCCCGGTGCGGTGTCGTCGGCGGCTCCGGCGGCGGTCGCCGAAGCCGGGCCCACCGTTCCCGGCGACCTGAGCTGTGACGATCAGTCCTCGAGAACGCCGATGCGCCGCAGCCACGCCCGGACTTGGGCATCGGCTTCCCGGACTTCCTCTCCGCGCACCGCCAGTCCCTCCCCGATGGTCGCGCCCGGGCAGGAAGCCGCGTAGTCGCGTTCGGTGTTGCCCAGTCCGCTCATGGCATGGGTCGTGAACGGAAAGACGGTCTTGCCGCGGAAGTCGTACCGCTCGGTGAAGGCAGTCATGATCATGGGGGCTCGAACGTTCCATATGGGGCTGCCCAGCAGTACCGTGTCGTAGCGCTCGATCGAGGGCAGGACGTGGGCGACGGCCGGTCGCGCATCGGCGTCCTGCTCGCGGACATTGCGGGCGACGGTCTCCTCGTAGTCCTCGGGGTAGGGGTCGGCGGCTTCGATGCGGTGCAGGTCGCAGTCGATGCGCTCGTCGATCATCCTGGCGAGGACTTCGGTGTTGCCGGTCCTGAGGTCGGTGCGCCCGCCGTAGTGGTAGTTCTCGCCCGGCCTGGAGAAGTAGGCCAGCAGGACCCGCTTTCCCGGCGAGGCCGTGGAGGCGGGGCGGCCGGGGGAGTCCGGCGCGGTCCCGTCGGACGGGGGAGCGGAGCAGCCGGTGAGCTGGACACCGGTCATGACGGTCGCTCCGCCCAGGAGTACGCCGCCGAGGAGCGTGCGTCGCCCCAGGGTGGGGCCGGTGCGGTCGGAGGGGGTCATCACTGTCACGTGCGGCCGGGTCAGTCGTGGATGCGGGCGTTGCCGATCCGGCTGACCATCGCCGGGTCGCGGTGGTCGAAGAACAGCGAGGTGCCGGTGTCCAGGGTGGCGATGGACGCCATCTGGTCGTCGCTGAGCTCGAAGTCGAAGACGTCGATGTTCTCCTTCATCCGGTCGGCGCGGACCGACTTGGGGATGGCGACGACTTCCCGCTGGACGAGCCAGCGGAGCACGATCTGCGCCACGGACCTTCCGTGCGCGTCGGCGATACCGCTGAGCACCGGGTGGGTGAAGAGGTTGTTCTTGCCCTCGGCGAACCCGCCCCACGACTCGATCTGCACGCCCCGCTCGCGCATCAACTCCTGGTCGGCGGTGCGCTGGTGGAACGGGTGGGTCTCGATCTGGTTGACCGCGGGCGTGATCTCGTTGCGGTCGATGAGGTCGACGAGCCGGTCGGGGTGGAAGTTGGAGACGCCGATCGCCTTGGCCCGGCCCTCGCGGTACAGGCTCTCCATGGCACGCCAGGAGCCGTGGACGTCGCCGTAGGGCTGGTGGATCAGGTACAGGTCGAGGTGGTCCAGGCCGAGCTTGCCCAGCGAGGTCTCGAAGGCGCGCTCGGTGTTCTCCTCGCCGGTGTCCTGCACCCACAGCTTGGTGGTGACGAACAGTTCCTCGCGCGGGATCCCGCTTTTCGTGATGGCCCTGCCGACGGCCTCCTCGTTGCCGTAGGCGGCCGCGGTGTCGAGCAGCCGGTAGCCGGCGGCCAGGGCGTCGGTGACGGCCTGTTCGGTCTGCTCCGGGGCGATCTGGTAGACGCCGAAGCCGAGGATCGGCATCTCGACGCCGGTGTTCAGGGTGACGTTCTGCATGGGAACTGCCTTTCGTGCGTACGGGTCCGGGGCCGGGGCGATCACTGTGCGCGCCGGACGGGCTTGAGAAGCCAGGTGGCCACGACGCTCGCCGCCACGGTCGACGCGGCGATCAGGAGACTGGTGTGCAGGCCGGCGACGAACCCCGTCCGGTCGGCGACCAGCGCGCCGAAGACGGCGACGGCCAGGGCGCCACCGAGCTGACGAGCTGCGTTCAGTACACCGCCGGCGACACCGGCCCGCTCGGCGGGCACGCTCTCCAGCAGCAGCGCCGTCAGCGCGGTCACGGCCATCGCGCCACCTGCGCCGACGGGCACCATCAGCACCACCGACAGCCAAATCGGCGCACCGCCGGGCACAGCCACCATCGCGAGCAGACCGACGGCCATCAGGGACTGGCCGGTGCTCACCGGCATCCGCGCACCGAGGCGCACGGTCAGCCGGGCGGCGACGGGGCCCATGAAGGAGGTGAGCACGGTCATCGGCAGGAATGCCGCGCCGGTGGCGAGCGCGCTCAGTCCGTGCACCTGCTGCAGATACAGCCCGAGCAGGAAGATCATCCCGTAGAAGCCGACGTTCAGGGCGAACCCGATGGCGACGGAGAGCGACATGGTGCGGGAGCGGAGCAGTGACAGCGGCGTCATCGGATGCAGGCCACGGGCCTGTGCGATCAGATAGACGACGGCGGCCACGACCGCCACGGCGAACGCGGTCAGGGCCTGCGCGGCGCCGAACCCGTCGGCGCCGGCCTCGATGACCGCGTAGGTCAGCGCACCCATGGTGGCGACGGCGGCCACCTGGCCGGCCCAGTCGAAGGGCACCTGCCGGCGCGGGGAGGGCCGGGCGCGCCCGAGCAGCGCCAGGGCCACCGCCCCGACGGGCAGATTGACGAAGAAGATCATCCGCCAGTCGATCAACGTGAGCAGTCCGCCGGCCACCGGGCCGGCGGCCGCGCCCACGGAGCCGCTCACGCCCCACAGGGCGATGGCCCTCGCCCGGGCCGCCGGGTCGGGAAAGGTCTCCCGGAGCAGAGCGAGGGAGGACGGGACGACCATCGCGGCCCCGGCTCCCTGCACCAGCCGCGCGGCCACCAGAACTCCCAGATCCGGCGCGAGCCCGCACACCGCGGATGCCGCGACGAACAGGGCCAGCCCGACGGCGAACGCCTGGCGGGCCCCGACGCGGTCGCTGATCGCGCCGGCGGACAGCAGGAACGCGGCGAAGGCGAGCGTGTAGCCGTCCACCACCCATTGCAGGCCGGTCATCCCGGTGCCGAAGCCGCGCCCGATCGAGGGCAGGGCGACGTTCACGATCATCGCGTCGACCATGATCGTGAAGAAGCCGAGCAGTACGGCGGACAGCGCCATGCGCTCACCGGACGTGCTCCGCGGTGGCAGACCGGCCTCTCCGGTGCGCGGTGGTGCGGGCGAGGCGGACACGGACACGGACGATCTCCTACCGCGGGAAGGCGGGCTGCTGACAGGAATCGAGCCTCGTGCCCTTTCGGCCGCGGTGGCAGGCCGGGCTGTGCCGGGGAGCGGTGTCGGGGGGTAATGACAGGGCTCCCCACACGCCTGTCATGCAGGTCAGGGCGGTGTGACACTGGCGTTATGGCATCCCGGCAGAGCAGCAGTGGTGGCGCTGGCATGGAGCTGGGCCAGTTCCTGCGTGCCCGCCGCACCCAGACCAGCCCCGACCAGGTCGGCCTCACCGTGGGCCCCGGCCTGCGCCGCACCCCGGGCCTGCGCCGCGAGGAACTGGCCACGCTCGCCGGCATGAGTATCGACTACTACGTCCGCCTGGAGCGCGGCAAGGAGACCCGCCCCAGCCCCTCCGTGCTCGACGCCCTCGCCCGTGCCCTGCACCTCGACGACGCGGAGCACCAGCATCTGCGCGAGCTCGCCGCCCGGGCCGCCCGGTACGCGCCCGAGCCTCCGCCGCCGCCCAGCCGGACCGTGGGCCCGCACCTGAGGCTGCTGCTGGAGACGATGCGGCCGAACCCCACGTACATCATCAGCCGCAGCATGGACCTGCTCGCCTGGAACCCCGGCGGTCTCGCCCTGTACGCGGGCCTCGCCGACTGGCCCGCCCCGCAGCGCAACCTCGCCCGCTACCTCTTCCTCCACCCCACCGCGCGCACCCTCTTCCCCGACTGGGACCACCAGGTACGCGGCTGCGTCGCCCGGCTCCGCACCCAGGCCGGCATCGACCCGGACGCCCCCGACCTCACCAGCCTGGTGGGCGAACTCCTGCTCAAGAGCCCCGACTTCGCCAAACTGTGGGAGCGCTACGACGTGGTCGGGCGCAAGAAGACGCAGAAGACGTTCCACCACCCCGAGGTCGGCATCCTGACCCTCAGCGGCCAGAGCATGCACCTGGAGGACACGCCGGGCCAACGCCTCGGCGTGTACACCGCCGAACCCGGCACCCCCGATCACGACGCCATGCTCCTGCTCGACCTGACGGCGCCCCGGCCCGCCGGGCAGCCGGAAACGAAGGTCGAACAACGGCGCCGGTGACCGGCCCGTAGGCGGGTGTGACGAGCCTGAACGGGAGCGTGTCCGGCGGGCCCCACGCCCTGCTACGCCGAATGGCGGAGCGCCAGGAGCGCGGCCATCCGGTTCGAGCCCATCGTGGAAGGACCCTGCACCGCGAACCCGACGCCCTGCCCGGCCCGCGGGGCGGCCGCTTCTGACGGTTTGTCACATCCACGTCCAGCACAAGGCACAAGGAAAGAACCCTCATGCGAGCAACCCTGATGTACGGCGCCGGAGACGTCCGGGTCGAGAACGTTCCGGACCCGAAGATCCAGCAGCCCACCGACGCCGTCGTGCGCGTCCTGCGCTCCTGCGTCTGCGGCAGCGACCTGTGGCCCTACGGCTCCCTGCCCGTCACCGAGCACGGCCAGCGCATGGGCCATGAGTTCCTCGGTGTGGTCGAGGAACTCGGCTCGGACGTCTCCGGGCTGAAGCGCGGGGACCTGGTCGTCGCCCCCTTCGTCTGGGCCGACAACACCTGCGACTTCTGCGCCGAGGGGCTGCACACGTCCTGCCGGCACGGCGGTTCCTGGGGGCGCGACGGCATCGACGGCGGCCAGGGCGAGGCGGTGCGCGTTCCGCAGGCGCAGGGCACGCTGGTCAGGCTGCCGGTGGCCGAGGACTCGGCCCTGCTGCCCTCGCTGCTCACCCTCTCCGACGTGTTCTGCACCGGCCACCACTGTGCCGTCACGGCAGGCGTCGGTCCTCGTACGACCGTGACGGTGATCGGCGACGGCGCCGTGGGCCTGTCCGCCGTACTGGCCGCCAGGCGGCTCGGTGCCGAGCGGATCGTGCTCATGGGCCGGCACCGGGACCGCACCGATCTGGGCCGGGACTTCGGCGCCACCGACGTCGTCGCCGAGCGGGGCGAGGAAGGCATCGAGCGGGTCCGGGAGTTGACCGGCGGCGATGGCACCCACACCGTGCTGGAGTGCGTCGGGACGCTGCCCGCCCTGGAGATGGGTCTTGGCGTGGTCCGCGACGGTGGCACGGTGAGCCGGGTCGGCGCACCGCAGTACGGCGAAGTCCCGCTGGGATTCCCGGAGTTCATGAAGAACCTGACCCTCACCGGTGGTGTCGCCCCGGCCCGCGCCTACATCGAGGAACTCCTGCCCGACGTACTGGAGGGCCGCATCGAGCCGGGCCGTGTCTTCGACCGGACGGTCGGCCTGGACGAGGTGCCGGACGGATACCGCGCCATGACCGACCGCGAGGCCTTGAAGGTCCTCGTCCGACCCTGATCCCCACCCACCGCACCTCCCGAGGAACAGACATGACCGCCAACACCCCCCTCCTCAAGCTGAACAACGGCGTAGAGATGCCCGCCCTGGGTCTCGGCGTCTACCAGAGCCCCCCGGAGGAGACCGCCGCCGCGGTCGAGACCGCCCTGAGGGACGGCTACCGCCTGATCGACACCGCCGCCGCGTACCGGAACGAGGAGCAGGTCGGCGACGGCATCAAGCGCTCAGGCGTGGCGCGTGACGAGGTCTTCGTGACGACCAAACTGTGGCTGACCGACTACGGCTACGACTCCGCGCTGCGGGCGTTCGACACGAGCCTGGAGAAGCTGGGCCTGGACCGTCTCGACCTGTATCTGCTGCACCAGCCGGCGCCGTTGGAGCCCGAGCCCTGGTTCGCCGCCTACAAGGCCGCTCAGAAGCTGCTGGCCGACGGCCGGGTCCGGGCGATCGGCGTCTCCAACCACACCCCGGGGCTCCTGCGCACCCTCATGGAGCGGACCGACGTCGTGCCGTCGGTCAACCAGGTCGAGCTGCACCCGTACTTCATCCAGCGCGAACTGCGCCAGGTCCACGAGGAGTTCGGGATCGCCACCCAGGCCTGGTCGCCGATCGGCGGGATCACCCGCTACTGGGCCGACGCACCGAACGGCGGCCGCAGCGCCCTGGAGGAGCCTGTCGTCACCGCGCTCGCCGACAAGTACGGCAGGACGGCCGCGCAGATCGTCCTGCGCTGGCACCTCGAGCGCGGTGTGTGCGCGATCCCGAAGTCCGTCAAGGCACACCGCATCGCGGAGAACTTCGACGTCTTCGACTTCACCCTCACGCCCGACGAGGTGGCCGCGATCGACGGCCTCGACACCGGCCTGCGCAGCGGACCCGACCCGGAGGTCATCCGACTGGACACGTTCGGCACCCGCTGAAGTCGACGACGGCCCGTCGGCTTCACGGGCCGCCGAGCCGGATGGTCATCCGCACGGTCACGTCGTCGCCCGCCGAGAGTCCGTGCGGCTTGCGCACGGCGTTCTTGAGCGGCAGCAGGTAGCCGCCGTCCTTGGGGAAGAGCGACGTCTCGAAGGTGGCCTCGCCGATCCGGGCCTGGACGGGGATCACACCCCAGCCGTACGTGGCCATCGCGGCCACCTCGCGGATGTCGGCGGACTCCTCGTCCGGCACGGGCACGAAGTAGTACGGCGCCGGCCCGCGCCATTCGATCACCTGGCCGGTGAAGTCGATCTCCATCAGGACGCCCCGTTCATCGATGACGGCCATCCCGTCCGGCACCCGCCGCATCATAGCCATCGTCCCGAGCCGGACTGCGTCCCCAGAAGTTAGTTAATCAAGGCGATGGAATAATGGGGATGTCGTCGGTAGGCTTCGGAGCGCGCTCGGTGAAGCAAGCGAGGGGCGTGTGCGGCGGATTGTCGTCCATCTGTCCGCCCTGGGTTGCTCCTTCACGTCCTGATTGGCATGCGCAGGTCATCGACGTGTTCGGAAGTAAGTGGCCTGCGCTCATGGCCTCTTGGTTCCCCCTTGTCTTCAATCCTCTCAAGAGGTGACACATGCACCGAAGAATCCGACGACCCTCAATCTGGCTTTCTGGCGTCGCGTCCATTGTCGCCGGTGCTCTGCTCGTTCTCCCCGGCACCGAAGGACACGCGGAGAGCAAGGCCGGGGATGATGTCGAGGCGGTGGCGGCCGCGGCCGGCGCCACCACGCCCTTCGTGACGGTCGAGGCCGAAACCGGAACGCTCGGCGGCGGCGCACGCCTCCGCTCGATCAAGCCGGGGGCGACGGTGCCGACTTCGGCAACCCTGGAGACGGAAGCCTCGGGCCATGCGCTCGTCGAGTTGAAGACCACCGGTGACGCGGTGACGGTCAGGAACAGCTCGGGCAAGCAGGCCAACACCCTTGTGGTCCGCGCCTCCATTCCCGATGCGGCGGCGGGCGGCGGCATCGACGCGTCACTGAACCTGTACGTCAACGGCACGTTCCGCCAGGCCATCACGCTGAGCTCCAAGCAGGCCTGGAACTACCGCAATGCGACCACCAACCCGGACGACCCCAACGCCGGCGGAGTGCCCTACCGCTTCTACAACGAATTCCCCGTCCGGGTCACGGGTTCCCCGATCGCCGCCGGCAGCACCCTCATGCTCCGGAAGGACACCGCCAATACGGCTGCCGTCTACGACATCGACTCCGTGGACCTGGAAGACGTCGGTGCCGCGCGGACCCAGCCGGCCAATTCGCTCTCCGTCGTCACGTATGGCGCGGACCCGAACTTCACCAAGGACTCGACGGCCGCCATCCAGAACGCGGTGGACGCCGCCCGGTCGCAGGGGAGGTCGGTGTGGATTCCAGCGGGCAGATACCTGACGAACAGCCTCTCGGGAACGACGCTGAACCTCACCGGTGTGACGGTGGAGGGTGCCGGTATGTGGTACACGACCATCTACCGCAAGCCGCCTCTTCCGGCCTCCTGGCGGTCGCAGATCCTGGTGGGCTCGGGCACCACGCTGAGGGACATCCAGATCGACTCGAACGCCACCTGGCGTGACGTGGGCGGGCCCGGTGGCGCGGACTACGGAATCAACGCCAGTGGTGCGGGTGGCTGGTTGGTCGAGCGGATCTGGACGCGGCACACCGACGCGAACTGGCTGTCGGGTACCAACGGCGTCGTACGGAACAGCCGGACCGCGGACTCCTACGGCGACGGATTCAACATCAACAACGGCAACACCCCGAATCCCGACAAACTCGGCCTCAACATCACGGTGCAGAACAACTTCGCGCGCGGCACCGGTGACGACTCGTTCGCGACGTATTCCGACGCCGGCGCCGGCGGCACCAACGGTCAGGTGAGCGGTGCGAAGATCCTGAACAACACCGCGATCGCGCCCTGGTGGGCCAACGGTCTCCGGATCGCCGGCGGCAGGCAGGTCGAGATGAGGAACAACCTGGTGAACGGTGTGTCGTCCAACAGCGCCCTGGACATCGGCGTCTACGGCAATACGGGACACCCCTTGGAGTCCGCCACGGTCAGCGGGAACGTCCTGATCGGGGGCGGTGGTTGGAACGGTGTCCGGCACGGAGTGCGGATCAGCTCGCCGTCGAGTACCTCGCTGTTCCCGGATACCTACACGAACGTCACGATGAGCGACAATGTCATGCGCGGGGCCCTCCGCGCCGGCCTCTACATCGATCGCACGCGCGTGAGAGCGACGCTGACCGGCAACACGATCGACGGACCGGCGAAACAGGGGATCTGGATCGCGTCGGGTGTCACCGGCACCGGGACCTTCACCGGCAACACGGTGCAGAACCTGCTCCCGGGCCAGGTGGCCGTACAGAACGACTCACCGGGCACCTTCCCCATCGGCGGCTGAAGGGCCCCGGCCCGACCACGGCTTGTGCGGGGCATTCCTGTCCGCCCGCACTTCGTAAAACGTATTGACAAATTGTGGTGGAGATTCATAGGTTCGCAGGGCATTCCGCACCGACACGCGGCGCCGATGGGAGCGTGCAACCACCTTGACCACCGACATCCGGCGGGCGCTGGTCGTCCGCGGCGGTTGGGACGGGCATCAGCCCGTGACGATCAGCGACGGCTTCGTCCCGTTCCTCAAGGGCAGCGGATTCGTCGTCGACACCTCCGAGGACCTCGCGGTGTACGAGGACGCGGAGCGCCTGGCCGCCACCGACCTGATCGTGCAGTGCTGGACCATGGGGACCATCACCCGGGAGCAGAGCGACACTCTGGCCGCCGCGGTGCGCGCGGGCACCGGCCTCGCCGGCTGGCACGGCGGCATCGTCGACTCCTTCCACGACCACGGCTACCACCTGCTGACCGGCGGCAAGTTCGTGATGCATCCACCCGGCTTCGCCGACCACACCTACCACTTGTCGCCCGAGCACGCCGGTCACCCGGTGATCGCGGGGCTCGACGACTTCGCCGTGCACACCGAGCAGTACTGGGTGCTCACCGACCCGCACATCGAGGTGCTGGCCACCACCACCTTCCCGCCCGACGAACTCCGTGACCGGCCCGCGGTGATGCCCGCCGTGTGGACCAGGACCTGGGGCGCGGGGCGGGTGTTCGTCTCCACCATCGGGCACAAGCCCGACGACTTCGACCAGCCGGAGGTCCGTACGTTGACCGAGAGGGGACTGCTGTGGGCGAGCCGCTGAAGCCCTTGAACATCGGCATCGTGGGCGCGGGGAAGATCAGCGGCGCCTATCTCTCGACACTGGAGCGCCTGACGTCCCTGCGGCTGACCGCCGTCACCGACCTCGACCCCGGCCGGGCGGAAGCGGTCGCCATGCAGGCCCGTCACGAGGTGGCCGTGGTGCCCGACGTCGCCGCCCTCGTGGTCAGGGACGACGTCGACGCCGTCCTCAATCTCACGATCCCGGCCGCGCACGCGGAGGTCACGCTGGCGGTGCTCGCCGCGGGCAAGCACGTGTACGGAGAGAAGCCCCTCGCGGTCAGCCGCCAGGAGGCCGACGCCGTACTGACGGCGGCGAGCGGGCGCGGACTGCGGGTGGGCTGCGCACCCGACACCGTCCTCGGTACCGGCACCCAGACCGCGCGCAAGGCGGTCGACGACGGTCTGATAGGCAGGCCGGTCGCGGCCACCGCCTTCATGGCCAGCGCAGGCCCTGAGAAGTGGCACCCGGACCCGGAGTTCTACTACCGCAAGGGCGGCGGCCCCCTGCTCGACATGGGGCCCTACTACCTCTCGGCCCTGATCCACCTGCTGGGCCCGGTGGTCCGCGTGACCGGCGCCTCCTCCCGACCGCGTACGGAGCGGACCATCGGCAGCGGCCCCCGCGTCGGGCACTCCTTCCCCGTGGAGGTGGACACCCACATCACCGGCGTCCTGGAGCACGCAGGCGGGGCCCTGTCCACCCTGGTCATGAGCTTCGACATGCGTGCCGCACGGCTGCCGCGCATCGAACTGCACGGCACCGACGCCTCGTTGTCCGTGCCCGACCCGAACGGCTTCGACGGCGCCGTCGAGATCCACCGCGGCGACGGCTGGGAGACGCTGCCCGTGTCCGCGGGCTTTCCGGACGCAGGGCGGGGCGTCGGCCTCGCCGATCTCGCCGAGGCCCTGTCGGCCGGTCGCCCGCACCGCGCCTCCGCCGCACTCGCCGCCCACGTCCTGGACATCATGCTCACCCTCATGAACGCGGCGGACCAGGGCCACGCACTCCCGGTGACCAGTACCTGCGAGCGCCCCGCTCCCGTCGACGGCCACTGAACGACTCCCTCGCCCCCCGGCAGCAACAGGAGACCTCTGTCATGCACGACGACCGGAACCTGGTCGAAGCGCGCCTGGAACGCGTCCTCAGGGAACGCATCCGGCCGGCCGTCCACCCCGTCACGACACCGCTGACCGTGGAGATCTGGTCCACCCCGGACGAACCCGTCCCCGTGGCCGAGGGCTTGGCGGCACCGACCCGTCCCATCGCCCCGGGCACCCCGTGGGGCACGCCCTGGGGTACCAGCTGGTTCAAGGTCACCGGCACCGTCCCCGCCGAGTGGGCGGGCCGTACCGTCGAGGCCGTACTCGACCTCGGCTTCACCCCGCGCACGCCGGGCTTCCAGTGCGAGGGCCTCGTCCACGAGCCCGACGGCACCCCGGTCAAGGGACTTCACCCCCGCAATGCGTACGTGCGTGTCGGCTCACCGGTGCTCGGCGGGGAGCACGTCCACTGGCGCGTCGAGGCCGCCTCCAATCCCGACCTCGACGCGAGCGGTGTGCCGTTCCGGCCGACGCCGATGGGGGACAGGGCGACCGCGGGTGACGCGCCTCTGTACGTGCTCGGGGAGATGCGGTTGGCCGTCTTCGACGAGACGGTGTGGAACCTGGTCATGGACCTCGAAGTCCTCGGCGAGCTGATGGCGGAGCTGCCGCTCGACGGGGCCCGCCGCTGGGAGATCCTGCGCGCGGTCGGCCGTGCGCTGGACGCCGTGGACCTCCAGGACGTGAACGGCACGGCGCAGGCCGCACGGGACGAACTGGCCGGTGTGCTCGCCGCGCCCGCCGTCCCCGCGGCGCACCGCATCAGCGCCGTCGGCCACGCCCACATCGACTCCGCGTGGCTGTGGCCGCTGCGCGAGACGGTCCGCAAGGTGGCCCGTACGACGGCGAACATGACGGCGCTCCTGGAGGAGGAGACCGACTTCGTCTTCGCCATGTCGCAGGCCCAGCAGTTCGCCTGGATCAAGGAGCACCGGCCCGAGGTGTACGCGCGGGTCAAGAAGGCCGTCGCGGACGGCAGGTTCGTACCCACCGGCGGGATGTGGGTGGAGTCCGACACCAACATGCCGGGGTCCGAGGCGATGGCCCGGCAGTTCGTCCACGGCAAGCGCTTCTTCCTCGAAGAGTTCGGCATCGAGAACGACGAGGCGTGGCTGCCCGACACCTTCGGCTTCGCGGCGGGCCTGCCGCAGATCATCAAGGCGGCCGGCTCCAACCGACTGCTCACCCAGAAGATCTCGTGGAGCAGGACCAACACCTTCCCGCACCACACGTTCGCCTGGGAGGGCATCGACGGCACGCGCATCTTCACCCACTTCCCGCCCGTCGACTCGTACAACTGCGAAATGACGGGACGTCAAACAGCGCATGCGGCACGCAACTTCAAGGAGAAGGGCGTCGCCACTCGGTCGCTCGCGCCGACCGGTTACGGTGACGGCGGGGGCGGCACCACGCGCGAGATGGTCGCCAAGGCGGCCCGGATGCGCAGCCTGGAGGGCGCGCCGACCGTCGAGTGGGAGGCGCCCGCCGACTTCTTCGCGAAGGCCGAGGCCGAATACCCCGACCCGCCCGTCTGGGTCGGCGAGCTCTACCTCGAACTGCACCGCGCCACGCTCACCAGCCAGGCGCAGACCAAGCGGGGCAACCGGCGCAGCGAGTCCTTGCTGACGGAGGCCGAGCTGTGGGCCGCGACAGCCGCGACACGGACCCGATTCCCGTATCCGTACGAGGAGTTGGACCGCATCTGGAAGACGGTGCTGCTGCACCAGTTCCACGACATCCTGCCCGGCTCCTCCATCGCCTGGGTGCATCGCGAGGCGCGGGAGACGTATGCGCGGCTGGCTGACGAGCTGGAGGGCATCATCGCGGGGGCGCAGTGTGCCCTGGCGGGGGAGGGCGCGAGCGATCTGGTGTTCAACTCCGCCCCGCACGCGCGCCGCGGCATCCCCGCCGGCGGTGCCTCCGCCGACGCCTTTCCCGGCGACGCGGTCGTCCCCGTCCCGCGTGAAGGAGGCGGTCACGTCCTCGACAACGGCCTGCTGCGGGTCGAGATCGACGGACAGGGGCTGGTGGTCTCGGCCTACGACATCGCCGCGGACCGGGAGGCGATCGCGCCGGGACAGGCGGCCAACCTGCTTCAGCTCCACCCCGACTTCCCCAACCAGTGGGACGCGTGGGACGTCGACGCCTTCTACCGGAACGTCGGCAGCGACCTCACCGACGTGGCGGAACTGACCGTCGACGGCAACGGCGTCCGCGTCGAGCGGGTCTTCGGCGACTCCCGCGTCACCCAGCTGCTGTCGGTGCCGACGGGGGCGAAGCGGCTCGACATCCACACCGAGGTCGACTGGCACGAGACCGAGCGTTTCCTGAAGCTGGCCTTCCCCCTGGACGTGAAGGCCGACCGGTACGCCGCCGAGACGCAGTTCGGCCATGTGTACCGGCCCACGCACCAGAACACGAGCTGGGAGTGGGCCAAGTTCGAGGCGTGCAACCACCGTTTCGTGCACCTCGACGAACCGGGCTGGGGCGTCGCGGTCGTCAATGACGCGACCTACGGGCACGACGTGACCCGCGCGGTACGGTCCGGCGCCGACGCGGGCACGACGACCACCGTGCGGGCGTCGCTGCTGCGCGCACCCCGCTACCCGGACCCCGAGACCGACCAGGGCGTTCACCGGTTCCGGCACGCGCTGGTGCCGGGCGCGACGATCGGTGACGCGGTCCGCGAGGGCTACCGGGCCAACCTGCCGGAGCGCCGGGTCACCGGAGCAGCCGCCCACGTGGCGCCGCTGGTGACCGTGGACAACGACGCCGTCGTGGTCAGCGCGGTGAAGCTGGCCGACGACCGCAGCGGTGACCTGGTGGTACGTCTCTACGAGGCGAACGGCGGCCGCGCCCGTACCACCGTGTCCGTCGACGGGTTCGCCGCCGGCCGAGCCGTTCTGACGGATCTGCTGGAACGCCCGCTCCCCGACGCCGAGCAGACCGGCACGGTGGACGGCGGTGTCGTCCTCGCGCTGCGCCCGTTCCAGATGGTGACCCTGCGCCTGCCGCACCTCTGACGGGCGCCGGGTGCAGGCGGATTCCGTACGGAGAAAGAGGATCACACCACATGGCAGCCCCACCCGACCCGCCCATGGCTGTGTGCGTCATGGATCCCGTCATCGCCGATCAGGTGCTCCCCGGGGAACTGCGCGAACGCCTCTCCGCGCTCGTCCGGCTCGCTCCGGGCCCGGAGCACCCGACCCCGCGGCACTCGAACCCGCGGCACCCGACCCCGCAACCGACGTTCCCCGCCGCGTTCGCCGAGGCGGAGATCCTGATCAGCAGTTGGGGCTGCCCCCGCCTCACGGCCGACGTCCTGGCGCGGGCACCACGCCTGCGCGCCGTGATGCACGCGGCAGGCAGCGTCAAGTCGCTGGTGAGCGACGCGGTGTGGGAACGGGGCATCGTCGTGTCGTCGGCGGCCGATGCCAACGCCGGCCCCGTCGTCGCCTACACGCTGGCGCTCATCACCCTCGCAGCCCGGCGCACCCTGACCATGGCAGCCGGTTACGGCGGCGGCTGGCCGGCCTTCGACAGCCGTTCGGGCGCCGACGGCACCACGGTGGGCATCGTCGGCGCGTCGCGCATCGGCCGGGGCGTACTGGCCGGACTGCGCGGGTCGGACGCGGGCCACCGGCTGCTGCTGAGCGATCCGTACGTGACGGACGAGGAGGCGCATCGACTGGGCGCGGAGCGGGTCGAACTCGCCGAGCTGTGCCGTCGATCGGCGGTGGTGAGCGTCCACGCGCCGCTCCTGCCGGAGACGACCGGCCTGCTGGACGCCCAGATGCTGGGTCTCATCCCCGACGGGGGAGTGCTCGTCAATACGGCCCGGGGCGCCATCGTCGACACGGAGGCCCTGACCCATGAGTGCGCGTCCGGTCGTCTGGAGGTCTACCTCGATGTGACGGACCCCGAACCGCTGCCGCCCGACCACCCCTTGCTGTCCCTGCCCAATGTCCTGATCACCCCGCACATCGCCGGCGCACAGGGCAGTGAGGTGCGGCGGCTCGGACAGTACGCGGTCGAGGAGGTCGCGCGGTGGGTGGCGGGCGAGCCGCTGCTGGGCGAGGTCACCCGCGAGGCGTTGCCGCACCTGGCCTGACCGCTCAGGACCGACGCCGCCCCCCGTCCTCCCACACGGCCTCGACTCGCCGCGTGAATTTACCTGTCCGCAGCATTGACGTTAGCCCATCGATTGGATTTACATACTCCTGCCGGTTCGGGGGACCGGACAACGCCCGTCTCGCGCAGAAAGGGCTCTCCTCATGGCAACGCTTCAACGACCGGCCGCCCGTCCGGCCGAGAAGGGTGGGCCGCCGGGCAGACGCGGTCTGCGATCACTCCGCCCAAGGCACCGCCGGGACACGGCCCTCTTCTGGTTCCTGATACCGGGCCTCGTGGCGGTGCTGCTGTTCCACTACGTCCCGCTGCTCGGGAACGTCATCGCGTTCCAGGACTACCAGCCCTTCGTGGGCATCATGCACAGCCCGTGGAGCGGACTCTCCAACTTCGACGTCATCGTCAACGGCGACCAGCTGTTCCTCCGGGCGCTGGTGAACACCCTCGAACTCACCCTGATCCAGGTCGTGTTCGTCTTCCCCGTGCCCATCGTGCTGGCGCTCGCGCTGAACAGTCTGGTCAGCGAGCGCATCAAGAAGTGGGTGCAGAACGTCCTGTACCTGCCGCACTTCCTGTCCTGGGTGGTCATCGTCGCCCTGTTCCAGCAGATGCTGGGCAACACCGGCATGCTCAACCTGTTCCTCCAGTCCCACGACATGGGCACCTGGAACATCATCGGCAACCCCGACTTCTTCAAGACGCTGCTCACCTCCCAGGTGATCTGGAAGGACGCCGGCTGGGGCACCATCCTCTTCCTGGCCGCCCTCTCCCGCGTCGACCGCGACCTCTACGAGGCCTCCGCGATGGACGGCGCCAGCCGCTGGAAGCAGACCTGGCACGTCACCCTGCCCGCGCTGCGCGGCCTGGTGATCCTGCTGCTGATCCTCCGCCTCGGCGACGCCCTGTCCGTCGGCTTCGAGCAGATCCTGCTGCAACAGACCGCCGTCGGCCTGGACAGCAGCGAGGTCCTGGACACCTACGTCTTCAACAACGGCATCGTCGGCGGGCAGTGGGGCGTGGCCGCCGCCGTCGGTCTGGTCAAGGGCGTGGTCGGCGTGGTGCTCGTGCTGGGTGCCAACAAGGTGGCCCATCTGTTCGGCGAGGAAGGTGTCTACCGGTCATGACAACGCTGTCACCCACCCGCCCCGCGAGCCGGGTCAAGCCGCACAGGTCCTACAGCGCCGTCCCCGGCGAGAGCCCCGGCTCCCCACCGTGGCGCGCCCTGAAGTCGCTGCTCCTGCTGGTGTGCGTGCTCCTGGTCGTACTGCCCTTCGTGGCCATCGTCTCGACCTCGCTCGCCGACGCGGCCCAGGTCACCGAGGCCGGCGGCTTCGTGATGTGGCCCGACAACCCCAGCTTCGACGCGTACACCGCCCTGCTCTCCGGCGGTCTGGTGTCCAAGGCCATGACGGTGAGCGTGGGCGTCACGGTCGTCGGCACAGCCCTCAGCCTCATCAGCTCCATCATGCTGGCGTACGGGCTGAGCCGGCCCGGCTCCTTCGGGCACAAGCCGGTGCTGATGCTGCTGCTGATGTCCATGCTGTTCGTGCCGGGCGTCATCCCGACCTATCTGACGGTCAAGCAGCTCGGGCTCATCAACAGCTACTGGTCGCTGATCCTGCCCACGATGATCAACGCGTTCAACGTCATCGTGCTGCGCTCGTTCTTCATGAGCCTGCCGCGCGAACTGATCGACGCCGCCCGCATCGACGGAGCGTCGGAGTGGTCGATCCTCACCCGGATCGTGGTCCCGCTGTCCAAGGCCTCCATCGGCGTCATCGGCCTCTTCTACGCCGTGACGTACTGGAACGCCTTCTTCAACGCGCTGATGTTCATGAACGACGCGTCCAAGTGGCCCGTCCAACTGGTGCTGCGCACCTACGTCATCAACAACGCCACGCTCAGCGGCGGCCAGCTCGACGTCGCCGCGGGAGCCCCGGTGCCGCCCGCCCAGTCGCTCCAGGCAGCGATCCTCGTCCTGTCGATCGTGCCGATCGTGCTCGTCTACCCCTTCGTCCAGCGCCACATGAACAAGGGCGTGATGATCGGGGCGGTGAAGGGATAACCATGAAGCCATCACTGAGCCGCCGCGGCTTCCTCGCCACGACCGCCGGGCTCGGCGCGGGTCTGGCCCTCACCGGCTGCGGGGACTTCAAGCCCCGGCCGGCCAACCTGGCCAACGCCAACGCCAAGCTGCCCACGTACATCCAGTACAAGGGCGTACCGACCTCGATGCCCGCCACCGCGGACGGCGTCTCGGCCGGCTACCGGCACTTCCCGTCCGAGCCGGCCAAGGCGTTCCCGGACGGCCCGCCCGCCAAGGGCCCGGGCATCACCATCATGAACCTGATCTTCAACCCGGTGCCGCCGCCGGTGGGCCAGAACACGATGTGGCAGGCGCTCAACAAGTACGTCGGCTGCGACATCGACTTCCAGATCACGCCGGTCAACGACTACCCGCAGAAGTTCGCGGTCACCCTCGCCGGCGGTGATCTGCCGGACGCGATGCTGATGCTGCCCCCGGACCAGAACAGCGCCGCCACCCCGGACATGCTGGACGTCCTCTTCGAGGACCTCTCCCCGCACCTGTCCGGCGACAACATCCGCGACTACCCGTACCTCGCCAACATCCCCACCGACTCCTGGCGGCCCTGCGTCCGCAACGGCGGGATCTACGCGATACCGATGCCGCGTCCGGTCTCCGGCGGCCCTGTCTACACCCGGCTCGACCTGTTCAAGAAGAAGGACCTGGACCCGAATCCGAAGACCTGGCAGGAGTTCGTCCGGCTCTGCAAGGACCTCACCGATCCCAAGGCCCACCAGTACGCCCTCGGCGACCCCGTCACCACCTGGGAAACCGTGATGAAGATGCAGGGCGCGCCCAACTGGTGGCGGGAGGAGAAGGGCAGGTTCACCCACTACTACGAGACCGAGGAGTGCAAGCAGGCCCTCGACGCCGTCCACCAGCTGAAGAACGCCGGCGTCCTGCACCCGGACGCCTTCGCCGTCAAGGGCAAGGCCAAGGAGTGGTTCGGCACCGGCCAGATCGCCATGAACCCCGACGCGCCCGTCGCGTGGAACGACTACTACACCCTGTACGGCCCCGTCTCCGAGGGCCTGGACGTCGGCTACATGCTGCCCCCCGACTGGGACGCGAGCACCCGCGGCGGCCAGTGGCAGGGCCGGGCCAACTACGCGACGCTCATCATCAAGAAGGCCCCAAAGGCCCGCATCCAGCAGATCCTGCGCGCCCTCAACGCGCTCGCCGCGCCCTTCGGCACCGACGGCTATCTGCTGCGCAAGTACGGCGTGCGCGGCGCCGACCACACGGTCAAGGGCCCGGACCCGATCCTCACGCCGAAGGGAACGGCCGAGGTCACCCTGCCGACGATCTTCGCCACGGACGCGCCGTTCACGCTGTACTACCCGCCGAAGCCGGAGATCGTGCCCGACCAGTACGCCTTCCAGAAGGAAGCCGTCCAGATGCTGATCCCGAACCCCGCCGAGCCGCTGTACTCGGCGACCGACGCCAAGATGTCCAAGCTGTTCGGAACCCGGTTCGACAGCCTCCGCATGGGCATCATGCAGGGCCGCAACCGGCTCGGTGAGTGGGACGACGCCATTGAGGACTGGCGCGAGAAGGCGGGCGACCGGATGCGCGCCGAGTACGAACAGGCATGGGAGACCCGCAACTCATGACCCGCACCCCCGCCGAGAACCGCACCCCGGCAGAGGACCGCGCCCCGGCAGAGGACCGCGCCCACTGGGAGCGCACCGCCGACCGGATGCTGCTCGCCGTACGGCCGTACGCGACCGCCGGGCACGCCCTGATCGACCTGCCCGGCGTGCCGAGCAGCAGCGGCGTGCGCAGCGACGGTCTCGAGGGCTTCGCCCGCTCGTTCCTGCTGGCCGGATTCCGGCTGGCCGGGGCGGGCGGAGCCGACCCGCACGACCTCGCCGGCTGGTACGCGGCCGGTCTGGCCGCCGGCACCGACCCGAAGAACCCCGAACGCTGGCCCACCTTCGGCGAGTGCAACCAGGCCAAGGTCGAGGCGGCATCCATCGCGCTCGCGCTGCACGAGACCCGGCCCTGGATCTGGGACCGCCTCGACGACGAGGTCAGGCAGCGGGTCCTGGACTGGCTGTCGCCGATGGTGGGCGACCCGATGCCAGGCAACAACTGGATCTGGTTCCAGGGCGTCACCGAGGCGTTCGCCCGCACGGCCGGCGGAGAGTGGCGTCAGCAGGACCTCGACCGGATCATCGCGCTCACCGACGGCTGGTACGCGGGCGACGGCTGGTACTCCGACGGACTCACCGGCGGCGAACACCGCAACTTCGACCACTACAACGGCTGGGCCATGCATCTGTACCCGCTGTGGTTCTGCCGCATCCTCGGCGACGCCGCACCCCGCGGGCTCCTCGACCGCTACCGGGCCCGGCTGCACCACTTCCTGGCAGACCAGCGGCTGCTGATCGGGGCCAACGGCTCGCCACTAGTCCAGGGCCGCTCGCTCACCTACCGGCACGCCGCGCTCGCCCCGCTGTGGACCGGCGCCCTGTTCGACGCCACACCCCTGGCGCCGGGGGAGACCCGGGCGATCGCGAACCGGATGCTCGACCACTTCTCCGGCCACGGCGCCACCGACGCGCAGGGCCTGCTCACCCTGGGCTGGCACCGGCCCTTCCGCGGCATCCTCCAGGTGTACTCGGGGCCCGCCTCGCCGTACTGGGCGAGCAAGGGCTTCATCGGCCTGGCCCTGCCGCAGGACCACCCGGTGTGGACCGAGCCGGAGACCCCCCTTGCGGTCGAACAGGCCGACTTCACCCGCGCGTTGGCCGCTCCGGGCTGGCTCGTCTCCGGTACCGCGGCCGACGGTGTCGTACGCGTCGTCAACCACGGCGGCGACCACGCCCACCCGGCCCGCCCGCACGCGGACGACCCCTGCTACGCGCGCTACGCCTACTCGACGCACACGGCACCCGAGACCCCCGGCGACCCCACCGCGGGGCCGGGCGCCTGCGCGGACGCCGACCCGATCGACAACACGGTCGTCCTGCTCGACGCGGCGGGACGCGCCTCCCACCGGCGTCCGGCGACCCGGATCTCCCTGGACGGCGCCACGGCCGTCTCGCGCTCCCGCGCGCACTGGCCCGAGGACGCGACATGGGATCCGTTCGGCGGCCCCAATACCCCCTACACGCTGGGCCCTTGGATCACCGTCGGATCCGCGTTGCGCGGGTCGGTCGAGGTACGGGCCGTACGCGTCGACCCCGCCCCCGGTGACGACCCGGCCGAACACGTCCTGCGCGTCAGCGGCTGGGCGCCGGCCGTCGATCCGCAGTCCGCGTTCGGTGCGGCGGACGGCGCCACCGCCCGTGTCGCGGGCGCCGACGGGCTGGTCTCCGTCGTGGTCGGCGTGCACCGACTGCCCAGTGCCGCCGTGGTACTCGGCACCGACAGCAACGCCCTCGGCGGCGCATCGGCCACCCCCGAAGTGGAGAGCCGGGGCCCCGCCCTCCACGGCACCGCCCACATCGCCCTGATCCACCTCGGCGGCACCGACCCCACCGGCCTGCCGCACGTCACCACCCGCGCCCAGGGCACCACCCTGCTCGCGGACGTGACCTGGCCGGACGGCGCACGGGACACCATCCGACTGCCCGCACCCGACCCCGCGTACGACCCCTGGAAGGACCAGCACCGTGCATGACGACCGCCGGATCATCGAGACCCGGATCCGCAAGCTGCTGGACCGGGTGATCCGCCCCGCCCTCTACGGCGCCACGCGCCCCCTCGACCTGAGCGCCTGGTACGTCGACGGCGAACCGGTCCCGGTGGCCGACGCGTTGCACGCCGACTACGAGCCCTTCACGCTCGGCGCCACCTGGGGCGGCCCCTGGGCCACGACATGGCTGCGGGCCGGTGCGCAGATCCCCCAGGAGTGGTCGGGGCGCCGCGTCGAGGCCGTCTTCGACCTCGGTTTCGACCTGACCAAGGGACCCGGTGGCCAGGCCGAAGGCCTGGTCCACGACGCCCAGGGCGCACCGCTCCAGGGCCTGCACCCGTACAACCGCACGGTGCTCCTCGCCGACCCCGCCACCGGCGGCGACCGGATCGACCTGCTGGTCGAGCTGGCCGCCAACCCGCCCATCATCGCCAGCGCCGGACTGCACATCCAGTACGGTTCGCTGGAAACCGCGGGCACAGAGCACCTGTACCGGCTCGAACAAGCCGAGATCGCGGTGCGCGAGGACGACGTATGGCACCTCATCCACGACATCGAGGTGCTCGACGAGTTGATGCACGAGCTGCCGCTCGGCTCCTCACGGCGCCACGAGATCCTGCACGCCCTGCGTCGCGCCGCCGACGCCGTCGACCCGGCCGACGTGGCGAACACCGCCGCGGAGGCCCGGCACCGGCTGGCCGATGTGCTGTCCCGGCCCGCGCACGCCTCCGCGCACACGATCGCCGCGGTCGGCCACGCGCACATCGACTCGGCGTGGCTGTGGCCGGTCCGGGAGACCGTGCGCAAGTGCGCGCGCACCTTCACCAACATGACGGCGCTGGCGCAGGAGTACCCCGAGCTGGTCTTCGCCTGCTCCTCGGCGCAGCAGTACGCGTGGATGAAGGAGCAGCGGCCGGAGATCTTCGCCCGTATGAAGAAGGCCGCGGCCGAGGGAAATTGGGTGCCCGTCGGCGGCATGTGGGTGGAGGCCGACGGCAATCTCCCCGGCGGTGAGGCTTTGGCCCGCCAACTCGTCCACGGGCGGCGCTTCTTCGCGGAGGAGTTCGGTGTGGAGCAGCGCGGCGTGTGGTTGCCCGACTCGTTCGGGTACACCGCCGCCTACCCCCAGCTCGCCAAGCTGGCCGGCGCCGAGTGGTTCCTCACCCAGAAGCTCTCCTGGAACGAGACGAACCGGCTGCCGCATCACACCTTCGCCTGGGAAGGCATCGACGGAACCCGCATCTTCACCCATTTCCCGCCCGTCGACAGCTACGTCGCGTCCCTCACGGCACGCGAACTCGCCCACGCCGAGAGCAACTTCGCGGACAAGGGGGTGGCCACCCGTTCGCTGGCCCCGTTCGGCTACGGCGACGGCGGTGGCGGTCCCACCCGCTCGATGCTGGAGAAGGCACGCCGCCTGCGTGACCTCGAAGGCTCGCCCAAGGTCATGATCGAACCGCCCGACACGTTCTTCGCGGCGGCCCGCGCCGAGCGCGACCAACTCCCCGTATGGCGCGGTGAGTTGTACCTGGAGAACCATCGCGGCACCTACACCAGCCAGGCCCGCACCAAGCGCGGCAACCGGCGCAGCGAGGCACTGCTGCGCGAGGCGGAACTCTGGGCGGCCACCGCCGCCGTCCGGGCCGGGGCACCGTACCCGTACGAGCGCCTGGAATCGCTGTGGCGGCGCGTCCTGCTCAACCAGTTCCACGACATCCTGCCGGGCTCGTCCATCGCCTGGGTGCACCAGCAGGCCGAGCGTGAGTACGCGGAGATCCACACCGAACTCGAGACGGTGATCGCCGACGCGGTCGGCCGGCTGCCCGGAGAACCCGCGCTCCTCAACGCCGGGCCGTTCGCGCGCCGCGAGGTCGTGGTCGTCCCCGGGTTCACCGGCGGTCAGCGCCTGTCGGACGGCCGTACCGCCGTCCTCGCCGAGGTCGCCCCCCTCGCCTCCGGCGGCACGGTGGACGCTCCCGCGGCAACCGTCACCGCCACAGCCCAGGACGGTGGGTTCGTCCTCGGCAACGGGGTGCTGACGGTCGTCGTCGACCGGCGCGGCCTGCTCACCTCGGTGTACGACCACACCGCAGGACGGGAGGCCATCGCCCCCGGCGCCGTGGGCAACCTCCTCCAGCTCCACCCCGACGACCCGAACCTGTGGTCGGCGTGGAACCTCGACTCGTACTACCGCGACACCGTGCGCGACCTGGACGAGGCCGAGTCGGTGACCCTCGTGGACGAAGGACCGCTGCTCGCTTCGGTGCGGGTCGAGCGCGCCCACGGCTCCTCCCGGTTCGTCCAGCACGTCGAACTCGCCGCCGAGAGCCGCCGGGTGACCGTCCGCAACGACATCGACTGGCAGGAGCGCGACACCGTGCTGAAGGCGGCCTGGCCGCTCGACGTGCACGCGGAACGGGAGAGCGCCGAGATCCAGTTCGGCCACGTGCAGCGGCCCACGCACGAGAACACCAGCTGGGACGCGGCCCGCTTCGAACTCTGGGCGCACCGCTGGGTGCACGTGGGCGAGCGGCACTGGGGCGCGGCCCTGCTCACCGATTCGACGTACGGGCACGACGTACGCCGCGACACACGGGAGGAGGACGGCGGCACCACCACGACGCTCCGGCTCTCCCTCCTCCGGGCACCGCACAGCCCCGACCCGCAGGCCGACCGGGGACGGCACACCTTCAGCTACGCATTGCTCGCCGGCGCCGGGATCGAGGAGGCCGTGGCCGGGGGCTACGCGCTGAATCTGCCTCTGCGACCTGCCCCGGCGCAGGCCCGGCCCCTGGTCGCACTCGACAACAGCGATGTGGTGGTGGAGTCGGTGAAACTCGCGGACGACCGCAGCGGCGACGTCGTGGTCCGCCTGTACGAGGCGTGCGGGGGAGCGACCTCGGCGCGCCTGTCGGCGGGGTTCGCGCTCGCCGCCGTCTCCGACTGCGACCTCCTGGAGCAGCCGGAACGGGAGCCGGCCGGCGTATCCGACGAAGCGGCCGTCGACCTCAGGCTCAGGCCCTTCCAGATCCGCACGCTGCGCCTGCGTCCGGCCGGCGGAAGGCCGGACAGCGCCCAGGGCGACACAGGTTTGTCATAGCATTCGATTAATTGGCTGCGCTGGAGTGGCGGACACACGTTCCGCCGCCCGAGCTGGGAGAAAAACGTTGACGAGTACGACGGCGAGCACCGGGATGTCCATGATCCGACGGGGCACCAACCTGCCGCGCGTCGGTGACTTCAACGAGTCCGTGATCCTGGACGCCATCCGCCGGCACCCCACGGGCCTGAGCAGGGTGGAACTCGCCCAGGCCACCGGACTGTCCGCACAGACCGTCTCGAACATCACCCGTCGCCTGCTCGACCAGGGCCTGGCCCGTGAATCGGGAAAGCGGAACACCGGCAGCGGCAAACCCCGCACCCTCCTCGAAATCGTCCCCGCGGCCCGGTACGCCGTGGGAGTGCACCTCGACCCGGCCGTCATCACCTGCGTCCTGGTGGATCTGCTCGGCACGGTCGTGGCGCAGCGCAGCGAAGGAACGCCGAGTGGCGGCGACACCGATGCGATCGTCGCGGACATGGCCGCCTCGGTGTCGGCGATCATGGCGGAGTCGGGCGCCGACCGTGA
The DNA here is from genome assembly GCF_044593495.1 of Streptomyces sp. NPDC051963. Taxonomy (NCBI): domain Bacteria; kingdom Bacillati; phylum Actinomycetota; class Actinomycetes; order Kitasatosporales; family Streptomycetaceae; genus Streptomyces; species Streptomyces sp. NPDC051963. The sequence goes on along the minus strand of NZ_JBIUCC010000003.1, from coordinate 602,501 downwards.
GCGCGTACTGGGCCTGGGGATCGCCGCACCGGGCCCCATCGACGCGTCCGCGGGCTGGGTCGTGGACCCCCCGGAGCTGCACGGCTGGGGCCGCTACCCACTGCGCGACAAGCTCAGCGAGGCGACCGGATTCCCGGCGCTCCTCGACAAGGACGTCACGGCCGCCGTCGTCGCCGAGCGCTGGACCGGAGCGGCCACCGACAGCCGCAACCTGCTCTTCTTCTACCTGGGCACCGGATCCGGGATGGGTCTCGTGGTGGAGGACACCGTGCTGCGCGGTGTCTCCGGGAACGCGGGCGAGGTCGGCGGACTCGGCGCGGCCTGCTCGACCCGGACGCTCGTCGAGGAGGCCATCGCGCTGGGCGTGCTCGGCGCCGAGTACACGGTGACGAATCCGGCCGACGCCCAGCGCGGCCTGGAGCGCCTGGCGGCGCTCGCAGCCGCGGGGGAGGCGCAGGCGGACGACATCATCGAGCGACTGGCGATCCGGATCGGCCGGGGTGTCTGCGCGGCGGCGACCCTCCTGGACGTCGACACCGTCGTCTTCGGCGGACCGACCTGGCAGCTGCTCGCCGACCGCCTGCTGGCCACCATCGAGCCGATGGTCGCACGGTCGCCGTTCGTGAAGGCGACGCATCCGACGACGGTCGTCTCCACCACGCTGGGCGAGAACGTCGCCGCCGTGGGAGCGGCCTCCCTGGTACTCGACCGGGCGCTCTCCGCCCAGCCCCGTTCACTGCTCCTGGGATGAACCCGGGCCGGCCCGAACCACTCGCCCTGATGGAGGTCTTCACACTCGGCCTCCCGGTGTGATCCAACTCCCCTGGCACATTCCCCTGGTACATCCGACCGGATGAAGCCGGGTGCAACCGGAATGCCTCGCGCTACCGTCAGGACCCTTAACTAAGCGTTTTCGTAAGGGTAGTTGGCATGGCGTTCACATACGCCACACTGCCTTCAAGGGCGGGGCGTACGGGAGGGGAGTGATGGATGGCCGGGTGGAGAACTGCCCTGTCCGTGGCGGCGGGGGCGCTGCTGCTGGCGGGATGTACCAGCGGGTCGGACAGTGAGGCCGAGGCGGAGGGGAAGTCCGAGGGGAGCCCCAGCGCTTCGCCCTCGGAGTCGTCGTCGGCGAATCCGGTGAGCGAGCCGTACACGGTCGCGGAGGAACGGGCGCCGAAGACACGGGCCGAGGCGGTCGCGTTCGTCCGTGACCTCGATGTGCGGCCCGACTCCTTCGGTATCGGGTATCGCAAACGCGAGCCCTTCGAGAGCGATCCGGCCACGTGGGCCGTCCTGCACGAGGACTGCCTGTGGCGGCGCGAGGCGCTGCCGGCGACCGTGCTGGCCAGCCTCACGCGGGCGTTCGAATTGCCGGAGAAGGGTGGCAAGGGGCCGGTGTACGTGTCGTTGACCGTCACCGTGCACGAGGACGCCGTGGCGGCCCGGCGTGACATGGCCGGGTCACTGGAGTCGGCGTTGCGCTGTCCGGAGCAGCGGCTGAACGCCACGGACGTGGTGCGCGAGCTGTTCTCCCGGGTCGATGCCGCCGCCGACGAGCGGAACGCGATCAGCGAGGACGACCTGGCGGAGTCCGGGAAGTGGGTCGGCGCCGGCACGAGCCAGGCGCATCCCTTCGACTGGTACAAGTTCCGGCTCGGTCCGATCACCGTGGCCGCGACGGCGCGGCACGGCGCGGGCCGGACGGAGGAGGAGGACAGCGCCATCACCACCGAGTTGGCCGGGGGGTTGAGCCTCGTCGCCGCCGACATCGACCGCCGGGGGAACGCGGCCGAACCGTCCAAGACACCGGTGGGCACGCCGACCGAGACCAAGGGGGCGGAACGATGAGCGAGGCATTGTGGCCTTCCGACCCGTCCCGTATCGCGGAATTCAGGCTGTTGCGGCGGCTCGGGGCGGGCGGCATGGGCGTCGTCTACCTCGGACGCACCGACGCGGGAGCGCTCGCCGCGGTCAAGGTGATCCGGGGCGAGAGCGCCGGTGACGACGATTTCCGAGCCCGCTTCGCGCGGGAGGTGGAGCTGGCGCGGCGGGTGGACAGCCCTTGGGTGGTGCCCGTCCTGGACGCCGACGCCGAGACGCGCGAGCCATGGCTGGCCACGGCGTTCGTCCCGGGACCTTCCCTCGCGGAGGCGGTCGCCGAGCACGGTCCGATGCCGTCACGGGTCGCGAGTGTCCTCGGCGGACTGCTGGCCAAGGCGCTGGACGCGGTGCACACGGCCGGGCTCGTCCACCGGGACGTCAAACCGGGCAACGTACTGCTCGCTCTGGACGGGCCGCGTCTCATCGACTTCGGCATCGCGCGTGCTGCCGGCGACACGGCGCTGACCGCGTCCGGCGTCGTGGTCGGTACGCCCGGATTCCTCGCCCCGGAGCAGGCCGAGGGACAGCCGGCCTCGTCCGCGAGCGATGTCTTCGCACTGGGCTGCGTGCTGGCGTACATGTCGACCGGCACGCTGCCCTTCGGCACCGGGACGCCGGACGCCCTGCTGTACCGCACGGTCCATGACGAGCCCGAACTCGACGGTATGGAAGGCGAGTTGCGGACCCTGGCGGAGCGCTGCCTGGCCAAGGACCCCGACGCGCGGCCCACGGCCGACGAGATAGGGCGGCTGCTCGCCGAGGACACTCCGGACGCCTCCGGCGACTGGCTTCCCGATCCCGTCGCCCGGATGGTCGCCGCGCGGGCCGCCGAGAGCCTCGCCCTGCCCGGCATCGAGCCCACCGTCGTGGACGAACCGGAGGAACCTCCCCTACGTCATCCTGGACGGCGCCGTCTGCTGCTCGCCGGCGGTGCGCTGCTGCTCGCGGGCGGCGGGACCGGAGCGGCGGTCTGGGCGTCGGAGGACGACCCCAAGGAACCGTCCGGCAGCGGGCGTCCGGTGTATGTCCTGGGTCTGCACGGGGCCACCGGCGCGGGTGAAACCACGGTCAGCCGGGTCGCGGAACGCGCCGCCCGACTCGCCGTCGCCGAGCACAACGCCTCGCCGAAGCGCTCCTACGACCTGAAGGTGAAGGTCCTGGCCGACCGCGGCGACGTGGACAGCGCCCGGGAGGTGGCCCGCGCGTTCACCGCCGACCGGAACGTCGTCGCCGTACTGGGACCGGTCGGCGAGATCCAGATGCGCGCGGCCGCGGCCGTCTACGGAGAAGCCGGGCTGACCCACATGTCCAACAGCACGGGCCAGCAGGACTACTTCGTGACGTCGCGCGAGACCTCGTTCCAGAGCGGTGCCCCCCATCTCGCGCTGGGCACCTGGATCGCGTTCCACGCATTCGCCACCGGCCAGGTGACGTCGGCCGGCGTCGTGATCGACCGGGACGGCGGCACGATCATCCAGGACCAGGGCACCCCGCTGGTCACCAACTGGCGCGACACCCTCGAGGCGGAGGTCATCCCCCGCGTCGTCGCGGAGCGGACCGACGACGGCCCGAAGGCGGTCCGTGAACTGCTCGCCGCCCGTGTCGGGGCCTTCATCTACCTGGGCCCCCTGGACGCCACGGTCCGCGCGGCCCAGGACCTGGCCGCGGCCGGGTTCACCGGGCCACGGTGGATGCAGCACCAGCTGTACGGTTCGGACTTCCCGGCCAAGGCGGGTGCCGCGGGTGAGGGATGGTACGTGGTCACCATGGCCGTGGACCCCTCCGCACTGAAGACGCGGCAGGCCAGGGAATTCACCGCGGCGTGGCGCAAGCGTTACGGCAGCACTCCGGAGCCGTACGCCACCGAGGCGTACGACAGTGTGCGGATGCTGCTCGCCGAGTTCGCCCGCACGGTCCCGGCCGGCGCGCGCCGACGGCCGGTGCGGGCCGATCTCGCCAAGCGGCTGGCGAAGGTGAAATACGAGGGCATCGCCCGGACGTACACCTTCGGCAAGTACCACCAGTACAACAACGAGGGGGAGGGCTGGACGGAGGAGACCTTCGTCCATCAGGTTCGCGACGGGCGTTTCCAGCAGGTGGGATCGCTCGGGGATCTCGTTCGCGCGGCGGAGGCCGAGAGCTGACCGAGGCCGGGGCCTGCGGGCATGGACGATCGGGGAACGGAGACTTCTGACATGGAACGGCTCCTGCCCGCCGATCCGTCCGTGATCGGCGGCCACCGGCTGGCCGGACGGCTCGGCGCGGGCGGCATGGGCGTCGTCTACCTGGCGCGCTCGCCGCACGGCGCCTGGTGCGCGCTGAAGGTGATCCGCGCCGAGTACGCCGGCGACCCCGGCTTCCGCGCCCGCTTCCGCCGTGAGGCCGAGCTCGCCTCGGGCCTCACGGGCCGGTGGACCGTGCCGGTCGTCGCGGCCGACGCCGACGCCCGCTCCCCGTGGCTGGCGACGGCCTATGTGCCGGGCCCGTCCCTCGCCGAGGCGGTGGCGCTGCACGGACCCTGGCCCGCGGTCCAACTGCGGAGTCTGGGCACCGCGCTGGCCGAGGCGCTGGACGGGGTGCACACGGCCGGTCTCGTCCACCGGGACGTCAAGCCCGCGAACGTGCTGCTGGCCGCGGACGGGCCCCGCCTGATCGACTTCGGGATCGCGCGGGCGGTCGGGGCGACCGCGCTCACCACGGACGGCTCCGTCGTGGGTTCCCCCGGCTATCTCTCGCCCGAGCAGGCCCGCGGGCACACCGTGGGCCCGCCCAGCGACGTCTTCTCGCTCGGCTGCGTCCTCGCCCACACGGCCACCGGCCGGCCCCCGTTCGGCACCGGCGGCGCCGCGGCCGTGCTGTACCGGACCGTGCACGAGGAACCGGACCTGGACGGCGTACCGGAGGGTCTGGAGGGGATCGTACGGCGGTGTCTGGCGAAGGAGCCGAAGAGTCGCCCCAGCGCCCGTGAACTCGTCGACTTCTTCGGCGAGTTCGCCTCCGGCAACTGGCTGCCCGAGGGGCTGCCGGCCCTGGTCGCCGCCCGTGCGGCACGCGTCCTCGACCTGCCCGTGCCCGAACCCACCATGGTCACCGGGCCGTCCTCCGTGGAGCCTGCCGAGACCCCGTCCTCGCCCACCCGGCGACGCCTGCTCGTGGCGGGGGCCGCGCTCGGTGTCACCGCTGTCGCCGGCACGGGCGCGTGGTGGCGGTGGGGCCGAGACAGCGCGTCCGCGAACCAGGGTTCCGTCAAGCGGACCCGACACGTGGTCGCCCTGTTCGGCAACCCGGACGGCGCCTTCTTCACGGCCCACGAACGCGGCGCCCTCCTCGCCGTCGAGGAGCACAACCAGGACGCCCGGCGCACCGTCGACCTCGTGCTGCGCACCGCCGACGACCGTGGCACCGCGAAGGGCTCGGCCGAGGCGGCCGCCAGGCTCGCCGCCGACCCGGACGTGTCCGTGGTGATCGCCGCGGGCACGAACGCGACCGTGCCGGCGGCTCTGCCCCCGTGTACCGAGGCCCGGCTGACCGTGCTGATCACCCGCGCCGACACCAGTGACATCACCGCCGTCAACACGACCAGCGCGCTCGTGCTGCGCACCACCCAGACGATCGGCCCGGGCGCGGCACTGCGCTATCTGAACCGGGTCGCCAAACCCGCCCGCACGGTGATCGTGCATGACTTGGCCACCGAGGCGGAGGGCCTGGGCACGGTCCGCATCGCCACCAGCCATGGCAAGCTCAACAGCGAGCCGGTGGTGGAGGAGGTCGCGGCCGACGAGGACTTCACCGGGGCCGCGCGCCGCATCGCCGCCCGTCCCCGCGACGCCGTCCTCTTCGCCGGGGTGAACCCCGACCGCGCCGCCGCCCTCGCGCGTGCGTTGCAGGACGCGGGCCACCGGGGTGCTCGGTTGGCAGGCGAGCATGTCCTCGCCGCCCCCTTCGTCGCCGTCGGGGAGGGCTGGTGGATCGGCACGGGCTACACGGACGCGAGCGCCGATCCGCGCACCAAGGCGTTCGCCGCCGCGTTCCGCGCCCGCCACGGCGACTCGCCCGGCCCCTGGGCGGCCGAGGCGTACGACGCCGTACGGTTCGCCGCCCAGGGCCTCGCCACCCTCGGCGACGACGGCCGGTCCACCCTGCGCTCGGAACTCCTGCGCCGCCCCTGGCAGGGCGTCACCCGCCGCTTCAGTTTCGAGCCGGGCTCGCAGTTCTTCCGGGCCAACGAGGACGGTGGCGAGTTCCTGTTCCGGGTGAGAGGCGGAGCCGCCCGCTTCGTGTCGCGCTCCGACGACATCGGCAAGAAGACGTGAACCGACCGCATCCTGCCCGAAACGCCTCGTACGTCAGCGAAGTCCAGTTCGTTATCCTGCCCGTGCTGATGGCATGCGCGTAACGCTTTCCGGCGAAGCGAGGTCGGGGATGAAAGCGATCGTCGTGGGGGCGGGCATCGGGGGACTGGCCGCGACGCTGAGCCGGCTGCGAGGTCACGCTGATCGAGCAGACACCGCGGTTCACCGAGATCGGTGCAGGAATTCAGCTGGCGCCCAACGCAACCCGGGTACTGCGCCGGCTGGGTGTGCTGGACGCGGTCGCCGCGCAGGCGGTCCGGCCGCCCTACGTCAGTTTCCGGACCTGGTCCGACGGGACCGAGATCTGCCGCTACCCGATCGGGCGGGAGGCGGAGGACGAGTTCGGCGCGCCCTATCTTCAGGCCCACCGGGCCGATCTGCACCAGGCCCTGGCGGCGGCCGTACCGGCCGAGTCCGTGCGGCTGGGCACCGAGGTCGTTCGGATCGATCAGGACGACGCCTGCGCGTATGTGACGACCGGGAGCGGTGAACGCCTGGGCGCGGACCTGGTCGTGGCCGCGGACGGGGTGCGGTCCCCGGCCCGCCAGCTGCTCTTCGGCAAGGACGAGGCGGACTTCTCGGGGACCGCCGCCTACCGGGCGCTGCTGCCCGCCGACGAGGTCGCCGATCTGGACCTGCCGGAGTACGCCGGATGGTTCGGGCCCGGCGGGCACGTCGTCCACTACTGGGTGCGTCCCGGCCGACTCCTCAACGTCGTGGGCGTGTTCGACACCGAGGCGCCCGCACAGGAGTCGTGGACCGCGCAGGCGGAGCCGGGAGAGCAACTGCGCACCTTCGACGGCTGGGATCCCCGGATGCTCAGCGTCCTCGAACGCGCGGGGCGGGTGCTCCGCTACGGCATCCACACCCGGGCCCCGCTCCAGCGGTGGAACAGCGGGCGGGTGACGCTGCTCGGCGACAGCGCCCACGCGATGGTGCCGTTCCTGGCCCAGGGCGCGGCACAGGCGATCATGGACGCCGCCGTGCTGGGCGACGTCCTCACGGGGACGGCCCCGGCCGGGGTGCCCGAGGCGCTCGACCGGTACGTGCGTCGGCGGCTGCCCACCGCCACGAACGTACAGGCCGGTTCCGCGCAGGCCGGCCGGGCCTATCACCTGCCGGACGGCCCCGAGGCCGACGCACGGAACGCGCGCTGGGTGGCGTACGCGACCGAGAACAGGTTCGGCCCGCATGCGGCGGCGTGGGGCATCGACGCCTGACACCACCGGAGCCCCACAACTGCCCGGGCCTGCCACCGACGGGAAAACGCTTGGACTCCGCCCGCGCGGACGCGGGACACTACGGCTTCTGCCCGGACCGTTCCTGCACGGACATCGAGGCACAACATCTTCCTTGCACAGCACACGGCGGGGTGCCGTACGACACCACGGGGTTGGGATGGGATCGCCTGAATCGCGTGACTTACCCCGGGCCAAGGGCTCGGTGGTTCTCGCTCTTCGTTACTACGGACGGGAGTTGTCCCGGCTGAGGTGGCTGGCGCTGCCCGCGCTGCTGCTGCCGGCGCTGGGCAACATCGGCCTCAACTACATCGCGCCGCTGATCGTCGCGAAACTCGTCGGCCGGATCGCCGGCGACGGCGGTATCGCCTTCGGCTCGACGCTGCCCTACGTCCTCGGTTTCGCCGGCGTCCTGCTGCTCGCGGAGGGGCTCTGGCGTATCGGTCTGCACTGTCTGAACCGCCTTGCCGCCCGCAGCATCGAGCAGCTGTACGTGATCGGCATGGACGAGCTGTTCGCCAAGGACGCCGCGTTCTTCCACGACAACTTCGCCGGGGCGCTGACCAAGCGGGTCCTGAGCTTCGCCTCCCGCTTCGAGGACTTCATCGACACGCTGACCTTCCAGGTGGTGGGCAGCTTCGTGCCGCTGCTGTTCGGGGCGGTCGTGCTGTGGCGCTACGAACCACTGCTCGTCCTGGGGCTGCTGGCGATGATCGCGCTGACCGCGCTGTGCGTGCTGCCCCTCATCCGCCGTCGCCAAGCCCTCGTCGATCAGCGCGAGGCGGCGATCGCCCGGGTGTCGGGCCATGTCGCCGACAGCCTGATGAACATGGACACGGTCAGGGCGTTCGCCGCGGAGAAACGCGAGGCCGCCGAGCACCGCTCCCGGGTCGCCCAGTCGCGGCGGCTCACCCTGCGGTCCTGGGACTACGGCAATCTGCGCATCGACACACTGGTCGCACCGATGTCCGTGCTGACCAACGCGCTGGGCCTGCTGATCGCGGTCGCTCTCGCCGGCGGCGGGCACGGCGTGGAGGCGGTCGTGGTGGCCTTCACGTACTACACGAACGCGACGCGGATCATGTTCGAGTTCAACCAGATCTACCGCCGTCTGGAGAGCTCGATGACGGAGGCCTCGCAGTTCACCGAACTGCTGCTGGTGCCGCCGACCGTGCTCGACCCGGTGGCTCCGGAACCGCTGCTGCCCAGCGCCGCCGACGTCCGCTTCGAGCGGGTGACCTTCGCCCACCGCGGCGCGAAGCCGCTCTTCGAGGGTCTCGACCTGGCCGTACCCAGCGGGTCCAAGATCGGGCTCGTCGGCCGGTCCGGCGGCGGCAAGACCACACTCACCCGGCTGCTGCTGCGGATGACCGACATCGACGCCGGGCGGATCCTGATCGGGGGCCAGGACATCAGCAGGCTGCGCCAGGCCGACCTGCGCGGTCTGCTCGCCTACGTGCCGCAGGACCCGGCGATGTTCCACCGCACGCTGCGGGAGAACATCGCGTTCGCCCGGCCGGACGCCACCGACGCCGAGATCCGCCGCGCGGCCGAGGCGGCGCACGTCACGGAGTTCGCCGACGCCCTGCCGCACGGCTTTGACACCATGGTCGGCGAGCGTGGGATCAAGCTGTCCGGCGGCCAGCGCCAGCGGGTCGCCCTCGCCAGGGCGATCCTGCGCGACGCGCCCATCCTGCTGCTCGACGAGGCGACGAGTGCGCTGGACTCGGAGAGCGAGATCCTCGTCCAGGAGGCGCTGTGGCGGCTCATGGAGGGGCGGACGGCGCTGGTGGTGGCGCACCGGCTGAGCACGGTCGCCACCATGGACCAACTCGTCGTCCTGGACCGCGGACGGATCGTCGAACAGGGCACGCACCAGGAGCTGCTCGGGTCGGACGGCGCCTACGCGAAGCTGTGGCAGCACCAGTCGGGCGGCTTCCTCGACGACACCCCCGCGGGGGCCGACGTGCACTGAGCGTCCTACGGAACCAGCCCAGCCGGCCACTGGGCGGCGGTGGAGCCCGGCCCCTGGGGATGGCGGATGGGTACGACGCCGACACACCGGCCGTCCCGGTCGAGCAGCCGCCCCATGTGCTTGACCGTACGCAGGACCACCGAGCGGTCGTCGATGGTGAGGCGGGGCAGCTGCCGTGACAGGTGGGCCTCGAAGGCGTGCACATCGTGGAGGGTACGCAGCCACACGTCGATCACCAGATTGTGCGGTCCCGCGGTGATCGCGCACGAGCGGACCTCCCGCACCCCGGACAGTGCGCGGCTGGTGTCCTCCACATGGAGGCCCGGCACGGAGGCGAAGTACACGGCGGACAGCGGCCAGCCGGACAGCGGGCGGGCCAGATCGCAGCGCAGGCTCAGTCGTGAGGCGAGCAGCGACTGGACTCTGCGGCGCACGGTCGTGAGGCTGGTGTCGGTGGACTCGGACAGGTCGCGCAGGGACATCCGGCCGTCCGTGCTCAACAGCTCCAGCAGCCGTGCGTCGAGGTCGTCCCAGCCGGTCTCGGCCGCGGGCGCGGGGCGGCCGGGCGGCGGCAGGGCCTCCTCGATGCGGGCGCTCTGGACGGCGTCCAGGCTGCGCAGCCGCCACCGGCTGCCCTCCGTCGGGAGGCCGGTCGACACATTCGTGCGGGTCGCCCGCACGCCGGGCGTCCGCTGGAACAGCGTCGTGGTGAGAACGGCCAGCTCGTCGAGACTCCGGGTGATCACCGAGGCCACGAGGTCCCGGCCGCCGGCGGTGAGTTTGATGTTCGTGAAGGCGGGATCCGCCGCGAGCGTCAGGGCCACGTCCTCCGCGACGCCCGGCTCGGTGTCCACTTCCACCACCGCGGTCACCACGGACCGCGAGGACAGCCGCGGATAGGCGGTCACCCAGGCCAGACCCGCCTCGGTGAGCCGGTGCCAACGGCGCGCGGCGGTGACGGGATTGACGCCGAGCACCTCACCGACCAGCGTCCACGGGGCCCGCGGGTGGATCTGGAGGGCGTGCACGACCGCGAGGTCGAGCTCGTCGAGTTCCACCGGCTCCCCGGCTTCCGCGGCCGCGCCGACGACGGCACAATCCTGCACATCCCTGGGCGGCACTTCTCTGCGCACACCGAGGGAATCAGGTGTGAAAACTGCAGGGTGACACGGAGTTCTCCGGCGCATCCCACACTCCATTCTCCTGTTCCCGACCGTTCTCCGACATCAGAGGAGTGACCGCGCCCGATGACGCACGCCACCCCGCATCAGGCCCCCCGGACCGCCCTGCGTATCCATCACGCCAGGCTCATCGACGGCACCGGGGCGTCCCCGGTGGACGACGCCGTCGTCCTCGTCGATGCCGAGGGAACCATCACCTACGCCGGAGCCGCCACTCAGGCACCGGCGACTGAAGAGGATGCTTCCCCGGTCCGCGTGATCGACGCAGGCGGCCGCGCCGTGCTGCCGGGTTTCTTCGACTGCCATGTCCACCTCGCCTACGCCCAGGGTTCGCCGCCCGGGCGTCGTGCGGAACTGGACCCTGTGCTGGTCACCCTGGACACCGCCGCCCGGCTGCGCCAGACCCTGGATGCGGGCATCACCAGCGCCCGTGACCTGGGCGGTCTGTCGGCGGGCTACCGCACGGCCGTCGAGACGGGCCGGATCGTGGGCCCCAGGCTGCACACGGCGGTACGCATCATCAGCCACACCGGTGGTCACGCCGACGTACGGCTGCCCGACGGCACCGATCTGAGCGCCGGGATGTCCGAGATCGCCGACACGGCGGACCAGGCCAGGCTGGCCGTGCGCCGAGTGTTGCGCGAGGGTGCCGACCTGGTGAAGATCTGCGCCACCGGCGGCATGGGCAGCCCCTACGACCAGCCCGACGACGAGGGCCTGCTGGAGGAGGAGATCCGGGCCGTCGTGGACGAGGCCCGGCGGCACGGCGACAAGCCCGTCGCCGCCCACGCCCAGGGCAACGCCGGCATCCTCAACGCCCTGCGCGGCGGAGTGACCAGCATCGAGCACGGCTACGGACTCGACGAACGCGCACTGGACATGGCGGGCGAGCGCGGCACCTTCGTCGTCCCGACGCTGTCGACCGTATACGCCGGCATCAACAAGGACACGATGCCGGACTACCACTACCAGAAGAAGGTCCGCTGGTCCGGGCTGACCAAGGAGAACATCGCCCGGGCCATCGAGTACGGCGCCCGGATCGCGCTCGGCACCGACGCCGCCGTCGGACCGCACGGCGTCAACCTGATGGAGCTGACCTACCTGGTCGACCTCGGTATGGACCCGATGGCCGCCATCGTCGCCGGCACCCGCACCTCCGCCGAGCTCCTCGGCGTGGCCGACCGGTTGGGCACCCTGACCGCCGGCCGCACCGCCGACCTGATCCTCTGCGACGGCGATCCGCTCACCGACATCGGCGTCCTCGGCGATCCCGCCCGCATCGTGTGCGTCGTCCAGGACGGCGTCGTACGCAAGGACCTGCTGCTCCCAGCGGCCCGGACCGGAAGGCAGCCCTGATGTCCTCACTGACCGACCTCCCAGCCCCCGACAGCAAGTCCCCCGACAGCAAGGACCGCCCCAGCGGCCTGGACCGGGTACTGGGACTCATCGAGCGGGCGGGCAACGCGCTGCCCAACCCGATCGTCCTGTTCGCCGGACTCTTCCTGCTCCTTGCCGTCGTCTCCTCGGCCCTGGAATGGGCGGGCGTGTCCGTGGCCGTCCCCGGAACCGACGAGAACAAGCAGATCACCGGCCTGTTCAGCGGCGACGGGGTGCGCTGGCTGGTGGAGAACCTCGTCGTCAACTTCGCCACGTTCCCGCCGATCGGCGCCGTTCTGGTGCTGATCATGGTGGTGGGGCTGGCGGAGAAGACCGGGCTGCTGGAGACGCTGATGCGGGCCACGCTCGCCAGGGTGCCGCGCCCCGTGCTGCCGTACGCGGTGGCGCTCATCGCCAGCCAGGCGCACATGATGAGCGACGTCGCCGCCATCGTGCTGCCACCGCTGGCCGCCCTGGTCTTCAAGAGCGCCGGACGCCACCCGGTCGCGGGCCTCATCGGCGGCTTCGCCTGTGTCACCGCGGGCTATGCCGCCGGGTTCACCATCGGCTCGCTCGACGCGCTGTACGTCGGCATCACGCAGCAGGCGGCCTCCGTGCTCCCGGCCGCCGACGGGCTCGACATCCATCTGCTCATCAACTACTTCTTCACCGCCGCCAGCAGCTTGGTGCTCGCGGCGATGGGCGGCTTCCTCATCAGCCGCGTCCTCGAACCCCGTCTCGGCACCTATGAGGGTTCCGCGGACGAGTCCGAGGAGCAGGACCTCACCATCACGCCGGTCCAGCGCCGCGGGCTGCTCGTCTCGGGGCTGGTCGTCCTTCTCTACCTGGGCGGTGTGCTGGCCCTGTGGCTGCCGCCGGGGGCTCCTCTGCGCGGCGACGGCGGCGCCTTCGTGCCCTCGCCGGTCCTCACGGGCATCGTCCCGGTGCTGTTCTTCGCCTTTCTGCTGGCCGGCCTGACGTACGGCTTCACCGTGAAGAAGCTCACCGGCGCCGACGACGTGGCGACGGCCGTGACCGACTCGGTGAAGAGCATGTCCGGCTACATCGTGATGATGTTCGTCGCCGCCCAGGTCATCGCGTTGTTCACCTGGTCGAACGTCGGGGTGCTGCTGGCCGTGAAGAGCGCCTCGCTGTTCAACTCGATGGGCGTGACGGGCTTCTGGGCGATCCTCGTGTTCGTCCTGCTGGTCTCCTGCCTCAATCTGTTCATCCTCTCCGGCTCCGCCCTGTGGTCCCTGGTCGGCCCGGTCTTCGTCCCGGCGTTCATGCTGATGGGCATGAGCCCGGCGCTCACCCAGGCGGCCTTCCGGATCGGGGACTCCGCGACCGGGGTCATCACGCCGATGAACCCGTACGTCTTCCTGATCCTGGCGATGGTGCGGCAGTACGAGCCGGAGGCCCGCCTCGGGACGCTGATCTCCCGGCTCGCCGTCTTCGTGGTGCCGTTCATGCTGGTGTGGCTGGCGATCCTGGGCATCTTCTACGGCTTCGACCTGCCGCTCGGTCCCGGTGCGGACATCGGCCTGAAGTGAGTCGCACGCGGGGCTGCCGCGCGTCAGCCCCGCGTCGTCCATTCCAGGACCACCTCGGCGAACTCCTCGGGCAGTTGCTCCGGGACGGGGACATGACCGCCGGACAGCACCCGGGTCTCACAGCCGAGTGCGGCGGCGAACTTGTCCAGGCCGGGCAGCGAGTAGTGGTCGCCGGGGGCGCAGACGGCGAGGGTGGGGGCGGTGATGTAGGGCAGACGCTCGTCCATCGTGTAGCGCCGCACCGCCTCATGGCCCTCCTCCACGCGGTCCAGCACCGTCAGGGCGTCCACCATGAAGCGGTTGAGGGCGGCTTCCTCCCCCTGCCGGTAGAAGTCGCGGCGGTGGTTCCACAGTTCGACGAGGTGCGAGCCGTCGGGCCGCGGGACGACATGGTCGATCTGCTTGCGCTCACCCGCCGTGCGCCGCTTCTCCTCGTCGATGAAGGGCGTGGCGGACAGCAGCAGACCGGCGACCCGTTCCTGATGGCGGGCCGCGAGCTCCACCGCGATCACGCCGCCGGTGTGGTGCCCGACGAGGTGGAAGCGCTCCAGCCCCAGCGCCTCGATGAGGGCGTCCGCGGCATCGGCGAACTGCTCGATCGTCTGCGGGCCCTCGGGTTTCGCGGAGGCGCCGAAGCCCAGGGTGTCCATGGCGATCGCCCGCCGCTCGGCGCCGACCAGCGGCAGCACGTCGAGGTACTCGGTCCATGACCGCGGGGTCTGATGAAGCATCAGCACGGGCTCACCGGTGCCGCATTCGACGTAGTGCAACTGCCCGAAGGGACTGGGCGCGTAGCCCTTGTGCAGGGTGTTCGTCATCGGTTGCCTGCCTTCGCCAGGAGGGGGACGGAGAGCGCCGGGAGTACGTGCGAGCCGACGGCCTCGATCAGTTCGGTCGGTGGGTCGTAGGAGCCGACGTGCTGGAGGAACACCCCCGTGACCCCGGCGGAGCCGAGGGCGCGAAGCCGTTCCGTGATGTGCTCGGCGGTGCCCAGCAGGCAGAACTCCTCGGCGAATCGGACGGCCGCCTCGTCGCTGATCCAGGCCGAGCAGATGTCCACGGCGGCCGGCCAGTCCTCGGCGTGCACGAGATCCGGGTAGACGCCCTCGACGGACGCGGGAACGTCGACGTCGATCCCCGCGAGGGCGAGGAAGGGTGCGCCGCCGTTCTGTGCGATCGAGGCGCAGATCGGCTTGAGCAGCCGGGCCTCGGCCTCGATGTCGTCCGTCACGGCGCAGAACGCGGAGACGGTCAGCGGGAGTTCCCCGGCCTGCCGCCCCGCGGCCTCGGCTCCCTCGCGTACGCGCGCGGTGGCGCTCCGGAGCGTCCTGGGCGAGACACCGCTGAGCAGGATCACGCCATCGGCGATCTCGCCCGCGAGCCGCAGGTTCCTCGGCCCGCTCGCGGCCAGATGCAGGGGCACCTCGGGGCGGGGATCACGCAGCCGGGACACGGCTCTGCCGTCGAAGTCCCACTCCTCGCCGTCCAGCAGCGCCCGCAGCATGCTCAGCCCCGTACGCAGCTCCGCCGAGCGGGTCTGCCGCAGGCCGACCGGGCCCACCGAGCTGTTGCCCACGCCGAGGCCGAGGGTGAACCGGCCGGGTGCCAGCTCCGCCACGCTGCGCGCCGCCGAGGCGACGACCGCCGGGTGCCGGGTCGCCAGGTTGGTGACGGCGGTGCCGAGCCCGATCCGCTCGGTGCCCAGCGCCGCGACGGCCAGCGTGGTGAAGACGTCCCGCCACAGCAACTGGGAGTCGGGGAACCAGACGTCGTCGAAGCCCAGCTCCTCCGCACGGCGTACGGTTTCGAGCACACGGTCGGCTCGGTCGCAGGGCGGTACGCGCACCCCGACACGCAGGGGGGTGTGTTCGGGAACGTTCATGGGCGTGGAGCGTAGGCGCGGCTGCCGGGCCGGCCCACGGAAACGGTCCGGTGAACGGGATGTCAGGGCCTTGCCGTCGAACGGTCCCAGGTACGGGCGGTCACACCCCGTGCGCGCAGGGCGGCCTTGCGGATCTTGCCCGTCTCCGTGAGCGGCAGGGCCGGGACCGTCTCGATGTACCGGGGCACCGCGAACGCGGGCAGCTCGGCCGCGCAGTGCCGGGCCAGGTCGGCCGGGTCCAGCACGCCGCCCGGCCGTGCCACCACCGCCACCATCACCTCGTCCTCGGCCAGTTCGGAGGCCACCGGGAAGGCGGCGGCCTCCACGACCGCCGGATGGGAGCGGACAACCGACTCGACCTCGCGGGAGGAGATGTTCTCGCCGCGGCGCCGGATGACGTCCTTCACACGGTCGACGAAGCGGAACCAGCCGTCGGGTTCGCGGACCACCCGGTCGCCGGTCCGGCGCCAGGACTCGGAGGACTGCGGCGGCTCGTCCAGGTAGCCGGTCGAGAAGGCGTACAACTGGTGGCTGCGGACGAGGAGTTCGCCGGGTGTTCCGTCCGGGACCGGGGCCAGGGCCTCGTCGACCACCTGCGCGGAGAAACCCGGGCGCAGGGTGCCGATGTGTCCTGGCCGGTACTCCTGAGGCGTCGACCCGATGACCAGGTTCGTCTCCGTGGAGCCGAAGCCGTCGACGAGGGTGACACCGAAACGGTCCCGGAAGGCCTCCCACGCGACGGCGGGCGTCGCCGGCGACAGACCGCACCGCACCGAGTGCGTGCGGTCGTACGGCCCCGGCGGCTGCGCCAGCAGCATGGGCACCATCGCGCCGAGCAGGTAGACGACCGTGGCCTCGGCCTCCACCACCTGCGACCAGTACCGCGAGGCGGAGAACCGCCCGCCGACGGTGCAGCTCGCGCCCACCGTCATGGCGTGCGCCAAGGTGTTGAGGGCGTTGGTGTGGAACAGGGGCAGACAGGTGTGGAGCGTGTCGTCGGCGGTGAGGCGCAGGGCGTCCGCGACGTTGTGGCCCCACCACGCGAACTGGGCCTGCGGACAACGCACTCCGCGTGACGTCCCGGTCGTGCCCGACGTGAAGAGGACGGCTGCGGTGTCCTCCGGGCGCAGCCGGGTGGGCGGAAGCGGGGCGGTGACACCGGGCGTGGGTACGTCCGTCCCGCCCGCCACCCACACGGCGCCACGGTGCCCCGCCTCGACCGCACGCCGAGCCGACTCGGCGTCCGCGTAGAGGAACTGGGGCCGGGCCTCGTGCAGCACATGCCGCAGCGACCGTCCGCGCAGGGCGGTGTTCAGCGGGACCACGACCGCGCCGAGCCAGGCGCAGCCGAGGATCAGGTCGACGAGTTCGATCCGGTTGGAGAGCAGCGCCGCGATCCGGTCGCCCGGCCGGCAGCCGTGTGCCGCGAGCGCCCCCGCCATGGTGGCCGCGGCCTCGCGCGTCTGGGCGTACGTCCGTGTGGTGTCGCCCAGGCGCAGGAAGACCCGGTCGGCGTACTTCTCGGCCGCCCGGTCGACGAGCTCCGCCACCGTCACACTCAATGCAGCACGCCTGCCTCACGCAGCCGTCGAAGCCGCTCGGGCGGGATGCCGGCCACCTCGCGCAGCACCTCCTCGGTGTCGGCACCGAGCAGCGGAGCGGGCCTGCGGATCCCGCCCGGTGTGCGGGTCAGCCGGATGGGCACGCCCTCCTGGAGGAAGGGCCCGGCGGCCGGATGCTCCACGCGGACGTAGAAGCCGCGCGCTCTCAACTGCGGGTCGTGCTCGACGAGTTCACGCCCGTCCTGGACCGCACCGGCGGGTATCCCGCGCTTCTGCAACAGCTCGGCGGCGACATCCGCGGGCAGGGTGCGCGCCCACTCGCCGAGTACGCCGTCGACCAGGGCGCTCTCGCTCCGTCGCCCCGCTGCCGTCAACAGCCGTTCGTCAGCGGCCAGTTCGGGGCGTCCGACGACCTCGCACAGGCGGCCCCACTCCTCGTCCGAGCGGACACTGACGGCCAGCCAGCGGTCGGCGCCCAGGCTGCGGTACACGCCCTGTGGGCTCCACTGAGGATGAGCGTTGCCGATCGGGGGTCGGGCCGGCGTCAGCAGACTCGTCCCCATGTGGGCCGCGATGGCCTCCAGTTGGGACAGGTCGATGTGCTGTCCGCGCCCGGTCTCCGCCCGGTGCTCCAGTGCGGCGACCGTGGCCAGCGCACCCTGGAGCCCCGCGACGATGTCACCGTGGCCGTAGATCACGCCCACCACGTCGTCCGGCCCCCAGCCCGTGAGCCCGGTCAGCCCACCGGCGGCCGAGACCGTGTCGGCGTACGACACCCAGCCGGCCCGCGGCCCGGTGTGGCCCATGCCCGACATGCTGACGTAGACGAGGCCGGGGTTGAGCTCGCGCAGCGTCTCGTAGCCCAGGCCGAGCTTCTTCATGACCGTGGCGCTGAAGTTCTCCACGAGGACGTCGCAGGACGCGATGAGCTCGCGCAGCACGGCCACGCCCTCCTCGGTCCGCGTGTCCAGCGCGATGCTGCGCTTGTTGCGGTTGACCTCGTTGAAGTAGCCGTTGGTGTTCGGGTCCGTGTGCGGGCCGCGCGAGAGGTGCATGAAGGGCGCGAACCGGGTGGGGTCGGGGCGCCGCACCGACTCGACCTTGATGACGTCGGCGCCGTGGTCGGCGAGGACCTTGGTGCAGTACGGGCCGGCCAGCACCCAGGTCAGATCCAGGACCCGTACGCCGTCCAGGGCGGGTACGGCGGGGGAGTCGGCCGGGACCGGTCGCACCGTGCGGGGTTCGTCGAGCAGCCCTTGGTCGGCTCCGGGGGCGGGCACGGTGAGGGAGGTGACCCTGCGGCCCTCCGGGAAGGCGAAGGGGAAGCCGAGGTCGGTTCGGCCGTCGACCTCCGTAAAGAAGTCCCGGGCGGCCAACTGCGGGTTGTCCGGCAGTTCGTGCGGCAGATCCACGGCCGCCCAGGGCAGCTTCCTGGCCTGGGCCCGCTCCGCGAACTCGGCCTTCGGCCAGGTGCCCACGAAATCCTGGACCACCTTGAAGACGTACTCCTGGTGCGTCTTTCGCTCCACGGGGTCCTGCCACCTCGGCTCGCCGAGATCGGCCTCCGCGCCCTCCTCGCGCAGCCACTCCAGCAGCGCGTCCCACATCCGGGGGCTGCCGCCGAGCCCGCCGCCGAGGAATCCGTCGGCGGCCCGGAACAGCCCGTGCGGGACCAGGGGATGGACGCGTCCCGGACGCGGCGGCACCCGGTCCTCGTGCAGATAGGCGAGGGTGCCCGCCTCCAGCGCGGCCGCGACGCACGCCTGCGCGGAGACGTCGATCAGCTGCCCCGGACCCCGGCGCCGCGCCCGCAGGCCCAACTGGACGGCGATCGCCGCGTTCACGCCCGCGAGGTGTTCGGCCTGGTTCTCGGGCAGATGCAGCGGCGGGCCGTCCGGGTCGCCGACCTGCGCGAGCATTCCGCCCGTCGCGGCCACCACGAGATCGCTGCCCTGCCAGCCGCTGCGCGGCCCGACGAGCCCGAACGGGGTGACGCGGACGTGCACGAGGTGGTCGAGCCCCTCCGACTCCACCCCTTCGGCCGTGCCGTCGAGCACGGCGTCCGCGCCCGCCAGCAGCCGGTGCAGCCCGGAGGCGTCCTCGACGGTCACCGAACGCTTGCCGGCGTGCCAGTGCGCGAAGGCGTGAGCCTCGGTGCCCTGTCGGTCGGGGTCGCCCTGCGGGGGCTCGACCAGCACCACCTCGTGGCCGAGACCGACCAGCAGGCGGCCGGCGAACCGGGTGAGCGGGCTGGTCAGTTCGACGATCCGGGGGGTTGACGCGCTCACATGTCCTCCGTCAGCCGTGCCGCTGATTCAGGAAACCCGTCACGGTGGCGTGGTAGTCGTACGGCCGTTCCTCCTGCGGGTGGTGGGACGCCTCGCTCATCACATGCAGGTTCCCCCGCGGGATCATCCGCGCCAGCATCAGCGGATAGTCGGGGGTGAGGAAGGCGTCGTACATGCCCCACAGGAAGAGCACCGGCGCGGCGATACGGCCGAGTTCGTCGGTCAGGTCCTGCCAGTCGCCGCGGGGGTTGTCGGACGCGCCGGCGAGTGCGGTCTCCTCGGGGTCGAGGCTCTGTTCGTAGCGCAGGGTCACGGTGCCCTCGGGGACGGCGTCCGGGTCGTACCACTCCAGCCGGGCGATCAGCTCCCGCATCTTCTGCCGGGACGGGCCGGTGCCGCCGTAGTAGATGTCACGGGCGTTGCGTCCGCGGCGGCCGCCCTCGGGCAGCGGGGCGAGCGGGCCGTGGAAGACCGGCATGCTGCCGGTGATCACCAACGACCGTACGCGCTCGGGGTACTTGGCGGCCAGGTTGAGCGCGATGGTGCCGCCCCAGGAGTTGCAGACGAAGTCGGCGCGCTCCACGCCGAGGGCGTCCAGCAGGGCCACCGTCCTGGCGGCGTGGTAGTCCCACATGGGGCCCTCGATGACGGGCTTCGCGGACTTGCCGTACTGGAGGATGTCGACCAGGAGGCACCGGCGGTCCTCGGCGAACAGCGGCGCCACCTGACCGAAGTCCGACCAGCCGGTGCAGCCGGGGCCACCGCCGTGCAGGAAGACGGTGGGGCTGCCCTCGCCCAGCTCGATGTAGTGGTACTTGACGCCGTCCGCCTCCGCGAAGGCGCCCTGCGGCGGGGCCTGAATGTCCATGAGATCCATGTCTCCGATCGTCTCGGGGAGGTTGTGTCCGCCCAAGCGAACCGGTCCGCTCAGCGGGCCCGTTCAGGCGAAGGCCAGGACGACCTTGCCGAGGGCCTCCCCGGTGCGCAGCCGTGTCACCGCCTCGGCGAGCCGGTCGGGGGAGTGCCGCTCGATCGGCAGGGTCAGCTCGCCCGCGCTCAGCTCCGCCAGCAGCCGTTCGGTGTCGGCGGCGACCTCCCGGCCGCGCGTCATCAGGTTCACGGGCAGCAGCGCCACGTCGGCCAGCAGGAAGTCGGCGAGATCCACGCCGAACTCGCGGCCGGCGGTGTAGCCGACGAGGGCGGCACGGCCGCGCGGGCGGACCAGGTCGAGGGCGTCCCGCAGCACCGGCCCGCCGACGGTGTCGATGAGCGCGTCGACCTGTCCGCCCACCGTCTCCGGGGACAACTCGGCCGCCAGCACCGCCTTGGCGGGCGCGGGGACATGGTCCAGCTTGGCCGGCCGGCCGACCACACCGACCACCTCGGCCCCGGCCCGGGCGGCGACCTGCACCGTCAGGGCGCCCACCGCGCCCGCCGCCCCGGTCACCAGAACCCGCTCTCCCGGCCGTATGGCGGCGACGGAGTGCACGGCCGCCCACGCCGTGCCGGCCGGAGAGAAGAAACCGCACGCCAGCGCGGGATCCGTGCCCTCCGGCACCGGCGTCACGGCCGCGTCCGGCACCACGGCGTGCTCGGCCCAGCAGCCGTCCCGCCGCAGCCCGACCCCCTTGCCGTTGACCCTGACCAGGCTGCCCTCGGGGTGGGTGTCCGAGGACAGGACGACACCGCTGCCGTTGGTGCCCGGCACGACGGGCAGATCCGGGAGGATCCCGAACCTGCCGTCCACGATGTTGAGATCGAGGTGACCGACCTGCGCCGCCAGCATCCGTACGACCGTGTGGCCGGGGCGGGGCGAGGGCTCGGGCCGCTCGACCGGCCGGGGCAGGGTGCCGAACCGCTCCAGAACCAGGGCCATGCTCACAGCTTCACTCCGTATCGGCTCAGGGCACGGGACGCGACGATCCGCAGCACGCGGTCGAAGACGAACCCGAGGATGCCCAGGGTGATGATCCCGACGAAGACCCAGTCGATGCGGCCGTAGTTGCGGGAGGTCCAGATCAGCGCGCCGAGCCCGACCTGGGCCGCGACGATCTCCGCCGACACGATGGTCAGGAAGCTGTTGCCCATCGCGAGCCGTGCGCCGGTGATGATGTGCGGCACCGTCGACGGCAGGACCACCCTGACCAGGATCTGCCGGCGGCTCGCACCGAGGCTCGCGGCGGCCCGCAACTTCGACTCGCTCACCGCCATCACCCCGGCACTCGTGTTCAGGATGACGATGAAGACCGACGTGTAGAAGATCAGGACGACCTTCGAGGACTCGCCGATGCCCAGCCACACCACGGCCAGGGTGACGAAGGCGATCGGCGGGATGAACCGGAAGAACTCGATGTACGGCTCCAGGAGCTGCCGCACGATCCGGATCTGCCCGACGAGAAGCCCCGCCGGTACGCCCACCAGCAGTCCCAGTCCCCAGCCGATCAGGATCCGGCGGCTGGAGGCGATGACCGAGTTGGTCAGCGAGCCGTCGCTCGCCAGATCGCGGGCCGCGGACAGGGTCTGTCGCGGAGAGGCGACGAGCGAGGGGCCGTAGTGCATCGCCAGCAGCTGCCAGACGGCGATGCCGAGGACGATGGAGAGGGCGTACATGCCGATCGTGCGCAGCCTCAGCCGGGCGGTCCGCGCCGTGCGGCGTTCGGTGCGCGGTTTCGGGGCGGTGTCCACGGTCACGGTCGTCATCGGTCCTCCTCGGGGTCGAGCCCCTGGTCGCGCAGTGACTTGCGCACCTCTTCGCCGATGTCCTCGCGCAGGCTGTGGCGCAGTTCGGCGGCGGTCGGGTCGGTCACGTCCCGGGGCCTGGGCAGGTCCACCGGGTAGACCGACTTGATCGACCCGGCCGGCCCCGCGGTCATCACGGCGATCCGGTCGCCGAGCAGGATCGCCTCGTCGATGTCGTGCGTGACGAACACGACGGTGCAGCCCGAGACGCGCCGGATGCGGTCCATCTCCTCCTGCATCACCTGCCGGGTCTGCGCGTCCAGCGCCCCGAACGGCTCGTCCATCAGCACCACGCTCGGCTCACCCGCCAGCACGCGCGCGATCTGCACCCGCTGCCGCATACCCCCGGACAGCTGGCCGGGGAACCGGTCGGCGCAGTGCCGCAGCCCGACCAGCCCCAGATACTCGTCGGCCAGCGCCGACTGTTCGGCACGGGACCTGCCGCGCATCCGGGGGCCGAACACGACGTTCTGCCGGACGGTCAGCCAGTCGAAGAGCGCCTCGCTGCTCTGGAAGACCATGCCGAGTTCCGGATCCGGCCCGGTCACCGGGGCGCCGTCGACGGTGAGGTTGCCCGCGTACGGCTCGACGAACCCGGCCAGCGCCGACAGCAGCGTGGACTTGCCGCAGCCGCTCGGCCCGAGCAGACAGAGGAACTCCCCGGCGGCGATGTCGAGCGACACCCCCTGCACGGCGTGGAAGGAGCCGAACCGGATGTCGACCTCCTCGACACGGACGGCCGCACCACGCGTCCCGTCCGTCCGGGTGGGCATCGGGTCGGCCTGGATGGCCTTGGTCATCACGATCCCTTCGTTTGCCGGGTGCCGGCAGGCCGGCGGCGGCGTGCGGGGCCTGGAGCTTCGAACCGTAGAACGGGGCGCCGTGCGCGGGCACGGGAGCGGTCCGGTGAGCGGGACACCCCGCCTTCGGATGCCGCCGGATGCCACCCGGTCTGCTCAGCGGAACAGGTCCGTGGCCGGACCCGGTGCGACGGCCGAAGCTCTACGCCATGTTCCGACGACGGCAGCAGGAGGTCGCGCACGATGACGACGGGTGAGAGCTCGGCCGCCCCCAAGAGGACGGGCCGGACGGGGCGCGGCACCACGGGGCAGCCCGGTCGGCAGGACTGGACGTCATGGCCCCACTACGACGCCGCGGGCTCAGGCTTCCGCGGCTACTGGTACCCGGTCACCTGGTCCAGCCACATCACCGGAAAACCGCTCCCGTTCACCATCTGCGGCGAGAAGATCACGCTGATCCGGGACGGCGGCACGGCGTACGCGCTCCACAACCGCTGTCCGCACCGCGGCGTACCGCTCTCCGAGGGCGACCAGCAGTTCCCCGGCACCGTCAGCTGCCCGTACCACGGCTGGACCTTCGACCTGCCCACCGGCAAGCTGGCCGCGGTCATCACCGACGGGCCGGGCTGCCGGCTCACCGGCAAGGTCTCGGTGCGGACGTATCCCGTCGAGGAGCGCCTCGGCATGGTGTGGGTCTACATCCCCCTCGCCGACGAGGAACCCCACCCCATCGACACACAACTGCCCGAGGAACTCGTCGGCAACGGCTTCGTGATGGGCGGCCGGATCGAACCCCGCGGCGGCAACTGGCGCTTCGCCTGCGAGAACGGCTTCGACGAGGGCCACGCCAAGTACCTGCACCGCACGGCACTGTGGCGGCTGTTCAAGCCGATGCCGACCTGGAACATCACCCGTGTCGTGCCCCAGGGCAGATGGATCTTCCGTGTCCAGGACGAGGTCCACTGGGAGGCCGACTTCCCCGGCGTCGGCCACTGGTCCAACAAGCGCTGGTGGAAGAAGCAGCCGCCGAAGGAGACCTTCAACATCGGCAACACCGGCAAACCGGACAAGGTCGACCCGGTCATCGAGGCCCAGGAGTTCCCCGGCTTCGCGTCCCTGTCCATGCCGGGCGTGCTGCGCATCGCCTACCCGAACTTCATCCACTACGAGTTCTACGTCCCCGTCGACGCCGACCACCACCGCTATGTCGGCGTGATGGTCAACTTCACCGAGGGCTGGCAGACGCTTCGCTTCTACGCCAAGTACCTGGGCGCCATCCGCTGGCTGTTCCACGGCCAGTTCTCCGGCCAGGACGCCTGGATGGTCGACGTCACCGACGCACCCCCGGAGAAGCTCTACCGCCCCGACATCTCGCTGACCGCCTGGCGGAACCTCAGCGAGGAGGAGTACGGCAAGAAGCTGGCCGCGACCGGCGCCAACCCCCCTGCTGAAGAGAAGGCATGACCATGGGCCGCACCCTGCTCACCCTGCTGGCCGGGGCCGCGATCGCCATCGGGCTCCCCCTGGCCAAGAAGCGCTTCGCGCGCACCACCATGACCCAGGTCCACAGGATCAACCAGTGACCGGCGACGGACTCGCGGGGCTCGACACCCGGCGGCGCGCCTGGACCGAGGAGGCCTGGCGGCATGTCACCGGCGACCGACTGCGCGAGCTGATCACCGGGCTCGTCGACATCCCGAGCCCGACCGGAGACGAGGCCCCACTCGCCGCGCACATCGCCGACACGCTGGGACGGCACGCCGTGGTCCAGCCCCTCGACGACCGGCAGGCCAACGCCTTCGCCCGCCTGCGCGGCGACGGCACCGGCCCAGACCTCATGCTCTACGCGCCCATCGACACCCTCACCGTGGGGGAGGAGAGCGAGGACCTCCCCTGGATCGGCCCGGAGCTGCGCGCCGACATGCGCCCCAAGGCCTCGGTGGACGGCGATCTGGTCACAGGTCTCGGCGCCTCCAACCCCAAGGGCCACGCCGCCTGCGTGATGATGGCCGCCGAGGCGATCGCCCGCGCCGGCCTGCCGCTCACCGGCGATCTGGTCGCGGCGTTCGGCGCGGGCGGCATGCCCACGAACGCCCGCTCGGGCAGCTCGAGGCTCAACACCGGCCAGGGCGTGGGCTGTTCTTTCCTCCTGGAGCAGGGCGTGTGGACCGATTACGCCGTAATCGCCAAGCCCGGCTGGACGGTCTCGTGGGACGAGGTCGGTCTCGTCTGGTTCGAGGTCACGGTCCACGGCACGCACACCTACGTCGGCTCACGCCATCGCCTGCCGTACGACAACGCCATCGCCCGCGCCGGCGAGGTCGCCCGGCATCTGGAGGAGTGGTTCGTCGAGTACGCCGAGCGCCACACCGCCGGCACCGTCGCACCGCAGGGCATCGTCTCCTCCGTGCGGGGCGGCTGGCCGCGCATGGCCGCGGTCACTCCCGCCGCCTGCACTCTCCGCGTGGACCTGCGCATCGGCCCCGACACGACGCCGATGCAGGCCAAACGGGAGTTCCTCGCCGCCCTCGACAAGCTGCCGGGGGACGTCACCGCCGAGCTGGTCCTGGCCATCCCCGGCACCCGGACCGACCCGGACAGCTGGATCTGCCGTACGGCCATGGCGGGTTGGGAGGCCTTCGAGGGCCGGGCGCACGAGGTGATCCCGGGCAACAGCGGAGCCACCGACGCCAACATCCTGCGCGGCCGCGGCATCCCCACCGTGCGGGTCGGCATGCCGAAGGTCACGGACGCGCCCTTCGAGATCGACTTCGCCCGGGGGATGAACACCGTCTCCGTAAGCGCCATGGAGAAGCTGACGCGCCATCTGGTGCGTACGGCGGTCGACACCGTCACCCGCAGGCGCACTGAGCTGGAGGAACCCGTATGACCGAGATCGTCCTGGGTGTGGGCGCGTCGCACAGCACGCTGATGAACACCCACTGGGACCAGACCCTCCACAAGGACCGGGCCGAGCGGTTCCGGGACGCACTGAAGGCCGCGCGCGACGAACTCGCCGCCGCCCGGCCCGACACCGTGATCCTCGTCGGCTCCAACCACTTCCGCGGCTTCTGGCTCGACCTCATCCCCAGCTTCACCATCGGCGTCGGCGAATGCGTCGCGAGCGGGGAGTCCGGCACCCCGAAGGGCCCCCAGCCGGTGGATGTGCCGCTCGCCCGTCACATCGCGGGTTCCCTGGTGGAGAGCGGGCGGTTCGACGCGGCCTTCTCCGCCCGCCTCCAGATCGACCACGGCCAGTCGCACGCCATCCAGTACCTCCTCGACGGCCTCGACGTCGAGATCGTGCCGCTCGTCGTCAACGTCTTCGCCCACCCGCTGCCGACCCTGGAGCGCAGCGAGCAACTCGGCCGTGCCATCCGGGAAGCCGTGCTGGCCTTCCCCGATGACCGCACGGTGGCCGTGATCGGTTCCGGCGGCCTCTCCCACCGGCTGCCCTGGCCCGACTGGCGCGAACCGCACGGCGACGACGAGGAGTTCATGGTCGGCGCCTGGCTCGACGGCCGGGAGAACTGGCAGGACTACGACGCCCGGCGCCGCGAGATCATCCGGGCCGCCGAGGCCGCCCTCAACCCCGAGTGGGACGACGAGTTCCTGACCCTCGTCGAGCGCGGCGAGACCCGTCGTATCACCGGCCTCACCACGGAGGAACTGGAGAAGACGGCGGGCAACGGCGCGCAGGAGATCCGCACCTGGCTGCTGATGGCCGCGCTGCTCGACCATGTCCCCGGCCGACGGCTGGCCTACGAGCCGATGCCCGAGTGGCTCACCGGGATGGCCGTCGCCGTCCTGGACCCCGCACACCCCGAGGAGAGGAACGCATGAGCATCTGGACCGAACTGTCGGGCATCGACTACCGGCATGCGTACGTCGAGACCGGTGGCTTCAGGACCCGCGCCCTGCAAGCGGGTCCCGAGGACGGCGAGCACGTCGTGTTCCTGCACGGCACGACCGGACACCTCGAAGCGTTCGTACGGAACATCCCGGCGCACGCCTCGGCCGGCTACCGCTGCCACGCCATCGACATGCTGGGCCACGGCTACACCGGCAAGCCGGACCGACCGGGCGAGATCCCGGCGTACGTCGAGCATCTGATGTCGTACCTCGACGCCGTGGGCGCCGAGCGGGCGCACCTCGTGGGCGAGTCGCTGGGCGGCTGGGTGGGATCCTGGGCGGCGAGCGAGCATCCGGACCGGGTCGCCTCCCTCCAGCTCCTGTGCATGGGCGGCACGAAGATCAACCCGCAGGTGATGGAGCGGCTGAAGACCTCGACGCGGGCCGCCGCGCTGGAGGACGACGTGTCTTTCACCCGGGAGCGGCTGCGGCTGCTGTGGGCCGAGTGGGACGACGACCTCGGCGAGGAGCTGACACAGGTCCGCTACGAGATCTACCACCACCCCGACTTCCAGCGGAACCTGCACAATCTGCTGGCCCTCCAGGAGGTGGACACGCGCGAGCGCAACCTGCTCCGGCCGGACCGGATGGCGCGCATCAAGGCGCCGACCCTGGTCGTCTGGGGCAACAAGAACCCGTTCGGGGACGTCCCGGAGGCGGAGGCCATCACCGCCGCGATTCCCGGCGCCCGGCTGGAGCTGTTCAACGGGTGCGGGCACTGGCCGCAGCACGAGAAGGCGGACCGCTACAACCCGCTCAGCCTGGCCTTTCTGGCCGAAGTCTGACCCTCCGGGCCGTGGTCATCACGAATTAACAACCCCACCCATGGCCCTGATCAGGGAATCCGTGATTCCGTGAGGGGATCGGATTCAGCCAAGAGCCGCGTTCTGCGAAAGGCAGTTGTCAGGCACCGACAGCAGCTGGAAGGCAACGGATCGACCGGGAGGTTCTTCCCATGACCGTCACCACCGTCGGCCGCGCCGGCACCCTACCCGCCGTACCCGCCGTACCCGCCGTACGCACCGTGTCCGGCTCGGCGATTCCCCGGGAAGCGGTTCCCGGCCCGGACCCGATGAACTCGGTCCTCGGCAAGGTCAGACCGATCCTGGAGGCGTTCACCGCAGAGGACGACAGCCTCTCCCTCGCCGAGCTGGTGCGCAGGACCGGCGTCGCGAAAGCCACCGTGCACCGGCTCGCCCAGGAGCTGGTGATGTGGGGACTCCTGGAGCGGGCCGGCTGCGACTACCGGCTCGGGCTGCGCCTGTTCGAGATCGGCCAGCGCGTGCACCGCCAGCGCATCCTGCGCGAGGTGGCCCAGCCGTACATGGAGGACCTGCTGCTCGCCACCCAGGAGACGATCCACTTCGCCATCCACGACAGCCTCGACGTCGTGTACCTGGAGAAGATCTTCCCGCACCGCGGGCTGAACGAGGAGTCCCGCGTGGCCGGCCGGCTGCCGCTCTACTGCACGGCCACCGGCAAGGCGATCCTGGCCTTCTCCCCGCCCGCCCTGTTCGCCGAGGTCGTCAGGAACGGGCTGAAACCCTTCACCCGCCACACGGTGACCCTGCCGGGGCGGCTGCGGGCCCAGCTGGAGCGGATCCGGGCGGAGGGCGTCGCCCTGGAGGCCGAGGAGATCCGCCTCGGCTACACCAGCATGGCCGTGCCGGTCTTCAGCCGCCAGGACACGCTCGTGGGCGCGCTCTCCATCACCGCGCCCACCTACCGGATGGACCCCCCGGGCCACGCCGTCGCGCTGCGCGCCGCGGCACTCGGCATCAGCCGGTCGCTGCGGTGAGCGCGGCACTGGACGAGGTGCTCGCCCGGGCACGGAAGCTGATCGGGGAGTGGGAGAGCGAGGACTGCGGCGTCCTGAGCGTGAAGGAGTTCTGCCGGTACGCCGCCGCCCTCAACGACGGCGACTACATCCGCCGGGCCCGTGCGCAGGAGGCCGCCGGGGAGACCGTCGTCGCCCCGCCCCTCTTCCTCGCCGGAACGCTGAGCTGGCTGGACGGCCCGACCGAGGAGGCCCTGCAGCGCGACGGGCTCGCCGCCCGCGAGGCGCCCTGCACCGACGGTCTGCCGGTACGCCATGTGCACGGCGGCCAGTCCGTCCGGCCGGGCCTGCCACCGGTCGCGGGCACCCGGGTCACCGCGGCCCGGGCCATCACCTCCGCCGACCGACGCAGCGGTCGGTCCGGAGAGTTCGTGCTGCTCGGTGTCACCACCCGATTCACCTCGGATCACGGAGAGGACCTCATGGCCATGGACGAGACGATCGTCGTCCTCGACCTGCCTGACACGGTTGCCGACAGCGACGAGGGCAGCGGGGCCGCCGCGTGAGTGCCCCCACAGCCGGACAGATCTGCCCGCCCCGCACCTACTCCCACAGCCGAGTGCAGCTCTTCCGGTTCAGCGCCGTGTCCTGGAACTCCCACCGCATCCACTACGACGCCGAGTTCGCGGCGTCCGAAGGCTTCCCGGATGTCGTCGTCCAGTCCACCCTGCACGGCGAGAGCGTCACCCGGTACGCCCTCGACTGGGCCGGGCCCGAAGCCGAGCTGGCGTCGGTGAGCTGGCGCAACCGGGCCACCGCCGTGGCCGGTGAGCCGCTCACCTGGACCGCGACGGTGCGCTCGGTCGAGCCCGGCGACGACGGAGCCCGGGTGACGCTGGACGTCTCCGTCCTGAAGGACGACGACGTGCCGTGCGTCACCGGGCACGTCGAACTCACTTGGCGTGCTGCTCGTACCAGCCCTTGAGCAGGGTGGTCTTGAGGTCCGGCGACTGCTTGAGCAGTTTCCGTTCGAGGAAGAAGTCGACGATCTTCTGCGACGCGGCGATGTCCGCGTCGGTGATGCCGCGCGCGGCGAAGTTGATCTCCGGCAGCACCTTCACCGTCTGGTCCTCGGGCAGCTTGACCTGCTTGTTCGACGCCTTCGCCGCCGCGGCGGGGTCGTCGGTGACGAGCTTGTCGGCCTCCGCCACCACCTTGAAGATCTTGCCGGCGACGTCTTCGTTGTCCTTGAGCCAGCTCTGGTCGGCCAGCACCCACTGCACGTACCTCACCCCGAAGTCACCGATGCGCCCGGCGATGTGACCGCCGGCCGCGTCACCGCGCGACGCCCACGGCTCGTAGAGGATGTAGCCGTCGATGGAGCCCTGCTCCAGCATCCCGGGGATCTCCGGCGGCGAGCTCTCCAGGATCTTCACCGAGTCCGGGTCGATGCCGTTGTGCAGCAGGTACTGGTGCGTCGAGTAGAGGCCGAGGCCGCCGATCGCCGCCATGGTCTTGATCTGCTTCGGTGAGTCGATGCCGTCCCGCAGGACGACCTTGAGGTAGCGGTCGGAGGACTGGAAGACGCCGAGGGCCCGTAGGTCGGGGTTGGTGACCATCAGTGGCAGGGCGGAGGAGTCGGAGTTCAGCGCGATCTGCGCGGTGCCCGCCGACACGGCCTCCGACGCCGCCGGACCGCCCTCGGTCTTCACCAGTTCGACGTTGACGCCCGCCTTGGTGAACATGCCGCGCTCCACGGCGAGATAGAGGGGAGCGTACGAGGCGTCGACACCGAGGGCGAGGCGTACCGTCGGCTTGCCCGCCGCCGACACCCCCGCCGAGTCGGTCGTCCCCGCCGTACAGGCCGTGGTGAGAGCCAGTGCCGCGCAGGCGGCGATGAGGGCGCTTCTGGTGCTGGTTCGTGCTGTCTGCATGTCCGCACTCCTGGGGCCGGAATTCTCGTGCCGCAGACGCTCCCAGCCGTTGCGCGGTCCGCTAAGCGACATGTCCTGCTCACCGGAACGAACCCGTGGGACGGGACCATGGACGGCTCCTACTCTCCCGGCCATGAGCCTTCTCACCGACGTGCCGACGAGCACGGACGAGTCGCGCACGCTGCACACGGACATCCTGATCGTCGGCGCCGGACCCGCGGGCCTCTACGGTGCCTACTATGCAGGCTTCCGCGGCCTTCGTGTCGCGGTCATGGACGTGCTGCCCCAGTGCGGCGGCCAGATCAGCGCGATGTACCCGGAGAAACCGATCTTCGACATCGCCGGCTTCCCGGCGGTGCGCGGCCGCGACCTGGTGGCGAACCTCGTCGCCCAGGCCGAGCCGTACGGCCCGCGCTACATCCTCGGTGAACGGGCGGCGGAGCTCACCCACGGACCCGACGGCCTGCCGGTCGTCCGCGGTGACCGGGGGACCACGGTCCGGGCCGGAGCGGTCGTCGTCACCGGCGGTGTGGGCACGTTCACGCCCCGGCCGCTCCCGGCCGGCGAGGACTACCTGGACCGCGGACAGGTCTACTTCGTTCCGGAACCCACGGCGCACACGGACCACGACGTCGTGGTCGTCGGTGGCGGCGACAGCGCCTTCGACTGGGCCGCGACCCTCGCCCCGCTCGCCCGCTCCGTACGTCTGGTGCACCGCACCGACCGGTTCCGCGCGCACCGGGCGAGCGTCGAGAAGGTCCGCACCCTCGGCATCGAGATCATCACCGACTCCGAGGTGAGCGCCCTGTACGGGGAGTCGCACGTCGAGCAGGTCGAGATCCGGCACCGTACGACGAAGGCCACCCGGCTGCTCCCGGCGCGCACCGTGGTGGCCGCCCTCGGTTTCATCGCCGACCTCGGCCCCCTGAAGGACTGGGGGCTGACCCTCCAGGCCCGGCGGATCGCCGTGGACACCCGCATGGCCACCAACCTGCCCCGGGTCTACGCCGCCGGGGACATCACCGATTACCCCGGCAAGGTCCGGCTCATCTCCGTGGGCTTCGGCGAGGTCGCCACCGCCGTCAACAACGCCGCCACCGCCATCGACCCGGAAGCGGCGCTCTTCCCCGGACACTCCACAGAGAAGGAGAACTGACGTGGCCTACGTCATCGGCTCGGCCTGTGTCGACATCATGGACCGTTCCTGCGTCGAGGAATGCCCCGTCGACTGCATCTACGAGGGCGAGCGCAAGCTGTACATCAACCCGGCCGAGTGCATCGACTGCGGTGCCTGCGAGACGGCCTGTCCAGAGCAGGCCATCGCCGTCGACCGGCTCGCCGACCCCGAGCACCGGGCCGACAACCGCCGCTTCTTCGACGAGCCCCTGCCCGGCCGTGACGCCCCGCTGGGCGAGCCGGGCGGGGCGACCGGCCTCGGCCCCGTCGGCGCCGACACCGCACTGGTCGGCGGACGATGAGCGCCCGAAAACACGGCAGCCAGGCCGACCACACGGGCCGGCCCGGCTGCCGTACTCAACGGGTTCAGACGTCGAACCGGTCCAGGTCCATGACCTTGGCCCACGCCGCGACGAAGTCCTTGGCGAACTTCTCCTTGGCGTCGTCGCTCGCGTAGACCTCGGCGAGCGCACGCAGCTCGGAGTTCGAGCCGAAGACCAGGTCGGCACGGGTGCCGGTCCACTTGACCGCGCCGGAGGCGACGTCACGGCCCTCGAACTCGTCCTGCGCCTCGGACGTCGACTTCCACTCCGTGCCCAGGTCGAGCAGGTTGACGAAGAAGTCGTTGGTCAGGGTGCCCGGGCGGGCGGTGAGAACGCCGTGCTTCGACTGGCCCGCGTTGGCGCCGAGGACACGCAGACCACCGACGAGGGCGGTCATCTCGGGGGCACTCAGCGTCAGCAGGTTCGCCTTGTCGGTCAGCAGGAACTCGGCCGGCAGGCGGTTGCCCTTGCCGACGTAGTTCCGGAAGCCGTCGGCCTTCGGCTCGAGCGCGGCGAACGACTCGACGTCCGTCTGCTCCTGCGAGGCGTCCACACGGCCCGGCGTGAACGGCACCTCGACCTGCACACCGCCGGCCTTGGCCGCCGCCTCGACGGCCGCGGAGCCCGCGAGCACGATCAGGTCGGCCAAGGAGACCTGCTTGGCGCCGGCCGCGTTGAAGGACTCCTGGATGCCTTCGAGCGTACGGAGCACCTGCGAGAGGTCGTCCGGGTTGTTGACCTCCCAGCCGCGCTGCGGCTCCAGGCGGATACGGGCGCCGTTGGCGCCACCGCGCTTGTCGCTGCCACGGAAGGAGGAGGCCGAGGCCCAGGCCGCGGAGACGAGCTGCGGGACGGACAGGTCAGAGCCGAGGATCTGCGTCTTGAGGGACGCGATGTCGGCCGCGTCGATGACCTCGCCCGCACGCGCCGGCAGCGGGTCCTGCCACAGCAGCACCTCGGAGGGGACCTCCGGGCCGAGGTAGCGCTGGATCGGGCCCATGTCGCGGTGCGTCAGCTTGTACCAGGCGCGGGCGAAGGCGTCCGCGAGCTCGTCCGGGTTCTCGTAGAAGCGCCGCGAGATCGGCTCGTAGATCGGGTCGAAGCGCAGCGCGAGGTCGGTGGTGAGCATCGTCGGGAGCTTCTTCTTCGACGCGTCGTGCGCGTCGGGGATGATCGCCTCGGCGTTCTTCGCCACCCACTGGTTCGCACCGGCCGGGCTCTGGGTGAGCTCGTACTCGAACTCGAAGAGGTTCTTGAAGAACCCGTTGCTCCACTGGGTCGGCGTGGTGGTCCAGGTCACCTCGAGACCGGAGGTGATGGCGTCGCCGCCCTTGCCGGTGCCGTAGCTGCTCTTCCAGCCGAGGCCCATCTGCTCCATCGGGGCGCCCTCGGGCTCGACGCCGACGCTCTCCGCGGGGCCCGCGCCGTGGGTCTTGCCGAAGGTGTGGCCACCGGCGATGAGGGCGACGGTCTCCTCGTCGTTCATCGCCATCCGGCGGAACGTCTCACGGATGTCGCGGGCCGCGGCGATCGGGTCCGGGTTGCCGTTCGGGCCCTCCGGGTTGACGTAGATCAGGCCCATCTGGACCGCGCCCAGCGGGTCCTCCAGCTCGCGGTCACCCGTGTAGCGCTGGTCGTCCAGCCAGACCTGCTCCGGGCCCCAGTACACGTCCTCGTCGGGCTCCCAGACGTCGGCGCGGCCACCGGCGAAGCCGAAGGTCTTGAAGCCCATCGTCTCCAGGGCGACGTTGCCGGTGAGGACCATGAGGTCGGCCCAGGAGATGGACTGGCCGTACTTCTTCTTGACCGGCCACAGCAGACGGCGGGCCTTGTCCAGGTTGCCGTTGTCCGGCCAGCTGTTGAGGGGGGCGAAGCGCTGCTGACCGGCGCCCGCGCCACCGCGGCCGTCGCTGATGCGGTACGTACCGGCGCTGTGCCAGGCCATACGGATCATGAGCGGGCCGTAGTTGCCGAAGTCGGCGGGCCACCAGTCCTGCGAGGTGGTCAGCACCTCCGCGATGTCCCGTTTCACGGCCGCGAGGTCGAGGCCCTCAAAGGCCTCGGCGTAGTCGAACTCCTCGCCGAGGGGGTTCGCCACGGCGGGGTTCTTGGCGAGGATCTTCAGGTTGAGGCTCTCCGGCCACCACTGGCGGTTGCCTCCACCCTGGGTCGGGTGCGCGGCGCGCTCGTGCGCCACCGGGCACTTGCCTTCTGTGGCGTTGTTCTCAGACATGGGAATCCTTCCGGACGGGGTGGATCTTGGTGCTCAGGAGCTGCTGCTTGTGGTGGTGGAACAGGCGGGGCACAGGCCCCAGTAGATGACCTCGGCCTCGTCGATCGAGAAGCCGTGGTCCTCGGACGCGGTCAGACAGGGCGCCTCGCCCATCGCACAGTCGACATCGGCGACGACCCCGCACGTCCGGCAGATGACGTGGTGGTGGTTGTCGCCGACGCGTCCCTCGAACCGGGCCGGGCTGCCGGCCGGTTCGATACGCCGTATGAGTCCCGCCCCGGTGAGCGCGTGCAGGCCCTCGTACACCGCTTGGAGGGAGACATGGCCGACGCGATCACGGACCCCGGAGGCGATCGCCTCGACCCCGAGGTGATCACCGTGCCGAACGGTCTCGAGCAGCGCGACGCGGGCGGCCGTGACCCGCATTCCGGCACCGCGCAGCTCATCGGCCGTGCTCGGAGTCTGGGATGCGGTCATGCAGCAGAACCTATCCTCAAGAACACGAACGATTCAAGAAAACGAATCGTTCTAATTTCGTGTCGTGTCGGGGCACGGTGGTGGACCGGCCCGCGAAGGAGCGGACCGTCGGCGGCTGCCGATGGTCCGCTCCCCAGGTACTCCTCGGCTGGGGGAGTACGGGGACTGATTCACCGGGGTTCCGGAGCCCCCGAAGCCAGCTCCTCCGCGACCAGGCGCCCCACCGTGGGGGCCAGGGTGACGGCGGAGTGCATGACGGCCACGTAGAGCGATCTGTCCGAGGTGACGTATCCGATCCGCGGTCCGTCCGCCGGCATCGGGCGCAGTCCGATACGGCTGTCCAGCACCCGGCAACCCTCGGCGCCGCGAACTGCCGAACGCAGCGCCCTCACGCCCAGCCCGGCCGTCCCCGGAACGGTCATCAGCAGCCGCCCCTCCCGCACCTCCCGCACCTCGAAGTCCGGCCCCGCGACGATCCCGCGCACCAGCCCCGGCGGCGCCTCCAGCCGCACCAGACAGGCCGGGGACGCGGTGACGGGCAGCTCGATCCCGAGGGGCGCGACCAGCGAGGTGACTTCGGTGCCGGCGGCCAGCACCACGGTCGAGGCGGGATGGAAGCCCGCGGTGGTCGTCACCCCGTCGACCCTCCCGGTGGCGCCCCGCAAGGACACCTCACCCGCACCGAACACGGTCCGCACGCCGAGCGCCCGTGCCCCGCGCACCAGCTCCCCGGTGACCGCGACGGGGTCGACGCCTCCGTCGGACGGGGTGTGCACGGCACGCTCCGGGGGAGTGCGCAGAGCAGGTTCGAGTGACCGGATCTCGTCGCGCCCGACCTCGTACTGGCCCTCGCCCAAGGGCGCGTTCGGCCACCTCAGCGAACCCGTCCAGCGCACGGTGATGTCCGGCAGCTCCGCTTCGAGGCGCCGGTAGTCCGCGAGGACCGAGCCGCGCAGGTCCTGGGCGCGCCCCGGCCAGTCGCCGCCGAAGCCGCCGATCCACGCGAAGGAGGCGCCGGTCACGCCCGCCGCCGGTCCGGGGCCACGGTCGATCAGGGTCACCTCGGCACCACGCCGGGCCAGGTGGTACGCCACCGACGCGCCCACCACTCCCGCGCCGACGACGACGAAGGACATGACCGCTCAGATCACGCAGCCCACATGCGCCAGCGCCTGCTTCAGCAGCACCCCGTGTCCGCCCGGCATATCGCTCTGCACCGCGGGCGACAGCGCCTCCTGCGGGCTGAACCAGACGAGGTCGAGGGCGTCCTGGCGGGGCCGGCAGTCGCCGCTGACCGGGACGACGTAGGCGAGCGAGACCGCGTGCTGACGCGGGTCGTGGTACGGCGTGACGCCGTGCGTGGGGAAGTACTCGGCGACCGTGAACGGCTGGAGGGAGGTCGGGACGCGGGGCAGCGCCACCGGGCCGAGGTCCTTCTCCAGATGACGCAGGAGGGCGTCCCGCACCCGCTCGTGGTGGAGGACACGGCCGGATACCAGAGTCCGGCTGACCGTCCCGTCGGGTCCGATGCGCAGCAGCAGGCCGATGCTGGTGACTTCGCCGCTGTCGTCGATGCGTACGGGCACGGCCTCCACGTACAGGATCGGCATGCGGGCGCGCGCCGACTCGAGGTCGTCGGGGGAGAGCCAACCGGGCGTGGTTTCGGTCATGTCAGACATTGCTTGATCATACTTTCAGGAGTCGGCGGAAAACCGGTAGACCCGGCGGGCGTTGTCCCGCCCTGCCCAGCGCGCGATGCGCAGGGCGTCCGGCGGGCTCAGCTCGTCGGCGTCCACCCGGTCCTGCAACAGCCCGGCCAGCCCTTGGCGGAAGGCCAGCGCGCCGAGCAGATAGAACTCGGCCAGACCATAGGCGTCGGAGCTGTACAGCAGCTTGCGGAACGGGGTGATTTCCAGGGCCTCCTCCAGGATCGCCCGGGCCCGGACGGGCCCGACGTGGTGCAGGGTCAGCCCCACGTCGAGGTACACCTGCTCGAACACCGCCGCCAGATAGGCGGCCTGCCGCTGATACGGCCAGCAGTGCAGCAGAAGGACGGGGATCGTGCCACTCGTCAGATGCAGCCAGTCGGTCAGACGGGCGGGGTCCGCGCGGTGCAGTCGGAGGTCGTTGTCGCCGAAACCCGTGTGGAGTTGGAGGGGCAGCCCCAACTCCACGGCCGTCCACAGCAGATGGCGTACGAGAACAGGGTGATCGAGCCGGCCCTCCGAGGCGAGCCACTGACGGGCCGCCGCGGTGACCTCCGCCTCTGTCGGACGGGCCGGGTCGAGGTCGAAGCCGGTGCGGTAGGCGGCCACCGACTTCACCGCCACCACGCCCGGACGCCCTACCGCCTCCTGCGCGGCCGCGCGGAACGTGCGCGCGTACGCGTCCGGTTCGACCCCCTCGGCCGCGACCTCCTCGGCGACGGATTCCAGCCGGACCACCTCGTACGCGTCGGCTCGCGCCGCCTCGGCCAGCTCCGCCGGAGTGGTCAGCCGGTCCGGGGTGTATCCGGTGTCGACGCAGAGCACATCCGTTTGCGCGGCCGTGAGGAAACGGCGGTTCACGTCGCGGGGGCCCAGTTCGGCCCGCCGGGCCACGTACTCGTCGGCGGGTGAGTGCCGGGGGAGGTCGAGGAGGGGAGCGCAGTGGCGGCGGACGGCCACTCCGACGGGTGTGTCGAACGGGGAGCTGCCCGGCCAGGGCTCGCCCTCCGTGAGCAGGGACTCGAAGCCGTCCCGGTCGAGATCGGCGGTGGCGACGCCGTGGCAGTGGTGGTCGAACAGTGGCAGCGCGGCGAGTTCCTCGTGGACGGCGCCCATGTCAGTACTTCCAGCGGTACGCCGCCGCGATCCGCTCGTCGTCCAGTCCGGCCACCGCCGCGATCTCCCCGAGGCGTACGGCGGTCACCGCGTCGGCGAGTACCGGGCCCAGCGCGGCGCGCAGTTGTTCGTCCTTGCGGAACTCCTCGACCGACTCCGCCAGCGAGGTGGGCAGCCGGTGGACCGCCTCGCCCAGTCGCGCCGGGTCACCGGTGATCTCCTCGGGCAGGGGCGCCGACGACGTCACCCCGTCCAGTCCGGCGGCGATGACGCAGCCGAGGGCGAGATACGGGTTGGCGGCCAGATCGACCGGCTTGACCTCCAGGTTCGCCGCCTGGTCGCGCAGGCCTGCCGTGCCGGTGACGACGCGTACGGCCGCCTCGCGGGTCTCGTGGCCCCAGGTGGTGAACACCCCGGCCCACTGGGACGGTCGGAGTCGCAGACGGCTCGCCGGGCTCGGGGCGGTGACGGCCGTGAGCGCCGGCAGACGGGCCAGGATCCCGGCCGCGAAGGACTCCGCCTCGGCCGTCATGCCGTACCGGCCCGCGCCGCCGGAGTGCAGGTTCGCGCCGTCGCGCCAGGCGGAGAGGTGGATGTGGCCGCCGTTGCCGACGCCCTGCGCGAACACGGCCGGGGCGAACGAGACGACCAGCCCGTGGCGCTGCGCCACCGCCCGGACCGTCTGCCGCACCAGCACGCTGCGGTCGGCCGCCGCCACCGGGTCGAGCGCGCCCACCGAGATCTCGAACTGCCCGGCCGCGTACTCGGGATGGACCTGCTCCACATCCACGCCCTGCGCCGCGCACGCCGCGAGCAGGTCGGCCGTGTAGTCGCTCAGCTCCACCTGACGGGCCGCCCCGTACGCCGGACCCGACACCGCGGGCACGAACTCGCCGTCGGCCGTGGGACCCCGGCCCACCGCCCACTCGATCTCGATCGCCGCTCGGAAGGTGACGCCGTGCCGCTCGGCCGCGTCCGCCACGATCCGGCGCAGGAAGGTGCGGCTGCATCCGGGGTGGCGCTCGCCGTCCTGGGTGATCCGGTCGACCGGCGCCCATGCCCAACCGGGCTGCCCGGCGAGGGCGACCAGCTGATCGAGGTCGGGGTAGAGGCGCAGATCGCCGTCGGGCGAGCCGAGGACGTCGGTGGAGACGATGGAGTCGTCGGCCAGGAAGGTGTCGAAGACCGGCGACATTCCGACGCCCCAGGCCGCCGCCGAGGCGAGCTTGGCGGTGGGGACGGCCTTCACCCGGCCGATGCCCGCCGTGTCGACGTAGGCCAGCACGATGCCGTGCACACCCCGGCCGGACAGTTCCCCGCTCAGCGCCGTGGCCCGCTCGACATCGCCCGGACGTCCTCCGGGGACGGGGTCGGCAAGGGTGGTCATACGTTCTCCTCGGCGGGCTCGGCGCCCGGGTCGGGGTGGTGCGGCCACGTCAGGGTTTCACGGCCACCGCACCGAACTGCGGTACCGCGGCGGGCAGGTCGGGGCCGGCTCGCCACTGGGAGCACGGCACCATGCCCGGGTCGAGCAGCTTCAGCCCTTCCAGGAAGGCCGATATCTCGGCGCGGCTGCGGGCGGTGATCGGTGGCGTGGCGTTCTCGTTCCAGAACTTCATCGCCGGGATCTGTCCCTCGCCGCCCAGGTCGGCGTCGAAGGTGGGGTGCGTCAGGACCAGGAAGCTGCCGGAGGGGACGGCGTCCATGACGCGGCGCACGATGTCCCGGGCCTTCTCGGTGTCCAGCACGAAGTTGAGGATGCCCAGCATCATCACCGCGACGGGCCGGGTGAAGTCGAGGCTCCGTGTCGCGCGTTCGAGGATCGCGTCCGGGTCGTGGACGTCCGCGTCGATGTAGGCGGTGCCGCCCTCGGGGGTGCCGGTCAGCAGTGTGCGGGCATGGGCGAGCACGATCGGGTCGTTGTCGACGTACACGATCCGTGCCTCGGGCGCGATGCGTTGGGCGATCTCGTGCGTGTTCTCGGCCGTGGGCAGCCCGGTGCCGATGTCGAGGAACTGCCGCACCTCACCCTCGCCGGCGAGGAACCGCACCGCCCGGCCGAGGAACTCGCGGTCCGCGCGGGCGATGTCCCGGATCACCGGGAACATCGTGGCGACCTGTGCCCCGACCTGCTGGTCGACCTCGTAGTTGTCCTTGCCGCCGATCCAGTAGTTCCACACGCGCGCGTTGTGCGCCACGGAGGTGTTCAGCCTCGGCGAACTGCCCGGCGTGGTCTGGCTCTCGCTCACGACTCTGCTCCTTCGCGCGCCCGCGGCCGTCGCCGCCATTGTGCCGTCCGATGATCAGCATGTCCCGGAAACGGCCCCAGCAGAAGGGCGCGTGACGGGGCCCGGCGGAACGTCGGTCGGGCTCGCTCCGACGTCGTTGCTACCGACGAGTACCCTCGTCGCGTGACGCGTGGGGTGCCTGAGGTGGCGTCCCCCGCGATCCGCATCCACGCACAGGGCGAAGCCGCTGCAAGCGGTGTCGAAGGGGGCGGCAGCACCATGGAATTCCATCTGGTCGAGGAGGAGCCGGCGCACGGCGGTGCGCGGTTGGAGGACCTGGCCGCGGAACCCCTGCTGACCCGGGACTACGAGACACGGCCCGCGCTCGTCTACGAGCGGCTGCGACAGCGCCACGGCCCGGTCGCCCCGGTCGACCTGCTGGGCGTGCCTGCATGGCTCGTGCTGGGCTACCGAGAGTCGCTCCAGGTGCTGCACGACGACGCCGGCTGGCCCAAGGGCCTGGAGAACTGGCGGGCCCGGTCGGAGGGCCGGGTGCCCGCCGACTGGCCGCTCGCGCCCTCCCTGGAGGTCAACCATGTGCTGATCCAGGGTGGTTCGGGCCACCGCACGCTGCGCACCGCCTGGGACGCCGCCCTGAGGCCGTTCCAGGACCCGCGCCAACCGCAGGCCAAGCGGCTGAAGGCGGCCGTGACGACCTACGCCGACGATCTGATCACCCTGCTCGCCCAGGGCGGCGGCACGGGCCTGGCCGACCTGTCGGCGCAGTTCTCCCGTCCACTCCCGCTGATGGCGGCGAGCCATCTGCTCGGGTTCCCCGGCTCGCAGGCCGACGACGCCCTGATGGACATGTGGCGGGTGCTGGACGCGGGCCCGGATGCCGAACCCGCCCTGGCGCGGCTGCTGGAGACGCTCACGGAGCTGGCCGCCGCGAAGAAGGAGCAACCGGGCGACGACTTCCCCTCCCTGCTGCTGGCCGCCCATCCGGACCTCTCGGTCGACGAGCTCGCCCGGGAGCTGTTCATGCTGCTCGGCATGACCTCCGACCACGTCGGCATCCTCATCTCCAACACCGTGGTCGAAGTGATCTCCGGTGAACGTGAGGGCGGAGTGCGCACGGTCCTGTCCGCCGGGATGGTCCGGGAGACCATGAACCGGGTGGTGATGCGCAAGCCGCCGCTGGTCAACTTCGTGCCGAGGTTCG
The DNA here is from genome assembly GCF_044593495.1 of Streptomyces sp. NPDC051963. Classification (NCBI taxonomy): domain Bacteria; kingdom Bacillati; phylum Actinomycetota; class Actinomycetes; order Kitasatosporales; family Streptomycetaceae; genus Streptomyces; species Streptomyces sp. NPDC051963. The sequence continues at coordinate 561,566 of NZ_JBIUCC010000003.1, read as the reverse complement.
CGTCCGCGGACATGCGGCTCGGGGACTACACCATCCGGGCCGGGGACCCCGTCTGGGTCTCCGCCGCCGCCGCGCACGCCGACCCCGTGTTCGCCGGGCAGACCGCACCGGGCTCCTCCACCATCAGCAGCCGGGCGCACCTGTCCTGGGGGGCGGGCCCTCGTCAGTGCCCGGCCCGCGAACTGGCCTCGACGATCGCCTCGGCGGGCGTGAGCCGTGTCTTCGAACGGTTCGCGCACCTGGAGCTCGCCCTCCCGGTCGACCAACTGCCGTGGCGCTCCTCGCCGTTCATGCGGGGGCTGCGCTCGCTGCCGGTGCGCTACGAACTCGCCGCGCAGACCGCGCGCTATGTGCCGGCTGCGCCCCCGGAAGCCGCGGCGCCCGTGGCGGACGCAGCAGCGGACCAGGCCATCCGTCGGCGATCGTCGCTGTGGCGCTACCTGGCCGGGCTGATCCGCCCGGGCGGCTGACCGCGGGGCAGGATCCGGGCCGCCCTGGCGTTGTGCCCACCGTTGGCTGTTCAATGAAACTGCACATGTACAGCCAGGAGAGGAGCCGTCCGTGTCACCAGCCGCCGCCCCGCCCGTCGGTGCGCGTATCCGGCAGGCGCGTCAGGACCGCGGGCTGAGCCTGCGTGCCCTGGCCCGGGAGATCGGGGTGTCGGCGAGCCTGGTGTCGCAGATCGAGACGGGCAAGAGCCAGCCGTCCGTCAGCACGCTGTACGCGATCACGACAGCTCTCGGCATCTCCGTCGAGTCCCTCTTCGAGGCACGGGAATCCGCACCCCAGGGCGCGGCCGCCGCCGGCCCCGGCACTGTCCTGCACGCCCTCGCCGCCTTCGCCGCCGACCCGGGCCGCCGTATCGGTCCGCTGGTCACGCCGGAGGAGCGGGAGACGCTGGAGCTGGACTCCGGGGTGGTGTGGGAGCGTCTCGGCCATGTGCCCGGCGCGGATGTCGACTACCTGATGGTGACCTACCGGCCCGGTGGCTCCTCCTCCAGTTCCGGCGGCCTGATGCGGCACGCGGGCAGCGAGTACGGGTATCTGACCTCGGGCGAACTCGTCCTCACCCTCGGTTTCGACGAGTACACGCTGCGCCCCGGCGACGCCGTGTGCTTCGAGTCGACGACCCCGCACCGCTACCGCAACGATGGAGGGGAACCGGCCGTCGGCGTATGGTGTGTGTTCAGTAGTACTTGACACTTCCGGCGGGCAGTCGTTCACTCCGAATCGGGGGTGGTCGCCATGGCGATCCGCACATTCGGGCCCAATGCCGTCGACTGGGAAGAGCGCGTCGACCTGGACCGGCTGCGCAGACAGCGCCTGTCCCGGCTGAACGATCAGCTGAACCGCTCCGAGCTCGGTGCGCTGCTGACGTTCGACTTCGCCAACATCCGCTATATGACGGCCACGCACATCGGCACCTGGGCGATGGACAAGCTGATCCGCTTCGCCCTGCTGACCCGCGGCGGTGAGCCCGTCGTCTGGGACTTCGGCTCCGCCGCCCGCCACCACCAGCTCTACAACCCCTGGCTGGACTACAGCGACGGCAAGGGCGGCCCGCCCACCGGCGCCCGCGCCGGCATCTCCACCCTCCGCGGCGCCTTCCACCCGGACGCGGGGATAGCCGAGGACGTCGCCCGGAAGATCGCCGCGGAGCTGCGCGAGCACGGCCTGGCCCAGGAACCCCTCGGCGTCGACGTCGCCGAGATGCCCGTCCTCGCCGCCCTGCGCGCCGAGGGCATCGACGTCGTCGACGGCCAGCAGGTCTTCCTGGAGGCCCGCCGCCTCAAGACCGGCGACGAGATCTCCCTGCTCACCCAGGCCTGCGCGATGGTCGACGCGGCGTACGAGGAGCTGTACGGCTATCTGCGCCCCGGCGTGCGGGAGAACGAATGCGTCGGCGTGGTCAGCAAGGTCCTCTACGACCTCGGCAGCGAGTACGTCGAGGGCGTCAACGCCATCTCCGGCGAGCGCTGTTCACCGCACCCGCACGTCTACAGCGACCGTCTGATCCGCCCCGGCGACCCCGCCTTCTTCGACATCCTGCACAGCCACCTCGGCTACCGCACCTGCTACTACCGCACCTTCGCCGTCGGCAGCGCCTCCCGCGCCCAGCGCGACGCCTACGTCCGTTGCCGCCAGTACATGGACGAGGCGATCTCCCTGGTCCGGCCGGGCGCCACCACCGCCGACATCGTCCAGGTCTGGCCGCGCGCCGAGGAGTTCGGCTTCGCCGACGAGACGGCCGCCTTCGCCCTCCAGTACGGCCACGGCGTCGGCCTGTCCATCTGGGAGAAGCCCATCTTCAGCCGTCTGGTCTCCCTCGACCACCCCGAAGTCCTCGAAGAGGGCATGGTGTTCGCGCTGGAGACCTACTGGCCCGCCGCCGACGGCTGGTCCGCCGCCCGGATCGAGGAGGAGCTGGTCGTCACGGCCGACGGCTGTGAGGTCATCACCAAGTTCCCGGCGGAGGAACTGCTGGTGGCGGGACGCAAGTACTGGACGGTCGGCGGTGAGCTCAACACCCGGCGTGAGGCGCAGTCCCACCTCAACACCGGCTTCGCGGACGGAACGCGCTGATGGACGCGGTCGAACTCCTCACCCGGTACGAGCAGATGGCCGTCATCCGGCGCACCGAGAAGGCCGCCCACGACCTCTTCCTGTCCGGCCTGGTCAAGGGCACCACCCATCTCGCGGCCGGGCACGAGGCGATCGCCGTCGGCGCGAGTGCCGCCCTGCGCGCGGACGACTACGTCTTCGCCACCTACCGCGGCCACCACCACGCGCTGGCCCGGGGCGCCACGCCCGAGGAGTGCCTGGCCGAACTCATGAGCCGGGCCACGGGGTTGTGCGGCGGCAAGGGCGGCTCCATGCACCTCACCAAGGCGTCCACCGGCATGCTCGGCTCCTACGCGATCGTCGGCGCCCATCTCCCGATGGCGGTCGGCGCCGCCTGGTCGGCCCGTATGCGCGGCACCGGACAACTCGCGGTCGCCTTCTTCGGTGACGGCGCCACCAACATCGGTGCCTTTCACGAGGCGCTCAACCTGGCCGCCGTATGGAAACTGCCGGTGCTGTTCGTGTGCGAGAACAACCTGTACATGGAGTACACGCCGATCGCCGACGTCACGGCGGTGGCCCGCCCGGCAGCCGACCGGGCGCCCGCGTACGGCATTCCCGGTGAGGTCGTCGACGGCAACGACGTCGTCGCCGTCCAGGAGACGGTCGCGCGTCTCGCCCGGCGGGCCCGGGCAGGAGACGGGCCCGCCCTGCTGGAGGCCGAGACCTACCGGCACTACGGGCACAGCCGCGCCGACCCGGCCGCCTACCGTCCGGCCGAGGAGGTCGAACGCTGGCTCAAGCACGACCCGTTGGACCTCGCGCGCGGCCGGCTGGTCGAGCTGGGTGTGGCCGAGGAGACGGTCGCCGAGGCCGACGCACGCGCGCATGACGTGGTGGAGCGGGCGGTCGAGGCGGCGAAGGCGGCGCCCGCGCCGGATCCGGACACCGCGCTCACCGACGTATGGGCGGACGGGGGTGCCGCATGGCGGACGTGATCACTTACCGGGAGGCCGTCGCCGAGGGCATCGCGCGGGAGATGCGGCGCGACCCGGCGGTGGTGTGCCTCGGGGAGGACATCGGCGAGGCCGGCGGGGTCTTCAAGACGACCGTGGGGCTGCTCAAGGAGTTCGGACCCGAGCGGGTGTGGGACACGCCCATCTCGGAACAGGCCATCGTGGGCGCGGCGATGGGCGCCGCGATGACCGGGATGCGGCCGGTCGCGGAGATCATGTTCTCGGACTTCCTGGCCTGCTGCTGGGACTACCTCGCCAACGAGATACCCAAGGTCCGCTATATGACGGGCGGTCAGGTCACCGTGCCCCTCGTCGTGCGCACCGCCAACGGCGGCGGGCTCGGCTTCGGTGCGCAGCACTCGCAGGCCACCGAGAACTGGGCGCTGACGGTCCCCGGGCTGAAGATCGCGGCACCTTCGACGCCCGCGGACGTGATCGGCATGATGGCGGCGGCGATCCGCAGCGACGACCCCGTGGTCTTCTTCGAGCACAAGGGGCTGCTGGCCACCAAGGGAGCGCCCGCGCCGCCCGGGCACGAGGTCGAGCTGGGCCGCGCGGCCGTCGTACGCGAAGGCGCCGACGTGACGCTCGTGGCGCTCGCCTCGATGGTGCCGGTGGCACTGAAGGCCGCCGAACGGCTCGCGGCGGAGGGCATCGACGCGGACGTCGTCGACCTGCGCTGTCTCGTCCCGCTGGACGTCGCCACCGTACTCGCCTCCCTCGCCAGGACCTCGCGGCTCGTGACCGTCGAGGAGAACCCGTATCAGGGCGGATGGGGCGCCACCCTCGTGTCGGTCGTCGCCGACGAGGGATTCGGTCTGCTGGACGCTCCCGTGCGGCGAGTGGCGGGGGAGTGCGTTCCCCTGCCGTTCGCGGACGCGCTGGAGGAGCGGGTGATCCCCACCGTCGACAAGGTCGTGACGGCGGTCCGGACGCTCGCCGCGTATTGAACACCCCAAGGGAGGAAGGGCGATGACCAACCGGATGCTCCTTCGCGCCGGCCACGTGATCTCGATGGATCCCGCCATCGGGGACCTGCCGACGGGTGACGTTCTCATCGAGGACGGACAGATCGTGGCCGTGCAACCGAAGATCGACGCGGACGCAGCGGTCCTCGACATGACCGGCCGCATCGTGTTCCCCGGCTTCGTCGACTCGCACCGGCACACCTGGGAGGCCTCGATCCGCGGCAGCGCGCCCGATGCCACCCTGGACGACTACTTCGTCGACATCCTCGACACCTTCGCACCCCTCTACACACCCGAGGACGTCTACGCGGCCAACCTCGCCGGCGCCCTGGAATGCCTGAACGCGGGCATCACCACGGTCGTCGACTGGTCCCACATCAACAACACTCCCGACCACCCCGACGCCGCCGTCCAGGCCCTCACCGAGACCGGCATCCGCGCCCAGTACGCCTACGGCAGCGCCAACACCTCCCTCGCCGACTACTGGTTCGAGAGCAAGATCGCGATCCCGGGCGAGGACGTACGACGCGTCCGCGACCGCTACTTCACCTCCGACGACGGCCTGCTCACCCTCGCCCTCGCCACCCGCGGCCCCGGTTTCTGCGTCAACGACGTCGTCACCGCCGAGTGGAGGCTCGCCCGCGAGCTGGGCATCCCGATCACCGTGCATGTGTCCATGGGCCGCCTCGCGGGCCGGTTCGGCATGGTCCAGCAGCTCAACGACCTCGACCTGCTGGGCCCCGACACCACGTACATCCACTGCTGCCATCTCAGCGAGGACGAGTGGCGGATGGTCGCCGACAGCGGCGGTACGGTGTCGATCGCGCCGCAGGTGGAAACGCAGATGGGGCACGGCTGGCCGCCCGTGATGAAGGCGATCGAGCACGGACTGCGGCCGTCCTTGAGCATCGACGTCGTCACCACCGTGCCCGGCGACATGTTCACCCAGATCCGCGCGGCCTTCGGCGCCGAACGCGCCCGGGTCAACGCCGAGTGCTGGCAGGCGGACACCCCGGTTCCCGACACGATGCTGACCGCCCGCCGGATGCTGGAGCTGGCCACGCTCAACGGCGCACACGTCGCAGGCGTCGAGCACCGCACCGGCTCCCTGACCCCCGGCAAGCGCGCAGACGTCGTCGCGATCGACGCCACCGCGCTGAACGTCGCGCCCGTCCATGACGCGGTCTCCGCGGTGACGCTGTGCGCGGATGTCTCCAACGTGGACACCGTCCTCGTCGACGGTGTGATCCACAAGCGCGACGGCAAGCTGTCGGCCGACACCGGACGGGCGCGCCGACTCGTCGAGGAGTCCCGTGACCGGCTGCTTGCCGCGAAGGCGACGAAGGCGGCGAATACGGCGAATACGGCGAAGGCGGAGGCATGAGCACACATCTGGTGCGCCGCGCCGCCGACGAGCCGCCGTCGCCGTACGACGACCTCGGCTACCGGCGGCGCACGCTGGTCGGGGAGGAGGACGGCAGCGTGCACACCGGTTTCGGCGTCTGCGAGTTGCGGCCCGACGGGGCGGTCGGCGCCCAGGTGCATTCGTACGAGGAGAGCTTCCACATCCTCGACGGAACGGTGATCCTGGACGTGCCGGACGGGTCGTATCTCCTGGAGGAGGGCGACTACGGGCTCCTCGCGACCGGCGTCCCGCACGCCTGGCGCGGCGCCGGCGACACCGTCGCACGCTGGGCCGACATGCTCGCGCCGGTGCCGCGGGCACGCTACGGCCACGACACCCAGCAGGTGCCCGCGCTGCCCGGCCGCGACCCGGTCCGTATCGACGTCCGTGATCCGCGCACCCGGTCGTTCGGACACTTCGAGCCCGAGCACATGGACCCGGGGAAACAGTCCCAGGACCTCCTCGCTGTCTCGGCGAGCATGCGCACCGCACTGCTTCTCTACAGCGGTATCACCGTGAAGATGATGGTCGACAGCGATCTGGGCGCGGTCGCCTCGACGATGTTCATGGTGCGGTACGCACCGGACGGCGCCGCGGGCAGCCACGACCATCCCTTCGAGGAGACGTATCTGATCCTCGAAGGGACCGTGGACGCCACCTTCGACGGCGAGCGGTACCGGCTGGGGCCGGGCGACACGGCCTGGGCGGGGGCCGGTTGCGTGCACGGATTCGCGGGCGCCGGTCAGGGGCCGGTGCGTTGGCTGGAGACACAGGCACCGCAGCCGCCGCCCCGGCACTCCTACCGGTTCAGCCGGGACTGGGAGTACCTGCGTACGGCACTGGAGGAGGGGTCATGAGCAGTGTGCTCGTCGTCGGCGGCACGTCGGGCATCGGCCGCGCGTTCGCCCGGCTGCGTGCGGAGCGCGGGGACGAGGTCGTCCTCACCGGCCGCGACGCCCACCGCGCCGACACGGTGGCCAAGGAGGTCGGCGCGGCCCGCGGGCTCGCCCTCGACCTGTCCCGGCCGCACGAGATCGCCGCGGCGCTGGCCGGTGCCGGGCGCGTCGACCATCTGGTGCTCGCCGGGGTCTCCCGCGACGACAACCGGGTGGACGAGTACGACATCGACGCCGCGCTGAGCCTGGTCACGCTCAAGCTGGTCGGCTACACGGAGGTCGTGCACGCGCTGCGGCCCCGGCTGCACGACGACAGCGCCATCGTGCTGTTCGGCGGACAGGCCAAGGAGCGGCCCTATCCGGGGGCCACGACGGTGGCGGCCGTCAACTCCGGGATGACCGGCCTGATGCGCACCCTCGCCGTCCAGCTCGCCCCCGTCCGCGTCAACGCCGTGCATCCCGGAGTCGTGGGCGACAGCCCGTACTGGCTGGCCAAACCGGAGAGGGTGCTGGCGGCCCTGCGCGCCGAGACCCCCACCGGACAACTGGCCACGATGGCGGACGTCGCGGACGCCGTGGACTTCCTGCTGCGCAACCGATCCGTCAACGCGGCGGAGTTGAGTGTCGACGGGGGCTGGCTGCTGGGCTGAGGACTGACTTCCCGGCTTCCCGGCTCATGCCTTGAGCGGGTCGTGGCCGACGGTCATCAGCCGGTGCCGGCGGCGGGTCTCCTCGGCCTCGGCCTCGGGCTCGTTCTCGAGCTCCGCCTCTTCCTCCACCGCGTCCACCACCTCGTACATCACCCGGACGTCGTCGTCCGTGAGGTCGGTGCGGCGCTTCTGGAGGATCGCCAGCACATGCTGCCCGGTCGGCGAACCGGCGTGCTCCGGCAGCGGTTCGCTCTCCTCGTCGGCGTCACTGACCCTGAGCCAGGCTGCCAGCTCCTGCGAGGTCATGTTCACCACGCGGTGGAACTCCTCCCACAGCGCGTCGAGTTCAAGGGCGTCGGTCATCATGCGCCTCCTCCCTGCGTGCTCTCGGGGACCCCCGGCGCAGCAGTGCGCCTGCTTCCCGATCAGCGAGAGCCCGAGCTGATCCACGAGGGTGGTCTGGAACGCCTCTCCGGCGATCGTGCGGGCCGGTTCGGGCGGCGTGCTCTGCACGACGGTCATGGGGTGCTCCTCCTTACGGCATGGCGTTTGCCGGTACGGAGCAGTCGTCGGCGTTCCTCCTCGCCGGTGCCGCCCCAGACGCCCGAGGTCTGGCCGTTGTCCAGCGCCCAGGTGAGGCACTCGTCGGCGACGGGGCAGCGGGCGCAGACGCGTTTGGCCTCCGCGACGTCCCGCAGCGCCGGTCCGGACGTACCCACCGGGAAGAACAGCTCGGGGTCCTCTCCTACGCAGGCGGCATTGATCAACCACTCCATGCGGGCGCGGGTGCCCAGGGCGAACCGGCGCAAACGCGGCACTCTTCAACGCCGGGACCATAAGGCGAGACGGTCCTTACGGCCACGGTTAGCTGCAACTAGCATCGGTCTCCGCATGGACACGATGACGCTCTGGCACATAACCGGCTGGGAGTTCGCCGCCCTCGCCGCGGCGGCTCTCCTCGTCGGCTTCTCGAAGACCGCGGTGAGCGGCGCCAACACGGTGAGCCTCGCGATCTTCGCGGCGGTACTGCCGGCCCGCGCCTCCACCGGCATACTGCTGCCGATCCTGATCGCCGGCGACGTGCTCGCCGTCCTCACCTACCGGCGGCACGCCCACTGGCCCACGCTGTGGCGGCTGTTCCCGGCGGTCGCCGCGGGCGTCGTCGGCGGCACGCTCTTCCTGGTGTGGGCGGACGACGCGATCGTACGGACGTCGATCGGGGCGATCCTGCTGCTGATGGCCGGGGTGACGCTCTGGCGACGGCGCAAGTCCGGCGCGGACGCGGAGGAGCCGGACTCGATCGCCACCCGCTCCGGGCGGATCAAGGCCCGCTCGTACGGCGTCCTCGGCGGCTTCACCACGATGGTCGCCAACGCGGGCGGTCCGGTGATGTCGATGTACCTCCTCTCCGCGGGCTTCCGGAAGCTCGGCTTCCTGGGCACCTCCGCCTTCTTCTTCCTGATCGTCAACGTGTCCAAGGTGCCCTTCAGCGTCGGCCTCGGCCTGATCGACGGCAACTCACTGCTCCTGGACGCCGCGCTCGTCGCGTTCGTCGTGCCCGGGGCGATCCTCGGCAAATGGGCCGTGGACCGGATCAACCAGCGGCTGTTCGAGCAGCTGGTCATCGCCGCGACAGTGCTGGGCGGCCTGCAACTGCTGCTGCGCTGATGTCGTCAGGGGGCGATCCCGACACCCTCGATTCTGCTCCAGGCCTTCTCCTGGGCGGCCGTCATGGCAGGCCACCGCAGCCCGCCCGGACGGGGTTCCACACGCGAGGCGTACGACGAAGGGCGGAAGTCCGGATCGTAGAAGCAGCCGGTGGCGTACGTCCGGTCGAAGGCGGCGCACGCCTTCGCGACCGACTGCGGGCTCGGCTTCTTCCCGGTGCGCACCCAGCTGTCCAGAGCGGCGATGGAGTTGGCGTACTCGGCGTCGCTCAGCTCGCTGTGCTCCCGCTCCCGCGTGAACGTCTGCACCAGGTACCGGTCCCGATGGGCGCCCTTCAGGGTGTCCCGGTACGCCGCCTCGTGCTCGACGAACGCCGTCGGGTCGTCGATCGCGTGCATGGTCAGTACGGGGATCGTGACCTTGCCGGTGAGGTCGCTGTCGTACGACAGGTCGCGCACGGCGGACGGATCGGCCGTGAACCGCTCGACGCCGGCGTTGAGCGCCGCGTCGTCGTGCGAGCCGGAGTACCGCACGCCCTGGTTGCCGAACGGATTCCGGTCGGCGAGCCGGCTGTGCACGATGTCGCGGAAGGTGAACGTCGCGAACCGCAGATGCGACTCCAGGGTGCGCTCCGGAATGTTCGTGACGGCCAGGATGTCGTCGAGATTCCGCTGCTGAAGTTCGGTCCGCTCCTCGGGGGCGGACGTGTAGCCGGTGCACTCCTGCAACCGCGCCCGCAGCCCTGCCGCCGTCATGGTCGAGTCGGCGCGCAAGCCCTGCCACAACGGGTACTGGGGTTCGCTCGGGCGGGGGTGGTTCTGGCAGTAGTACTGGTAGACCACGCGCAGGTCGACGCGGTAGTCGTAGCCGCGGGAGCCGCCCGCGAGGACACCGTTGGTGAGCAGCGCACCGTCGTACGGCCCGCGTCGGGTGCCGTACGTCTCGACGACCTTGGCGGCGACGTCCCCGCCCCACGACTGGCCGTGCACATAGGTCCGCCGCGGCTCACCGAACTCCCGGACGAACAGCCGTCGTACGTTCTCGGTGTCCTCGGCGGCCATCCGCGTGCCGTAACCGCCGCGGCGATACGACGAGCCCGCCCAGGCGTATCCCTCGTCGACCATCACCGACCAGCGGCCCAGGTCGTCGAGGCTGCGGGCGGGGTCGGAGCCGGTGCCGAGGTCCGGGCCGCCGTGCGCGTGGACGACGAGCGAGCCGTTCCAGTCGTCGGGGACGGCGATCGCGTAGTAGGCGCCCTGGGAGTCCTGGCCCGTGTAGCAGGTGGCCCGGTCGGCGAGGTCGGACGGGCAGTCGACGGGGGCCGGCTGCGGCGGGCCGGCCTGGGCGGGCGTCGCGGTGGTCAGCGTGCCGACCCCCATCAGCAACAGACAGGCGGCGAGCGCCGCCCACACGCATGACCATCGGCTGCACGATCTCGACCTGTACAAGGCACGCTCCCTGTCCTCAGCGGCGCATCGTCGCGCCGTGCGCCGTGATGCTAAGAAGACGGGCGGAGCAGGAACACGGTCCGATCGTTTGTGTTCATAGTGTTCGCACAGCGAGGGGCGACGCGGGCGGCCGGCGGCCGCACGGCTCAGCGTGAGCTGCTGGACTCCAGCTCCGGGGAGCGGTCGGGCAGGCCGGTGGTCAGGTCCTCGACCAGCAGGCGCTTGGCGATGGTGTCCACGGCGATGCGCAGGTCGCTGCCGGCGGGGTGACCGATGTCCTGGCGGACCCGTTCCTCGAGCCAGGCCCCCCAGGCCCGGCCGATGACCTGGGCCTCGCGGGCACCGGCCTCGGTGTGGGAGAGCAGGGAACCGTCGCGGGTGAGGTAGCCCTCGTCGACCATGCGGTCGAAGACCGGGAGGAGGACCTCGGGCGGAAGGTGACGGCGGGCGCCGATCAGACCGAGACTCGCGTGTCCGACCAGCCGGGTGAGCAGCTCGACCTGCATGACCGCCCAGGCGCCGGCCACGTCGAGACGGGTGTCGGAATCCTGGACGATCCGCCGCCCGGTGTCGAGGCTCGTCGTGCCGATGATCTTCCCGACGGAGGCTTCCAGCACCCGCTGCGAGTCGGCGTCGCGCGGTGACCCGAACCCCTCGCCCATGTCGGTGGAGCCGGCGCGTGCGCTGTCCCGCAGCTGGACCTGCTTGAGGAACAGCGCGACCAGGAAGCCGAGGCCCGCGACCGGGACCGTCCACAGGAAGACCGTGTGGATGGTGTCCGCGTAGGCGTCGATGATGGGCGCGGCCACGGCCGACGGCAGCTCGTGCAGGCCCTCCGGGCTGGTCGCGGCCCTGCTGACGGTGGCCGGGTCCAGGTCCCCGGTCTGCGCGGCGGCCGCGATCCCGTCCCTGAGGTTCGGTGTGAGTGCGTTGGTGTAGATCGTGCCGAAGACGGCCGTACCGAAGGAACTGCCCAGCGTACGGAAGAAGGTGACGCCCGAGGTCGCGGTGCCCAGGTCGGCGTACTCGACGGTGTTCTGCACGGCGATGGTCAGCACCTGCATGCACAGGCCGATGCCGGTGCCGAGCACGAACATGTACAGCGACTCCAGCCAGGCACCGGAGTCGGGCCCCATCAGGGACATCAGATACAGCCCGACGGCCATGACCAGCGAGCCCACGATCGGGAAGTACCGGTACTGCCCTGTCTTGCTGACCACGTTGCCGCTGAACACCGACGCGATCAGCAGACCGATCACCATCGGCAGCGTGCGCACGCCCGAGACCGTGGCCGAGTCGCCGTCGACGTACTGGAGATAGGTCGGCAGATACGTCATCGCGCCGAGCATCGCGAAGCCGACGATGAAGCTGAGGATCGAGCAGACCGTGAACACCGGGTTGGCGAACAGCCGCATCGGCAGCATCGGTTCGGCCGCCCGGGTCTCCACCCAGCAGAACAGTCCGAGCGCCACCACACCGCCCACGAACAGGCCGATGATGACGCCCGAACCCCACGCGTACTCGTTGCCGCCCCAGCTCGTCGCCAGGATCAGCGAGCTCGCGCCGACGGCGACGAACGCGATGCCCAGATAGTCGATGACGGGCCGGACGGCCGACTTCACCACCGGGATGGTCCGGGCCGCCGCGATCACGACGACGATCGCGATCGGAACGTTGACGTAGAACGCCCAGCGCCACGACAGATGGTCCGTGAACAGGCCGCCGAGCAGTGGCCCGATGACCGTGGCCACCCCGAACACGGCGCCGATCGCGCCCTGGTACTTGCCCCGCTCCCGCAGCGGGATGACATCGGCGATCAGCGCCATCGCCGTCACCATCAGACCGCCCGCGCCGATGCCCTGCATCGCCCGCCAGGCGATCAGCAGCGTCATGTTGCCCGCGAGGCCGCACAGGAACGAGCCCGTGATGAACACGATCGCCGAGACCTGGAAGACCACCTTGCGGCCGAACATGTCGCCGAACTTGCCGACGAGCACGGTCGCCACGGTCTCCGCGAGGAGATAGGCGGTGACCACCCACGACATGTGCTCGGCACCGCCGAGATCCGACACGATCGTCGGCAGCGCCGTGCCCACGATCGTCTGGTCGAGGGCCGCGAGCAGCATGCCCAGCATGATCGTCACGAAGACGATGTTCCGGCGCCGCGGGTCCAGGACGGGTGGCTGTGCGGCGGGCGGCGCGCTCTCCTCGGCGACTGTCACGAGGCCACGATCACACCGGCGGACCGGGCACGCATGCGGGGCGGTCTGGTCGGGTGTCCGGTGCGCGGCGGCCCCGTCGGCCGAGGTTTGTACGACTGCCTACGACTGCCTACGACTGCTGCCTACGACTGCTGCCTACGACTCCTTCGGCTTCCGGCGCAGCAGATACGTGTCCATGATCCAGCCCTTGCGCTCCCGGGCCTCCGCGCGCAGCCGCTCGATGCGGGGCCCGGCCTCGGCGATCGGGCCGGAGGCGAGGATCTCGTCCGGGGTGCCTATGTAGGCGCCCCAGTAGATGTCCATGTCCTGGTCTGCGTACTGCCGGAAGGCCTGGTGGGCGTCGAGCATGACGACCACGTCGTCCACGCCGTCCGGGAAGCCCTCGGCGAGCCGGCGCCCCGTGGTGATCTGCACGGGCCGGGCCACTCGGTTCAGCCCCGTGCGATGCCGGGCGACCAGCGCCGAGACACTGCTGATGCCCGGCACGACGTCGTACGCGAAGGCCACCGCACCGCGCTCCAGCACCTCCTCGAGGATCCCGAGCGTGCTGTCGTACAAGGCGGGGTCGCCCCACACCAGGAACGCGCCGCTCTCGTCCTCGCGCAGTTCCTCGGCGATCATCCGCTCGAAGATGTCGGCGCGGGCGCTGCGCCAGTCGCCGACGGCCGGGGAGTACGCCGAGCCGCTCGCGGAGCGGTCCCGGTCCGGGTCGCGCGCCTCCACCACGCGATACGTCCCCTCGGGCACGTGTGCGTCGAGTATGTCCCGGCGGAGCCGGACCAGGTCCGACTTCACCTCGCCCTTGTCCAGGACGAAGAACACGTCCGTGCTCCGCAGCGCCCTGACCGCCTGGAGGGTCAGCTGGTCGGGGTCGCCCGCGCCGATACCGATGACATGAATCTTTCGCACGTCCCCGAGTCTGCCGCACGCCACTGACAACGCGTGCAGCACCTCCTACGAGCCTCCGCGCAGCCGCGGCGCCCGCGCCCCGGCGTCGATGGCGACGCCGTCCCGCTCCACGTCGGTTGCGAGGTCCCGCGCCCATGTCACGACGCCCGCAAGATCCATCCGGTACGGCCGCGGCTCCCCGGAAGCCGACGCCCACTCCTCGACGGCCGCGGCCCCGCGGCGCAGCAGCCGGACGCCGCCCGTGAGGTTCCCGCGGGCCGCGTGGGTGAGCCCCACGGCGAGCTGAGCCAGCCCCCGCCACAGGGCGCGCTCCTGCGGGGGACCCGATTTCCAGGCGTCCTCGAAGACCTCGTGGGCGTGGAAGGGTTTCCCGGCGTCGAGCAACTCCTGTGCCTCGACCACACTTCTCTCCGGGGCGCGCACGACGCCCTCCGGCTGCCGTGCCACCCCCTCCGCGTCGTACGGCAGGGGCCGCCCGAGCCCGTCGCGCGGCCGGGCGTTGCGTGCCCGGCCCTCGTCGTCCCGGTCCCGCGCCCCGGCCGGCCGTCCTGAAGATGTGCTGCCCATACGTCGATTCTCCCGCGCCCCATGCCCCTTTCGGCGTTGCCCCCGACGTGCGGTAAAGTTCCTTCTCGCGCACTCACGCGGATCACCGCGGACGGCGCACCGGGACGTGGCGCAGCTTGGTAGCGCACTTGACTGGGGGTCAAGGGGTCGCAGGTTCAAATCCTGTCGTCCCGACCAGCTTTGATGCAGGTCGGAGGCCGTTCTCTCGATTAGGGAGGACGGCTTTTCGCGTGTCCGGACGGCTCAGCCGGTGCTCACCTTCCGCTTGTTCCCGACCAGTGCTGCGGATGAGGCAGGTGTCAGCGTCGCGCCTGGTCACGGTTGCCCGGCGCGGCGGGCTGGAACAGTTCGACGAGGTTGCCCGCCGGGTCGGCCAGCAGGATCTGGTGCCCTCCGGGACCGGAGACGACCTCGGTGAGGAAGGAGAGACCGGCGCTGCGCAGTCGTGCGATCTCGGCGTCCAGGTCGTCGTAGGTGAGGTGGATGCGGTTGCCGCCCGCGACGGCGGCCTCCTTCGGGGTGGCCCGGGCGCCCGAGCTCGCCGGGCCCGACAGCAGCAGCCGCAGCCGGCCACGGACCACGTCGGCGAAGGCGGGGGCGGCGCTGAAGCGCAGCGTGAACCCGAGGTGGGTGGTGTAGAAGTCGGTGGCGGCCTGCACGTCATCGACGAGGTAGCGGACGCTTACGTATTCGTCGTGAGTGGTCATGGCTCGGACCTCGCAAAGGTCTCGGGGGTGTTCAGGACCGGCATCAGGTGCCGGATACGGATGTCTATGTCGGCGGCCGCTTGCTGGAAGGCCGCAAAGTCGGCCCGGCCTGTGTCACCCGCTGCGCCCGGGTCGGCCATGCTCCAGTGGACCCGCCGCGGACCGAACTCCGGGCAGACCTCACGAGCCCTGTCGCACAAGGTGATCACGTGGTCGAAGCGGCGGCCGGCGAGTTCGTCCACGTGTCGGGTATGCCGACCGGAGAGATCGATGCCGAACGACTCGCGCAGCACCCGGACGGCATGCGGGTGCAGGTGCGGCTTGGGGCTCGTGCCCGCGCTGGCCGTCGTGACGCGGCCCGCGCTGTGGTGGCGCAGCAGGGCTTCAGCGATCGGTGAGCGGGCGCTGTTGCCGGTGCACACGAACAGCACCGAGGCACGGTGGGATCGCTCCGGGGTGACCGGACGACGGGGAGGTGCCGGTGCCTGGCTCAACGCCGGGTGCAGGGCGGTACCGCTGGCCGCCAGTGCCTCGGCGCAATGCTCCAGGTCGAGGTGGTAGTAGCTGTCCCGGCCGTCGAAACTGCTGCGCCTGGCGGTGAGCAGACCGCCGTCGCGCAGCAGCCGCAGGTGATACGAGACCAGGTTCTGCGGCTCCCCGACGCGTTCGACCAGCTCACGGACCCGAAAGTCGCCGTCGGCGAGTTCCGTCAGCAGCCGCCAGCGCAGCGGATGCGCGGCCAGCCGGAGGAATTCCGGCGGCGCGGTGGCCGAATCCGAGGGGCGCGGTCCCATAGGTCGAAGATACATCAAACCAGATTGATGTATCTATCTGAATCAACGCGTATCAATCCGAATCCGTGCTCACGGCCTGTCGGCCTGGTGGCCTACCGATCGGTGCTCCATTGCCGGTATGCGGCGACCGCGGTGGGCAGCGTCGGGAAGATGAGGTCCGACCCGACCGAATCCGCGAGGCCGTACGCCTTGAGGTCGTCCATGAGGTCCTGTTTGACGCGGGCGAGGGCGAACACGATGCCGCGGTCGGTGAGTTCGCGGCGCAGTTCGTCGACCGCGTCGAGGGCGGTGATGTCGACCTCGACGTTGGCCTCGGTGTTGAGGACGAACCAGCGGACGGGGCTGCTCTGTTCGTCGACGGCCGACAGCGCGCGGTGCCGGAAGTTCTCCGCGTTGGCGAAGAACAGCGGTGAGTCGTAGCGGTAGATCACCAGACCGGGGATGGTGCGGGCCTGCGGATAGTCGTCGACGTCGTGCATCCCGGCCACTCCGGGCACCAGCCCCTCGACGGCGTCGTGCGGACGGGCCACCCTGGTCAGCAGCTCGGCCACCGACAGGCCGACGGCCACGAGCACGCCGTAGAGGATGTCCAGGGCCAGCACGCCGGCGAGGCAGCCGAGCGCGAGGAGGAGTTCGCGACGGCGGAAGGTCGCAAGGCGGCGGAAGCCGGCGAGGTCGATCATGCGGACGGCGGCGTACACGACGAGCGCACCCAGAACGGCCGACGGCGTGCGACTCAGCAGCGGGCTGAGGAAGAGAAGCACCGCCAGCACCAGCGCACCTGCCACGAGCGAGTACGCCTGGCTGCGGGCGCCCGCCGAGGAGGCGAGCGCGGTGCGGCTGGCGCTGCTGCTGACCGGGAAGCCGTGCAGGACGCCGGCGCCGAGGTTGGCCGCGCCCAGGGCCAGGAACTCCTGATTGGCGTCCAGTCCGGGCCCTGCGTCGTCCCGCCCGGAGAACGCCCGCGCGGTCAGGATGAAGTCGGTGTACGCGACGATCAGCACGCCGAGCGCCGGCACCACCAGATGCGGCAGTTCGCTCAGGTCCGGCCATGCGAGGTCGGGCAGCCCCGACGGGACGTCTCCGATCACCTGGATGCCGTACCGGTCGTCGAGGTCGAAGGACACCACGGCGACCGTGCCGAGGACGACGGCGAGCAGTGGACCGGGCACGGCGGGGACGTACCTGGACACCGCGAAGAGGAAGGCCAACAGGGCGGCGGACAGGACGACGGTGGCCGTGTGAGCGTCCGGCAAGTTCCTGAAGAAGGACCACAGTTGAGGGAAGAACTCCGCGCCGGTCGTCTTCACCCCGGTGAGTTTGGGCAGCTGGTCGACCATCATGATCAGCGCCACGCCCGCCAGGTAGCCGATCAGGACCGGGCGGGAGAGCAGGTCCGCGAGGAAGCCCAGCCGAACCGCCCGTGCCACCAGGCAGAGGAGCCCGACCGTGACGGCGAGGGCGGCGGCCAGGGTCGCGTAGCGCCCGGGGTCGCCGGCGGCGAGCGGGCCGACGACGGCGGCGGTCATCAGCGCGGTCGTGGACTCGGGGCCCACCGAGAGCAGGCGTGAGGAGCCGAGCAGTGAGTACAGGGCAAGGGCGGGCAGGATCGCCCACAGTCCGGCGACCGGCGGGAGCCCGGCCACGCCCGCGTATGCCATGACCTGCGGCACCAGGTACGCGGCCACGGTGACGCCGGCCAGCAGGTCGCCTCTCAGCCAGGTGCGTCGGTAGCCGAGGAAGGAGGCGGCTCCGGGCGCCAGGCTGCGCCAGCCCTGACCATGTCTGCCCGCGCCCTGGGACATGAGCCGCCTTTCGCCGTCGGATCTCAGGATCCACCGGCCTGTCCACGACCGCGACGGATGGTTCGTGTCCGGGCGGCGAGTGGTTCGCGTCCGGGTGGCCAGAGGCCGCGTATGCGCCCCAACGGTCTCTGGAGACAGGGCCTCAGAGACTCGCCGCGTGGTCGGGGACGTAGGTCTGCAGGTCACGCGGCGGGCGCTGGTAGCCGGTCGGCGCGGGTCGCTTCGGCAGCTCCAGTACCGGTGGCGGCACGTCGTGATACGGCACGGAGCCCAGCAGGTGGGCGATCATGTTCAGCCGCGCCCGGCGCTTGTCGTCGCTCTCCACGACGTACCACGGCGCCTCCGCGATGTCGGTGTGCACCAGCATCTCGTCCTTGGCCCGGGAGTACGCCTCCCAATGGGTGATCGACTCCAGGTCCATCGGCGAGAGCTTCCAGCGCCGCAGCGGGTCGTCCAGCCGCTTGCGAAAACGCTCCTGCTGCTCGGTGTCGCTCACCGAGAACCAGTACTTGCGCAGCACCACCCCGGCCTCGACGAGCATCCGCTCGAAGATCGGGCACTGGCGCAGGAACAGCTGGTGCTCCTCCTTCGTGCAGAAGCCCATCACATGCTCGACCCCGGCCCGGTTGTACCAGGACCGGTCGAACAGCACGATCTCCCCGGCGGCCGGCAGATGCTCGACGTACCGCTGGAAGTACCACTGCGTGCGCTCGCGCTCGCTGGGCTTCGGCAGTGCCGCGATCCGGGCGACACGGGGGTTGAGGTGCTCGGCGACCCGCTTGATGGTGCCGCCCTTGCCCGCCGCGTCCCGTCCCTCGAAGACCACCACCAGCCGGGTGCCCGTCGCCCGCACCCACTCCTGGAGCTTCACCAACTCCGTCTGGAGGCGGAGCAGTTCCTTCTCGTACGTCTTGCGCGGCAGTCTCTCCGCACCCTTGCCGGCCATGCCGCCTCCACCGCCCGTTGACCCACGTCGATGACTTCCGGAGCCACTGATGCCCAAGGTCGAACACCTGAACGCCACCGTACTTTCCGACGGCGAACTGCGCACTCGGTCGGCTGAGCGGCTGACGGCCCCTAGGCGTGATCAGGGAGCCCGGTCCGCCCCCTGTATGCCGCGCCCGCGCTCGGCGCGCTGGTCGGCGCGGTCCTGCTGTGGGGGCTGTCCTTGACCGGCTTCGGCGCAACCTCGTACCTGCCGTTCGCCCTATTGTTGTTGGCGCTCGCCGGACTCGGTGACCTGATCTCCGACACCCTGCGCGTCGCTCGCCTGTGGATGATCCAGGCGACCGTCTCACCGGCCCTGGGCAACGCGGCCGTCGGCTTCCTCGCCGAACTCACCAGCGCCCGCACCGCTGTGATCACCGGCGGGCTGGTCTGCGTCCTGGCCACGCTCGTGCTCGCGGCGGCCTTCCCATCCCTGCGCCGCGCCCGGCTGGCGCCCACTCCAGGTGCGGACTCACGAGAAGCATCGGACGCCGATCCGGCCGATCCCTCCGATTCCGTCGAGTCGGCCGCGCGGACCGAGGGACCGATGCACTGAAAACGCCTCAGCCGACCGCCGGTTCATACGCGCTGATGACATACCGGGCCTCGTCGTCGATGGCGTTCTCCTCCCAGTCCAGGGAGATCAGCACCGGGTGCCCGTCGGCCGCGTACTTCGCCTCCGCCGTGTCCGCGCGGTCGTGCCGTGCCTGCTCCAGTTCCTCCAGCAGTTCGCCGATGGTGGGCACGTCACCGGGCAGCTGCTTCACCACCCGGCGTCCGCTCTCGTCGAGACCGACCGCCTCGGCCACCTTGCCGTTCCGCACCGTGATCCGGAAGGCCCCGATCAGGGACCGTTCGCCTTCGCTGGAGGTCAGCGTGTACGCGTACGAGGCGGGCTCCTCCCAGCGGGTCTCACTCGGTGCGGGGGTGCTCGTGGACACCTGCGTCTCGCTGCCGCAGCCGGCAACCGCGCAGATCAGGGCACCGGTCAGGCCGCCGATCAGGGTGGCGGTGGAGATGGAGCGGGCACGGGAACGTCCGGCAGTCATGGCAGCCCTTTCGAAGACGGCTACTGCTGTGACGGCCGTCGGACCGTGAACGTTCGGCCTGATGAGGGGGCGCAGCCCGTCGAACGGAACGAGCTGCCGGTTCCGCACATCCTTACAGCTGCATCAAGAGGTATGAGCCCCAGCTCCACTCAGAACGAAACAGATAGTGAGCACCGCCCGATGAACGCGTCCCCTGCCACCATTTCGCTGCCTGGCGCCAGCCGAACAGCCTGGGCCTACGCGACCGTCTCGACCTTCGCCGGAGGGCTGGTCGCAGGTGTCCTGACCAACCTCGCTCAGGGCTGGCTTTCCGGGGCCTGGAACCAGATCGCCAACTCCGGTGCCGTCTGGTCCGTCGTTGCGTTCGTCGCCGGCGCGCTGCTGGGTCGGCACGTCAGCCTGCCGGCGGCCGCCGTCGCCGGTCTGTGCGCCGAGTCCGGTCTCGTCGTCGGCTACTACGCCTACGCGGAGTTCGGCCGCGACGGCATGGGCTCATTGCACGCTCCGCTCGTCTGGCTGGGCATGGCCTTCATCGCCGGTCCCCTCTTCGGGCTGGCGGGCGCCTGGTGGCGAGGCCGCGACCCGCGCCGCCGAGTCATCGCTCTCGCCGCACTCGCGGGCGTCTTCGGCATGGAAGCGATCCACTACGCCTGGGTCCTGCACTACGCCCCCCAGGCGTGGGCCTGCCTCGCCCTTCTGGTCCTCGTGGCGCTACTGATGGGCCGCACCCACAGGGAACGCGCACTGACCCTTGCGACCGCCGTTCCCTTCTCGCTCCTGGCCTACCTCATCTTCGAGAAGCTGATCCTGGACACGGTCCTCGGCTGACGCCCCCTCGGAGGCCGGCTGGGCGACAAGCTCGTCGCCCAGCCGGCCGTCGTCAGGCGGTCAACCCCCCTGTACAGGCGGCGCCCGGCTCGGGGGTCTGCGATCCCTGAACGTACTTGCTGAGGAACTGCTGGACCCGGGGGTCGGATGCCTTGTCGACGCTCAGCTGGCTGCCCCAGGCCGACAGCGTGATCGTCCCGGACTGGTCCTCGGCCGGACTCATCAGGGTGTAGGGCGTCTTGGAGACCTTGTCGCCGAGCGTCTTGATGTCGGCGTCGGCAGCCTTGTCGTTGTACGTGATCCAGACCGCGCCGTGTTCGAGGGAGTGCACGGCGTTCTCGTTGGGGATGGCCTTCGTGTAGACGGTGCCGTCGCACGTCATCCAGGCCTGGTCGTGGTCGCCGCCGACGGGAGGGTTCATCGGGTAGTCGACGGTGCCCTGGACATGGTTCTGGG
Organism: Streptomyces sp. NPDC051963; assembly: GCF_044593495.1. NCBI lineage: Bacteria > Bacillati > Actinomycetota > Actinomycetes > Kitasatosporales > Streptomycetaceae > Streptomyces > Streptomyces sp. NPDC051963. The sequence goes on along the minus strand of NZ_JBIUCC010000003.1, from coordinate 540,629 downwards.
TGAGCTTCTTCGTGTCCCAGGTCTTCTCACCCCGGACGGGCTTCTTCGCGTCGGCGGCCTGCTGCTCGTCCTTCTCGTTGGCGCTGTTGAGGGCGTACCCGCCCCAGCCGACCAGTCCGGCGACGATGACCGCGCTGAGGCTGATGGTGATGATGCGGTTGCGGCGCTCGCGGGCCTTCTGGGCGCGACGCGCCTCCTCTATCTTGGCCCGCCGCGCCTCGGCGGACGCCTTCTTGCTCGTCTTGCTCATGGCTGTGTGTTCCTCGTCCCCGCCGCGTGGTGTCGTCGGGCGGCGGTGGGTGCTGGTGTGGGGTGGACGGTCGGAAGTCGGCTGCATGTGCGTGTGGGCGCACGGCACCGTGGCTTCGGTCTAGGTCCGTTGCACCTGGAGGACGTGTAGGTCGGGAGCGCGGCAGGTCGGCGCGGGAACGCCGGTGCGTGAGGACGTGTCCGGCTGCCGGGGGAGGTCCGGCATACGCGGCAGGATCGCCGGGAGGTACTGGACGGGAGTGGCGAGCACGGCCCGCACGCCGTCGGCGGCCCGGTGGCAACACGCGTCGCCGGGGTGACAGTCGGCCGGGTGCGCGAAGGCCGGCGCGTGGTGTTCGGCCGGGGTGTCCGTCAGCGTCGCGGCGGTGGACACGGTGGTCATGGAGCCCGTGGCCGGATCGCTCTGGGCGTGAGCCGTGGGCCCCAGGCAGATCACCAGCGCGGCGAGCAGTACGGCCAGGGCAGGGCAGAGCGCCGCGATCCGCGTGGTCCAACGCGTTCCGCGGGGCCTGTGTGGTGTCCGGCTGCCCATCGCCGTTGATATTAGGTGGTCCTGAGGACAACGCCTCGGCATCCGGCTCGGCGAACCGCATCACCCTGGCGCCGACCGCACCACCCTGGTCGGGAGGGCCGCTATGCGGATCCCCGGATCACCAGCTCCGTCGGCAGGATGAGGGGCGTCGGCTCCTCGCCGTCCAGGACGCGCACCAGCATGCGGGTCATCTCGCTGCCGAGGGCGACGATGGGCTGGTGGATCGTCGTCAGGGTGGGCTGGGTGTGCTGGGCGGTGAGGATGTCGTTGAACCCGACGACCGCGACGTCGTCGGGGACGGCTCGGCCGCGCTCGCGCAGGACGCGCAGGGCGCCGGCGGCCATGGCGTCGGAGGCGACGAACACCGCGTCCAGGTCCGGGTGTTCGTCGAGGAGGCGGGCGGTCGCCGCGGCGCCGTCCGCCTCGCTGAAGTCGGCGTGGGCCACACGGTTGTCCTTCAGCCCGGCCAGGGCGACCGCCTCGCGGAAGCCCAGATAGCGGGAGACACCCGCGTGCATGTCGAGCGGGCCGGTGACGGTACCGATGGCGCGGCGGCCCGTCGAGATCAGGTACTCCACGGCCTGGCGGGCCCCGCCCCGGTTGTCGGCGTCCACGTACCAGCGTGGCGGCCGGTCCAGGGGGCGGCCCCCGTGCACGACCGGTACGCCCCCCGCCTCGGCCACCTTCGCCAGCGGATCGTTCTCGCGCAGGGCCAGCAGCATGACGCCGTCCGCGCCCCGGGACTGGAGGATGCGGGCGAGCCGGGCCCTGCCACGCTCGGAGGCGGCCAGGACCAGGAGCAGTTCGAGGTCCGTCTCCTCGATGACCGCGTTGACACCCGTGATCACCTCGGCGAAGAAGAGGTTGGCGAAGAGCGCGGGGTCGTCGCTGGAGATCGCCAGCACCACCGCCCCGCGCCGCTGCGAGGCGAGCGAACGGGCCGCCATGTTGGGCACGTAGCCCAGCTCCGCCACCGCGCTCTCCACCGCCTGCCGCGCCTTCTTGCTGACGTGCCGGCGGTTGTTGATCACACGTGAGACGGTCCCGACCGACACCCCGGCGCGCAACGCCACCTCACCGAGCGTCGGCTGCCGTCTGGTCATATGGGCTGCTCCTGAATCGTACGGACGGAATGCGGACGGGATACGGCGGGACGGGGAGTAGCAGCACTGTAAGCGCCAGCCACGTCACACACCCCCGCGCCGGATGACCTCGGCGTACCAGCGGGCGCTGTCCTTGGGCGTGCGCCGCTGGCTCGCGTAGTCGACGTGCACGATGCCGAACCGGGGCTTGTAGCCGAACGACCACTCGAAGTTGTCCAGCAGCGACCAGACGAAGTACCCCTTGAGCGGCACGCCGTGGCCGATCGCCTGTGCGCAGGAGCGGAGATGGCCGTCCAGGTAGGCGATCCGGTCCGTGTCGTGCACCCCGTCGTGCTGTACGACGTCGTCGAAGGCGGCGCCGTTCTCCGTGATGTACAGGGGTACGGCCGGGTAGTCGTCCCTCAGCCGCAGCAGGAGCTCCAGGAGTCCCCGCTCGTCGATCTCCCAGCCCATCGCGGTCCTCGGCCGGCCCCCGTCGGCGACCCGGACCAACGGCGAGCCCACGTAGGCGGATTGGACCGGCGTCGAGCCACCGGCGACCAGCATCGGCGCGTAGTAGTTGATGCCGAGGTGGTCCAGCGGAGCCCCGATGCTCTTCAGGTCGCCGTCGTGGACGTGACCGAAGCCGGTGACCTCGCGGAGGTCGTCGAGTACGTCGTCGGGATAGGCGCCACGCAGCAGCGGGTCGAGGAAGAGGCGGTTCTGCATGCCGTCGATGCGGCGGGCCGCGTCCAGGTCGGCGGGCTCGGTGCTGAGCGGGGTGACATGGGTGAGGTTGAGCGTGATGCCGACGTGGGCGGCGCCCCGTATCGCCTCCGTGGCCAGGCCGTGCCCGAGCAGCAGGTGATGGGCGGCGCGTACGGCGGCGGCGGGCTCGCGGCGGCCGGGGGCGTGGCGGCCCGTGGCGTAGCCCAGGAAGGCCGAGCACCACGGCTCGTTGAGGGTGGTCCAGTGGGTGATGCGGTCGCCCAGCGCCTCATGGGCGAGGGCGGCGTACTCGGCGAACCGCTCGGCGGTGTCCCGGGCGGGCCAGCCTCCGCGGTCCTCCAGCGGCTGGGGCAGGTCCCAGTGGTAGAGGGTGGGCCAGGGCTGGATGCCGCGGTCGAGGAGGGTGTCGGTCAGACGGCGGTAGAAGTCGAGGCCGCGCTGGTCGGCCGGGCCGGAGCCGGTGGGCTGGATGCGGGGCCAGGCGAGGGAGAACCGGTAGGCGCGCAGACCGAGTTCGGCCATCAGCGCGACGTCCCCGGGGAAGCGGTGGTAGTGGTCGGCCGCGACGGCTCCGGTGTCGCCGCCCTGAACGGCTCCCGGGGTGGCCGCGAACGTGTCCCAGATGGAGGGACCCCGGCCGTCCTCGGTGACCGCGCCCTCGATCTGGTAGCTCGACGTGGCGGCGCCCCACAGGAAGCCGGGATCGAACGTGCTCACCGATTTGAACCTCCACTTGTGGGAAATCCGAGAGCGATAACAGTCCGAACGCTCTCGTTCCTGACGCAGATATCAATGCTGACCTGGGTTGACGCCACAGCTCGGCCGGTACCTGTGTGATGCCTCCAGAAAAAACTGGAAGCGCTTACAGTCGCAGACTAGGAGCGGCACGTTCGGTCTGTGAAGTCTCCGGACGCAGAAAAGACTGCTCTGCTTGAAGACTTGACAGCCTCAGCGCCCCCACGCACCATCTGGCACTGACGCCGCACCGAGCCGGGAACCCTGTCACCGAGAAGGGCCCGGCATGTTCCACAAGACCAGATGGGGCGCGGTCTTCCTCGCGCCCGTCCTCACCGTCGCCCTGGCCGCGACGCCCGCGCACGCCGCGGAAGCGGCACACGAACGGGTGCTCAACGGCACCTTCGACAGCGTGAAGACCCCTTGGTGGAGCAGCGGCAACACGCCGTCCGCCATCGATCTGGGCCGCCTGTGCGCCAAGGTCCCCTCGGGGACCGTCAACGTCTGGGACTCCATGATCGGCCAGAACGACATCCCGCTGGAGGCCGGCCGGCCCTACACCCTGCGCTTCACCGCCTCCGCCACCCGGGACGTGTCCGTTCGCGCCGTGCTGCAACTGCCCGCCGCCCCCCACACGACCACCCTCAACAAGGCCGCCGCCGTCACCACCACGCCCAAGTCCTTCGAGTTCACCGGCACTTCCGCGACCGCGAGCCTGCACGCCCAGCTGTCCTTCCAACAGGGCGGCGCCACCGAGCCGTTCACCCTGTGCCTGGACGACGTCTCCCTGACCGGCGGTGCGATACCCCCTGGTGGCGGGCGCGACTTCGGCTCCCCGGTACGCGCGAACCAGTACGGCTACGCGGTGCACGGCCCCAAGAAGGCGTCCATCGTCAACTCCTCGGCGGAACCCGTGGAATGGCGCCTGCTCGACGACTCGGGCGCGGTCGTCAGGACCGGACGCACGCGCGTCCAGGGCACGGACGCCGCCTCCGGCGACCATGTGCACATCGCCGACTTCAGCTCGGTGCGCAAGGCCGGGACGGGATACACGCTCGCAGTGGGCACGGCCGCGAGCCATCCGTTCGCCATCGCCGACAACCCCTACCGGGCCCTGCGCAAGGACGCACTCGACTACTTCTACGCTGTCCGCAGCGGCACGCCCATCGAGGCCCGATACGCCGGGGACGCCTACGCCCGGCCCGCCGGACACCTCGGCGTGGCACCCAACAAGGGCGACACCGACGTCCCCTGTCCGCCCGGCGTCTGTGACTACTCACTGGACGTCCGGGGCGGCTGGTACGACGCGGGAGACCAGGGCAAGTACGTCGTCAACGGCGCACTCGCCGCATGGCAGTTGATGGACTCCTACGAACGCTCCCGCGCGCAGGGCGACACCGCCGGGCTGCGCGACGGACTGCTGAGCATCCCCGAGAACGACAACGGCGTCCCGGACGTACTCGACGAGTCCCGCTGGGAGACGGAGTTCCTGCTGCGCATGCAGGTGCCCGAGGGCGAGCCGCTGGCCGGCATGGCCCACCACAAGATCCACGACCTGGCCTGGAGCGCTCTGCCCACCCAGCCCGACCAGGACTCCCAACCGCGTTACCTGCACGCGCCGTCCACGGCCGCCACCCTCAACCTCGCCGCCGCCGGGGCCCAGTGCGCCCGGGTGTGGGCCCGCTACGACGCGGCCTTCGCCCACAAGTGCCTGACCGCGGCCAGGACCGCCTGGAAGGCCGCGCTCGCCCATCCCGACGTGTACGCGCCGAGCAGCGACAGCGTCGGCGGCGGAGCGTACGCCGACACGGACGTGTCCGACGAGTACTCGTGGGCCGCCACCGAGCTCTACGCCACCACACACGACCGCGCCTACCTGTCCCGCATCGACACCGAAATGACCTCGGCCGGGTTCTCCTGGCGGGACACCGGAGCGCTGGCCGACCTCACCGTCGTCCGGCTGCCGGGCCGTTTCCCCGCCCGTATGGTCGCCGCCGCCCGCCAGCGGGTCCTCGCCGTCGCGGACGGGTTCGTACGGGACGAGCGGTCGCAGGGCTACCCGAACCCCAACCTGCCCGCCGACGGCGCCTACGTCTGGGGCTCCAACAGCGTCACCGCGAACAACGCGCTGGTCATCGCTACCGCCTACGACATCACCCACCGGAGCGTCTACCGCAGTGCCGCGCTGGAGTCGCTGGACTACCTCCTCGGCCGCAACGCCCTGAACCAGTCCTTCGTCACCGGCTACGGCACCCAGTTCAGCCGCAACCAGCACAACCGCATCTGGGCCCACCAGATCGACCCCAAGTTGCCGAGCCCCCCGCCCGGTTCGCTGGCCGGCGGCCCCGACTCCGCCCTCCAGGACCCGGTCGCCCAGCAGAACCTGGTCGGCTGCGCCCCCGCCACCTGCTACATCGACGACATCTTTTCGTACTCGACCAACGAAATCGCCATCAACTGGAACTCCGCACTCGCCTGGGTGTCGGCCTTCGCCGCCGACTCCGCGCGCTGAGGAGAAGGGACTCACCGTGCGCTGGAACGTTCTGCTCAGAACTGCCCTGATCGGTCTGCTCGTGCTGCCGCTCCCACTCGTCGCGGCCGGACCGGCAGCGGCCGCCAGTCCGATCTCCCTGACGAGCGGCTTCTACTCCAACCCCGACTCCGGCCCGGCCGTCTGGGTCCGGAACAACCCCTCCGACTCGCGAGCCGCGCGTATCCAGTCGGCCATCGCGTCCCAGCCGATAGCCCGCTGGTACACAGGCGGCGAGAGCGGAGGGATCGGACCCGCCGTGGCCGGTTACGTCGGTGCCGCCGACAGCCACGACAAGCTGCCGGTCCTGGTCGCCTACAACATCCCGCTCCGGGACGCGTGCGGCGGCCACTCGTCCGGTGGCGCGGGCAGCGTGGCCGAGTACCGCACCTGGATCTCGACCTTCGCGGCCGCGGTGGGGACCCGCCCCGCCGTGGTCGTCATCGAGCCGGACGCCCTGTCCGACTTCAGCTGCCTGTCCGGTTCGCAGGTCGGCGACCGGCTCGCGATGCTCGCCTACGCCGCCCAGATGTTCCAGCAGAAGGCACCCAACACCTGGGCCTATCTGGACGCCGGACACACCAACTGGGTCGCTCCGGCGACCATGGCGAGCCGGCTGAAGTCCGCGGGCGTGGCCAACGTCCGCGGCTTCTCCGTGAACGTCTCGAACTTCTACACCACCGGCTCCTCGGAGACCTACGGCAACTCGATCAACTCCGCGCTCGGCGGCGGCTCCCACTTCGTCGTGGACTCCAGCCGCAACGGCAACGGCTCCAACGGCGAGTGGTGCAACCCGGCCGGCCGCAAACTCGGTGCCACCCCGCGCGTGGGCGGCGGCGAGGACCTGCTGCTGTGGGTCAAGACGCCGGGGAACTCCGACGGGCAGTGCGGCATCGCCCCGACGGTCCCTGCCGGACAGTTCAGCCCCGCGATCGCGGTCAGGCTCATCGACGGCACGTGATCCAGAAGTACGGCATCCGACCCGACACACCGGTCAACTCGGCGGCCCCAGGCGGACGTTGTCCTGGGTGCCGTCGGGCCAGGTGACGACGGCGAGGGCGGTGCCGTCACCGTCGTAACAGACCTCCAGACGTACGGCTTCGGCGGCACCCGGTCCCTCGACGACTCCGGAGAGACAGACCAACGCGGCGTACACCGCGCCCGGTTCGACCTCCGCCGTCGTGGCGAGCCAGGGTGTCGCCGAGTGTGCGCCGAAGGCATTGGCGTCCCGTGCGGTGGCGATGCCCGCCTGGTCGAAACCGCGCAGCCCGACCACCGTGCTGGACAGGCCGGTCGGGCGGCGCACCCAAGCGGCAGGCCCGGTCTCCTCGTACGCGAGCGGAGGTTCGGTGGCGGCCAGACAGTAGCCGCCGAGCCGTAGCCGCAGCGGTTCCCGGACCGGGCCGTCGACGCGCGCGAGCCGGACCTCCAGCGGGCCGTTCAGCATGGACGCCGTCGTGATCCACGGGCCCGTACGGAACGAGGGCGCGGGCTCGTGGGCGTACGGGACGGGCACAGGGCCGAGCGGCCAGTGGGCCCGGTGCCGGGAGACGGCGGTCCGCACACCGAGGTGCAGCCGGGTCAACGGGCGGCGGTGCGAAGGGCGTCCGTCGGCGTCGAGCAGCGCGATGTGCGAGTCGAGCGGGTCGTTGAGGCTCGCCTCCGCGCTGTCGGGGCCGGCGTGCGAGGCGTAGGCCAGGCGGGCGTACGTCGGATCGTCCGCCTCCATGTCGACGCCGTCACCGAAGGCGTGGTCGCTGCCGTGATTGACCACGCGCACGACCCCGTCCGAGGCCGTGCCGGAGACGAGCCACCCCGGGGCGGTCAGCGTCCGCCGCACGTCCCGGGTCTCGATCGGCAGCGCCTCCTCCTTGTCCGACCACACCGGGTGCTCGGCGGGCAGCACCAGCCCGGCGAAGCCCTTGCTCGACCAGTACGGCGAGCCGGGCCCGGAGTACGGCTGCCGGATCGCCGTGAACTCCCCGTGCCAGCCGAGCGGTTGGAGTCCGCGCTCGTCGAAGCAGTCGGCTTCGGTGAAGTGTCGTAGGACTCCGCTCGCGAGACGGCGGGTGCGGCCCGCCGGCAGGGGAGTGGCGTCGAAGACGGCGCCCACCCAGAGCGGGCAGAGCATCGCGTAGCGGTACGTGAGGGAGCGGCCCTGGTACAGCGGGGCGCCGTCGGCCGCCACGAGGTGCTGGGCGTCGTCGAGGTAGCGGCGGAGCCGGGCCCGGTAGCGGGGGAGCAGGGCGGGGTCGGCGTCGGCGCCGGAGATCCGGCAGTACCACAGGGGGTAGTACTGCATGGCCCAGCCCGAGTAGTGGTCGAAGTGCCGCAACGGGCCGCCTGCACCGCTCCCGTCGGAGTACCAGCCGTCGCCCGCGTACCACTCCTCCGTCCGCGTGATCGCGTGGTCGATGTCGGGCGCACTCCACGGCGCGCCGACCGAGCGCAGGAACGCGGACGTGATCGCACGGAACCACACCCAGTTGTTGTCGGAGACGTCGCTGCCGAGCAGGTCCGTCATCCAGGCGACGATCCGTTGCCGTACGCCGTCGTCCAGCCGGTCCCAGATCCAGAGCCGCGTCTCGTGCAGCGCGATCGCCACAGACGCGCACTCCACCTTGGCCTGTCCGCACTCGCGCATGCTCGGCCAGTGTTCCGGGGAGCCCCGGTCGGTGCCGGCGGCCAGGCCCTCGGCGTACCACTCGGCGTGGCCGCCCGGGTCGGTGTCGCCGGAGCGGGCCAGGCGGAAGCCGGCCAGCAGGAAGGTGCGGGCGAAGCCTTCGAGGCCGTCGCTGTGCCGGCCGTTGCGGCTGGCGGGACCGGGCAGGTGGAGCAGGGCGTGCCGGTCGGTGGCGTACGGGCGGACGGCGGCCAGCTGCGCGTCGGCCAGCGCCTCCCAGTGTGTACGCGTCCAGCCGGTGTACGGGGAGAGGAGCCGGTCTTCCGATGTCAACTGTCCGCCTTTCCGACGGTGTTGAGGCGGGCGGGGGGTGCCACCGACTGGCGTACGACGATGTGCGAGCCGAGCACCACTCGGCGGCTCTGCGGATCGGTGGGACGGCGGTGCAGGGCGAGGCGGGTCGCGGAGCGGCCGAGTTCCTGCTGGGGGACGTGCACCGTGGTGAGCCGTGGGAACACGTCCTCGGCGAGCGGGATGTCGTCGAAGCCGACCACGGAGAGGTCGTCGGGGACCGAGCGGCCCAGGTCGCGGGCGGCGGCGATGGTGCCGGCGGCGCTCATGTCGTTGGCGCAGAAGATCGCCGTGGCGTCGGTGTCGGTGAGCAGCCGGCAGGCCGCCTCGTATCCGGACTCGCGCGTCATGTCGCTCTCGGCGACGAGCGCCGGATCGGGCTTGATGCCGTGCGCGCGCAGCGCCCGTTCGTACCCTTCGAGGCGCTGGCCCGCGACGCTGAACTCGTGCGGGCCCGCCAGGTGTGCCACCCGGGTGTGGCCGGCGGAGATCAGATGGCTGGTGGCGGCGAAGGCACCGCTCTCCATGTCGCACTCCACCACGTCCACCGGCGCCTTCGCGCCCCGCCATGTCCGGCCGCAGAGCACCAGACGGGCGCCGGCCCGGTCCATCCCCTCGGCGGCGGCGGTGAGTTGGGCGAGGTGTTCCTCGGTCTCGGCCATGCCGCCGACCAGGATGATCGCCTCCGCGCCCCGCTGGCGCATCAGGTTGATCACCGACAGCTCGCGCTCCGGGATGCCCTGGGTGGAACAGACGAGGCAGACCCGGCCGTCGGCGACTGCCTGCTCCTCCACCCCCGAGGCGACGTTCATGAAGAACGGCGAGGTGATGTCGTTGACCACCATGGCCACCATTCCCGAACCCGTGGTGAGGGAGCGGGCGTTGGCGTTGACCACATAGTCGAGGTCGTGCACGGCCTGCATGACCCGCTCGTGCGTCGCGGGGGGCGCCGTGTACGCCCCGCTGAGGATCCGCGAGACGGTGGCGACGGACACGCCTGCGCGCGACGCCACGTCACGAATCGTCGCCCGACCTGCGGAACCCCGACCTTGAGCCATGCTCTGCTTCTCCTCGCCCCGGTGAACAGCCGATGTGAGTAACACCGATGAAAAAGTTACACAACTTGCCAAGGTTTCTCCATGGCCCTGGCAGAGGGCTGTCCGGACGGGCTTCCTACGGTCGTGGGAATCGCCCCGCAAAGCCACGTCGAACCTCTTGACGGCTGCGACACGCACCCTTAACGTCCCGGTTACTGTAAACGGTTCAGTGAACGTTACATGCCGTTCGGCATCCCTCTTCTCCGCTTCGGAGGACCACCAGATGACTTCGTCGAACGTCTCCAGACGACGCCTCCTGCACGCCGCCGCACTCGGCGCCGGCACCGTGGCACTGGGCGGCGGCCTGAGCGCATGCAGCTCGGGCTCCCCTTCCTCGTCGGCGGACGCGCTCACCTACTGGGACTGGTACGTCACCCAAGCTCCTTGGGTCGACAAGGAGATGGAACTCTTCGAGAAGGGCCACAGCGGGGTCAGCGTCAACAAGACGACCCAACAGAACGCCAAGTACGCGGACTTGGTGGCGCTCGCCAACCGCAGCGGCAACCCACCGGACGTCTTCATGATCCCGCAGGTGCCCAGCGTCGCCGAGCAGGTCGCCAAGGGCTGGCTGCAGCCCCTCGACGAGTGGGCGACACCGCAGTGGCAGTCGCGCTTCCCCGAGGGCACCTTCCTGGAGGGCGCCAACGTCTTCGACGGCAAGGTGTATTCGGCCCCGTTGAAAGGCTCGGGCCCGCTCTACCAGCTCTACATCCACCACGGCGTCTTCGAGGCCGCCGGGCTGACCAACCCCGACGGGAGCGTGAAGATACCCCGGACCTGGGACGAGGTGACCAGCGCCGCCCAGACGATCACCAAAAAGAGCGGCGGCAAGTCGTACGGCCTCGGCTTCGGCAACGCCGACGGCATCGGCGTCCTCGCCTGGTGGCTGGACCTCTTCGTACGCGGCGCCGGCGCACCCGGCGGCGCCCCCACCGGCGCCGCGACCGGCATGGACCACCGCGTCGGCAAGTGGACGTACGGAACCGACCGCGCGTACGCCGACTTCCTGGAACTGTTCGTCGAATGGAAGAAGCGCGGCTTCTTCCACCCCAACTCCGTCAGCCTCTCCGACGAAGCGGCCCGTGCGTTCTTCGAGCGCGGCAAGTTCGGCATGACCGTCGGCGGCGTGTGGAACCAACCCGAGTGGACCCAGCACAAGTTCACCGACTACAGCCTGGTCACGCTGCCCTCGCCCACCGCGACCCCGAAGGGGTACTACTACGCCGACCCGGTCGGCAACGGCGCCTTCGCCGCGGTCTCCGCCAAGAGCAAGAAGGCCCACCAGGCCTTCCAATGGCTGGACGCGCTGACATCACCCGCCGCCGGGCGCCGCTGGGTGCAGGACCTCAACGGCGTCTCCGTGCACCCCGCGAACAACGACCCGGCCGGCATCGACTCCAAGCCCTTCGCCGCCTTCGTCGGCATGACCGAGCAGGTGCTGCGCGGCCCGGTGCCCCTCGTGCGCAACCCCGAGCTGGCCGGTGTCGCGCCCGGCGCCCCCAAGCCGGACATCAGCGATGTGGTGACCGGTGTCTACACCGGCCAGATCAAGGACGTGCAGAGCGAGTTGAGCAGCCTGGCCGACAAGAAGTTCCAGATCCTCTCCGACGCGGTCGCCGCGGTGGCCAAGCAGGGCAAGAAGGTCAGCACGTCCGACTACGTCTTCGCGGACTGGGACCCGACCAAGCCTTACACCACGAAGAAGGCGTGAGCAGCCACGATGTCACTCCTCGAAACCCGCGAGCGTCGACGAACGCGCCCGAGCGCACCACCGGTCGCCGCCCGGAACGGCCTCTGGCACCGCATCCGCGCCGCCAAGTGGTCGTACCTCTATCTCGCCCCGATGGCCGTGCTGTTGCTGGCCTTCGTGATCTACCCGATCTTCGCCTCCTTCGGCTACACCTTCTACCGCTGGAACGGCATCGGCGAACCCGGCGACTACGTGGGCCTCGCCAACTTCCGGCAGATCCTGCACGACCGCATCTTCTGGGGTGCCGTCCGGCACACCTTCGTCTACGCCTTCGTGCTCGTCCCGGTGCAACTGCTGCTGGCCCTGGCGCTCGCCCTCGTACTGAACAACCCGAAGCTCAAGTTCGCACTGTTCTTCCGGACCGTCTACTTCATCCCCGTCGTCACCTCGGCGGCGGTCGTCGGCGTGGTCATCCAGCTCATGCTCGCCAACTTCGGTGACTCGGCGGGCAGTCTGCTGGCCAGGACCGGGGTGAGCAACGGGCACGTCGACTGGCTCGGCGACCCGAACACCGCCCTGGCCGTGATCATCGCGATCGGCATCTGGCACACCCTCGGCTACAACCTCGTCTACTTCCTCGCCGGGCTCCAGACCATCCCGGCGGAGCTGTACGAGGCGGCGAAGCTCGACGGCTGCGGACCCGTCCAGTCCTTCTTCCGCATCACCATCCCGATGCTGCGCCAAGTCGGCGTCGTCATCGTGGTGTTGGCCTTCATCGGCAGCTTCCAGGTCTTCGACCTGGTGCAGGTACTCACCGGCGGCGGCCCGTTCTTCGCCACCGAGGTCGTCAACACGTACATCTACCACCTGGCCTTCGGCGGTGCCGCCGGCGCCGCCGCCCAGCCCGACGTCGGTCTGGCCTCCGCGGCCTCATTCCTCTACGGACTGCTGCTCATCGTCTTTTCCGGGCTACAGGTCCTCGCCCTGCGCCGGATCAGCCGCCGGCGCACGGCCGCCCACCAGTGAAGGAGCGACGATGTCCACCCTGACCCCACGGCTTCGCCAAGGCCGCCGAGGTCTCCTCTATCTCGGGCTGCTCGCCGGCGGCCTCATCTGGCTCTACCCGTTCCTGTGGCGCTCGGCAGCTCGCTGAAGAGCACCGACGGCTTCTTCTCCGGCGGGCTGAACCCGATCCCGTCCGAGTTCCACTGGTCCAACTACAGCGAGGCCTGGACACAGGCGGACTTCAGCCGGTTCTTCGTCAACACGGTCCTGTTCGCCATGGGAACGGTCGTCGTCACACTGCTCGCCACCTCCATGGCCGGCTATGTCCTGGCCCGCACCGACTTCCCCGGCAAGAAGATCTGGCTGGGTCTGGTCGGAGTGACGCTCTTCCTTCCGCACGGCTACACGATCATCCCGGTCTTCGACCTGATCCAGCGGCTCCATCTCCTCAACACCCTCTGGTCGGTGATCATCGTCCAGTCGGCGGGCGGGATGGTCTTCGGCACCTTCCTGTTCATGGGCTACTTCACGACCATCGACCGGGGTCTCGAGGACGCGGCCCGTGTGGACGGGGCGAGCTTCCACCAGATCTTCTGGCGGATCATGCTGCCGCTGTCCGGGCCGATGCTGGCGACCGTGGGCCTGTTCGCCTGCATCACCGCCTGGAACAGCTTCTTCATCCCGCTGGTCTTCACCCTCTCCCGCCCCGAACTGCACACGCTGTCGGTGGGCATGTTCAACTTCATCGGCCAGAACTCCACCGCCTGGACCCTGGTGTGCGCGGGATCGGTCATCACCCTGCTGCCCATCGTCCTGATCTTCGTCGTGCTCCAGCGGTTCTTCATCAACGGGCTGGCCGGGGCGGTCAAGCAGTAGCGACCTGCCCGCCGAGCAGGCTGCCCGCGCCGGGAACGACCGTGGGCAGGCCCAGCTCGACGAGGATGCGGTACGCCGTGGCGGTGGCCGCCGAGAGCACCGGCAGCCCCGCCGCCTCCTCCACCGGCTGGATCGACGGCAGCGAGGGCATCTGGACACAGGCGGACAGGACGAGCGCGTCGGCCCGGGACAGGTCCAGTCGCGTCCAGTGCTCGCGCAGATCGGCGGGGTCGAGGCGGGCGACGGCCAGGTTGTCCGGCACCTCCAGGCTCAGCGCGTCCACGACCTCGATGCCCGCGGCCTCGATGTAGTCCGCCACCAGTTGGGTGAGCGGCTTCAGATACGGCGTGACGATCGCGACCCGCCGGGCGCCCAGGGCGCTGATGCCGTCGAGCAGGGCGCCGGCGCTGGACACCACGGGGGCCTGGGAGCCCTCGGCGCGCAGCACGCCGGTGATCTCGTCCTCGGCGGTGCAGTGGTAGCCCGGCCCCTGCGCCATGATCGCCACGAGGCAGGCCGTGGCGACCACGTCCGGCCGGGCGTCGGCGAGCTCCAGTGCCGCGCGCCCGGTCTGCGCGTTCATGGCGCGCAGCTGCTCGGGCGTGACGTGCTGCATGCGCATACGGCTGCTGTGGAAGACGAACCGGTCCTCCGGAACCACGGTCTCGCGCTGCCGCATCATGCGCGGCAGTTCCGTCTCCATGGTCAGGTTCGAGCTGGGCACGATCATGCCGATGTGGTGGTCGGTCACGGAGTCCTCCGGGTGTCCTGCGTACGCGGGTGCGTACGGTGGTCGGCGACCGGGGATCCGCTGTCCGCGGCGGCGGGCTACGAGTCCTCGGCCAGTCCCTCCCAGTGGTCGGCGAGGGACGTGAGCAGATGCATGACTTCTTCGCGCCGCTCGGGGCCGAACGGTCCGAGCAGCCGTTCGTCCAGTTGGCGCGCGCGGCGGTTCGCGCCCTGAAGGGCCTGTTCGCCCTCCTCCGTCAGATGGAGCAGCTTGCGCCGGCCGTCGTCGGCGGCCGTCCTGCGTACGATCAGGCCCCGGTTCTCCAGCCGCCGGGCGACGTCCGCCATCGTCGAGGTGTCCAGGGAGACCGCGGACGCCATGGACCGCTGGTCGCTCCCCGGCGCCGCCTCCACAGCCTGGAGCACAGCGAACTGCGGCCCGGTGAGCGTCGGGTCGACAGCACGGATCCAGACCGCGAGATAGGCCTGGTAGAGGCGGCGCACCTGGTAGCCGGGCGCGGCGGTGAGCGCTGGGGGAGGCCCAGGAGGCGCGGATGTCGGGGTTGCGGTTTCGTCTCCCATGGAGCCCACTTAAGCACGGCGCTTGATCGAGTCGTCAGCCGGACCTGCGGTCTCGGGGAACCTGTGTGCAGGCGTCACGTCAGCATCGGGAGCAGCGCTTGGCGCAGCGCCGTGAGTGCGGCGGGCGGGTTGTCCCAGAACAGCATGTGGCCGGCGTCCGGGATCTCGGCCAGTACGGCCGACGGCAGCCTCCGGGCCGCCTCCGCCGCGCCCTCCGCGGTGACGACCGGACTGTCCGCGCCGTACAGCAGTGCCGTGGGTCCGGGAACGGAGGGCCACCAGTCGAAGAAGTCCTCGCTCTCGAAGCCGTGGTGCGTGGCCGTGACGGCCTCCGTGTCACAGCTCGCCAGCCAGCGGGCCCGCAGCTCCTGCTCACGGCGCGGCCAGCGCGGCCAGGACCGGGCCACCTCGTCCGCGTCGGTGCCGCGCCGCGCCTGCGCCAGTTGGTCGAGGAAGGCATCCAGGGGTGTCGGATAGGGCCCGCGCCCGGGGCCGCTCATCGGCGGGTCGCCCAGCACGGTGCCCCGCAGCCCGACCTTCGCCCGGACGGCGGTCACGGCCGCGATCCGGGCGCCCATGGAGTGTCCGAAGAGGACCGGCCGGTCGAGGCCGAGGCCCGCGACGACGGCCTCGGTGTCCTCGGCGTACTCCACCAGCCCGTACGTGCCGCCGCCGTCGGACAGTCCGCGCCCGCGGACGTCGACCACCAACGGCCGGACCAGAGACCGCAGTTCGCGGGCCACGAAGTCCATCGAGACGGCCGGGCTGGTGATGCCGGGCAGCACGACCAGCGGGACGCCGTCACCTCCGTAGTCCAGGACATGCAGGCGGGTGCCGCCCGAGCGGACCCAGCGGCTGGTGGCGGGGACGTCCGCGAGATCGGCCAGCGCGGGCTGCGACAGGAGGCGGGTGGGTGGGGGCATGGGGTTCTCCAATGGTGCGGAGCAGATGGGGTTACGGGGCTGTCCTCGGCAGTCCGTCGAGATACCCGACGGCGTCCTTGACGCCGATCACGTCGCCGTACTTGGCCTGGATGTCGAAGAGGTTCGCCTCGTGCGGGCCGGGTGCGCGGTCGCCGACGCACTCCTGCGGCACCAGCACCGAGAACCCGGACTGCACGGCGTCCACGGCGGTGGCCCGTACACAGCCGCTCGTAGTCGCCCCGCAGACCAGTACCGTGTCGCAGCCGAGGCCGGTCAGCAGGGCGGCCAGGGACGTACCGAAGAACGCGGAGGCGCCCTTCTTCACGATCAGATGGTCCTGCGGCGCCCGCGGCAGCCGCGGGTCGAGAGCGACCTCCTCGCTCCCTTCGACCAGGCTCCGCATGCCCTGCGCCTTGTGCAGCCAGGTCACGGCGTCGCCCGCCGCCTCGGCCGGTGTGTAGGAGATCGCGGTGAACACCACCGGCACGCCGGCCGGACGCGCCGCCGCGATCAAGTCGCTTGTGGCGCCCACGACTTCGGTGAGGTCGGCCCCTGAGGGGAAGCCCTGTTCGGTGAAGCCGCGCGTGAGGTCGACGACGATGATCGCGGGGCGGCTGCCGCGGCGCACGGGCGCGCCGAACCCGGCCCGCTCGTAGGTCCGTTCCGTCTCCTGACCGTACTGCGCCTCGCTCATGACGTCCTCCGCAGGGCCCGCAACTCCCGGGCCTGGGCGCCGAGTCGACCGAGCAGCCAGCCCTCCAGGACACCGAAGGCGAACGCCCCCGCCACCAGGCCGTACTTGGCGGCTCGCGGCCCGAGCAGCATCGCCAGGCCGTCGAGATCGGAGTCCTGCGCCAGGGCGGGCTGTGCCACGGCGGGTGCGGTCGGAGCACTCGCGGCCGGCGAGGAGGTCCCGGTCGCCCGGTCCTGGTCCAGCAGGCTCCCCAGGTTCCGCGCGAACTGCTGGAGGATCCGGTCCGACACCGTGACGATCGCACCCTTGCCGAACTGGACGATCTTGCCCCGGATCACCAGGTCCGTGGAGAGCTGGAGCAGCGCTCCCTCGGGTGCCGCGAGGATGTCCAGAGAGACCTCCGCCTCCGCGTCCCCGCTGCCGTGGGTGTCCGTACCGCGTGCGTGTACCCGCAGTCGCCGCTTCTCGGCGTCGATCTCCAGGAAGCGGACGGTGCCCGCGTAGGAGGCGCTGATGGGACCCACCCGGATCTTCACCCGGCCCCGCCAGGCGTCGCCGTCCTGCCCGTCGAGCGTGGCGCCCGGCATGCAGGACGCGACCCGTTCCACGTCGTTCATCAGGGCGAAGACGTCATCGGGAGAGGCCTTGATCGGCACTGTGTTGGTGAGCTGCATGCGTCAGTGCTCCTTGGTGGCAGAGCTGTCACAGAGGTGGGCGCAGGCCCCGCGGCGGGCCGTCGCGCAGGCGTCGATCGCCTCGACGATGGTCTGGTAGCCGGTGCACCGGCACAGATTCGAGGCGACCACTTCGCGGATCTCCTCCTTGCTCGCCTCGGGCTGCTCGGCGAGGAACCCTTCGGCGAGCATCAGGAACCCGGGCGTACAGAATCCGCACTGCAAGGCGTGGTGCTCGGTGAACGCCCGTTGCAGATCGTTCAGCCCGCTGTCGGCGTCCGACAGCGACTCGACCGTGCGGATCCGGGCCCCTTCCGCCTGCGCCGCGAACATCAGGCAGGCGCGTACGGGCCTGTCGTCGACCAGGACCGTGCAGGCGCCGCAGATGCCGTGCTCGCATCCGACGTGCGTCCCCGTCAGCCGCAGGTCGTGCCGCAGTACGTCGACGAGGGTGCGGCGGGGTTCGGTGACCACGTCGTGCCGCTCACCGTTGACGTCGAGGGTGATGAGCTGGAGGTCCGGATGGGTTACCACGGGGTCGGTGTTCATGAGGACGACTCCAGGCTCGGGGCGCTGCTGAGGGCGCGGTGCACGGTCTCGGGGGTGATCGGGGTGTGGTCGAGTTCGACGCCGGTCGGGCGCAGGGCGTCGTTGACTGCGTTGAGTACGGCGGCGGGCGCCCCGATCGTGCCGCCCTCGCCGGCACCCTTCGCACCGGTCTCGGTGAACGCGCAGGGCGTCTCCAGATGGTGGATCAGCACGTCGGGGATCTCGTGCGCGGTGGGCACCTTGTAGTCCATGAAGCCGGTCGCCGACGGCTCGCCCTGCGCGTCGTACGTCACCTGCTCGAACAGCGCGCCCGCGATGCCCTGCGCGATGCCGCCCCGGCACTGCCCCTCCACGACCTGCGGGTTGATGGCGACCCCGCAGTCCTCGACGCACACGTACCGCAGGATCTCCACCTGCCCGGTGCCCGCGTGGAGTTCGACGACGCAGGCATGGGTGGCGTTGGAGAAGGTCCCGTCGTTGAAGACGTCGAAGGTGGCGGTGGCCGACAGGCCGGGCTCGATGTCCTTCGGGAGCAGGTGGGCCTGGAGGTAGGCGATGTCGGCGATCTCCTCGTAGGTGAGGACGTCGGGCGCGTTACGGCGGCGGGCGGCGCCGTCCGCCAACTCCACCTCTTCCGGGGCGACTTCCCAACGGGAGGCGGCGATCGCGCACAGCTTGTCGCCGAGCTTCGCGGCGGCCAGGCGTACGGCGCTGCCGCCGATCGTGATGGAGCGGCTGGCGAAGGTGCCGAAGCCGTAGGTGATGCGGTCGGTGTCGCCCTGATGGATCCGCACCTTGGCGATGTCCAGGCCGAGTGCGTCGGCGACGATCTGCGCCATCGTCGTCTCGTGGCTCTGTCCGTGGTTCATGGTGCCGGTGGTGAAGGTGACCGTGCCGCTGGTGTCCATCCGCACCTCGGAGATGTCGAAGCCGGGCACCACCTTCATCTTGCGCTGGGCGAAGGCCGAGGAGCCGTAGCCGGTGCGCTCGCTGAAGCACGAGTAGCCGATGCCGATGTGCCGGCCCTCGGCCGCCGCCGCTGCCTGCTTCTCGTACCAGCCCTCCTCCCGGACGAGCAGCTCGCACAGGTTGAGCGACTCCAGGTAGGAACCCGGGTCGTAGGTGATGCTGTTGACGCCCGTGTACGGGAAGTCGGTGATGACGTTGCGGCGGCGGATCTCGACCGGATCCAGGGCCAGTTCGCGGGCTGCGCGCTCGAAGAGCCGCTCCATGACCATGACGTACTGCGGCCGGCTCACGCCGCGATACGGCCCGGTGGGCGCCTTGTTGGTGGTGACCGCCCGGCCGCGCACCCGGTACGCGGGCACCTTGTAGACGCCGGGCATCTCGGCGGACGCCATCAGCGGCTCGATGCCCGCCGTGAAGGGGTAGCAGGAGTAGGCGCCCATGTCGCAGACCACGTCCGTGTCGAGCGCGAGGATCCTGCCCTCGGCGTCGAAGGCCGCGCGCGCCCGGTAGTGCTGTTCGCGGGCGAGGAAGGACGCGGTCAGGGCGTCCTTGCGGTCCTCGATCCACTTGACCGGTCGGCGGAGTCGCAGCGCGGCAGCGGCGGCGGCGATCTCCTCGCGGCCGACGACGCACTTCTGGCCGAACCCGCCGCCCATGTCGGGCACCACGACCCGCACGGCGCGCTCGTCGATGCGCAGACAGCGGGACGCCACCGTCCGTACCTGGTGCGGGATCTGGGTGCATGTGTGCAGGACGAGCTGCTCCTCGCGGTCGTCCCAGTCCGCCACGGCGCCCCGCGTCTCCAGCGGCAGCGCGTTCTGCCGTCCGGTCCTCGCGTCGACCTCGACGACACAGGCGGCCGAGTCGAAGATGCGGTCGATGCCGTCCGTGGCGAAGAGCGAGACGTCCACCAGCGTGTTGTGCGCCGCCTCGGCGTGGACGAGCGGGGCGCCGTCCGCGAACGCCGCCTCCTCGGACATGACCGGGGGCAGGGTGTCGTACGAGACCTTCGCCGCCTCCAGGCCGTCCTCCGCCGCGTACGCGTCACGGGCCACGACGATCGCGATCGGCTCCCCGACGTAGCGGACCTTGTCGCGGGCCAGGACCGGCATCGCGGTCGGTACGAACTCCGAGAGCGGGCGCCCCAGTTGAGCGACGATGTCGCCCAGCTCCAGGTCCTCGGCCGTGAACGCCGCGACGACGCCCGGGACTTCGCGCACCGCGGACAGGTCCACCGAGGCGAGCTCGGCGTGCGCGACCGTGCTGCGTACGAACTGGGCGTACAGCATGCCGGGCAGCGCGATGTCGTCGACGAACCGGCCGCGCCCGGAGAGCAGCCGTGGATCCTCGCGGCGGTGCACCGCCCTGCCCACCAACTTCTGTTCGTTCATGACGACATGGCCTCCTCGCAGGCGCGCCGGACCAGGGTCCGTACGAGTTGCTTGCGGTAGTGCGTGCTGCCGGACGCGTCGGCGGGCGGCTCGACGGCCTCCGCGGCGGCGGACGCGCACGCCTCGAAGGAGCCGCCGTCGGCCAGTACGGCCTCCGCCTCCGGCACCCGGACGGCGGCGGACGCCACCCCGCCGAGCCCGACCCGTCCGGAGCGCACCTCACCGTCCTCCACATCGAGGTCGACGGCGGCGGCCACGAGGGCGAAGTCACCGCGCCGCTCGGCGAATTCGGTGAGCGCGGCGTGCGGCGCGGGACGGGGGAAGACGACCTCGACGAGGAGTTCGTCCGGGTCGAGGGCGGTCGTGTAGTAGCCGAGGAAGAATTCCCCGGCCGTGATCGTGCGCTGTCCCCGCGGCCCGCGTGCCACGAACTCCGCGCCGAGTGTCATCGCGAGCAGGCACCACTCGGCGGTGGCGTCGCCGTGCGCCATGCTGCCGCCGACCGTGCCGCGGGTGCGGATCGGGAGGTGCCCGATCCACGTCATGGTCCTCTTCAGGACCTCGAAGCCCGCCCCCAGCACCCCGGCCGGGTCTCTCTCCACCGTGTGGTGGGTGGTGAGTGCCCCGATGCGCAGTCTGCCGTCGGCGTCCCGGTGCATCCGGTCCAGTTCCCGCAGTCCGCCGATGTCGACGAGGTGCCGCGGCCGGGCCAGCCGGTAGTTCATCATCGCGACGAGACTCTGTCCGCCGGCGATGACCTTGGCGTCGTCGCCTAGCTCGGCCAGCAGGCGCCCGGCGCCGTCGACGTCGCGGGCCCGGTGGTACTGGAAGGGGGCGGGCTTCATGGTCCTCCTGTCGTACGTTCGTCGCACCCGAGCGCGGGCGCTGTCCCGGACGGTTCAGATCGCCGCCTGCTCGGGGACGGCCCGGGCCGTGGCGGTCGGCGTCTCCTCCTCATCGGCGTCCAGGACCCTGCCCTTCGTCTCCGGCGCCGCGACCGCCATCCACACGACCGCCAGCAGCACCGCGATCCCCAGCACCGCGAAGGTCATCGGCAGCCCCAGCACGGGCCACATGAGCGAGCCGAACAGCATCGGGGCGAATCCGGTGAGCGCCCGGCTGACCGACGAGGCCCAGCCGAAGCCGCTGGCCCGCAGTTCGGTGGGGTACAACTCGGAGGCGTACGCGTACAGGACGGGAATCGTGAGCTGGATCAGGAAGCCGAAGACGGCGATCGCCACGACCGACCCGGTCGGCATCTCCATCACCAGCGCGAACACGACCAGCGCGAGGGACGCGACCGGCGCCGAGATCCCGATGAGCCACTTGCGGCCGACGATGTCGACGAGGGCCGTGGACACCAGCACACCGACGATGCCGACACCGCTCATGAGCGTGGTCTTCATGAAGGCCGCCGTGTCACCGAGACCCTCTTCCCGCAGGATCGTCGGCATCCAGCTCAGGGCCGCGTAGTAGACCAGCATGATGGTGGCGAACAGCAGCCAGGCCGCGGAGGTGATGCGCGGGCTGAAGCTCCAGATGCGGCGCAGCTGCTCGGCCGCGGCGGCCACGCCTCGCGGGCCGGTCTCGGCGACGGGCTCCGGAATCGTGTACGGCACCACGGGGGCGCCGGTACGGGCGACCAGGTCGTCGATGACCTTCCGGGCCTCCGTCTCGCGGCCCTTCTTCGTCAGGTAGATGGGCGACTCGGGGATGCCACGGCGTGCCCAGAACAGCAGCAGCGCGGGCAGGACCATCGTCGCCAGCATCCACCGCCAGTTCCCGTCGACCGCGAGCAGCGCCGTCGACACGAACCCGCACAGCGTGACGCCAACCGGCCACCACACATCGAGCCCGGTCAGGATCCGGCCCCGGTACTTGCGCGGCGAGAACTCGCTGACCAGTGCGTAGTCCACGGGGATACAGCCACCGAGGCCGATGCCCGCGAGGAAGCGCAGCGCGAGGAAGACGGGGTACGTGGGCGAGAGGGCACCGAGGACGGAGAACAGGGCGAAGATCAGCAACGTGACGCTGAAGGCCTTCTTCCGGCCGATCCGGTCCGCGACCGAGCCCCAGGCGATGGCACCGACGGCCATGCCGACGAGGTTGGCGGTCGCGACGAGCCCGCGATCGCTCAGCGAGAGGTCGAACTGCTCACCCACGAGCGGCATGAGGAAGCCGTTCAGGGCGATGTCGTACGCGTCGAACAGGTAGCCGAGGCCACCGATGATGAAGATCTTTCCCTGGACGGGCCATCTCCAGGGCAGTTCCTGAACGATCTGATCGCCTGTTTTCACGTTCGCTCCACGGTGTTGCGTGTCTGATACGTGCCGCACGATTGCGGACGCGCCTTTTCGCGGGGCTCCGGCGTGCGGACCGGAAGGTGCGGGGGGTGGCGGTCTTGAGGGGGGGAGGGGGCAGGCTCAGCGGGCGAACGGGTACGAGAACGCGCCGAGATCCGGGTCGTTGAGCGGGGTGCCCGACCACAGCCAGTCGTAGGACAGGTCCGACTCCCCGTCGAAGTTCTTCAGCTTCTCGTCCCTGGCCCGCTGCTCGGGGCCGTCGGGCAGGTGGTAGAAGGTCTTGTTCCGCAGCGACGCCTCCTGGACCATGCCGGCGTGCTTGGCGCGCCGGTCGACGTAGCGGCGCAGCGCTCCCTCGACTCCGTCGGCCGTCACCGCGCCGAGTTCCTCGGCCAGTACGGCGGCGTCCTCCATGGCCTGCGAGGCGCCCTGTGCCTGGTAGGGGAGCATCGCGTGGCAGGCGTCGCCGAGGAGGGCGATACGGCCGTCCATCCACACCGGGTCGCGGCGCCGGTGGTGGAGCGCGAAGACGGAGACGTCCTCCTTCGCCTTGGACAGCATGGCCGGCACCCGGTCGTCCCAGCCGGGGAACGCGTCCACGAGGTCCTGTGCGGTCGCGGGCACGCTCCACTTCTCGGCGACCTCGTCCGTGCACGGCACGCACGCCACGACGTTGAGGTACTCGCCGCCGCGGATCACGTAGTGCACGAGGTGCCGGTCGGGGCCGTACCAGATGGTGCTCTGGTAGCGGTCCATGAGCCAGCGCGTCGCCGGGTCGGCGGCGATCAACTCGCCGGGGATCAGGGCCCGGTAGGCCATCTCGCCGGAGAACTCCAAGGTGTCGCGCAGGCCCATCAGGTCACGTGTCCGCGAGCGGATGCCGTCGGCGCCGATGATCGCGTCCCCGGTGTACCGGTGCCCGTCGTCGGTGACCGCCACGGGACGTTCGGGGTCCGTGCGGTCCAGTTCGACGACCTTGCTCGCGGTGTGCACCTCCACGACCGGGCCGGGTCCGTGCGGATCGAGGCACGCGTCCAGCAGGATGCGGTGGAGATCGGCCCGGTGATAGTGCCAGTAGGGCGCGTTGAACTCGTCCTTGCAGCGCTGCCCCAGCGAGGTCAGCGCGACGATGCTGCCGTCCTTCCACCGGCGTCGCACCTGGTCGAGCGGCTCGGTGTGGATGGCCTCCATCTGGCGGCGCAGCCCCAGCCCCATCAGCACCCGGCTCGCGTTGGGCGCCGTCTGGATGCCCGCGCCGACCTCGCCGAGCTCGGCCGCCGCCTCCAGGACGGTGACCCGCAGACCACGCTGCCGAAGGGCCAGCGCGGCGGTGAGCCCGCCGAGACCTCCTCCGACGACGGTGACTTCGTACGACTGGCTGGACGCCACTCTTCCTCCAACTGGCGGGCGTAAAGGGGTAGTTCGTGCGCACGACCGGCGTGCGGTCAGCCGTCGGTGAGCTTCCCGGCGGTGACGACCTCGACGTCGTCGACGGTGACGGTGCAGCCGCGCATGGCGATGTCGAGGTGGGCGTACGACTCACGTCCGAGGACCGGATGCGGGCCCGTCGACCACAGGAAGTTCCCGGCGAAGGCGCGGGCGTCCATGCCCATCAGGTCGTCCTTGCCGTACATGGCGGTGGCGAACCAGTCGGCGGTGCGCATCAGGCCCCAGCCCATGTGGGAGAGGCTGCGCGCCCACTCGTCCTGGGCGTCCTCGAAGAAGGTCGACAGCAGTTCGGCCTCGGCGCCGCCGGACACCTTCTCGATGTGCCCGCCCGCGATCTGGAGGGTGACGGGGGAGCGGACGTACTCCTTGAAGGGCAGCAGGATGTCGCCCTCGGCGAGCACGATCTGCCCGTCGGAGATCTCCGGCCAGCACAGCACCATCGTGCTGGGCCAGTGGTCCCAGCGGCCCGGGTCGTCGGCGAAGCCGCACTGGAACTCCGGCTTGGATCCGGCGAGTTGGACGGTCAGGTCGGTCCCCGCCTCCGAGGTGACCCGCATGACGGACGACCGCTTCAGCAGGTCGACGCCCTCCAGCACCTCGGCCTTGTCGCCCTCCTTGGGGAGGTTGCGGATCAGCACGTCGGGGGCGTCGCAGACGAAGATGATGCGGGTGCCGGCGCGCAGGATCTCCTGCTGGACCGGCGCGTGGATGAAGCCCTCGCGGGTCAGGTCGACGACCAGGTCGGCCGATTTCAGCAGGTCCTGCGCGGTGCTGTCGTTGAGCACGGAGACCAGGCCCGGACCCGCACCGGTGTGGGTGCTGGGCATCGGCGCGGGGCTGCCGCCCGGCACGGTCGCGGAGATGACATGTGCCCCGCACGCCTTGGCGGCCCCGAAGGCGGCCGCGACGTAGTCGCCACGGCTGCCGGGCTCGGACAGCACCACGACGTGCTCGCCGCTGCGCAGCTTGCACAGCTGAAGCTCGCGCGTGAAGGCGTCGAGCAGGTCGACGGACGAAAGATCGAACATGGGCTTCCTCCAGGGTTCGCAGAGGGGTACCGATCGCGCCCCCGCGGGCTGCGGACATGGCGCAGACACACTCCGGGCGCACGGCGGAAGGGGCGGGGACAGACGGGGAGTGGGGGAGCGGAGGCAGGGCGGATGGACCCTGCGATACATGTGTTGACCAGCAGTTTCGGGGCGGTGGGGTGTCGCCCGACATAGATAATCCGAACACGTACTATCTCTGCTTGGCAAGGGGTTGTGCGTCGAGTTAACACGGTTATTTCATGACGGACCGTCAGGGAAATCGCGAATTCACGACCCGACCTCGGCTTCGTGCGCGCGTCGTTCCCGGCCCGCGGGCCGGGAGAAATGGCGGCCGGCGGCCAGGAGGAGAACCGCCAGGGCGGCCGGTGCCGCGTAGGCGAGACGGAACTCGCCGGTGGAGCCGAGAAGCCCGCTCACGGCGCCACCGGTGACCACACCCGCGTAGTTGAAGAGGTTCAGCCGTGCCAGGACCGTCTCCGAGGCGTCGGGGCGCAGCCGCGCGGCGGCGGCCAGACACAGCGGGGCCAGGACGGACGCCCCCAGACCCACCGTGCCCGCCGCGAGAACGGCGAACAGCCAGCCCGGCGCGGCGGCCATGCCGGCCAGTGCGCCCGCGACCAGCAAAGAGGCGGTGCGTACGACGGCCACCGCGCCGAACCTCTGCACCAGCCGGTCGGTGGCGGCTCGGCCGACGACCGTGCCGGCCTGGTAGGCCGCGTACGCCATCGGTGCCACCGTGAGGGACGCGGCGAGTGTCTGGCGCAGGTAGACCGCCGACCAGGCCGAGACGGTGGAGTCCACGACGTAGACGACGAGGAGGACCAGGCCGAAGGGGAGGAGCCGGGCCCACATACGGCGCCCCAGCGGCGACTGCACCGAGGTGTCGGACGGCTCCGAGGGCTCCGGCGGCTCCGACGGCTCCCCGGCGGTGGGAAGGGTGTGCGTGCGGACACAGGCGGCCACGATCAGGAGGATGCCCGCCTGTACGGTCAGGCCGTCGGCGACGGGCCACTCCAGCCGGGCCGCCGCGGCGGTGAGCAGGGCCGCGACGACGCCGCCCACACTCCATGCCGTGTAGAAGGATCCGAAGATGCTGCGGCCGTGGACGCGTTCGATCGCGGCTGCCCGGGTGTTGATCCCGACGTCGAGGGCGCCGACGGCGATCCCGAAGAGGACGTACGCGCAGACGGCGGTCGCCCGGCCGGGGGCCCACCCGATCAGCATCAGGGCGACGGCGGCCGTCAGCAGGGCCCCGCGCATCGTGGAGACGGGACCGGCGACGCGGATCGCGGCAAGACCCAGGAAGCTGCCGGCCCCTGCCATCAGAGCCACCGTCACCATCAGGGCGGTCGTCAGCAGCGGAGCCAGTCTCAAGTGTTCGGTGACGGCGGGGACGGTCGTGTACACGGCGGCGACGGACATGCCCTGTGCGGCGAACGTGACGGTCGCGACCCTGCGGGCGCCGGCCTTGCCGGCAGGGCGCCCGGCCTGCGCCCGGCCTGGAGCGGTAAGGGGCATGCGCACGACCGTAGCCAGGCGCGACGGGGCGAACGCAGGACGTCAGAGGCCGTACAGGGGACTTCGGGGGCCATCCGACTCGGCCCCATGGGACCGGTGACGCCGGGGCGCTTACGGTGGTCGCCCAGGAGAAGGGGAGTGCGATGTCCGTTGCCTCCGGCCCCGGCCCTGCGGACCCTCAGGGGACCAGCCGCAGCACGTCGGCGACGATCCAGCCGAACATCCTGCGCTATCTCGTCATGGTCGCCGACGAGCGCGGCGTCGATCTACGACCCCTGCTGAGCCGGGTCGGGCTGGACGAGACGCTGATGCGCTCCGCCGCGCTGCGGGTGTCGTACCGGCAGGGCAGCGCGGTGATCCGGCGCGCCCTGGAGCTCACCCGGGACGAGCATCTGGGACTCAAGGTCGGCGCGGCGCAGCACCTCACCGCGTGGGGCCTGCTCGGCTTCGCCCTGATGGCCGACGACACGCTGCGCCACGCCATCGAGACCGGGGTGAAGTACCAGAACCTCTCCGGGGCGATGACCGTGTGGTCGACCGGCCAGGGTGAGGACGGCACCTTCGTGCTGCACGCCGACCTGCCCGACCCCGCCATCGACCCGGGCGTCGCCTCCTTCCTGATCGAGGAGGGGTTCGCGTCCGTGGTCACCCTGTCCCGGCTGGCCGTCGGTCCGGCCTTCACGCCGAGGGCGGTGGAGTTCTCCGGTCCGGCACCCCGTCAAATCGACCTGTACGGCGCCCTGTTCGGCTGTCCGGTCCGCTTCGGCGCCCCGGCCGACCGCATCGTCATCGACCCCGCGTGGGCCCGTGCCCGGATGCCCGGCCGGGATCCGGTGACGTACGCGTCGACCCTGGAGACGCTCGACACGCAGATGGCCTCCCGCCACGACCAGCAGGACCTCCTGGAGGTACTGGAGGTCTCCGTCGCACAGAGCCTCCCGGTGATCCCGTCCTTCGGTGAGCAGGCTCGGCGGCATGCGACGAGCGAGCGGACACTGCGCCGCCGGCTCGCCGACTGCGGCACGACGTACGAGGCACTGGCCGAGGGAGTACGTCGGGAACGCGTCGAACAGCTGCTGCTGCGCCCGGAGTTGACCCTGCGCGACATCGCCCGCCGGGCGGGATTCTCCGACGAACGGGCACTGCGCCGCGCGGTACGCCGCTGGCACGGAACCTCCCCGGTCCAGCTGCGGGAGCGGATGCTCCGGGGGATGGGGTGGACGGACTGAGGCCGGCTCGGGTCAGCGGGTGCGGATCCAGACCGTCTTCTCCCGGGTCCACTGGTCGAAGGCGCTCGTGGACTTCTCCACGCCACCGAATCCGGACTGCTTCCAACCGCCGAAAGGCGTCGTGATGTCGCCCTCGCTGTAGGAGTTGACGGAGACCACGCCCGCCTCGATGCCACGAGCCAGCCGCAGCGCGGTGTCCAGGTCGCGTGTCCAGACCGACGCGGCGAGCCCGTACTCGGTGGCGTTCGCCCGGCGTACCGCCTCGTCCTCGGAGGTGAAGGTCTCGACGGTGACGACGGGACCGAACAGCTCCTTGGTGAGTACGTCGCTGTCGGCGGGAGCGCGGGTGATCACGGTCGGCGGGTAGTAGGCGCCGCGCGGAGGCAGCCCGTGGAGCAGACCCCCGGTGTGGATCTGGGCTCCGCCCGCCCGGGCGGCCTCGACGGCGCCCGCGACCCGGTCGAAGGCGGCGCGGTTGATGAGCGGGCCCTGCTGGGTGCGCGGGTCGGCCGGATCGCCGATGACGAGCTCCCTCGCCGCGGCCGTGAACCGCTCCACGACCTCCTCGGCGATGCTGTGGTGCACCAACACCCGGGAGCCCGCCGTGCAGTTCTGGCCCATCGTCAGGAACGCGGCCTCGATCATGTCGGCGATGAGCTCGTCGCCGTAGGAGAGCGCGTCGGCCATCAGCACCTGAGGACTCTTGCCACCCATTTCCAGAGAGACGCGCTTGAAGTTGCCGTCGGCGGCGGTCTTGAGGATGCGGCGGCCGGTGGCGGTGGAGCCGGTGAAGGACAGCGCCCGTACGCGGGGGTCGCGGGCGAGGGCTGCACCGGCTTCCTCGCCGAACCCGGGCAGCACCGTGAGCACCCCGTCGGGCAGGCCGGCCTCGGCGGCGAGCGCGGCCAGGTGCAGGGCCGAGCGCGGGGTGGCCTCCGCGGGCTTGACCAGGAGACAGTTGCCCGCGGCCAGGGCGGGGCCGACCTTCCAGGCGGTCATCGCCAGGGGGTAGTTCCAGGGGAGGATAGCGGCGCCGACACCGACCGGTTCGCGGGTCATGAGGCCGAGACCGTCGGGGCCGCCCGGCGCGACCCGGCCGAAGACCTTGTCGGCCGCCTCGGCGAACCAGCGGATCGACTCGATCGCGCCGGGTACGTCACCCGTACGGCACTCCGTGATGGGCTTGCCCGCGTCCTCGCTGTCCAGCCGGGCGAGGATCTCGGCGTCGCGTGCCATCAGGTCGGCCAGGCGCAGCAGTACGGCGCTGCGTTCGCGGACGGGCAACCGCGACCATGTCCCGGCGTCGTGGGTGAGCCGGGCCTGCTCGGCGGCCTTGGTGACGTCGTCGGCGCTCGCGGCGGGCAGGGTGGCGATCGGCTCCCCGGTTGCGGGGTTGACGATCTCCAGCGTCCGATCCGTGGTCATGCTTCCTCCACCAACTCCCAGCGTCCGTCGGTCTGTCGGGCCAGTCCGCGGCGGCGGAGTTCCTCCAGATAGCGGGCCATGCCGCGGTCACCGCGCTTGCGGAACAGCGGGAAGAGCCTGGGCAGCAGGTTCGGTACGAGCATCGCGAACCGCACCAGACGGGATTCACCGGTCCTCGGGTAGGCCTCCAGGCGGGGCTTGTCCAGCAGGCTCACCACGGCCGCGACGACGTCGGCGGGCTGCTGCGGCGGGTCCTGGAACTGCATGGAGTTCCCGCCGTCCACGGCCTCCTGGCGCAGCATCCGGGTGTCGGTCGCCGACGGGAGTACCGCCCCGGCCAGGATCCCCTTGCTCCGCAGGTCGAGGCCGATGGCGAGCATCGCGCCCCGCAGCCCGAACTTGGAAGCCGTATAGATCGGGGTCTCGCCCAGCGGGAAGATCCCGCCGAGGGAGACAGTGGTGACCACCCGGGCGTCCCGGGAGGCCTTCAGCAGGGGGAGCGCGATCCGGGTCGCGACCAGCGGGGAGGTCAGGTTGAGGGTGATCTCCCGCTCGATGCTCTCGACGCTGCGGACGTCGAAGCGTTCCGCGCTCGTCATGCCCACGTTGTTCACCAGCACGTCGAGACGGCCGTGGACGTCGGCGACCAGCTCGAACAGCCGCTCCACCTGGGCACGGTCCAGCAGATCGCAGCCGATGCCCGTGTGCCCGGCGCCGGGCAGTTCCGCGGCCACCTTCTCGGCGCGGATCCCGTCGATGTCGACCACGACGCAGCGGGCGCCGCCTGAAGCGAAGCGGTGGCACAGGGCACTGCCGATGCCGCCCGCGCCACCGGTCACCAGCATGACCTTGTCGGCGAAGTCGAACCGGCTCATGCCGTCGCCTCCACGCGTCGCGGGGACCGCACCGGCGGCGGCTGGCCCTCGGTACGCCAGCCCATCCGCCCCGCGACCTTGCCCAGGTACTTCACGAAGGCCCCGCTGTCGACGTAGCCGGTGTGCCGCGGCGAGGCGACGAACTTCAGCCCGCCGGACAGATCCGGGCGGTCGGCACGGATCATCTGGGTGAACCGCTCCGCGTTCGGCAGCCGGTGCCGCGCGTCGTGCACAAACCCGGCGATCAACTGCGCCTGGGCATCGAAGAGTTGGTACGCACCGGAGTTGGTCTCGATGAACCCGATCCCGAACAGGCCCTGGTGCTCGCGGGAGAACGACGACAGATACAGGTCGGGATGCTGCTCGTCGCCGAAGTACCGCTGCGCGACCGGCACTTTGTGGACGTAGCCCGTGGCCATCAGAACGAGGTCGAAGTCGTCGCTCGTGCCGTCGGTGAAGTGCACGGTACTGCCCTCGGCGCGGGCGATCCCGGGCCGGGCGGTGATGTCGCCGTGCTGGAGGTGGTGGATCAGCATCGAGTTGATGGCCGGGTGGGTCTCGAACAGCTTGTGGTCCGGCTTCTGGAGCCCCAGCCGCGTCGGATCGCCGTTGACGATCCGCAGGAGGCCACCGAAGACCCGCTGCGCCAGCCACATCGGCAGATGCGGTCCGCTGTTGGCGATGGTGTCCACCGGCCGCCCGAACAGGTGCTTCGGAATGAACCAGTACCCGCGCCGCATGCTGATCACCGCATGGTCCGCGGTCCGGGCCGCGTCGCAGGCGATGTCGCAGCCGGAGTTCCCGGCCCCCACGACCAGCACCCGCTTGCCCCGCAGCTCCTCCGCGCTGCGATAGTCCACCGTGTGCCGGACCTCCCCGCCGAACTCCCCGGGCAGTTCAGGGACGTTGGGATGCCACTGCGCGCCCGTGCACACCACGACCTGCCCGTGCACGCTCTCCCGCCCGTCGGCCCGGGTGACCGTCCAGGTGCCGTCCGCGTTCTTCTCGACGCCCGCGACCTCGACGCCGAACTCGATCCGGTCCGTCAGCCCGTAGGCGTCGGCGAAGGAGTGCAGGTACGACAGGATCTGCCGGTGCGGCGGATAGTCCGCGAAGTGGTCGGGCATCGGGAAGCCGCCGAAGCCCGACAGGGTCCTGCTGGAGATGAAATGGGCCGACTCGTACATCGGGCTGCCGGGGTTCTCGATGTCCCAGATACCGCCGGGCCCGGTGTGCCGCTCCAGATGCGTGTACGGCAGACTCCGCTCCGCCAGGGCCCTGGCGACGGCCAGCCCGGCGGGTCCCGCCCCGATCACACACGTATCGAACTGGCTCTCTTTCATGAGCCTGCCTCCTCGTTCATCCCACATCACGGGTGTCGGAGGAAACGTATTCACCCGTTGTTATGCGGCAACTGACCCGCGCGGCCACAGACCGGACCTCAGCGGCCGCGCCACGGCCACGGCGTCCAGCTGCGCGAAGATGACCTGTTCGAACGACTTGTTCATGAGACTCAGTCGGTATGATGGGGTCATGGCTCACGTTTCCGCGGCCGAGCGCCGTCCTCAGCTGATCAAAGCGGCCATCGACTTCATGACCAGGGAAGGGGTCGCGGCCGGGAGTACGCGTGCCATCGCCGCCGAGCTGGGGGTGGCCCAGGCCACGGTGCACTACACCTTCGGTACGAAGGAAGGGCTGTACCGCGCCGTCATGGAGCAGCTCACACAGGATCTGGTGGCACAGGTCGAGCAGGCCGCGCCGGCCGACGGGGGCTTCGAGGAGACGGTGAGCGCGCTGGCGGCGGCGCTGTGGCGGACGGTGCGTGAGCAGCCCGCGAGCCATCAACTCCTCACGGAACTCACCATGTTCGCGCTCCGTTCCCCGGCCCTGAGCGAGGCTCTCGAAACCCACTACCGGGGGGTGACCGAGGTGACGGCGAGGCTGATCACCGAGGCGGCAGAGCGAACGGGTCGGCCCCTCGCCCAGCCCGTGGAGACGATCGCGCGCTTCTTCCTCGCCGGCTTCGACGGACTCACGCTGCAACACCTCTCGCTCCCCGACGAGGAGGCCGAACACACCTGCCTCCAGGCCTTCGTGTCCGCCGTGGTGGCCATGGCCGGCGGGCGGTTGGACCCGGTGCCGGTACCTGTGAGCTGACGACGGACGAGGAGCCGGGCCCCACCGCATGTGTGTGCGGTGGGGCCCGGCTTTTCTACGCTTTCCCGGCCCTATGCCGCCGCCATGGATGAGAGGAGTCTTCACACGACGAAAGGGATGAGTCATGACGGCTCAGCGATTCACACTGGACGTAAAGGAACTGCACCGCGGCGATGAGCACCAAGAAGTCGGAAAGTTACAGAGGTACCTGACGAAGTACGGGTATCTGACGACCACCGTGACGCCCGGAGTGCTGGACGACGCCACGAGTGACGCGCTTCGGATGTTCCAGAACATCGGCGGAATCAGCGAGACGGGCGAACTGGATCCGATCACCGTCGACGCACTTGAGCAGCCGCGATGCGGAGTTCCTGATCTGCCCACCGTGAATGCCGCTCGCCGGGGGACGGGCGCGGAATTCGTTCTGCGTGGATGCAACTACGCCAAACTGGCCTTCACCTTCAGGTTCACCAACGGCACCGCCGACATCACCGGCAACGATGAACGCGCGGCTGTCGAGCGCGCCTTCGCGACCTGGGCCGCGGTACTGCGTGGCGTGCGCTTCCAGCAGGTCACCACGGCGACCTCCGACTTCGCGATCGGCTGGCACACCGGAAATCACGGAGACGGCTCCGCGTTCGACGGCGTCGGCAACACTCTGGCGCACGCCTTCTATCCGCCGCCGTGCGGCGGAGGGAATGCCGGCTCGCTGCACTACGACGACGCGGAGACATGGAGTCTCACCGGCAGCGCCCAGACCTTCGACGCGGAGACGGTCGCGCTCCACGAAATCGGCCACCTGCTCGGCCTCGATCACTCAGCCGTCACCGGTGCTGTCATGTTCCCCAGCTACGGAGGGGCCCGTCGCAGCCTGACTCAGGACGACATCGACGGGATCAGGCGCCTCTACCCCGCCCTGGAGCGCCGCGGTGACAGCGCCGAACAGGCAGGATTCGTCAGTGAGATCGCTGCCGCACGCCACAACGACACCCACGCCCTGACCGCCGTCCGCACCCAGGCCGGCACCTTGAAACTCATCGGCTGGCGCCTCAACGCCAACGGCTCCGTGAGCCGTACGGCCGACAGTGCCGAGCAGGCCGGTGCGGCCACGTCGATCGACCTCGCCCGCTCCACCACCGGTGACCGGTACGTGACGGCCTGCCGGACCGGTGCGGGGAATCTCAAGCTGATCAGCTGGTCCGTCAGCGACGACGGCACCTCGATCCAGCGGCGCGGGGAGAGCGGAAACCAGGCGGGCGCGGCCACTCTGATCCGGGTCGTCCCAGCCAGTTCACTGCTCTGGACGACAGCCTGTCGCAACGGCAGCGGCAATCTCTCGGTCATCGTCTGGACCCTGAAGCCCGACGGTTCCTTCACCCGGCTCGCGGACAGCGGAACCCTGGCAGGCGAGGTCCGCGACGTGGACATGGCCGTCGTCGACACACGCCTGGTCCTCACCGCCGTCCGGGACGGATCCGACAACCTCAAACTCATCCTCTGGCGCGTCACCGACCAGTCCGTGCAACGGCTCGGAGACAGCGGAAACCAGGCAGGAAACAGCAGGCTGGTCAAGGTCTTCATGGACCCGTCCGGAGTCGCGGTGACCGCAGTCAAGACCGCGTCCGACACCCTGAAGCTGATCACCTGGCGAGTCCGGCCCAGCGGCTCGATCCAGCGGCTGGGCGACAGCGGCGAACTCGCCGGCATCACCAACGGCCACGATCTCGGCGCCGCGCCCGGCGGACGGCTGGCAACCCCCGTCATCACCGAGACGGGAAACCTCAAGGTCATCCTCTGGCGGGTAACCGCTTCCGGAGCCGTGACCAGGTGGGGCGACAGCGACGACCTAGCAGGCCCCGCCGTCCTGCCGACCCTGGTCGACCCACAGGGCCAGAACCTCCTCACCGCGGTCCGAACAGCGAGCTCCAGCCTCAAGCTCATCACCTGGGGAACGTGACCTAGGACGCCGGGACTACCGACCGCGGACAGCAACTGCCGACGCCCCCTGCGGAGGGGGGCGTCGAGCGGGTTTTGGGCGACTCACAGGGTGCGGTCTCAAGAAGCCCCAGCAAAACCGATGAGTCTTTGCGCCCACGCGTGTCTACAGGGGCGACAGTCCCAACCACGCAGGAAAACGAGGAGACGAAGCAATGAGTACCGAGCAGAACACGTCGGCCAACGGTTTCTCCTACAAGCTGACCCGAACGCTTGACGCCCCCGCGGTGAAGGTATGGCGGGCGTGGACCACTCCCGAGCAGTATGCGCAGTGGGCTTACGCCGTCCCCGGCTCCGTCGAGATGGACGTACGGCCGGGCGGAGCGTGGAAGGCCACCGTGGTCACGCCCGACGGCGGACAGTTCCCGCTGACCGGCTCGTATCTTGAAGTCGCCGAGAACCGCCTCCTGGTGGTCGGCATGGACGTGCCCGGCAAGCCCGTGCCCGCAGCCATGACCATGGAACTCGATGAGCAGGACGACCACCACACGCAGATCGTGCTCCACCAGACCTGCGACACCGCCGAGGAACGCGACATGGCCGAGCAGGGCAGCACCATGCTCCTCGACAGCCTGAGCGCCTTTCTTGCCGATGAGTCGAGGAACTGAACTCCGCTCAGCACCACAACCGGTCGTGGATCACGGGGCAGGCCGGAACACACCCGGCCCTGCCCCGGCCGACCGCGCGTGGACTTCAATCCTGTGTGGTGGGACCCAGGAGTGGTGTTTCGCGCGGCCTGCCGGGCGGCTCGGGCAACTGCCTGACTGCGTGCGCCGCTCCCCCGGGATCTAGGTGCGTGAACCGAGGGTCTCGGAGCGGATCAACGTGTTCAGGTTGGTCATGGACGTGCGCATGTTCGCGCGCATGCCCGGCTGCTGTATCCGGTCGAGCAGGAGGCCGAGAGGGCCGAGGCCGATGGCGTACTCCACCTTGTAGGTCATCCGTGTGGCCTCCTTTCCCTCCGCGCTTCGGACCGGCTCGAACTCGAAGATGCTGGTCACCTCCTTCAGCGGGGAGAAGCCGACACCGGTGTCGACGCGGCGCCTGAGGGGATCGATCTCGATCACGGTCCACACCGAGTCGGTACGGAGCGGGCCGAGGGTGCGGTTGCGTTCGGCGTAGGTCTTGCCCGGCGTGGCGATGCCGTGGTGGTCGGTGACCTCGATGGCGCCGGCGACCCACTCGGCGTAGCGGTCGGTGCGGGCGATTACCTCCCAGACGCGCTCGACGGGGGCGTCGATGACGGTGCGTTCGGTGACGTGGAACTCGGTCATGCGGGGTTCTCCTTCTGGGTTGTTTTTTGTTCTTCTGATCTCGTTCAGCTCTGGTGCAGGAGTTCGGTGGCGGCGTGCTCGCCGGAGCGGACCGCGCCGTCCATGAAGCCGTTCCAGTAGGGGGAGAACTCGGAACCGGCCCAGTGCACGCGCCCGAAGGTCCGGCCCAGCCACTCCCCGTACTCCGTCAGCACGCCGGGGGCTGCCACGGACGTGGGGCCGCCCTGGGTCCACTGTTCGGCGGTCCAGTCCTGCTCGACGTAGTCGACGGGGTCGTAGGCCTGTTCCCCGACGACCTGGGCGAAGGAGCGCAGCACCGCGCCGCGGCGCTCGCCGTCCGGGCGGTGGGCCCACTTGCGCCACTCCTTGCCGCCGAGGAACCCCATGAGCACGCCCGGTCCGCCGTCGGGCGGGGAGTTGTCGAACATCTCGCGGATCGGTGAGCCGCCCCGCAGCAGGCCCATGCCGGACAGGCCCTCGGCCCGCCAGAACGGGGTGTCGTAGACGGCCACGCACTTCATGAGCGTGCCGAAGGGCAGGCGCTGGAACAGCTGGTCCTGCTGCGGCGGCAGCAGCGGGTCCCAGACGATGCGCGAAGCGAGGAGCGGCGGTACGGCGACGATCACGCGGTCGGCCCGCCAGTCGCCGACGTCGGAGATCACCGTGACCCCGTCGGAGTCCTGGCTGATACGGCGCACCGGGGCCGACAGGTGGACGCGGCCGTCGAGTTCCTCGGCCAGTCGGGTCGCGACCAGCTGCGAGCCGCCGACGAACCGGCTGTCCTGCGCACCGCCGGAGGCACCGGTGCCGCGCTCCATGGTGCCCGGGTGGGTCTCGTCGCCGAACGTCGAGACGTACCAGAGGCTGAACAGCGCCGACGCGTCGCGCGCCTCGCCGCCGTACGCGGAGTTGAGGAAGATGTTGACCAAGTCGACGGCGTCGCCGGTGATTTCGGCCTTGCGCAACCAGGTCTCGTACGTCATTCCGTCCAGGTCACGGGCGTTCGGGGCCCGCCACGGCGCCACCGGGGGCACCTTCCCCGCCGCCTGGCCGATGCGGGCCAGGGCGATGCCCATGTCGGGGAGGGCGAGGAGGTCCGGGGGAGTGTGCCCGGCGAACCGCCTGGCCTTGCCGTCGCGGACGTAGACCCGCTCGCCGGGAACGGTGGCCTGGTAGGTGGCTACGCCGACTTCCTCGGCCAGGGCCAGGATGCGGTTCTGCGTGGGGCCGACGAACTGTCCCCCGATCTCCGTCACTTGGCCGTCGCCCAGGTCGTGGTTGAGCAGTCGCCCGCCGACCCGGTCACGGGCCTCCAGAACGGCCACGGACTTTCCGGCCGCGACGAGTTCACGCGCCGCCGTGAGTCCGGCCAGCCCGGCGCCGATCACGACGACGTCGGCCTCGCGACTCCAGCGCCTTTCGGCGGTCTGCGTGCTGTGCGTACTGGTCATGGTCACTCCCTGGCTGCCGGCGGTGAAGCGGTCGACGACCAACCTACAGGCGACCTTGTCATGTGACAAGGTCGAGTGATTTTGTCGTTTGCCTCAGCCGTATGAGCTGCGCTGATGGTGCGAAATGGAGGTGCTGTGGTCGAGTGACTCGTTCATATGACTTGAGCAGGTGATAAAGTCGGCCCATCGATACCGTTCAAGGGAGTTCGTCATGGCCGTCCTGCTTCACCGGCTGGGCCACAGCGCCTACCGGCACCGAAAGCTCGTCCTGGGTATCTGGCTCTTCGTCCTGGCCGCGCTCATCACGTGCGTCAGCGTCTTCGGCGGTAAACTCGACGACCGCTTCTCGGTGCCGGGCACCGAGTCGCAGCGGGCGTTGGACAGCCTGGGCAAGACCCTTCCGGAGGCCTCCGGCGCGAGCGCCCAGATCGTCTTCACGGCGCCCAAGGGGCATCGGGTCACCGAGGGCCCCTACCCGGCGGCCATCACCCGGGCCGTGGCGCAGGCCGAGCGGGCGCCCCAGGTCAGCGAGGTCCTCGACCCTCAGTCCTCCGGCGCCGTCTCGGCCGACCGGACGACGGCGATCGTCCAGGTCCACTACCCCGTGCAGAGCGCGGAGGTCCGTACGTCATCCGTGGACGCGATCGAGGACGCGGCCCGCGCGGCCGAGAAGGACGGGCTGGAGACGGCGGTGGGCGGTTCCGTCTTCAACAGCAAGGGCGTCCACATCGGGCCGTCGGAGATCATCGGTGTGGCCGTGGCGCTGCTCGTCCTGGTCGTCACGTTCGGTTCGCTGCCGGCCGCCGGCATGGCCCTGCTGCCCGCGCTGATCGGCGTGGTGGCCGGTCTGACCGGACTGCTCGCACTCGCGCCCGTGGTCAGCATCTCGTCCACGGCCGTCACGCTCGCCCTGATGCTGGGCCTGGCCGTCGGCATCGACTACGTCCTGTTCATCCTCTCCCGCCACCGACAGCAACTGGCCCGCGGAACCGACCCGAAGGAGTCCGTCGCGCTGGCCGTCGGCACGGCAGGAAGCGCCGTGGTCTTCGCCGGCGTCACCGTGATCATCGCGCTCGCCGCACTGAGTGTCATCGGCATCCCCTTCCTGACGACGATGGGTCTCGGGGCCGCCGGCGCCGTCCTCATCGCCGTACTCGCCGCGATCACCCTCGTCCCCGCCGTCGCGGGATTCGCCGGCTCACGGCTCGTCCCCAAGCCCGGCAGCCGCGCCGCCCGGCGGGCCGCCGGCGACGAGGGGTCCGACAGCGCCGAGGGGGCCACCGACGCCCAGGGGGCCACCGGCCGTTCCACCATGGGCACCCGCTGGACCAAGTGGGTCATCGCCAAGCCGCTGCTGACCGTGCTCGCCGTCGCCGGCATCCTGGTGACCCTCACCCTGCCGGCCACGGACCTGCGGCTCGCCCTTCCCGACAACGGCTCCGCCCCGCACGCCTCCACCCAGCGCAAGGCCTACGACACCATCACCGACAAGTTCGGTCCCGGCTTCAACGGCCCACTGCTCGTACTGGCGGAGACCAACAACGGTACGGCGGGCGCGAGTTCACAGGCCGGCGCTCAAGTGGCCCAGAAGCTGCGAACCCTCAAGGACGTCAAGGCCGTTCTGCCGCCCCAGCCCACCAGCGACCCGGCCCAGAGCGTCATCACCGTCCTCCCCGCCTCCGGCCCCGACACCGTCCGCACCGACCGACTGGTCCGCGAGATCCGCGAGGCCGCACCCGACCTCCGTGACACCACCGGCGCCTCGGTCGCCGTCACCGGCACCACCGCCGTCAACATCGACGTCTCCAACCGCCTCAGCGACTCCCTGCTGCCCTTCGTCGCCATCGTCGTCGGCCTCAGCCTGCTCCTGCTGATGTTCGTGTTCCGTTCCCTGGTGATCCCCGTGAAGGCGGCCGTCGGTTTCCTGCTCTCGGTGGGTGCCTCGCTCGGTCTGGTCGTCGCCGTCTTCCAGTGGGGCTGGCTGGCCGACCTTCTCGATGTGCCCCACAGTGGTCCGGTCGTCAGCTTCCTGCCGATCATCCTGATCGGCGTGCTGTTCGGACTGGCCATGGACTACGAGGTGTTCCTCGTGTCCGGGATGCGCGAGGAATGGGCCCACACCGGCAGGGCCCGCCAGTCGGTCGTCGACGGCGCACGGCACAGCGTGCGGGTCGTCACCGCGGCCGCCCTGATCATGTTCACCGTCTTCGCCGGGTTCTTCCCCCTGGACGACTCCCTCATCAAACCCATCGCGTTCGCCCTGGCCGTCGGCGTGGCCATCGACGCCTTCGCCGTGCGAATGACACTCGTACCGGCGGTACTTGCTCTCGCCGGCCGGGGCGCCTGGTGGTTGCCGACCTGGCTGGACCGGATCCTCCCCGACCTCGACGTCGAGGGAAGCAGCCTCCAGAAGACGGCGCCGGCGGAGCGCAAGGAGCCCGAACCCGTTTCCTGAGCCACTGATCGGGCCGCTCCTACTCGATGGTGAGAGCGACGAGGGCTGCTGGGTGCCGCCCGGCCGATGTGATCACCCGCAGTGCCACATAGCGAGCGTGGCTGTCGGCGCGCAGGGTTCCACGCGCCGACAGCCGCGCCGCGCCG
Source organism: Streptomyces sp. NPDC051963 (assembly GCF_044593495.1). Taxonomy (NCBI): domain Bacteria; kingdom Bacillati; phylum Actinomycetota; class Actinomycetes; order Kitasatosporales; family Streptomycetaceae; genus Streptomyces; species Streptomyces sp. NPDC051963. The sequence continues at coordinate 501,272 of NZ_JBIUCC010000003.1, read as the reverse complement.
CTGTATGTACGGCCGTCCACGCTGAACTCCACCTGGGACGCCGGGACATGACCCCCTCGCCACTGGGTCCGGATCTCGGCGATGTCCCGCTCGGTACCGAGGTCGACGACCATACGACCGTCGGGACCGGGCGACCACGCGGTGCCCGCGTCGCCGTCGACCGCGGCCCCGGGGTCCGTCATCCCGGGCGGCAACGGCGCGGTCGGGAAAACGGTACGGCCGAGTGCCAGGTCGGCGAGCGGGTACGCCGTGGCCCGCGGCACCGTGACGGTGGTCGTACGGCCCGCACGGACCGTGACGTCGAGGCTCCTGCCCTGTGCTGCGACGGTCACGCGGCAGGAGGGGCCGGTCAGGCGGACGGTGCGAGCGTCGCGCACCTCGGCGCGGAGCCCGACAGGGATGCGGTGCCCGGAGAGGGTGATGCGCGGAGGGGCCAACGACGCTGAGGCGGCCGGTAGTTCGGCATGGAGCACTGTGCCCGACTCGGTGACCGTCTGGACGCCCTGATAGAGGCGGATGCCCTCGGCGGGTGAGCCCGGGATCGTCACGGTGGTGGTCACGGAGTCGGCGGAGAGGTTGAACAGGCTCAGGTGGTGGTCGGTGAGGGCCGCCTTCACCTGGGCGGACGCCGTCGAGGGAGCCTCGCGACCGGCAGCGGCCCGCAGTTCCGCGGGCGTCGCGCCCGCGAGGCCCTCGACCACCACACTCTCGGCCGGTCCGTCGGAGAGGACGACCGTGTCGCCGTACACCGAGAGCGGGTTGGAGCCGCCTCGTACGACGAGCCCCGCGCGGCCGTCGACGTCCAGCCAGCCGCCCCGGCTGGTGAGGTCCGGGCGCGGCCAGGCGACCAACTCCGTCCACTGCTGCCCGTCGACCGACCCCTCGATCCGGTAGGCACGACCCGCCGCGGCCTCCCAGCGAAGCGTCACCCGGTCCGCGTCCCGGGACGCGCCCAGGTCGACCGCGATCCAGCTGTCCGCCCGTGGACGGTCCGCGCGCGACACCGCCCAGCGGCTCGTGGCATCACCGTCGACGGCGAGCGCTGGGTCCTTGCCCGGGTCGAAGGAGGAGGCGGAGGCCGTGGCCCCGGCCTCGCGCGCCAGGTCGGCGCCCGAGGCTCCGTCACGTATCTCGAAGGCGTACAGCGAATAGCCGTACGACGGGTCGGGACGCACCCCGAGCATGCGCAGATGCCGGAACCGGCCGCGGGGAAAGGTGAGTTCGTCGACGCGCGGGCCGGCGGACGGGGCGGCACCGCTGCCGGCCGCGACCGTCCTGCTCCCCTCGGCCACCCGATAGGTGCGCTTCCCGTCCAGCCCCGGCATGCCGGGCATGGCCAGGTTGCGCACCTCCAAGTGGCCCTCGCCGTACGCCGTTCCGGAGGTCGCGTACACGACGGCGCCGGACGGCAACGTGGTGAACCCGGCGTATCCGCCGTCCAGCGTGAGCAGACTCGCGCTGCCGTCGAACCCGTCCCGCAGCCGCGAGTACGTGACGACCGAACGACCGGTGACCTTGGCGCCGGTGCTCGGCAGGAACATCGGTGTCGAGCCGCTGAGCGCGAACAGCCAGTCGTCATGGGCCGGTTGCCAGGCGAACTTCACGAAGCCCGACTTGCTGACCGCACCGGACCACCCGCCCGGCGACTGATGCGAGACGAGGCCGGGACCCGGGCCGTAGTCGGTGGCGCCGCTCGCCTGCTCGAAGAGCTCGCGCTGCGACAGGGGGCGCACCGGTGCCTGCCCCGAGCGGGCCCGCCATTCGTGCAGCAGGTAGCTGATGGCCAGTTCGGCCCGGGCCTCCGGCTCGTACTTGGGCTCGCCCGAGAACTTTGCGAGGCGGTACTGCGGCGGGTACGCCTGATACGCCTCCAGGCGCTCGGCCAGGGCGAGTTCACAGCGGGCCGCCGCGCGGTCGCCGACGACCTGGGCCAAAAACGCGAGCGGGATCACGTCCCGGCCGTAGAGGTGCTCGCGGTCGGCGACCATCGGCATCAGGGGCTCGCCCGCGTCGCTCATCACGCCGAGCAGGGTGCGCCACAGCGGTCCGGCATTCGGTTGCGCGGTGAGCACCTCGGGCAGGGCGCGGCCCGCGAGGAGGAAGTGGGCGCTGTTGCGTCCCGAAGTACGCCAGAGCTCTTCCTGGTAGTGCGGGCCGAACGAGCCGTGGTTCTCGACGATGAAGGTGTCATACAGGTTCTGCGCGGTGTTCGCGCTGACGGCGACCCCGTCCACCCGGGCCGGGTTGGCGAGGTCGGCGGCCGGGAGCCCCGCCTCGTTCCGGCCCCACCGGCCGAACGCCTCACGCCACGCCCCGTATCGCGGATCGTCGCTCGCCCAGGCCAGACCGGGGGCCAGTGACTGGGTGTAGACCCCCATCTCCTCCAGCTTGGTGTCGCCCTCGAAGCCTCCGCTCAGGCCGTGCGGGGTCCAGCCGTCGGAGTCGGGATCGTCGCCCGTGCCCAACTGCGTGGTGTACTGCGCCTGTTCGCGGACGATGGCGTCCACGTCCCGGCGTGTCGCCTCATCGAGGTCGTCCCACAACAGACGGGCCGCGAGCACGAAGTACGACTGGAACGTGGTGTCCCAGAACAGCTTCCGCCCCCACTGGGTTCCGCCGGCCAGCCGGTTGGATGCCGCAAAGTGCTTCACGGTCGCGAGGGTCCTGGCGCGCAGGGTGTCCTTGTCGACTCCGGCGCGCTCGGCGTCGTAGGGGCCCCGGGTCAGCAGGACGGTGTTGCCGAGTACGACGGCGAACCCGAAGTCCTTGTCGGTGTAGTGGCCTTGGGTCGGGTCCCATTGGCCTTCCGACCATCGGGTGTGTGAGAGCAGCACGCGGTAGTACGTGTCGGAGACGGGGTCCGCTGCCGGGGCCTCCGTGGGTGTGGCGGCGGAGGCCCGGCCCGAACCCAAGGCGAGCGGGAAGGCGGTCATGGTGCCGGAAACGCCGAGCAGTTGCATGGCTTGACGGCGGGTGAACCCCACGGCGTGCTGCGACATCGACGCGACCTCTCGACAACGTTGTCAGGATGTCCGGTCAGTCTGTGGCCGTCCCTTGCGCACGTCAAGACTCCTGAAGCCTCCTCCGGTGAGCGGGTCTCTTGTGGTGCTCGGCGGCTCGCGCGCAACGGTGGCGTGTTCCCGCCTGGCCCCATCAAGCATTTCCTGCAACACCGTTGACCGACCCGTCGAACGCCGCTTACGTTCCCTGGAGGTGAAAGCGCTTGCCGCGGCGCACCGTTCACTCCGCGCGGCCCACTCGGGCGCGCACTCCCGATCCATGTCCCCTCCGTGGCTCTGGTGCGTGATGGAAACGTTGTCATCGCATCGCACCCGTCGAACTCCACACCGCGCCTCCTCCGACGAAAGGTGATCCCCGCGATGCCACCAGTGAGCCGTCGTTCCTTCCTCGGCGCGGCCTCGGTCGCCTTCCTCGCGGCCGGCACCGGATCTGCCGCCGCGGTGTCGGACAGCATCCGGCACAGATCCAGAGAGTGGACCTTCGAGAACGACTCCCTGCGCGCCGCCGTGACCTACCGGAACGGCGGGATCCACCTCACGCGGCTCCTCAACAAGCGCGCCGGAAGCGACTACTTGAGCACCCCCGCGTTGCTCTTCGCCCACGAACTCGACGGCACCGACACCGTGCGCGCGGACGACGGAGGCTGGAGCCTGGGAGCGACGACCAGGGAACCCATCGCCGTACGCACGAAGGACAGCTCCTGGCGGGTCGGGGAGCGCGTCCGCATCCCCCTGCGCCGAAGCGCGCCCCGCCCGTTCCGCGTCACCCTGGTCTTCGAGATCTACGACGGCGACGCGGGCCTGCGCTACTTCACCCTCGTGTGCAACGAGGACGCGGCCCGCGACCTCACCCTCACCCGTTCAAGAGTGATCGATCTCCCGCTGCCGAACCAGCCGCACACCCTCCACTACGTCCCGAACATGAAGTGGTTCAGCACCCGCGGCTCGCTGAGCACCGAACCCGTCGGCAGGTCCTGGCCGAAGAAGGCCCTCACCGTGTACGACACCGGCGACGGCTGGAGCCTGAGCCCCGAGCTCAACTGGAAGACGCAGCGCGGCAACGGCAACTACCCGACCGACTACATGCTCCCGCCCTTCGCGGGCATCAACGCCTGGCACGAGCAGGACACCGTGTCCGTGGACACGCACCCCGAATCGCTGCAACTGACGCTGCTGCCGGGGGAGGAGTTCGAGTACCTCGCGGTGAACCTGACCGTGTTCAAGGGTGATGTCGTCGACGGAAAGATGGCCGACGAACTGCACTTCCGCAAGCGCTTCAAGTACCACCACACCACCACGCTCTTCCACCAGAACGACTGGGACTACCGCGGCGGCCCGGGCCATGAACTGCCCCCCGGCTACTACTACGACACCGTCATCCCGCAGACCAGGCGGGCGGGCCTCGACATGGTGATGCTCGACGACTACTGGAACACCACGCGCGACACCATCGAGCCCAGTGACTCCATGAAGAAGTCGATCACCAGCCTGGCCACGCTCTCGAAGACCCTGAAGGACAACGGACTCGGATTCGGGCTCTGGTTCTCCCTGACGGGAGACGGTCACCTCAAGGGCCGTGACCTCGCCGACCCGGCCCAACTCGCCCACAAGCGGGGCCAGATCGAGACGCTGCTCAACGACTACGGCGTCACCCAGCACATGATCGACCTCACCGAGTACTGGCAGAACGAGCAGCCGACCGCCTACTCCCGCGCGGGCGACAACGTCTACCGCAAGGCCGTCCTGACCCGGACCATGCTGAACGACCTGGTGACGAAGAACCCCCAGTACCTGCCCAAGCTCACCAGCGAACTCGACATCGCGCCCACGCAGGGCGACCGCAACAACGGCCTGCTGCACATCGCGTACAACGGCTGGAACACCTCCAACGGAGGCGTCACCGGGGAGGACCTGTCGCTGCGCACGGCGCTCACCGCGTTCGGGCACCTGCCGATGGGGGCGACGTACATGAACGGCGGCAAGATGACCGGCCGTATGGAGGACTACTACTCCTACATGGCCGTCCGGGCGGTCAAGTTCGGCCAGGACCCCGGCGACGCGAGCAAATGGCCCGAGGCGGCGGTGAAGCTGATGGGCGTCTTCAACGCATGGCGCAGACGGCCCGAGATCACCGCCCTGACGGACGGCCAGTTCCTGCCGGTGCACCTGGGCCAGGGCTGGGACACCACGGAGTGGGACAGCAGCAAGGGCCCGTACGTGTGGATGTGGGCCGACGCCGGGCGCCGTACCGCGCTCCTCATCGCGACCGCGGCCGGAACACCGCAGACGACGGTCGAGGCGAAGGTGCGCTGGCTGAACGGTCCGGCGACCTACGCCGTCACCGACATCACGATCGATGACGACGGCAGCCAGGCCCACTCCCCGAAGGGGCAGTTCACCGGCGAGCAATTGCGCACCGAGGGACTGCCGATCGACCTGACCGAGAACACGTCGAAGGGCAAGGCCTTTTGGCTGGAGGCGGTGGTGCGGTGAGGTAGCGGATCGCTCCCCGGTGACGCGTTCCGGACGTCACCGGGGAGTCGACCTGCCTGGGGTCAGCCCCGGGCCACCGCGATGACGCCCCCGAGCCGCTCTCCCGCCTCGTAGATCATGTACGGGACGCCGCCGTCGGTGCCGAAACTGGGTGCCGCGGCACGCCCGTTCTCCGGAGCTGCGCTGCGCGAGTTGTAGAAGACGCCGAGGTGGCTGCGCTTGCTGAAGTCGTTGCCGACCTCGGTGATCATGATGTCGCCGCCGCTCTCCTTGTCCTTGTTGTAGACGACGTACGTGCTGTTGTTGCGGTAGAGAAGGTGCGGGCCGCCGACGTTGACGGCGCCGACGTCGCCGTGCCGGATCAGCGGCTGCTGGTCGTAGCTCCAGGTGCGGCCTTCGGCGGACCAACCCCAGTGGATGTCACGGTGGTTGGTGGTGTTGTTGAGCATGAAGACCATCACGTAGCGGGCGCCCCGTGAGGGCAGGTCGTGGCGGAAGACCCGGGCGTACGAGGTCTCGTTGGTGCCTGCCGGGAGCATGGATGACGACAGGACGACCTTGTCGTACGTGAAGTGGATGCCGTCGGCCGAGCGGGCGAGGCGGGTCGTGGTGTTCTCTCCGTGGAAGTACAGCCAGAACTCCTTGGCGTCCTCGTTCCACAGCACGTGGGGGGACGAGACATGGCTGACGGAGTAGTGCGGGGACCACCTGTTGGAGACGATCGGGTTCGACGGGTACTCCGTGAACGGCCCTTCCAGGGAGTTGCCGTAGGCCAGGCAGATGCCACCGGGCGCGTCGTGCGGCGCGTAGTACAGGTAGTAGCGGCCGAGGGGCGCGCTCAGCTTGTCGTAGACGCCCCTGATGCAGGGGAAGATGATCTCGCCGGTCGGGTTGTACTTCAGCTGGGACGGCGTCAGAAGGGTGCGGACGTAGGTGTAGTCGGGGAATCCGCCGGGCGCCGCGGCCGCGGGCTGGGCGCCCAGGGCCGTCCCGACGGTGAGGGCGGCTCCGGTGGCGGCGCCGGCGCGCAGGAAGAGACGCCGGTCGAGGTGGGGCTCGTGCATGGTCGACTCCAATGACAGAGGGTCAGAAGGCTGTGGCTCAGCGGGCCCGAGCGGGGCCCGCGGGCTCAGAGGTAGGTGGCCGCCGTCACGCACAGGCCGCCGAGGGCGACCGCCCAGACGTACGGCAGGGTGCGCACCATGACCTGCTGGGGAGTGACGCCCGCGTACTGGGCGCTCCACACGGTCTGGGTGCTGGTGGGGTCGGCGACGCCGAACACCTGGTTGTACGAGGTGGTCATGCCGAGGACGGCGGCCGCGGGGTAGATGCCGGTGGCGATCAGGACGCCGGCGATGCCCGCGCCGAGCCCGAACACGTTGAGCGGGCCGCGGTAGAGGCACAGCGGGACGAGAAGCGTGAAGACGAGGACGAACACCACGGGGTTCTGCGGACTGACGGCCTTGACGAGCGGTTCGAGTGCGTCGACGGCCCCGGGCAGTTTCACGGCCGCGAGCAGGATGCCGATGGCGACGAACAGGACGATCGGCGGGGCCGCCACCTCGAAGCCGCCGTACAGGGTGCGCAGCAGCCGCTTGTTCATCCCGCCGGGCCGGGTCGTGGTGACCAGCGCGTACAGGACGCCCGCCAACAGCGAGGGGATGATGGCGAGTTCGAAGCCCAGGGCGAGGACGAGCGGGACGGCGGGGGCGAGCAGTGCGTACCAGGGCGCGTCCCCCAGCTCCTCGCGTCGCGAACGGGGCTTCACATCCACGGACTTGAGCGACCAGGCGTGCTCGGTACCTCGCCGACGCGTCTCCACGAGGACGAACGCGAGAGCGGCGACCAGGGCGAACGGGAAGAGCTTCACCATGAAGCCGCGCACCGTCGGGATCGGCAGTTCCAGCGCGGTGGAGAAGAACTGCCACACCGGAAGCTCGAAGGGGATGCCCACGGCGATGCCCATCAGCACCGTGCCCGCGGCGGTCACCTTGGGCACGCCGACGGCGATCATGGCGGGGATGCCGATGATGCCGGCGAGCATGGCGGCGGGGGCCGAACCGGTCACCGTACCGACGAGTGCGGACACGGCGAGAACGCCGAGGGCCACCACGGTCGGGCGGTCACCGCCGAACTCGACGATCTTGCGGACGAGCGTGCCAGCGATGCCGGTCTCGTCCAGGAGCTTGCCCAGCCAGGAGCCCAGGATGATCGCGATCATGGTGGCGGCCAGGGCCGGCGCGCCTTCCTGGAGAACGGTGTCCAGCACGCTGTTCTCGCCGGTGAGCGGTGCCCCGGCGAGGAAGGCGATGACGACGGCGAGCAGCACCAGCGCGAAGGCGGTGGGCAGTCTGCGGGTGAGCATCAGGCCGACCCCTGCGGCCATGACGAGGAGGATGACGACACCCATGGGTCAGTTCTCTCTTCCGGGCCGGGGGAGTTCCGCGCGCAGCGCGGCGGTGAGGAGCAGGGGGCTGCGGCCGAGTCCGCAGACGGTTCGGGCGTAGGCGTGGGCGGCGACCTCCTCGGCACCGGCGACATGGCCGGCCAAGCGGTGGCGGCCGAGGCGCAGCACGGTGTGGTCGAGTGCCTGTCTGAGCGCGGCCTTGGCGGGCCCGTGGTGGAGGTGGGCGTGCGCGGCCTCGTGGGCGAGCGCGGCCGCGCGCACCGAGCCGGGCGGGTACCACGCTCGCCAGCCGCGTGCGTGGACCAACTCCTCGGCGAGCGCGATGGTGTCGGTGTAGAGCTCGACCGTCGGAGGCCGTGACGTGTAGCGGGCGAGCAGCATCCGCTCCAGGCCGTCGCGCCGCTCGACCACGCGCGCGGTGGACGGGACAGGGGCGAGCCGGGACCCGAACTCGTCTGCCCTACCGGCCCATTGGCGCAACAGTTCGCGGTCGCGGCCCTCGTGGGTGGGCGTGGCGGCCAGCAGTCGTACGGCCCATTCGAGGTCGTCGACGGACGCCGGATCACCCAACTGCTGCTCCGATGCGGCCGTCATGACCGCACCTCCAGGACCGCGACCACCGGCTCGTCGGCCGCGCGGGCCCGCAACTCGCTGCGGGCCAGCGCCAGTAGAGGCTGCGGATCGAGGACGCCGGACAGGTCGGCGATGCGGGAGCCGAGCAGCAGCCGCAGGGCGGGAGCGCGGACCCCGCCGTCGCCGTACGAGGTGGACTCGCCCACCAGTCGGGCGAGCACCTCCGGGGCGCCGGCCACGGTGGTGGTCTCCACGTGGGCGTCGGCGGCGTGGTGGCGTACGACGCCGTCCACGTCGACGATCCGTATGGGGCGGCGGACCGGCCGCAGGCGGCGGCGCGTCTCGGTGCCGTAGACGGTGTGGGCGGAGGTTCCCGCGAGGACCCGGACCGCCGCGGGGTCGGTCTTGAGACTGGCCGCCGCGGCACGGAGCCGCTCGGTGTCGTCGGCGCGGTGCGAGCGGTCCTGGGTGCGCAGTTCGGTGGCGCCGGTCGCGACCGCGCGCACGGTGCTGGTCTGCGGGTCGACGGTGACCTCGACCTCGACGCCTTCGGCGGCGGCGCCCTGGGCGACGACCGCCCGCTCGGCCTCGGCCCGGACGGCGAGGATCTGCTCCTGCGTGGCGCCGGGCACGATCCGCTCGACCTGTTCCCGTACCAGCGCGAGGGCGACTCCGATGGGGCTGATGACCTCGTTGTGGCGGGCGATCCGGCCCTCCATGTCGCCGGCGCGGGCGAGGTGCGGGGTCACGGACGCGGCACCGCCGCCTCCGCCGACGAGAACAGCTGTGTCCTTGTCGAGGCGGTAGTCGCGGATCATGGCGTCCACCACCGTCTTCACCTGGGCGATGCCCGCGTCGAGGATCCGCGTGGCCGCGCTCGCGACATCGGTACCGAGATGCGCGGCCAGCGGCGCGATCGAGGCACGTGCGCTCTCGGGGTCGCAGCGGGCGAAGTCGCCCTCGGGGACGAGGCCGAGGGCATTGGCGGCGCAGGTCATCGTGACGGCGAACCGTCCGCCCGCCGCGTCGATCACGGCGTAGTCGTCGGGGTCGCCGTCCAGGGGCCGGACGGTGTCCACGCTCGCGTCGCGCAGCTGGTCGGGGGAGGCGAAGCAGGCGTACGGCAGGCCCGCGATATGGGCGCTGCGCGGTCCCACGCCCGTCACCCGGCCTTCGCCGATCCGCACCATGGAGCCGCCGCCGACGCCGATGGTGCGCACGTCGAGGGCGCTGAGATACGAGGTCTTGCCGAGGATGGTGGCGTGCCGGACGGCGACCTTGCCGCGGCGTACGACGCTGATGTCGGTCGAGGTGCCTCCGGTCTCCAGGAACACGCCCTCGCTCACCCGCTCCTGCATCAGCGCGCCCGCGACTCCGGCGGCCGGTCCCGACAGGACCGTCAGAAGCGGGCGGCGGCGCATCTCGCCGAGGGCCATCACACCGCCGTCGCAGCGCATCACCATCAGCGGCGCGGTCACGCCGGCCTTGGTGATGGAGGCGTCGACGAGGTCGGCGGTGGCCAGCATGCGGGGCAGGATCGCCGCGTTGACCACGGCGGTGCGGGTGCGCTTGTGCAGCCCGTACAGCGAGGTGATCTCGTGCGCGGCGGTCATCGGCAGCCCGTACGGTCGTGCGGTGTCCAGGACGGCCTGCTCGCCCTCGGGGCGGTCGACGCTGAACGGCTCGCTGGCGACGAGGACTTGAGCGCCTTCGCCCTTCAGCTGTTCGACGGCGTGGCGGACGGCAGCCGTGTCCCGTGGGTCGGCGACATGCGCGTAGGCCAGCGGAAGCCCTTTGCCGGGGGCGAGTTCGAGCTTGCCGAACGCCGCGAGGCGGCGGGTGAGCACCGCCGCGGGGCCGGTTCCGATGCCGATCAGCCCGACGGTCGCCACATCGCCCTCCAGAAGGGCGTTGGTAGCCTGGGTCGTGCCGTGCGCCAGAAAGGCGACGTCGGCCGGGGCGCAGCCGGTCTGCTCCAGAAGCCGGTCGAGCGCCTCGACGATGCCGTGTGCGACGCCGTCCTCGTGATGGTGGCTGGTGGGGACCTTGACCTGCCCCAGGAGTTCGAGGGTCGTGGCGTCCACGGCCACGGCGTCGGTGAAGGTTCCGCCCACGTCGATGCCGACGCGGATGCGGGGTGTGTTCATGTCCGGGCACCTCCTTGTGCTGGATCGGTTCACGCGGGCGGTCACCGGGTGGGGCGGGTGGAGCCGCCCCACCCGGAACTCCCGTCCGCGAGGGGGTCGTTCAGTAGCCGCGTACGTCCGGCCAGTGGCGTTGCACTCCGTCGCGGTCGAGCAGTCGCGCGAACTCCTCGAACCGCTTGTCCTCGGCCTGCACCTGGTGCGGCTCGACGTCCTCGGCGACGCAGTGCGCGGCCAGGGCGCCGGCGACCTCGCCGACGTTCCACTCCACCGGGTGGAGCCGGTAGCAGCCGTTGGTGATGTGCGTGGTGCCGAGGTTCTTGCCGGCAGGCAGCAGATTGCGGATCCGGCGCGGCACGAGCGCGCCGAGCGGGATCTCGAACGGCACGGACCCGATGTCGATGTAGCCGTCCCCGCCGGTCGAGGGATGCAGGTCGATGCGGTAACTGCCGACACCCACCGAGTCGCGGTGCCGCGTGCCGCCGTACGGGCCGACCAGGTCGATCGCCACATCGTGCTCGGTGACGGTGGTGACGGCCTTGATACGGCGGGACTCGCGGACATAAGCCGCCTTGGCCAGGCCGTCCGCCGTGCCGGTCACGTCCGGGCGGATCCGCAGGCCCGGGAAGCCGGTCCCGCCGTCCGCGCGCGGCGCCTCGGTCTGCAGCCAGTACAGCAGCGACAGCGACAACTGCCGTGCCTCGCGCAGCGCTTCGGCCTCCTGGCCGATGTACGGCTTGAGCCAGTAGTCGTTGAGCGGCCAGTTGACGAGCGTGATGTCGGAGCCGAAGGCGCCGGGGGAGTGCAGCTTGCGGGCGAGGATACGGCGGAAGCCCCACAGCTCCTTGTCGCCGGCGTCGGCGCTCTGGTCGGCGGAGACGCTGAGCGGGTCGAGCTCGGGATTCGGTACGAAGGTCCGCGGCACCGGCTCCAGCGTGCGCGGGTCGGGTGCCTCGAAGCCGAGCAGCGGCCCCGGCCAGAACGAGGGCCGGTAGGTGCGCCAGAAGCCGTAGTCCTCGGGGCGGTCGATCGTGTGGTCCTCGCCCTCGTGGTGGGAGAGCGCGAAACAGACCGTGATGCCCTGCTGGTTGAGAGGCTGAGCCTCGTCCGGGGCGTGCGGCTCGTCGAACTCGGCGCGTGCCTCGGCCCCGTTCGCGTGCTCGACGCCCGCCAGGTGGAGGAGTTCGCCGGTCTCGGTGGCGTCCAGGACGTAACGGGCGGTGAGGGTGCGCCGCGTCCCGTCGCGCAGGTCCTTGAGGGTCACCGACCGTACGACATCGTTGTCGGACTCGGCGGAGACAGGCCGGTGCTCGGTGAGTACGGTCAGTCGTCCCGCGGCACGGTGGGGCGCGAGCATGCCCTCCAGGACGGCGAGGGCGACCTTCGGCTCGTGGCAGAGCTTGCTGACGCGGCCCGCTCCCGGGTTGAGGTCGGTGAGCGCCAGGGCCTCGGCGCGCAGCGGGTACCAGTGGCGGTAGTACCGCCGGATCTCCTCGCGCAGCCTCCGGTACGAGGCGGTCGTGCCGAACTGCTCGACCCACGGGTGCTCGTCGGGCGGTACGGCCTGGCTGGTGAGCTGGCCGCCGATCCAGTCCGTCTCCTCGGTGAGCACGACGCTGCGTCCTGCCCGGCAGGCGGCGAGTGCGGCGGCCACGCCGCCCAGACCGCCGCCCACGACGAGGATGTCGGCTTCGGGTATCACGCTTCTCCTAGCTGCTGGTTCGGGTTCTTGGGGCTCTGCATGGAGCGTGCTCAGGAACGGGCACGTGGCGGGCCGGCCGTCAGACCCGGACGGAAGACGCAGCCGACGAGTGGTTCTCGCGCCTCCTCGCCCGCGACGAGCGCGGCCAGCAGACGTACGGCCGCGGCCCCCAACTGCGGCCGGGGGATGGCGAATCCGGTCGGTTCGGGTTCATCCGCGAGGTCGGCGGGCGGGCTGCCGAGCAGTGCGAGCGACACCTCTCCGGGGCAGTCGAGGCCCGCCTCGCGCACGGCTGAGAGCAGGCCGCGCCAGGCCGCCCCGGTGTCGGTCTCCTCCGCGACGAAGGCAGTCACCCCTTCGTCGGCCCAGGCACGCAGCCGCTCGGGCGTCAGCTCCCGCTGCGGATCGGCGGACCGGAAGACGGTCGCCGGCCCGGAGGGGAGACCTGCCGCTTCCAGCCCTTCCAGGAAGCCGCGCTGACGGTCCGCCGAGGCGGGCGCGTCGTCGTCCTCGCGGACGAGGACCATCCGCCGGTGCCCCAACCCGGCGAGGTGGCCCACGACGTCACGGGTGGCCTCGACATAGTCCGCACCCACCCATGCCACGCCCTCCAACTCCTCGCGGCGGCCCAGGTGCACGACCGGGAAGCCGTCCTCGACCAGCCGCTTGAGCTCCTCCTGCGGGGTGTGCCGGCCCAGGAAGAGACAGCCGTCGGCGAGCCGGACCCGGCTCAGGGCGTCGGGACCCGCGGCTCCGGCGCCGCCGGTGCTCGACCCGGTGAACAGCACCAGGTCGTAGCCGAGCGCGGCCGCCTCGCGCTCCACGCCGACCAGGAAGGGGTAGTACGAGTGCTGCACATCGGTCGGGAACGTGGCGGTGAAGCTGAAGACGCCGAGGAGGTTGTTGCGGGCGGCGGCCAGTCGCCGGGCCGCCGGGTCGGGTACATAGCCCAGGCTGTGGGCTGCCTCCAGGACCCGGCGCCGCGTCTCCTCTGAGATCGTGCGCCCCTTGGCGTCGGGCTTCGCGGAGAGCACCAGGGACACGGTCGCCTGGGACACCCCCGCGAGCCGGGCCACCTCGGCCTGCCGGGGCCGTGACGTGCGTCCGGAAGGAGCGGGCGTACGTCCGGGCCGCTTCCTCTGTTCCACTGTGGCTTCTCTCCTCCGGGGCGGTTTCCGGCACCCGGTACTGTCCGCAGGGCCGTTAATGCGTATTACCTAATGCGCATTAACGAGAGACTGTGCACCCACCCGGCCGACGGGTCAAGGGTCGGGACAGAAGTGCGGTAGAAGTCGGGGCATGGCCATTTACCCTCGCCCTCGTGGCGGTGCTCGGTATTCGACGAACGCCGGCATCGACACACCCGACCGCCGCGGCCGCACCGGACTCGACCGGACCGGCCTGGACCTGACCGGCAACCCGCGCGTGAAGGTGCGGGAGGTGACCCTGCTCTCCAGCCACTGGTACGTCGAGCGCGCCACCACCTTCGACCTCCAGCAGGCCGACGGCACCTGGAGCACCCAGCAGCGCGAGACGCACGACCGCGGCAACGGGGCCACGATGCTGCTGTACGACACCGAACGCGAAACCGTGCTGCTCACCCGCCAGTTCCGCTACCCCGTCTACGTCAACGGCCATCCGGACGGAATGCTGATCGAGACGCCGGGCGGACTGCTCGACGACGATGACGAGCACCCCGAGATCGCCGTACGGCGTGAGGTGGTGGAGGAGACGGGGCACACGATCGGCGCCGTCCAGCATGTCTTCGACGTCTATATGAGCCCGGGCTCGGTCACCGAACGCGTCAGCTTCTACGCCGCCGAGTACGGACCGTCGACCCGCACCCACGAGGGCGGGGGACTGGACGAGGAGGGCGAGGACATCGAGATCCTCGAAGTGCCCTTCCGCAGGGCCCTGGAGATGATCCGCACCGGTGAGATCGCCGACGCCAAGACCATCATGCTGCTCCAGTGGGCTGCGCTGGAGGGGCCGTTCGCGGGCTGAAGCGGCGAAGTCCCTTGACTTGAAGCGCACTTCAAGCTGAAGACTCCCGTTCACGCGCCCCGAATGCGGGCGCGGAACGGGAGGCACCCACCATGAAGTACCGCACGATCGGCACCGACCCGAAGACCCGCCGTGAGGTGAGCGTGCTCGCGCTCGGCGCCATGCTGTTCGGCTCGCGCACCGACGAGGCGATCTCCTTCGCGGTGCTCGACCGCTATGTCGAGGCCGGCGGCAACTTCATCGACACCTCCGACAACTACGCCTTCTGGGAGGACGGAAGCCAGGGCGGGCAGAGCGAGGAACTCCTCGGCCGCTGGCGGCGCAGCCGCGGCGTCGGCGACGAGATCGTCATCGCGACCAAGCTCGGCGCCCGCCCCCTGGCCCCCGGCACCGGCTACGTCGACAACCCGGAGGGACTGTCGGCGAAGGTGATCCGTGAGGCGGCGGAGCGCAGCCGGGAACGGCTCGGCGTGGCGAAGCTGGATCTGCTGTACGCGCACATCGAGGACCGGAAAGTCCCCCTCCAGGAGACCGTCGAGGGGTTCGCCGAGCTGGTGGCCGAGGGCACGGTCGGTGTCCTCGGAGTGAGCAACCACGCCGTGTGGCGGGTGGAACGGGCCCGCGCACTCGCTTCCGCGGCCGGCCTCCCCGGCTACGAGGTGCTCCAGTACGCGCACAGCCACCTGCGGCCCCGCACCGACGTACCCGAGGACCTCTTCCCCGACGGCAGCCTCGGCCACGCCGGCGCCGAGCTGCTGAGCTATCTCAGGGCCGAGCCCGGACTGACCCTGATCGCCTACTCGCCGCTGCTGAAGGGCGCCTACACACGCCAGGACGTGCCCCTGCCCCCGGACTTCGACCACCCGGGCAGCCCGGCCCGTCTGAAGGTACTGCGCGAGGTCGCGAAGGAGACCGGCGCGACCGTCAACCAGGTGGTGCTGGCCTGGCAGATCGGCGGTGAACTGCCGATCCTCCCGCTGGCCGGGGCGTCGTCGGTGGCGCAGCTGGACGAGAACCTGGCCGCCGTGGACCTGGAGCTGGCCGTGGAGCAGCGGGCCCGGCTGGACGCGGCGCACTGACCGTGCCGGTGGGACGGCCCAGCAGTAGCCTGCTGTGAAAGCCGAAGGAGAGCAGGTCATGTCCATGCTTCCCACCGAGCGAGCCATCCGGACCACCCCCGAAGGCCTTCTCTGGGAGCCCGGCGAACGCTGGGTGCGGGGCGTCAAGGGCGAGGTCACCGTCGTCGACAGCCGGCACCCCGTCCTCGTCTGGGAGCCCGACCTGCCCGTTCCGCAGTACGCGTTCCCGCGCGAGGAGGTCCGTACCGACCTCCTCCGCCCCGCCAAGAACCCGCCGACCGGCACGCACACCGGTTCGCAAGTCTTCTACGACCTCGATGTCGACGGACAGGTCGTGGAGAACGCGGCATGGACCTTCCCCGCCGCCGACCTGGCCGGCCACATCGCCTTCGCGTGGTTCCTGCGCTGGGACAGGGGCCTCGACCACTGGTACGAGGAGGAAGAGGAGATCTTCGTCCACCCGCGCGACCCGCACAAACGGGTGGACGCGCTGCCCAGCAGCCGCCATGTCCAGGTCGAGATCGACGGCACGCTCGTCGCCGACACCCATCGCCCGGTGCTGCTGTTCGAGACCTCCCTGCCGACGCGGTACTACATCCCGCCCGAGGACGTCCGCCGCGACCTGTTCCTCGCCACCGACCACCAGACGGCATGCCCGTACAAGGGCACCGCCGAGTACTGGTCCTGGCGTGGCGAGGCCGACGTACCGCCGAACCTCCTCTGGAGCTATCCGGCCCCCCTCACCGCGGTGGCCGCGGTCAGGGGACGCCTGGCCTTCTTCAACGAAGCCGTCGACATCACCGTGGACGGCGAACGCCTGGAGCGCCCGGTCACCCCGTTCAGCGAGATGCTGGGCACCCGACCGCGGACGTAGCGGATCGCCGGGCGCCCACTGATAGCCTGTCGCCCCATCTTGGGAAAGGGCTGTACGTGACGCTCGGCATGGTTCTTTCATGACCCCTCCTCTCGCGCTTCGCCGCGGGAGTGACAGCCCTGCCCGTTCCGGGAAACCCCGGCCCGTGCCCTAGCGCGGGCGGTTCGGCCTGCCCCTCGTCGAAGTGCTCTTCGTGCCCCGCACGTTCCTTCACGAGGAGTCCCGTCGTGTCCACCATCAGCTGGACCGAAGCACACACCGTCCGAACCGCCCGCTGGCACTCCGAGAGCACGACCCCGCCCCCGAAGCGGGTGCTCGTGGCGGACGACCGCATGCCGGCCCACACCGCGTACCGACTAGCCTGCGAAGGCACCGCTCTGCTGTGGACGGGCGACTTCCACAACGCCCGTCAGCTGTTGCAGGCGCTCGGCCGACGCATCGACCGTACGGACCGCCCCCGCGGCGACAGCCCGCGCGAAGCGTTCCATCTGCACCGCCGGGCCCAGGGCCACCGCGCCCGGGTCCTCGGCAGGCTGCTCGTCCTCCTCGACGGCCACGCGCTGCATCTGCGCCGCGCCCCCGACGTACGCGAAGCCTGCACCGCCGCCTACGGCCCGCCGCCCGGCCGGCTCGTGGTCCCGCTCAGGGAGCTGCTGGGAGTGATCGGGGCGCACCAGTGGCGGGTCAAGGGCGTCGACGTACCCGCCCTCGGCGCCCGCATCCAACCCCACTACGGCGTGTTCTCCCCGGTCAGAGGCGAGTACGTCGACCTGGTCGCCGAAGCTCCGCTGCCCGGCCCCGGCACCGCCTTCGACCTGGGGACGGGCACCGGTGTGCTCGCCGCCCTCCTCGCCCACCGGGGCGTGGAGCGGGTCGTGGCCACGGACAGCGGCGTCCGCGCTCTGAACTGCGCCCGGGAGAACGTCCGGCGGCTCGGCCTCGCCGCCCGCGTCGACGTCGTGGGTCCCGCCCTGTATCCGGAGGGCCGGGCCCGGCTCGTCGTCTGCAATCCGCCCTGGCTCCCCGCCCGGCCGACCTCCGAGCTGGAGCACGGCGTGTACGACCCGGACGGCGGCATGCTGGACGGTTTCCTGCACGGGCTCGCCGCGCACCTGGAACCCGGAGGTGAGGGCTGGCTCGTCCTGTCCGACCTCGCGGAGCGCCTCGGACTGCGGACGAGGGAGCAGCTGCTGAGCACCATCGAGGAGGCGGGCCTGCGGGTGCTGGACCGGACCGACACCCGTCCGCGGCACCCACGCGCACGTGACGCCGAGGATCCCCTGCACGCGGCCCGCGCGGCCGAGGTCACCTCGCTGTGGCGGCTGGCCGTCGGGTGACCCGGATCAGGGCCTGACCAGCAGACGGAAGTCGAACGCGTACCGGGACGCACGGTAGATGTGCGTCCCGTACTCGACGGGCCGGCCCGTGTCGTCGTATGCCGTGCGCTGCATGGTGAGCAGGGCCGCGCCCTCCTTCTCGTCGAGGCGGGCGGCCTCGTCGGTGGTGGCGTTGCGGGCACCGACGGTCTGCCGGGCGCTGTGCAGGGTGAGGCCGGCGGAACGCAGCAGGCGGTACAGGCCGGTCGACTCGAGCCTCTCGGTGTCCAGCGGGAGCAGATCCGCCGGCAGGTAGTTGCAGAGGAACGCCACCGGCTGGCCGTGGGTGCGGCGCAGGCGCTCCAGGACGACGACCTCGGCGCCCTCCGCGAGACCGAGGGCGGCCGCGACGTCCGCGGGCGCCGGGATCCGCTCGTTGCGCACCACCTCCGTGGTGGGTCCCTGCCCGGCGGCCTCCAAGTCGTCGTAGAGACTGCTGAGTTCGAGCGGTCGCTTGACCTGGCTGTGCACCACCTGCGTGCCCACCCCTCGGCGGCGGACCAGCAGTCCCTTGTCGACGAGGGACTGGATGGCCTGGCGGACGGTGGGCCGGGACAGGCCGAGGCGGGTGGAGAGGTCGATCTCGTTGCCGAGGAGGTTGCCCGGCGCCAGCACGCCGTGCTCGATCGCCGCCTCCAGCTGCTGGGCGAGCTGGTAGTACAGCGGTACCGGGCTGCCCCGGTCCAGGGTGAAGTCCACCGAGCCGAGCCCGGGGGCGGTCACGGCACGCGCGGAGTCACCGGTCTTCGGCATGGACCCCGGCTTCCTGTGCTGAACGGCCGGCAGCGGCAGGGGAGTCGGCCGCGTACCGCACGGTCGTGACCAGATCCCAGCCGGACAGCAGCCCGTGGCAGAGCGCCCCGCCGAACACCCCGCCACCGCCGTGGCCGTCGACCGACTCGGCGGTGACAGGAGGGATCTCGGCCGTCGTGCCGTCCCGGTGCACGGCGAGGACGCCCCCGGTGCTCTGTTTGACCACCGCCAGCTCGACCCCCGCGTCGAGCAGCGCCCGTGCGCACGCCTGCGGTTCGCGTACGCCGGTCGCTATCTCGCACTCGTCGAGGGTGCCGACCGCGACGTTGGCGTGCCGCAGTGCCTCGGCGTAGTAAGGGCGGGCCTCCTCGGGGTCCGTCCAGGACTGCGGTCGCCAGTCCAGGTCGAAGACGGTGGTGCCCGCCCTGCCACGGGCCTTGAACGCGGCGAGGACCGCGGACCGTCTGGGTTCGTGGCTCAGACCGGTGCCGGTGATCCAGAAGACGCGGGCCGCGCGGATGGCGAAGCAGTCCATCTCGTAGGGATCGTCGCCGGTGCAGGTGAGCACGGCCGCGGAACGGCCCAGCAGGGCGGCGGCGACGGCGACGTCCGCGGCCGTGTCCCCGAGGAATCCCCCGAAGGTCTCCGCGCGGGTCAGAGGTACCCGGGACTGAAGGGGGTAGAGATCGACTCCGATGCGGCCCATCGTGATGAGATCGAAGGGCTGGGCTGACTCGGCCATACGCGCTCCTCGTCGAGCTCTGCTGGGGGAAGCTGGTCCCAGGGGGCCTGCCGACTCTCAGGTTGTAAGGTGCTTAGGGTGCTGCTGTCAATAGTTTGTTCTTACATTCGGACCTGAGCGTGAAATGATGTCTTGACAAAGTATTGACAGCGGGCATGCCAGGGGATTTGATCCCGTCCCAAACACATCAGCCGCGTTCGGCGGTGCAAGACTCGGACCCTGGGGGGGTCCGGGCTCTCGGATCCCCGAGATCCGCCGCCTTTTCCCGTCGCTCCCCCGTCGCACAGTGAGGTGCAGGAAAGATGGACCGCTCTTCTCGCTCCCGCAGATTCGCCCCCGTTGTGGCCCTGGCCGCGGCAGCCGCCCTGACCCTCGCAGGCTGCTCCAGCAGCTCCGGCGGCAAGAAGGCCGAGGAGAGCGCGGACGGCGCCTCCGCGGGCAAGGCCACCACACCCCGGATGACGGTCGCTCTGGTCACCCACCAGGCGCCCGGTGACACCTTCTGGGACATCGTCCGCAAGGGTGCCGAGGCCGCCGCGGCCAAGGACAACATCAAGCTCATCTACTCCGCCGACCCCAATGCGGGCAACCAGGCCAGCCTGGTGCAGAACGCGATCGACCAGAAGGTCGACGGCATCGCGATCACCCTCGCCAAGCCCGACGCCCTGAAGGACGTCGTGAGCAAGGCGACGGCGGCGAACATACCCGTCGTCGGCCTCAACTCCGGTGTCAGCGAATGGCAGAAGCTCGGCCTGATGGAGTTCTTCGGCCAGGACGAGACGGTGGCCGGTGAGGCGCTCGGCAAGCGGCTGAACGAGGCCGGCGCCAAGAAGGCCGTCTGTGTCATCCAGGAGCAGGGCAACATCGGCCTCACCCAGCGCTGTGACGGCGTCGAGAAGACGTTCTCGGGCACGGTCGAGACCCTGAACGTCAACGGCACCGACATGCCGTCCGTGAAGTCGACGATCACCGCCAAGCTCAGCCAGGACAAGGCGATCGACTACGTCGTCGCGCTCGGCGCCCCGTTCGCGCTGACGGCCGCGCAGTCGGTGTCCGAGTCGGGCAGCAAGGCCAAGGTCGCCACCTTCGACCTGAACAAGGACCTGACCGGCGCCATCAGCAAGGGCAGCATCGAGTTCGCCGTCGACCAGCAGCCCTACCTCCAGGGCTACCTGGCGATCGACTCGCTGTGGCTCTACAAGAACAACGGCAACTACATGGGCGGCGGCGAGGCACCCGTGCTGACCGGCCCGGCCTTCGTCGACAAGAGCAACGTCGATGCCGTCGCCGAGTTTGCCGCGAAGGGCACTCGGTGATGAGCATGGCCCAACAGGCTGAGCCGGCGGTGACCACACCGCCGGCCCCCGGCCCCGGCAAGGAAACCGACGGGCGGACCACCGAACGTCCCCTGGTGATCCGGCTGTTGGCCCGACCCGAGGTCGGGGTGTTCCTCGGTGCCGTGGCCGTGTATGTGTTCTTCCTGGTCGCGGCGCCGCCGGTGCGTGACGGCAGCTCGATGGCCAACATCCTGTACCAGTCGTCGACCATCGGGATCATGGCGCTGCCCGTGGCTCTGCTGATGATCGGCGGCGAGTTCGACCTGTCGGCCGGTGTCGCCGTCATCACCTCGGCGCTCACCGCCGCGATGCTCGCCTACCAGCTGAGCATGAACGTCTGGGTCGGCGTGATCGTCGCGCTGCTGGTCTCGCTGGCGGTCGGCTTCCTGAACGGGTGGCTGGTGGTCAAGACCGGGTTGCCGAGCTTCCTGATCACCCTGGGCACCTTCCTGATCCTCCAGGGTGTCAACCTCGCCGTCACCAAGCTGGTCACCGGCAATGTCGCCACCGACGACATCAGCGACATGGACGGCTTCAGTCAGGCGCAGAAGGTCTTCGCCTCGTCGTTCGAGGTCGGCGGCGTCAATGTGAAGATCACCATCGTGTACTGGCTGGTCTTCGCGGCGCTGGCGACCTGGGTGCTGCTGCGTACGAAGTACGGCAACTGGATCTTCGCGGTCGGCGGCAACAAGGAGTCGGCACGGGCGGTCGGTGTGCCGGTGACGTTCACGAAGATCTCGCTGTTCATGCTGGTCGGCCTGGGTGCCTGGTTCGTCGGTATGCACCAGCTGTTCACCTTCAACACGGTGCAGTCCGGTGAGGGTGTCGGTCAGGAGCTGATCTACATCTCCGCGGCGGTGATCGGTGGTTGTCTGCTGACCGGTGGTGCCGGTTCGGCGATCGGTCCGGTCTTCGGTGCGTTCATGTTCGGCATGGTGCAGCAGGGCATCGTCTACGCCGGCTGGAACCCCGACTGGTTCAAGGCCTTCCTCGGCGTGATGCTCCTCGGCGCCGTTCTGATCAATCTGTGGGTCAGCCGCACGGCGACCAGGAGGTGACCCCATGACATCCACGAACGGAACCGGCACCCACGGCGCCATCCTCGCGGACAAGGCCCCCACGAAGGACGGGCCGCTCGTCGAACTGCGCAACGCGGGCAAGGCGTACGGCAACATCCGCGCTCTGCACGGTGTCGACCTGAAGGTCTTCCCTCAGCAGGTCACCTGTGTCCTCGGTGACAACGGCGCCGGCAAGTCCACCCTCATCAAGATCATCTCGGGGCTGCACCAGCACACCGAGGGCGAGTTCCTCGTCGACGGCGAACCGGTGCACTTCTCCACCCCCCGCCAGGCCCTCGACTGCGGCATCGCCACCGTCTACCAGGACCTCGCCGTGGTCCCGCTGATGCCGGTGTGGCGGAACTTCTTCCTCGGCTCGGAGATGACCAAGGGGCCCTGGCCGGTCCGCCGCCTCGACATCGAGCAGATGAAGAAGACCGCCGACGAAGAGCTGCGCAACATGGGCATCATCCTCGATGACCTGGAGCAGCCCATCGGCACGCTGTCCGGCGGTCAGCGCCAGTGCGTGGCGATCGCCCGCGCCGTCTACTTCGGCGCCCGCGTCCTCATCCTGGACGAGCCCACCGCCGCCCTGGGCGTCAAGCAGTCCGGTGTGGTCCTGAAGTACGTGGCCGCCGCCCGCGAGCGGGGTCTCGGCGTCATCTTCATCACCCACAACCCGCACCACGCCTACATGGTCGGCGACCACTTCAGCGTGCTGCGCCTGGGCACCATGGAACTGTCGGCCGAGCGCAGCGAGATCTCGCTGGAGGAGCTCACCAACCACATGGCCGGCGGCACCGAACTCGCCGCCCTCAAGCACGAGTTGTCCCAGGTACGCGGCGTCGACGTGGAGGAACTCCCCGAGGCCGAGGACCTCCAGGCCCCCGTGGCGACCTCCCCCGAGAAGAAGGCGTGACATGACCCCTGCGCTGGACCGCATCCGGGTCGGCTCGGCCCCCGACTCCTGGGGCGTCTGGTTCCCCGACGACCCCGTTCAGGTGCCCTGGGAACGCTTCCTGGACGAGGTCACGGAAGCCGGATACTCCTGGATCGAACTGGGCCCGTACGGCTATCTCCCGACCGATCCGGCCCGGCTCACCGACGAGGTGGCCAGGCGTGATCTGAAGGTGTCGGCCGGCACGGTCTTCACCGGGCTGCACCGTGGCCCCTCCGTCTGGGAGTCCACCTGGGAGCACGTCAGCCAGGTCGCCGCACTCACCCAGGCGATGGGCGCGCGGCACCTGGTCGTCATCCCGTCCTTCTGGCGCGACGACAAGACCGCCGAGATCCTCGAACCGCCGGAGCTGACGGGCGAGCAGTGGGCCCACCTGACCAAGGGCATGGAGCGGCTCGGACACGAGGTCAAGGAGACGTACGGTCTCGACATCGTCGTCCATCCGCACGCCGACACCCACATCGACACCGAGGGCCACGTCGAGCGCTTCCTGGACTCGACCGACTCCGAACTGGTCAACCTCTGCCTGGACACCGGCCATTACGCCTACTGCGGCGGCGACAGCGTCAAGCTGATCGAGACGTACGGCGAACGCATCGGCTATCTGCACCTCAAGCAGGTCGACCCGGAGATCCTGGCCGACGTGGTGGCGAACGGGGTGCCGTTCGGGCCGGCGGTGCAGCGTGGCGTGATGTGCGAGCCCCCGTCCGGGGTACCGGAGTTGGAGCCGGTTCTGGTCGCGGCGCAGAAGCTGGGCGTCGAACTGTTCGCGATCGTCGAGCAGGACATGTACCCGTGCGAGCCCGACAAGCCGCTGCCCATCGCTGTCCGTACTCGCAAGTTCCTGCGGTCCTGCGGCGCCTGACCACGGGAAAAGATCCTTGTGAGAAACAGAGCGTCATATTACTGAAGCGTAATAATCCGAGGGATACCGCGAGTAACTTACCTGTGAGTAGGGTCGCGGCAATCCACTGTGGAGCGGTCCGAGGACGCCGTGGGACGACGTGCGTCCTCGACCCCACCCTGCCCGGCCTCGCCCCACGAGACCGGGCGGGCCGCTCCGCATTCCTCTCCCAGGAGGACTGCCATGTCTCTCGGAAGACGCCTGCTCATAGCGGTGTCCACCGCCGCCTGTCTCGGCGCCCAGGCCCTGCCTGCCGCCGCGGCGACGGAATCGGATGCCGAAGTGGTGTCCCGTGGTGTCACGATCCCCGCGTTCTACAACCCGCCGGCCTCGCTGCCGACGGCGAACGGCGCGCTGATCCGCAGTGAGCCGCTGCACCTGGCCCTGAGCCTGCCCGGCCTGAACGGACCGCTGCCGGGCGAGGCGACCCGTCTGATGTACAAGTCCACCGACTCGGGCGGCAAACCGGTGGCCGTCACCGGCGCCTACATCGAACCCGCCGCCACCTGGAAGGGCTCCGGTCCACGTCCGCTCGTCGCGGTGGCACCCGGCACCATGGGGCAGGGCGACCAGTGCGCGGCCTCCATGGGCCTGGAACACCCGCTGAGCCTCAACGGCCGGACGCTGTCCGTCGGTTACGAGAATCTGGCGATCTACCGGCTCCTCGCCAAGGGCGTCGCGGTCGTCGTCACCGACTACGCCGGCCTCGGCGCGACGGACCGGCTGCACACCTACGTCAACCGCGTCGACGAGGCGCACGCGGTACTGGACGCCGTCCGCGCCGCCCGCACCCTGGCCGGAGCGTCGGTCACCTCCGGGTCGAGCGTGGGACTGTTCGGCTACAGCCAGGGCGGCGGTGCCTCGGCCGCGGCAGCCGAGCTCCAGCCCACGTACGCCCCGGAGTTGACCCTTGCCGGCACCTACGCGGGCGCACCGCCGGCCGACCTGAACGTGGTCACGGAGGCCATCGACGGCAGCGACCTGGCCGGGGCCCTGGGCTGGTCGCTCAACGGCTTCCTCCAGTCGGACCCGTCTCTGCAACCGATCGCCGACGCGCACCTCAACGACAAGGGCAAGGCCGCACTGAAGGACCTGTCGACGATGTGCGTCGGCGACGCGCTCTTCGGCTACGCCTTCGCCAACAGCACGAAGTGGACCAAGGACGGCCGGTCCATCAGCGACATCATCCGGTCCGAACCCGAGGTCCAGGCCTTCCTCGACGAGCAGCGCATCGGCACGCTGCGGCCGACGAGCCCGGTCCGCCTGGCCACGGGCACCGCGGACAATCTCGTCCCGCACGGACAGGCACGCGATCTCGCCGCCGCCTGGTGCAAGAAGGGAGTCGACATCACCTACAAGGCGGTGATCCTGCCCGGCCTCGGCGACGCACTGCTCAACCACTTCGCACCCCTGCTCGCCGACCAGGGCTCCGCGATCTCGTGGCTGACCGACCGCCTGGCGGGCGAACCGGCGAAGTCCAACTGCTGGAGCATGCCCGTACAGCCATGAGAACAGGGCTCGGCGGTCCGGCCGCCGAGCCCCATGGCATACGTCAGACCGAGCGCACTTCCTCGATCGTCACCGGCCGGTGCTCGTGCAGCGACAGCGTGCACGCGTCCGCGATCCAGCCCGCCTCCAGCGCGTCCGCCACCGTGCACGGCGAGGGCCGGGTACCGGCCACGACCTCGGTGAACGCGGTGAGTTCGGCGCGGTAGGCCGCGGTGAAGCGGTCCATGAAGAAGTCGTGCGGGGTGCCGGCCGGGAAGGTCACCCCGGGCTCGACCGAGCGCAGCGGCAACTTGTCCTCCAGACCGACGGCGATGGAGTCCGCGAAACCGTGGATCTCCATCCGGACGTCGTAACCCCGGGCGTTGTGACGGGAGTTGGAGACCACGGCGATCGTGCCGTCGTCGAGGGTGAGGATGGCGCCGGTGGTGTCGGCGTCGCCCGCCTCCTTGATGTAGTCGGCACCCCGGTTGGCGCCGACCGCGTACACCTCGGTCACCTCGCGGCCGGTCACCCAGCGGATGATGTCGAAGTCGTGCACCGAGCAGTCGCGGAAGATGCCACCGGAGGCGGCGATGTACGCGGCCGGCGGCGGCGCCGGGTCGAGCGTGGTCGACCGTACGGTGTGCAGCTTGCCCAGCTCACCGCTCTGCACGGCGGCACGCGCGGCGACGAACCCGGCGTCGAAGCGCCGGTTGTAGCCGATCTGGATCGGTACGCCGCTGCCCTCTACGGCCCTGAGCACCTCGACGCCCTCGGCCATGGTCCTGGCGACGGGCTTCTCGCAGAAGACGGGGATGCCGGCCTCGACGCCGGCCAGGATCAGGGCGGGGTGGGCGTCCGTCGCGGCCGCGACGACGATGCCGTCCACGCCGGCGGCCAGCAGGGCCTCGGGCGAGTCCGCGACCTCGGCGCCGAACCGCTCGGCGGCGGCCTTGGCGGCGTCCGCGAACGGGTCGGTGACGACGAGCGACTCGACCACGTCGAGTCCGGAGAGGGTCTCGGCGTGGAAGGCGCCGATGCGGCCGAGGCCGAGGATTCCGATGCGCATGAGCTCCGCTGCTTCCTGTGTGTGGTTGCTGTCCGTTGCCGGGGCTCCGCCCCGGACCCCGATCGCCCTTCGGGCTCGTCCTCGATCGCCGGACGGGCTCGATTTCCGATGCCGTCCGTCAGGTCCTTTCAGCTGTCGCGCCGCTGCGCGCCGGCCCGCAGTTCGTCCCGCAGCGCCTCGGGTGTCCATGCCTCGTGCACCGCCCGCCGTACGACGTCCGCCTGGGCGGGCGGGGCCAGGCCGTCCACCGGCGGGTCGTTGTCGAGGTTGGTGGGGAAGGCGTAGCCCTCGGCGCCTGCGGCGATGACGTTGTCCAGCCACCGCTCGCCTTCGGACCTGCGCTTCAGCAGCACAGGGAAGAGTGCGTTCACGATCGCCTCCCGGTCCACCGTCTCCATCGCGCGGCCGAACGCGGAGGACACCTGGAGGAGGTTGGCCATCCGGCGCACGTCCTGCGAGCGGTTGGTGCCGGCGGCGTGGAAGACGGCCGGGTTGAAGAAGACGGCGTCGCCCTTGGCGAGCGGGAGTTGGACGTGCCGGTCCTCGAAGTACGCCTGGAACTCCGGCAGTCGCCACGCCAGATAGCCCGGCTCGTACCGCTGTGAGTACGGCAGGTACATCGTCGGGCCGGTGTCGACGGGCATGTCGCCATGGGCGACCGCGCCCTGGAGGGTGAGCACGGGGGAGAGGCGGTGCACGCGCGCGGGGTAGGCGGCCGCCGTCTCGTCGGAGAGGAAGCCCAGGTGGTAGTCCCGGTGTGCGGTCTGCGCCGCACCGCCCGGGTTGACCACGTTGATCTGTGAGGTGACCTGGTAGCCGGGGCCGAGCCAGGCGTCCGATACGAGCGCCACGACGTCGTTGGCGTAGTAGTCGGCGAACGCCTCGGGGTCGTACAGCGCCGCCTTCTCCAGCGCGTTCCACACCCGGTCGTTCGCGCCGGGCTTCGCGAAGTGGTCACCGGCGGTCGCGCCCGAGGCGCGCTGCTCGGCGATCAGGGCGTCGAAGACGGCGGTCAGCCGGTCGACGGCAGCCGGATCAGGAAAGGCCGCCTGGAAGACGACGATGCCGGGTCCGTCGGTGAGCGCGCGGACCAACTCGGCCTGGAGGTCCCGGCGGCTCACATCGCCCAGCCGGTCGCTGTCGTAGACCAGGACGTTCCGCGCCACGGATGCCGCGTGGGGGTAGTCGGCGGCATCGGTCTTCTGCTCGACCAGCGCGCGGAACGCGCCGAGATCGCAGTCTCGGCCGGAGAGCCAGGAGGTGGAGGACATCGTCGTCCCTTCGGTGACAGCGGCGACTCAATGCTGTCATTCTTGTCAGCACAAACCCCTCGAACAACCAGCAGACAGCCGTCAAAAACCCCTCAAGGAAATCCGAGGAGACGTCCGTATGGGTCACCCCTTCCCGATCCGGGAGATCGCACGTCAGGCGGGGCTGAGCGAGGCCACCGTCGATCGGGTGCTCAACGAGCGGGGCGGCGTGCGGGAGAGCACCGTGCGCGAGGTCCGGCAGGCCATCGCCGACCTGGACCGGCAGCGCACCCAGGTCCGGCTGGTCGGCCGCACCTTCATGATCGACATCGTGATGCAGACGCCGGAGCGGTTCTCCACCGCCGTACGCGCCGCCCTGGAGGCCGAACTGCCGTCCCTGCACCCGGCCGTGGTGCGCTCCCGTTTCCACTTCCGCGAGACCGGCCCGGTGCAGGAGCTGACCGCGACCCTGGACCGGATCGCCCGGCGCGGCTCGCAGGGCGTGATCCTCAAGGCGCCCGACGTCCCCGAGATCACGGCCGCGGTCACCAGGATCGTGGAGGCGGGCATACCCGTGGTGACCCTGGTGACGGACCTGCCCGCCACCCCGCGCCTCGCTTACGTCGGCATCGACAACCGGGCTGCCGGTGCGACCGCCGCGTACCTCATGGGCCAGTGGCTCGGGGACCGCCCCGGCAATGTGCTCACCAGCCTCAGCAGCGAGTTCTTCCGCAACGAGGAGGAGCGCGAGATGGGCTTCCGCGGCGCGATGCGCACCCGGCATCCCGACCGTGCGCTGGTCGAGATAGCCGAGGGGCAGGGACTCGACGCCACGCAGTACGACCTCGTCAGCGCCGCCCTCGAACGCGACCCCGACATCCGCGCGGTCTACTCGATCGGCGGCGGCAACATCGCGACTTTGCGCGCCTTCGAGGACCTGGGCCGGGAGTGCGCGGTGTTCGTCGCGCACGACCTCGACCACGACAACACCCGGCTGCTGCGCGAGCACCGGCTGTCCGCCGTCCTCCACCACGACCTGCGCCAGGACATGCGCGAGGCCTGCCATCTCGTCATGCGGGCCCAGGGAGCGCTGCCGCCCGCGGGACCGACCCTGCCGTCCGCGATCCAGGTCGTGACCCCGTACAACATGCCTACGGCGTGACCCAGGTGCCGCTCTCGGCGGACCGGGCCATCGCGTCGAGTACGGCCGCACTGTGCACGGCGTCCGCAAGGGTCGCGCCGTACGACGTGCCCTCCGCGATCGAGCGGAGGAAGCGGTGGGCCTCGATGACCTTGAGGTCGTCGTAGCCCATGCTGTTGGCCGCGCCGGGCTGGAAGGCCGCGTACTCGCCGTGGCCCGGGCCGACGTAGACCGTGCTGACGGGCTGGTCCTGGTAGGCCGTGCCGCGGCTGACGCCGAGTTCGTTCATACGGCGGAAGTCCCAGAGGACGGCGCCCTTGGTGCCGTGGACCTCGAAGCCGTAGTTGTTCTGCTCGCCGACGGCGACACGGCTGGCTTCCAGGACGCCGTGGGCGCCGCAGGCGAAGCGCAGCAGGCAGCTGACGTAGTCCTCGTTCTCGACCGGGCCGAGTTCGCCGCCCGTGGCGCGGGCGTGGCCGGCGGTGGCGCCGGTGGGGCGGGCCCGCTCGGGGACGAAGATCGCCGTGTCGGCGGTGAGGGAGGCGATGTCACCCAGCAGGAAGCGGGCCAGGTCCGCTCCGTGCGAGGCGAGGTCGCCCAGCACTCCGCTGCCGCCGCGCTCCCGCTCGTACCGCCAGGTCAGCGCGCCCTCGGGATGCGCCGCGTAGTCGCTGAACAGCCGGATGCGGACATGGGTGACCGTGCCGATGTCGCCGGCGGCGATCAGCTCGCGGGCGGCCGCGACGGCAGGGGCGTTGCGGTAGTTGAAGCCGACGGCGCTCTGCACGCCCGCCTTGGTCACGGCGTCGGCGACCGCCCGGGCGTCCTCGGCGGTGAGGCCGACCGGCTTCTCGATCCAGATGTGCTTGCCCGCCTCGGCCATCGCGACGCCGATCTCGCGGTGCAGGAAGTTCGGGGCGGTGATGCTGACCGCCTGGACGCGCGGGTCGGTGGCCACCTCGCGCCAGTCACGGGTGGTGGAGGCGAAGCCGAACTGCGCGGCGGCCTCCTCGGCCCGGCCGGGCACCTCCTCGGCGACGCTCACGAGCCGGGGCCGCAGGGGCAGTTGGGGGTAGTGGTGCAGGACGCGGGCATACGCCTGGGTGTGCACCCGGCCCATCCAGCCGAATCCGATGACGGCGACACCGAGCGCATCCACCATGACAGCCCCTCTTCTGGCTCTTTGGACCGGTCCATTGCCTGCCCAGGCCACCCTGAGCGCGGTCACTGCCTGTGTCAAGGCCCTTTGACAAGCGCCGGGCCTCATGGAACGGTCCAAACCATGAGAGCGCCGACGATCCGAGACGTGGCCGAACTGGCCGGTGTCTCCAAGTCGCTGGTCTCGCTGGTGCTGCGTGGCTCCGCCCAGGTGCGGCCGGAGAAGCGGGAGGCCGTGCTACGAGCGGTGAGCGAGCTCGGCTACCGGCCGAACGCCGCCGCGCGCAGCCTCAGCGAGCAGCGCTCCCTCCCCCACTCTCGGCTGCGCTCGAGCGGGGGGACCCCCATGGTCGGCGTCCTCCTCAACGACCTGCGCAACCCCTGGTTCGTCGATCTGCTCGACGGCCTCAACTCGCTGCTGCACGACAACGGCCTGCACATGCTCCTGGCCGACGCCCGCCTCAACCGCCGCATAGGCCAGGACCTCGCCCGTCCCTTCCTGGACCTACAGGTCGACGGCCTGGTCGTGGTCGGCACCCTGCCCGACCCGGCGGCGCTCGGAGACGTTGCCGTACGGATCCCGGTCGTCGCCGCGGGCGCGCGCGAGGCCGTGCCGGCCGGTGTCGACGTGGTCGCGGGCGACGACGAGAAGGGCGCGCGGCTGGTCACCGAGCACCTCATCGGGCTCGGCCACCGGCGTATCGCGCACATCGCGGGCTTCGGCGCGGTCGGCGAGCTGCGGCGGCGCAGCTTCGAGGCGACGATGCGGGCGCACGGCCTCGCGGACGGCGCGGTGGTCGAACCGAGCGACATGACGGAGGAGGGCGGCTACCGGACGACCGTACGGCTGCTCAGCCGCCCCGACCGGCCGACCGCCGTCTTCGCCGTGAACGACATCGCGTCCGTCGGCGCCCTGTCGGCGGCCGACGAGCTGGGCCTGCGCGTCCCACACGATGTCTCCGTCGTCGGCTACGACAACACCAGCATCTCCCGCCTGCGCCACGTCTGGCTCACCACCGTCGACAACGCCGGCCACGAGGTCGGCCGCCGCGCCGCCCGCCGCCTCCTCGACCGCTTCGAAGGACGCGGGGGAGAGGGGGGCGTCCACCTGGCCACGCCGACGCTGGAGATCCGCGGGACCACCGCATCCCCGAGTGATCAGGTCCGGTAGCCTGACCGCTCGACATCCGGGGGGATCTCTTGCGAACGACATCGACCGTTGTGACGGCTGCCGTGGCATGTCTGGTGGCGGGGACCACCGTGGTCGGCTGTTCGGACGGCACCACGCCGGAGCGGTCCGCCCAGCAGATGCTCGACGACGCGAACGACACGATGAGTGCGCTCAAGTCGGTGACCATCGACTCGGTCACCACCAAGACCACCGGTGATCGCTTCTCCAGCCGGGTGACGACCGATCTGAGGACCAGGTGTGCGTCCAAGGTGACCTGGCCCAATGGGGCCGTCCTCGAACAGATCCGGATCGGCGGGACGGACTATGTCCGACCGAATCGCACCTACCTCGACAAGTGGTCGGGCCGGTCCACGGCCGGTGCGGAGAAGCAGGACATCTGGATCAAGAAACCGACCAGCGAGGCGGTGCCGGGCGACGGGCTGGTCGCATGTCCCCGGGAGTTCGCCTCCTTCGGCACGGCGAAGAAGGGCGGGACGACGAAGGTCGACGGCAGCAAGGCGACCGCGCTGGTGGTGACCGACAAGGCGGACAAGGGCAGCACCTACACCTTCTACGTCACCACCGAGGGCAAGCGGTACATCCTCAAGGTCGTCTACAAGAGCGCCGACCTCGACACCACCACCACGTACAGCGGCTTCGACGAGCCCGTGGCCGTGCGGCCCCCGGCGAAGGTCACAGGTTGATCGCGTACGCCTTGCGCAGCGTCTCGTGCACCGTCCACGTCGTACGGTCCCCCTCGCGCAGCACGGCCATGTCGCCCGGCCGGACCGTCAGCGTCGCCCCGCCCTCCACCTCGATGGTCGCCGACCCGCTGACCACGACGAACAGCTCGTCCGCCTCGGTGTCGGTGACGACCCCGGGTGTGATCTGCCAGATCCCGCGGACCTGCCGCCCGTCCTCCGACTCCCACACCACCTTGCCGGTCACCTCGGGCGTCCCGGAGACGATCTGCTCCGGGGCGAGCGGCTCGGGTTCGAGTTCGGCGTCGGGGATGTGGAGTACGAAGCTGTGGGTCATGGGGCGACCCTAGCGAGGGTGATCGTCGGGCGGCGCCGACACAGTGTGGGGGATCGGGCCATGGGGGCGGACACTTCGTCGCGTGCCGGGTGGCGGGGACGAAGGCGCCGGGTGATCGTTTACGGGACATTTCATACGGCCGTGAAGAGAGCACCCATGGTGGCCAAACCGGCGTCCCTCCCCGAATCGCACCCGCACGACACGCGGTCGGCCGTGCTGTTCGGCGGCGTCTACGGCTCCGTACTGGCCTGCGCCATGGTCGCCGCGCTCACCCAGTACGGCCACGCATCCCGCGCGAGCCGCCGCTACGACGCCCTCTGGCTGCTGGTGACCGCGCTCGCCTCCGCCCTCGCGCACGGCTACGCGCACATCATCGCCGAGCGCGGACCGCACCGCGGCTGGGCCGCCCTGCGCTCGGTGCTGCGCACCCTCCTCGACGAATGGCCACTGGTCACGGCCGTAGTCCCCACCGTCTTCATCCTTGCCGGAGCGGGCTGGGGCTGGTGGCCCCCGAACGGCGTCGAGTACCCGGCGTTCGTCCTGAACATCAGCCTCCTCTTCACCCTGGGCCTGGTCACCGCCCGCTGGGCCGGACGCGGCTGGGGCTCCGCCCTGCTGATCGGCGCGGCGGACGCGATGCTCGGGCTGGTCGTCGTCGTGGCGAACGCGGTCATCAAGTAGGGCTCTCCCGCCCTTCGCCCTTGCGCCCGCTCACCGCCCAGGCCCGGGCGGTGAGCGGGATCGAGCCGTCCGGCCGACTGGACACCGCCGTCTCGTACGCGTCCCGCAGCCGGTCCCGGTCGGGCTCCGTGAGGGAGGCCACGTATCCGGGCGCGGGGCCCTGTCCGGCGAGGAACGGCTGCCACAGGTCGGTGAAGTCGGCGAAGACCGTGGGCACTTCGAGCGCGGTGACGGACACGTCCACCAGCGCCGCGCCCGTCCACAACGCGCGGAGCGCGTCCGGCCGGCAGTCCGGAAACCGGCGGCCCTCGTCGAGCGCCGCCGCGGCGGGGTCCAGCGCGACGGCCGTGTCCCAGAAGCGGCGCAGGAACTGCATCCCCTCGGAGTAGTCCCACACATAGGCCGCGGCCAGACCGCCGGGGCGCAGCGCCCGTACCATCCCGGCGACCGCCTCGGCGGGCCGCGGAAGGAAGTTCAGCGTCAGACCGCTGACCACCACGTCGTACGCCGCATCCCGCACCGGAAGTGACGACGCGTCCGCCACGAGACAGCGCACCGGGCCGGGAACCGTGGCGCGGGCCGAGCCCACGAACGCCTCGGACCGGTCGCACGCCACGATCCGAAGAGGTGAGCGCCTCGCGGCCACGACCGCCGACAGCGCACCCGTCCCGCAGCCCACGTCGAGCCAGCGCAGACCGTCCGCGCAGTCGAGCCGCGCGACGAACTCCTCCGCCACCGCTCGGCTCCACCGGCCCATGTACCGCTCGTAGGCGGCCCCCGCCGCCCACACGTCGAACCGCCGCTGCTCCTGCATGGCTCCACGATCCCGGGATTCCCGGTCGTGTGCGCCCCGAGGAGCCGGGATGAACGCGATGTCCGCATGGCGCAACCGGCGAAGTGCCTACTCGAACGTCACGACGACCTTCTCCGCGGCCCCCGGCGTCAATGTCAGCTCGAAGGCCGACTCGACCTCGGAGAACGGCACCCGGTGACTGATCAGCTTCGCGAACCGCTCCTGGTGCTCGACGAGTTCGGGCGTCACCTCGAAGATCTCCGTCGGGTACCCCTGCGAGGCGATCAGCGTCAGCTCGCTGCGCAGCATGCCGCCGAGATCGATGGCGTCGGACTTCTTCTGGACGGCGACCATGACCAGCTTCGCGCCCCACTTCGCGGACGCCACGGTGGCGTTGAAGACGGCGGGCGCGCCGGCTGCGTCGATGTAGATGTCGGTCCCGGCACGGGGCTGCCCGAGCGCGTTGGCGGCCGGCCCGTGCAACTCGGTCAGCCGGGCCGTGACGTCCTCGGTGGCGGAGTTGATGACGGCGTCCGCGCCGACGGCGAGGGCCGTCTCAAGGCGCTCGGGGATGACGTCGGCGACGACCACGTGCTCGACCCCGCGCAGCTTCAGCCAGATCGCGGCACCGAGGCCGATGGGCCCGGCGCCGAGCACGACGACCTTGTCGGTGGGCCCGGCCCCGGACCGGTTGACGCAGTGCCGGGCCACTGCCATCGGCTCGTTCAGCGCGGCCACGTCGAAGGGCATCGTGTCGGGGAACACCGCCACGCTCCTGCCCACCTCGACATCCTCGATGAGCAGGTACTCCATCATGCCGCCGAGCCTGCCGCCGCAGCCGATGATGCCGGAGGGCGCGCCCTGGGGATTGACGACGACCCGGTCACCGACCTTCAGGTCCGTGACCTCGGCGCCGACCTCGACGATCTCGCCCGCGGGCTCGTGCCCGAGCGGGATGGGGATCATCGCTCCGCCCGGCCCGAACGGGGCGCCGCCCATGTGCAGGAAGGTCACATCGGTGCCGCAGATGCCGCAGGCACGGATCTTCATCAGCGCATCCCTGGGGCCGGGCGAGGGACGCTCGACGTCCACCACGTCGACGGCGTTCACGGCGCAGGTCTGCACGGACTTCATCGTGGCCATGGGGTGCTCTCTTTCTGGAGTGAGGTGACCGGAGCCGTGTCGGCATCACCGGCCCCGGCGGCGGAACGGGGGGAGTTGTTCCGCCTGCCGGGGCCCGGTGACCGCGCCGTACCCCGTCCCCAGGGGCTCGGCGCCGGGGGCCGTCTCCGCTCGGGACGGCCCGGTCTGTGGACCGGCTTCCTTGACTTAGGCAAGCATGAATGCGTTACTTAAGTCAAGCAATCAATGGCATTGCTTAAGTTAGGCAACGACATCTAAGGTGATCGCATGCCCGCGCAAACCTCCGCAGCACGCGTCACGGCGAACGTGGTCGACATCGAACATCAGCTCACCCGGCTCGCCCATCTGGCCGGCCGGGCCCGGCAGCACGAACGCCTCATGCACATGGCCGGGCTGACGCTCGACCGTGCCGCCGTGGCGATCCTGCGGAGCATCGCCGAGAGCGAGCCGCTGCGACCCGGTGTGCTGGCGGTCCGGCTGTCGGTGGAGGCCTCCCATGTCACCCGGCAGCTAAGGCAGTTGGAGGCGGCGGGCCTCGTGGTCAAGATCGCGGACCCGGACGACCGCCGGGCCCAGCGCGTCCAGCTCACCGACGCCGGGCTGGCAGCGGTGGAGGCCATCCGGGAGGCCAGCCGCCGGGGTCTGCACATGGCGCTGGCGGACTGGTCGGCCGAGGACCTCGATCGGCTCTCCGCCCTGTTCCGGCGGCTGGTCGAGGACTTCGTCGCCCATGCCGAGGACGCCGCGCCCTCCGGGTGACGGAGCCGAGCTCTTCCGCGAAGCGCAATCCCATCCGAAGGGTCCTGTGATGTACGCGAACCTCATGGAGAAACCGTCGCCGCCGCGCGGGAACGGACAGCACGTCCTGGTCGTCGTCGACGACCCCGGCGTCTGTGAACATCTCGCCACCGCACTGGAGTTGGCGGGCTACCGGGTCGGCACCGCGGACACCGGAGTCCAGGGGATGACCCGGCTCGCCGAGCAGCGGTTCGACCTGGTCGTCTGGGACGCCACGCTGCCGGACGGACAGCGTTTCGGCCGGGGCCGCCGGATCGCGCCGGTGGACCGGCCCCGGTTGCTCTTCCTGACCACCTGCGACTCCCTCCCCGGGCTGGTGCCCGAACTCGCCCCGGGGGAGGGGGACTACGTCACCAAGCCCGTGCGGATCGCCGAGGTCCTCGCCAGGGCCCAGGTACTGCTCCGCGATGTGCCGCCCGGACCGAGCGACAGCTCACCCCGCTACGGCGACCTGGTCCTGGACGACGCCACCTGCCGGGCGCGGAGGGGAACCCGGCCGCTGGACCTCACGCCCGCCGAGTACCGGCTGCTGCGTCATCTGCTGGCCAACTCGGGGCGGGTGCTGTCGAAGGAGCAGATCAGCCGGCATGTGTGGGGCGATTTCCGCGCCCACCAGGCCATCGAGAAGCTCGTCTCCCGTCTGCGGGGCAAGGTGGACCGCGAGGAGCCCGCGCTGATCCACACGCGGCGGGGCTTCGGCTACTGGCTCGGCTGAGTCACGATGCTGAGCGCGTTCGCGGCGACGACGGCCGTGACGCCGGCCCACTCCGTCCACCCCAGCCCCTGACCGAGGACGACCCACCCGACCACGGCGGCGAGCACGGGATTGA
Organism: Streptomyces sp. NPDC051963; assembly: GCF_044593495.1. NCBI lineage: Bacteria > Bacillati > Actinomycetota > Actinomycetes > Kitasatosporales > Streptomycetaceae > Streptomyces > Streptomyces sp. NPDC051963. The sequence continues at coordinate 465,288 of NZ_JBIUCC010000003.1, read as the reverse complement.
CGCTCATGAACAGACCGAACACCGGCGCAGGCACCCGGCGCAGCGTGAACAGGTCGGCGAGATACGGCACCGCCGAGGACAGCACACCCGCGGCCACGGCACACCCGGCGGCCGCCAGGGTCGGCGGATGCCGGACCGCCACCACGATCCCGACCGGCACGAACATCAGCGCGGACAGCCCGGCGGCGGCCGCCGAACCCTGCGCTCCCGGGATGCGGCGCCCCACGGTCCGGTTGAGCAGGATGTACGACGCCCAGCACAGGGCCGCCAACAGGGCCAGCCCCATGCCGAGATAGTCGGCGGACGGCTTGGGGCGCATCAGTACGACGACGCCCGCCACCGCGAGCAGCGCCCAACAGGCGTCCAGGCGCCGCCGGGTGGCCGCGAGCGCGATGCTCAGCGGACCCAGGAACTCCAGGGTCACCGCAAGCCCGAGGCCGATGCGGTCGACGGCGGTGTACAGGGAGAGGTTCATGGTCCCGAACACCAGGGCCAGCAGCAGTACCGGCCACCACTGCCGCCAGGTGAAGGACCTCGGGCGGGGCCTGCCGACCGCCAGGAGCACGGCCGCGGCGACGTACTGGCGTACGGCGACCACCCCGACGGGGCCGATGACGGGGAAGGCGAGGGAGCCGACTGCCGCTCCGAGTTGGTTCGACAGTCCGCTGCCCGCCATGGTGGCCACCCCGGCAAGAGGCGACCGCTCGGGGGCCTGGAGCGGTACGACAGGAGACGTGGATGCGGCGGGGCGTGCGGGTGCTCCTTGCATGCTCCGATCGTGCGCCGCTTCCGTACTTGCGCAAAATGCATTCAACAGCCGATCTATACGATGGACGTATGGATGTGGAGCTGAGGCAGCTGCGTTGTCTTGTCGCGATCGTGGACGAGGGCACCTTCACCGACGCCGCCTTCGCCCTCGACGTCTCCCAGGCCGCCGTCTCCCGCGCGCTCGCGTCGCTGGAGAAGGCCCTGGGCGTACGGCTGTTGAGACGGACCTCGCGCGAAGTGACCCCGACCGGCACCGGACTGCGGGTGGTGGCGCACGCCCGGCGGGTCCTTGCCGAGGTGGACGACCTGGTGCGAGAGGCCGCCTCGGGCCACGCCCGGGTGCGGATCGGTTACGCCTGGTCCGCGCTCGGCCGGCACACCGTCGCCTTCCAGCGCCGCTGGGCCGACCTGCACCCGGAGACCGGTCTGCACCTGGTCCGCGTCAACTCGGGCACGGCCGGTCTCGCGGAGGGCGCCTGCGATCTGGCCGTCGTACGGCGGCCCGTGGACGACCGGCGCTTCGAGTCGGCCATCCTCGGTCTGGAGCGACGGCTGTGCGCGGTGGCCGCCGACGATCCGCTGGCCCGGCGCCGCTCGGTCCGGCTGGCCGATCTCGCCGGACATACACTCCTCGTCGACCGCCGCACCGGCACCACGACCGCGGACCTGTGGCCGCCGGACTCCCGCCCGGCCATCGAGGAGACGCACGACATCGACGACTGGCTCAACGTCATCTCGGCCGGCCGTGGCATCGGCATCACGGCCGAATCCACCGCCAACCAGTATCCGCGGCCCGGCGTCGTCTACCGCCCGGTGCGCGACGCGGAGCCGATAGCGGTACGTCTCGCCTGGTGGCGGGGTGATCCGCATCCCGCCGCGCAGGCCGTGATGGAACTGGCCACCGAGCTGTACCGCACGGGCTGAGGCGCCGCCAGGCACCGAGGTACGGGCAGGCAATACGCCGGACAAAATTGTTGACAATTCTGTTTGGCTAGATTTACGTTCGACAGGCACTCACTCAGGGAGGGCAGCGATGCCGAAACAAGCCCGTCCGAGCACCGGGGAGCAGGCCAAGCAGCATGCGCTCGCGCAGCTGCGGCAGGCGATCCTGCACGGCGAGATGGCACCGGCACAGCGACTGGTGGAGAACGAACTCGCCGAGCAGTTCGGTGTGACACGGGCGAGCATCCGTGCGGCGCTCATCGATCTGGAGGCCCAGGGCCTCGTGGAGCGGATCCGCAACCGCGGCTCGCGGGTGCGGGTGGTGACCGTGGAGGAAGCCGTTGCGATCACCGAGTGCCGGATGGTCCTCGAAGGGCTGTGCGCGGCGAAGGCCGCCCTCGCGGTGAGCGACGAGCAGTTGACGGAGCTGACGGACCTGGGCTCGGCGATGAGCAAGGCCGTGGCCGACGGCGAGCCGCTGACGTACTCCGAACTCAACCACGAACTGCACGCCCGGATCCGGGAGTTCTCCGGCCAGCAGACGGCCGTGGCACTGCTGGAGCGGCTCAACGCCCAACTGGTGCGTCACCGCTTCCAGTTGGCGCTGAGGCCGGGACGTCCGCAGCAGTCCCTGAATGAGCATCTGGCGATGATCGAAGCGATCAAGGCCAGGGACCCGCAGGCGGCCGAAGCGGCCGTCCGCGCCCACCTCACCAGCGTGATCGGCGCGTTGCGCGACTGATGCGCACGGGGCGGGCGCCCCCACCTGTCCACCAAGGAGAAACCAGCAATGACGCACGCCAACGCGCCCTCCCCCAGTCTCGGCTCCGCTCGACCGGGGGGACCCCCATCCCCACCACGGTCGACCCTCGTCGTCACCGCGCACGCCGGGGACTTCGTGTGGCGGGCCGGCGGAGCCATCGCCCTGGCCGCATCCCGGGGGGAGAAAGTCACCGTCGCCTGTCTCACCTTCGGCGAGCGTGGTGAGTCGGCCAAGGCGTGGCGCGAGGGCAAGCAGCTCGACGAGATCAAGGCGATACGCCGGGACGAGGCCGAGCGTGCCGCCGACACCCTCGGCGCCGAGGTCCGCTTCTTCGACGCCGGCGACTACCCGCTGATCGCCACCCCCGAGCTGACCGACCGACTCGTCGAGGTCTGCCGCGAGACCCAGCCGGACGTCGTCCTCACCCACCCCACCGAGGACCCGTACAACGGCGACCACCCGGCCGCCAACCGCATGGCGCTTCAGGCCCGCGTGCTCGCCCAGGCCATCGGCTATCCGGGCCCCGGCGAGATCATCGGCGCTCCGCCCGTCTTCTACTTCGAGCCGCACCAGCCCGAGATGAGCGGCTTCAAGCCCGAGGTCCTGCTCGACATCACCGAGGTGTGGGACGTCAAGCGCAAGGCGATGGAGTGCCTCGGCGCCCAGCAGCACCTGTGGGACTACTACACCGACCTCGCCGTGCGCCGAGGCGTCCAGCTCAAGCGCAACGCGGGGCCCAACCTGGGCCTCGCCCACCAGACCATGGCCGAGGCGTACATGCGTCCCTACCCGCAGATCGCGAAGGAGCTGGCATGAGCGGCGTCATCGTCACCAACCCGCCGAAGGCCCACGCCAAGGACGTCGAGGCGCTCGCCGGGTACGGCGTCGCCACGGTGAGCGAGGCCATGGGCCGAACGGGGCTGCTGGGGCCCGGGATCCGGCCCGTCCAGCAGGGCGTACGGGCCGTCGGCACCGCGGTGACCGTACTCGGCTGGCCCGGCGACAACCTCATGATCCATGCCGCCGTCGAGCAGTGCGGCGAGGGCGACATCCTGGTGGTCACCACCACCTCACCCTGCACGGACGGTCTGTTCGGCGAGCTGTTCGCGACCGCCCTCCAGCGGCGCGGAGTGCGCGGCGTCGTCATCAACACCGGCATCCGCGACACCCAGGAGCTGCGGAACATGGGCTTCGCCGCCTGGTCCCGGGCGGTCTCCGCGCAGGGCACCGTGAAGGCCACCGGCGGTTCGGTCAACGTGCCGGTCGCCATCGACGGGCAGGTCATCCGTCCCGGCGATGTGATCCTCGCCGACGACGACGGCGTCGTCGTCGTCCCCCGCGAGCGGGCCCGGGCCACTGCCGAGGCGGCCGAGGCGCGCGAGGCCAAGGAGGCCAGGACGCGTACCGCCTTCCTCGACGGTGAACTCGGCCTGGACCGCTACGGGTTGCGGGAGACGCTCGAGCGGCTCGGCGTCGAGTACAAGAGCTACGAAGAGTACACAGCGTACGCGGCGGACCAGGGGGAGCGGTCGTGAGCGGGCGGTCCGTGGAGGTGCCCTGCATGCTGATGCGCGGCGGCACCTCCAAAGGCGCCTACTTCCTGGCCGGGGAACTGCCCGTCGAACCCGGTGAGCGTGACGACCTGCTGTTGCGCGTCATGGGTAGCCCCGACCCGCGCCAGATCGACGGCCTGGGCGGCGCGCACCCGCTGACCAGCAAGGTGGCCGTGGTCTCCCGCTCGGCCGACCCCGAGACGGACGTCGACTACCTGTTCCTGCAAGTCGGAGTCGACCGCCCCGAGGTCACCGACCGGCAGAACTGCGGCAACCTCCTCGCCGGGGTCGGCCCCTTCGCCGTGGAACGCGGTCTGGTGGAGGCGGACGGCGCCGAGACGACCGTACGGATCCGGATGCTCAACACCGGAGACCTCGCCGTCGCGACCTTCCCCACCCCCGGCGGCCGGGTCGACTACACCGGCTCCGCCGAGATCTCCGGCGTGCCGGGCACCGCCGCGGCCGTCGTCATCGAGTTCCCGCAGGGCGCCGGCCCGCTGCTGCCCACCGGCCATGCCCGCGACACCGTCGCCGGCACCGATGTCACCTGTGTGGACAACGGGATGCCGACCGTGCTGATCCCCGCCACCGCCCTGGGTGTCACCGGCTACGAGGCGCCCGAGGACCTGGAGGAGGACGACACCCTCGCCGGCCGGCTGCGGGAAATCCGGCTGGCGGCAGGGAAGTTGATGGGCCTCGGGGACGTGGAGGGCACCACCGTGCCCAAGCTCAGCCTGCTCGCGCCGCCCCGGGACGGCGGTGCGGTGACGACCCGCACCTTCATCCCCGTCCGCTGCCACACCTCCATCGGCGTCCTGGGCGCCGCGAGCGTGGCGGCCGGGCTGCTCGTCCCCGGCGCCGTGGGGGAGGGGATCGCCGAGCCCTCCGTGCAGAGTGACCGCATACGCATCGAGCACCCCACCGGATTCCTGGACATCGAGACCAGCGTGGAGCCCGGATCCGCAGGGACCTCGCCCGTGGTCCGTCGCACCGCGGTCGTGCGTACGGCACGGAAGATCTTCGACGGCACCGTTTTCCCCCGGTCCGCCGCGACCGCACCGATACCCGCACAACCTCTTGGAGGTCCACGATGACTCCGCCGCTCGGTGACATCGCCCATGTCGGCCACGCCCAGCTGTTCACCCCGGACCTGGACGCCAGTGTCGCCTTCTTCACCGACTACCTGGGCCTGACCGTCAACGGGCAGCAGGCAGACACCGTTTACCTGCGGACCTTCGACGACTACGAGCACCACAGCCTGGTGCTCACCGCCCGTGAACAGCCCGGCCTCGGCCGGCTCGCGCTGCGCACCTCCAGCGAGGAGGCGCTCCAGCGCCGGGTGAAGGCGGTGGAGGAGGCGGGCGGCTCCGGCCACTGGGTCGAGGACGAGCCCGGCCTCGGCAAGCTCTACGTCACGACCGACCCGGACGGCCATGAGCACGCGTTGTACTGGGAGAGCCAACACTACGAAGCCCCCGAGGAGTTGCGGCCCGCGCTGAAGAACCAGCCGCAGGCCAAGCCCAACCGGGGCGTGGGTGTGCGCCGGCTGGACCACATCAACTTCCTCGCCGCCGACGTGCTCGCCAACGCGGAGTTCCAGGAACAGCTCCTGGGCGCCCGTCCCACGGAGCAGATCCGGCTCGACACCGGGAAGGTCGCGGCCCGCTGGCTGACCTTCACCGACAAGTCGTACGACGTCGTCTACACCTCGGACTGGACCGGTTCCACCGGCCGACTGCACCACATCGCGTTCGCCACGGACACCCGCGAGGACATCCTGCGCGCCGCCGATCTCGCCATCGACACGGGCGTGTTCATCGAGACCGGCCCGCACAAGCACGCCATCCAGCAGACGTTCTTCCTCTACGTCTACGAGCCGGGCGGCAACCGCATCGAGCTGTGCAATCCGCTCACGCGTCTGGTGCTGGCCCCCGACTGGCCGCTGATCACCTGGACCGAGGCCGAGCGGGCCAAGGGGCAGGCCTGGGGGCTGCGGACCATCGAGTCGTTCCACACGCACGGCACGCCGCCGGTCGGCTGAACCGGCCCGCAGGGAGCCACCCCAGCCCCTCATCAATCGTCGATGAGATTGTTGACAAAAGCGTTGACACTCTTGGGGTGGCTCCTTAGCGTCAGTCCGCACACCGGGTCGACCGCACGAGCCGCATCGACCCTCCCCCCGAGCCTCAGAGGAAAACGAAGATGTCCTCCTCCCTCTCCCTGTCCGCCCGCGGCGGCAGACTGGCCTTCCTGGTCGTCGGACTGTGCTGGCTGGCCGTGCTCTTCGACGGCCTCGACATGTTCATCTACGGCTCGGTGCTGCCGCACCTGCTGGAGACGAAGACCTTCGGCCTCACCCCGGACCAGGCCGGCGACCTCGGCAGCTACGCCACCTTCGGCATGCTGATCGGAGCCCTGACCGCGGGCACGATCGCGGACCGGATCGGGCGCAAGAAGCTCATGGTCGCCTGCGTGATCGTCTTCTCGCTGGCCTCCGCCCTGTGCGCGATCGCGGACAGCGTCGCCGTCTTCGGCCTCGGCCGGACCCTGGCGGGCATCGGCCTCGGCGGTCTACTGCCGACCGCGATCAGCATGGTCTCCGACTACGCCCCGCGCGGGCGCGGCGCCATCATCATCGGCCTGCTGATGACCGCCCACCACGCGGGCGGCATCCTCTCCGCCTACGTCGCCAAGTGGCTGGTGGAGCCGGTCGGCTGGCGGGCCGCGTTCTGGGTCTGTGTGCTCCCGCTGCTCTTCGCACCGGTGCTCGCCAAGTTCCTGCCCGAGTCGCTGAGCTTCCTCGTCGCCAAGGGCCGTACCGAGGAGGCCGGTGAGCTGGCCGCCCGCTACGACGTCGAACTGCCCGCCGCCAAGTCCGACAAGCAGGGCGCGGCCGACCGCTGGACGAACCTGGTCAACCTCTTCCGCGGCGGCGAGTGGAGCCAGACCCTGCTGTACTGGCTGGCCTCCTTCGGCGGTCTGCTGCTCGTCTACGGCGTCGCCACCTGGCTGCCCACCCTGATGCGCGCCGAGGGCTACGAGCTGGGCTCCGCCCTGTCCTTCGTGGTCGTCTTCAACCTCGGTGGCATCGTGGGCATGCTGGTCGCGGGCCGGGCCGCCGACCGGTTCGGCGCTCCGCGCATCTCGGCGATCTGGTTCGCGCTCACTGCAGCCGGGGTCTTCCTGCTCAGCGTCCACATGCCGATGAGCGTGACGATGATCGTCGTCTTCTTCACGGGCGTCTTCCTCAACAGCGCCCAGACGATGATCTACGCGACCGTCTCGATCCGCTCCACCCCGGACAGCCGTGCCACCGCCGTCGGCTGGACCTCCGGCATGGGCCGCTTCGGCGCCGTCTTCGGCCCGTGGCTCGGCGGCCAGCTGCTCGCCGCGGGCAACGGGGACTGGGGCTTCACCGCGTTCGCCATCGCCGGTCTGTCGTCCATGGTCTTCATCGGTGTCGCGGCCCTGCGCAGTGCCAAGCGCGGGGCGCGCAGCGGGAGCGGGCGGGAGCTGGCCGGAGTGCACTGACTGCCGTCGCAGGGCCGTTGTTCGTCGGGTGCGGCCCGGTGGGGGCTGGTCGCGCAGTTCCCCGCGCCCCTGAAGGGGCGCTCACCTGCACGTACCTAAGGGGCGCGGGGAACTGCGCGCCAAGCCCCCACCGGGCCGCGGCAGAGATCAGTCCTTGCCCATCTGGTCCTCCGCCGACAGGTGTTCCACCGTTCTGCCGGTCGCGGTGAACGTGCGCGTGACATGGCCGGACGAGTACACCCACAGGATGCGCAGTGGGCGGTCGCCGATGTTGCGGAACAGATGAGGGACGGGGGAGGGGACGTACACGGTGTCGAACTGCTCCAGCTCGGTCACCTCACCGTCCACCCACACCTCCGCCTCCCCGTCGAGGATCGTCACGTGCTCATCGCAGTTGTGCGAGTGCAGGGGCGCCCCGGAACCCACCGGATACACACTCATCCCGCTGGTGATCCGGTTCTCCCCGCCCGCCGAGGGCGTGGTGATCAGCGGTGTCGTCACGACGGACCCGCCCCGGTCGAGCGGGGGCACGGACGCGACCTTGATGATCGTGGTCATCCGGAAAATCCTCTCCACGTCAGGGTGATGCGTCGAACGACGTTAGGTCGCGCCCCGGCGAATGGGTGCCCTCCGGCGTGCAGGTTTACCTTGCAATCCAGGCGGGGGTGAGCACCTCGCACCCGGCTGTACCGTCGGCACGCATCGCACGGCGTCCCGTTCCGTGCCCGCAACGCGCCGGAAAGAAAAGGCAGGTACGGCCAGATGAGGCTCCCCGTTCTCAGCGATGAGGAAATGACCCCGCGGCAGCAGGAGCTGGCCGCTCGTATCGCCGGCCGGCGCGGTGCCGTCCGTGGTCCGTTCCGGGTCTGGCTGCACAGCCCGGAGATGTGCGAACGGGCCGAGTCCCTCGGTGCGTTCGCCCGCTTCGACTGCTCCCTGCCGAAGCACCTGCGCGAACTCGCGCTGCTGATGGCCGCCCGGAACTGGGACGCGCAGTACTCGTGGAACGCCCATGTGCACCAGGCCGTCGAGGCCGGTGTCCCGCAGGCCGCGGTCGACGCCGTCGCCGAGAAGCGCGAGGCCGTCCTCGACAGCGAGCCGGACCAGGCCTTCTACCAGTTCTGCCGCGAGGTCCTCGACGACCACTTCGTCTCGGACGAGACCTTCGCCCGCGCCCACGAGCACTTCGGCGCCAAGGGACTCGTCGACACCATCGGCGCTCTCGGCAACTTCACCATGCTCGGCATGTGCCTGAACGCCTTCCAGGTGGACCTCCAGGCCGACAAGGAACCGCCCTTCCCCGACGTCCGTGGCTTCGCGCGGGTGGCCGTCGACGACGATCGGGTGCGGTCGTGACACCGCTGGTCCGAGTGCGCGGCGTCAGCAAGAGCTTCGGCGGAGCGGCCGCCCTCAAAGGCGTCGACCTCGACGTCCACCCCGGTGAGGTGCACGCCCTCATGGGCATGAACGGCGCCGGCAAGTCGACACTGGTGCAGGTCCTCTCCGGCATCCACCAGCCCGACGCCGGCACGGTCGACGTCGACGGCCGGGAGCACTCGGGGCTGACCGTGCGCAGGGCCCGCAAGCTCGGCATCTCCTCCGTGCCGCAGCGCCGCGAGCTGGCGATGGGACTGACCGTCGCCGAGAACGTCATGCTGGGCGATCTGCCCACCCGGCGCGGCACGGTGGACTGGACCGCGGTCCGGGACCGGGCCCGCGAGGCGCTGCACGACCTCGGCATCGACATCGACGTCCAACGCGTCGCGGGCTCCCTCACCGTCGCCGAGCAGACCATGGTCGAGGTGGCGCGCGAGGTCCGCCGCGGCGGCCGGATCCTGATCCTCGACGAGCCGACCGCCTGTCTGAGCGCCGGGGACGCGGACCGGATCCGGGCGCTGGTACGGCTGTTGCGCGACGAGGGCGTCGCCGTCGTCTACATCTCGCACTACATCGACGAGGTCATGGCCGTCGCCGACCGCCTCACCGTGCTGCGGGACGGCGCCGTCGTGCGCACCGCACCCGCCGCGGAGCTCGACCCGGCGTCGCTGGTCCGCAGCATGGTCGGCCGGGACGTCGTCTCGCACCGGCCCGAACGCCCCGGCCCGAAGGACGAACTCGGCCTGGCCGTACGCGGACTGAGCCAGGGCCGGGCCGTCCAGGACTTCACCGTCGAGGTGCGCAAGGGCGAGATCGTCGCCGTCCTCGGCCCCGCCGGCGACGCCCAGTCCCGGCTGTTCGACCTGCTGTCCGGGCGGCAGCGCCCCGACTCGGGCGAACTGCACGTCGACGGCCGCCCGGTGCCCTTCGGCCGCGTCACCGCCTCGCTCGCCAGCGGCCTGCGCTGCGTCACCGGCGACCGACGCACCCTCGGCCTGGTCCCCGGGCTGTCCCTCGACGAGAACCTGATGCTGGCCGACGACCGCTTCGCCCGCCGCCGACTGCACCGCCGTACCGAACTCGCCCGTCGCGCCCGATCGCGGCGACAGAGCTACGGCGTGGTCGCGCTCGCCGGAAACCCGCCGGTGAGCGCGCTGTCCGGCGGCAACCAGCAGAAGGTGCTGCTCGCCAAGTGGCTGGAGACCCAGCCCGTCGCCTGCTTCCTCGAAGACCCCACCAACGGCGTGGACGTCGCGGCCATGGCCGACATCCACAGCCTCGTCGACGACCTCGCCTCGCGCGGCGTGGCCGTACTGCTCGCCTCCTCGTCCGCCGAGGAGGTCATGCGGCTCGCCGACCGGGTCGTCGTCGTCAGCGCCGGCCGCACGGTCGCCGAGCACCTCATCACCGCCATCACCCGCGACGAGCTCGTCGCCACCGCTCTCGGAGGTCGACCCCAGTGAGCCTCAAGACCCCCTCCGCCTCCCCGGACGCCGTGGCCCGCTCGTCCGAGGGCGGCGTATCCCGGCTGACACCACGGGCGCTGTTGCGGATGCCCCACGGTGGACTGATCGTCGTCCTCGTCCTGGTGTGCGTGTTCACCGCCCTCAACGCGGACGCCTTCACCACCCAGCAGAACCTGCTCAACGTGCTGCGGCAGATCAGCGTGACCGCCGTCATCGCGGCCGGGCTGACCCTGCTGATGACCGCGGGCGGCATGGACTTCTCCATGGGCAGCAACGCGGCCGTCACGGTGTCGGTGGGCGCCGTCCTGCTCTCCGACGGCCACTCCACAGCCGTGACGGTGGTCCTCACCCTGCTGCTCGCCACCCTGATCGGCCTGGTGAACGGCCTGGTGGTGACGTTCACCAGGGTCGCCCCCTTCGTCGCCACGCTGGCCTCCGCGATGCTGCTGGACGGCGTCGCCCTGCTCGTCCTCAACGGGGAGAGCATCACCATCGGGGACAAGCTGTTCGCCCTCGGCAACTCCAAGTTGCTCGGTATTCCGTACCTGTTGATCGTCGCGATCCTCGTGCTCGCGGTCATCGGTCTGGCGATGCGGTTCACCACGTTCGGCCGCGACGCCTTCGCGATGGGCGGCAACGAGCAGGTGGCCCGGCTCAGCGGCATCAACGTCCCCGCGCGCAAGCTCGCCCTGTACGCCCTCGCCGGCGGCCTCGCGGGTCTGGCCGGGCTGATGCTGCTGTCCCGGCTCGGCGCCGCCGCCCCCAACACCGGTGGGCTGCAGACCCAGTTGACCGCGGTCGCCGCGGTGGTCATCGGCGGCACCTCGCTGGCCGGCGGTCACGGCACGATCTTCGGCACGGTCCTCGGCTGTGTGCTGCTCGGGGTGGTCGCCAATGCCCTCAACCTGCTCCAGGTCAACAGCTATTACCAATACGTCGTGACGGGCGGAGTGCTGCTGATCGCCGCCGTCGTCAATGAATTCCAGCGCACATCCGCGCCGCCCGGACATTGAGGCACCGCTCCCGAATTGCGTATATGCACCTTCTCTTCGATGACGCAGGAAAGGCGTAATCCATGATGCCCACCACCCGATCCGCCCGCGTTTGTGCGGCCGCGCTCGTCAGCACCGCAGCCCTGGTGCTCTCCGGTTGCGGCTCGGCGAACGGCGCCGGCTCAGCCGACTCCGTTTCCCTCGGGTTCGTCAACGGGGCCAACACTCACTTCCACACCTGTCTGCTCAAGGCGATCGAGCAGACGGCCAAATCGGACGGGGCCACGGTCTACTCAGCCAACTCCAAGCAGGACGCCGGGACCGAGCTGTCCAACATCGAGGACATGATCGCCCGGAGCGTGGACGCCCTGATCGTGCAGACGGTCAACGTCGATGCCCTGGAGGGCGACATAGCCAAGGCCAAGGCCGCGGGCATCCCGATCTATCTGACCTCCGTGGCCACCGACGACATGTCGGACGTCCTCGGCGTGGCCAAGGTCGACCTGAAGAAGGTCGGTGCACTGGACGCCGGGTGGATCGAGAAGGACGCGGCCGGCAAGGACGTGACGGTCGGCATCGTCGCGGGAGCCCCCGGCGCCGCCTCCGACCTGCTGGTGGGCGGCTTCACCGACGCCCTGCCGGACACCGCGAAGGTGGTCGCGAACCAGCCCGGCATGTTCAACCCCGTCAAGGCCCAGGACGTCGCCGAGAACATGATCCAGGCCCATCCGGACCTGGACTACGCCTTCGTCGCCAACGAGGAGATGGCCTTCGCGGTCCGCAAGGCGTTCGACGCGGCGGGCGCCGAGGACGTCAGGATCGTGTCCGTCAACGGCACCGAGGAGGGCGTCGCCGCGGTCAAGGACGGCCGGCTCTCCGCCACCGTGGCCAACTCGGCGATGACCATCGGACAGACCGCGGTCAAGAACACGATCGGCCTGCTCGACGACGACAAGACCGTTGACAAGATTGCCAACATTCCTCTTGTCTTGGTCGACAAGAACAACGTGAGCGAAGCACCCCAGTACTGCCCCAAGTAAGGGGCCCCCACCGGGAACCGGTGCTGCCCGGAGGAAAACATGGATCGTCTGCTCCTCATGCACAGCTTCGTCACAGTCGCCCAGGTGGGCAGTTTCAGCGGAGCCGCCAAGAAGCTGGGCTCATCGGGCTCACTGGTGTCACGGCACGTCGCCGAACTGGAACGGCAGGTCGGCGTCCGTCTCGTCAACCGCACCGCCCGCTCCGTGAGTCTCACCGAACCGGGCCAGCGATACGCCGAATTCGCCGCCCGCATTCTCGACGAGATCGAGGCCGAGGACGCGGGCATAGCCCAGCTCCACGACCGTGCCGAGGGAACCCTCAGCATCATCTGCCCGAAATGGATCGGCAGCCTGGATCTCGGTGACGCCATCGCCGCATTCTCGGCGGCCCATCCGAAAATCCAGGTCAGATTCGAACTCGGCGGAATGTCCGACCGTACCTACGACTTCCTGGACGGCGGATTCGACATCGCCTTCCACACCCGGGACCTGCGGGACTCCAGCGTCCGGCTCAAGAAGATCGCCTCACTGCCCTTCGTGCTCTGCGCATCGGAGGAGTACATCAAGAACCGGGGCTCGCTCGCCCACCCCAACGACATCGCCGCCCACGACTGCCTGGTGCACGTCAACGACCCGGTCTGGCGCATCGGTCACGGTCACGCCAGCACCCTGCACAAGATCCGCAACATCGCCTTCTCGTCCAACTCCTACCTCGCGCTGCAGAAAGCGGCCGTTCACGGGCGGGGCCTGGCGCTGCTGCCGCAGCGTCCGGCATACGACGACCTGGTCTCCGGTGCCCTTCAGGTGCTGCTGCCCGAACTGGCGGTGCCCGACCGCCCGCTCTATGCCATCTACGGGCCGGGGGCGGACACCCCGCGTAAGATCAGCGTCTTTCTGGACTTCCTCGCCGAATGGTTCTCGCAGAATCCCATTCCCGCGATCCGACCGTCGACGAAAGAAACGATTGCGTAGTAAGAAATGAGGAACCATGGGAATCCAGAGAATCGAATCGGTAACCTATGGCATCAACGACCTCGATCAATGTGTCAGGTTCTTCGACGACTTCGGTCTGTTCCTGGTGGAACGCACCGACGAGCACGCGGTGTTCGAGACACTCACCGGCCAGACCCTCCATCTGGACACCGACCCCGGCTCACTGCTGCCACCCCCCGTGGAAAGCGGCCCCACCCTGCGCGAGGTCGTATGGGGTGTCGACACTCCGCAGGCACTGCACCGCCTCGCGGCCGAGGCGGGCCGTGACCGCAAGGTCATGGCGAGCGTCGACGGCGTCCACCACACCGTCGACGAGACCGGCTTCGGCGTCGGCCTGACCCTGGCCCGTCCGAAGCCCGCACCCGTCACGCCCCGCCCGGCCAACGCGCTGGGCAGCGTGAACCGCTGGAACACCGCTCTGGAGGCGATCACCCGGGTCCGTCCGCTGCGCATGTGCCATGTGGCACTCAACATCCCCAAGGACGGCAAGGACGAGGCCGTCGCCTTCTACACCGACCGCCTCGGTTTCCGCCCGACCGACGTCGTCGAGCCCATGGGCGTCTTCATGCAGGCACCGGGCGACGACGACCAGCACACCATGCTGCTCTGCCACCGCCCCGACAGCGCCGGCGTCAACCACATCGCCTACGAGGTCCCCGGCTTCGACGACGTGGTGGAAGGCGGCAACCACATGATCGAGCACGGCTGGCGGGAGGCCCGCAGGCTCGGCCGCCACACCATCGGCTCGAACGTCTTCCGCTTTCTGCACGCGCCCTGCGGCGGCCGGGTCGAGTACGCCGCCGACATGGACCGGGTCGACGACCGCTACGAGACCCGCGTCCACGAGACGACCCCGCCCCACCACATCTGGGCCCTGCGCACCAACCGCGACCAGGAAGCCCCTGCCCGGTCCTGACCCTGAGAGGGCACCCATCCATGACCACCGACCACGGCTACCCCGCCGTCCGCATGTACATCGCGGGCGAGTGGTGCCAGGGCGGCACCGGACGTACCGCCCCGATCGTGAACCCGGCCACCGAGCGGGTGATCGGAGAAGTCCCGCTCGCCGACACCGCCGACCTCGACCGCGCGCTCGCCGCCGCCGAACAGGGCTTCAGGGCCTGGCGTGACACGCCCATAGCCAGGCGTACGGCGATCCTGCACACCGCCGCCGACCTGCTCACCGAACGCGCCGCCGAAGTCGGCCGGATCATGACGACGGAGCAGGGCAAGCCCCTCGCGGAGGCCGCCGGTGAGGCCCGCCGGGTCGCCGACACCCTGCGCTGGCACGCCGACGACGCCCGGCGCGCGTACGGCCGTATCGTCCCGTCCGCGCCCGGCACCCTGCTGACCGTGCGCCGCGAACCGATCGGCCCCGTCGCCTCGTTCGTGCCGTGGAACTTCCCGGCGGGCGGACCGATGCGCAAGATCTCCTCGGCCCTGGCCGCCGGCTGCTCGATCATCATCAAGGCCTCCGAGGAGACCCCGGCGACCGCCTGTGCTCTGGTGCGTTGCTTCGCCGACGCCGGTGTCCCGGCCGGGGCGCTCAACCTCGTCTTCGGTGAACCCGCGGAAGTCTCCGCCCACTTGATCGCCTCGCCGGTCACCCGTCTGGTCGCCTTCACCGGCTCGGTCCCCGTCGGCAAACTCCTCGCCGCCGCGGCCGGCCAGGTCATGAAGCCCTCGCTGATGGAGCTGGGCGGCCACGCCCCGGTCATCGTGTGCGCGGACGCCGACCCGGCCACGGCCGCCCGCCGCGCCGCCCGGGCCAAGTTCGTCAACGCCGGCCAGGTGTGCACCTCCCCGAGCCGCTTCCTGGTCCACGAGAGCCTGGTCGAGGACTTCACCGCCGAGTTCGTGCAGGCCGCCGAGGCGGTCGTCGTCGGGGACGGGCTCCACGAGGGCACGACCATGGGGCCGTTGGCCAACGAGCGCCGGCTGACAGCCATGGAGCGCCTCACCGCCGATGCCGTGTCCCGTGGCGCCAAGGTGCTCACCGGCGGCGAACGCCCGGACCGCGCCGGGTACTTCTTCGCGCCGACCGTCCTGACCGACGTACCGGCGGACGCGGAGCTGATGCGCGAGGAGCCGTTCGGGCCACTCGCGCCGATCGTCCCCTTCACCGACCTCGACGAGGCGCTGCGGACGGCGAACGAGCTGCCGTACGGCCTGGCCGCCTATGGCTTCACCGAGTCCGCCGCGACCGCCGAACGGCTGGTGAGCGGGCTGGAGGCCGGGATCCTCTCCGTCAACCACTGCGGTGGCTCCGTGCACGAGGCACCCTCGGGTGGCGTCAAGGACAGCGGATACGGCAGGGAGGGCGGGCCCGAGGCACTGGACGCCTACCTCGTCACCAAGCGCGTCTCCCACCTGCTGGCGTCATGAGGTACACGCGCGTATCGGTCGACGGCCGTCCGACGTGGGGGCGGGTGGGGGAGGAGGACATCGAGCTGCTGTCCGGCTCCCCGCTCGAAGGCGAACCGACCGCCGTCGGAACGGTCCCGCAGGCCACCGCCCGCTGGCTGCCGGTCGTCGTCCCGCCCGTGTTCTACGCGGTCGGCATGAACTACCGGCGGCACATCGAGCACGCGGGCGCCGAGATGCCGAGCCGCCCCGAGGTCGGCTACCGGGCCAACAACGCGCTCACCGGCCACCGTTCACCCATCGTCAAGCCGCGCGAGGTCGAGGGCCGCTTCGAGGCCGAGCCGGAACTCGTCGCCGTCATCGGCAGCACGGTCCGGCACGCGTCGTACGGCGAGGCGCGCGAGTGCGTCTTCGGCTGGACGATCGGCAACGACATCAGCGCCCGCACCTGGCAGCACCAGGACCGCACGTTCTGGCGCAGCAAGAACAGCGACACGTTCAAGCCCATGGGCCCCTGGATCGAGACCGACGTCGACGCGCTCGCCCAGACCACCACGCTCCGCGTCAACGGCGAGGTGCGCGCAACCTTCCCGACCGGCGACATGGTCTTCGACCCCTTCACCTACATCGTCGAGATGACCAAGCACCTCACCCTGCACCCCGGTGACGTGCTGTGGATGGGCGCCGAGGCCACCTGCCGGCTTCAGCCCGGGGACACCGTGGACGTCGAGATCAGCGGCATCGGGGTGCTGTCCAACCCCGTACGACTCGAAGGGAATCAGTGATGAGCAACGCACCCCGCTACATCCACCACGTCAACTTCCCCACCACGGACCCCGATCGCACCGCCGAGTGGTATACGAAGGTCTTCGGCATGAAGCGGATCATGCCCAAGTCCAACACCCGAGTGGTGCTGATGACGCGCGGCAACTTCGACCTGCACTTCACGCCGGTCGAGGAGATGGAGCGCATGGCGCCCTACCACTTCGCCGTCGAGGTCGACGACTGGGACGACTTCCTCGCCCACCTCCAGGACCTGGGCATCCGCCACACCCGGCCGATCGAACGGCCCGAGAACCAGTCCAAGTTCTGCTACATCCACGACCCGGACCACACCATGATCGAGCTGGTGTACCACGGCCGCCGCCCCAACTGAGCGCCGAGATACGGGAGTTCACCCTCATGCCCTTTGCCGACTCCGACGGCACCTCCATCTACTACGAACGCCACGGCAGCGGTCCGGCCATCCTCCTCGTGCACGGCAGCGGCGGACATCACGCCGCCTGGTGGCAGCAAGTGGCCGCGCTGCGCGAGGAGTTCACCGTCATCACGCTGGACCTGCGCGGCTTCGGCAAGTCCGACACCCCTGCCCGTCCGCACTCCTCGAAGCCCGAGTTCGACAGCCAGGACTTCCCCGGCGACGTCGTGGCCGTCATCGAGGCCGAGGACCTCACCGACGTCATGCTGGTGGGCCAGTCCATCGGCTCCGTCGCCGCCCTGCGCGCCGGACTGCTCCGCCCCCAGCGGGTCTCGTCCGTCGTCCTCGGCCACTCCCTCGGCGGCATCAGCCACCCCGAGGTGAAGGAACTGGCCGCCGCCGACCGCGCGGAGGCCGTCAAACTCCCCGTCATCGACCGCCTGTTGACCAAGCGGTTCCAGCAGGAGCGCGCCGACCTCACCTTCCTCTTCCAGCAGATGGGCACCTTCAACGTCGCCAAGATGGCCGACCTGCGCAACCTCGACACCGACGGCCCCTCGCTGGAGGACATCCGGAAGTCGGGCGTCAAGGTCGCGTTCCTGGCGGGAGAGAAGGACGCGGTGCTCAGCGTCAAGACCGTGACCCGCGCCCACGAACTGCTGCCCGGCTCCCATCTGGAGATCGTCCCGGACGCCCCGCACTCCATGTACTGGGAGACGCCCGAGCCGTACAACGCGGCGGTCGCCCGGCTGCGCCGCACCCTCAGCACACCGAAGGAAGCCGTATGAAGCTCGATGCCGCCGAAGAGATCATCGATGCCGCCGTCAAGCGTGCCCGGTCCGTCGGCAAGGCGGTGAGCGTCGCGGTCGTGGACGCCGGCGGCTTCCCGGTCGCCATCCGCCGCTCGGACGGGGCCCGTCCGCTCACACCGGACATCGCGCGCGCCAAGGCCTACACCGCGGCCGTGATGCAGCGCCCCGGCAAGATGCTGAAGAAGTGGCAGGAGAGCCAGCCCGTCTTCTTCGCCCAGCTCTCCCAACTCCCCGGCGCGGCCCTGCCGATCATGGCCACCGAGGGCAGCGTCACGATCAAGAAGGACGGCGAGATCATCGGCGGTCTCGGCATCGCCGGCGGCACCGCTGACGAGGACCAGCAGATCGCCGACGACGTCCTTCAATCCCTGGGCTACGAGCTGGAGTTCGCCGCCTGGGGCGTCGCGGGCAAGCCGGCCACGTCCGGAGAGGACTGATCACCATGGCGGACACGTTCAACTACCGCATCGACCACCACGGCAGCCTGGTCCGGCCCGTCGGCCTGTCCCTCGACGACCCCGAGGCCGTGGAGACGGCCGTACGAGACGCGGTCGCATACCAGCGCAAGCTGCGCTCCACCGTCGTCACCGACGGGGACTTCCCCCGCGACGACTTCCGCAGCGCCGTACTCGACTCCGTATCCGGTTTCCGTCGCACCGACGCCTCCGTCGACGGCCTTCCGCGCTGGGTCGCCGAGGCCCTCCCCAAGGCGAGCGGCCCGCTGCTGGCCGACCGGGCCACCCTGCTCGCCCAACTCACCGTGATCGCCCCCAAGGTCGCCCTGCCGTCCCCGGCATACCTCGCGGCCACCACCTTCGAGCCGGGCCTCGGCCCCGCCTCGGCCCGCGAACTCGGCGAGGCCCTCGCGGAGATCGTCCACACGGAGATCGAGCTGCTGGTGTCCCAAGGCGTCCGCCTCATCCAGCTCAACAACCCGCTGCTCCTCGACCCGCCCGCCGACAGCCCGCTCTCCTTCGAGGACGCCCTGGCCGTCGAGGCGTTGGCGGTACGGCTGGACGAGCGCCCGGAAGGGGTACGCATCGGCGTCTGCCCGGGCTGGGCGGCGCCCGCCACCGTGGACCGCGCACGCGTGGAACGCCTGTACGCCGATGTCCCCGCCGACCGCTGGATCCTCCCGTACGACCAAGGAACCGACGCCGAACGCGACCTGCTCAAGGCGCTGCCCGAGGACCGAGACGTCTGCCTGGGCGTGGTGGACGCGACCGTCCCTGAACTGGAGGACATCGACACGGTGCTGGCGAGGATCGACGCGGCAACCGAGATCAAGGACATCGAGGACATGGCCGTATCCCCGTCGAGGGGCTTCGCGGACCAGGCGAACAGGCCCCTGCTCACATCCGAGGAGCAACGACAGAAGCTGATCTTGGTAGAGACAATCGCCCGCTACTGCTGGGGCAACGAGTTCTAAACCCACCCAGGGGCGCGGGGAACTGCGCGACCAGCCACAATGCACCCGCACCCGCCAACGCACACAAACCCCGCAGACGCTACAGCACCTCGCAAAACGTAACCGTACGTTCGACCAGCAGCGGCCGCACAGTCTCCACAACCAGCTCGACGAAGTAGCCCGCGGCAGCGTGTGCATCGAACCCGGCACGGTCGACGTACTGCTCGTACAGCACGAACCCTCCGGGCTCGCCCTCCTCGGCGTGAACCTCGTACACAAGGTTCCCCGCCTCGGCACGGGTGTGCTCGCGCATCTTCAGCAGCGCGGCACGCACCGTGCCCTCATCGGCGGGCGCGCAGCGGTAGTGGGCGACGACTGCATAGGGCATGGCGTGTCTCCTCGCTGGATCTCGGCCTGCCGATTCCAGCATGGATCACTCCACCGCCCACCCGCGCACGGCGCAATCAATGCCTGCCGCCGATGGACTGGTGGCCCCTTCCCACATGGTGTGTTCTCGCATCCGGCCCGCACGGCCACCCCCTGAACAACTCGCGGCCAGCGGACCGCGGACGAAGGAAGTGATCTTGATGCGTTCCCTGGAAACCCTCTCCGGCGGGGGCTGGGTGACGACCGGCGAGTGGATCGACGTCCATGACCCCTCCGATCTGCGCACCCCCGTCGCCCGCGTCCCCGCGCTGAGCGCCGCGGACGTCACCCGCGCCTACGATCACGCCGAGCAGGGCTTCACCGTCTGGAAGCGCACCAGCCCCTTCGAGCGGGCGCGGATCATGACCGAGGCGGCCCGGCTGCTGCGGGAGCGTGCCGGGGACATCGCCGTGGACGTCACCACCGAGATGGGCAAGACCCGTGCGGAGGCCACCGGCGAGGCGCTCAAGGCCGCCGACTTCCTGGAGTACTACGCGGGCATCGCACGGCAGGGCTACGGCACGCTCGTGCACGACGTACGCCCCGACACCCGCACCAGCCACCACCGTGAGCCGATCGGCGTGGTCCTCGCGATCACCCCGTGGAACGACCCGCTGATCACCCCGGCGCGGAAGCTGGCGCCGTGCCTCGCGGCGGGCAACGCGGCCCTGCTCAAGCCGGCCACCGACACCCCGCAGTCCGCCCTGCACTTCGCCCGCGCCCTGCATGACGCGGGCCTGCCCGCCGGGGTACTGAACGTGGTCACCGGCCGGGGTGCGGAGATCTCCGAGGCACTGATCACCGACCCGCGCCTCGCCGCGCTCACGTTCACCGGCAGCAACGAGGTCGGCGAGGCGCTGCGTGGCCGGCTCGCCGCCCGCAACGCCCGTTTCCAGGGCGAGCTGGGCGGCAAGAACGCCACCGTCGTCCTCGCGGACGCCGAGCTGTCCGCCGCCGCGAAGGCCGTCGCCGCGGCGGGCTTCGCGCAGGCCGGGCAGCGTTGCACCGCCACCAGCCGGGTGATCGTGGAGCGGTCGGTGTACGAGGAGTTCACGTCGCTGCTGCTGACGGAGGCCGCGGCCCTGCGGGTCGGCCCCGGTCTCGCCGCGGGTACGACGATGGGGCCGCTGGTCAGTGCCCGACAGCGGGACGGCGTCCTCTCCGACATCGAGCGCGCCGTCAAGCAGGGCGCGCGCGTGCTCATCGGCGGCGACCAGCCGCGTGACGAGGCGCTGAGCCACGGCTGCTACGTCAATCCGACCGTGCTCGGCGAGGTGACGGCCGAGATGGACATCTGGTACGAGGAGGTCTTCGGCCCGGTCGTCGCGCTGCTCGCCGTGGATTCCTTCGAGGAGGCCGTCGCGGCCGTCAACGACTCCGACTTCGGGCTCGCGGCCGCCGTGTTCACCCAGAACCTGGGTGCCGCGTACCGCTTCGCCGACGAGGCCGAGTGCGGGCAGATCGCGGTCAACACCACCACCTCCGGCTGGGACGTCCACCACCCCTTCGGCGGCTTCCGGGACTCCGGGTCGCCGTTCAAGGAGCAGGGCGAGGAGGCCCTTCGCTTCTACACGCGCGTGAAGACCGTCGCGATCCACTTCGGCTGACGGCCCGAAGCAAGGAAAGGAGGCCGCCGATGGCAGACGAGACGATCGGCATCGTCGGCGCCGGCATCGTGGGCCTGGCCACGGCTCGCGAGATCGCCCTGCGCCGCCCCGGCACCCGGGTCGTGGTGCTGGAGAAGGAGCGGCAGGTCGCCGTCCACCAGACCGGCCACAACTCCGGTGTGGTGCACGCCGGGATCTACTACACGCCGGGCAGCCTCAAGGCGCGGCTGTGCACCCGGGGCATGGGACTGATCCGTGAGTACTGCCAGGACCGGCACCTGCCCTACGACGAGTGCGGCAAGCTCGTCCTCGCGGTCGACGACGCCGAAGTCCCGCGTATGGAGGCGCTGTTCGCCAGGTCCCTGGAGAACAAGGTGCCCGGCGTGCGCCGTGTCTCCGCGAGCGAGATCCGCGAGATCGAACCGCACGCCATGGGCAGGGCGGCCGTCCACTCCCCGCGCACCGCCATCACCGACTACACCGCGATCGCGCAGTCCTTCGCGAAGGACATCGAGGAGGCCGGCGGCGAGGTACGGCTCGGCTTCCCCGTCACCCGGATCACCCGGCTCACCGGCGGCGGCATCGAGGTCGCCGCCGGCGACGAAACGCTCACCGTCGACCGGCTCGTCCTCTGCGCCGGACTCCACAGCGACCAGGTCGCCCGCCTCGCCGACGACGGCGACGAACCGCGGATCGTGCCCTTCCGCGGCGAGTACATGACGGTCTCCGCGGAGAAGGCGCACATGGTGCGCGGCCTCATCTACCCGGTGCCCGACCCGCGTTACCCCTTCCTGGGCGTGCACTTCACCCGTCGGGTCGGCGGCGAGGTCGAGGTCGGCCCCAACGCCGTCCTCGCCTTCGCCCGCGAGGGATACCGCCTCTCCACCATCGACCCGCGCGAGCTGCGCCGTATCGCCGCCTTCCCCGGCATGTGGCAACTGGCGAAACGGCACTGGCGCACCGGCATCAAGGAGATGCGCGGCTCGCTGTCGGTGAGGTCCTACATGAAGGACGCCATGGCGTACGTCCCCGGCATCCACGCCTTGGACGTCGTACGCGGCGGAGCCGGTGTACGGGCCCAGGCGCTGGGCCGGGACGGCTCGCTCGTGGACGACTTCGCCATCCACCGCATGGGCGCCGTCACCGCTGTCCGCAACGCCCCCTCGCCCGCGGCGACTTCGTCGATGGCGATCGCGGAGCACATCGTGGACGCCGCCTTCCGAACCACCTCCGAAGAACTCTGAACCACCTCAACGAAAGCGAGCTCACGGCATGTTCGTCGTCGACACCCAGATCCATATCTGGAAGGAAGAGACCCCGGACCGCCCCTGGGTCCCGGGCGCCCGCGAGCGGATCCGTCTGAACGGCCACCGCGAGGACCCCTTCTCCTACGAAGAGGCCCTGGAGCTCATGGACGAGGCCGGCGTCAACCGGGCCCTGATCCTGCCCCCGTCCTGGGAGGGCAACCGCATCGACTACGCCCTTGAGGCCTGCGAGGCCCACCCGGACCGCTTCGGCATCATGGCCCGCGTCCCGCAGGACGACGAGGCCGAGGGCACGGCCATGCTGAAGGACTTCGCCGAGAACCCGCACATCAAGGGCACCCGGCTCACCTTCCACCGTCCGCAGGACCGCAACTGGATGATCGACGGCACCAACGACTGGTACTGGCCGATCGCTGAGGAACTCTCCATTCCCACCATGGTCCACGCCCCGATCTGGAAGCGTGAGCTCGGCCAGATCGCCGCCGGGCACCCCGGCCTGAAGATCATCATCGACCATATGGGCATCATGGCCCGCTGTGTCGACGACGCGATCGGCTACTGGGTCCAGGAGACCGCCGACCTGCACGTCCACCCGAACATCTACGTCAAGGTCTCGGCGCTCCCGGGCTACTCCACGCAGCCCTTCCCGAACAAGAACATCGAGAAGTACGTGCGGGAGATGGTCGACAGGATGGGCCCGCAGCGCTGCTTCTACGGCACCGACATCACCCGCCTGCTCGGCCACGGCATCACCTACACCGACACCATCGAACAGTTCACCAAGCACTGGGACTTCACCCCCGAGGAGCTCGAGTGGATCATGGGCCGCGGTATCTCCGAGGTCCTGAACTGGCCGATCGAGGGCTGAGATGACCGACAACGACACGTCCTACGGCGACGGCGGCGATGCCTTCGTATCCGCCTTCAACGCCGTCGGCGCGGACTACGTCTTCTGCGCATCGGGGTCCGAATGGGCTCCGGTGTGGGAGTCCCTGGCGCGCCGTCACCGGGACGGCGCACCGGCGCCGGAGTACCTGGATCTGACCCACGAGACGGTGGCGGTCGGCATGGCCACCGGCTACGGTCTCGTCGAGCGCCGCCCCCAGGGTGTCGTGCTGCACGCGGCGCCGGGCCTGCTCCAGGGCTCCATGGCCGTCCACGGGGCGCTGCTCGCCGGTGTCCCGATGGTGGTCACGTCCTCCGAGTCCACCACCTACGGCGACGGGCCCGGCCCCGACCCGGGCGGCCAGTGGTACCGCAACCTGTCCGTCGTGGGCGGCCCGCACGGCGTGGCGCAGCCGTTCACCAAGTGGTCCACCGAGGCGGCGAGCGTGCACACGCTGCCCACGATGATCACGCGGGCGGCGGAACTGGCCTGGCGCGCCCCGGCCGGTCCGGCGTATCTGAACATCCCGCTGGAGATCCTCCTTGCGGAGTGGGACGGCCGCGAGGCCAAGGCGATCGTCCCGCCGGGCTCCACGCACAGCTCGCCCGAAGAGGTCGACGCCGTCGCCCGGATGATCCGCGAGGCCGTACGCCCCGTGATCGTCACCGAGACCGCGGGCCGCGAGAGGGGCGGCTTCGAGGCACTGGTCGCCTTCGCGGAGGCCTGGAGCATCCCGGTCGTCGAGCCCGAATCGGCGGTCTGCGGCAACTTCCCGCGCACCCATCCGCTGCACGCCGGCAGCGACATCGGCCCCTGGATCGACGAGGCGGACCTGATCCTCCTCGTCAACTGCCGGGCGCCCTTCTACCCGCCGTCGCGCCGCCCCGCCAAGGCGAGGATCGTCGTCATCGACGAGGTGCCGCAGCGCCCGCACGTCGTCTACCAAGTCCTGTTCGCGGACCGGTACTTGGAGGGCAACGTCACCAACACCCTGCGCCAGCTGGCCAAGCGGGCGAAGGGCCTCGACGAGGCGGCGGTGACGACGCGGTACGCGGAGCAGGCGCAGCACCATGCCGAGGAGCAGACCGCCGTCGCCGCCGCCGAAGCCAAGGCCGAGCAGGCCGAGGGCATCGATCCGGTACTCGTCGCCGCGACCCTGCGCACCCTGCTCGACGGCAACGACGCGATCGTCGTCGACGAGACCATCACCCACAGCCGGGTCCTCAAGCGGCACCTCCGGACCGACGCACCCGACTCGTACTTCTACGTACAGGGCGGTCTGGGCCAGGGCATCGCCGTCGCCCTCGGCGTCAAACTCGCCGCCCGGGAACGCCCGGTGGTGCTCACCATCGGCGACGGCGCCTTCGCGTACAACCCGGTCATCCCGTCGTACGACGCCTCCAAGACCTACGAACTCCCGTTGCTGATCGTGGTGTTCAACAACCGCGCCTACAAGTCCATGAACCTCAACCACCGCAGGTTCTATCCCGACGGGGCGGCCGCCGAGACCGGCGAGTGGCTCGGTACCGATCTGCACCGGCTGCCCCGACTGGACCGGTTCGCCGAGCCGTTCGGGATGCACACCGAGTGCGTCGACACGCCCGGGGCGCTGGCGCCCGCGCTGGAGCGTGCCCTCAAGGCCGTGACGGAGGGCACCACGGCCGTCGTCGACGTCCTCGTCACCCGATGAACCAGGAGGCATCCGCCACCATGTCCGACACCCCCAAGAAGGTCCTGGTACCCGCCGACGACCTGCGGACCTTCTCCGCCGCACTGCTTCAGCAGGGCGGCCTGAGCCCCGAGCACGCCCGCACCACCGCCGATGTGTTCGTGTGGGCCGCGCTGCGTGGCGTCGACTCCCATGGCATAGCGCGCGTCCCGGCGTACCTGGAGCTGCTGGCCAAGGGCGTGGCCAACGCCCGGGCCGAGATCACGGTCGAGTCCACCACCCCGGCCGCCGCCGTCCTGGACGCCGACCGCGCGCCCGGTCCGGTCGCGCTCAGCGCCGCCGCCGACGAAGCCGTCAAGCGGGCCAAGGCGACCGGCATCGCGTCGGTCGGCGTACGCCGTACCGTGCACACCGGAGCCATCGGCTACTACGTGTCGAGGATCGCCGAACAGGGCCTGGTAGGGCTCGGGTTCGTCGCCGGCATGCCCAACATGGGCTACACCGGCGTCAAGGGCGCCGCGGTGGCGACCAGCCCGCTCGCCATCGCCGTACCGGCACAGAGCCACGCCCCCCTTGTCCTCGACATGGCCACCGCCACGATCGCCCTCGGCAAGATCCGCCAGGCCAGGGCGAGCGGCACCGCGCTGCCCGAGGGCGCGGCCGCCACCGAGGACGGCACGCCCACCACCGACCCGGAGCAGGCCGTGATGCCGCTGCCGCTGGGCGGCGCCAAGGGCTCCGGCATGTCCCTCGCGTTCGAGCTGCTGACCAGCGTGCTGGTCGGCGCGCCGATCTTCTCCGCGTTCCATTCGGACGATCCGCAGGGCCGCGGGCACCGCCAGAACGCCCTTCTCATCGCCGTCGACCCGGCGGCGTTCGGAGACCCGTCCGCGTTCACCGCCGCCGTCGACACGACCCTGGGCACGCTCAAGTCCCTGCCGGTGACGGACGGGGCGGACGGGGTGTTCTACCCCGGTGAGCGGAGTGCGGCGGTGGCCGTGGAGCGGGGGGAGAAGGGGGTGCCGGTGACGCCGAAGGTGTGGCGCGAACTGACGGAGAGCGCGGCGAAGTTCGGCGTCGAGGTGCCGTCCGTCTGAGGTTTCAGATGCCGACGGCCTGGCGTATGTGACGGGCCATCAGGGAGTAGGTGTCCTTGGCCCGTCGGTCGTCCTGGTCGTCGTATCCGTGGTCGGCGCCCGGCACGTCGTGATGGCCGGCCAGGGCGCCCGCCGTACGCAGGCGGTCGGCGTAGGCCACGGCCTCGGACTTCAGGAGGTCGTACTCGGCCGTGACGATCAGCGCCGGGGCGATGCCCTTCAGGTCCGTGGTGTCCGACGGATGGGCTGGGGAGGCGAGCCGGTCGGTGCGCAGCCGCGGGTCCGGGACGTACGACGAGTTGAAGACGTCCGCCATCCACGGTCGTAGCATCGGCCGGTCGATCGCGGCCCGCTTGTTGCGTGCGCCGGTCGCCAGATCGAGCGGGGGATAGTGCAGGACCTGGAGGGCGATCGGGGGGTCGCCCTCCTCCAGCGCCTGGCGGGCCACCGCCGCCGCAAGCCCGCCGCCCGCGCTCTGCCCGCCCACGGTGAGCCGCCCGCCGTCCCAGCCCTGCTCGGCCCCGTGCCCCGCGACCCAGCGCGCGACCTCGAAGGCCTGGCGGGGCGGCGCGGGAAACGGGTGCTGCGGGGCGACGGCATAGTCCACGTTCACCACGGCCACGCCCGCCTCGGCGGCGAGGAAACGGCACAGCGGATCGTCGATCTCCGTCACCGCCATGACGAAGCCGCCGCCGTGGAAGTTGATGTGCACGGGAGGAGTCCGGTCGGCCGACGGCAGGTACACCACGGCGCGGGCCGGTCCGACCGAGGTGGGGATGGTCAACTCGCGGACCTTGCGGGGGTATTCGGGGAAGCGGGCGTGCCAGGCGGCGTCGGAGCCACGGCCGCCCGAGCGCCGGGCCGCCGCCCGGGTCGCGCGCTGCATGGTCTTGGCGACGAGTGCGGCCACCGCGGGCCGGGCCAGGAGGGACATGCGGCTCCGTTCGCATCGACTGAGGGGACCGGGCCCGACAGAGACGATTACTTGAGTAACGCAATCGTACGACAGGGTGGCCTGGTCGGGGGAGTGCTTCAGTCCCTGGCGCGCACACCGTCGAGCGCGACGGTCAGCACCCGGTCGCGCTGGGCCTCGTCGAGGAAGTTCGTCGCGGAGATGCCGGAGATCATCCGCAGCAGGTCGTCGAAGTCCAGGTCCTTGCGCGCCTCGCCCGCCTCCTGCGCCCGCGCGAACAGCGGGCCGCCCGCCGCGAACATCGACTCCCGGCAGGCCAGGAAGATGTCCGACTCGTCGTTGAGGGCCTCGCGGATGGCCCGCTTGGTGACCGTGTAGTCGACGAACCGCCGCAGCCACGAGGTGAGCGCCCCCCACGGCTCCTGGTCCGCCACCTCCTCGGCGGCCCGGCACAGCTCGTTCACCTCGGTCGCGTACACGCTCTCGAACAGATGGCGGCGGGTCGGGAAGTTCCGGTACAGCGTGCCGATGCCGACGCCCGCCCGCCGTGCGATGTCCTCCAGCGAGGCCTCCGCGCCGTGCTCGGCGAACGCCTCACGGGCGGCCGCCAGCAGTGCGTCGTAGTTGCGCGCGGCGTCCTTACGGTGCGGCCGGCGCGACGCGACGATCTCGCTGACGGGGTACGGCTGGGCCGTCACTGGTGCCTCCCGGGTGGGCGCGGTTGAAGCGGAGGGTGGCCTCCGCTAAAGTGGATGGATACCTCCACTTTAGCAGTGCGGGGTCCGTTCGCCGTGGACGCGTGACGTCACCGGCGCGAAGCCCCCACATGCCCGTCCGCGACCGACGCTGTCGGCCGCACCCTGCTCGAATTCGGAGAGGCTCTCCATGCCCCGCAACTCCACCCGTCTCACCTTCGCGGTCCTCGCGAGCGGAGCCGGTGTGTTCTCGATGCTCCAGTCGCTGATCGCGCCGGCCCTGCCGACCGTTCAGCACGCGCTCAACACCTCGCAGTCCACCGCGACCTGGGTGATGACGGCGTATCTGCTCTCTGCCTCGATCTTCACGCCGATCCTGGGCCGCGTCGGCGACCTGATCGGCAAGAAGCGCACACTCGTCGCCGTCCTCTTCGTCGTGGCGGTCGGCTGTCTGGTGGCCGCGCTCGCACCGACCATCGGCGTACTGATCGCCGCGCGAGTCATACAGGGCGTCGGCGGCGCGCTGTTCCCGCTCTCCTTCGGCATCATCCGGGACGAGTTCGCCGCCTCCCAGGTCAGCGGCAGCATCAGCAACCTGTCGGCCGTGATCGCCGCGGGCGGTGGCGTCGGTATCGTCGCGGCCGGACCGATCGTGTCCGCGCTCGACTACCGCTGGCTGTTCTGGATCCCCGTCGCGATCGTCGCCGTCACCACACTCATAGCCCTGCGCTATGTGCCCGAGTCGCCCAACCGGGCAGCGGGCAACGTCAATTGGCTCGGTGCCGGTCTGCTCTCGGCCTGGCTCGTTGCGCTGCTGCTGCCGCTCAGCCAGGCGAGCGTCTGGGGCTGGGGCTCGGCCCGGGTGATCGGCCTGTTCGCCGCCGCCGTCGTACTGTTCGCGCTGTGGTTGCTGACGGAGGCCCGCTCCCGCACGCCACTGATCGACCTGCGGGTGATGCGGCTGCCCGCCGTGTGGACCACCAACACCGCCGCGTTGCTGTTCGGCGCGGGCATGTACGCGATCTGGTCCTTCCTCCCCGGATTCGTACAGACCCCCAGCTCCGCCGGATACGGCTTCGGATCGAGCGTCACCGCCGCCGGACTGCTCATGCTGCCGATGCTCGTCGCGATGTTCTTCTCGGGTGTGCTGAGCGGCCGCCTGGAACCCGTCCTGGGCGCCAAGACACTCCTCACGACCGGTGCGGCGCTCGGCGCGCTCGCCTGTGGCTTCCTCGCCCTGTGGCATGACGAGCAGTGGCAAGTGGCCTTCGTGGCAGGCGTGTTCGGTCTCGGCATCGGACTGGCCTTCGCCTCCATGGCCAACCTGATCGTGGGCAGCGTCCCCGCCGACCAGACCGGCGCCGCGACCGGCATGAACGCCAACATCCGCACCATCGGCGGATCCATCGGCGCCGCGATCACCAGCGTCCTGGTCACCGGCCACCTCCAGCCGTCCGGCCTGCCCCACGAGTCCGGCTACACCCACGGTTTCGCCCTGCTGGCCGCACTCCTCCTGGCCGCGGCACTGGCGGCACTGCTGGTCCCCGCCCGGCGGGCCACGGCCCTGACCGCCCGCGCACGCGCCGCCTCCACGGACCCGGCAACAGAACCCGTCCGCGTGCGTTAGGGTTGACCTGCGTGTTCTCGCGGGTCACCGCGGGGCGCGCGCCGGGACGTGGCGCAGCTTGGTAGCGCACTTGACTGGGGGTCAAGGGGTCGCAGGTTCAAATCCTGTCGTCCCGACTGAAGACAGTCGCAGATCAGGGCCGGTTTCGGAGGCATCCGAAACCGGCCCTTGATCGTGATCGCGACGGCCGAGAGCCACTTCCCGCACCGGATCGACTTCTCGGACGCCGAGTTCGAACCGCGCGACTCCGCAACGGCCCTGCGCCGGTACCTGCCATGCTGAACGGGTTCGGTTCGATCCGCACACCTCGGAGGTTCTGATGCGTGCAGGTGTCGTCGTCGCCGCGCAGCCCGGTGTGGAGGAACTCGCCGTGCGGGCCGAGGAGTTGGGCCTGCACAGCTTCTGGATCAACGACACCCCGATGGTCCACGGCGACCCCTTCGTCGCCTTGGGCCTGTGTGCGAAGGCCACCAGCCGCATCAGGCTCGGCATCGGTGTAACCTCACCGGCGCTGCGCTCGGCCCCGGCCGCCGCGAACGGGCTCGCCAGCCTCAACGCCCTGGCACCGGGCCGGATCATCTGCGGAGTCGGCACCGGGAACACCGCCCGGCGCACCCTGGGCATGCGGCCGACCACGGCGGCCAGGTTGGAGAACTTCACCGTCGCACTCCAGGACCTGTGCGCCGGACGTTCGACCGAGTACCGCGAAGGCGACCGGGTCCGCGACATCCGGTTCCTGCACGCCGGGGCGCAGGTGAACACCGCCGACCCGATCGAGTTCGTCGTGGCCGCGCTGCTCGGACCGAAGGCCGCCTCCGTCGCCGGCCGCCGCGGCACCGGCCTCATCTCCTTCGGCCTGCTGGACCCCACCGCCTGGCGCGCACTGCACGACACCCGCCGCCACGCCGCCCAGGGCACACCCCGCGACCCCGACTCCTACGTGGTCACCTCGCTCCACCTGCTCGACGAGGACGAGGACCCCCACGGCGAGGCGGCCCGGGACGCGACGGGCCATCTCGTCCTGTCGCTGCTGGCCTTCGCCGCCGACACAGCCGCCGACACACACGCCTTCGCCGAGCAACTCGGCCCCGAGGAACGCGAGGCGGTGCGGCGGCTTCTCGACCGGCGTGGCACCACCGCCACCGCGCCGGACCGGCACACCAAGCTCTACCCCAACTACCTCGGACGCATCGCACCGCAGGACCGGGACCTGGTCCTGCCCTCGCTGATGAACACCCTGGCCCTGGTCGGCACCCGCGACGACCTCCTCGCCCGCATCACCACCCTGGAACAGGCCGGCGTCGACGAACTCCTCATCCAGCCGGTGATCGACCCGCCCACCGAGATGGCCCGGCTCGCGAAACTCCTTACCTGAGCCGACCCGAACGGATCGGTTGGGATCCCGCTATGCGGTGCGCAGCGCGCCGATGCCGCGGAGCTGCCAGTTGTGACGGGCCTTGGGGTCCACGGCGGTGGCGGCGCCCGGGGCCTGCGGGCGCTGGAGGTAGCCCTCGCGGACGACGCTGCGTTCGGTGTAGGCGTCCTGGGTCCACGGGATGAACTCGACGAGCGGCGGTGCCGCAGACAGGCCGACGCCGACGAGGTGCTGATGGAGTTGCATCATGTCGCCGGCGTGCGGTGCGACGCGCAGGCCACGGGCGGTGGCGAGCCCGGTCACCTGAAGCCATTCGGTCACGCCGCCGAGCCGGGTGGCGTCGGGCTGGACGACACGGATGGCGTCGTGGGTGATGAAGCCGTTGAACTGCTGGTAGCTGTAGATGCTTTCACCGGCGGCGATGTCCAGGCCGGTCGACCGTTGCAGGGCGGTATGGCCGTCGAGGTCGTCGGCGTGCAGCGGTTCCTCCACCCAGTCCATGCGGGTCTCCTCGAGAACGGGCATGATCCGGTTCGCGGTCGACAGGTCCCAGCGCTGGTTGGCGTCGCACATCAGGGTCACGTCGTCGCCGAGTGCCGCGCGCACCGCCCTGAGCCGGGCGGCGTCCTCCCGCCAGTCCGGCTTGCCCACCTTGACCTTCACCCGCCGCCAGCCCTGGTCGAGGAGAGCGGTCAGACCGCGGATGAGCTCGTCGACGGGGGCGTTGAGCCACCCGCCGTCGGTGTTGTACGCCTCGATGGGATCGGCGGTGCCGCCGAGGAGCCGCCACAGCGGGACGCCGGCGCGCTGTGCGGCGAGGTCCCAGAGCGCGATGTCGACCATGCCGAGCGCCATGTGCACGGGGCCGGCCCGGCCTATCCAGTGGGTGGGCAGCCAGTACAGGCGGTTCCAGGTGCCGAGGATGTCCTCGGAGGAGGCGTCGAGCAGGGTGGGGGCGTAGTAGTCGTCGATGACGGAACACAGCAGTTCGGAACCGGTGTGGACACCGGAGATGCCGGTGCCGATCAGGCCGTCACGGGTGCGGATCTCGACGACGGGGACTGTCCAGTGGTCCATGGCCACGGTGGCATCCGCGATGGTCCGCGCGAGTGGCACGGCGAGCGCGTACGTCTCCACCGAGACGATGTCGGCGCCTGCGTCGCCGTGGATCAGGTCGCTGAGACCGGGCGACAGCACACCGAGTATCTGCGGAGCATCGTCGGGCATGGGGTGTTCTTCTCCTTCGCTGTGGGGCGGAACGGCCTGCGGCGAGTTCATTGCAGCCAGCACCCTTGTCGCCGGGCAATAGTGGATCGCGGATGGCGGCCATCCGTGATCCGAGGGACGCCCGGCTATGCGCTCGGCGGGACCGGCATCGTGCCCGCCGGCAGCGGTGCCGCCACGACCAGGTCGATGAACGCCTTGGAGGCGCGGGGGAGCGGCCGTTCGCCGTGCCACCAGACACCGACGTCGCGATGGCGGTGCAGGTCGCGGATCGGACGGTGCTCGAGCCCGTCCTGTCGGACCATCGACGCGGCCAGCAGGTTGACGACGCCGACACCGAGCCCGGCGCGGACCATGGCCGCGAGCGTGGCGGGCTGTTGTGAGACCTGCCCCATCGGTACCTCCACGTAGCTGGCGTGCAGTGCGGCCTCGGCCTCGTAACCGAGGTAGGAGTCGAGCAGGGGGTTTCCGATGGTGATGATCCGGGAGCCGGTGAGCTGTTCCAGCGCGACCGTCTTCTCGGCCAGCAGAGGATGGCCGGTGGGGAGGAGGACGACGAACGGTTCGCGCCACAGCGGGAGACAGGTGAGGGCGCGGTCCACGGGTTCGGGGCGCAACGGCCGTAGTGCGACGGTGACACGGCGGTCGGTCAGCGCGGTCTCGATGGACTGGACGTCGCCGTCGAAAATGCCGACCTCCAGTCCCGGATGGTCCGTTCGCAGGTGCCGTACGACGGTCGGCAGGAAGGCGTCGCTCGCGCTGGCGAAGCTGGCGACCTTGAGCAGGCCGGTCAGCTGGTCCTGACCGTGACGGTGGGCGGTGAGGTCGTCCACCGCGGCGAGCACGGCCCGCGCCTTGGGCAGCAGGGCGCGCCCGTCCTCGGTGAGGGCGAGCGGCCGGACCCGGCGCTCGATCAGTGTGCAGCCGAGCGCCCGCTCCAGGTTCGCCACATGCGCGGAGACACGCGGCTGGGAGAGGGGTATGGCTTCGGCGGCTCTGGCGAAGCTGCCGGTGTCGACGACGTCGAGCCAGGTCTTCAGCCAGACCAGCTCTATGCCCATGGTGATCTCCGAATCAGGACTGTGCGGCCAGCTTCCCCTTGACCAACGCCTGGATCGCCGAGGCCGCGGAGCCGCGCGCCCAGTCCTCGAAGGTGTGGGATTTCGCGACGATGGTGCAGGCGCCGGCCGAGCCGAAGACGTGCGCTTCGAAGGCCTCGCGCAGCCGCAGGTCGAAGAGGTCGTAGTTGGCGACGGACTCGCCGGCCACCAGGATGCTGCTCGGGCCGACCAGGTTCGCCACGGTGGCCAGCGCGAGTCCCAGCACGGATCCGGCGCGCTCGAATGCGCCACGGGCCACTTCGTCGCCGCCGCGCGCCAGTGCGACGGCCTCCCGCATGGTGAGCAGCGGATCCTGCCGGGCGGTGCGGATGGCGTGGACGATGGCGCTCGTCGAGGCGACCGTCTCGACGCAGCCGTGCCGCCCGCAGGTGCACAGCAGGTCGCTCGGGCCGAGCGGCAGATGGCCGATCTCGCCGGCCACCCCGTGATCGCCCGTGACGATGTCGCCGTTGACGTACAGTCCGCAGCCGATTCCGGCGCCGATGGTCAGGATGGCGAACGAGTTCGCGTCGACGCCGATGCCGAACCACTCCTCGGCGACGGACAGTGCCCGGACGTCGTTGTCGACCAGGACAGGCAGATCCCGGCGTTCGCGGACGAGGTCACGCAGAGGTACGTCCGTCCAGTTGAGCCTCGGTGAGTTGCGGACGATCCCCAGCTCGCTGTCGACCTCGCCGGACACCGCGACACCGGCGCCGAGCACCCGCTCGGCGTCGGGGCCGAGTTCCGCGAGGAGCAGGTCGATCACGGTGGCCACGCTGTCGGCGACCGCCGCCGGAACCGTGCTGGGGAGCGGACGGTGGATCGAGTGCCGTACGTCGGCGCGGAGCGTGGTGACCACGCCGAAGATCGCGTCGACGCGGACCGTGATGCCGATCGCAAGGGCCGCCTCCTCGTGCACGCTCAGCGGCTGCACCGGACGACCGGGTGCCGACGAACGGCGGTGGTCGTGGGCGGAGATCAGACCGTGTTCGGCGAGGCGGGCGACCGCCTTGGTCACGGCGGTCTGGGACAGTCCGGCCCGCCGGGCGACCTCGATGCGCGGGATCGGGCCGCGCTTGAGGATCTCGGTCAGGACCGTCGTCACGGCGGGGGCCGTGGGCAGCCGGCCCCACTTGAGGGCCGGGGGGACGGTGGCGTCGTCGCCGGTCGTCGCGTCGTTGTCGCGGGCTGCTGGCACATCGCTCATGGTTCATCCCCGGTGTCCGCTACGGCAACGTCCTGCCCCGGACACCTTAGTTTCGTTTGCCAAGTAATACAACGGATTACTTCCAGCATCGAGCAACACAATTACTGGACAGGGGAATGTATTGAACCTATGGTCGCCACACGTCGGTGAGCCGCCGACGTGCTGCCCAGGGGTGGCTGCTCAAGGGAGAGTTCATGGCAACGACGCTGAGAACCCGGCCGGGAGGGCGTGAACGTGCCATCCGGCGTGGACAGTTGCGCAACCCGACGCACCGCAACGACTGGCGGCCGGCCCTGCTGCTGATAGCGCCGGCCGTACTGGGCTTCGCGGTGTTCGCGGTCTATCCGACGCTGCGGGGCGTCTACCTCAGCTTCACGGACTTCAAGATCCTCAGCCCGCCGGTCTGGACCGGACTGGACAACATCAGGACGCTGATCGGCGACGAGAAGTTCTGGCACTCGCTGCGGGTGACCCTGTACTTCGTCGTCCTCTCCGTCGGGGTCGGCCTCACGGTCTCGCTGCTCACCGCGGTCGTACTGCACCGGCTGACCGGATCGACGGTGGTCCGCGGGCTGGTCATCCTGCCGTTCCTCATCTCCGGAGTGGTCGCGGGGCTGGTGTGGCAGTGGATGCTCGACCCGCAGCTCGGGATCATCAACGTCCTCATCGAGAAGTTCGGGGCCGAACCGATCCAGTTCCTCGGCTCGCCGGGCTGGGCGATCCCGTCGCTGGCGCTGATCAGCGTGTGGAAGTCGATGGGCTACAGCACCATCCTCATCGTCGCGGGCCTTCAGACCATCCCGGACGACGTCTACGAAGCGGGCCGCCTCGACGGCGCCAGTGAGATCCAGATGTTCTGGCGGCTGACCCTGCCGCTGCTGCGACCGATCATGGCGATGGTCGTCGTCCTCAGCGTCATCAGCTCGTTCCAGGTCTTCGACATCGTCCAGGTCACCACCCAGGGCGGACCGGCGGACGCGACGAACGTGCTTCAGATGTACATCTACGACAAGGCGTTCGGCCAGTTCGACTTCGGCTACGCGGCCACGATGTCGCTCGCCCTCTTCGCGATGCTCATCGCCATCACCTTCATCCAGCTGCGCCTGCTGCGCGCCAACGAATCCGACACGAAGTGAGGCCGGCCATGACCACCACCGCCGTCATCGCTCCGGAAGGCCGGACCTCGAAGGGCGCCGTCGTGCCCCGGCGCAGTCGGCGCCTGCCGGTGGGCCGGGCCGTGGCCTGGGCCTACATCATCGGATTCCTGCTGGTCACGATCTTTCCGTTCTACTGGATCCTGCGCACCTCGCTGTCGGACAACTACGCGCTGAGCACTGATCCGACGTCCATGCTGCCGCCCGGCTTCTCGTTCAACGCCTTCGAGCGCGTCTTCGGCATGACCGGCCAGGCCGAGGCGATCGCGCAGGGCGGATCGGGCGCCTCCCTCGACATCCCGCTCTTCCTGCGCAACTCGGTGATCTACGCGGGCCTGCTCACGGTCGCCGTCGTCACCTGCTCCGCGTTCGCCGCCTACGCCTTCGCGCGACTCCAGTGGCGGGGCCGCAACGTCGTGTTCTCCATCCTGCTCTCCGGGCTGATGGTGCCGGGCATTCTGATGCTGCTGCCCAACTTCGTGCTGATCAACGACCTCGGTCTGATCAACACCTTCGCCGGACTCGTCCTGCCCGGCGCGCTGTTCTCCGCCTTCAACATCTTCTTCCTCCGCCAGTTCATGCTCGGGCTGAGCACCGAGGTGGAGGAGGCCGCGCTCATCGACGGCGCCGGTCCACTGAAGATCATGTTCCGGATCACCTTCCCGATGACGTCGGGCCCAATCGTCACGCTGTCCATCCTGACGTTCATCGGGGCCTGGAACGACTACTTCTGGCCCCTGCTCGTCGCCAACGACCCGCAGGTCAGGCCCCTCACGCTGGCGCTCGGCGTCTTCCAGCAGGCGAACCCGGAGGAGCATCCCGACTTCGCCGGTCTGATGGCCGCGACGCTCGTCGCGGCGGTCCCCATGCTGCTGCTCTTCGTCGCTTTCGGTAAGCGGATCGTCAACTCCATCGGCTTCAGCGGGATCAAGTGACCCCGTCCGACACCCACAAGAGGCAACCCATGCAAACCAGAAGGATCGCCGCCACCGCCGCCGGCGTCGCCGCCCTGCTCACCCTCACCGCCTGCGGCGGGGGAAACGGCAGCACCGAGGGTGCGGGAGCCACCGTCGACTGGTGGACCTGGTCCCCCGACCAGGCCGCCGCGTACAGCAAGTGCATACCGGGGTTCGAGAAGGCGAACCCGGGCAGCAAGGTCAAGATCACGAACTACAACGTGAACGACTACTTCACCAAACTGACCGCCGGTTTCGTCGCCAAGGACGCACCCGACGCCTTCCAGAACAGCGTGACGTACTTCCAGTCCTATGCGAGCCAGGGCCAGATCCTCGCCCTGGACGACCTGATCAAGGAGAACGACTACGACCTCGGCGTCTTCGCCGACGGTGTCGACCTGTGGAAGTTCACCGACGGCAAGCAGTACGCACTGCCGCTGGACTGGGCCGCCAGCGCCCTCTACTTCAACCAGGACATGGTGAAGGAAGCAGGGCTGAAGGCGGAGGACCTCCAGAACCTCACCTGGAACCCGGAGGACGGCGGCACCTTTCTGAAGGTCGTCAAGCGGCTCACCGTCGACAGCAAGGGCGTCCGCGGTGACGAGCCGGGCTTCGACAAGACGAAGATCAAGGTCTACGGCATCGGATCGGTGGCCTCCGACGACAACATCGGCCAGACGACATGGGGCCCCTTCGCCGGCAGCACGGGCTTCGAACTCACCGACAAGCCCAACTGGCCCACCCGGTTCAACTACGGCGACCAGCGGTTCATCGACACGATGGACTTCATGCGCGGCCTGGTCGACGACGGCTACGCCCCCAAGCTCGACGAGTTCACCACCGGCAACGCGGACCAGATCGGATCCGGCTCGGTCGCCATGGTCATGGGCGGATCCTGGGACGCGCCCCCGCTGGCGAAGCTGCCCGGCGTGAACGTCGGCACCGCACCCGTGGTGTCCTCGCCCGACGGTACGCGTTCCGTGCTCAGCAACATGAACGGGAACAACATCTGGGCCGGCACCGACAACCCCGAGCAGACCTGGAAGTGGGTCTCCTACATGGGTTCCGAGGAGTGCCAGACGGCGGCCGCCGTCTCCAACGGCTCCTTCTTCCCGTCGATCAGCGCATCGATGAAGAAGCTCGTCGACTCCACCGCCAAGGACGGCCCCGACCTGTCCGTCTTCGGCAAGTACCAGTCCGACGGCGAACTCTTCCCGGCCCCGGCCTACAACAACGGCTCCGCGATGGAGGCCGAGATCAGGCCGCAGTTCGAGGCGTACTTCCTGCACCAGAAGAACGACAGTCTCTGGCCGACGCTGCAGAAGCAGACGAAGACGATCATCGCCGAGTGACTCCGGCACCGTCCCGACGTCCGGCCGGCGGGCACCGCCCCCGTCCGGCCGGCGTCACGTCACGACCGACGCGAGGAACCTTGTTCGACACCGACCACTCCGCACCCGTGATCCAGCTGCGGGGAGGATCCACCAGCTTCGTCGTCGAGCTCGGCGCCCCGCTGCCGCGTGTCCTGCACTGGGGCGTCGACCTCGGTGAGCTCTCGGCGGCCGAGCTCGACGCCGTCCGCATCACCGCGACACCGAGCGTGACCCACAACTCCACCGACACACCCCGCCTGTTGACGGTGCTGCCCACCGAGGCGGACGCCTGGTCGGGCACGCCCGGCATCGAGGGCCGGATGCGCTCGACCGGAATGCCGTACCCGCGCTTCCGACTCGGCGGCCACACCCATGACGAGCCGGAATCGACGCTCACCCTCCGGCTCCACTGCGATCTCGGCCTGGAGCTGTCGCTGCGCTACCGGCTCGACGAGCACGGCATCCTCACTGTCGACGGCCGGCTCCGCCGCACCGGCGGCACTCCCGACGAGGGCGACGTCTTCGACCTCGGCGCCCTCACCCTCCTGCTGCCCCTGCCCGAACGGGCCACCGAGATCGTCGACTTCACCGGCAAGTGGTCGCGTGAACGCAGCCCTCAGCGTGTCCCCGTCCCGTTCGGCACCCATCTGCGCGAGATCCGGCGCGGTCGGCCCTCGCTCGACTCGCCGTACCTGCTCATGGCGGGCACCGAAGGGTTCGGCTTCCGCACCGGCGAGGTGTGGGCCATGCACGTCGCCTGGAGCGGCAACCAGCGCTATCTCGTCGAACAGCTCCCCGAGGGCGCCGGCGTACACCGGTCGGTCGTCGGCGGGGGAGAGCTCCTGCTGCCGGGCGAGGTCGCCCTCGGGGAGGGCGACACGTACGACAGCCCGACGCTCCACTTCGCCTGGTCCGACGGCGGTATGGACGGCGTCGCCGACCGATTCCACGAGCTGCTCAGATCCCGGCCGCACCACCCGGCGGGCCCCCGGCCGCTGGTGCTCAACACCTGGGAAGCGGTCTACTTCGACCACGACCTGGAGACCCTGTCGGAACTCGTCGACCGGGCGGCCTCGGTCGGGGTGGAGCGCGTCGTCCTCGACGACGGCTGGTTCCTCGGCCGCCGCAACGACCGCACCGGCCTCGGCGACTGGTTCGTCGACCCCGAGGTCTGGCCGGACGGTCTGTCCCCGCTGGTCGAGCGGGTCCGGCGACACGGCATGGAGTTCGGCCTCTGGTTCGAACCCGAGATGATCAACCTCGGCTCCCGGCCGGCACAGCAACACCCCGACTGGATCCTCGCCCCCGAGACCGGAGCGGGCCCCTCGGTCCGACACCAGCACGTCCTCAACATCGCCCACGAGGACGCCTGGAAGTTCGTGTACGACCGCATCGACGCCCTGGTGTCGGAGTACCGGATCGACTACATCAAGTGGGACCACAACCGCGAGCTCCACGAGGCCAGCCGCCGCGACGACGGCGGCCGGGCCGGCGTCCGGGCCCAGACCGAGGCGCTCTACCGGATGCTCGACGCCCTGCACACCAGGCACCGAGGGCTGGAGATCGAATCCTGCGCCGCCGGCGGCGGCCGTATCGACCTGGGCATCCTCCGGCACACCGAGCGTGTCTGGGCCTCCGACTGCAACGACCCCGTCGAGCGCCAGCAGATCCAGCGGTGGACCGGTCAGCTCCTCCCGCCCGAGCTGGTGGGCACCCATGTCGGCGCGGCCGAGGCGCACTCGACGCGCCGTGTCACCGCACTGCCGTTCCGGCTCGCCACCGCGCTGTTCGGGCACGCCGGAATCGAGCTGAACCTGAACGCCTGCGACAGCGGGGAACTGAGCGCGATCCGTGCCTGGGCCGGGCTCTACAAGGAGCTGCGACCACTCCTGCACAGCGGGCGGGTCGTCCGGGCCGACCTCGCGGACGAGCAGACCCTGCTGCACGGCGTCGTCGCCGCCGACCGGACATCCGCGCTCTACTCCTGGGTGCGGCTCGGCACCTCCCCGGCGATCACCTCCGGCCGTATCCCGCTGCCCGGCCTCGACCCGGACCGCCGCTACCGGCTGCGTCCGCGTACCGAGATCGGCCGGCCCGAGCTGAACGAACACCCGCCCGGCTGGCTGCCCGCGGCAGAGCAGGACTCGCTGATCCTCGGCGGCCGAACCCTGTCCGGGCTCGGACTGCCCATGCCGACCCTCCAGCCCCAGCAGGCGCTGCTCCTGCAACTCGACGCCATCTGACCGGCCCGCACCGAAGGCAGGCACATGCCGCTCCACAGCACCGACAGCACCGACCAGAACGACACCACCGCGTCCGTACCCGCCGGCTCGCTCTGGTACAGCGCGCCGGCCACCAGGTGGTTCGAGGCCCTCCCCATCGGCAACGGCAGGCTCGGTGGGATGGTCCACGGCGGCACCGACGTCGACCGCATCCGGCTGTCGGAATCCACCGCCTGGTCCGGCGCACCGTCCGAGACGGACGTCAGCGAGAGCGGCCGTGAGCAACTCGCCCACATCCGAGCCCTGCTGTTCGCCGGCGACCACGCCAAGGCGCAGGAACTGGCCGAGGAACACCTGCTGGGCCGCCCGTCGTCCTACGGCACCAACCTGCCGCTCCCCGAGGTACTGATCGAGCACCGCGCCACCGGCCCCGTCCGGGACTACCGGCGCGGCCTCGACCTCGACGACGGCGTCGTCCGGTCCACGTTCACCCGCTCCGGCGTCGCCTACGCCACCGAGGTGCTCTCCTCGCATCCCGCCGGTGTCATCGCGTACCGGATCACGGCTTCCGCACCCGGATCCCTCAGCTTCCAAGTCGACGTATCCGAAGCCG
Source organism: Streptomyces sp. NPDC051963 (assembly GCF_044593495.1). Lineage (NCBI taxonomy): Bacteria > Bacillati > Actinomycetota > Actinomycetes > Kitasatosporales > Streptomycetaceae > Streptomyces > Streptomyces sp. NPDC051963. The sequence goes on along the minus strand of NZ_JBIUCC010000003.1, from coordinate 424,669 downwards.
TCTTCCCGCTCGGGCGCCGGATCGTGGACGGTGACCTGGTGCTCTCGGGCCGGGCCGTCGAGACGCTGCACAGCAACGGCCGGGACGGAGTCGACCTCACCCTTCGGATCCGTCTGCTGCCCGACACCGGCAGCCGACACGCGGACGGCGACACCGTGCACGTCACCGGTGCGGACGCCGCGACCGTCCTCGTCGCCGTCGGGACCGGCTGGCGAGGCGGCGACCCGGAGGCCGACGCGGCAGCGGCGCTGGACGCCGCGGAGCGGCAGGGATGGCCCGAGCTGTACGCCGGACACATCGCCGACGTGTCCGCGCTGATGGGACGTGTGGCCATCGACCTGGGCCGCACGGACCCCGCCGTCCGCGCGCTGCCCACCGACGAACGCCGTGACCTGCTGGCCCGCGGCGGCGAGGACCCCGAACTGGTCGCGCTCTACTTCCAGTACGGCCGATATCTCACCGTCGCCGGATCCCGGCACGACTCGCCGCTGCCGCTCGCGCTCCAGGGGCTGTGGAACGACGGCCTGGCCAGCAGCGCTTCATGGACCAACGACTTCCACCTCGACATGAATACCCAGCAGAACTACTGGGCGGCCGAGCCGACCGCACTCCCGGAATGCCAGGAACCCCTGCTGCGCCTCGTCGAGAACCTGCGCCCTTCTGGTCGGGTCACGGCGTCGCGGCTCTACGGCGCTCGCGGCTGGGTCGCCCACACGGTCACCAACGCCTGGGGCTACACCGCCCCCGGCTGGGGCATGGGCTGGGGCCTCAACGTGACCGGCGGCGCCTGGATCGCGCTACAGCACTGGGAGCGGTGGGAGTACGGGCAGGACGAGGACTTCCTCCGGCAACGCGCCTACCCCGTCCTGAAGGAGGCCGCCGAGTTCTTCCTCGACTACCTCGTCCCCGAGCCCGAGCACGGACGGCTGGTCACCGGACCCTCCGACTCACCGGAGAACTGGTACATCGCACCGTCCGGCGCCGAATGCTCGGTGTCCATGGGGCCGACCTCCGACCGTGTCTTCGTCGAGGCGGTCTTCCGGATGTGCGAGGAGGCGGGCGAGCGACTGGACGTCGACCCCGAGTTCCGGGACCGCGTCGCCGACGCCCGCCGCGGACTCGCCCCGTTCCGGATCGGACGCCACGGTCAACTGCGGGAGTGGCTCGACGACTTCGACGAAGCCGTACCGAGCCACCGCCACACCTCGCACCTCATGGCGCTCTACCCCGAGCGGCAGATCTCCCCACGCACCACACCCGAGCTGGCCGCCGCGGCACGTGTGACCATCGGCCGGCGCGAGGCCGCACCCGGCTGGGAGCAGACCGAGTGGGCCGAGGCGAACTTCATCGCCTACTACGCACGGCTCCTCGACGGCGACGCGGCACTCCGCCACGTCCGCAGCCTCATCGCGGACGCCAGCGAGGCCAATCTGCTGTCCTTCTCGCGCGGGGGAGTGGCCGGCGCGGCCCAGAACATCTACTCCTTCGACGGCAACGCGGGCGGCACCGGAGGCATCGCCGAAATGCTGCTCCAGTCCGATGGCGAGGAGATCGAGCTGCTCCCCGCCCTGCCGGCCGCCTGGCCGGACGGACAGGTGCGCGGGCTGCGCGCCCGGGGCGGCGTCGAGGTCGACCTCGCCTGGTCCGGCGGCCGGCTGCGGCGGGCCGGACTCCGCGCCGCGGCGCCGCGACAGGTCCGGGTCCGCCACCGCGGGGACAGCCTCGACCTGCGACTGGTCCCGGAGCAATCCTGCGAGGTCACGCCGGATCGTTGAACCCGTGCGTCGATTCCTTTCGCGAATGTCGGTCATCCGAACTTCGGTGTTGTCCGGAACGGCTGGGAGTGGCTGAATCCTGTCCGTACCGTCCGCCCACTGAAGGAGGGAGACAGCGTGCCGAACACCCCCCGCGACGTCGCTGGCACTCCGCGTGTCGAGATCGGCGACCATGGCCTGCGGCTGCCGCGCATCGGACTCGGGACCGCGTCCCTCGGGAACTTCCTCGGTGCCATCACCGACGAACAGGCCGTCGACACGATCCGCCGCGCCCACGACGCGGGCATCCGCTATATCGACACGGCGCCGCTGTACGGCCACGGCCTGGCCGAACAGCGCGTCGGCAGCGCCCTGAGGGACAAGCCGCGCGGGGACCTCGTCATCTCCTCCAAGGCCGGCCGGCTGCTGCGGGCCGACGCGCCCCCCGACGAGAGCCAGTACGTCGACGGGGAACCCTTCTACACCGACGTACCCGCCACCGGCCCCGTCTGGGACTTCTCCTACGACGGGGTGCGCACCTCCCTGGCGGAGAGCCTCGACCGGCTCGGCCTGGACAGCGTCGACATCCTGCATCTGCACGACCCCGACGACCACTACGAGCAGGCCGCCTCGACCGCCTACGCGGCACTGCGCGACCTCCGCGCCGAGGGAACGGTCAAGGCGATCGGCGCCGGAATGAACCGCACACCCGTGCTGACCAGGCTGGTGGAGAACTGCGACCTCGACGTCGTCCTGCTCGCCGGCCGGTACACCCTGCTCGACCAGAGCTCCATGGCGGACCTGCTCCCCGCGTGCCGTGAACACGGCACAAAGGTCGTCGTCGGCGGCGTGTTCAACAGCGGCATCCTGCTGGATCCATCGCCACGGGCCCGATACGACTACGCTCCCGCCGCCGCTGACGTCGTGGAGAAGGCGCAGCGCATCCGGACGGTCTGCGACCGCTACGACGTCCCGCTGGCGGCCGCCGCCCTCCAGTTCCCGCTCGCCCATCCGCAGGTCGCCGCCGTCCTGGTCGGCGCCAGATCCGTCGCGGAGCTGGACATGGACCTCGACCTGCTGGACGTGGTCGTCCCGGACGCGCTCTGGCACGACCTGCGGACGAGCGGACTGCTGCCCGACGACGCCCCCGTCCCGTCCGGCCCCCTGAACACGGGCCTGGAGAGGAGTGTCCGGTGACCGCCCGGCACGCCGTGCGCATCGACGCGCACCAGCACTTCTGGGACCCCCGCCGGTTCCACTACCCCTGGATGGACAGCCCGGCACTCGACCCGGTGCGCCGCCCTTTCGCGCCCGACGACCTCGCCCCGGAACTCGCCGCCAACCGCATGGACGGCACGGTTCTCGTGCAGACCGTGTCCGACCTCGCCGAGACCCGGATGTTCCTGGACATCGCCTACGAGACCCCGTTCGTCCACGGCGTCGTGGGCTGGGTCGACCTCACCGCCCCGGACGTCGGCGAGGTGCTCGACGAACTGCGCGACGAATACGGCCCGTTGCTCGTCGGCATCCGTCACCAGGTCCACGACGAGGACGACGCGCACTGGCTGGAGCGTCCGGACGTACGGCGCGGACTCGGCGAGATCGCGGCCCGCGACCTCGTCTACGACCTGCTGGTGCGCACCCGCGAACTACCGGCGGCCATCTCCACCGTGGCCGCCCTTCCCGACCTGCGTTTCGTGCTAGACCACATCGCCAAACCAGCCATCGCCGACGGATGGGACGGCCCGTGGGCGAAGGCCGTAGCCCGTTTCGCGGACCTGCCCAACGTCGATGCCAAGCTCTCCGGCATGGTCACCGAGGCCGACTGGAAGGACTGGTCGCCGAAAACGCTGCGGCCGTTCGTCGACCACGTCCTCGATGTCTTCACCGTCCAGCGCGTGATGTTCGGCTCGGACTGGCCCGTCTGCCTGCTCGCCGCCGACCGCTACGGCGACGTCGTCGACGCTCTCGCCACCGTCGTCAGTGGCCTGAGCACCACCGAGACCGAGCAGGTCTTCGGCCGCAACGCGCAGCGGTGCTACCGGCTGCCGGGTGTGTAGAGCACGTCCGTCGTGCGGTGAGCGGGGTGGGGTGCGCGGGTGCGCCGCACCCCGTCCGACTGCCCGGGACGTCCTGGCGAATCGCGAATGCGCGACATTCCCTATCCGGATGTCCGGTCCCTTGAGCCCCTGGTTTCCCGGGCTTAGGTTCCTCCTGCGTTTCCGAGTTGTGTCGTGAGCCGCCCACGGAAATCCAGGAGACAAACACACCATGCAGGCACCCGGCTCCACCGATTCCACGTCTCCGAGCCGCCGGAACTTTCTCACGCTGACCGGCGGCGCGGTCGCCGGAACTCTCGCCGCCCTCGGTGGAATTCCGCCGTTCCGGGCCGCCGCAGCGGAGCCGAAGCGGCCCGCCGCCGACCCCCGGGTGCCCGAGGACGAGGCCGTACGGATCTGGTACACATCGCCGGCTTCCGAGCAGTCGATGATCCAGCAGGCCCTGCCCGTGGGGAACGGCCGGCTCGGCGCCCTGGCCGGCGGCGATCCCGCCAGGGAGACCCTCTTCATCACCGACGCCTCCATGTGGTCGGGCGGCCCCAACACCGGCCTCAGCGACGACGGTCAGTTCCCCTACGACCGCGCCGCCTTCGGTTCCCTGACCCAACTCGCCCACCTCACCGTCGACATACCCGACCACGCCCTCGGCGTCGTCACCGACTACCGGCGCGCCCTGGACCTCAGCAACGGCCTGCAGACGACCACTTACGTGCACCAGGACGTCACCTACCGACGCGAGATCTACGCGAGCCGCCCGGACGACGCCGTGGTCGTCTCCTTCACACAGAGCGGCGGCGGCGCATACACCGGACGGATTCTCCTCGCCGGCACGCACGGCGAGACCGTCACGCCGGACACCGACGACGCGCTCGCCTCCTTCGGCGCCGCCCTGGCCAACGGCCGACGCTACGGCGCCGCCGTCACCGCCGTCAGCCGCACCGGGAAGGTCCGGGTCGGCGAGGAGTCCCTGGAATTCACCGACTGCGCCGACCTGACCGTCACGTTCAGCGGCGGCACCGACTACGCACCCGACTTCGCACAGAACTACCGCGACTCCTCGATCGATCCACAGCCCCTGGCCCGGTCCAAGGCCTCCGCCGCGGCCGCTCTCGCCCCCGGTGTCCTGCGCGACACCCACGTCGCCGACTACCAAAAGCTCTTCTCCACCATGGAGATCTCGCTGGGAGTCTCGACCGAGGCGCAGCGGCAGTCCGACACCTGGACCCGGCTGCACACCCGCGCCCTGCCCGGAGCCGCCCCCGACCCCGAACTGGAGGCGTCCTACCTGCAATACGGCCGCTATCTGATGATCTGCGGCTCCCGCGACGGACTGCCCATGGGTCTCCAGGGCTCCTGGATCGACACCAACGAGCCCGGCTGGATGGGCGACTACCACACCGACGTCAACATCCAGATGAACTACTGGATGGCCGACCGCGCCGGGCTGCCGGGCTGCTTCGACGCCCTCACCGACTACTGCCTCGCCCAACTCCCCTCCTGGACCGAGAACACCCGGCGCCTTTTCAACGACCCCCGCAATCGTTTCCGTAATTCCTCGGAAAGGGTCGCCGGCTGGACGGTCGGCATCTCCACGAACATCGACGGCGGCTCCGGCTGGCAATGGCACCCGGCCGGCAGCGCCTGGCTCGCCAACAGCCTTTTCGAGCACTACGAATACCGCAACGACCCCGAATTGCTCGCCCGCATCTACCCCTTGATCAAGGGCGCCTGCGAATTCTGGGAGGCGCGGCTCATCCCCTACCAGGTCACCGACCACACGACCGGCGAGACGCGCGAAGCGCTGGTCGCGGACAAGGACTGGTCACCCGAACACGGTCCCCAGGACGCCCTCGGCATCACCTACGCCCAAGAGCTGGTGTGGACGCTCTTCACCAACTACCGCACGGCGACCCGGGTTCTCGGCCGGGACGCCCGCTACCGCAGGACCATCGACGGCCTTCGCCGACGCCTGTACCTCCCGCAGGTCAGCCCCACGACCGGCCGGCTGGAGGAGTGGATGAGCCCGGACAACCTCGGGGAGGTCGAGCACCGTCATCTCTCGCCCCTGATGGGCCTGTTCCCCGGTGACCGCATCGACCCCGACACCTCACCGGCCGCCCTCGTCGCGGGAGCGCGCAAGCTCCTCGAAGCGAGGGGCACCAGCATGTACGGCTGGGCCAACGCCTGGCGCGCCCTGTGCTGGGCCAGGTTCGGGGAGGGCGACACCGCCTACGAGAAGGTCATGAAGAATCTGGTGCCCTTCGACGGACGGACCCCAGGCGCCGCCCTCAACCTCTTCGACACCTGGCCCCTCGACGCCGACAGCAGCATCTGCCAGGTCGACTCGAACTTCGGCACACCGTCGGCGATGGTCGACATGCTCGTCCACTCCCGCCCCGGCCGCATCGAACTGCTGCCCGCGCTCCCCACCGCCTGGGCCGGGCGGGGCCGGATCACCGGGGTCGGTGCCCGGGGCGGCTTCACGGTGGACCTGTCCTGGCGCGACGGCGTGGTGGACAAGGCAGTGATCCGCAGCGTCGGCGGTCGCCGCACCGAGGTTGTCGCCGACGGCAGGGCACGCACCGTGCGGCTCGTACGCGGCGAGTCCATGACGCTCCGCTGGTAGCGGCCCGCTCCATCAACTTCCCCATGAAGCATGAAAGGTGATCCATCATGACCACAGCTCGTCGCCTCCGCCGCGGACTCTCCGTGGCGGCCGTCGTGACCACGACCCTGATGTGCACCACCGTCCCCGCCCAGGCCAAGAGCGACTTCAGCGTCAAGCCGTTCATGGGCTGGAGCAGTTGGAGCGTCCAGTCCTCCAGCAACCCGGACTACGGGACGAAGTGGCTCACCGAGGAACACATCAAGCAGACCACCGACGCCATGGCGTCGAAGCTGAAGCGTTCCGGGTACACCAACATCAACCTGGACGCCGGCTGGAGCGCCAACTGGGACTGGCAGTTCCGCTTCGACGCCAACGGCATCCCCGAGGCCGACCCCGAGCGCTTCCCGAACGGCATCGCGAACCTGGCCGACTACATCCACGGCAAGGGGCTCAGAATGGGCCTCTACGGAGGTGCCGGTCTGCCCCCGGCCGTCTACGACCGGAACGCCCCGATCCGCGGTACCGACTGCACGACCCAGGACATCGCGGTGCAGCCGCTGACGCCGACGAACATGTGGGGCGGCGACTGGAAGATCGACTACACCGAGCCCTGCGCTCAGGCGTACATCGACTCCATCGCCGACCAGTTCGCCTCCTGGGGCGTCGACTTCGTCAAGATCGACGGCGTCACGACCGACAACGTCGCAGACATCGCTGCCTGGTCGAAGGCGATCGACCGGAGCGGCCGCAGGATGTGGCTGACCGCCAGCGCCTGGCCCGTCCCCCGCGAGGCGGGCGAGGGCCTGCGACCGTGGGCGAACAGCGTCCGCGTCGACACCGACGTCGAGTGCTACTGCAACACCGTCTCCAGCTGGCAGGCATCGGTCGACAACAGGTGGGAGGACCTGCCGAAATGGCTCGACGTCGTCGAGCCGAACTACTGGCCGGACCTTGACTCCATGCCCATCTCCAACAACACAGGCAACGGCATCCAGGACGGCATCAACGACACCGAACGCCAGAGCGTCATGACGTTCTGGTCGATGGCCTCGTCCCCGCTCTACGTCGGCGGAGACCTCTCCAAGCTCGACGCCAAGGCCACGTCGATCCTCACCAACCGCGAGGTGATCGCCGTCGACCAGGCAGGCGTCCTCCCCACCCGGGTCACCGACGGATCCCTCCAGGTGTGGAAGAAGCTCCTGCCCGACGGCCGACTCGCCGTCGCCGTCTACAACCTCGGCGACACGCCCGCCGACATCACCACGACCTGGGACCAGCTCGGCATCGACGGCAAGCACGAGGTCCGCGACCTGGTGAGCCGGCGGAACATCGGCAAGGCCCACAACTCCTGGACCGCAAAGGCGGTTCCCCCGCACGGCTCCCGGCTGATCGCCCTGTCGCAGCGCTGAGGTGCGCGCGAGAGAGTGTCCCTGTCGACTGGTAAGCGATCGGGCGGTGGTGGACATTGCTGGGCCATGGATGCGGATGAACGCAATGAGCGGCTGGAGCAGCTGTTCCGGCAGACGTTCCGCCGGGTGATGGCGTACTGCCTGCGCCGGACCGGTGAGACGGCGGCACACGACGCCGTGGCCGAGGTGTACGCGGTGGCCTGGCGCCGACGACGTCATCTGCCCGACGACGGCGAAGAGGCGGTGCTGTGGCTGCTGGGGATCGCCCGACGGGTGCTGGCCAACCAAGCCCGCAGCCAGCGACGTTGGTCGCGGCTGCTGCTGAGAGTGGCGGAGCAGCCGGATCCCCCGCAGCCACGCCATCACCTGGATGACGCCGGCGACGAGCTTGCGGCCGCGCTGGCGCAGGCTTCGGCCGCCGACCGGGAACTGCTGCGCCTGGCCTACTGGGACGACCTGTCCCGACAGGAGATCGCGACGGTCCTCGGCATCTCCGTCGGTGCCGTCGACACCCGCCTTCACCGGGCCAAGCAGCGGTTGAAGGAACGGCTCGCCGCATCGAGCTCCGCAGTGCCTGCGACCAAGGAGAAGGATCATGCTGAGCGATGACGAACTCGTCCGGATGCTCCGGGCCGGCGATCCGCACCCCGACCCGTCGGACCTCGATCCGGACTCCCCGGCCGCCGACCGGATGCTCGCCCGGGTGCGTCAGCGCACCATCCGGCGGCGCAAGCGCACGATGGTCGTGGTCCCGGTGGTGGCCCTGGCCCTGGCCGGCGGCACTGCCGCGACCTATGCGTGGGTCGCGGGCGACGGTGAGGGTCACACACTCGACTCCAGCGGCCTCAACTGCGTGGGATCCGAGCGGTCCGACGCCAGTATCGGCTTCGATCCCGTCGCCGACGACCCGGTCAAGGTGTGCCGAGGGCTGTGGCAGGAGGCCTTCGGCGAGCCGGCGCCCGAGACGCTCACCGCCTGCGTCGACAGCTCCGAGCAGGGCTCGATCGAGGTCTACGCCGGCGGTCGGGACGTGTGTGCACGCCACCGCGCGGATCCCTACCGCGGTCCGACCCGCGAGCAGGTGAACCTCGCTCACTTCCGCGCCGACATCAGGGAGCGCTTCGCCGACCGGAACTGCGTCGGCTACACCGAGTTCCGGAAGGTGATCGGCAAGCTCCTCACCGAACACGACCTCACCGAGTGGTCGGCGGGCCACTTCCAGACCGCGGACAAGGAGCCGGAAGGCCCCTGCGCGGAGATCGTCTACTACGACGAGCCGCAGCGGAAGATCTGGCTCGGGGACGGCATTGCCGGCAACCCGATCAACCTGCCGTAGATGAATTCCCTGAAGCGGCGGTGGGCTGCGAGGCGGCGCTGCTGGGCCGGCTCGCTACTCCTCGGCCGCTTCAGGCCTGACGAATCCCATGACCTGCTCCACCGTCTCATCGCTCAGGCTCGGGGTCGTCAGCGGAAGGTTGTCGGGTCGCTGCCGCAGGCCGTTCAGGACGATCTCGGTGTAGCGACGCCAGATCTCCGGCTGCTTGCCCTGCGTGAACTGGGTGGCCGCGCTCAGCATGTGCTGGATGACGGGGATGTCGGAAGGGGTTACCTCCGCGCGGAGTTGCCCGCTCTCCTGAGCACGGCGGATCAAGGCGTCGAGGAAGGGGAGCAGACCGCCGCGTGCCGTCTCGATGGGCCCTGAGCTGTGGCTGCCGAGCATGATCACTTCGTAGAGCCCGCGGTTCTCGGCGAGGTCGCCCGTCATTTCCATGACGAAGTCGACGAAGCCCTGCCAGGGATCGGGGTGAGCCAGGGCCTTCTCGGCCGCTTCCTGCCGTATCGCGAGGTCCTGCTCGAACAGGGCGCGTACGAGGGCCTCTTTGGTGGGGAAACGGCGATAGACGGTACCGACGCCGACTCCCGCATGGCGGGCCACGTCATCGAGCGTGACCCCCAGTCCGTGTTGGCCGAAGATCTCCCGCGCGGCATGCAGAATTCGTTCCCGGTTGAGGGCGGCGTCTCGCCTCAGCGGGCGACCGCCGTCCGTGGAAGCGCTGCTCCGGGACCTGTCAGCCATGACCCCATGATAACCCTGTTGATCACACTCCCAGGGTCGGCCGGTCGCCCACGGAACGCGTTGACGAAAAGGACTTCGTGATCGGGCGGGCGCCGGCGCAGGGGCGCCGCGCCGCGTTGACCACGGTTGTGGGCACGCTGCGATCACGGTGGGTGTGTATGGCGTCGGCGGTGACGACGGAGGGGCGGGGAGGTCGGCTCTGGGCGGTGGGCCGGACGACGATCTCGTTCACGTCGACCCCTCGGCGAAGGCGGTCGCCGTCATACCGGGCGAGACGGTGGTCACACGCAGACAGTCGCCGGCTTCCTGGCGCAGTCCTTCACAGATGGCCCGGATTGACGTCGACCATCTCGTCCCACTCGTGGACGCGCAGATCGTCGAGAGGCGAGATCGTACCGACTCCGGCATTGCCGACGAGGACGTCGAGCCGGCCGAATCGCTCACCGGCCAGCGAGACCAGGGCCCGCAGGTCCTCCCGCCCTCTCGATCCGGGCCACCAGCTCGTCCAGGCGCTCGGACCGCGCGCGGCGGTTCCGTACGTTCCTGCACGGCCTTTTTCGTCTGCCACCGAGCGGCGTTGAACCAGATCGGCTCCAGCCCCGTCGTGACGCGGAGGGCCGGCAGCCGCACGGGCCACCGGTCGACGGCGCCCGACGCCCAGCCGGTGGGCGGAATCAATCGCTGTATATCTGCCCTCACCAACGCCGTCACGGCACCAGGGGCCGGGCGGCCTGAGAGGGAATGCGCAGGTCAGCGGCGGATACGCCAAGGAATGTCTGATTCCGCTCCCGCGCCGCGCGCCCTCTCCGGCGGCGGGATCCGCGGTTGAAGCGTCAATCACGCGTCAATTCGGCGTGGACTCCCGCTCGCAAGACTCCCCGTATCCGAGGCCACTGGGCCCGGGGCTGACTCGCACGCAGTCATGGAACGAGGGAATAGTGAGCTGGACCGTAATGGGCTCCTCGGGGGCGATGAGTGACCGGGAACGCGCGCTGCGCGCGCTCTACGAAGAGCAGGCGGGCCCCTTGTACACCTACACGGTCCGGCTGCTGGGAGGCGACCACTACAGAGCCGAGGACCTGGTGCAGGAGGCGCTGCTGCGCTGCTGGCGCACCCAGGATCTGACGTCTGGTCAGCCGCTGAGGCCGTGGCTGTTCAGGGTGGCTCGCAACCTCGTCGTGGACGACTACCGGCTGCGCAAGGCCCGCCCTCAGGAGGTCGACGGCAGCGCCTGGCTGGAGGGCCAGCTGACGAGCACGGACGAGGTGGGCTGGCTGCTCTCCTCGATGGTGCTCAAGGAAGCGTTCCAGCACCTGTCGACCAACCACCGGGAAGCGCTGTACGAGACGTTCTTCTCCGGCAGGTCGATGCGCGAGGCCGGGCAGGTGCTCGGTGTCCCGTTGGGCACCGTCAAGTCGCGGGTGCACCACGCGATACGTGCGCTGCGCATGGTCATGGGTGTCGTTGAGAACGCTGACGACGGGGCTGGCGAGGAGCCCGCGGTGCGGTACCCGTCCGCGGCGTGACGCCATGGACACCGTGGAGAGCCGGGCTGTGATCCGGTCGCGGTGGTGCGGCGACTTCGCGTACAGCCAGTCCGCCAGCACGCTCTCGTACGCCCCAGCGTGGAACAGCCGTTGCTCCGCGGCGTACTCCTTGTCGCGCGCGGCTTCCTCCACCCGTCGGCAGCTCGCGACGCTGCCGTCCTCGTTCGTCACGGCCTGGAGATACGAGCGGTCGGCGTCAATGTGATACTTCCGTGCGGCCTCCGACAGGCTGCGCATACAGCGCTCGTTCGTCGTATGCGGCAGCCCTCAGCCGTTGTGCCGTGCCGGAATCCTCCTGCTGACCGGACATCTGCAGCACCTTCCCCTCCCGTGCTGGTGACAACGGCTCACCGCACGAGACGGTTCAATCGGGATATGCCGTCCATGCGGCTCGGGCCCGAATCCGGACCCGGGTCCGGCTCGTGTGCGTCCAGGCGGCGAAGCCTTTCCCGGATCGCCTCGGTGTCCGGATGGGCGGACTCCTTCATAACCGCCACGGCCTCCCGCCACCGGGCGCGAGCCGCGTCCGGCCGGCCCGCGTCAAGGAGGACGTCGCCGAGGTGGCCGAGGGTGTCGCCCTCGCCCCAGCTGTTGCCGACATCCCGCAGTATCTCGAGCGCCTCGTGGTAGCACTCGATGGCCTCGTCATGGCGCTGCCGCCTGTGCAGGGCGACGCCGAGGCTGTCGAGCGTGACCGCTTCGATCCAGCGGTAGCCGGTGGCGTGCACGATCGTCAGCCCGTTGCGCAGGTGGTGGATGGCCTCGTCGAACCGGCCCAGTCGCCGAAAGGCGTCTCCCAGCTGGGACAGAGCGATGCCCTCGGCCCATTCGTCGCCGCAGGCCCGGGAGAGAGCCAGCGCGCGATCGAGGTGGTCGACGGCCTCGTCGTTCTGCCCCGACTGCAGATAGGCGACGCCCAGGCTGTTCACGACCCGGGAGCTGCCGTACGTGTCGCCGAGCTGCCGGTACAGCTCCTTCGCCTCCCGCAAGTACTCGATGGCCTCGTCGGATCGGCGCACCGCGATGAGTGCGACGGCCACTTCATTGAGGCTCCAGGCCTCGCCCCTCCGGTTGCCGGACTCACGGGCGCACTCGAGACAGGTCCGTGCGGTGTTGAGCCAGTCCTGCAGAGTGCCGTGCAGGCTGTAAAACCCCCAGAGCGCCACGGTCAGCCGCCACGCGAGGTCGGGCCGGTGCGATGCGGCGGCCTGGTGCACCGTGGCGACGAAGTTGGGTCGCTCACGCTCGCACCACTGCAGGGCCTGGTCGCGCGAGTCGAACGTCATGGGCTCGACCTGCGGGGGCAGGGGTTCGAGGGGGAGCGGGCGGCGGCGCGGCGTGAGCTGGGCGTAGACGGCGTCGGTCGCGTGCAGGTACCAGCACAGGAGCCGCTCCACGGTCCGGTCCCGCTCGTGTTGCTCTTCCGCGGCGGCGCGTTCCGCGGCGTAGACCCGCAGCAGGTCGTGCAGGGCGTAGCGGCCGGGTGCGTACTCGTTGAGGAGGCTGAGCCTGGTGATCTCGGCGAGCAGACCGCGGGTCTCGCGTCGGGGCAGCCCGGCGAGAGCTGCCGCCGCGGGCGCGGAGATGTCGGGTCCGGAGTGCAGGCCCAGCAGCCGGAACAGCCGCGCGGCCGGCGCGGACAGCGCGTCGTAGGACCAGGAGAAGACGGTGCGTACGTCCGAGGTGGGGTCGCCGCCCGTGAGTGCGTCGAGGTTGCCCTGGCTCTCGCGCAGTTCCCTGGCGACGGTGCCGAGCGCGAAGCCGGGGTTGGTCGCGGCACGGGCCGCGACGATGGCGAGGGCCAGGGGCAGTCGGCCGCAGAACTCGACGATCTCGTTGGCGACCTCGGGTTCCGCTGCCAGCCATGCGGCACCGACGCGGCGTGCCAGGAAGCCGTGTGACTCGGCAGTGGTCATCGGGCTGAGCGTCAGCGGTTGTGCCCCCTCGCCCGCGATCAGGCCGGTGAGCTGACTGCGGCTGGTCACGATGGTCAGGCAGCCGGGTGAGCCGGGCAGCAGGGGACGGATCTGCTCGGCGTCGCGGGCGTTGTCGAGGAGCACCAACATCCGGCGACCGGCGAGCAGGCTGCGGTACAGGGCGGCCTGGGCGTCCAGTGAGGCCGGAATGGCCTCCGGGGGGACGCCGAGTGCGTTGAGGAAGGTCCGGACGGCCTTCGCCGACGAGACGACCGCACCGGTCGGGTCGAATCCGCGCAGATTGATGTAAAGCTGTCCGTCGGGGTAGTGGTGGGCGACCCGGTGGGCCCAGTGCACGGCCAGCGTGGTCTTGCCGATGCCCGCCATGCCGCTGATCACCGTGAGGGACGGGGGCGTCACGCTGTCCGGCGCGAGGGAGAGGACCTGCCGGAGTTCGTCCTGGCGCCCGGTGAAGACCGGGAGGTCGGCGGGGAGCTGCGCGGGCGTGGCCGTGTGGCTGACGGCCTCGGGCTCCTGCGGTGCGGCCTCCCGCTCCGGGGCCAGGGGTTCCAGCGAGGCGTCGGCCGCGAGGATGCGGTGGTGCAGCTCCCGCAGTGACCCGCCCGGTTCGACGCCCAGCTCGGCCACCAGGGTGCTGCGCGTCCTGCGGTACGCCGCCAGCGCCTCGGCCTGCCGTCCGGACCGGTACAGCGCGAGCATCAGGAGCCGGCTCAGCTGTTCCCGCAGCGGGTGCTCGCTGGTCAGCGTGATCAGTGTGGGGATGACCTCGCTCAGGCGGCCGAGTTCGACGTCGATCTCCAGGCAGGTCTCCAGCGTGCTCAGCCGCTCCTCGGCCAGCCGGGAGCGCTCGACCTCGGCCAGCGGGCCGGGAAGTCCGGCCAGCGGCGCCCCCTCCCACTCGTCCAGCGCGGTGTGCAGCAGCTTCGTAGCCGCCGGGAGTTCGCCCTCGGCACGCCGCTTCTGCGCCCGGGCGACCCGCTGCTCGAAGACGTCCAGGTCCAGGGAGCCGTCCGGGAGACGGACCAGATATCCGTCCGTGACCGAGACCACCGGCTGCGGGGATTCATGGGCCTCAGGGGATCTGGCAGCGTCGGGTCCGGGGTTCAGCGTCTTGCGCAGCCGCGACACATAGGTGCGCAGCACAGACACGGCGGCGGTCGGCGGCTCGTCGCCCCATATGGCGTCGACCAGTTCGGCCACCGTGACCGGACGCCCGCGCCGCAGCAGCAGTGCGGCCAGCACCACTCTCTGCTGCGGCGAGCCCAGATTCAGCTCCGTGGCGCCGCGCCATGCTCTGACGCGTCCCAGCACCGCGAAACGCAGTGGAGCGGTTGCTCGGTCTGATATGTCCATATGGTCCAGGCTCCTGGTACTCGGATGCCTGCGGCAGTGTGGCCGCACACGCATTGCATTGGCAAATGTAAACTAAAGAGGTTTTGTCCCTCGTCAGGCGGGGTGCTTGTCCCCGGCGAGAGGGGGGATTGCCCGTCGGGTGTGATCCTGTTGGGGGTCGAGGGCGATCGTGGACGGGGCGGCCGTGTGGGGGACGCAGGGCGGGAGTTGGGGCTCGTGGGGAGGATCCGAGTGATGCATGACGCCTGTCGAATGAGCGGCGAAGTTGTCCACCGTGCGTCGGCCTGCCTGTGAAGCGGGGGTGTCGTTCCGTCACTGCTTGCCGGTGCCGACAGGGTCGACCGTGACGCCCGCCACGTAGCCGGGCTCGGTGACGGCGGGGAGGTTGAGGGTGATCGGCAGGGTCTTGGAGTGGGTCTCGTTGGGCGGGGTGACGACGATCTGGGTGATCTTGAGCCCGGAGCCGCCGGTGTCGTTGCGCGGGGTGTGCAGGGTGAAGCGGGTCGTCTCGCCGTTCTGGAGGACGACGGTCGGGGTGGCGAGCTCGGTGCGCTCGGCGCTGATGCCGCCGGGGCCGCTGTCGGTCTTGAGGTCGACGCCCGGGAAGCCCTTGAGGGAGCAGGCGTCGGCGGTGTTGCTGAGGCTGACCAGGACGTCGCCCTCGGCCATGCCGTGGGCGGCGCCGAAGGTGAGGTTCGCGGTCTCGCAGGGGCCGGTGTTGATCTGGCCGCCGCCGCTGCCGTCGGTGGAGTCACCGGCGGTCGTGGCGTTCCCGTCGGAGGTGCTGCTGCCGCCGGAGTTCTCGGAGGACGACGAGGAGGAGGGCGGGGCGGACGAGGACGACGAGGCGGGCGAGGAGGAGGGCGACGACCCGGCTGCGGAGTCGACGTCGTTTCCGCTTGCGGAGGAGTCGTCGTTGCCCTGGCAGGCGGTGAGTGAGAGACCCGCGACGAGGGCGAGGGTGGCGAGGGCGGTATTCGTGGCGCGGATGGTTGCTTCCCTTGCGATCGGTGCCGTCTGCTGGGCACGAGTGAGCGTTTCTGATCACTGAGATCCGCTCGGGCCGGGGGACGTTCCGTTCACCCGGCCTCTCATACACGGCTGTTACATGCGGTTGTGGGGTGGGTGTGGTGACGGGGCGCTGTGTGTGCTGCGGTGCGGCTGGAACGGCGTTTCCGCGGCCTCCGTGGTGGACATGCCGGTGCGTCGGCCGCTGTGACTGATCACCACGCTATTGACGCGGCGGTCCGGAATCGTCACCTTGCGGTGGACACTTGCCCGTAGCTCACGAGGGGGACGTGAGCGCGTACGTGGCGCGCGAGGTTGGTGGTTTTGCGCGCATCGAGGCGGGTGGCACCAGCGGCAAGGCTGTCACTGGCACTTGGGCCGGTACGGTCTCGTACATGGCTCCGGGCGCGTGCGTGGTCAGTGACATGACGGGCATGGGGCAGGCGTTCTTCACCTCGACGACCATCCGACCGCGTGAGGATGGGAAGTCCTCACGGTGTTCGCTGTCCGGCGCGGCCGGTCTGTCATCCCGGCATGCTGTCGGCCCGGACGTCGCCGATGGATTCCGAAAACACGCCGGGATGACGGTTCGGCTCAGCGCATGAAGAGACGGTTCGACATCACCGTGTGCACAACCGGTCCAGTGCTGCCTGGCTCTCATCGTCCGCAGGGCGGTAGATCAGCAACCGCTGGTCCGGATCTTGAAGTGGCATGAGCACTTCGAAATGCACTGCGATCGCACCGACTTCAGGATGCCGCAGCACCTTGCGCCCCCGGCCGTTGACCTTGACGTCTCGCTCGGCCCACAGGCGAGCGAACTCCTCGTCATGAGTGGTGAATTCGGTGATGAGGTCGGTCAACGCCTGGTCTTCCGGATGCGCGGCCCACGCAGCGCGCAGGTGGGCGATCCCCTCCCGCACGGCGTGCTCGCGGTCGACATAGAACTCACGCATCTCCGGATGCATCAGGCACAGCCACATCGCATTGCGCTGCGACGGCGGCAGCGCGTCGAAGTCCAGTAGCAGCTTCGCCATTTCGCTGTTCCAGGCCAGGATGTCGTAGCGGTGGTTCATCAGCATGGCCGGCAGTGGAGACAGATCGGTGACCAGCCGGGCCAGTGGCGGTGCTGCCATGGTGGCGGGCTTGCCGGCGTGGCGGGGGCGCTGCTGGGCCAGGCCGAAGAGGTAGGCGCGTTCGTCGGGGGCCAGGCGCAGCGCCCGGGCCAGCGCCTCCACCACGTCCGCTGAGGGCCGCAGCCCGCGGGCCTGTTCCAGCCGCACGATGTAGTCGACGCTGACCCCGGCCAGTTCGGCGACCTCTTCGCGGCGCAATCCCGGGGTCCGCCGGGCCTGCCGACGCGGCGGCAGACCGACATCGTGCGGGGCCAGGCGCTCGCGGCGGGTCCTGAGGAACGCGGCCAGCTCCTGCGTCGTGTCCACGGTGCGGGTCGTCATGCCTGCACAACAGTCAGGGTAGGACCGGTGTTCCCAGGAACCTCTTTCCCTTACCCCCGGCTCGCGGCGGTCACAGGCTTGCTCTCGACGACGGATCACAAGCGCAGGAGGACTCTTATGTCGCTCACCCTCGACACCTATCGGCTGCTGGGCCGCTCCGGGCTGCGGGTCTCACCGCTGGCGCTGGGCGCGGCGACCTTCGGCACCGAATGGGGCTGGGGCGCCGAGCAGGACGAGGCCCGCAAGCTCTTCGACCTCTACGTCGAGCGCGGCGGCAACTTCATCGACACCGCCAACACCTACACCAACGGCAGCTCCGAGCGCCTGCTGGGCGAATTCGCCCGCGACAACCGCGAAAGCCTGGTGCTGGCAACGAAATACACGACACTGCGCCGGCCCGGCGACCCGAACTCCGGGGGCCCTCACCGCAAGAGCCTGTTCGCGTCGGTGGAAGCCAGTCTGCGACAGCTGAACACGGACTACATCGATCTGCTCTACCTGCACGTCTGGGATTTCACGACACCGGTCGAGGAGATCCTGCGCGGCATGGACGATCTGGTCCGGCAGGGCAAGGTCCTGTACGTGGCGATCTCCAATACCCCGGCCTGGCAGGTGTCGCGCATGCAGGCGATCGCCGACCTCCGCGGCTGGTCGCCGCTGGTCGCGCTGCAGATCGAATACAACCTGATCGAACGTTCCGGGGAACGTGACCTCATCCCCATGGCACGTGAGATGGGGCTGGGTGTCATCCCGTATTCACCCCTGGCCGGCGGAGTGCTCACCGGTAAGTACACCCGCGACGACCTGACCGCGACGAACGGCTCATCCGACGACGGCACCCGCAAGAGCTTCAACCGCGCCTTGGGCACGCTGACCGAACGCAACCTCGCCATCGCCGATGTCGTGAAGGAGGTCGCCAGGGAGCTGGGCCGCACACCCGCCCAGGTCGGGCTGGCCTGGACCCTGCAGAACCCGGGCGTGACGGCACCGATCATCGGCGCCCGCACCCCCGCGCAACTGGAGGACAATCTGGGTGCCCTGGAAGTCGGCTTCACCGCCGCCCAACTGGCCCGCCTCCACGAGGCCAGCGCGATCGGACTCGGCTTCCCGCACGACATGCTCGCCAGTGACCACATCCGCAAGGTGACTGCGGGGGACCTGAAGATCGACACCCGCCGCTGATACCACCCCGTTCAGGTCTACTTCGGGCACGGCCGACTCCCGCCCGACACGTTCCCGCCGGATCGGCCACCCAGAGCCCGGCAGTGAGCTTGAGTCTTGACATCTGACTGGTTGTCCATTGAACCCTTGGCCATGCGCTGACGTCGTGTTGCCGATAGGCGGGCTCTGGGCATGCCATGCCCGGGGCTGCACCGTACGGACAGTTCGCCGACGCCGCATCTTCTGCGGTTGGCAAGGATCGTCGGCAAGAAGGACATTGACGTGAACAAGCGCATGCAGGCTGGAATGATCGCGGCTCTCGCCGCCACGGCAACACTGGCGGGCGTCGCCACGGCCGAGGCGACACCGGCTGGTCCCGGTGTGAAGGGCGAGATCATTTCGCAGACAACGGTGGGCGGTAAGGACTACATATTGCGCCAGATCACCATCCCTGCCGGTCAGAGCACCGGCTGGCACTTCCATGACGGCCCTCTGTACGCCTACGTCGAGAAGGGAACGCTCAGCCACTTCGATTCCACTTGCAAGTCCGACGGTGTCTACAAGTCGGGCAGTTCGGTGACTGAGCCTTCCGGCCCCCAGCAGGTTCACATCGGGCGCAACCTCGGCACCACGCCAGTCGTCCTGGACGTGCTGTATGTCCTCCCTCATGGTGCACCGCTGTCGCAGGATGCCCCCAACCCTGGCTGCGACTTCCAGTAGCCGAACGGCTTCGGCGCACGTGAGGCTGCCGCTGCCCCGGCTCTCCGGGACAGCGGCACGCTGAAGCTGCAGGATGGTTTCGGAACATCGGCCACACCCGAGGCCGTCCCAGCGGGATGGTGAGCCGGTGGTTGCGGCGTTCCGGACTCGATGTGGCCCATCGTCACTTCTCCAGTGGCGACAGCGGCACGGGATCGTCCACGTGCCGTTCGTGTTGTGCCGCCTCACCGTCCCCGAGGGCCCCTCCGGCGCCGCCGCGGGTCGAAGTTGAACTCGGCGAAGCTGGTGGGCTGTTGGCCGGTGGAGCAGTGGTCGGCGTAGGGTCCGCAGTCGCCGACCGCACAGTGGACGGTGCTGTCATTGTCGCCGGAGCAGCCCTGCCGCGCGAAGAACGTGCCGCGCCAGTGCCCGCCGCCTGCGTGCGCGGGGCCGCTGATGGTGGCGGACTGGCCCGGGTCGAGGGCCGGAAGTCCGGTCAGCGCGGCTGAGCCGGCCGCGTTGACGTTGCGCCGTTGATGCCTGCGGCGTCGCTGTGCCGGCTGAGGAGCACGGTGGTCGTGGTCGTCGCACCGACGATGATCAGTAACAGAACGAGCAGCAGTGAGCGTCTGCGCATGAAACGCATGAAACACACCTCTCGGATCGCGCCTGCGCCGGATCGGGAGATCAGGTGTCGCCTACCCGGGCACGACGGATGCGCCCGGGGCGCTGTTCAGCTCGAACCCCGGCGGCAACGGCAGCAGGGCGGACGGCAGTCGGGTGCCGGGAAGCTCCGGGGCACGGCCGCCGGATGGTGCCTGCGGTGCCGGCCGGGACGAGGCCCCGTTCGCGTCCGGCACGACCCTGCGCCGGCTCAGCAGCCCGTACGGGCCGAGCCGGGCACGGCAGGAGGGGCGGGACGGAACGGAGGGAGCGGAGGGGATGTTCGAGCCGGACGGCTTCGGTGACGTGAACAGCGGCGCGGGCATGGACGACCTCCCAGACTCGATGACCGGCCGCCGACGCCGGTCCTGATCGCACAACGGCTGTGGGGCCTTGATGGTTCAGACCCGCGGCGGTCCGATCCCCTGACCATGGCGGCCATGGCGGCCATGGCGGTCACCGTGGTCTCCGTCTCGGCCACCGCGCCTCTTACCGTCGCCTCGGCCCCACCTCTCGCTCCGCACTTCGCGGCCTTCACGACGAGCACATGGCTCACCACGGTCGCCGGATGACGTGTGAGCGCCGATACGGCCGTCCCGGAGCGTGCAGTGCGCTCCGGCGGACCGGAAAGCCGAAGTAGGAGTCGGGGAAGGGCTCTTCGGCGAGGGTGAAGTGCCACCACTCCTCGGGAAGGTTCACGAAACCCGCGCTCGCCATGGCCTCGGTGAGCCGGCGGCGGTTCTCGCGCGGCACGGGTTCGGTGTCCGGGTGGAGGGTGTGGGAGCGGGGGTCGAAGAAGTCGAACTCGGTCCCCATGTCCAGCACTTCACCGTCGCTCGTGGTCAGCGTGACATCGACCGTGCTGCCCCGGCTGTGCCCCGACCGTGCCGCCACATAGCCGTCCGCGAACAGCCGCTCTTTGTCGACGTACGGGTAGAAGACGGACTTCATGTGCTGCGCCTCGGGATCCCGGGACCAGTGCACCATGTGGTCGACGGCCACCTGGGGCCGGTATCCGTCGTAGACCTTCAGCGCGAGGCCGTCGCGCAGGAGGATCTGCTGGGCCCGGCTCAGGGCCCCGGCGGCCGGCCGGGTCAGGACGCAGCACGGGTCGTCGTAGCCGTCGAGCTGTGTGCCGACGAAGTTGTGGGCCGTGGCGTAGCGCATCTCCTGGCGGATCGTGGGGTCGATGTCGGCGAGCGCGACGAAGTCGGCGGGCGCGGTCGGTTCAGCCCGCTCGGTCCGCTCGGCAGGGGGCGATATCTCAGTCATGGTGCTCCCCGCCCCGCGTCACCGAGTTCCAGCAGTGCCGTGGCGACGCTCTCCACCTTCGTGGCGTGCGATCCCTTGATCAGGACGACGTCGCCGGGGAGGAGGTAGCCGCGGAACAGGTCGAGGGCCGCGTTCCGGTCGGGTACGAGGCT
This sequence comes from Streptomyces sp. NPDC051963, assembly GCF_044593495.1. Classification (NCBI taxonomy): domain Bacteria; kingdom Bacillati; phylum Actinomycetota; class Actinomycetes; order Kitasatosporales; family Streptomycetaceae; genus Streptomyces; species Streptomyces sp. NPDC051963. Next base: position 403,515 of record NZ_JBIUCC010000003.1, on the reverse strand, counting down.
CGCGTTGATCCCTGCCGTGACCGCTGCCTCGTAGAGCGCGGCCGCGTCCCTGCCGCCGACCGCGATGAGGTCGGTGACGCCGGCGGCCGCCACCCGCTCCCCGAGCCGGTGGTGGAACCGCTCGGAGTCCGGCCCGAGTTCGCGCATCTCTCCCAGTACGGCGATGGACCGCTGCCCCGGCCCGGTGAGGGTCATCAGCGCGTCCAGGGCCACGCCCATCGCCTCGGGGTTGGCGTTGAAGGCGTCGTTGACGACGGTCACGCCGCCGGGGGTGCGGGTGATCTGCATACGGCTGGGGGTCAGGCGCCGTGCCTCCTTCAGGGCACGCGCGACGTCCTGAAGCTCCAGGCCGGCCGCGAGGGCCGCCGCGGCGGCGGCAGCGGCGTTGGTCGCCTGGTGGGCTCCGTGCAGGGCGAGGCTCACGCGCTCCCGCTCGCCGGCGTAGGACAGCTCGAACGACGGCCGGGCCTCGGCGTCCAGCTCCATGCCGTGCACCTGGACGTCACCGCGGCCGTGCCCGAATGTCAGCACCGTGGCCGCCGTGCGCCGCGCCATGGTCATCACGGCCGGATCGTCCGCGTTGAGCACGGCCGTCCCGTCGTCGGGCAGGGCCTCGACGAGTTCGCCCTTGCCGACGCAGGTCGCCTCCCGGCTGCCGAACTCGCCGAGGTGGGCGCTGCCCACATTGGTCACCACGCCGACCGACGGCCGTGCGATACCGGCCAGGTAGGCGATCTGACCGAGCCCTCGGGCGCCCATCTCCGTGACCAGGAACCTGGTCCGTTCGTCCGCGGTCAGCACGGTGAGCGGGAGGCCGATCTCGTTGTTGAAGGACAGCGGGTTCGCCACGGTCTCAGCTCGGGAGGCCAGGACCTGCGCCAGCAGGTCCTTGGTGCCGGTCTTGCCGGCCGAGCCCGTCACGCCGATCACCGTGGTGTCCTTGAGTTCGTTCACCACGGCCAGGGCCAGGTCTCCCAGCGCCCGCTGTACGTCCGGGACGACGACGGCCGGTACGCCGACGGGTCGCGCGGCCAGCACGGCCACCGCGCCCCGGGCCACCGCGGCCTCGGCGTGCAGATGGCCGTCGGTGTGCTCCCCGGGCAGGGCGGCGAAGAGACTGCCGGGCTCCGCCAGCCGTGAGTCGATCACCGTGGGGCGGTCCACCATGATCTCCGGGTCGGGGGCGTCGTGCAGGGTTCCGCCCACCAACTCGGCGATCTGCCGCGCGGACGTCGGGATCATCGGGACTGTTCCCTCTCACCGGCGCGGTCGCGGGGGCGGGTGACCAGAGTGGTCTGGATGAGCCGGTCCACGAGGTCGCCCACGGACATCCCGGCCGCTTCCCAGATGGCCGGATACTGCGAGGCGGGGGTGAAGCCGGGGAACGTGTTCACCTCGTTGACGAACAACTCGTCGCCCTCGCACAGGAAGAAGTCCACCCGCAGGAGGCCCGAGCAGCCGAGCGTGTGGAAGACGTCGACGGCTATGTCCCGCATTGTGTCCGCGAGTTCGAGGGGAAGGCTCGCGGGGCATTCCAGGACGGTGGCCCTGTCACGGTATTTGGCGTCGTAGCCGAAGAAACCATGACCGGCGTTGAAACGGATCTCCAGCGGTGGCCCGGTCCGCACCTGGCCGTCGGGGAGCTGCAGGACGCCGACCTCCACCTCGCGCGCGGTCACCGACCGCTCGACGAGCACCTTGTCGTCGACCGCGCGCGCCACGGCCAGAGCGGCGTCGAGTTCCTCCCACTCGCGCACCGGTCCCGCTCCGATGCTGGAGCCGCTGCGGGCGGGCTTCACGAACAGGGGGAGCCCCAGAGCCTCGCGGTCCGCCTGCGCCATCTTCTCGCCGGCCCCGAGCACAATGCCCGGCACCAGGGGTATGCCGCGCGCGGCGAGCAGCTGCTTGGTGATCTCCTTGTCCATCCCGGCGGCGCCGGCGATCACCCCATTGCCGACGTACGGCACGTCCAGCAGCTCCAGCATTCCCTGCAAGGTGCCGTCCTCGCCGTACGGGCCGTGCAGCACGGGTATCACCACGTCGGCCGCGTCCAGCACCGGCAGGACCCGGGCGAGGCTCGCCGCCATGCCGGCCCCGGTCATCGGCGTCAGCTGCTCGAGCTCGGCCACTCCCAGCGCCTGCGCCGTGAGGTCCTCGGGACCGGCCGCCCACTCGCCGGCGGTGCTGATGCGCACCGGCTGGACCTGGTAGCGGGTCCGGTCCAGCGCGCTGACCGTCCGCGCCGCGGAGGCGCAGGAGACGTCGTGCTCGGCGCTGCGTCCCCCGAAAAGGACCACGACACGAAGGCGATCCGTTGTGTTCCGTCCCTCTTCCTCGTCGGTGTGGCGGCCGTCGTTCGTCTCACGACCGGAGAGCACGTTTTCCGTCATTGGTTCACATTCTGTTGAGTGGAATTCGTGATTCCGTCACGGAGTACGTCGTCGCGGTACGTGTCACCAGACACCGGGCTGCACCGGGACGGAATGAATGCCCCTGCGCCGCAGGCGTCGGTCTATGGCGTCAGGGACTTCAGGGCGATGGTCCGGGTCGTTCTCGTACATCTCGCGGAGCGCCGGGGCCAGTTGACCGATGGCGTGGTTGTCCTTGACGTTGCTCCACTCGTGGAAGGCGCGGTCGAGGCACGCCCGCCTCTCGTGGAGGTCCGGCCGTGGCAAAGAGGAGTAGAACCGGGCGGCGGCCAACCACAGCCGGGCGGCGAGCCCCGGGTCCCCGGCGATACGGGCGACGACGGCTCGTACCTCGATCCAGTGCGTGGCCTCGGGAGACTTGGCGCCGTGGACGCGGACGGCGTGGTTCTCCGAGTTCCGTATGGCGGCTTCGACTTCCTCGAACCGTCCCGCATGCGCCAAGCGCCACAGAAAGGCGTGGGCGTCGCCACCGGGTGCGGAGTCCAGGGTGAGCAGCGGATGCTGCGGAAGCATGAGGGAACCGATCGTCCCGCCGGGGCCGATGGGGCCAGCGGGGCCGTCCGTCGTCGGATCCGCGCGCCGCGCATCCGCCACCACGACCACGGCCACGCCCAGCATGATCAGCAGCAGTCCCGGCCACGCACTCCCGGGGGGAAGCTCATCGAGCCACAACCAGGCGATGACGGCCGCCACGGGTGCCTCCAGCAGCAGCATCACACTCACCGCTGTGGCCGGCGCCCGGCCCAGGGCGAAGTTGAGCGAGAACAGGCCCAGCAGCTGAGGGAAGATGAGCAGGCCCAGCAGCGCGAGCCAGGTGTCACCGGTGAAGGAGAAGAGCGGAGTTCCGGTGACCAGGCAGAGGATCAGCAGCTCCACCGTGCACACCGCGAAGCACAGCACCGAGTACATCGGAGTACTCACGTCAGGACGGGCCTGTTCGCTGAGCGCCGTGTAGCCGGCGAGCGCGACCGCGCCCGCGAGGGCGAGAAGGTCACCGACCACAGCCTCCGTGCCCGCGCGCATGTCCATGCCGCTCGCGACCACCGCGCCCACCACCGAAACGGCCAGACCCACCCACGTCACACGCGGGAGCGGGTTTTTCTGCAGAGATGCGATGACGGCCTGCCACACAGGCTGAGTTGCGACCAGCGCGGTTGCCATGGCGACACTCGTCAGCCGTGTGCTGGACATGAACGTGGCGAAGTGAACGGCCAACGCCGTGCCGGCGAGAACGCCGAAGAAGACAGCACGGCGCTGTTCCTTCCTGAACAAGGAACGCTCTCCGCTGAAAGTCCTCCGCACCTCGCGCCGCCGGATCAGCAGGAAAACCGGTCCCAGCGTGAGGAGTCCCAGCGCATTGCGCCCCAGGGCCAGCGCGAGCACGGGGCCGGTGGCATACGCGGTCAACGGCGCGGTCGCGGAGAACGCACCGACCGTCACGAGTACGGCGACGATGGAGACGGCATCAAGTTTCGTGCGCATGGAGAGGAGCAACCTTCATAACCGCAGGACTGATAGAGCTGACGTAACTGGCGAATTGACGGAATCGAGTCGGTGCCTCCGCTTCGATGCGCGGGCGGCGAACCTGCGCTCGCACGGGTTGTCCTCTTCTCAAGGCCACGATGTCGACGTGGGACACAACGGGCTGCCGGGACAACGGGTTCAATGCCGCGTCGCGGCAGAACGTTTCCGGCCCGGTGCATGCGGGCCGGCGGGCGACGTGCATGTCTTGCGTCGATGACCGGCCTACCGGGCACCGACGTCAGGCTCCGCGCCTGCCAGGCCCCGGCCGCCCAGGACTACGGCGTCACACTCGACGTGCCCCTGACCCAGCGCGCTCCCGGCCGTTGCGCACATCGATCGCAGCGCGGGAGGGCTGAAGGACGGAAGGGCCGGAACCGAGGACCAGCCTCCCAGTGAACCGTTCGCGGCGCGCATACGTCGTGCGGGCGCAGGCGAAGCCTGATCGTCGATCCGACACACTCCCCGATCGTCGATCCGACACGAGTCCGACGTGAGAGTCCTCTATGCGCAGACGACCACTTCTCCCAACTCTCCTACCGGCATCGAGGTGAGGTCCGCATAGACGTACAGCCACCGGCTGATCTTCGAGTTTTGGCCATCATCCGCCGGCAGCCCCGCCGCCAAGCCGACCGTTCCACCCATGTTCCGCTCTGGGTCTGCCCCGGTGAGCGGGGAACCCAGACACTCGATCGCCCTATGGAGAACCAATGCCCACTATTCCGGTCAGCGACGTCGACCTCTACACAGAGCAGGCGCGCATCGACCCGTACACGATCTACTCCGATCTTCGGGCTCTCGGGCCGGTGGTTCACCTGTCCCGGTACGACCTCTACGCACTGCCCCGCTACACCGAGGTACGCACGGCCTTGATGAACTGGCAGATATTCTCCTCGGCGCGCGGGGTGTTCGTGGATCCGGCGGTGAACGCCCAGCTCGAAGGCATCACCCTGTGCAGCGACCCGCCCGAGCACACGGCGATGCGCTCAGTGCTCAGCCGTCCGCTGCGCCAGGACCGTATGCGTGACGTCACACCGCGGATCGAAGCCGAGGCCGACCGGGTCGTCGCCGAACTGGTGGGCCGGGGCCGGTTCGAGGTCGTCACCGAGCTGGCCGAGCACCTGCCGATGACCGTCGTGTCCGATCTGGTTGGGCTTCCCGATCACGGGCGGACGAAGATGCTGGAGTGGGCCGCAGCCATCTGGGACACCCAGGGTCCCGCCGACGACCGGGCCGCCGCCGCGATGCCTGCCGTCGAGGAGTTCCTCGCGTTCGCCACGAACGACGCCGTGCCGGGCAAGCTCCACCCCGACGGGTGGGCCGCCCACCTCTACCAGGCCGCCGAGCGTGGTGAGATCCCGCTCGACAAGTGCCCGATGATGATGCTCGACTACGTCACACCGAGCCTCGACACGACGATCCTCGCGATCACCAACGCGGTCGCGCTGTTCGCCGAGAACCCTGACCAGTGGGACCTGCTGCGCAGGGACCGGTCGTTGATCCCGCACGCGATCAACGAGTCGTTGCGTGTGGAGTCCCCGGTACCCCAGTTCAGCCGGGTGCTCACCGAGGACCACGAGATCGGCGGGGTCTCGCTGGCTGCGGGCTCACGGGTCGCGCTGCTCTACGGCTCCGCCAACCGCGACGAGCGCCGCTACCCGGACCCGGAGCGGTTCGACATCACCCGGCGCCCGTCGGACCACCTCGCATTCGGGCGGGGCGAGCACGTGTGCCCCGGGATGCACCTGGCTCGCCTGGAGATCGGCGTGCTGCTGGAACGGCTGGCCGACCGGGTGGCCCGTTTCGAGATCCAGGAGTCACGGCCGATGATCAACAACGGGTTGCGCGGTCTTGAGTATCTGCAAGTCACAGTCGAGCCTGTGACCGGCACCGGCTGAATCCCGGCACCGGCAGCCGGGCCCGGGGGGACGTGGGATTGCGGGTGTGACACAGCGCTCGAAGTTTCGCTGCGATCCCACGCGCGGTCCAACGGCCCGTCGCGGCGCCTTGCGCGCCGCACTGCCCGAAGACGACCTTCAGCAGCGCGGAGCAACATCCGCGACCGGATGCTGCTGACCGGGCCCGACAACCTCAGGGCCGAGCAACACCGGCTCCTCACCAAGCTCACCACCGCCTGCCCCGAGGCGACCCAACTGGCAGTCGGCATCGGGGACTTCGCCCCGCTCCTTACGCCGCATGCCGACAACGCCGACGCGCTCACGGGCTGGATCGCCCAAGTCCGAGCAGTGGGCACAGGTCCCGGTGAACGTGCAATTGCGACGGTCTGTGACCGGTGGAGAGAGGCCTGTCGGCGTCTTTCGTTTCAGGTCGCCTGCCTGGCCAGCCTGTGCAGGGCCCGCACGGTAGGTGATCCGGGGTCGGCCGTGATCAGGACGACTTCCTGGTCATCCTCGGGCACGAGCAGGACGTCGCAGTTCAACCGCAGCGTGCCGGCTTCCGGGTGGTCCAGGGTCTTGGTGCGGTGCCCGGGAGCGTGGACCGGACGTGTCTGCCAGATCTGCCTGAACTCCTCGCTGCCGGCGTGCAGTTCGGCCAGCAGGGCGGTCACCTGCGGGTCGTGCGGGTAGCGGTCGGCGGCCCGGCGAAGCCGCGCCACCACGATGTGCCCGAACTCCTCGGCGCTGGAGCTCTCATACATCCGTCCCTGGCCCAGGAAGCGGCGCCGGGCCAGGTTCGTCGTCCCGCGTGCGAGGTCGCCGCCGAACAGTGCCCGGGCCAGGGGGTTCCAGGCGACGACGCCGTACGCCGCGTCAGTGACGATGGCAGCGGTCTCCGGCAGCCGCTCCAGCATCCGGGCCACGTGCGGGCGTACCCGCCGCACGGCGTTGCTGCCGGGCGGCGCGTCCGATCCCGCCAGGCGGAACAGGTGGCTGCGCTCGGCCGGCGTGAGCCGCAGGACCTGGGCCAGCGCGTCCAGGATCCGGGGCGATGGCCGCGGTCCCCGGGCCTGCTCCAGCCGTGTGTAGTAGTCGACCGACATGTGGGCGAGCTCCGCCACCTCCTCGCGGCGCAGGCCCGGTGTGCGGCGGGCGGTGCCCGTCGTGGTCAGCCCGGCCTCGTGCGGACGCAGGCCCGCCCGGCGGTCCCGCAGGAAGCGGGCCAGCTCCTGCCGAGCCATGCCACCTCCTGCCGCTTGCCTGGTACAGGCTGTCCCTGGCAGGGCGCCCACTGCCAGGGGATCGTAGTCTCCATGAACGATCGCACAGCTCTGGTCACCGGTGCCAACAAGGGCATCGGCAAGCACATCGCCCGGCTGCTCGCGGCCGAGGGCCTCACCGTGTACGTGGGCGCCCGCGACCCGGGGCGCGGACAGCGGGCCGTCGAGGAGATCGGTCCCGGCGCCCGGCTGCTGGTCCTCGACGTGACGGATCCCGACGGCATCGCACAAGCCGCGGCTCAGGTGGAACGCCTGGACGTGCTGGTCAACAACGCCGGCATCTCACCGTCACTCGCCTCGCCGGCCGACACGCTCGTCGAGGAATACCGGCGCACGTACGAGACCAACGTGTTGGGAGTGGTGGCGGTGACCAATGCGTTCCTGCCCGCCCTGCGCCGGTCCCCGCACCCGCGCATCGTCAACATCTCCAGTGGCACCGCGTCGCTGACCTGGAGCACAAACCCCAACCCCCAATTCACCCCGGGAAGCGGTGGCGCTGCCGCCTACCGGTCGTCCAAGGCCGCCCTCAACGCCCTCACCGTCTTCTACGCCCAGACGCTGGCCGAGGACGGCTTCAAGGTCAACTCGCTCGCCCCCGGCCTGCGGTCTACCGATCTCAACCCCCGGGCCGCCGCTGCCGGCGGCGACCCGGCCGAGGCTGCGCAGGGTGCCGTCCGCCTGGCCCTGCTGCCGGACGACGGCCCCACCGGTGGCTTCTTCTCCTGGGACGGAACGCCCGTGCCCTGGTGATCGGTGCGGATCAGGCTACGTACGGTGCTGACAGCGTCGGCGAGGCGGTGGAAGGCGTTCTGCCAGGCATGGGTGCGCTCCACGTGCCACCTCTGACTCGGTGATCGAGCCGTGGACGGCAATCTGGTCCAGGACGAGGCCGACGGTCCGGTCGCCGATGCGTGGCCGGTGGCAGCCCAGCGGATGGTCCGGGTGGTACTCCGACCGCTCGGGCACGAGAGCCGCGAATTGACGCCAGGACCTGTGCCTGTCTCGCTGCCGGGGTACACAACCCCGACCATGCAACTCTGCCTCCCCTGATCAGCCCCGACACAGCCTGCCCGGCTTCGTACGTGAGTAGCGTCACCTCCGCACGGCGAACTTGCTGGATCACGCGTAGAACCGTTCGCCGGTGGCGCCCGTTGTGTTCCGTGATCGGAGCTTCCAGGCCGGTGCCCTTCCGGACACGTACGGAGGGATGACCCACATCTGTGCCGCGCTCCGAGGCCAATGCACGACAATGAGGGGAATACCAAACAATGCGTTCACGGCCCATCGCAACGGCGGCCATAGCCGCTGCCTTCGTCATGGTCCCGGCAGGCAGTGCCCTCGCGGGCAGCGGACCGGCTCCGGCACCGTCCGAGCGTTCCGCGTCGGTGTCCACGGCTCCCACGCCCGAGGGCAATCCCTTGAGCGCGAAGGCACAGGCCAGCGACGTCTGTGACGACGCCTACCAGATCGGCAAGACCGGCTACGTCAAGCGGGACGGCGTGACCATCGCCTCGGTGAAGCAGTTCTACTCGCCCGAGTGCAAGGAGAACTACGGTTACGTCTGGCTCTGGAAGGACTTCGTCGACAAGGAAGACACCTACACCGTCAGCACCGGTGTCTACAGCTACACGCAGGACAAGGAACTCGGCACCCAGAACTTCCCGGCGGACAAGGGCCAGGAGTACTGGTCCGCCGGCACCGACACGGTCGACGAGTGCACCTCCGCGGTCGGCACCGTGATCCCCAAGGGGTCCCCGGACAAGTTCTCGGCATCCAGCGACAAGCGCTGCTGACTGTTCCCACCAGAGCGCCCCGGCTGTCTGCCAGACAGCCGGGGCGCTGCGCTGTGCGGCCCGTGCCGGTGCTCGGCCGGCATGAGCAGGCAGAGACCTGGCTGACGGTCTGGACGGATCTCGGATCTCTGAGAGAGTTCGGTCGCGTTCCGTCTTGGCGCCGAATTTCCCCGACGACGTCAAGTGGAGGTATCTTCTCCACATGGTCGGCGTGGTTGCGTGAACCGGTCGGAGGTCTCGCGCCGGGAGGAGAACGTCATGGCAGTATCCCGACAGGTCGGGCCACCGGCCCGGGCGCTGGGGGCGTTGTACGGGAAGGCGCTGGGTCTGCCCTCGGTGCGCACGCGGTACAGCATCCGCCCGGGGATTCGGGTGCCGACGCGTGACGGCGCCGAACTGCTCACCGACCACTACCTCCCCGAGCGGAACCCGCGGGGCACGGTACTGATCCGCTCGCCCTACGGCCGTGGTGTGCCGCTGAACTGGACGCACGGCCGGATGCTCGCCGCCCGCGGCTACCACGTACTGGTGCAGAGCGTCCGCGGCACGGCCGGATCGACGGGGACGTTCCGGCCGATCGTCCAGGAGAGCCAGGACGGGCAGGACACCCTGGCGTGGCTACGCGAACAGGAGTGGTTCGACGGGCGACTGGCCACGATCGGCGGGTCGTATCTCGGTTGGGCCCAGTGGGCGCTGCTCCAGGACCCGCCGCCGGAACTGCGCGCTGCCGTCGTCCTGGTCGGCCCGCACGACTTCCAACAGGTGATGTACGGAACCGGCGCTCTCGCGCTGGGCGACCTTCTCTCCTGGAGCGCGATGGTCGGGGCTCAGGGCGACGGCGGTCTGCGGGGGCTGCGCGCCTTGGTCGCCGCCCGGCGCCGACTCGCGGCCGCGTGGGCGGAGCGGACATCCGCGGAGGCAGCCGCATCGGTGCTCGACGGCACGGCAGCGGACTGGTTCGGCGACTGGCTCGACCACACCGCTGCGGACGACCCTTTCTGGGCCGGATACCGGGCCGATTCGGCTCTGGAGAAGGCCGACGTCCCGGTGTTGCTGCTGGGCGGCTGGCAGGACGTCTTCCTCGACCAGACCCTCCATCAGTACCGGACGCTGCGCCGCCGCAACCCATCGGTCGCGTTGACGATCGGGCCATGGACACACAGGGACATCGCCGCGAAAGCGGGGCGAGTCGTCGACCCGCAACTGGTGCGCTGGCTCGACCGGCACCTGGGCGGCGACACCGCCACGGCCGAAGCCCCCGTGCGGATCTACCAGACCGGAGCCCGAAGGTGGCTCGACCTTCCCGACTGGCCGCCGGCCGGAACCGAGCGCGTCCTGTGGTTGCAGCCGGACGGCGGCCTGGGACGTCATGCGGCCGAGGGGACCGTCGGATTCCGCTACGACCCGGCAGATCCCACGCCCTCCCTGGGCGGCCGGCACATGTCCGCCAAGGCGGGCGAGGTCGACAACCGGAGCCTCGAACGCCGCGCGGACGTCCTCACCTTCACCACGGAAGCCCTCACAGAACCCGTCGACGTCATCGGCGAGCCCATCGTGGAACTCGAGTTCGCCGCCGACAACCCGCACGCGGACGTGTTCGTCCGGCTGTGCGACGTCGACAGCCGAAGCCGCTCGCGCGTCATCACCGAACGGTTCGTCCGGCTGAGCCCGGCGCCGCTGGAGGCGGCCAAGATCCGGCTCGAACTGGGAGCGTGCGCACACCGATTCGCCACCGGTCACCGGATGAGGCTTCAGATCAGCGGCGGCGCCTATCCGCGCTTCGCCCGCAACCCGGGAACCGACGAGCCCGGTACCTTCGTCGCTGTCGCTGTCCGTATCGGCCTCGCCGCTTCGACCCTTGCTCTCCCCGTGCCGGGGACCTCGGCCGCACCCTCAACCGAAGGTGTTCCGTCGACCATGCACGGTGACGCATGACCCGCCCCGACTCCCCACCAGCACACGGTTCGTGACAGATCGCCTCGGAGGCGTGCAGACATGGCACCACCCCTCACCCCGCCCACGGACGAGGAACTCACCCGCAGGGCCCAGGCCGGCGAGACCGGAGCCCTCGGTCTGCTGCTGACCCGGCACCAGGCGCCGATGCGCGCGGTGGCCCTGAGCCTGCTCGGCTACGGCCCCGACGCCGAGGACGCGGTACAGGACGCCGCACTCACCGCGCTGCGCCGCATCGGCGACGTACGCGAACCCGCCGCCGTCGGCGCGTGGTTGAAGGCGGTTGTGCGCAACGCCGCCCGCACGCGCCTGCGGGCCACACGGGAGATTCCCGGCCTGGACGGTCTGGACCATCTGCACCTGCGGGACCACGAACCCTCGCACCCCGAGCGGCTCATCGAGCAGCACGCGATGCGGGACTGGATCTGGAACGCGGTGGAGGAACTGCCGCCGAAACTGCGGCTGGTGCTGATGCTGCGCCACTTCACCGGGATCACCTCCTACGAGGAGATAGCCGAAGCGTGCGAGGTGCCGGTGGGCACGGTACGCAGCCGGCTCAACCAGGCCAGGGCCAAACTGGCCCGGGAGCTGCTGTCGACCGCGACGCAGTCGCACGACGCCGCCTCCGCTCTCACGGACGAGAGCAGGCACGAGGCGGTGGCGACCCTGGAGGCGTGGAAATCCGGTTCCCTGCCGCGGGAGATCTCCGAGTTGTGGCCGGCGGAGTCCGAGATGATCGGCAGACTCGGCCGGCCGGACCGGCGCGTCCATCCCGTTCCCGTCATGCGCGAGTACGTGGAAGACGGGGTGCGGCAGCACGTACGCCATGTGGTGGCCAGCCGCGACATCGCCGTCTGGGAGATGGATGTCACCCACCACGGTGCCGTCCACCGCTGCCCACCGACCTTGGCCTGGCTGATGTTCCGCCGCAACGGACGGGTCGACAAGCTCCGGGTGGTCTTCCCCCGGCCGAGCGCCTAGAGCGCCGCGTCGAGGATCCCGAGGATCTGCTCCTCGGTCGGCTGCCGCGGCGTGTTGCGGGTCACAGCGTCGGCGAGGGCGCCGGAGGCGATGGGGCGGAGCATGTCCGGGCGGACGCCGAGTTCGCGCAGGGGCCGCTTGATGTCGAGTGCGCCGGAGATCTCGCGTACGGCGTCGATGGCGGCCCGTGTCCAGTCGCCGTCGGCGGGCGGGGCGAGGCGGAGTGCACGGGCGGTCTGCTCGTAGGCGTCCTGGGCGGCCGGGGCGCCGAACTCCAGGACCTCCTCCAGTACGGCGGCCAGCGCGACGCCGTGCGGGGTGCCGGTGTGGGCGGTCAGGGCGTGGCCGATGCCGTGGACCAGGCCCAGGCCGGAGATGGTCAGCGCCTGGCCCGCCAGATGGGCGCCGAGCATCAGTTGCCCGCGTGCCTCCAGGTCCGAGCCGTCACGGTGGGCGGCCGGCAGCCAGCGCCCGACCATGGACACGGCCTGGGTCGCATACGCCACGGAGACCGGGTTGGCGCCGCGCGAGGCCAGGGACTCGATGCCGTGGACGAGGGCGTCGATGCCGGTCGCGGCCGTGATCCTGGCGGGCAGCCCGAGCGTCAGCTCCGGGTCCAGGAGCGCGATCCGCGGCTTGACCGAGGGGTGGCCGATGTAGACCTTGCGGCAGGCGGCGGTGTCCTCGATGACGCCGAAGCCGTTGGTCTCCGCGCCCGTGCCCGAGGTGGTGGGGACGGCGATCAGCGGCAGGCCGTCGAGCGCATCCCACAGGGCGTCCGCGTCGGCCGCCGCCGCGTCGGCGTTGCCGACCAGCAGCGAGATGCCCTTGGCGGCGTCGAGGACCGAGCCCCCGCCGAGGGCGACGACGGCCGCGGGACCGAAGGCCCGCGCCCGGGCGGCACCCTCGTCGACGTTGCCCGTGGAGGGGTTGGCGCCGACCCCGTCGTACACGCCGTGCTCCACGCCCGCCGCGTCCAGAGTCTTGAGGACCTGGTCGACGATGCCGGCGGCGCGCAGACCGCGGTCGGTGACCACGAACGCGCGGTGCATACCGAGGGAGGAGATGAGCTCCGGGAGGTGCTCGATGCGGCCGGGGCCGTACTCGATGCGGCAGGTCGGGTCGATGGTCAGCTGGTCGGTGCGGGACTCGCCCATGGCGTACGGCTCCTGGAGACGCGGTGGGGACGGGGGAGGGGTGGGTCCGCCGGGCGGCCGGGCACCCTGACCGGCCCGGCGGACACGACGGAACGGATCAGACAGGGCTCAGCGCGGCGTCGTCGTGGGCGGCGGCCGGGTTCGGGAGGCGGAACTCCCGTCCGGCCAGGGCCTCGTAGAGACGGACCGGGCTCATCTCTCCGGCCAGGTCGCCGTGCTGGGCCTTGGAGCGGCGGTAGATCTGCTCCACGAGCGCGGACAGTTCCGTGGAGACGCCCACCTCGCGGCCGAGGTCGACGGCGAGTCCGAGGTCCTTGCAGGCGAGGACCATGGCGAAGGAGTCGTCGTAGTCGCCGTCGGCCAGCACGGACAGCAGGTCGTTCTCCAGGAAGGACGAGGCGGCCGGGCTGGCCAGCAGCGAACTGCGCAGCACACCCAGGTCCACGCCCGCCTTCACGCCCATGGCCAGCACCTCGGACGTGGCGACGAGGTGACTGAACCACAGCAGGTTGATCATCAACTTGACCGTGTAGCCGGCGCCGAGCGGGCCCACGTGCAGCACCTTGTCGGGGTCGCCGACGGTCTCGAACACGGGCAGACACATACGGAAGTCGTCCGCCGAACCGCCGACGAATATCTGTAGCCGCCCGGCCTCGGCACCGTGCGCCATACCGCTGACGGGAGCGTCGAGGCGGCGCACGCCACGCCGGTCGAGCACCTCGGCGGCGACCCGCTCCGCGGCAGCCGGGGTTGAGGTCGACATGTCGATCCACAGGGCGCCCTCGGACAGCGCCTCGGCGGCTCCGCCGCGCAGCAGCACGTCCTCGACGATGCGCGGATTCGGCAGCATCGTGATCAGCACTTCGGCGTCGGTCGCGCACGCCGCCGGCGTCTCGGCCCAGCGCGCGCCGAGCGCCAGGTGTTCGACGGCGGCATCGGGCCGGGTGTCGTGCACGGTGACCAGGTGTCCTGCGTGGATCAGGTGGCGGGCCATGTGACGTCCCATGTTGCCCAGGCCGATGAAACCGATCCTCATCGATGTCCTCGCTGCAGTTCGGAGGGAAAAGGGTGACTCGCCGTTCAGGCGAGGTTGATCCAGGTGGTCTTGAGCGCGGTGTACGCGTCCAGCGCGTGCAGGGACTTGTCGCGTCCCGCGCCGGTGGCCTTGAAGCCGCCGAAGGGGGTGATGACGTCACTGGCGTCGAAGGTGTTGATCCACACCGTGCCGGCCCGCAGCCGCCTGGCGGTGCGATGGGCGACCGTCACGTCCCGGGTCCAGACGGAGGCGACGAGCCCGAAGTCGCTCTGGTTCGCCAGCCGTACGCCGTCGTCGACATCGCCGTCGTACGACACCACGGCCAGGACCGGGCCGAAGATCTCCTCCTGGCCGACGACGGACGTGTTCACCACACCGTCGAGGACGGTCGGTTCGACGAAGGTGCCGCCGGTCTCGGTGAGCGTGCGTCCGCCGCCCAGCAGGACGCGTGCCCCGTCCTCCTTGCCGCGCTCGATGTAGCCGAGAATCTTGGCCAGTTGGTCCTCGTCGACGATCGGCCCCATGACGGTGGCCGGGTCGAGCGGGTCGCCGACATGGAAGGTCTCGGCGGTGATCCGCGCTACGGCGTCGAGGAGTCGGTCCTTGACCGACGCGTGGACGACGACCCGCGAACCCGCGTTGCAGGTCTGTCCCGCGTTGTAGAAGATGCCCCACGCCACGGCGGACGCGGCGGCCTCGATGTCGGCGTCGGCCAGCACCAGCTGCGGCGACTTGCCGCCCGCCTCGACGGCGACCTGCTTGCCGTTGGACTCGCCCGCGTACACCTGGAAGATCCGGGCCACCTCCGCCGAGCCGGTGAAGGCGATCTTGTCGACGTCGGGGTGACGGCCGAGGGCCTGCCCTGCGACCTCGCCGCGCCCGGGGACCACGTTGAGCACGCCGTCGGGCAGGCCCGCCTCGGTGGCGAGCGCGGCCAGCCGGAGGGCGGCGAGCGAGGTCTGCTCGGCGGGCTTGAGGACGACGCTGTTTCCGGTGGCGAGCGCCGGGCCCAGCTTCCAACTGGCGATCAGCAGCGCGTAGTTCCACGGCACCACCGCGCCGACGACACCCAGCGGCTCCCGGGTGATCAGGGCCAGTGCGTCGCCGGGGGTCGGGGCCACCTCGTCGTACGTCTTGTCGATGGTCTCGGCGTACCAGGCGATGGTCTCGGCGGCCTTGTCCACGTCGATGCGCACCGATTCGGTGATCGGCTTGCCCATCTCCAGTGTGTCGAGGAGGGCGAGTTCCTCCGCGTTCGCCCGGATCAGCTCGGCCCAGCGCAGCAGGACGCCCTTGCGCTCCTTCGGCGCGAGGTCACGCCAGCGGCCGTCGTCGAAGGCGGTACGGGCGGAACGTACCGCCCGGTCGACGTCCTCGGCCCCCGCTGCCTGCACCTCGGCGAACACCGAGCCGTCGCGCGGCGAGACGCTGGTGAAGCTGTCGCCGGAGGTGGCCTCGGTGAAGGCGCCGTCGATGAACAGGCGCGTCTCGACGGTGAGTTTGCTCGCCGCGGCCAGCCACTCGCCGTGACTGCGCTTCAGCAACTCCTCGATCGTGTAAGTCACTTGATCCTCCAGCGGTCGATCGCGTCCTCGTCCAGCTCGACCCCGAGTCCGGGCCTGCCCGGGACTTCGAGATCGCCCTCGGCGTTCACCCGGACCGGTTCGGCGAGCATGAAGTCGCGGCGCTCGGGGGTCCAGCCTGGCGGGTCGTAGGGGAACTCGAAGTAGGGGCCGCCGCCGACGCCTGCCGCGACGTGCAGATTGGCGAGCACGCCGATGCCGTTGGTCCAGCTGTGCGGGGTGAACTGACGGTGCTTCAGCTGTGCCAGCTCGGCCAGGGTGCGGGCGCGCTGCATGCCGATCGCGAGCACCACGTCCATCTGGTAGATGTCCAGGGCGTCCTCTTCGAGGTAGCGCAGCAGCTCGGTGGGGGAGTGGTGCATCTCGCCCGCGGCGATCCGGACCCCCGGGTTCTCGGCGCGCAGCCGCTTGAAGCCGTCCAGGTCCGCGTAGGGCAGCGGCTCCTCGACCCAGAACACGTCGAGCTCGGCGAGACGGGCGATGGTCTTGCGGGTCCTCGCGAGGTCGGAGGCGTTCGCCGTGTCGCCCGCCATCCGCCAGGACTGGTTGAGGTCGACCATGATCTCGAAGCCGGCCCCGAGCTCCTCGCGCACGGCGCGCACCGCCGCGATGCCCTCGTCGACCCGGTTGCGGTCGATACGGATCTTCATGGCGCGGAAGCCGGCCTCGCGCACCTTCAGGGCGGTGGCGACCCGCTCCTCGGGGGACTTGAGCTCGCCGGAGGACGCGTACGCGGGCAGTCTCTTCGCCGTGTTGCCGAAGAGCTCCGAGACCGGGCGGCCGTGCACCTTGCCGATGACGTCCCACAGCGCGGCCTCCAGGGGCCAGTAGTGCGCGCCGTGGAAGTTGGCGGTCTCGATCGCCTTGACGTGGCGGGTGATGTCGAGCGGGTCCTCGCCGACGAACAGGTGCTTGTACGTCTCGAAACCGTCCATGAGGTCGCCGGAGCCGATGCCGGTGATGCCCTCGTCGGTATGGACCCGGACGATCGTGGCGTCGAAGTGCCGGCGCGGCTCGGGGTCCCAGGCGGCGCGGAACGGCGGGTCCAGCTCCAGGCGCAGCCGGTCCAGGGTGATGTCGGTGATCTTCATCGGGCGAGCACCTCGGCGGTAGGTGTGTAGAACGGGTTCGTCGGCCCCTCCTTGGCGGCCGCCTGCACATCGGAGACGGTGGGCGTCCCGGTCACGGCGGCCCGCACCGCTCCGTACGCGGCGGCGCGCTGGTTGCGGAAGGAGACGTCCAGGTCGTCGACCGCCGGGTTGACCCACATGGCGGCGATGATCAGCAGGTCGTCGGTGTCCTCGGCGGGGATCAGCCCTTCGTCGACCGCGTCCGCGACCCCCTGCGCAAGCCCGGCCTGCGCCGAACCCCAGGTGGCGCGCTGGTGCAGCTCACCCTCCGCGGCGGCCTTGTTCACGAACAGGGTCATCGGCTTCACCGGGACGGACGGCCGTACGACCGTCATGAACGGAACATGCCCGGCGCTCGGGGTGGCCAGCGCCGTCGCCCAGGCGGTCTCGACGGGGCCGCCCTTGCGTCCGATCACGACGTTCGTGTGCGCGGCGTTGGCGCCCTCACCGACGAAGGACTCGCCGATGAGCGCGGTCGGGGCAAAGGGCGAAGACATGGAATCTCCTGGATCTCCGGGAGCGGGAAGCGGCGACGGGCCGGGAAGCGGTGGGCTGAGGAACCCTGCCGTGCGGGCAAAGCTCGCATACCTCGCACTTCATCCGGTCCGATGCGGCGAATCTAGGTCTGCCGCCACCCCCTCGCAAGGCGGTCGCGGGAATCGAAATGCCGGTTGCTCTCCTGACAACTCGCTGGCTGACCTGGGGGTTCGTTCGGTGTCCCGGTGCCTAGGATGGTTCGAGTGACGGACACCCCCTCGGCCTCCCGCGGACACGGCCTGCGCCGCGACATAGACCTGCTGGAGGCGCTCTCCTCCGACGAGGCCCAGAACGCCGGCGGCCTCGGCGTCGTACGCCTCGCCCAGCTGGTGGGCCGGGAGAAGACCCAGGTCTCGCGGGCGCTGAAAGCCCTGGCCGTCGAGGGCATCGTCGAGCGTGACCCCGACACACTGGAGTACCGCCTCGGCTGGCGGCTGTTCTCCCTCGTCGCCCGGACCTCGGAGAGCAGGCTGGTGCGCATGGCCGAGCCGGTCATGCACGCGCTGTCGGCCGACCTGGAGGAGACCAGCCATCTGTGCGTCCTGAGCGACCGCGACGTCCTCACCCTGCTCTCGGTCTCCGGCCACTCGTTCCGCGTCCATGGCTGGGAGGGGCGCGGGGTGCCCGCCTGGCGGCTGTCCGCCGGGCGCGTCCTGCTCGCCGACGCGACCCCCGACGAGCTGTACGTCCGCTTCGGCACGAGCAGCGAGATGCCGGTCCAGGAGCTGTGGGCCCTCATCCAGGACGCCAAACGGCAGGGCTACGCGCGCGTGAGCGAGGAGTTCGAGGAGGGGCTGGTCGGTGTGTCGGCACCGGTGCGGGACTTCCGGGGCCGGGTCGTCGCGGCCATCAACATCTCCGCTCCCAAGGCCCGGCTCGGTGACCGTCTCGACGAGGCGGGGCGTACGACGGCCCGGGCGGCGGCGCGGGTGTCGTCGCTGCTGGGCTGGGAGCCCCGGCGGACGCCGCTGCTGCGGGCCCGGCTGACCTGATCGCCGTACACCCGCCCATGATCGGCGAGTTGCCCTCACAGCAACCACGGTTGCGATCTGCCGGGGCTGCCTTGTCGGCCGTATGACGCGCTCGTAAGTTCACCGCGAACCGGACCAGCCACCCCTCGTCCCCGGTCCGGCACGGAGAAATGAGCAGCTCATGACCCTCGTCGACATCGACACCCTCGCCAAGGCGCCGCCCGCCGAAGGCGATGTGTACGTCGGCGGCCGCTGGTGCGCGGCCGAGGACGAACGCACCTTCCCCGTGTACGACCCGGCCACCGGCGAGCTGGTCCGCGAGGTGTCCGCGGCCGGCCCGCGCGACGCCCTGGCCGCCGTCGACGCGGCTGCCGCGGCGGCCGCCGGGTGGCGTGCCACGCCGGCCCGCCGCCGCTCGGAGATCCTGCACGACGCGTTCACGCTGATGCGCGAGCACCACGACACCCTGGCCCGTCTGATCGTCCTGGAGAACGGCAAGGCCTACCGGGACGCGGCGGCCGAAGTCGGTTACGCCGCCGAGTTCTTCCGCTGGTTCGCCGAGGAGGCGGTGCGGATCGGCTCCTCCTTCGGGGACGCCCCGGCCGGCGGCTACCGGCATGTCGTCCGCAAGCACCCCGTCGGCGTCACCGCCTTCGTCACCCCCTGGAACTTCCCGGCCGCCATGGCCACCCGGAAGATCGCCCCGGCGCTCGCGGCGGGCTGCCCCGTCCTGCTCAAGCCCGCGCCGGAGACCCCGCTCACCGCCCTCGCGGTCGCCGCCCTGCTGACCGAAGCCGGCCTGCCCGACGGCCTGTTGAACGTCCTGCCGACCGACCGCGCCCCCGAGG
The DNA here is from genome assembly GCF_044593495.1 of Streptomyces sp. NPDC051963. Taxonomy (NCBI): domain Bacteria; kingdom Bacillati; phylum Actinomycetota; class Actinomycetes; order Kitasatosporales; family Streptomycetaceae; genus Streptomyces; species Streptomyces sp. NPDC051963. Next base: position 384,398 of record NZ_JBIUCC010000003.1, on the reverse strand, counting down.
TCGTCTCGGCCTGGCTCGGCGACGAACGGGTCCGCAAGTTCTCCTTCACCGGCTCCACCGCCACCGGCAGGCTGCTCCTGGAGCAGGCCGCGGCGAACGTCGTCAACGTCACCATGGAGCTCGGCGGCAACGCCCCCTTCGTCGTCTGCGAGGACGCCGACATCGACGCCGCCGTGCACGGCGCGATGGACGCCAAGATGCGCGGCGGCGGCGAAGTCTGCATCGCCGCCAACCGGTTCTACGTCCATGAGTCCGTGGCCGCCGAGTTCACCGAGAAGTTCGGCGCCGCCATGACCGCCGTACGCACCGGACCCGGCCTGGCCGAGGACGTCACCCTCGGGCCGATGGTCAACGGAGCGGCCGTCGACAAGATCCGCTCCCTCGTCGACGACGCCCTCGCACGCGGCGCGAAAATCGCCGCACAGGGCACCGCACCCGACGGACCCGGCCACTTCCACCCCGCGACCGTCCTGGTCGACGTACCCGACGACGCCCGGATCCTGCACGAGGAGGTCTTCGGACCCGTCGCGCCCCTCACCACCTTCACGGACGAGGACGAGATGCTGGCGCGGGCCAACGCGACGGTGCACGGCCTCGCCTCGTACGTGTACTCACGCGACGTCGCCCGTGCGCTGCGCCTGGCGGAGCGTCTCGAGGCCGGCATGGTCGGCCTCAACCGCGGCGTGCTGTCCGACCCGGCCGCGCCGTTCGGCGGCGTCAAGCAGTCAGGGCTGGGCAGGGAAGGCGGCCGTGAGGGCATCGAGGCCTTCCTGGAGACGCAGTACATCGCCCTGGACTGGCCCAACTGACCTTCTCCCCGTCCCCCTTTCCGCTCACGCCGCTCATGACAAGGACCGCCCATGGCAATGACGCCTGCGACCCAACATCAGCCCAGTACACCGGCAGTCCCCGCCACCGAGCGCGAACGCCGCCGTCTGCACACCAAGTTGAAGCTCGCCACGCAGATCGGGCAGGGCATCGACGGCTACATCATCGGCGGCATCGGCATGGCGATGGCCGCGCTCACCACCGACCTGCACCTCTCCACCCTCATGCAGGGACTGGTCGGAGCCTCGCCGCTGATCGGCATCTTCGTCGGCGGACCGCTCTTCGGGCGGCTCGCCGACCGGATGGGCCGGCGGCCGGTGTTCCTGTTCGACATGATGATCTTCCTGGTCGGCTCGGTCCTCCAGTTCTTCGTCGCCGACGGACTCCAGCTCTTCCTCATCCGTCTGCTGATGGGGGTGGCGATCGGCGGTGAGTACGCGATCGGCGCGCCGCTGCTGTCCGAGTACGCGCCCCGACAGGGCCGCGGCCGGCTGCTGGCCAGCCTGGAGATCAGCTGGTACGTCGGATACGCGCTGGCGACCGTCGTCGGCGCCCTGTTCGCGAACGTCGACGGCGGCTGGCGGTGGTCCCTGGCCAGCAGCGCGGTCATAGCCGTGGTGTGCGTCGCGCTGCGAGGCGGCATCCCGGAATCGGCGCGCTGGCTGCTGAGCAAGGGGCGCCGCGAGGAGGCCGAGGCGCTGATCCAGAAGTACGGCATCGAAGTCGACATCGACGCCGAACTCGACGAGTGCAACGCGCCCGCGAAGGAAGGATTCCGGGCGCTGTTCAACCGACGGCACCTGCGCAGCACGGTGTTCGCGAGCGTCTTCTGGGCCGCGCTCGTCCTGCCGTACTTCGCCATCGGCACGTTCTGGACCCAGGTGTTCGAGGCCCTGAACATGGGGGACAACGCGGTCGCGGCGCTGCTCGTCTACTCCTTCACCGCGGTGGCGGGCGTGACGGCGGGCTGTCTCGTCGTCGACAGGATCGGCCGCCGCAGGCTGCTCATCCCGCCGTTCTGGATCACCGCCGGCTGTCTGGCCCTGGTCGCGGTGTGGCCGACGTCCACCCCGGTCATCGTCGGCGGCTTCCTGTTCTTCATCTTCCTCAACGCCGCCTCCAGCGCACTGACCGCCGTCTACCCGCTGGAGGTCTTCCCGACCTCCCTGCGCACCACGGGCGTCGGCTTCGCCACCGCGATGAGCCGGGTCGGCGCGGCCATCGGCACCTTCCTGCTGCCGATGGGGCTCGACCGGTTCGGGGCGGAGTTCGTGCTCCTGATCGGTGCCGGGGTGCTCGCCGTAGGTGGCCTGGTCTCGCAGTTCCTCGCCCCTGAGACCACGGACATGGACCTCGCCAGGGCGGCGCGCGAGGCACGCGCAAGCCAGGCATGACGCCTTCTGTTCCGACGACGGGGACGGCCCCCGCAGGCGATTGCCTGCGGGGGCCGTCTTCGGCACACCGTCAGCGGACCTGGCAGGCCGGGCGTCAGGCGTACGGGTCGAAGGGGATTCCGGCCGGGCTCGTGTAGTCGAGAGCCCACTGGAAGTCGCCGTCGTCGATCTTGAAGGTGGCCGAGCCGAAGTCGGCGCTGCTGAGCTTGTCGCGGTAACCGGCCGGGTAACCATTCCAGCCGACGAGCCGCGGGTAGAACCAGTTGCCCGTGGCGTTCTCCGCCGGTTCGTCGTTGCCGTTGGCGAAGCGGAAGCAGTGGCTCCCTATGCCGTCCTTGTGGTACACGATCTTCGGATGGGTGCCGTCGAAGCGGATGTCCGACCGCGGCAGCGTCTGGTACGAACTGTGCTGGGACGCCGACACGTACTGGACCTCGTTGTTGTTGATCCACACGATGACGTGTTCCCAGTCGTGGGTGTGCCCGATGGCTGCCGGGCCGAGCGTCACCTGGTCCTTCTCGAAGTAGCTGGCGTACATGACCGCGCACCAGCCGTTGTTGCACTTCGCGCGCGAGTACGTGTTGGAGTTGTTCAGCTGGGCGGGGTCGTGGCACTTGCCGTTGACGTCGCCGCCGAGCTTCAGGCCGGGGTTGATGGTGCCGTCGGCACCGATGGCGGCGGTGGCGTAGCAGCCGTCGCCGTCGTAGTCGTAGGCGGGGGAGTAGGTCTGCTCCAGGCCGTCGGCGTTCTGCGGCAGCAGGGTCAGGACGTTCGCGTGGGCGGTCGCCGGGATCGCGACGACGAGCGTCATCGCGCCGAGGGTGCCTAGGAGGACATTGGCGAGGGATCTCAACTTGCGCATGGTGACTCCTGGTTGAGCTGAGCGGTCGTCGTCAGCAGTACAGGTTGCTGCCCGGCGACACGCCGAGGATCGAGGTGAACCGGTTGTAGGCGTCCACGCGGCTCTGCACCTGCGCGGGGTTCTTGCCGTCGCACTCCAGGGAGCCGTTGATGGAGCGGATCGTCTGGCCGAAGCCGGCCTGGTTGACCATGGCGTTGTGCGGGGTCATGGTGCCGGGGCCCGACTGGGTGTTCCAGTACCAAAGACCGGTCTTCCAGGCCACGGCGGAGTCGTTCTGCACCAGCCACGGATTGTTGAGCAGATCGATGCCGAGCGCGTCACCGGCGGCCTTGTAGTTGAAGTTCCACGACAGCTGGATGGGGCCACGCCCGTAGTAGGCGGCCTGGCCGGCCGGGCAGCCGTACGACTGGCTCCAGTCGCAGTAGTGGGGGTAGTTGGCGGTGTTCTGCTCGACGATGTGGACGAGCCCGCCGGTCTCGTGATTGACGTTGGCGAGGAAGGCGGCGGCCTCCTGCTTCTTCACCGTGTCGCTGCCGGTGTTCGCGAAGCCCGGGTAGGCGCTCAGCGCGGCGGTCAGACCGCTGTACGTGTAGAAGGAGTTCCGGCTCGGGAACATCTGGTTGAACTGCGCCTCGGTGACGACGAATCCGGACGGGGTGCCGCCACCACCGCTCGCGGGCGCGTTCCACTTCTGGTTCGCGCCGCCCGAGCAGGTCCAGATCTGCAGCCGGGTGCCGTTGGCGCTGTTGTTCCCGGTGACGTCCAGGCACTTGTTGGCGGCCGGGTTGACGATGTCCCTCGCGCCGCTGACCACCCACTGCTGGTTGGTCCCGCCGGAGCAGTCCCACAGCTGGACCGCCGCGCCGTCCGCGGTGCTCCGTTCGACGACGTCCAGACACTTGCCGAGCGCACGCAGGGTTCCGTCACCGGGGTTGGACCAGACTTGCGCGCCGGTTCCGTTGCAGTCGTAGAGCTGTACGGCGGTGCCGTTGGCGCTGCCGGCACCCGCGACGTCCACGCACTTGCCGGCGAGCCCGGTGATCGAGCCGCTGGCCGCCTGGGCGGGCGTCACGGTGAACAGGGCGGTCAGGACCGCGGAGAGAACGGCGAGGACGGCGAACCGGCCGAGGAAACGGGGTCTGTGCATGGTTGAGGACGCTCCTTGGGTAGGGGGTGGAACGGCCGTCCCCTGAACGGGGACGGCCGTCGGCGGAGCTGGTGTGCTTAGGGGAAGCTGGTCAGATTGGCCACGTTGGTCGTGGAGTTGGACGGGCCGCCCGAACCGTTGACGACGTGCCGGATGGTGCCCACTCCACCGAGGGAGACCGTCACCATGCTGGTGAAGCGCACATTGGAGTTGTTCGGCGCCTCGATGGCCCGCTCGGCGGCCACACCCGGGTTGACGTTGAAGTAGCAGTAGCTGCCGAGGCCGTACGCCTGATGGCTGGTGACGGAGTCGGCGACCTTGTAGGCGGCGTAGCCCTGTGTGGAACCGTTCATCCACGACGCCTGGTTCGGCGGGTCGTACGGCATCTCGTTCTGGTAGAAGTACGTCCGGCCGCCATTGCCGTTCCAGATGGTCTGGTACTTCTGGTAGTGCTCGACGAACAGGCCGTACGCGGTGACGTTGTCGCCGTTGACGATCAGGCCGGTGTCGCCGGTGTTGGTGTTCCAGCCGACGCCGCTGCCGTGGTCGGCGCGCCAGATCCAGGTGTGGTCGGCGATGACGTTGTCGCTGTTGATCACCAGGCTGGTGGTCGCCTTGCCGACGGCGGCGCCGCCGACGCGGAAGTACACGTCGTGCAGGGACGTCGGGTTGGCCGCGTGGGAGGCGGACGAGCCCGTCGGGCCGACCTCCATCAGGGTGGGCGAGTTGGTGGTGCCCGCGTCGAACAGGACCCCGGCGACCTTCACTCCGTCGACGTCGGCCACCTTCATCGCGGTGATGCCGTTGTCGGGGATGAACGTGGCGAGGCCCAGACCGAGCACGACCGTGTCGGCGCGGTTCACCTGGAGCGTCTGGTTGAGGTGGTAGACGCCCGGGGTGACCAGGAGGTTCTTGCCCGCCGCCAGCGCCGCGTTGATGTCCGACGCGGTCGCGCCCGGCTTCACGATGTAGAAGGTGTCGAGGGACAGCGAGCTGCCGGACGGAGATCCGTTCGCCCAGCTGGTGCCGGTGGAGTTGGACCGTGTCGAGGGCACGAACACCTGGTAGGCGCCGTTGCCGTCGACGTACAGGGACGGCTTCTCCCGGCTGACCGGGGTCTGCGCGACCGTGGTGTAGGGCGGGTTGGGGAAGCTGGTGCCGGGGACGCCCTGGCTGCCGACGAAGACCATGTTCCAGTTGGAGCCGGTCCAGCTGCCGAGCTGGGAGTTGCGGGTCAGCCACTGCTGCTGGCTGCCGGAGTTGACCTGCCCGTCGATCTTGCTGTCGGCGAGGAGACCGCCGCTGGACCAGCCGCTGTCGTCGAGAGCGATGTTGCCGCGCAGGTGCATCCGGCGGTACGAGGCCGCCTGCGAGACCGCCCAACGGTCGCTGCCGCCGGTCGGGTTGACGGACAGGTTCTCGGCGCCGCGCCAGAAGTTCTGGGTCGCGTTGCCCTGGAACCAGTCGGCCTCGGCGTGCACCGCACCGTTGATCGTGACGGCGTCCGGGGTCAGGCCGAGGCCCGCGACCTGGGTGTAGAAGCCGACGTTGACGTCGGCGTCGTAGGAGCCCGGCTTGAACAGGACGGAGTAGCGCTGGGAGCCGAACTGGTTGGTCTGCTGCTGCTGGAAGATCGAGTTCAGCCTGGTCTGGATCGTCGAGGCCGACATGGACGGGTCGAAGACGACGACGTTCGGGCCGAAGTCCGGATTCGTGCCGGACTGGGTCACGGGGACCACCTGGAAGCGCTGGGCGGTGCTGCCGTTGCAGGTGTACTGCACGAACTGCACGCTGTCCGCGGTCGAGGCGCCGGGGTCGTCCAGGCACTTGCCGCTGTTGCGGTTGACGAAGTGGTAGGCGCCGCCGCCCTCGTCGACCGGTAGCCACTGCTGGTTGGTGCCGCCGCCGTAGGCCCACAGGTGGACGGGCGCGTTGTCGGCCGTGGACGTATCGGCGACGTCCACGACCTGGCCGGTGCTGTTGCCGTTGTTGATACGGACGTAGCCGTCGCTGGTGGCGGTGAAGCTCCACTGCTGGGCCGTGGTGCCGTTGCACTTGTACTGCTGCACGACGGTGCCGTTGGCGGTGCCGGCCGCATAGGCGTCGAGACACCGGCCGCTCGCGGCGTTCATGACGGTGGCGAAGCCGGTGGGCAGTGCCGCGGCCGCGTTCGCCGCCGCGCTCGCGGGCGCGGGGACGGAGGTGAGCACGGAGGCGACGGTTGCGGTGACCAGGGCGGCGACAGTGGATCTGCGGCGGCGCTTGAGCGCGGTGCGCAAGTGGGTGAGCACGGATTCTCCTTGCCGGGCGAAGCGAGACAGGGGGTCCCTCGGGCCGAGAGCCGAGAGCCGAGAGCCGGGGAGGTCGGCGGTCGGTGGGGGTGGCTGGGTCAGCCGGTGTACGCGGCGAAGACCCGGGTGTAGTCCCAGTCGGACTGGCCCACACCGGAGCAGCTGTCGGCGGGGCCGCCGGTGCACGGGCGGTCACGGTTGACGGACCAGAAGGTCAGCCGGGCCAGGTGGTGTTGCTGGGCGTAGGCGAGCATGGTCCGGAAGTCGTTCACCGTGACGGTCTCGTTCTGGTCGGTGATGCCGTTCATCGACGAGATGCCCATGAGCCGGTAGGCCTGGTCGTCGCTGTAGCCGTAGGCGTTCTTCAGCGCGTTCTTGAGGCCTTCGGCGGCCTGTGTACTGAGGTTGCCCATGTTCTGGCCTACGCCGCCGAAGTTGAACGGCATGATCGTCCAGGCGTCCACGGTCAGACCGGAGGCGGCGGCCCGGTTGATCAGGCTGGTGTCGGGCCCGCTCGTGCCGGTGCCGATGGTGACGTAGACCTTCAGGCCGGCGTTGTTGGCCTTCACGGTCTTCAGGGCGTCCACGGTGCGCTGCTGCACGGTCGGGCTGTTGTAGGCGTCGGCTTCGAGGTCGATGTCGATGGCCTTGAGCCCGTACGCGCTGATGACCCGCTGGTACGCGGCGGCGAGTTCGCCCGCGGTGGAGCAGGAGCTCTCCAGCTTGTTGCCGCTCCAGCCGCCGAAGGACGGGACGACGTCGCCGCCGGCTGCACGCACGGTGTTGATCGTCTGCTGGTCCACGCCGCCGGTCAGCGCCCGGCCGCCGTCCCACTGGGGGTTGCAGTAGCCGTTGCTGAGCACGAAGGCGAGCGTGAAGTACTTGACGCCGGTGGCGTTGGTGACCGTGGTGGGGTTCGGCGGGCTGCCCCAGCCGTTGTAGAGGTATGGCGCCACGGCCATCGGCGTCGACGGGGTGCCGCCGTCGCCGGGGGCGGGCGCGGTCCACTTCTGGTTGGCGCCGCCGCCGCAGCTCCAGATCTGTATGCGGGTGCCGTTTGCGGAGCTGTTGCCGGTGACGTCGAGGCACTTGTTCGCCTGCGGGTTCACGATGTCGCGCGCGGCGGTGGTGGTCCACTTCTGATTGGCGGCGCCGGTACAGCTCCACAGCTGCACCGTGGCGCCGTCGGCCGTGGAATTGCCGGTGACGTCGAGGCACTTGCCGAGGGCGCGGATGGTGCCGTCGGTGCCGACCGTCCACTGCTGGGCGGCGGTGCCGTTGCAGTCGTAGAGCTGGACGGCCGTCCCGTCGGCGGAGTTCGCGCCGGCGACGTCCAGGCACTTGCCGGCCAGGCCGGTGACGGTGCCGGTGGCCGCCTGCGCGGGGGACGCGGTCAGCAGGCCGGTGGCCAGGGAGAGTGCGGCGAGGGAGACAACTGCGGGGAGAGGTCTGGGCATGAGCGCAGAGGGCCCTTCGTGGGGGATGGGCGACCGAGGCCGCGTTCACCTCATGAACAGTGGATGCGTCACACGGTGCGATGCTGAGCCGTGAACCTAAAGGTCTGGACCGCTTTCGTCAAGAAGTGAAGTAAGTTGTGAAGGAAGCGAGTTGCAGCTTCCGGCCAGCCGTGGTCCGCACGCGGGCGGGGGACGCATGCCCGGCGCTCGTCCCGCGTTGGTGCACCCGCAAACCAGTGACCCTGCGTGCGCACAGAACAGCCACGCGAGCTACCCCGGTCGTACAGCCCGACGTGGTACCTCTTGCCTTCCCGGCCGGTCGGCCGTCCTCAGCCCGTCAACGAACCCCCTGGTGCCACCGACATGACGAACCTCCCCTTCGGCCTGCTGCGCCGTGAAGCCGTCGTAGGTCCCGAACGCCTCCTGGCCCTCGGCGACGCCGTGTTCTCGATCGCGATGACATTGCTCGCCCTCGAGATCACCGTCGCGGAGGGCCTGCCCGACGACGAAGTCCCCCACGCTGTCCGGGAAGCCGTGCCGATGATCGGCGCCTACCTGCTCAGCTTCGCCGTCATCGGTGCCCTCTGGCTGGCCCAGCACGCCCTGTTCCGCTCGATCAAGACGGTCGACCGCTGGCTGCTCTACCTCTACTTCGCGCTCCTGGCAGTCGTCGCCGCACTGCCCTTCCCGACCCGGCTGATCAGCGAATACGGCGACACCGCCACGGCAACCGCCTGCTACGGAGCGGCGATCACCCTGGCCATCGCCCTGGTCTGCGGGATGTACCTGCGCCTCCTGGCGAACCCCGCGTCGGCGGTACCGGACACCTCCCCGGCAGTGCTGAGGGAAGCGGTGCGCCGCGGCGTCCTGCTGGTCCTGGTCTTCGCCAGCTCGGTCCCGGTGGCCTTCTTCTCGCCGTCCCTCGCCAAGTACTGGTGGCTGCTGGCGATCCCGGCCCGGCTGCTGTTCCGCGGGTCGCCCGACACCGCCGGGGTGCCGGCCGGGGAAGCCCGCTAGACCGTCGCCAGATCGAACTGTTCCCAGTTCCCGATCGCATCGCGGTTGGCGATCAGCGGGTCGGCGCCGCCGTTGTCGGCCGTCACGTATTTGGTGTTGGCGGCGGCGAGCAGGCTGACCGTGCCGTTGGAGTTGTTCACCAGCCGGAAGGTCTCCCAGGGGCCGATGGCGGTGCGGTCGGCGATCAGTGGGGAGGCGCCCGCGTCGGCGGCGGTGACGATACGGCCGTTGGCGCGGGAGCGCAGGGCGATGTTGCCGCTCCCCAGGTCGATCCGGTCGAACCGTTCCCATGAACCGGCCGCGTCATGGCCCGCGATCAGCGGCTTGGCGCCGGCGCTCTGAGCCGTCACGAACCTGCTGTTGGCCCGCGCCTTGAGGGTGATCGTGGCGGCGGCCGGGGTGCCCGCGGAGGTGCCGTTGACGTACGGCTGGGTGGGGCGGGTGGCGGTCAGCGCGAGCTCACCCTTGAGCATGCGGCCGCCGTCGCCCGTGAGGCGCAGATAGTAGTCGGCGGAGCAGGCGGTGCCGTCCTCGTCGAGGCCGAGCAGACCGGAGTCGGTGGGGATCCAGCTCTGCGACTCGGCGGTCTTGGCGATCTGGTTGCCCTCGTTGTACTCGTCGTACATCGAGATGTAGATGCCCCGCGACCCGGCCCGTACCACGTTGTAGAACTGCCGCCACATGAAGTCGCCGTGGGCCCGCTGGCGTTCGGCGACGTCGCCGGGCAGGACGCATGGCTGGTAGTCGATGCCGTGCGCTGCGCAGTCCGCGAGGTCGGGGACGGTCGCCACGTTGGAGAAGTCGTCGGAGTCGGCGGCCTTGCCGATCCGGCCGACCATCCACGGGGAGAGCATGTTGAAGGCGTGGTAGACGTCGCCGAAGCCGGGGCGGGAGTCGCTGGTGCCGGTGCGCCACCAGGTGGGGACGCCACCGATGACGTAACAGCCCTGGTTCTTGAACCAGTTGACGACGTCGAGACAGGCCGCGGCGGTGAAGTCGCGCTTGTCGTCGGTGAAGCCGAAGCCCCAGACGCACACGACCGGCTTGCCGTTCTGCATGGCGTAGGCCGGACTCGACGTGTACGCCGACATCTTGTTCGTCCAGTCGGTCTTGATCTCCGACTGCATGTTCGTCCAGCCGGAGACGTCGTACATGACGTAGAACTTCCGGCCGTACGCCTCCGCCGCGCTGCGCACCTTGGCCGTCATCTGGTCACGGGTGGGTCCTTCGCCGCCCGTGGGGTTGAAGCGCTGGAGGGCCGCCGTGTCGATGCCGTACTGCTGCATCCACAGGAAGTGGGCGTCGACCGTCTGCTGGTCGTAGGAGGAGAACAGGTTGGGTGTGCGGCCGTTGCCGAGGCCGGCGTAGGCCGTCGGGTAGGTCTTGGTGTAGTCACGGACGTCCGGCCACGAGGTGATGCCGTGGTTGGAGGGGGACGGCGGCTGGGCGCTGTTGGGGCTCCAGTGCCGCCACGCGTTGATCGGTGCGTTGTCGCCCTTGCAGGCGAACCAGCCCTGGTAGCCGACGGTGACCTTGCCGACGACGTCGCCGGGGCCGCCGGCGGTGACGCTCGTGTCGGCCGCCGAGGCGGCCCGCGCCACGGCGAACGCCCCGAGGCCGGCGGCCGCGGTGCCGCCGGCCGTCGCACCCAGCACTCTGCTGCGCGTCCAGACCGGTGTGCGGTGGGACTTCGGCATGGGGTGCTCCGAGGGGGAGGAACCGAGCTGTGCCCGGCGAGAAAAGGGGGAGGGGAACTTGGATAGTTCAAGGCGTGAGTTAAGTGAGGGCGCCGGGGGGGCGTCAAGGTGCGCGTGCCCTGTATGGGGAGGCAATGAGCGGAATGGACGGGTCCGCCGGCGCTCTTTGTCAGGAGTTATTAAGGATCGGCTGAGCCGGTTCACAAGAACGGTCACCAGGCTCGGATGCAGTTGCCCCAGCGAAGGGAGCTCCATCATGAGCGACCACGACCCGGCCGCCCCGGAGACGACGACCTTGCGGGCCCCCCGGTCGTTCGTGCGGCGGATGATCCTGAGGAAGGGGGGATGGATCGTGATCGCCGGGCTGACCTGTGCGGCGCTCGGAACCACCCTCGGTGTCACCTCCGCCGCAGCGGACCCCTCGTCGTCCGCTGCCGCCGAGGCCACCTCCTCGCCGGCGCCCGGACCCACCGGTGGCGGACCCGTGGCCGACCCGTCCGACGGGGGTGCGACCGGCATCGTCGACGCCACGTCCAGGACGGGCTTCACCATGACGACGGCGACGGGCGTGCAGGTGACGGTGACCGTGACCTCCGCCACGAAGACCGTCGGAGCCCCGGCCAAGGCGGTGAAGGAGGGCGCGAGCGTCCTCGTCCTCGGGACGGTGGACAGCGCGACCGTCGACGCGACGCGCGTCGTCGTGCAACGCGGAGGCGACGGTGGAGCCGCGGCCGTCGAAGCGGCCGGAGTGATCCCCTTCCAGCAGGGCACACCGTCACCGGACAAGTCGGTGGGCCGGATCCCCGACTACACCGAGGGCGAGGGGACGATCATCAACGGAACGACCGCGTACAAGGCGATCCAGGCCGCACAGGCCGTCGTCCCCGGAGGCATCAACGACCGCGTCGTCCAGCTGGAGAACGGCGAGTACGAGGTCCACAACATCAGCGTCAACTGGCCGCACCACACCTTCGTCGGCAAGGACTTCAAGGTCCTCGGCTACGAGTAGGCGCTAGGGGCGACCGGTGAACAGGCCGTGGAACCCCAGCGGGACGATATGGGGCGCCTGCGCCCGTGCCAGGACGTCCAGTGTCCCGGCGTCCAGCACCAGGAGCGACGACGACTGTGCGGCCGCGTCGAGTACGACGGACAGCAGCACGCCCTCGTCCTCGGCGGTGGCGTCCGGGGCGGGGACGAAGACGGGCTCGCCGGGGTAGCAGTCCTCCTCGCACCACGTCCGCGTTCCGCCCGTCATGACGTCGACCTTGACGAGCTGGTTGATGAAGTCGTCGTCCCGGCCGCCACGGGCGCTGACGCCATAGGCGTACCGGTAGGGGCGTCCGTTGCATCGCGTGTAGTCGATGCGCGGCAGGTCCATGGTCTCGTCGGCCAGCCGTTCGGTCCCGACGCGACCGGAGCGCAGGCCGATCCGGTAGCGGGTGGGGTACGAGACCGGCACGCCCCGCCCGGCACGGAGCCGGTCCAGGTAGAGCGCGTCGATCACCGAGGCGTCGTCGTAGGCGCACAGGTCGAGGATCAGGTGTCCGCGGTCCTCCTCGTCCTCCCAGGCGTTGATGTGGTGGAACGCGAAGCACGCCGCGGTCTCGTACACCCCGCGTACGGTCCCTTCGCGCCGGTCGAAGACGATGAAGCGCGTGCCCTGTGCCGGCTCCCAGCGGTAGTTCTCGATGAACGGACGGCCGCTCAGGAGCAGGCTCATGGGGTTCACGGTGAGCGGGAACTCGGCCAGGACGACATACCGGCCGGTGATGGCGAAGCTGTGCATGTAGCCGGGCCGGGCCACCGGATGCCGGGCGATCAGCTCGCGGCGCGTGCCGGGGGAGGGCTGTCGGTAGACGCGGTACTCGCTGCGGCGCGAGAAGTGCGTCATGAAGTTGACGAGGTCGCCGGTAGCCGGGTCCTGGTGCGGATGCGCGGTGGTGAGGTGGCCCTTGAGGGCGTCCTCGTAGTCGACGACACCGGCGGTGGCGAGCGTCTCCGGGTCGAACTCCACCGGCAGCGGTGTCTCGGTCATGGCCACGAAACGGTCGCCGAAGCGGGTCACATTGACGTTGGTGTTCACGACGTCGCGCCGGGCGAAGACGCTGAAGAAGCGCCCGAACAGGGAACGGCACGGGTCGGTCGCGAACTCGGGGTACTCGATCCGTCCCGCCTCACGTGCGGTCCGGCTGCTCGGCGTGTCCACATACCTGTTGCTGTACGAGACGTGGCCGTCGCCGAAGGAGAAGCGGTGCAGCATCGCCTGACCGTCGAACCAGTGCCGGAAGGCCCTGCCTCCCGTGCCGCTCCCCGCCTCGAAGCGGGCCGGGCCGTTGCGCAGCAGGCTCCCCTGGAGCCAGCCCGGCAGTTCGCCCTTGACCGGCAGCTCCCGGTCGGCGACCTCGGTGTCCAGCGTACGGAACCCGGCTGTGAAGCCCTTCGACGTGCTCATGTGCTCCACCCCACATGACGTCATGGACTTGCGTCAGGGTCATTCACCCAACGGGCCGAGGGACTGTCAAGGCCGGTCGGCCATGAGACCGGCCGGTGGCCCCTCCGGTTCGTGGGCTGGACACCCTCTTGACGGCGGGACGCAGTGGATCGACACTCCAGAAAGGAATCCTAGTGAACTGGTAGGGAACCATGGCGCGCCTCGAGTCGGTCATCAGCCCGGTGTGCCGTACGCCTGCGCAGTCGCCGCTTCTGACTTCCCGCCGTCACATCGATCTGCTGCGCGTCTGCAGCGCGATCGGACCGCTGGGCTGAGTCGCGCCGCCGCCCGTTGCCCACTGCCCGCTGCCTGCCGCCCGTGTCCGACGACGTCTGCGCCGTACGTCCGTCCGTGCGCCCATCCCCGGGGAGACTCATGTCCGTCACACCGCTCGCCGCTGTCCCCTCCGTGCCGTTCGCCCCCGGGTTCCGGGGGCGGATCGGGCGGGATGCGCGCAGTGGGCACTACGCCGTGCCGCGCCGCTATCGCCTGCATCTGTCGCCCGCCTGTCCGGACGGGCTGCGGATCGCCGTCGTGCACAGCCTGCTCGGGCTCGACGACAGCTGTCCGGTGACCTTCCTGGCCGATGTGCCGGACTCTCCCGACGGCGGTCACTCCGCGCTGCGTCCGCTGTACGAGGCGAGTGCGCACCGGTATGCGGGCGCGGCCGTCGGCCCGGTGCTCAGCGACGACTGGTCGGGGCGGATCGTCAGCACTCATGCCGCCGACATCACGCGCGACCTGGCCCGGCACTTCGGCACGGGCCGCGCCGCGCTCTACCCGTGCGGTGCGGAGGGGGAGATCGAAGCCGTGGAGCGACTGTGCTCCCAGCGCATCGACGCGACCGCCCAGCGGGCCGGACGCGCCGGCGCCGATGCGGAGGAGCGCGCCACCGCGCTCCGCTCGCTGCTCGCGACCCTGAACTCGCTGGAGCACCGGCTCGCCGCCGACGAGTTCCTGGTCGGTCATCAACTCACCGCTGCCGACGTCGAGTTGTGGGTCACCCTGGTGCAGCTCGACACCGTCCACCGCAATCACCTGGACGCCGCAGCCGTGCACCGCATCGCCGACCATCCGGCCCTGTGGTCCTACGCCCGCCGACTGGCCGCCCACCCGTCCTTCGGCCGCCACCTCGACCTCGCCGGCATCGCCCGCCGGCACCAGGCCCACTGCCGGGGACTGGAGGCGGCCGGTGCGGCCGTGCAGATCCTGGACTGGGCCGTCCACACGGGTCGCGGCTGAGCGACCGGCGTCAGTCCGCCCAGTCGAGCTGATGCTCGGGCGTCCCCAGCGACCGGCCGTACGCGACCGCTTCGGCGCGGCCCGCCTCGTCGCCGATCCGATAGCGGAACACCTTGCCCGCGAAGACGACGACACGCTCCTCGCCCACGATGAAGTCCGCATACCAGCCGCTCTCCGCCTCCAGTGCGGAGGCGAGGGCGTCGGTGACGCCGGTGATGTCCTCGGCGTCCGCCTCCCACTCGACAAACGTCCACAGGCTCGGCTGTGCGCCGGTCGCGGTCGCCGAGACATCCATGCGGCTCATCCCGCGCAGACGAAGGCCCTGCGGCTGGAACACGGCGCCCGGGCGCAGGCTCTCTCCGATGACGTATCCGGTGATCGTGCGCAGCGATGAACTCATGCACCGAAGCTAGCCGTTGCCACTGACAGTGGCGTGGTGGCGGGACGTCACCCTCCCCCGAAGGTGGCGTCCCGCCACCGCTCCCCCGGTGCCGGACAGTGGTCCGACCGACCGTGGCGGGCGGTCATGTGCCGTCACCAGCACATGACCGCCGTGTCCCCCGATCCCCACGTCGAGTGGAGGCGCACACGGACGAAGTAGCGGCGGCCCTTGACGAGCCTGGCCCTGACGGCTGCGTTGTGCGGTGTGCCCCCGTCGTCCTGGCCCGAAAGGTAGCGGGGTTCGCCGTCCCGTTCCTCGAAGACCACGACGACGGTGTCGCTGTCGCCGAAGGTGCCCAGGCAGTACTCCCGGGTCTCCGGCGGCTCGACGACGAAGTCGGCCTGCTCGCCGGGGCCGAGGCGCAGCGTCGCCGAACGGAAGGGCACCAGCTCGGCCGGCCCCGGCACCTCGGCCGGCGGATACCAGCGCAGGACGAACTCCTTGTCGGCCGGGGAGAGGGTGCCGGGCGGGTTCAGACCCGCGCGGTACTGCTCCGGCTCCAGGATCAGCCCGTCCGAGAACGGATACTCCATGATCGACTGCGGGTCCCAGACGGAGCCGTTGACCTCGTCCGGGTCGAGCTTGCGCAGGATGTTGAAGTGCGTCTTGTCGCGGCTCCAGAAGTTCGGCGGGCCCGCCAGGTCGGCGTAGACGGCCTCGTCGTCCCAGTGGATGCCGGCGAACGGGTTCTGGTGCTCGTGCAGCATGCCGAGCGCGTGCCCCACCTCGTGCAGGGCCGTCCCGCGCTCCCCGGGCGCGGTCAGGTCCCAGCCGAAGTTCATGGTCCGCTCACCCCGGCCGACCCGCAGGGCGTCCTTGCCGACGGTCGACCAGGAGCCGTCGCCGAGCTGGAACCCGATCCGCAGCTCGGCCTCCGAGCGGTCGCCGACCTCCACGAAGTGGAGACCGACCCCCAGGTCCCGCCACTCCTGGAAGCACTCCCGCACAACGTCCCGCTGCTCCTTGGAGCCGACCCACGACACCCGGCGGGTCTCCCCGGTCCCCGGTACGGATATCACGGATCCGTCGGAGTCGCCGTCGAAGAAGTAGTAGTGCAGCACGGTGCCGTTGACCCACATCTGGCGGCCGCCGATGAGCGCACTGAGCCGCTCGGCGGTCAGCCCCGGTGCGAAGACGGGGGCCGACTGCTGCGAGAGGGCGCAGTAGCGAGCGGTCATGCGATCAGAGTGCCGTCCACCGGCCCCGGGCGCCTGAGTCGGGGGCTACTCAAGTCGCCGTGTATCAAGTGTGAGTAACCCTGCTCTTGTTGATGTGATGACCTACGAAGGTGACGCGAAGACCCTGGAACTGCCCTGGCCGTTCACCGGCCGGGAGAACGAACTGGAACTGATCCGCCAGACCTTGACCGCGGGCCGGCACGGCATCGTGGTGACGGGCCCGGCGGGCTGCGGCAAGACCCGGCTCGTCACGGAGGCGGTCCGCGGCACCGACTGCGCCAAGGCGGCCGGGACCCCCGAGACCCGGCACATCCCCTTCGCCGCGTTCGCGCATCTGCTGCCCGAGACGGTCACCCTGCACAAGGCGGTCCAACTGCTGTCCGCCGTACGGACGTTGCTGGTGGACGACGCACATCTGCTCGACGACGCCTCGGCCGCGCTGGTCCACCAGCTGGCATTCCAGGGCCGCACCCGGCTGCTGGTCGTGGCCAGGGACGGCGTCCCGGTGCCCGGCGCGGTGTCGCGGCTGTGGACCGCTGAGCTGCTGCCGCGCCTCACCCTGGATCCGCTGCCGCGCGAGGAGACGGCCCAGCTGTCGGCCGCGGGCTCCGGCGGCCGGCTGGAGCCGCTCACCGTGACCCGGCTGCACCGACTGTGCCGTGGCGATCTACGGCTGCTGCGCGACCTGTCGGGCGCGCTGCGCGAGCGCGGGTTGCTCACCGGGATCCCGGGCTCGGACGAACGGGCCTGGCGCGGCCCTGTGCCGCTGACCCCGACCGTGCGGGAACGGACCGCTTCGGTCGTCGACCGCGTAGACCCCGATGAGCGCGAGACCCTCGAACTCCTCGCCTTCGCCGAGCCTCTGCCGCCGACCGCCGACGACTTCGATCTGCGGGTCCTCGAACGCCTGGAGACCGACGGGCTGATCGGCATCGACGACCACGGCGCCGTCCGTCTCGCCCACCCCCTGCACGGCCCGGTGCTGCGGGCCGCGGCCGGCCGGCTGCGGGCCCGCAGGCTCGCCCGTACACCGGACCAGTGCGGACCCGCCCTCAAGGACGAGGCCGCCGAGCTGGTACGGCGGATCGACGAGGCCGACGTACGAGAGCTGCGGGCACCCGTGGGGGAGTGGCTCGTCGAGGTGGGGGAGCCGGTCCCCGCCGAGTACGCCGCCGTACGCGCGCGTGCCGTGCGGCTCCGCGGCGAGTTGCGCGAGGCCGCGGCCTGGGCGCGGGAGGGCCTGCGGGAGTCACCCGACGATTCCGCCTGCCTCCTCGAACTCGCCCTCGCCGCCGCCCAGTCGGGCGACGTGACGACGGTCCACGAGGTCCTGGCCGGACGTCCGGCGGAGGGTGAGGCGGCGATCTGGCTGGCGGCGGCACGCGGCGACTACGACTCCGCGGTCCAGCCGGTCGCCGGGGACGGCATGTTCGCCCAGTACGACGCCGTCCGTCTCGGCGCTCCCGGAAAGGCCGCCGCCCGGCTTCCGGTGGGCAGCGTGTTCGCCGCCCACGCGGACGCGCTCGCCCTTGGCGACGGACCGGGTCTGGACCGGGCGGCCGAACGGCTCCAGGAACGCGGTTTCCTGCTCTTCGCGGCCGAGGCGCACGCCCAGGCCGCACGGGTCCACCGCGACCCACGCGCCGCCCGCACCTCCCGCACTCGCGCCGTCGCCCTGGCCCGCCGCTGCCAGGGCGCCCGCACCCCGGCCCTCTCCGGTCTCGTCCTCGGCGAACTCACCACCCGCCAACGCCAGATCGTCACCCTCGCCGCCGCCGGCCTCAGCAACCGCCAGATCGCCGAACAACTCACCCTGTCCATCCGCACAGTCGGCAACCACCTCTACAGCGCGTACGCCCGCCTCGGCGCCAGCGACCGGACAGCCCTGCCGTGGCTGATGGAACTCCCCGACACACAACCGGCGTGAGACAAGCGCCCCAAAGGGGCGCGGGGAACTGCGCACCAGCCCCCACCGGCCTGCAGCCAAAGACGGCGCAACCAGCGGAGCTAAGCCGCTCCGAACGCCGAGAACGCCCACCCCGTGGCCTGGTGCACCGCATCCCCCGGCAGGGCGGCGCGGGCGTCGCGCAGGGCCTCGGCCAAGGACAGGCCGGCGCTCAGTCCCTTGTGCAGGGCGAGCATCAGTGGGACCACCGCGGCGTCGTTGACGGGGGCGCTGCTCGCCAGGACGCCCGCCGTCCCGAGGGGCAGCAACGCGGTGACGAGGCCGAGGAGTTCGTCGGCGCCGACGGAGGCGAGCCGGGCGGTGTCGCAGCTGGAGAGGATGATCCGGTACGGGCTGCGGTCGAGGCGCTCGAAGTCGTGCACGATGAGCGGTCCGTCCGCCATCCGCAGCGACGAGAACAGCGGACTGTCCGCGCGGAAGGTGCCGTGCGCGGCGATATGGGCCAGCGCCGCGCCGTCGAGCGCCTCCAACACGCGCGGCACGCTCGCGTCGTCGTGTTCCAGGACCGTCGGCCTGCCGTACCGGTCGGCCACTTCCGGCACTTCCGCGCCACCGGTCGCCAGCCCCGGGCCGCGTACGAGCACATGGCGGCCACCCGGCGACGGCTCGGTCTCCCTCGCGCGCAGCCAACTGCTCGCCGACGGCGACACGCTGAGCACCCGCTCCCGCAGCGACGGCAGCAGCGCCCACGGCACACGGTGCAGCCGGCCCGGCGGCACCACCACGACCGGACCGGAGCCCAGATGCGCGGCCGCCGGGCCGAGCAGCAACTCCTCCAGGCGCCGCCCCGCCGCCTCCACCACCGGCAGCCGGCCCTCCGCCCCGGGATGCGCCAGCCGCCGCAGCCCCGCCTGCACATGCTCGGCCTCGACGACCGCGTCCGCGAGCAACCCGGCCTCGAACCGCCTGACCCGGCCCTGCCCGCACAGCAGCACATGGACGCGTCCGTCGAGCACCGCGAGTTCGACCAGCCGCACCTCACCGAGGCGCTCCAGCAGTCGGGCCGGGTCGAAGGCGGCCCCGTCGCCGGGCGAGTCGCCGCGGATGTGCAGGGTGCGGGAGCGGATCTCCCGTTCCAGACGCCGCTGTTCACGTTCCAGTGCGGGCACCGGACGGCCGTCCATGCGCGCATGTTCCGCGCGCGCGGCGATCTCGCGGTAGGCGGTGAGGCTTGTCTGCAGCGCCGGGTCGGCGGGCGGCCGGGTGGGCGGCGTGGACAGAGCGGTGGCCCGCCAGCGTTCGCTCCACACCAGCAACTGCCGCGGCCCGCCGGAGACCAGACTCGCCTGCTGGGCCAGCGCGGCCAGTTCGGCGCCCTGTTCGGTGGCGCGGGCGCGCAACTCCGAGGCGCCGAGCGTCATCCGGTGGTCGTCGAGCACGTCGAGACCGTGCCGGCACGCCTCCAGGACCCGTCGGCCGGAACCGGCGGCCTGCGCGCGCAGCGCCTGCGCCGCCCAGCCCGTCAGCCGCGCCAGTGGCGGCCCGCTGTGCCGGCTGCGCGCGGCGACGGTCAAGTGCCGTTCCGCGTCGGTACGCCAGCCCAGTGCGAGCGCGATCCGGCCGGCGAGCAGCGACGCCTCGGGCGCGGCCGGCGCGCCGAACGCGGCCAGCCGGTCCGCAATCCCGGCCGCGTCCGCGACCAGCCGGCCCGAGGTGCGCCCGGCGGCGACCCGCGCCTCGATCAGCACCAGCCTGGCGTGCGTCTCCCACCAGGTGCGCCGCTGCGCCGCGAACAGCCGTACGGCGAGATCCGCGCGGGCGATCGCGGTCTGCGGATCGCCCGCGAGACGCGCCGCACGGGCGGCGGCCAGCAGCAGCTCCGCCTTGCGGGTGGACTGTCCGCCGATGCCGTCGAGCACTCCGGTCGCCGTGTCGGCCTCGGCGAGCGCCTCGGGAGCGAGGCCCGCCGCCATCAGCACCTCGCAGCGCCGGATGCTGAGCATGAACGTCGGTGTGTCGAGCTTGGCGTACCGCTCCTCGGCCTCGTCGAGGAGCCGCAGCGCGGCAGGGACGTCCCCCGACCGGAACGCGGCGAGCCCCCGGCTCTCCACCACGTCGGCCTTGTCGTGGTCCTGGCCGGTGGTGTCCCACAGCGCCTCGGCGGCGGTGAAGTCGGCCTCGGCGCGCTCCACCGCACCCAGCGCCAGATGCACCGTGGCCCGCAGGGTCAACGCCCGCGCCGTCCAGATGACGTCGTCGGCCTGCCGTAGCACGGGTATGGCCCGGCGCACGTCCTCCAGCGCCTCCCGGTGATGGCCCAGCACCCACCAGACATAGGCGCGCCGAAACAGGACACGCGCCCGGGTCAGGCCCGTACCGCGTGCGACACCCCGCTCGAACGCCTCCAGGCCCTGCCGGGTGCTGCCCGCGTGGACCAGCGCCACGCCGAGGGTGCCCAGGACGTCCGCCTCCCGGTCGGCCGACTCCGCGCGTGCCGCCAGATCGCGGGCGCGCCGCAGATGCCGCAGGGCGATCCGCAGGTCGCCGAAGTCCCGCTGCCAGATGCCGATCACCTGGTGGGCGACACTGGCGTGCAGCGGTGAGGGATCGTCGGCGAGCACCTGTTCCGCCCGCGCCAGAGCCTCTTTCGGTGAGGCGAACACCATCGGCAGCAGTTCGAGAACCGAGTCGCTTCCCGCTGTCACCCCAAGGATGGTAGTAGCCGCAGGTACACGCCACACGGGTTTGTTGCTGTATCAAGCGACGGCTCAGTGACTCTGACTGACGACCGAAGCCTCAGTGGGAGGGGACACGCGATGGCACCTCAGCGATTCCATGAGCAGTTCGATCAGATCCAGCGCTCCATGCCGGACGTGCCTCTGGCGATGGGGCCGGACGACTCCGCCGAGTTCTTCTACGAGAAAGGCGTCGTCCTCGCCCGCGACGGCGAGGAGGCCCGGGTCGTCGAGGAAGCCGTGCGCACGCACTTCACCGAGTTCACCGGCCTCACCTCGGACCGGGTGCGCCGGGCGGGTCCGGAGACCAACCGCTCGGGCATCACCCGTATCCAGGTCGGCGACCCCGGCCACGGGGACCGCAGCGGCGACCGTGCCGTGGCGGGGGCCCTGCGCGCCCTGCGGGAGACGGAGGGCCGCGCGGGACGCCGGCTGGTCAGCCGCAACCACGTGGTGTCCACGACGGTCAACGCCTGCAACCCGGCGGAGCCCGTCCCGGCCCTGCTCACACAGACGCCCAACCCGGCCCCGACAGAGGCGACGTACGACCCCGACACGGCCGTCGGCGTGCTGGTCATCGACACCGGCCTGGTGCACGACTACCGCTCCTACCCGCTCATGGCGCATGTGCAGGGGGACGCGCAGATCAAGGAGTGCGACGGCGACGGAATCCTCCAGCAGTACGTCGGACACGGCACGTTCATCGCCGGACTCGTCGCGGCCCTCTCGCCCAACACGGACATCGACGTCAGCAACACGCTGAACGACGCGGGCGCCATCCTGGAGTCCGAGTTCGGCGAGAAGCTCTTCGACGCCGTCGACCGGCACGGCTGGCCCGACATCATCAGCCTCTCCGCGGGCACACCCAACGGCAGCGCCGACGGACTGCTCGGTGTGGAGGGCTTCATGCAGGCGCTGCGCGCCCAGCCGCGCACCCTCCTCGTCGCGGCCGCCGGCAACAACGCCAGCGCCACACCCTTCTGGCCCGCTGCCTACGCGGACCTGCCCGACTACGCGAACGTCGTGCTGTCGGTCGGCGCACTGCGCAGCGACGGCGAGTTCGGCGCCTGCTTCACCAACCACGGCCCCTGGGTGAAGGTCTACGCCCCCGGCGAGCAGCTGACGAGCCCCCTCATCGGCTTCGACGCCCCCGTCCCGTACGTGTACCAGCACACCACGTACGACGCCTGCCGGTTCGGCTTCTCCTACCTGTGCACCTGCCAACACCCCGGCCACACCGGCGTGTTGACCTCCGGTTCGGCCAAGCCGGACCAGGTGATGTTCGAAGGGTTCGCGCACTGGAGCGGGACATCGTTCGCCACCCCCGTCGCCGCCGGTCTGGTCGCCGCCCACATGACCGCGCACAAGGAGTCCGACGCCCGTGCCGCCCGGCAGCAACTCCTCTCGGCGAACACCGAGTTCGCGGAGGTGCGCGGGGCGCACGTACCGGCGCTGCGCCCGAGCACCTGGCGTCCGGTGCCGGTGGTGCAGCGCTCCGTCGGCGCATGAGGGCCGGAGTCGCCTCTTCCACGGCGTACGATGACTTGCCGTACACGAGGGGTGGGGCCGTGGACCGTGCAGATGTCGGCGTGCTCGTCCAATCCGCCGTCGACGGCGATGCGGCGGCCTGGAAGGCGCTGGTGGAAGGGCTGAGCCCACTGGTCTGGTCCGTCGTGCGCGCGCACCGGCTCTCCGACGCCGACGCGCACGAGGTGTACCAGACCGTGTGGTTCCGTTTCGCCCAGCACCTGGGACGTATCCGAGAGCCCCAGAAGGCAGGGGCGTGGCTGGCCAGTACCGCACGGCACGAGTGCCTGAAGGTGCTGAAGAGCTTAAGGCGGCTGACTCCGACGGACGACGCCCAACTGCTGGACCGGGTCAGCGAGGACCGTACGCCCGAGCAGTACCTGATCGACTCCGAGGAGGCGGCCGCGCAGACCGAGCGCATCCGGCGGCTGTGGGAGGAGTTCGAGGAACTCGGCGACCGCTGCCGCCAGTTGCTGCGGGTGCTGATGGCCACGCCGCCGCCCAGCTATCAGGAGGTGTCCGCCGCACTGGGTATCGCCGTGGGCAGCATCGGGCCGTCGCGCCAGCGCTGTCTGCGACGTCTCAGGGCCCGACTCGACGCACGAGGAGCGCTGTGAACGAGATCAACGACGACGGGCTCTTCGCCGACGAGGCGTGGGCCGAGGAGCTGGACGAGGACATGGCCGACGGCCTGCTGGACGAGCTCCGCCAGGCCGCCGCCATCCTCGACCCGGTCCCGGCGGAACTGCGGCGCTCCGCTGTCGAGGCCTACGCGCTGCGCGACCTCGACTCCCGGCTGGCCGAGCTGACGTTCGACTCACTGGTCGACGCGATCCCGGTCAGAGGGGTCACGGACGCGCCGCGGATGCTGACCTTCCGCTCGGGGGACGTGACCGTCGACGTCGAGGTGTCCGGGCAGGGTCTGATGGGGCAGGTGCTGCCGCCGCAGCCGGCGAGCATCGAGGTGCTCGGTGGGCCGCAGCCGGCCTCGCGCACCATGCTCACGGCCGACGACATGGGCCGCTTCACCTCCGACGCGCCTCCGGCCGGTCCGTTCGCGCTCCGGCTGCGGACCGGCGGGGACGTGGTGGTCACGGAGTGGCTGCGGGCCTGACGCACCCCTGCCCGTACGTGCTTCGGATCGCCTGACTCACCAGGCGCACGGCAGGGTCTGCGGCCCGCGGATCATCGTCTTCCGTCGCCAGACGACCTGGTCGGCGGGGACGGCGAGCCGCAGCCCCGGCAGCCGTTCCAGCAGCGTGCCGATGAGCAGTTCCGTCTGGAGCCGGGCCAGGACGGCACCGGTGCAGTAGTGCGATCCGTTGCCGAAGGCCAGGTGCGGGTTGGGGGCACGGTCGAGGTCGATCCGGTCCGGGTCGGGGAAGACCTCCGGGTCACGGTTGGCGGCCAGATAGGAGACGTAGACGGCGTCCCCGGCGGCGATGCGCTGCCCGCGCAGTTCGACGTCCTCCAGGGCGATACGGGCCAGGCCGACCGAGGTGCGGTGCGGGATGAAGCGCAGCAGTTCGTCCAGGGCGGCGTCCCGCACCTCGGGCCGGTTGCGCACACCCTCCATCAGCTCGGGCCGGGTGAGCAGCAGATACAGCATCTGGCCGCAGTTGTGGGTGACGGCCTCGCCGCCGATCTGGAGTGGACCGGCGAGGCCCACCGCCTCCGTCTCGCTGATCTCACCGCGCCCGACGGCGGCGCCCAGCATCGAGTACACGTCGTCACCCCCGCTGCCACCACCGCGGATCGTCTCCGTGATCCAGGTGTACATACCGTTCTTCGCACGGTCGGCGGCCTCGGCGCCGCCGGACGTGGAGATGATCTGCCGCGTCCAGGCGTGCACCTGCTCCCGGTCGCAGGCGGGCACGCCCATGACCTCGCTGACCAGGTTGATCGGGAAGGGCTCCAGCACCCGCTCGATGAGGTCCGCGGGAGGTCCGTCCCGTACGACGCCGTCGACCAGGTCGTCGAGCATCTCCTGTGCCCGGGGCCGCAGTCGCTTCATCGCGCCCACGGTGAAGGCACCGGCGACGGCCTTGCGCAGCCGGTTGTGGTCGGGCTGGTCGGCGAAGGCGAGCGAACCGGGCCTGGGCTTGAAGTGCGGTGCCAGCCGGGTGATCTGACGTTGCGTCACCTCGGCGCGGCCGAACCGCGGATCGTTGGTGATCATCTTCACGTCGTCGTAGCGGGTGGCCAGCCACGCCCACCCCTCGCCGTGCGGCAGCCGGATCCGGGTCAGCGGGCCCTCGCGCATGAGATCCGCGAGGAACGGGTCGAACTCCGTTCCGTCCAGGTCGAGCGCGGGCCAGTCCCGTACCGGCGGCGGGGCCTGGTCGGTCAGCGTGGTGGTCTCCTCGGTCATGCCCCCACCCTCACCTGCCCCCGGCCCGGCTGTCGCGCGGGAGTGCTCCAGCCGGAGGTCAGTGCGGCAGGGCGTCCACCAGCCGGGCCAGCGCCGAGGCGAGCCGGGACAGTCCCACCCCGGCGGGCCCGCCCGGCTCGGTCATGTAGGTGTCCCGGCGGATCTCCACCATCAGGGCGCTCACCCGCGGCTCGCTCCGGTAGAACTCCAGCGGCACATACGTACCGCTGAACGGGCTGTCGACGCCCGTCCGACCGAATGCCTCCCGCGCGGCCGCCAACAGCCCGGGCGGCGTGTGAAAGGAGTCGGTGCCCAGACAGACCGGCGGCCGGGGCCCCGCACCGTGCAGTTCGTAGGGCAGCGCGGCGCTGGGATAGGAGTGCACGTCGACGATCACGGCCCGGCCGGTCGCGGAGAGCCGATCCGCCACCGCGTCTTTCATGGCCTTCGCGTACGGCCGGAAGAAGCGGTCGATCAACGGCTCGGGGTCGGTGTCCGCGGGCCGCAGCACGCCCCGGTGCGTGGTCCGCGTGTACACCGCGCCCATCCCTACGGCGAGCATCTCCTCCCGCTCGTCCGGGAACCGCTCCGGGTCGACGACCAGCCGGGAGAGCCGGTTGACGAACCGCCAGGGGGTGACGGCGGACAACTCGGCCGCCGCGTGGGCGAGTTCAGCCGTGTGCGCGTCGGTGATGTGGTCGAGCTCCCGTTCCAGTGCCTCGTCGTTCAGCACGATGCCGGAGCGGACGTCGGCCGGGATGTCCCGCGCCGAGTGCGGAACATGCAGGATCACCGGCGAGTCGGTGGCACCGGGGAGGAGTTCGAAGGCAGGCGGTGCGGACTGGGGCATCGGGCGGCTCCTGGTGAGGACGTCGGGCTGCCGGCAACGAAACATGGCTCCGCCCCGGCCGGGCAACGCCGACCGGGGCGGAACACACAAGCGGGCCGCGAAGCCCCCGGGTCAGCTGAGCGACGCGAGCGCCTCGTTCCACGTGGTGGACGGACGCATGACCGCGGCGGCCTTCGCCGGGTCGGGCTGGTAGTAGCCGCCGATGTCGGCCGGCTTGCCCTGGACGGCGTTCAGCTCGTCGACGATCTTCTGCTCGTTCGCGGAGAGCGTCTCGGCGAGCGGGGCGAAGGCCTTGGCCAGCTCCGCGTCGTCGGTCTGCCTGGCCAGCTCCTGCGCCCAGTACAGGGACAGGAAGAAGTGGCTGCCGCGGTTGTCGATGCCGCCGACGCGGCGGGTCGGGGACTTGTCCTCGTTGAGGAAGGTCGCCGTGGCGCGGTCGAGGGTGTCGGCGAGGACCTGGGCGCGCGGGTTGTCCGTGGCCTTCGCGTACTGCTCCAGGGACGGAACCAGCGCGAAGAACTCACCGAGCGAGTCCCAGCGCAGGTAGTTCTCCTTGACCAGCTGCTGGACGTGCTTCGGCGCGGAGCCGCCGGCGCCCGTCTCGAACAGGCCGCCGCCCGCCATCAGCGGCACGACCGACAGCATCTTGGCGCTGGTGCCCAGCTCCAGGATCGGGAACAGGTCGGTGAGGTAGTCACGCAGCACGTTGCCGGTGACCGAGATGGTGTTCTCGCCGCGCCGGATGCGCTCCACCGACAGCTTGGTGGCCTCCACCGGGGCGAGGACCTTGATCTCCAGGCCCTCGGTGTCGTGCTCCGGCAGGTAGGCGTTGACCTTGGCGATCAGGTTGGCGTCGTGCGCGCGGGTCTCGTCCAGCCAGAACACCGCCGGGTCGCCGGTGGCGCGGGCGCGGGTGACGGCCAGCTTCACCCAGTCCTTGATCGGGGCGTCCTTGGTCTGGCAGGCGCGGAAGATGTCGCCGGCGGAGACGGTCTGCTCCAGGACGGCGTCGCCGTTCTGGTCGACGAGGCGGACGGTGCCCGTGGTCGGGATCTCGAAGGTCTTGTCGTGGCTGCCGTACTCCTCGGCCTTCTGCGCCATGAGGCCGACGTTCGGGACCGAGCCCATGGTCGACGGGTCGTAGGCGCCGTTGGCGCGGCAGTCGTCGAGCACGGCCTGGTAGACGCCGGAGTAGCTGGAGTCCGGCAGCACCGCGAGGGTGTCGGACTCCTGGCCGTCCGGGCCCCACATGTGGCCGGAGGTGCGGATCATGGCCGGCATGGAGGCGTCGACGATGACGTCGGAGGGGACGTGCAGGTTGGTGATGCCCTTGTCGGAGTCGACCATCGCCAGCTCCGGGCCCTCGGCGAGCTCGGCGTCGAAGGAGGCCTTGATCGCGGTTCCCTCCGGGAGGCCCTCCAGGCCCTTGTAGATGCCGCCCAGACCGTCGTTCGGGGACAGACCGGCGGCGGCGAGCTTGTCGCCGTACTGCGCGAACGTCTTCGGGAAGAAGGCGCGCACCACATGGCCGAAGACGATCGGGTCGGAGACCTTCATCATCGTGGCCTTGAGGTGCACGGAGAACAGCACGCCCTCGGCCTTGGCCCTGGCGACCTGCGCGGTCAGGAACTCGCGCAGCGCGGCGACACGCATCACGGAGGCGTCGACGACCTCGCCCTCGAGGACGGGTACGGACTCCCGCAGGACCGTGGTGGAGCCGTCGTCGCCCTTGAGCTCGATACGGAGCGAGCCGGCCTCGGAGATCACGACGGACTTCTCGGTGGACCGGAAGTCGTCGACGCCCATCGTCGCCACGTTCGTCCTGGAGTCGGAGCTCCAGGCGCCCATGCGGTGCGGGTGGGTCTTGGCGTAGTTCTTGACCGAGGCGGGGGCGCGGCGGTCGGAGTTGCCCTCACGCAGGACCGGGTTGACCGCGGAGCCCTTGATCTTGTCGTAGCGGGCCTGGATCTCCCGCTCCTCGTCGGCCTTCGGGTCGTCCGGGTAGGCCGGCAGCGCGTAGCCCTGGGCCTGGAGCTCGGCGACCGCGGCCTTGAGCTGCGGGATGGACGCCGAGACGTTCGGCAGCTTGATGATGTTGGCCTCGGGCGTCTTGGCCAGCTCGCCCAGCTCGTGCAGGGCGTCCGGGATGCGCTGGTCCTCGGTGAGGTACTCCGGGAACACCGCGATGATGCGGCCGGCCAGCGAGATGTCCCGCGTCTGGACGGCGACACCCGCCTGCGAGGCGTACGCCTGGACCACCGGCAGGAAGGAATACGTTGCCAGGGCCGGGGCCTCGTCAGTGTGCGTATAGATGATGGTCGAGTCAGTCACCGGGTGCTCCGCTCCACGTCTGCAACATTGCTCGACATCAAGATATCTCGTGATCGACCCGGGCTCGACAGGGGTCCTCGTACGGCTTCTCGAATCCTGTGCATCTTCTGAGAGATTTCAAGCGTCTGATCTTGTGGTCATGCACCTTGATCCCACTGCATCCGACGGCCGGACCTGACCACCCGGCCGCCCGAGCGAAAGCGGACCATGAGATATCGCACCAGACTGACGGCCCCGGCCGCGCTGATCGGCACCGCCGCGGCACTGTCCGTCGGTACCCAGGCGCACGCGGCTCCGGCGACCGGCACCAGGACCGGCACCCCCGGCCCGGAGACCCTGGGGGACTCCGTCTACCCGAGCCTCGGCAACGACGGCTACCGCGTGGCCGCCTACCACCTCGACCTCGCGTACGACGCCACGACCAAGCTCGTCGACGCCACGGCC
Source organism: Streptomyces sp. NPDC051963 (assembly GCF_044593495.1). Lineage (NCBI taxonomy): Bacteria > Bacillati > Actinomycetota > Actinomycetes > Kitasatosporales > Streptomycetaceae > Streptomyces > Streptomyces sp. NPDC051963. Next base: position 356,188 of record NZ_JBIUCC010000003.1, on the reverse strand, counting down.
ACCCTGAAGATCACCACCACCCAGGAGTTGACCCGCTTCTCCCTGGACGCCCTCGGCCTGGACATACACACCGTCACGGTGGCCGGCCGCGCGGCCGCGTTCGAGCAGGCCGGCGAGAAGCTGCGGATCACGCCCGCCCGGTGCCTGCCCGCGGGCAGGAAGGCCGATGTCGTCGTGACGTACACGGCGGACCCGCGCCGCACCCTCGCGCACACGGCGTGGGTCCCCACCCCGGACGGCTTCGCCGTCTGCCCCCAGCCGGATGCGGCACACACCGTCTTCCCGTGCAACGACCACCCCTCGGACAAGGCCGACTTCGCCTTCCGCATCACCGTCCCGGACGGGCTGCGCGGTGTGGCGAGCGGCCGGCTCGTCCGTACCGAGAAGCTCGCCGGCGACCGGACCGCGTACACGTACCGCTCCCGCTCGCCCATCGCCACCGAGGTCGTCCAGATCACCGTCGGCGACTATGTGATCAAGGAGCGGCAGGGGCCGCACGGGCTGCCCCTGCGGGACGTCGTGCCGGTCTCGCGGGCCGCCGCCCTGGAACCGGCGCTCGCACTCACGCCCAACCTGGTCGGCTGGCTCGAGGCACGCCTCGGCGCCTACCCCTTCGAGACCTACGGCCTGCTGCCCGCCAACACCGACGCCGAATTCCCCGGCGAGTTCACCGGACTGGAGACCCAGACCCTCACCCTGTACAAGCCGAACTACCTCCTCCAGGCGGAGCCCAAGATCGGCTCGCACATGATGCACGAGCTGGTCCACTCCTACTTCGGCAACCTGGTCTCACCGGCCACCTGGGCGGACCTGTGGATCAACGAGGGCCACGCCGACTTCTACGGGCTGCTCTACCGCTACGAGCGCGGCTGGCCGGACTCCATCGGCATGACCACGATGGAGGCGCGGATGAAGAACACCTACGCGCAGGGCGACCAGTGGCGCCGCACCTCGGGCCCGGTCGCGGCCTCGAACGCGGTGAACCTCTTCGACAGCCAGCGCTACCTCGGCGGCGTCCTGGTGCTCTACGCCCTGCGCAACGAGATCGGCGAGAGCGCGTTCAACGCCGTGGAGCGCACCTTCCTGGACCGCTTCCGCAACGCCTCGGCGTCGACGGACGACTACATCGCCGTCGCCTCGGAGGTCTCCGGCCGCGACCTGTCCGGCTTCCTGCGGGACTGGCTCTACGGCACGAAGACCCCGCGGATGCCCGGCCACCCGGACTGGACCGTGACGCCGCCGAGCTCGGCACTGCGGCAGCCGGAGAGCCGGACGGACGGGCACCACGACAACTCGGCCACCCTGTAGGGGATCAGTTGAGCCGGGTGGAGGGGACTTCGCCCGGCTCGACCTCGATCTCCGCCCCGCGCTGCTGCGGAATCGACACCGAGCCCTGTTGCAGCGCCACGGTGCGGGTCGGGGAGGGGATGCGGATGCCCTCCTGGTGGTAGCGCTTGTGCAGGCGCTTGACGAACTCGTGCTTGATGCGGAACTGGTCGCTGAACTCGCCGACGCCCAGGATGATCGTGAAGCCGATGCGCGAGTCGCCGAAGGTGTGGAAGCGCACGGCCGGTTCATGGTCCGGCATGGCACCGGTGATCTCGGTCATCACCTCGGCGATCACCTCCATGGTGACCCGCTCCACGTGCTCCAGGTCGCTGTCGTAGGCGACCCCCGCCTGGAGCAGGATGGTGAGGTCCTGTTCGGGGCGGTTGTAGTTGGTCATGTTCGTCCCCGCCAGTTGGCCGTTGGGGATGATGACCAGGTTGTTGGAGAGGTTGCGGACGGTGGTCTGCCGCCAGTTGATGTCGGTGACATAGCCCTCCTCGCCGCTGCTGAGCCGGATGTAGTCACCGGGCTGCACGGTCTTCGAGGCGAGGATGTGGATGCCCGCGAAGAGGTTGGCGAGGGTGTCCTGAAGAGCCAGGGCCACCGCGAGACCGCCGACGCCCAGGGCGGTCAGCAGCGGGGCTATGGAGATGCCCAGCGTCTGAAGCACCACCAGACAGCCGATCGCGAGGACCACGACCCGGGTGATGTTGACGAAGATCGTCGCCGACCCGGCGACCCCGGAACGGGACTGGGTGACCGTGCGGATCAGGCCGGCGATCATCCGGGCCGCCGCGACCGTCACGACGAGGATGAGCAGGACGGTCAGGCTCTGGTTGACGTTGTGATGAACCGTGCCGGTGAGCGGCAGCGCCGCGCCCGCGGCCGCCGCGCCGCCCACCACCGCGGCCCAGGGCACCACGGTCCGCAGCGCGGCGACGATGACCTCGTCGCCGGTCCAGCGGGTCCGGTCCGCGTGCTTGCCCAGCCAGCGCAGCAGCATGCGCAGCAGAAACGCCGCCAGCAGGCCCGCGGCCACGGCGATGCCGGCGATGACCAGGTCGTGCATGGTGAGTTCGCGGTTCACCGGTCACCTCCGGGGAGAAGATCCGCGGGGACATTCCTCGCCGACGGCCGGATGTGAAGTCTCGTCACGTGGTCACCTGCTCGCTTCCGTGATGTGCGCCTCGCGCCGGACAGCCACTTCGCAGTCCGGCGCGACCGCTCATCCTGCCGTATCGGGCACAGGAGTTCGTACCTCGACCGGTGTGCGGATCGCGCAGCTCAGACGATTCCCTCCGCCAGTTCGGCCTGGTCCCGGTCGTCGCCGTAGGCCGCTGTGGTGGGCGTTCCGTACGAACGGCGGGCCACGAACCACCACACCGTGGCGAGGACGAGTACGACGGCGAGGGCGATCGAGGCGTAGTTCATTGTGTCGACCGTCACCGGAGAGGACTGGGGCAGGCAGAACAGCACCGTGACACAGGCCACCCACCCGACCGCGATCCAGCCGATCGGCTTGCTCCACCGGCCCAGGTTCCAGGGGCCGGGCTGGAAACGGTCGCCGGCCCGCAGGCGCAGGAACACGGGGATCGCGTACGCGGGTGTGATGCCGATGACGTTGATGGCGGTGACCGCGCCGTACGCCGTCGTCGAGTACAGGGACGGCAGGGCGAGGACACCGGCGACCACCACCGACAGCCAGACGGCGGCGAGGGGTGTCTGGGTGCGACTGCTGACCTTGCGCCAGAGGTGGGAGCCCGGCAGGGCCCGGTCGCGGCTGAACGCGAACACCATGCGGCTGGCCGCGGCCACCTCCGCGTTGCCGCAGAACAGTTGGGCGACGATCACCACGAGCAGCAGGGCGCTCGCGCCGTCCGTGCCCAGACCGTCGAGCAGGATCTGGGCCGGCGGCACCCCGGTCTCGCTGGCGCGGGTCGCGTCGTAGTCCTGGATCGCGAAGGTGAGACCGGCGAGCAGCACGAAGCCCGCCAGCCAGGAGACCCAGATGGAGCGCACGATGCCGCGGGACGCCGACACCGAGGCGTTGGAGGTCTCCTCGGAGAGGTGGGCCGAGGCGTCGTAGCCGGAGAACGTGTACTGGGCGAGCAGCAGGCCGATCGCGGCCACGTAGACGGGGTTGGACCAGCCGGTGTCGTTGACGAACTCGGTGAACACGAAGGACGGCGACTGATGGTGGTCGGGGACGATCGCCAGCGCGCCGACGATGACGGCGACGCCCGCCAGGTGCCACCACACGCTGATCGAGTTGAGGAGACTGACCAGCCGGACGCCGAAGAGGTTCAGCGTGGCGTGCAGCAGCAGGATCACCATGAAGATCAGGAACGTCTTCTCCGGCGTCGGCTCGAAGCCCCACTGGAGGTTCAGGAAGGCGCCGGTGAACAGGGCGGCCCCGTAGTCGATTCCGGCGATCGCGCCGAGCAGACCGAGCAGATTCAGCCAGCCCGTGTACCAGCCCCAGCGGCGGCCGCCGAGCCGGTCGGCCATGTAGTAGAGGGCGCCGGACGTGGGATAGGCGCTGGTGACCTCGGCCAGCGCGAGACCCACGCACAGCACGAACAGGCCGACGCCGGCCCAGCCCCACAGCATCACGGCGGGACCGCCGGCGCCCATGCCGAAGCCGTACAGGGTCATGCAGCCGGACAGGATCGAGATCACCGAGAAGCTGATGGCGAAGTTGCCGAAGCCGCCCATACGGCGGGCGAGCACCGGGCGGTAGCCGAGTTCGCGCAGGCGCTGTTCCTCGTCGTGGGGCGGGACGCCGGGCGGAGCGGGGGTGCGGGACATGCGGAACCTACCTCCGGGAGAGGACGGGGTCAGGGGCGTGGGCGTAAGTCGTCCGCGGCCGACCGGCTGCGGGTGCGCGCCTGGAGGAAGATCTCCACCGCCTGGGTGCGGTCGCCCGGATCGAGGGTGCGGTAGGACCAGGGGACGGGTGTCCAGTACGGGCCGAGCGCGTCGAACACCCGGGCGGCCTCGGGGAAATGGAGGGCGCCCCACAGCGCGTGGGCGAGGTGGTTGAGGTCCAGCAGGGAGCGTTCGTCGGGAGGGGTGAGCTCCAGCCAGGAGTGGAACGCCTGGCGTGCCTCGCGGGTGGCGTCCTCCGCCACCCAGTGCAGATCGAGCGCGGCGTCCCGCCCGCCCGAGCGGCGGTAGCGCTCCACCCGCACATACAGCGGCAGGACATGCAGCGCGGAGCCCGGCGGCGCCGAGTCCGAGGCCCAGTGCGCGTACCCGGACGCCTCCGCCAGCCGCCCGGACGCGCCGCGCCCGTAGAGGAACTGGAGCATCCGGTGGTGGGCCTCACGGTTGTACGGGTCGCGTTTGTCGGCCTCCGCGAGCAGCCCCCAGGGGCCCGGCGGCAGCATCGGCTCGGGAGGTCCCCACCGGTGTTCGGACCAGCGCTGGTCCCGGTCCAGCTGCGCCAGCGCCAGCAGGCACACCCAGGGGACCGGGTCCTGCGGTGCGCTGCGCGCCACCGTCTCGCACGCCCGCCAGGCCTCCTGCCACAGCTCGTGCGTACGGTGATGGTCCTCCCGGTGGGCCCGCAGGGTGCGTTCCACGGTGACCCGGGCGTGCATCACCGCGGCCGGGACGCTGTGCGGTTCCTCGGACAGCCAGGCCCGCACCACGTCGGTGCCGGCCGCCGCGGTGGCGAGGACCTGGGTGCGCTGTGTCCACTGCCACCACTCCTTGGTGTCCAGGAGGAGACCGCGCATCGACATCCAGCGGCCGGTGCGCAGCTCCTGGAGGGTGGCGCGCAGTGCGGAGTCATGGCCGGCGGGATCGTAGGCGGGACGGGTCTCTTCTTTGGCCATCAGCCGCCTGCCCCTGGATCGGGGCAGGTCGGAGCGGCACGGTGGACTAACAACAGCCCTCCTCTGGGCGGCAGTTGAGGAGTCGCGCGGTCGGCGGTCACTATAGAGGCGGAGCTTCCGCATCACCCGCCGGTTCCCTGATCCTTTCGAACTCCTTTGCGTGCCGAGCCGGTTGGCCGGGAGAGTCGGCCCTGCTTGACGGGGTGTGCCGCGCGGCGGCAGGCTGGCGCACGGTGATCGCCCACGGGCGTCGACGGGAGAGGTCCGATGACAGGTGCGGTGCTCGCCGTCGACCAGGGCACGTCCGGCACCAAGGCCCTGGTGATCTGCCCCGAACGAGGCGTCATCGGCACCGGATTCGCCGCCGTACGGCCCCGCCGGCTGCCCGGCGGGCTCGTCGAGGTCGACCCCGGTGAGCTGTACGCCTCCGTCGTCGAGGCCGGAGGGCGCGCCCTGGCCGAGGCGCGGGAACCGGTCGTCGCGCTGGGCCTCGCCAACCAGGGCGAGACCGTGCTCGCCTGGGACCCGGACACGGGCCGGCCGCTGACCGACGCGCTCGTCTGGCACGATCGCCGAGCCGAGAGCGTGTGCGCCGAACTCGCCGACCACGACGAGGAGTTGCGGGAGCTGACCGGGCTGCCGCTCGACCCGTACTTCGCCGCGCCCAAGATGGCCTGGATACGACGCCACCTGACCGCCGAGGGGGTCGTCACCACCTCCGACGCCTGGCTGGTGCACCGACTCACCGGCGCGTACGTCACCGACGCGGCGACCGCCGGCCGCACCCAGCTGCTCGACCTCGACCGTGCGGCCTGGTCCCCGCGCGCCCTGGACCTCTACGGACTGTCGGGCGAACGGCTCCCCGAGGTCGTCGACGTCGCCGGACCGGTGGGCACGACCACCGCCTTCGGCGACGACATCCCGCTCACCGGCCTCGTCGTCGACCAGCAGGCCGCTCTGCTGGCCCAGCGCATCACCGAGCCCGGCGGCGCCAAGTGCACCTACGGAACAGGCGCGTTCCTGCTCGCCCACACCGGCGACACACCCCGGCGCGGCACCTCCGGACTGGTCAGCTGTGTCGCCTGGCGACTCGGCGGACACACCAGCTACTGCCTCGACGGCCAGGTCTACACGGCCGCGTCCGCCGTACGGTGGCTCACCGACCTCGGCGTCATCACGGGCGCCGCGGACCTCGACCCCGTCGGCGGCTCGGTGTCCGACAGCGGCGGCGTCACCTTCGTCCCGGCGCTGGCCGGACTGGCCGCCCCCTGGTGGCGCGGCGACCTGCGCGGCTCACTCACCGGACTCGGCCTCGACACCACCGCCGGGCACCTGGTGCGGGCGCTGTGCGAGGGCATCGCCGCGCAGGTCACGGAACTCGCCGAAGCCGCCGCCCTCGACCTGGGCCAGTCGCTCTCGGCGCTGCGCGTCGACGGCGGCCTGACCCGCTCAGCCCTCCTCATGCAGACCCAGGCCGACCTGCTGCAACGCCCCGTCGAGGTGTCCGCACTGCCCGACACGACCGCGCTCGGCGTCGGCGCGCTGGCCCGGATCGGCGCCGAGCCGGGACTGACCGTCGCCGAAGCCCTCCCCGACGGGAAGCCGGCGGTCGTGTACGAGCCGCGGATCGGCGCGGACGAGGCGGCCGTACGTCTTGCCGGGTTCCGGAGGGAAGTTGCCGCACTGGTCGAGAGGGGGCCTGGATGACCGGGCCGCTGCCTTCGGTGATGTACGACGGCGTGATCGTCGGCGCGCTGGCCCGGATCGGCGCCGAGCCGGGACTGACCGTCACCGAAGCCCTCCCCGACGGGAAACCGGCGGTCGTGTACGAGCCGCGGATCAGCGCGGACGAGGCGGCCGTACGTCTTGCCGGGTTCCGGAGGGAAGTCGCCGGACTGGTCGAGAGGGGGCCCGCATGACCGGGTCGCTGCCTTCCATGACGTACGACGTCGTGATCGTCGGTGCCGGTGTCGTCGGCTGTGCGATCGCCCGCGAACTCGCCTGCCACCCCGGCCTCCGCGTCGCCCTCGTCGAGGAGCGGGACGACGTCGGCGATGCCACCTCGAAGGCCAACACGGCGATCCTGCACACCGGGTTCGACGCGGTGCCCGGCTCGCTGGAAGCGCGGCTCGTGCGGGAGGGATCCAGGCAACTCGCCGCGTACGCCGCCGAGTCCGGCATCCCCGTCGAGACGGTCGGCGCGCTGCTCGTCGCCTGGGACCAGGAACAGCTCGCCGCGCTGCCCCGGCTCGTGGAGAAGGCCGAGCGCAACGACTACCACGACACCCGCATCCTCGGCCCGGCAGAACTCCACGAGCGCGAGCCGCACCTCGGCCCCGGAGCACTCGGCGCGCTGCACGTGCCCGGCGAGAGCATCATCTGCCCCTGGACGACGACGCTCGCCTACGCCACCCAGGCCGTCCGGCACGGAGTCGACCTGCACCTCGACTGCCGTGTGGAGGAGGTGAGCCGGCAGGACGACATCCATGTCCTCGGCACCGGCCGGGGCACACTGCGGGCCCGTTGGCTGGTCAACGCGGCCGGACTGCACGCCGACACACTCGACCGGCGGCTCGGCCACGACGACTTCACCGTCACCCCGCGCCGCGGCCAGCTCATCGTCTTCGACAAGTTCGCCCGCGCCCTGGTGCGCCACATCCTGCTGCCCGTCCCCACCGCACTGGGCAAGGGCGTGCTGGTCGCCCCCACCGTGTACGGCAATGTGCTGCTCGGCCCCACCGCAGAGGACCTGGACGACAAACAGGCCACGCACTCCACCGCGGACGGGCTCACGCTCCTGCGCGACAAGGGCCGCCGCATCCTGCCCGAGTTGCTCGACGAGGATGTCACCGCCGTCTACGCCGGACTGCGCGCCGCCACCGAGCACGACGACTACCGCATCACCGCCCACCCCGGGCAGGCCAGTGTCACCGTCGGCTCCATCCGCTCCACCGGCCTCACCGCCTCGCTCGCCATCGCCGCCCATGTCACCGCACTGCTCACCGACCTCGGCCTCGACCCGGGCCCGGCACGGGAGTTGGAGCCGGTGCGCATGCCCAACCTCGGCGAGGCGTTCCCACGCCCGCACCAGCGGCCCGAACTCATCGCCGCCGACCCGGAGTACGGCACCCTCGTCTGCCACTGCGAGCGCGTCTCCCGCGGAGAGATCCGCGACGCCCTCGCCGCCACGATCCCGCCACGCACCGTGGAGGGACTGCGCCGCCGGACCCGGGCGAGGGCGGGCCGCTGCCAGGGCTTCTACTGCGGTCCGGCCGTGCGTGCGCTGTTCGAGGGAGCCGGGACGTGACGCCCGAGCGCCGGGTCGACGTCCTGGTCGTCGGCGCGGGGCCCGCCGGACTTGCGGCAGCCGCCCGTCTCGCCCTCGGCGGCGCGGGCCGCGTCGAGGTGCTGGAGCGCGAGCAGCAGGCGGGAGGTGTGCCCCGGCACTGCGCGCACGGCGGCTTCGGCACCTGGCTGCACCCGTTGACCGGACCGGCGTACGCCCGTCTGCTCGCCGACGCGGCGACAGCGTCCGGAGCCGTCGTACGGACCGGGGTGACCGCCCTCGACTGGGCCGGCCCGCGCACGCTCACCGCGGTCGGCCCAGGGGGCCCGGAGACCATCACGGCAGGGGCGGTCGTCCTGGCCACCGGCGCCCGCGAACGTCCGCGCAGCGCACGCCTGGTCCCCGGCACGCGCCCCGCCGGCGTCCACACCACGGGCGAACTCCAGCAGGCCGTCCACCTGTTCCGGCAGCGGATCGGCAGCCGGGCCGTAGTGATCGGCGCCGAGGACGTCTCGTACGCCGCAGCCGACACCGTACGAGCCGCGGGAGCCGACGTCGTCGCCATGGTCACGGAGCTGCCGCGCGCCCAGACGGCACCCGCCCGGGCCCTGGACGCCCGGCTCCGGCGCGGCATCCCGCTGCTCACCGACACCACGGTCACCGAAGTCCTCGGCCAGGGACGGCTGTCGGGTGTCCGCGTCCGCCACCGCGACGGGCGTACGGCCGTGCTGTCGTGCGACACGGTCGTGTTCACCGGCGACTTCGTGCCCGACCACGAACTCGCGCGGCGAGGTGGGGTGCCGCTCGATCCCGGCACGCGCGGGCCGGCCGTCGACGGGGCGCTGCGCACGGCACATCCGGGCGTGTTCGCCGTCGGCAGTGTCCTGCACGCCGTGGAGAGCGCGGGTACGGCGGCCCGCGAGGGTGCGCATGTGGCCGTTGCCGTCCGGGCGTGGCTTGCGGGGGAGGTGTGGTCCGAAGGCGTCCCGCTGGTGGTCGACCCGCCCCTGCGCTGGATCGCACCGAACCGCGTCACGCCGACCGACCAACTCCCGTACGTACTGCGCGCGCAGGTTCCGCTCACCCACCCCGTCCTGCACGTCTTTCAGGACGGCAGGCTCCTGCACCGCGCGCGCCAGGGCATGGTCCTGCCGAACCGCCCGCTGCCGCTGACGGCACGCTGGACGCATCGCATCGATCCGAAGGGCGGGCCGGTGCGCGTCAGAGTTCTGTGAACGAGCCGTGCCGTCCGGCGCCGGAAGCGAACCGCGCGGCTCCTTCCAGACTCTCCGCCAGCACACCCATGCCGTGGCGGAGTTCGCCGCGCAGCGCCGCCGGTTCGTCCAGCCCCTCCTGCTCCAGCACGGAGGCGCGGTCGGCGCGCAGACAGGCCTGTGGGAACCCGGCGACGGCGGCGGCCAGTTCCTCGGCGGCGGCGCGGGCGGTGCCGGTGGGCACGACGCGGTTGGCGAGCCCCATGTCGTACGCCTCCCGGGCCGGCACCGGCCGTCCCGTGAGGATCATGTCCAGGGCGCGGCTCGTGCCGATCAGCCGGGGCAGCCGTACCGTGCCGCCGTCGATGAGAGGCACGCCCCAGCGACGGCAGAACACCCCGAAGACGGCGTCCTCCTCGGCCACCCGCAGGTCGCACCAGAGGGCCAGCTCCAGTCCGCCGGCGACGGCGTGGCCCGCCACGGCCGCGATCACCGGCTTGGACAGCCGCAGCCGGGTCGGCCCCATCGGGCCGTCGCCGTCCTCCGTGACCGCGTTGCCGCGCTCGGTGCCGAGCGCCTTCAGATCGGCGCCCGCGCAGAACGTGCCGGCCTCACCCCACAGCACCGCCACCCGGGCCGTGTCGTCGGCGTCGAACTCACGGAAGGCGGCGGCGAGGTCGCGGGCGGTCGGGCCGTCGACCGCGTTGCGGGCCTCGGGGCGGGAGAGGACGACGGTGGTGACGTATCCCTGACGTTCGATCCGGACAGACCTGAACATACGCAGCCCACCTCGTAGTCGGTCGAGGGGAGCCAGAGTACGTCTTGGGCGCCTCAGATGACCTTCATCCGAACCAGCGCGCCCAGCGTCAACGCGCCCGGCAGGATCGGCACCCAGACGGTGATGATCCGGTAGGCGAGCACCACGGCGGTGGCCACGGCGACGGGTCCGCCCGCGGCGACCAGGGCGACGATCAGCGCCGCCTCGACGGAACCGATGCCGCCGGGCGTCGGGATCAGCGCGACCGCGACGGTCGCCGCGAGATACGCCACCACCATGTGCACGGGCGGCACCGGCAGCCCCAACGCCAGCCCCACCGCGACCAGTCCGGCCGCCTGGAGGGCCGGGAAGGCGAACGAACCGCCCCACAGGGCGAGCGCCCGCCAGGGCCGGGTGTGCACGGCGCGGGCCTCGCCCAGTGCGGTCCGCAGGAAGGTGAGGACGACGGTACGGAGCTTCCGTACGAGAAGCAGCACCAGTACCGCGACGGCGGCCACCACGCCGATGCCGATCAGCAGCGGGCCCATCGCGCCCTCCGGGAGGAGCGAGCCGAGCCGTAGCGCGTGCGGGAAGGCCAGCAGCAGCGCGACCAGCAAACCCACCCGGGCGATCGACTCCGCCAGGAGATAGAGGGCGACCGCGGCCGACGAGCGGGCCAGCGGAACCCCGCACACCGCCATGAACCGCAGATTGACCGCGCTGGCACCGAGGCCGGTCGGAAGCAGGTGGTTGGCGGCGCCCGCCGCGAACTGCGTGGCGAGCAGCCGCCGTACGGGCAGCCGCTCGACGAGCGCGCCCTGCCGGGCGGCGGACGCGGCGACCCAGGTGCCGCAGGTGGCCGCGGCGGCGGCCAGCAGCCACGGCCATTCGGCGTGGCGCAGGTGTCCGAAGCCCTCCACGAGCACGGACCAGTGGCGCACGGCGACCCACAGCACGAGCGCGAGCGGGACCAGCATGAGTATCTGCCGGTACGGGAGGCGCTTGAGGCCTCGGGGAAGACGCACGACCATCACATCGTGAGAGGTTTTCCGCGCCAGATCAACGGCAGGTTGCGGGAGGGGGGACGGAGGCTGTCACGCCGGGCACGGCCTCGCGTCCGTCGTGTGCCCGGACGGTGCCGATTATGCGTTGACCTCAAGGACGGTTGAGGCTCTACGGTCCCTCTCATGAGCATGGAGACCACAGCCTGGACACAGCTTCAGAGTGTCATGAGCGCCCAGCAGGAGCGCCGTCCTTTCGCCCGCGCGACGTTGCGCCGCATAGGCGCCTTCGCCCGTCCGCACCGTGCACGCATCGCGCGTTTCGTGGCGCTCGGGGTGGCGACGGCCCTCCTCGCGGTCGCCACCCCCGTCCTGGCCGGCCGCGTCGTCGACGCGATCGTGACGGGCGGCGAGGAGGGGACCGTCGTACGTCTCGCCCTGCTGATCGCCCTCATCGCGGTCGTCGAGGCGGCACTCGGCATCCTCGGCAGGCGGCTGTCGGCGACGCTCGGGGAGGGGCTCATCCTCGATCTGCGGACGGCCGTGTTCGACCATGTGCAGCGCATGCCGGTCGCGTTCTTCACCCGCACGCGCACGGGGGCGCTCGTCAGCCGTCTCAACAACGACGTGATCGGCGCGCAGCGGGCGTTCAGCAACACCCTGTCCGGCGTGGTCAGCAACCTCGTCACCCTGGTGCTCACGCTGGCCGTCATGCTCACCCTGTCCTGGCAGATCACTCTGCTGGCGCTGGCCCTGCTCCCCGTGTTCGTGATCCCCGCGCGCCGGATGGGCAGCCGCATGGCCCGGATGCAACGCGAGGCGGCCACGCTCAACGCGGCGATGGGCACCCGGATGACCGAGCGGTTCTCGGCGCCCGGCGCCACCCTGATTAAGCTGTTCGGCCGCCCGGCGGAGGAGTCCGAGGAGTTCGCCGCCCGCGCCCGCCGCGTCCGGGACATCGGCGTACGGACGGCCACCGCGCAGTCGGCCTTCATCACCGCCCTGACCCTGGTGTCGGCCCTCGCACTGGCCCTGGTCTACGGCCTCGGCGGCTGGTTCGCCCTGCGCGGCACTCTGGAGCCGGGCGCAGTCGTCGCACTCGCGCTGCTGCTGACCCGCCTGTACGCACCGCTCACCGCACTGGCCGGAGCCCGCGTAGAGGTGATGAGCGCCCTCGTCAGCTTCGAGCGGGTCTTCGAAGTACTCGATCTGAAGCCGCTGATCGCGCAGAAGCCGGACGCACGACAGGTCCCCGACGGCCCGGTCTCCGTCGACTTCGACGACGTCCGCTTCGCCTACCCCGCCGCCGACAGGGTCTCCCTGGCCTCCCTGGAGGAGGTCGCCTCCCTCGACACCCGCGGCGGCGACCAGGTCCTGCACGGCATCTCCTTCCGCGCCGAAGCCGGCCGGACTGTCGCCCTCGTCGGCTCGTCCGGCGCCGGAAAGTCCACCATCGCCCAACTGCTGCCGCGCCTCTACGACGTCGACGAGGGCGCCGTACGCATCGGCGGCGTCGACGTCCGCGACCTGACCGCCGACTCCCTGCGGGCCACCCTCGGCATGGTCACGCAGGACGGCCATCTCTTCCACGACAGCGTGCGCGCCAACCTGCTCCTCGCCGCCCCCACGGCCACCGAGGACGACCTGTGGGACGCACTGCACCGCGCCCGTCTGGCGGATCTCGTACGGTCCCTGCCCGACGGTCTCGACACGGTCGTCGGCGAGCGCGGCTACCGTCTCTCCGGAGGCGAACGCCAGCGCATGACCATCGCCCGGCTCCTCCTCGCCCGCCAGCGCGTCGTCATCCTCGACGAGGCCACCGCCCACCTGGACAACACCTCCGAAGCGGCCGTCCAGGAGGCGTTGACGGAGGCCCTGGAGGGCAGAACCGCGATCGTCATCGCCCACCGCCTGTCCACGGTGCGGGCGGCGGACCTGATCCTCGTCGTCGAGGCGGGGCGCATCGTGGAACGCGGCACGCACGAGGACCTGCTGGCGGCGGGCGGACGGTACGCGGAGCTGTACCGGACGCAGTTCGAGTCCGGCGACGTGACGGAGGCCGCGGCGGCCTAGGGCCTGTGTCGAAGGTGGCGCCTGCCGGCCGACGCCTGGCACGCACTCTCGCCGCACCGGGCGCAACCCCAAGTACGTCCAGACGGCTGTTCCCGGAGGCGGTCGGCTCCGGGAACAGCTCGGGCGGCCTGGGCGGTTGCGGCCCCGGCCGGGTGGTCACATGTGGACCACGGGTGCCGCACCGGGATCCTGGGTGGGCACACCGCGCCGGTAGAGGATCACGCTGATGACCAGACCGGCGGCGAAGAAGGCGGCCGACCACCAGTAGGCGGTGGAGTAGCCCTCCAGGCCGGCCTGGCCGAGGACGGCCGGGTCCTTGGGGTCCTTGCCGGCCAGGTAGTCGGCGACGGCGCTGGTGGAGAGGGTGTTGAGCAGGGCCGTGCCGAGGGAGCCGCCGACCTGCTGCATGGTGTTGACGGCGGCGGAGGCGACACCTGCGTCCTCGGCGCTCACGCCTTCCGTGGCCAGGCTCATGGCCGGGGCCATGACCAGGCCGAGGCCGAGTCCCGCCACGACCAGCGCAGGCAGGATGTCGGAGGCGTAGCCGCTGCTGAGGTCGAGGCCGGTGAGCCAGGCCATGCCGGCCGCGGAGAGGCCCATGCCCAGCGGCACGACCGCCTTGGGACCGATGCGGGGGATGAGCACGGTGGAGGCGAGGGCCGAGGTGAACATCAGCGCGCCGACCATCGGCAGGAACGCCAGCCCGGTCCTGATCGGGGAGTAGCCCAGGCTCTGCTGGAGGTAGTAGGTGAGGAAGAGGAAGACACCGAACATGCCGGCGCCGATGATCAGAACGGAGACGAACGAGGCGCCGCGGTTGCGGTCGAGCAGGACGCGCAGCGGCAGCAGGGGGTGCGCGGTGCGGGTCTGCCACCAGGTGAACGCGGCCAGCAGGATGCCGCCGCCGAGCAGGAAGCCCCAGGTGGCCGGGGAACTCCAGGCGTGGCTCTCGGCGTTGGCGAAGCCGTAGACCAGGCAGAACAGACCGCCGGAGACGAGGACGGCACCGGGGACGTCGATGGTCGCGCTCTTGTCGCGGGTGGCGCGCTGGAGCAGCAGGACACCGCCGACGAAGGCGACGGCGGCGAAGGCCAGGTTGACGTAGAGGGTCCAGCGCCAGTCGAGGTGCTCGGTCAGCACACCGCCGAGCAGCAGGCCGATGGCACCGCCGGCTCCGGCGATGGCGCCGTAGACGCCGAAGGCCTTGGCGCGTTCCCTGGCGTCGGTGAAGGTCGTGGTCAGCAGGGACAGCGCGGCCGGGGCGAGCAGTGCCCCGAACAGGCCCTGGGCGGCACGGGCGACGATGAGCACCTCGAAGCTGCCGGCGGCGCCTCCCAGGGCGGAGGCCACGGCGAAGCCGATCAGCCCGGCCAGGAATGTGATCTTGCGGCCGAACAGGTCGGCTATGCGACCGCCGAGCAGCAGCAGACTGCCGAAGGCGAGCGCGTAGGCGGTGACGACCCACTGCCGGTCTCCGTCGGAGAACCCGAGGTCCTGCTGGGCCGAGGGAAGGGCGATGTTCACGATCGTGCTGTCCAGCACCACCATGAGCTGGGCCAGGCCGATGACACCGAGGATCCACCAGCGGCGGCGGGGCGGTGCGTCGACGGCCGGGAGGGGCGCGACGGCCGCGTCGGCAGGTGCGTCGGCGGGGGTTCGAGGCATGACGAACTCCAGAAGAAACGGGACGAGGGAGGGGTCGTTCGGTGGTGCGGGGTGGCAGCCCGGCCGCGACGTGACGCCGGAGCGCACAACGTCTGACACCTGTCAGATTAGCTTTGATCTGACAGGTGTCAAGTAAGCTGTGTCCGGGTCCCCGGGACGGTCGCGGGCAGTCCGCGCCGCAGGGAAGGGAGAGCCGCGATGGAGGCAGTGGTGGGAGTGCGAGGCGATTCCGTACGACGGCCTGGGCGCCCTGGTGCGGACACGGTCGCGGTGCCCGAGGAGGAGAACATCCTGCTGCGCGGGCTGGAGGCCTTCGCGGAGCTGGGCTACGACCATGCCTCCGCGCGCGAGCTGGCCCGCCGCCTGGGCGTCAGCCACAACTTCATCAACGACCGGTACGGGTCCAAGGCGGCCTTCTGGCGTGCGGTGGTGGACCACGCGCTGGGGGCGCACATGGCGGGTCTGCCGGAGGTGGACCCCTCACTCGACGATGCCGAGCGGTTGCGGCAGTTCATCACCGGCTTCTACCGGGGCGCGGCGGACGAGCCGCGGATGGGGCGGATCTTCGTCAACGAATTCACCCTGGAAAGCGAGCGGTTGGACTACCTGTACGACAACTACATCGCTCCGACCCTGAAGACCATGGGGGCCATCATCGACCGGCTCGTGGCCTCCGGGCGCATGGCGTCCGTCCCGATGGACGTTCTGTTCTTCGCCATCATCCCGCCCATCTCGGGGATGGTGGAGGTGCCTCTGGCGCGACGCCTGGGGCGGCCCGAGGCGTCCTCGCCGGAACAGCTCACGGCCACGGCCGAAGCACTGGCGACGCTCGTGGTCAACGGACTGCTCGGCACAGGTTCACACCGCCCTCACCGCACTTCTCTGCTCAAGCGGGCTGCGGGGTAAGGCGCTTGTGGCCCTTGCGGTCGTAGTACGAGGTCATCGCGAAGCCGAAGAGCAGGGCGATGACCGCGCCGATAGCGATCATGATCCAGGAGCGGGTGAGGCCGGCGTCGCCGCGTGCCTCGAAGTACAGGATCGCGCGGACGCCGTCGCTGAGCTGGCGCATGGGCTCGAAGTGGGACAGGAAGCGGTAGAAGTCCGGGACCGCCTGAAGGGGGACGGTGGCGCCGGAGGACGGAAGTCCCAGGACGATGAACACGAACATGGACACCAGCTGGCCGATGCCGCCGAACGCGGCGTTGATGGCCTGGACGCCGATGCCGACGGCGAGGGACGCGCAGTAGGAGTAGATCCACAGCAGCGGGATGTGGGTCGCGTCCATGCCCAGAACGGTCACGGTGGCGAGCAGCACGAGGGAGACGCTGAGGACCGTGATGCCCGCCGTCATGACCATCTTCAGCAGCAGGGTGTGGGTGCGGTCGATCGGCACCGTGGGGCGGCGGGTGTGCCAGGGGCCGATCTCGTTGTCGGCGTAGCCCAGCGCGGTGTCGACGCCGTTGCTGATGACGTTGGCACCCAGGAAACCGGCCAGGACGAGCAGCAGGGTGTAGTAGAAGGCACTCAGCCCGAGACCGCTGTGGTCGCCGAGGGGGTGACCGACCTCGGTGACGACGGCGACCGGGTCTGCGAGCAGCAGCTTCTGCGTGGAGTCCGCGCCCTTGGCGGCCGCCGTCAGCTGCTTGCCGATGCTCAGGGAGGCCTGTCCGGCCGCCGTAGTGGTGATCTTGCTGGCGAGGGAGGAACCGAGGCTGCCCTTGCCGGGGTTGGTGAGCACCGTCATGGTCGGGCGGGCGGTGGCGCTCGTGGTGGTGAGCGCGGTGACCGAGTCCGTGAACCCCGCGGGGATGACCAGGGCGCCGTAGACCTTGCCGGAGTCCAGTTCGTCCTGGGCCTGCGCCCGGGTGAGCGTGCGCCACTCGGCCGTGTCGTCGGCGGTGTCGGCCGTGATGGCCTCGCTGATCTGTGCGCCCAGGTTCTGCCGCTGGCCGGGCGGCGGCTTGCCCTTGTCGGAGTTGACGAGGGCGATGGGCAGGCGGTGCAGGTCGCCCTGCGGATCGACGACGCCGCCCATGTAGAGCAGGGACAGCAGCAGGGCGAGCAGCCCCGTGAGGATCGTGGGGATCAGCCACAGCTTGGGGCGACGCAGAAGCGCGGCGACGCCGACCTGCGGGCCGGTGTTCGGGGTCGTACCGTCGGCGGTCATGGTTCTCCGTCGTGTCCGGGACCTGGAGGGCGGGAGTCCGCAGGTCCTGCTGTAGCAGATCCGGTGGCCCGTACAGGGACGCAGCACCAGGCGGCTCGGGTCGCCCGTCTCGTACCCCCCGGAGGGAGTAGTGCCAAGGCCCCGTCGTGGGTTCGCTCCTATCGTGGAACAGCTCACTGACGGTCGGCGCCGAGGCAGGCAGGACATGAGGAAACCGCAGATCGACTATGCGGCGGTCTTCCGGGCCCTGCCCGGAATGGTGGCCCTGCTCACCCCTGAGCTGGTGTACGCCGACGCCAATGAGGACTTCCTGCGGCTGGCCGGACGCACCCGCGAGCAACTGCTGGGCCGCTACATCTTCGATGTCTTTCCTGAGAACCCCAACGATCCGGCCGCGGCCGGCATGCGGGAGACCGAGGCGTCGATGCTCCGCGCGGTGACCACCGGCGAGCGCGACACCATGGCGCTGGTCCGCTACGACATCGAGGACGCCGCACGGCCCGGCCATTGGCAGCAGCACTTCTGGAGCCCGGTCAACGCCCCCGTCCTCGGCGCCGACGGGCAGGTGGAGCTCCTCGTGCACCGCGTCGAGGAGGTCACCGAACTCATCCGCGCATTCGGCAGCGGGGGCGGCGACACCCGGGCCAACGTGCTGGAGGCCGAGCTGTACACCCGGGCCCGCGAACTGCAGGAAGTCAACGAGCGGCTGCGCAAGGCGCACGCCCGTGAACGTGAGGTCGTCCTGGCCCTCCAGGCGGCGATGCTGCCGCCACCCGGGCCCACCGGGTCGCACGGGGCGGCCGTGCGCTACCGACCCGCCATCGGCGCCCTGAATGTGTGCGGTGACTGGTACGACCTGGTCGACCTCCCCGGCGAGGCCCTCGCCGTCTCCGTCGGTGACGTCGTCGGCCACGGCCTGGAGGCCGCCTGCGCCATGGGGCAGTTGCGCAGCGCCCTGAGCGCGGCCTGCCGCGTCACAGCGGGCCCGGCACAGGCCCTGGAGGTCCTCGGCCTCTATGCCCGCTCCGTCGAGGGCGCCGCGTCGACCACCGCGGCGACGACGTACGTCAACTGGGGCGACCACTCCATCACCTACAGCTGCGCCGGTCACCCTCCGCCCGCTCTGCTCCACCCCGAGGGCACCGTGACCTTCCTCGACCGGGCCACCGACCCGCCACTCGGTGCCCGGCCCGAACACGCCCCCCGTCTCCAGGCACGCGTGCCCTTCACCGAGGGCGGCACGCTGGTTCTCTACACGGACGGCCTGATCGAGCGCCGTACCGAGGACATCGACGTCGGTCTGGCCCGCCTCGCCGACTCCCTCACCCGCCACCGGCGGGCCGGCCCCGAGGCCCTGGCCGACGCTCTCCTGGCCGATCTCCTCCCGCCCACCGGCAACAGCGATGACACCGCGCTGGTCGTCATCCGCCTGTGAATCGAAAAGGCCGGGGCTGCGCGTGCCGGGTGCCGCGCACGGGGTGACCGGGCTCTCAGTGTGATGGGGAGGGAAGTGCCTACGCTGGTCCGGTAGTCCGCGGCAGGTGCGCGAAGAGTCCGGTCCCTCGCCCACCTCTTTCACGGCCTGATGCGGCATCAGGATAACCAGCCCTTGACCTGCAAAAACGCGGGCAGGGAGCCCGGGCCCAGGAGTGCATCCATGCTGCGCACCATGTTCAAGTCCAAGGTCTAACGCTTGGTCATCTGTGCAGGTGAGAGGCATCGCATTGCCCGCGATCGGCTTGAGTGGCTGGGTAGGGCGCCGGCGGCGGGTCGGCTTCCACGGATCGTGGACGGACAACAACTCCAACAGTGAACGTGTCACCTCAGACACGCGCGGACGCGAACACCTCGCCCAACCGCTCGTTCAGTGCCTACGAACACGACAAGAGCAAGCGCCGGATGGCCTCCGGCCGGCCACGCTCGAACATTGCCCGCCTCCTGGCTCCAGCGCGGCTGACCTGAACCCCGTGGTCGGCACTTCGGATCAGTCACTTCCCGAACCTGCCGACGACAAGGTCCGGCCCACAGGGCGTGGCCGGCAAGGCGAAGTTCGAACGAGGACGATGCTGACAACTGCGACACAGACGCACTGCGGCAGCTTGACCGTCTCACGTAACGACGGGGCCGCTGTTTCGGTGTGTCCGGTCCGGGTTCGAGCTGTGGGTGTCCGGTGCCGCCTCGGCGGGAAGTGGTTCGCGGTGGGCGGCACGCAGCCCGGAAAGGGAAATGTGCAGCAGCCTGTTCCACATGTGCGGGCGGCACTCGTCGGTGACCTGCACGGCGTGTCCCAGGGAGAGCAGCAGGAGCAGTAGGTCGTCGGTGGTCACTCCGGGGCGCAGCGCGCCCGTGGCGCGGGCACGCAGTTCCTCGATGACGAGGCGAAGCTGCTGGATGCCTTCCAGGTCGGGGACCGACCAGGTCAGTGCGAAGTTCTCCATGATCGCACTGTGGCGCGCGTAGCCGGTCAGGGCTTGCTGGTAGAAGTCGGTCAAGGCCCCCCAGGGGTCTTGGGCGTCGATGGCCGCCTGGCGTGCGGAGTCCGCCCATTTGGAGAAGTCCCTGCGCAGGACCGTCTGGATGAGATCTTCCTTCTTGGGGAAGTGCCGGTAGAGGGTGCCCATGCCCACTCCACTGCGGCTGGCGATCTCGCGCACGTCCACCGCGGTGCCCTGTGCGGCCAGGACTTCGGAGGCGGCCTCGATGATCGCTTCCCGGTTGCGGATCGCGTCCACGCGCGGCGCGCGGCGCCTGGTGGTGTCTTCCAGTTCAGTCCCTGCCATAGGGCCGAGCCTACCCCGCTTATCCGGAGCACGTGCTCCTCGCATGCTACTTTGAGGAGCACGTGCTCCGGATAGCGAAAGGGATGCCATGTCCGACCCGTCCACGACCAGCGCGAACGATGCCACGGCGCCTGACGTCGACACCTGGAACGAGCGGATCATCGCCGAGTTCCGGGCGAATGCCGGGTACGTGTCCTGGAGCAGCGAGGAGGAGTGGGCCGCGTCTCGCCCCGTCCCGCCCTGGATGCCCGGTTTCGACGAGCAGGGCATGCCGCTCATCCTGGTGCACAACATCGGGGCCAAGAGCGGGCGCGAGCGGATCAACCCGTTGTTCTTCCAGCCGGTCGACAACGGCTGGGCCGTCTTCGGAACCCACGGCGGCAGTCCGCGTGATCCGGCGTGGTACCGCAATCTCATGGCGAACCCGCGGGTCACCATCGAGGTGGGCACGGAGACCGTGTCGGCCGTAGCCCGGCTCGCGCAGGGAGAAGAGCGCGAACAGATCTGGGCGAAAGAGGTGGTGCTCGTCCCGAAGTTCGCCGAGTTCGAGGCAACTGCAGGGAGGCAGGTCCCCGTTGTCGTGCTGGAGCGCGTAGACGGATAGGGCTCACCCCATTTCCCTGACATTGCCGATCCAATTCACCAAGAAACCTGACGGTCGGCCTCAAGCTGCCGCCGCAGAGCGTCGACGCGCGCTTACTCCAAGGAGTGACCCGGCATGACGATTTCCGTAGAATCCCGTTCCGTCCAAGAGCTGTTGGACAAGTCCGCCATCACTGAGATGGTCTACACCGTCGCGCACGCCATGGATGCCCGCGACTGGGACCTGTTCGCGACCTGCTATGCCCCGGAAGCCGAAGGCGACTACGTCAATGCCAAGGTCACCGGCCGTGAGGCGATCATCGCGGGAACCAAGGCGTTCCTTGGGCCCCTTGACGCCACCCAGCACCTTGTGGGCAACCTCCGCGTCACCGTCGACGGCGACATCGCCACCACCCACGCCACGTTCATCGCCCAGCACGTGCGCGCAGAAGCGACCGGCAGCGGACGGTACATCCTCGGCGGCACGTATATCGATACCCTCCGACGCACGGACGCAGGCTGGAAAATCACCAGGCGTCAAATCCGAGGAATTTGGAGCAACGGCGACTCCTCGGTGCTGACTACACCCGTTTCCTAGCCCGGTCGCCCAACCGGGACGCATTGCTGCGTCCCGCCCGGCTTTCCTACGACCGGGCCCGCGCCGCCCTCGACGCGGCGACCTGCGTCAGCGGCAAGGTAGGCACCGGGCAGGACCTGCACGAACACCGGCACCCCGGACTGACACACCTCGGTGAACAGGGCGCCGGCCTGCGGGAGCTCATGGCCCAGTCGAGGCACAAGAAGTCGGACAACGTGAAGCGGTACGTCACGCCTCCCCGCGGCGATGCGCGAGCTCACCAGCCTGCTCGCCCCCGGATCCGACCGGCGCTGATCAGCGCACCGCATCCCCGTTTGGGGCCGGTGACATGTTCGTTCGTGGGCGCCGGTCCTGACCGCGGGCCCGGGCATGGTGGTCAGGACCTTCGCGAGAGCGTGCCCCAGCAGGGCCCCGACGCGGGTCTTGAGCTCGGTCGGCCGGTGGGCACACGCTCTGCCGGAAATGCCCTAAGCGGGGTGGCCCGTGGTACTCAGTGCCGCCTGCAGCTCGCCCCGGCCCTGGATGCCGAGTTTGCGGTAGGTGCTGGTGAGGTGGGTCTCCACGGTGCGCCGGGCCACGCTGAGGACGTTGGAGATCTCGGTGTTGGTCCGGCCGCCGGCCGCCAGTTCCGCAATGCGGCGCTCACTGAGCGTGAGCGAGGCGGAGCCGGTGAGCGCCACGGTGATACGGCGGGCGCCCACCGCGCGCAGCGCCGTCTCGGCGGCGAGGCGCAGGCGGTCGGCCCCGAGGCGCTCGGCCTGTTCGGCGGCCTCGTGGAGGGACTGCCGCGCCAGGTTCCGCTGTCCTGCGCGGGTGAGCCGGTGCCCCCGGTCGAGCAGCGCGGCGACCAGATCGCCGCGGTCGGGGGACAGCCGGAGCAGCTCCACTGACTCGTCGGCGAAGGCCAGGGCGTGCTTCCCGGAGGCCGTCGAGGCGAGGCCGCGCATGGCACGTCCGAGTGTGCGCGGGGTGTTCCACACCCGGGCCAGCCGTACCTCCTCGTGCGCCAGTGCCACAGCGCGCGGCCGGTCGCCCAGCGACAGCAGGCATTCCGTCGCGGCCGTCCGCCAGGGGGAGAGGGCCGGGTTGACCTCGTCGCGCGCCGTGTGCCGTCGGCCGCACTCCAGGAAGTCGTGGAGCGCGCCTGCAACATCCCCCAGTGCGGACCGCAGCGTTCCCCGGGCGTAGAGGAAGCGGCCGATCTCCGCGGAGTCCAGCGCCGGGTCCGGTGTGAAGCGCTCCGCGAGCTGCCGCGCCTCGGTGAGGCGGCCGGTCTCGACCAGGGCGCGCAGCACCCGCGCCGCGGCGTGGGCCGGCTCCGCGCGGCGGGCCGGGGTCGGCAGCGCCGGGGACGGTTGTGCTGGAGGCTCCGGAGACGGCCGCTCCGTACAGCCGGCGAGGAGCCCGGCGTGGTCGCCGTGGGCGGCAACCAGGTCCGCGCGGATGTCGAGCAGGGTCTGGCGCACCGGGTGCAGCAGGACTGCGGACTGCCCCGCCAGTCCGCGTTCCACGAGCGATTCCGCCTCCTCCAACTCGTCGGCCCATAGGGCGACGGTGGCGGCTGTGCCCAGGAGGAAGGGCTCCTCCAGCGCGTCGACGGGTCCGGCCAGCAGCTCCCGCAGCTGTGCCGTCGCCCCGGCGGCCGAGATCCTGCCGGACCTGGCCTCGGACAGGACCAGTACCGCCCGGCCCGCCCGGCCGACCGCTTCGGGGTCGTCCCCGGCCGTCTCGCGCAGCTGCCGGTACGCCTCCAGGTGTGCGTCCTGGTCCCGTTCGGACAACAGGACCGCGGCGGTCCGCAGGGTGCGGACGATCAGCGGGTCCGCGGCCAGCTCCCGCTCGGTTCTGCGCAGGACGCGCACGGCCTGCTGCACCTCGCCCCGCTGGGCCAGCGCGGCGCCCAGGGCGAGCGCTGTACGTACCTGGTCGCGGGGCTCGGCCGGGAAGTGCTGAGCCTCGGTCAGACGCCGCACGCCCGCGGGCGAATCGGCGCAGAGATGCTCCAGCGAGCCCAGCTCCGTCATCAGCGGCTGCCGCTGCTCGTCGGAGAGCGGCTCGCGCAGGGCCCGGCGCAGATACCGGCGGGCGTCGTCGTGCCGGTCGTCGCGGACGGCGTCGGCCACGGCGTCCCGCAGCACGCGAAGCACCCAGGACTCTCCCACGGCCTCCACGCCCAGCAGCTGCCGGGCGATGGCCTCGGCACGGTCGCCGCGGCGCAGCATCGCCTCGGCTACTGCCCGCCCGGCCATCGCCCTGGCTCTGGCGGGCCAGCCCGCGAGGACGGCGTCGCGCAGCAGGGGATGCGCATAGCGCACATGGCCCGCGTCGTCGGGGCGCAGAAGACCGAGCCGGTGCATCGCGGTGAGCCAGCCTCCCGTGCGGGCAGGGTCGGACCGGGACGCCTCGGCGAGGAGTTCGGCCGGTCCGTCCACGGCGCACTCGGGGCCGGTGCGCTCCAGGACCGCGAGGGTCCGGGCCAGTTCGGCGGTCGTGGTCCCCGCGCTGTCCAGCCACCAGGCGACCGCCGCCGGGAACGCGCCGGGGTAGAGCGCCGCGCAGATCTGCGGCACGGAGCCGAGCGGGGTCTGGCCCAGGTCGTCCAGCAGCGCGCGCAGCAGCAGGGGATTGCCCGCACCGGCCCGGACGCACTCCGCCGTCCACCGCTCCGGAGCCGCTGGGACGGCGGCGCGGACCAGTGCGGCCGAGGCGTCGTCGGAGAGCGGGGCCAGGGTGTGGGCGCGCACCAGGGACGGCGACAACGCGTGGGCCAGTCCGACGAGTTGGGGCGAGAGATCGTACTGACTGCGCTCGGTGACGACCAGCAGGACGGGCATCCCGTCGAGATAGCGGGCCACGTCGACGAGCCAGCGGCGCGAGGCGGCGTCGGCGAGGTGGACGTCGTCCACGCCGATCATCAGCGGGTGTGCCGCGGCCCGCGCGCGCAGTCGGCGCCACAGCCGCGCGGCGCTGTCCCCGTCCCTCGGGTCGTGCCCGGCGTCCCTGTGCCCTTCCGCGTATCCGTCCACGTCCTCGGAGTCGTCCGCGCCGACGTCGGCGTCTTCGAGGAGGGGGCGGATCGCGGCGAACGGGACGGTCATGTCCTCCTGGGAGCAGCGCACATGGCGCACGCGCAGTCCGCGGTGCGCCGCGTGCGCGGCGGCGGCCTCCAGTACCGCGGTCCTGCCGGTGCCGGTGGCGCCGCGCACCAGGACGAGGTGGCCGACGCCGGTGAGGACGCGGTCCGTCTCAGACGCGATTAATGCCTGTACGGCGTCACGTTCGAGAAGTTCTCCGAACATCCCTTCCTCCTGATGCTGTCCTCGTGGCGAGCCGCATACCGTCCCGCGTCCGGGGCCTCGGAGCGCCCGGGCCGTCGGTGGGACAACGGGTACACGGTGCGGACAGTTCAATCGGCAGACCGTTCGGGGTGGCCGCGCCGCTCCTCTCGTGGTGCGTCCCGTGGTGCTCCACGATTGCGCCCGCCGCGAAGGCCGCAGAAGTATGAGCGGCGACCAGCCGTCACGGGCCGGCGCCGTCGCCTCACGTGCGCGTCCGTGCATCGCTGGCCCATCTCTGGCCAGCCCATCTCTGGCCGGGCCGCGAGCGGGAACGGGACCTGTGCGCGAACCGCTCCCGTGAAGAGGGGAACCCAGTGAACTCGACCGCCGAAGGCCGCCATACGTGGTACCGGCTGCTGGGGCCCGTCCAGGTCCAGCGCGACGGCGTCCTACTGGACCTGGGGCCGCGGCAGCGCAGAGTGCTGTTGACCCGGCTGCTCATCGAGGACGGCAGGCCCGTTCCTGTCAGTGAGCTGTGCCGATCGTTGTGGCACGACCACCAGCCGTCCGGCGCACTGTCCTCCGTGCGGGCCCACGTCAGCAGGCTCCGTGCGGTCCTCGACCCGGACCGGCGGGGTCGCCCCAGCGTGCTGGTGGCCGGGCCGGCCGGCTATTCCCTGAAGGTGCCCTCCGAGGCCCGGGACACCACTGCCTTCGAGGACTCCCTGCGCCGGGTGCGGGGCGCCCTGAAACAGGGCCGGCTCCCGGCCGCGCAGCGAGAGGTGGACGCGGCTCTCGGGCTGTGGCGCGGCGAGGCCCTCGGCGACGCGGCCGAGTACGCCTTCGCGATACGTGAGCGGGAGCGGCTGGACGCCCTCCACCAGGACGCCAAGGAGCTGCGGGCCACCATCCTGCTGCGCCAGGGCGATCTGGAGCTCGCCATCGAGGTCGCCGAGGAGCTCGCGCTCAGCGCCCCGCTGCGCGAGGCGTCCTGGGCACTGCTGATGCGCGCGCTCTACGCTGCGGGTCGGTCGGTGGAGGCGCTCGGGCGCTACGACCGGTTCCGGGGGATGCTCGCGAGGGAGCTGGGCCTGGACCCGAGCCCCGTGCTGGGCAGACTGCATTCCGCGATCCTGCGGCACGAGACCGAGTACCTCGACGACCTGGGGCCTCACCCGGCCGTCCCCCTCGCGGCCGAGCGGAGGGCCGCCGCGCCGCTGGTCGGCCGGGTCGAGGAGACCGCGCAGCTGGCCGCGCTGCTCTCGGCGGCCGCTGCGGGGCACACCGGGTGGGCGGTGGTCTCAGGCGAGCCGGGCTCCGGCAAGACCCGGCTGCTGGAGGACGTCGCCGACGAGGCCACAGCGGCGGGCTTCGCCGTCGTCCGCGTCGCGGGCGGCGAGGCGGTCGGACCGCACCGCAAGTCGCCCGGCGGGCGCCCCGCCGCCGAACTCCTGGGCGCCCTGCGGCAGAACGCCCGGGACACAGGAGAGGAGCCGCGCTCCGGCCGGGGGCCGGACCGCTCGGGAGCCGCCGGAGGAGACCCACTGGAGCAGCTCGTCCGGGACCTTACTCGCGCCCCCACCTCCACCCTGTGCGTCCTCGACGACCTCGACTGGGCACCCCCGGACTTCCACGCCCTGCTGCTGCGGCTCGTCGGTGCGCTGCCGGACGCCCGCGTCGCGGTGGTCTGCGCGGTGCGCGAGGCGGACGACCCCTCCGCCAGCGGGCTGCTGTCGGCGCTCGCCCGCCGCGGCACGATCTGGCTGCCGCTGGAGCCGCTCACTGTGGCGGACGTGACCGAGCTCCTCGCGGCGCACGGCGGCGCCACCACGGCGGACGAGGCCGTACGGCTGCACCGGCGCGCGGCGGGCAGCCCGTTCGTCCTGGGCGAGTTGCTCAAGCTCCCGCCGGAGCGGCGCACCGGGCCCGCGGCCCGGGTGCCGACCGCAGTGCGCGGAGCGGTGCACGCCCGCCTGGCCGAACTCTCCGAGCCGGTACGGCAGATGCTCCGCTACGCGGCGGCCGACGGCGAATGGCTCGATATCGGGCTGCTCGCCGAGATCCAGTCCATGCCGCCCGATCTGCTGCTGCCGCAGGTCGACGCGGCGGTCGCGGTCCGGCTGCTGGCCTGGGAGGCGGACTCCGGCGAACGCGCTGAGGGCGGCTACCGGTTCCCCGAGCTGCCGCGCGAGGTGGTGCTGAGCACTCTGACCCCCTCCGCGCGGCAGATGGTGCACGCCGCGCTCGCCCGCAAGCTCCTCACCCGCCGCGGTGCCGATCGGGCCCGCCTGGCCCGCCACCTGCGGGTGGCGGGCCCGATGGCGCCCGCCGCCGAGCCGAGCCCGCTGGGAGTACGGCTGCCCGGGCCCCGGAGGGGGAACGGCTGAGACGGCGCCCCTGGCCGCAGCGCGCCGTCAGCGCGCCGTCAGCCGGGCCTGCTGCGGCAGGTCCTCCGGCA
This sequence comes from Streptomyces sp. NPDC051963, assembly GCF_044593495.1. Classification (NCBI taxonomy): domain Bacteria; kingdom Bacillati; phylum Actinomycetota; class Actinomycetes; order Kitasatosporales; family Streptomycetaceae; genus Streptomyces; species Streptomyces sp. NPDC051963. The sequence continues at coordinate 329,161 of NZ_JBIUCC010000003.1, read as the reverse complement.
GCAGCAGCCGCAGGTCGTCCAGGCTGGGCGCGGAGATCGCGCCGATCCGGCGGGCCTGTCGGGTCATCATCGCCTCCAGCGTCTGCCGCGCGGTGCGCGCGTTGCCGAACGAGCGGTCGCGCGGCAGCTGTTCCAGGTAGGCGCCGAGCGCCTGCAAGGTCCCGGACGCGCAGTCGTAGCCCGAGCTCGCGGCGTAGCGGCCGGTGATCTCGACCAGCTCGTCGGTCGAGTAGTTCTCGAACGCGACCGAGCGGGCGAAGCGGGAGGCCAGGCCCGGATTGGAGGCCAGGAAGCGGTCCATCTCGTCGGTGTATCCGGCGACGATGACGACGATCTCGTCGCGATGGTCCTCCATGAGCTTCAGCAGCGTCTCCACGGCCTCCTGGCCGAAGTCGGAGCCGGCGCCTTCGGGAGTGAGCGTGTAGGCCTCGTCGATGAACAGCACGCCGCCCAGGGCGCGGTCGAAGACCTCCTTGGTGAGCTGCGCGGTATGGCCCACGTAGCGGCCCACCAGGTCGGCGCGGGCCACCTCCACGAGCTGGCCCGTGGGCAGCACGCCGAGGGAGTGCAGCAGATCGGCGTAGAGCCGCGCGACCGTGGTCTTGCCGGTGCCAGGTGGGCCGGAGAAGACGAGGTGGTTGCTGACCTTCGGCACGGGCAGCCCTGCCGCCTGCCGCTGCCGGGTGGCGGACAGCAGGTTGACCAGGTCGGTGACCTCCTGCTTCACGGCGTGCAGGCCGATCATGGCGTGGAGTTCGGCCAGCAGCTCCTCGGAACCGCGCCCGTCGGCGCCGTCCTTCGCCGCGGCGCCGTCGCCGGCGTCCTCCGGCAGCAGCAGCGACAGATCGGCCTCCGCCGCCGGGTCGGCCAGGGAGCCGAGCCGGAAGGCCTGCCGGTCCACCATCTCCTCGAACACCTGGCGGGCCGCGCGGCCGTTGCCGAACGCGGAGTCGCGCGGCATCCGCTCGTAGCGCTGCGCGAGCGCCTCCAGAGTCTCCGGGGCCAGGTCGTAGTGGTGGGCCCGGCACATGCTCTCGGTGATGGTCACCAGCTCGTCGACGGAGTAGTTGGCGAATTCGACAGTGCGGGTGAAGCGGGACGTCAGGCCGGGGTTGGAGGCCATGAACTGCGCCATCTCGTCGGTGTATCCGGCGACTATGACGACGATCTCGTCGCGGTGGTCCTCCATCAGCTTCAGCAGCGTGTCGATGGCCTCCCGGCCGAAGTCGGCCCCTGACCCCTTGCTGTCGGACAGCAGGGTGTAGGCCTCGTCGATGAACAGCACGCCGCCGATGGCCTCGTTGAACGCCTCGGTGGTTTTGATGGCCGTACCACCGATGACCCGGGCGACCAGATCGGCCCTTGAGGCCTCCACCAGGTGCCCCGAGGGCAGCACGCCGAGCTCCGCCAGGATGCCGCCGTAGAGCCTGGCCACCGTCGTCTTGCCGGTGCCGGGCGGTCCGGAGAAGACCAGGTGCCGGCTCATGGGCGGGACGGGCATGCCGAGGCTGGCGCGGCGCTGCGCGAGCTGGTTGAGGTTGACGAGGGTGTGCACCTGGTGCTTGACGTCGGCCAGACCGATCAGCGACTCCAGTTCCTCCAGCGGCCCCTGGGGGCGCCGCTGCTCCCGCCCGGCACCGGATCCCTCGGCGGCCAGCTCTTCGGCGGCCTCGCCCCACGCGTCCGGGAGGCCGTTGCCGTTGCTGTGGAGCCTTTCGACGCTGAGCCGCTCGGTGACGCGGGACTGTCTGAGCCCGGCGCCGCGGTTGTCGTGGACGGCGCAGTCGGTCAGGGCGACCTCCTCGGAGCTGTCGACGCGGACGCCGTCGCCGGTGCTGCCGCTCATCCGGCAGCCGTCCAGCGCGGCCCTCCCGCCGTCGGCGACCAGCACGCCGTGCGAGGCCGCCCCGGTCACCTGGGTGCGCACCGCGGTCAGCTCGCCGCCGCCGTCCACCAGCAGCCCGGCCGTACGACTGTCGTGGATCTCGCAGTCACGCATCGTTCCGCGACCCCCGGAGCCGAGGCGGACACCGGCCTGCCCGGTTGAGCGCACCACAGTGTCGGCCATCTCGGGCGCTCCGCCGCCCGAGATGTGCACGCCCGTGCCCTCGCAGCGCTCGACCGTGCAGCCATGCAGCCGGCCGCGGCCGTCCTCCAGCACCTCCACTCCGTGGCCCCCCGCGCCGACGACCAGGGCATTGCGCAGCAGCGGGTCGGCGCCGGAGCGGATGGACACGCCGACACCCGCCGCATCCAGCACCTCCAGTCGGTCGAACTCGGCCGAGGAGTCCTCGCACAGAAGGACGGCGCCCGTCCTGTCCGCGCAGGTGCGCACCGTGGTGCCGGTCAGCAGGGGGGCGCTGGATCCGGTCACCCGGATCGCCGCGCTCGCCGCGCCGTCGAAGTCGCAGCCGTCCAGGGTGCCCCGGGACCGCTCCGTGACCGTGAGGCCGTTGCCCTGGGTCCGCTTGGTGCGGCAGCGCCGCAGCTCCGGGTCGGCGCCCTGGGAGAGCACGATGCCGGGCCCGGTGGTGTCGGTGACCGTCACGTCCTCCAGGACCGGGCGGGCGCCGCTGGTCACATACACGCCGACCGAGGTGTCGTGCACGGTGCCGCGTGCCACGCGGGTGGCGCACCGGCCCTCCAGTGCGATGCCCGGCTTCTCGGTGCCGGAGATGTCGCAGTCCTCGACCAGGCCCTGCGCCTCGCCGTTGGCCAGCACCCCGTTGCCCTTGGCGTCCCGGATCCGGCAGCCGCGGACCACGGTGCGGGCCCGCTCGCCCAGGACGACGGCGGAGGTGCCCAGATGCTCGATCAGGCAGTCGGCGACGATGCTCTCGGTGGGCGCGGTGTCCACGACCCCGGCGCCCTCCGGGTTGGAGACCCGGCAGTCCCGCATGGCCAGCGAGCCGTTCTCCCGGGCCAGCACCGCCGTCCAGCCCCCGCCCACGACGGTGCAGCCGTCCATCGCCACCTGGCCGCGCGGCGCGTCCACCACCGGTAGGTCCTCGCTGCCCCCGCGCAGCGTCAGATCGGTGAGCATCACCGCGTCCGCGACCAGCACCAGGGCGGTGCCGCGCTGCGGGCAGATCTCCACGCTGCCGCGTTCGCCGTCCGCGACGATCGTCACCCGGGTCTTGACGGTGAGGTTCTCCCGGTAACGGCCCGGCCGGACGCGGATCACGGCTCCGCTGCGCGCCTGTGCCAGGGCCTCGCCGATCGTCGGGAAGCCGTCCGTCCCGTCTGGATCGACCCTGAGCGACTGCCGTGGCACGGTCGGGACCTCCTGGTAGCGGTACTGGTGGGGGTGCCCCTGACCCGGGGGCGGGCCGCGGCGGCTCCTTTCGGTGGAGCGACGCGCGTTCTTGCACGCAGGCTACGGGAACGCCGGTGCGAACAGCCAGGAATGCCGGGGGAGTTGGATTGTCTCCGGATTGTCTCCGCCGTCGAACGCCGTGGCGGGCGCCGTAGCATGCGCCTTATGCGACGAGCTCTCTCTCACCGCCCTCCGAGAGTGCGGGCGCTGGCCGCCGCTGTGCTGGCCACGGCCTCGCTGGCCGCCGCCGCCGCCGCCGCGGCCCCGGCCGCCGCCGACGGCGTCGTCCAACTCCCGTCCGTCAGTGCGGTGTTGACCTCCGGCGAACCGTGTGCGAAGGCCTCCACCGACAGGGCCGAGCAGCAGCCCTGGAGCAGGCGGCCGCTCGGGCTGTCGCGAGCCTGGCGGCTCACCGAGGGCGCCGGGGTGACCGTCGCCGTGGTGGACACCGGCGTCGGCACCGGCATCCCCGCGCTCTCCGGCCGGGTCAAGGCGGTCGGCGACGCCGGCGAGGACTGTGTGGGCCATGGCAGCTTCGCGGCAGGGTTGATCGCGGCCGCGCCCGCCGACGGCGTGGGCGTGGCCGGACTCGCGCCCCGTGCCCGCATCCTGGCGGTGCGCGGCACCGACACCCGGGGCGGGACGACGCCCGGGACACTGGCCGCCGGCATCCGCACAGCGGCCGACCAGGGTGCCGACGTCATCTACGTCGGACGCGCCATGGCCACCGGCAAGGACGAGCTGTCCGCCGCCGTCGAGCACGCGGCCCGGCGCGACGCCCTGGTCGTCGCGCCCGTCGTCCCGGACGCCCTCCCCAAGGACAGCAAGACCGGTGAGCCGGTCGAGCGGGCCCCCTGGTACTGGCCCGCCTCTGCTGACGGAGTGCTGTCCGTCGGCGACTACGGCCCCGGCGGCAAACGCCCCGAGCAGGCCCCGCCGACGACCGGAGCGGACCTCGCGGCCCCGGGAGACGCGGTGGTCAGCGTCGGCCCAAGTGGCTCGGGGCACTACTACGGCTCCGGCTCCTCACTGGCCGCAGCGCATGTGGCGGGCGCCGCGGCCCTCGTCCGGGCCCGGTACCCGAAGCTGACGGCGGACGAGACGGCGCGTCTGCTCACGGTCGGCAGCTACCCGGACAACCCGCCGCGCCTGGACCCGTACGCGGCGCTGACGACGGTGCTGACCGACGGGCGGGGGGCCGCGCCCCGGCAGGCCGCGGCCCAGCTTCCCGAAAAGGCCCCCAACGGACCGCGCCACCGCGCGCTGGCCATCGCCGGCGCGGGCGGCGGGCTGGTGCTGCTGGTGGCGGGCGCCGCCGTGGTGATTCCCCGGGGTCGCGCCCGTGGCTGGCGGGCGCCGCGCTGAGGAGGAACCGGAAGGCCCCCCGCTCGCAGTTCCGGCAGCCGCAAGCAGTGCTTGGCGAGTTCGCGGCGCAGCGGGGCAGGGCGCGTCAGTTCTGGAGCTGGAGGGGGTGTCGTTGCGGTCGTCGAGCATCGGGTGGTTCAGCGCCGGCAGTCGCAGGCGCCGGCCAGCCCCCTCCGCGCGGAATGCTCAGCGTTTCGATTTTGAAGAGAAAAAGCTCCTCCACCCGCTGGTAAGAGGGGCAGAGGAGCTTCGGAAGGCATCGGACGCCCCATCCGGTATGGCCGCAGGATGGGGGCCTGATTCTGTTCGGGGCCCAGAATGCCCTTCCGGAGAGTAACTACGGCTGCGCGCAATCTTTGAACAAGAGCCGCCGGATAACGTCTTCGTCAACGGCACCGAAAAGGATTTGACGCACTACATCTCAGAAAGGAAACTCATGGCCGGAGCCAGGAATCTTACGCGGGCGGCGACCGCCCTTGGCGGCACTGCTCTGCTGGTCACGGGGGTGGTAGCCGCGACAGCAAGCCCGGCGGGCGCCGCCGCGAGCGGGACGATAAAGGTCTGTGCCAGGGGCAGCTACGATTCCTCTGTCGAACTCAAGGCAGGGGGCGGCAGGGGCTGGCAATCACGTATCGTCCAGCCCGGGAACTGCACCAGCGCACGGGTCGGGTTCTCCGGGCGGCTTTATGTCTACGGTCACGCCTCCCCCAGCACCTTCTACATCGGTTTCGTGGACTACAAGGCCGGGACGAGCCGCGTGATCAGCACTACCGGCAGCACCGCCGCTCCCCATTTCGCCGTCAATTCCCCGGGTGGTTCGACCTGAACAGTCAGGAAGCCCCGCCCGACCGAGGGCGGGGCGGCCCTGCCCGGGGTCACCATGCTGATGCGTCGCGTCACGGTCCGTGATCTCTGCGATGTCTCACTCCAGAATCCACTCAAAGTCTTAACAAAAGCGGAAATGTGGTCGTGCTAGCGTCCGCGGACGGGCATTGACCGCGGAGTGGATCGGGCTTGTGAGCGCATCCAACGAAGATTCTCTTTACTTTTCCGTACTGGGGCCGGTCCGGGCGTGGCGCGGCAAGCGTGAACTGAACCTGGGCTCGCCACAGCAACGCGTGGTGTTGGCAGTGTTGCTGCTACGACGCGGGCGCCCCGTCACGGTGGCCGAGTTCGTTGACGCTGTCTGGGGGGAGGCACCTCCGCCCGCTGCGGTGTCTGTGCTGCGCACGTACGCGTCGCGGCTACGCAAGCTTCTAGAAGAGGAACGTGGCGTCGGTGGGCCTCCGCGGGTGCTTGTCTCGGCCGCGGATGGGTACCTGCTGCGTGTCCCTGAGCGCGCTGTGGACTTGGGCGTGTTCGAGCAGCGGGTTGCCGAGGGGCGAAAGCAGCGTGCCGCGGGTGAGCTCGCGGCGGCTGCGGACCTGCTGCGAGCCGGGTTGGCACAGTGGGAAGGGGTGCCGTTGGCGGGGATTCCCGGGCCGTTGGCGGAGGTGGAGCGCTCGCGGCTGGCCGAGGAGCGGCTGACGGTGCTGGAGAGCTGTCTGGAGATCGAGGTGGAGTTGGGGCAGCTGGGTGAGGCGGTTCCCCGGCTGATCTCGCTCACGGGTGAGTACCCATTGCGTGAGGAGTTGTGCCGGCTTCTGATGCTCGCGTTCTACCGGTCCGGGCGGCAGGCCGAGGCGCTGGCGGCGTACCGCAGGACGCGGGGCACGCTGGTGGCCGAGGTGGGCGTCGAGCCCGGCGTATCGCTGCGGGATCTGCACGACCGGATCCTGGCGGCCGATGCTTCGCTGCTACCGGAACGCTCCGGCCCGCAGCAGCGGCTTTCTTCTCGTGAGCCCGGGGCTGCCGGGCAGGTGGCCGGTCCCGCACAGCTGCCTGCCGATCTGCCGACTTTCACCGGGCGCGAGGACGAACTCAAGCAGGTCCGGACTCTCGGCCCGGACACCACAACGTCCTCGACCGTCACGGTGATCAGCGGGATGGCGGGGATCGGCAAGACGGCCCTGGCGGTGCACTGGGCCCACCGGATCGCCGGGCACTATCCCGACGGGCAGCTCTACGTCAATCTGCGCGGATTCGATCCGACCGGTGCGGTCGTCTCTTCTTCGGAGGCGATCCGTGCGTTCCTCGACGCGCTCGGCGTCCCCCCGCAGACGATCCCGGGCTCGCTGGACGCTCAGACCGCCCTCTACCGCAGTCTGCTCGCCGACCAACGGGTGCTGGTTCTCCTCGACAACGCCCGTGACACCGAGCAGGTCCGCCCGCTGCTGCCCGGCTCCGCCGACTGTCTGGCCATCGTCACCAGCCGCAGTCAGCTCGCCGGTCTGGTCACCCGCGAGGGGGCGCAGCCGCTGACACTGGGCCCGCTGCCTCCCGCCGAGGCCCACGACTTGCTGGCGCGCCGCGTCGGTGCAGTACGGCTGACGGCGGAACCGCAGGCCGCGAACGAGATCATCGAGTGTTGCGGGCGACTGCCCCTGGCCCTGGCCGTCGTCGCGGCGCGTGCCGCAACCAACCCCGGGTTCACTCTCGCCACCGTCGCCGGAGAGCTGCGCGAGGGCCGGGGCAACCTGGACGCGCTCACCGGCGGCGACCCCACCTCGGACGTACGCACCGTCTTCTCCTGGTCCTACGACGCCCTGTCCGCACCAGCCGCGCGACTCTTCCGCTTGCTCGGCCTGCACTGCGGCATGGACATCTCCGGCCACGCCGCGGCAGCTCTTGCCGGGCTCCCCCTCCGCGAGACCCGCGGCCTGCTCGCGGAGATCACCCGGGCCCACCTCTTGAACGAGCACACGCCCGGCCGTTACACCCTGCACGACCTCCTGCGCGTCTACGCCGCCGAACGCGTCGCCGCGCAAGAGCCGCCAAAGGAGCGGGACCGGGCCGTGGAACGGCTGGCGCACTTGTACCTGCACACTGCGGCCGCCGTCTACGGTCACGTCTCCCCCTCTCACCGCCCGTTCCCTCTCGGGCCCCCGCCCCCTGAATGCGAACCCCTGACATTCACCTCGCGCGGCCAGGCACTGCGGTGGTGCGAGATCGAGCGCTCCAACTTCGTCGCCACCGTGCACCAGGCCGCCGGAATGCACCGGCCCGACCTGGCGTGGCAGCTGACCTCCTCCCTGTGGGGGTTCTCCTACCTCCGCGGCCATCTGAACGACTGGCTCAACATCGCACAGGCGTCGCTCGAGAGCGCCCGCAAGGCCGAGGACCCCTGGGGCGAGGCATGGAGCCTCATCGAAGTGGCCGTCGCGCACACGACAACGCGCCGGTTCGAGGAGTCCATCGCGAACTACCGGGAGGCGCTGGCGCTCTACCAGCAGCTCGGGGACCCCTACGGCAGCGCCCAGGCCGTGAGCGGCCTAGGCGTCGCGTATCTGCAAGCGGGGCAGCTCGACGATGCCCTCGACTATCTCAACCGCGCGCTGGCCCTCTCCCGGGCCAACGGCGATGAGTGGGTGGAGGGTATCGCCCTGGCCCAGTTGGGCGAAGCGTGCCATCGGCTCGGCCGCACCGACGAGGCGATCGACTACCTGCGGCGCGCACTGGTGGTCCTGCGGGCCACCGGCTACCGCTGGGTTGAAGGCGTCGCCCTCGACGTCCTCGGCGTCGTCCTCCACCAGCGGCTTCGCCATGACGAGTCCATGGAAAGTCTGCACCAGGCGCTGGAGATAATGCGGGAAGTCGGTAACAGCTGGGGCGAAGCCGACGCCCTCGATCACCTCGGCGACGCCCTCTGGGATAAGAGCCGGCCAGCGGCGGCCCGCACCCGATGGCAGCAGGCGCTGGCGCTCCTCCAGGAGTCCGACCGCCCGGAAGCCGAAGCGGTCCGCGGGAAACTCCGCCGCCCGGACGGTTAGCAACCACGACTCAGCGCGGCGAGTGGTTCACTTCACGGCCGGATTTCTTCGTCCACCAGCGCCGTCTGCACCTGAGTCGCCTTGCGGCGGGCGATGTGCGTGGCGCGCCCCGGCGCCATGGCCCGGCCCTTGACATTGCCGATGAGATAACCCTCGGTCGGCGGACAGGACAGCAGCAGCGCAGGGGTGTTGGCCTCCTGGAGGCGCCGCATCAGGAGGTCGTTCAGGCCCCGGCTGGCGCCTGCCGCAGCACGCGCCACGACGAGGTGCAGGCCGACCTCGTAGCCGAGCGCGAGGTGGGGCATCAGAGGCTCGAACGGCGCGATTCCGATGCCCGTGCCCAGCATGTCGTAGTCGTCGACCAGGATGAACAGCCGCGGGCCGCTCCACCAGTCGGCCAGCCGCATCCGGGCCGGGGTGATCTCCGGGCCCGGCAGCCGGGTCTTCACGGCGCGTGCCGCGCCGTCGACCAGGTCCTTGAGCGCGTCGGTGGAGACGGCGTGCCCGAGCCGGTACGCGTCGGGGACCGCCTCGACCAGGTCGCGCCGCAGGTCCACGACCATGATCCGCGCCTCGGCCGGTGTGTAGCGGTCCATGATGGCCTTGGCGGTCAGCCGCAGCAGGTTGGTCTTGCCGCTCTCGGTGTCGCCCACCACGATCAGGTGCGGGTTCTCCGCGAAGTCGTGCCGGACCACGGAGAGTTCGTTCTCCTCCAGGCCGAGCGGCATCCGCAGATCGCCGTCCGGCGCCGGCAGCTCCCGAGCCGGCAGCTTGGTGGGCAGCATCCGCACTTGCGGGGTCCGGCCGCCCGGCCAGCTCTCCTTGACCGCCGACACCAGCCCGTCGACCCCGTCGGCGAGGTCCTCCGTGCTCTCGATGCCGTCGATGCGGGGCAGCGCACTCAGGTAGTGGAGCTTGTCCTCCCGGGTGAGGCCCCGTCCGGCCAGCCGGGGGACGGTGGCGGCGCGGCGGGAGTCGATCTCGGAGTCCATCGCGTCGCCCATCCGCAGCTCCAGGTGGGTGGCGGCCTGGTCGCGCACGCCGGAGGACAGTTCCACCCAGCGGGCCGTGGTGACGATGAGGTGCACGCCGTAGTTGAGGCCGCGGGCCGCGATGGCGTGGAACGTCTGGATGGTGTGGTCGAAGTCGGCGCGCACGGTGGACCACCCGTCGATGACGAGGAAGACGTCGCCGTAGTCCTGGTCGGGGAACTCCCCGGCGGCGCGGCGGCGGCGGAACGTCGGCATCGAGTCGATGCCGTGCTCCAGGAAGAACCGCTCCCGGGAGCTGAGCAGCGAGGTGATCTCGGCGATCGTACGGCCCACCCGCTCGGTCTCCAGCCGGGCCGCGACACCGGCCGTGTGCGGTAGCCCGGCCAGCGAGGCCAGCGTGCCGCCGCCGAAGTCGAGGCAGAAGAACGACACCTCGCGCGGGGTGTGGGTCACGGCGAGCGCCGTCAGGATGGTGCGGACCAGGGTGCTCTTGCCGCTCTGCGGACCGCCCGCGATGGCCACATGGCCGCCTGCCCCGGACAGATCGATGGTCAGCAGGTCGCGCTGCTGCTCGAACGGCTTGTCCACGATGCCGATCGGAACGGCCAGCCGGCCGCGGCCCTTCCAGCCGACGGTGGTCAGACCGAGCTCGGGGTCGGGGGTCAGCGGCGGCAGGATCTGGTCCAGGCTGGCCGGCTGGTCCAGTGGCGGCAGCCACACCTGGTGGGCCGGCGGACCTGCGTCGCGCAGTCGGTCCACGGCCACCGACAGCAGGGTGTCCCCACCCTCCTCGTCGGGCTCCGGCTCGGACTCCGGTGCCGGCTCGTCGGGCAGCTGGCGCGGCACCACATAGCCGGATGTCCAGGGCACGGTCTGACTGGCCACCCGGGCCTGGTTGGCACCCGAGCGGCGCTCCCGGTAGGAACCGGAGACGTAGGCGGCGCGGAAGCGGGTCAGCGCCTCGACCCCGGACTTGAGATAGCCGCTGCCCGGCTGCGGCGGCAGCTCGTAGGCGTCAGACACCCCGAGCACGCCGCGGCTCTCCATGGCGGAGAAGGTGCGCAGCCCGATCCGGTAGGACAGATGGCTCTCCAACTGGTGCATCCGGCCCTCGTCCAGCCGCTGCGAGGCGAGCAGCAGATGGACGCCCAGGCTGCGACCGAGCCGGCCGATCATCACGAATAGCTCCATGAACTCCCGGTGCGCCGCGAGCAGTTCGCTGAACTCGTCGACGACGACGAACAGGCTGGGCAGCGGCGCCAGCGGAACGCCTGCGGCCCGCGCCTTCTCGTATTCGAGTGCTGAGGTGTAGTTGCCGGCGGCGCGCAACAGCTCCTGGCGCCGCATCAGTTCGCCGTGCAGCGCGTCCTGCATCCGGCCGACCAGTGCGGCCTCACCGGCCAGGTTGGTGATCACGGCCGAGGTGTGCGGCAGCTCGTCCAGGCCGAGGAAGGTGGCGCCGCCCTTGAAGTCGACGAGGACAAAGTTGAGGGTCTCGGAGGAGTTGCTGAGCGCCAGTGCGAGGACGAGCGTGCGCAGCAGCTCGCTCTTGCCGGAACCGGTGGCCCCGATGAGCATGCCGTGCGGCCCGGTGCCGCCCTGCGCCGACTCCTTGATGTCCAGCTCCACCGGGGCGCCGTCGCCGCTCACGGCGATCGGCACCCGCAGCCGGGCGCTGCCGGTGCTGCGGTTCCACAGCGTGATCGGGTCATGGTGATGCAGGTCGGAGATGCTGAGCAGCGTGGTCAGCTCCACGTCGCTGGAGAGAGGTGTGGCGCTGTCGACGCCCACGCCCACGCCCATCCGGTACGGGGCTATCCGCTTGGCCAGTGCGGTGGCGCCGACCGTCCCGAACCGGTCTGGCCGGCCCAGTCGGGTGGTCTGCTCCTTGCGCTCGCGGTCGGTGCGGACGAGCGAGAAGTCGTCCTCGGACACCTCGAAGCGGAGCGTGACCCGGCTGGGGCGCCAGGTCAGCGCCCCGCTGAGATCGATGACCACGGCATTGCGGAATCCGGAGCCGTCCAGCCGGTGCCCGGAGGGTACGCTTCCGCCGTCCACGACGATCACGGTGAACGGCTCCTCGCGCCCGGCGACGGCGTCGGGGTCGAAGGGCGGGCGCTCCAGGAATTCCGCGCCGAGCAGGTCCTCCAGCTCGTTGAAGGCGGAGGCGAACATCCGGGCCCGGCCCGCGCCGTCGTTCTCCTGCGGATGCAGGTTGTGCGGCAGCCACTTGGCCCACTCCCACTCCTCGCGCCGCTCGTCGGAGACGCACAGCGCCAGCCACAGGTCGTCCGGCGCGTGGAACGTGGCGAGTTGGCCGATCAGGGCCCGGGCCAGCGAGCGCGCCCGGTCCTCGTCGCCGCGCATCAGTACCCGCGCCCAGGCGCGCAGATAGATCGCGATGGGCTGGTCGGGCACGGTCCCGTAGGCGCGGATGAAGCTGCGCAGGGCGTGCGCGGAGAGCGGCTCCAGGTCCTCGACGGGCGTGCTGGACTTCGGGGTCAGCCGCAGGCCCAGTTTCTGGTCCCCCACGGCCACCCGGATCTCCCCGAAGTCCTCGTCCTGGGAGCGGCGTTCCCACAACCGGGTGGTGCCCACCATCGACCACAGCGCCGCGGGTTCGGGATGCCGCCAGGCCAGCGCCTCCTGCTGAGCGGCGACCGCGGTGCGCACCTTGCGGCGGGTCTGGGTGAGATAGCGCAGATAGTCGCGCCGCTCGCCCTTGAGACGCTGCTTGCGCTCGCTGGCCTTCCGCATCATCTGGCCGAGCATCATCGCCGCCGACGCCAGCACCATCATGCCGACCGCGAGATAGAGGAAGTGGCTCCCGGAGCTGCGTGACATGCCGGGACGCATGAACATCAGCATCATCGAGCACGACATCATCGCCATCGGCAGGTAGTTCCATATGGCGGAACTGTCCGGCACGACCTCGGGCAACGTCGGAGGCTCCTGCATGCTCAACTCGCCCTCAGGCATGTCCGGACCGGGGCGGCGGGCCGGCCTGCGGAATAGGACCACACTCAACGGACGGTCTCCTCACGAGCTGAACGAACCACTGCAACGCATTCTGCGGGGGCGGGAGTTGCCTTTGCGTTGCACGCAGCTTGCTTCCGGTTTGTCTCCACGTTGTCCGTTCTTGCCCACGGACGTCAGGGGACAGCAGGGTTTGCCTGGAACCAGTCCCACCCCGAACCTGCCCGGAGAAGCGTGAGCCAGCACATGAGTGACACGCAGACGGCCGGACTGTGCCGTATGACCGTCCGCGCGCCCAGCAAGAGCATCGATCTCGCGGTTCCCTCTGATGTGCCCGTGGCCGACCTGCTGCCCGCCGTCGTCGGCTACGGCGGCGAGGACCTCGCCGAGACCGGGATCGACCACGGAGGCTGGGTGCTCCAGCGCCTGGGCGCCGAGCCGATGGACGAGGAACGCACCCTCGGCTCCTACGATCTGCGCGACGGCGAGACCCTCTACCTCAGGCACCGCATCGAGGCCCTGCCCGAGGTGCACCTCGACGACCTGGTGGACGGCATCTCCACCACCATGGACTCCCGCCCCTACGGCTGGACTCCCGAGGCGAGCCGCCGCCTGCTGCGCGGCGTCGCAGTGGTCGCGCTCGCCGCCGGACTCGTTGTCCTCGCGCTGCCCGGCGGCTCGCTGTGGCTGCGCGTGGTGTGCGCCGCAGTGGTCGGGTTGCTGCTGGTGGCGGGCGCCGGCTCGGCCAGCCGCGCGGTCGGCGACGCCGGGGCCGGCGCGGCACTGGGCGTCATGGTCGCGCCCTACCTCGCCTTCGCCGGCTGGCTGCTGCCCGGTGGCGAGCTGACGGGGGAGCATGCCCACGAGGTGGTCGGCTCCCGGCTGCTGGCCGCCTGTGCGGCGGGAGCCGGCGGTGCGGTCGTCGTCGTCGCCGTCGTCGCCGCGTACGCGGCGCTCTTCCTCAGCATCGCGGTGGTCGCCGCGTTCGGCGCTCTCGCCGGAGCCCTGATGCTCACGCTCGACCTGGCGTTGCAGCATGTCGCCGGGGTCGTCGCGCTGGTGGCGGTGCTACTCGGCGCGTTCGTCCCCTCGCTGTCCTTCCGGATGTCCGGGCTGCGGATGCCGCCGCTGCCCACCACCCCCCAGCAGCTCCAGGAGGGCATCGAGCCGCACTCGCCCAGCGGCGTCGCGGCCCGTACGGCGCTCGCGGACGGCTGGATGAGTTCGCTGTACGGGGCCGTGGGCGTGGTCTGCGCGGCCTGCCTGTGCGTCCTCGCCCGGTTCGCGAACCTGTCGGGGACGATTCTGGCCCTGGTGCTGTCACTGCTGCTGGTGTTGCACGGCCGCGGCCTCGGCAACGCCTGGCAGCGGCTCTCGCTGATCATCCCGGGGACGCTCGGACCGCTCCTGCTGCTCATTCTTGATGCCGCCTCCAACGAAGCCGACGACCGTCCCCTGGCGGTGGCCGGGTTGCTGGCCGTCACCGCGACCATGGCGATCGCCTCCTGGACCGTGCCCGGTGCCCGGCTCGTGCCGTACTGGGGCCGGGCGGCAGAGATCCTGCACACGCTGTCCGCCGTTGCACTGCTGCCGCTGGTCCTGTGGGGGCTCGGTGTCTACGGCACCCTGCGCGGGCTGATGGCCTGATGCGGGGGTGTGAGCGGTGAACGACAAACGCGATCAGGTGCAGGCGCACATGTTCGTCATGGGGCGGCTGACCTCCGGCATGCTGCGCGCCGACCCAGACGCCCCCGAGAGCCCGCAGGGACGCACCAACCGCGGTATCGCGATCAGCGTGCTCATCGCGCTCATCATCTGCGCGGGCGCCTTCGTCTTCGGTCTGCTCAAGCCCGGCACCAAGGACTCCTGGCGGGACCCGGGCACGCTGGTCGTCAACACGGACAACGGCGCCCGCTATCTCTACCTCGGCGGACGGCTGCGGCCCGTACGGAACTTCACCTCGGCGCGACTGCTCGCCGGCGACCAGATGAAGGTAATGACGATCGGCGGCAAGTCGCTGGCCGACGCCCCGCGCGGGACACCCGTCGGCATCGTCGGTGCCCCGGACGAGCCGCCCGGCACCGACGACCTGGCAGCCGGACCGTGGCAGGTCTGCTCGGGCACGACAACTGGCTCGACCGCGACCACCGTGGCCGTCGGCACCGAGGCCGAAGGCCCCGGCCTCAAGCAGGGGCAGGGGCTGCTGGTCACGGGCCCCGACAAGAACAACTACCTGGTGTGGCAGGGCCGCAAGCTGCGTGTCGACGACGGTACCAACGCCCAGCAGGCCCTGGGCTACGGCGCCGAGAAGCCGCTGCCGGTTTCCGCGGCGCTGCTCAACTCCCTTCCCGCCGGCCCCGATCTGACCCCGCCCGAGGTGCCGGGACTGGGCGGGGCCGGACGGGAGCTGGCCGGCCGGCAGGCCCGTATAGGCGAGGTCTTCAAGGTCACGGCGTCCGGCGCGCAGGCCCGCTTCTATCAGTTGCGCGAGGACGGCCTGGCCCCCATCACCGCGACCGGAGCCGCGCTGGTGCTCGGCGACCCGGAGACCAAGCGGAAGGCCTACGCGGGCGGTTCGGTGGCGGCACGCGGTCTGGGCACCGACGTGCTGAGCGAGAATCTCGCCGGCGACTCGAAGCTGTCCGACCTCGCCAAGGAGCTGCCCGAGAGGCCGCCGGAGCCGGTGGACGTCGCGCGCGGGCAGACCCTCTGCGTCGGCATCGAGTCGGCCGCCGACGGCATGCGCGTCGCAGTGACGCTGTCCCAACCCAGGGACCTCGGCCCGACCGCGCAGGCGCCCGCCGAGGGGCTGACCCCGGCCTGTGTGACGGTCAACAGGATCGCGGTACGGCCGGGGAGCGGCGCGCTCGTGCACGCCATTGGCGCGAGCGGCAGCGAGGTCGGCAACACGCTGTACCTGGTGACGGACACCGGAATGAAGTACCGGCTGCCGTCCGAGGACGCGCTCAAGGCACTCGGCTACACCGGGGAACGAGCGCGGGGCATTCCGTCCGCACTGCTGGCCATGCTCCCGACGGGTCCAGACCTGACGCAGCAGGCGGCGGTCTCCGGCGACCAGAGGTCGACGGCGCCGAAGTGCGAGGGGGAGAGAGCCCATGACAGAGATGCCGGAGGCTCAGCAAAATATTCCGGCTAGTTTGATGGTATTTGCCGAGAAAGGTGGAAACGTGCAGGGAATCACACAGCAGGAAGAGAGCTACACCCGAAACGGAATCAACGCGCTGGAGCAGGCATTCGCCGCCGTGCAGAAGAGCCGGTGGGAACTGGAGAACACGAAGAACAACGTGGGTCTGGGAGGTTCGACCGGCCGCAGCTATGACGAACTGCTGCAGCTGTGGGACGACCAGGCCGAAATCATCTCACGAAACCTGCAGTCGATGATCGACGAGCTGAACAATACGCTGCGGGAAAGCGGGAAGACCGTCGGCTCCGCGAACGAGCAGGTCAACATGGAGTATCAGCAGTCGCAGTCCGTCTTCAACGCACTCCAGGGCTGACCGATCGCACACCGAAACGGAAAGAGGATGCAATGCCAGATCGCGCGAACTTCACCGACGGTCATATCTTCGTTGATTTCCAGAGGACTGGAAACGCGATCCAGGACATGGAGCTGCAGACCAATCAGATCATTTCGTGGCTGCAGCAGCTGAAAACGGAACTCAACGAGCTCCAGCAGAGCTGGATCGGCGACGACGCGGACGTGTACAGGGTGAAACAGGAGGCATGGAACAATGCGGCCGAGGAAATGGCCAAACTGGTGAAGAAGCATGGCATGACTCTGGATGACGTGTCGAACGTATTTTACCAGAATCAGCAGCAGTCGAAGATGAGGTGGGAAAGCCTTCGCTAGCGGCGGCTGAACGGCACAGGAATCCGGTGACGGGCAGCGGTCTGCGTTCCGGTTGACGCGGACCGCTGCCCGCGCTCCAGGCAGGCGGAACGAGATGGCAGGGGAGGCAGCGCCGTGGCAGCTGGGAACGACGATAAATCAGAGATCGTCCTCGACAAGGAATGGATGAAGAATTTCATCAACAACGAAATCCTGGAGTTCCAGGCGGCACTTAAGAAGATCGGCACCGCCGACTCCAGTGGCGATGGGCCGACGGTGCCAAAAATCGCCGACCTGGGGGGGAATTCTCGCCCTGTTTATGTGTCGCCGGGCGGCGCCTGGCCGCTGACCATGGGCCTGTTGGAGGATGAAGAGGGAGGGGGGTATCTGCAGGATCAGGTAAAAAGCTTGGCCAACACCCTCGGTGGATTCATCGAGGACCAGCAGCTCCTCTTTGACGACATCGAGAGCAATATGCGCGAAACTCTGCGCACGTTGCTTAAGGCGGAGGAGGACAACCTGAGCAAGATTGACGGTCAGAAGCTCCTGAACGTCTTCGAGGACGTGGTGGACGATGTTGCCGACTCCTCGGCCACAGGAGAGAGCAGTAGCGATACCTGATCCCTGATCACAGAACCGTCAGCCGTCCGATTCCTGTCGCTGGAGCCCGTTATGCCGTCCGAAGAAGATACCCAGATACCGCTGCTTTCGAAGTACGACGAATGGCAGAAGGCGGTCAAAGTACTCACTGGGTACGACGCTCCACTCATCGAGGATGTCTTCACGGACAAGCTGATAGGCAACCAAGACATTCCTCTGATGTACGTCGAGATTGAGACGATGGACAAGGTCGAAGTCGTCGATGCGTCGGAGACGGCTTGGATCGGCGAAAACTCGCTCTTTGATGTCAACACGCTGGACATCACCATCCCGTTCTACAACGACATCGACGGGGAGGTGAAGTATCAGAAGGTTAAGATCCGGCTGCTTGGTGACCGGGACTCTGGGTATGCGCCCGTTGGCGGTGTGAAGGCGGGGAGTGAAGGGAAGCTTCCCGACACGGATGAGAATACCGAAGGCACTTCCTGGGATACGTACGCCCTGAATCGGTATGCCTACGGCACGGGGAGGGCGCTGGAGGCGCTATTCCGGCACGAGCACGGCACGAAGGGCTTCGCCTGGGGCGGGGATGGTGTCGGAATAGAGGATACCGTTGACCTCAGTACCTTCGAAACGGCTGCCCTGGCGTTCGACCACGTACAGAATTTTGTCAACGGGCGGATGAACGAGCTGCACGGGTGGGAGAAGATTCTCGGTACGTACGAGAACGATAACTGGCGGGGCTATGCGGCCGGCGTCTGGTGGGAGCTGGTCCATCTTCTGGTGCGGCGGTACGAACGCCTTGCCGAAGATATGGAGAACACTTCCGGTAAATCCTTCGGATCAAAGCAGGGGGCCGCGATCCGGCATGCCGGTGACGTAGTCCGCGAGGAAGCGCAGAAGCTGCACAACGTGTGGGTGACCTGGGCCAATGAGAGGAGCAACCCGTTGCGTTGGCTCAGTGACATCCTCGCACAGATTATGGACTACGTGTGGGATTTCAACATCACTAAGATCTCGTATCACGACGCCGAATTCGGAAACCCGTCTGCCCATGCGAACGCTGGCGCTAACGGCGAAGGCGCAACGGGCAACAATTATACAACCGACCCCGGTTTCAGTGACGAAGCAGTCAACGAGTTCGGTAATTCCTACGGCCCGCTCGACTCCATGTCGACCTGGAAGAAGGTCGGTGGAGCGGCGAGGCAGCGTTGGTGGAACGACGTCCGCGAAACGCTGGGTACAGCCGCCGAAGACGCCATGCGGAATGTGCAGCGGGCGTGGGCGGACGCGGGCCTGGACATCGGGGAGATCCGCCCGCCGCGGGCCGACGACCTGGAGGCGGCCTTCAAGGAAGACAAGGCCTACAAGGACCAGAAGGACGCCCAAGACAAGCAGGACGATATCGCCGAGCAAAACCAGAAGAACATCGACGACATGAACGCGGCGAACGAAAAGGCCAGGCAGGACGCTGAAGAGGATGCCGCCAAGGCCAAGGCCGCGGCGGACGCACAGCGCGAGGAGGACCTGAGGCGCCAGGAGGAGGAGCAGAGACGGCAGGACGAGATCCGGAAGGCGCAGGAGGCCAAGGCGGACGCACAGCGCGAGGAGGATCTCAGGCGCCAGGAGGCGGAGAGGGAACGGCAGGACCAGATCCGGAAGGAGCAGGAGGCCGAGCAGGAGCGGCAGCAGAAGGAACAGGAGGCGAAGCAAGAGGAGCAGGAGCGGGAGGCCGAGCAGGAGCAGAAGGAGCAAGAGGCCAAACAGGAAGAGCAGGAGCGGGAGGCCGAACGCGACCAGGCGGAGCAGGAGCGGAAGGCCGAGCAGCAGCAGAAGGAGCAGGAGGCCAAGCAGGAGGAATACCAGCGCAGGCAGGAGCAGATGCAGCTCCATCAGATGGCCCAGCAGAGGGCCATACAGGAGCAGCAGCGGAAGGAGCAGGAGAAGCAGCAGAAGGAGCAGGAGGCGAAGCAGGCGGAGCAGGAGCGGGAGGCCGAGCAGCAGCAGAAGGAGCAGGAGGCGAAGCAGGCGGAGCAGGAGCGGGAAGCCGACCGCGAGCAGGCGGAGCAGGAGGCGAAGCAGGAGCAGCAGCAGAAGGAGCAGGAGAAGGAGCAGGCGGAGCAGGAGCGGGAGGCCGAGCAGCAGCAGAAGGAGCAGGAGGCGAAGCAGGAGCAGCAGCAGAAGGAGCAGGAGGCGAAGCAGGCGGAGCAGGAGCGGGAGGCCGAGCAGCAGCAGAAGGAGCAGGAGGCCAAGCAGGAGGAGTACCAGCGCCGCCAGGAGGAGCAGCAGAAGGAGTACCAGGAGCAGCAGCTCAACCTCCAGCGGGAACAGCAGCAGCAGGCCGAGGACCTGGTGCAGGACCAGAACGAGATCACCGGCCCGGTCAACGGCGACGACTCGCTGACGAACCCGGGCGGCAGCGACTCGCATCTGGATGAGCACGGCCGCGTCGTCACCGAGTACCCGGACGGCAGCACCACCACGATCGACCCGCAGACCCAGACCGTGACCGTCACCAACCCTGACGGCTCGACCTCCTCCGGCCCGTTGAACTCGGGCGACGTCTTCACCAACCCCGACGACAGCGTCTCCCACCTCGACTCGCAGGGGGAGGTGGTCACTGAGTACCCGGACGGCAGCACGACCACCGTCGACCCGCAGACCGGTGCCACCACGTTGACGAGCCCGGACGGCACGACGACCTCGGGATATCTCAACGGCGGTCCTGGGAGCGAACTTCCGGGTTCGGGCTCGCAGGGCGACTACGAGGGTTCCCAGGTCGGGGGCGTAAACGACCTGGGCTCGTTCAACGGCGCGCAGACCCCGGAAGAGGAACTGTACGACCCCAAGAACGGTGGATCCAACGGGCAGGAAGGGAGCGGCATCGGCGCGCCGCCCCCCTCGACCCAGGGCGTCGGCGGCTCTCCCGGCGGAATGCCGTTGAACCAGGGGATGGGTCCCGGCCGTGGTGGGGGCGGCGACGGCGGCCCCTCGGAGCGCACCCGCAACGTCATCGACGGCGGCGAGGTCGTCAGCAACCGCAGGCGGCCCGCCGCTGCCCGCGCGGGGAACGGGCGTTACGACGAGCGCGAGGCCGTGATCCATACCAGCGGCGGTACTCCCTTCGTCCCGCCCATGGCAGGCGCGGGCGGTGGGCAGGGCGAGCAGAACCGGCAGCAGACGGAGAGCGGCGACCGGGAGCGCGACGTGTGGGCGCCGGAGGACGAGGACGTATGGGGCTCCGACGAAGGGGGCGCACCGGCGGTGATCGGACGATGAATGACCACGGGAAGCCCAGGGAGAGGAAGCTGTGATGGCGGGAAACCCGCAGGAATCGCTTGAGGACCGCATGGCCAGGGCGCGGGCCTATATGGAGGCGACCCGGGCGGCTATCGCCCGCGCCGAGGACGACCTGCGGACCACCTCCGAGACAGTGCGCTCCAAGGACCGCGTTGTCGAGGTGACTGTCGGAGCGCAGGGCGAGCTGACCGGACTGAACTTCCCCGACAACAAGTTCGCCGCCATGACAGGTCCGCAACTGGCGGCCTCGGTGCTGGAGGCGGCCAACGAGGGCCGTCGGCGGGTCGCGGAGCGCGTCATGGCGGCCTTCGCCCCGCTGACGCAGCCCAACCCCGGCCTGCCGGACGCACCGGGAGTCGAGGTCGACTGGGAGAAGATCTTCGGCTCGGCTCTCTCCGGCGGCCGGCGCGCGGGCGGCGGCCGGACCAGGGACCGGCTGCGGGACGAGATCCACGAGGACGACGCCGACCAGACACCGGGGGGCCGGGCATGAGCGTGTACCGGGTCGATCCTGACAAGGGACGGGAGGCCGTGGAGAATTTCCGCAATTCCCTGAAGGAGCGCCTACAGGAGATGAAGTCCCGATTCCAATCGGAGGCCGCGGAGTGGAGGCCGGCTTTCGGGAGGGACGACGATTTTTACTGGAGAGGGTCCACGGAGTACGACAAGCAGAACGATGGGATCACGAGCGTCCACGAGCGCCTCGATGAGGTGATCGACGGTTTCGCATCCGCCGCGAATGAGTTCTTCAACAGCGCAGATGAGGCCAATATCGACGCTGGGGACATGATCGATGATGCGCGGCGGAACAGCGTCTTGCCGGATCCGTCTGGCGATCCCGGTGGCGGGGGCAGGCGCTAGATGGCTGGCAAGTACGACTACGAGGCCTGGACCGAAGAGGAGCGGTACTGGTGTCTCATCCTGATCGGTGACATGCCACCCCAGGGCCTGCCGGACATGATGTTTGGGAGCCGGCAGCTGTACGACATGTCGGCCGAGGACATGACCGAATTCGAGGAAGTTCTCCGGCAGGCCGTCGGAAAGATCATCGACGAAGTCCCGGACGAGATGGGCGATTCGTTCAATCAGGTCCTCGACCAGTTCTCGGGGATGTTCGACGACTTCAGACGTCAGCAGAGGCAGCTCGCCGACAACCAGATCCTGCTCTCCCAGCAGCTGCAGAACGCGAGGTGGCAGATCTATGCTGAGATCGCCCGCCTGATCGTCGAGCTGGCGATACTCGCGGCGCTGGCCTACTTCACGGGTGGCCTGTCCCTGTCCCAGGCCGCCTGGGCCAGGGCGCGCGCCGCACTCGGGATCACCATGGCGGTGGACCGGCTGCTGAACGCCGTGCCGGTCGTGCCGAGCCTCACGGAGATGCTGGATGAGTCGATCCTGGACTTCTTTGTCCAGGAGGCCCAGAGAAACATTCCTGAGCCCATACGGCGGCTGAAGAGGATCGACTGGGGGCAGGTCTTCGCGGCCGGAGCGATCGGCGCCCTGACCGGAGCGTTCACGCACTGGCTCATGGGGCTGGGCGACGTCATCAAGGACAAGCTCTCCGATTACTTCAATAACAACTTCGGGAAGGACGTGTTCAGCAAGTTCGACAGGGACAGCTTCCCTGACGAGTTCAAGGACAGCAAGTTCTTGAACGGCCCGGATTTCGGCAACTACTTCAATAAGCCGGATCCGGGTCCGAACGCCGTCTACGACGTCGGTCAGATCTTCGTCGCGCAGGGCATCGGAGAGGGCGCGGCCGAATACATCGGCGTAGGGCTGATATACAACGACTGGAACTTCAAGTGGGAGACCTTCCTGGGTTCCGGGTCCAGCGGCAACATACAAGCCGGCCTCGCAGGGGGCATCGCTGGGAATCCCAATTGGGGAATGACGGGCGCATTTGTGTGGCTGCATCATAAGTCATTCCCAGACGGCAACATATTCACCGAGTTCTACATGAACAGCTTCTACCCGGGCGGCTCGAACGGCCCGGGCGATGCCGGAGGAGGCGTGAACGGGGTCGGCGGTTCCCAGCCGGGGACCCAAAACCTACCGCTCACGCCTCCCCCCGCATCGCCCGACCTGCTGCCCACATCCTCATCCCCGGACAACATTTTCAACGGCAGCAGCCCTCCGCCGCCTGACTCGTTCACCCCAGCGGATCCTCCGCCGCTGTACAGCTCGCAGGACTCCGCTCCGCCATCCCCGGAGCAGGACGCCTTCCCGACCCCCGAAGCCCGGGAGTACAGAGCCGAGATCCCGGCGCCCGCGCCCCCCGGTTGGACGAACACGGCCTCGGCCTTCGGGCCAGGGAGCCCGGGGCTGCCGCAGAACGTCAGCCCGCCCGTCACCAAGGACTTCGGCGACTACGCACCGTACGACGACCTGCCCGACGCGGATGGGGCCCTCAACCTGCTGCCCGAAGACGCGGACGTCAACGCTTACAACCCCGCCGATCCGCTGTCCAGCCCCGGCGCCCAGGACCTAGCAGACCTGAAGGGCGACAAGAACCTCCTCGCACCGGGAACCGAATCCCCGCCTCCCTCCGCACCCGGCCGCGGTGGTGGCCCGGAGAGCCAGTCGCTCACCTCCGGTGAGGACGCGGCGCTGAATCCCGAGGGCGACGTCGCTCCTGGCCCGGGCGCTACACAGCAGTCGCCGGGCCCACCCGGCAGCCAGCAGCCTACGGGGCAGCCTGGCGGCCAGCAGCCGGGGAGCCAGCAGCCGGGGAGCCAGCAGCCGGGGAGCCAGCAGCCGGGGAGCCAGCAGCCGGGGAGCCAGCAATCCGGTGGCCAGGGCAACCGCGCCCCAGGGCAGCCGGATGCCCCTGCCTCCCGCCCGGACGCAGAGCAGGACGCCCACCAGGGCCCGCAGGCCGGAGAGTCCGAGGACACGGCATCAGAGTCCGAGGACACGGCATCCGTGTCCAGCTCGTCGAGCATCGACAGCTCCGAGATCCCGGGGGCTACGGGCGATGCCCAACGCCATTGGATCGCCCAGCGGTTGACGGCGGAAGACCTGACGGCGGACGGTCGGGACGATGGCGCAGCGCTGCTCGACCCGCACTCCACGGTGACCCTGCAAGAGCTGGAGTCCGCCGGGGTGATGAACAAGCGCCGGCAGTTCGCGGCGACCATGGCCGGCGACGGCCTCCTGTCCGTACGCGAAGCGGGGCTGACGCCGCTGGAGCAGGCGCGGCTGCTGCTCATGGCCCGGTCCGGCGCCGGCCCCTGGACCGGGAAGCTCGACGCCATCGCGGACCGGGTGACCCAGCGGATCTGGCAGCAGGCGTACGCGGACTTCGCCACTTCGGCCCCGGCGGACGCCACCCCCGCCGACCTCGCCGACGCCTGGGCAGCCGTCGTCTCCCGCCACGGAGGCGACACCTTCCGCGACGCGGTCCGACCGGTCGTCGGCAAGGCGCTGACGCACAGCCGCGACGCAGACCCGGAGGCGGACGCGACGCCGCCGTCGGCCCCGGCCCCGGCCACGGCACTCCTGGACACCGTCCGCGCGAGCCTGGGGCTGGCCGAGCCCATCGTCACGCCGCCGACCGCGATCGTCACCACGTCCTCGAACCCGGACTCCGCCACGTCCGCTGCCCCAGTCGAGACGGACGCCGGGGAGACGGTGGCTCTCGCGCCCACGGGCGGCCGTCACACATCCCCGACTGCGGCCCAGCCGGCCTCCGCGCGGCCGACGGCCGGAGGAGTCCCCTCGTCCCGGTCTTCCTCCGGTCCGGAACGGCGTGCCGCTGTCTCGACTGACGCCGTACGGGAGGTGGGCCGCCGTATCAGGGCGGCCGTTCGTGGGGCGGGGGGTGACCTGTTCCTGGGCGGTTCCATCCGGGAGCGGGTGCAGTTCGGGAATCCCTTCCCCTTCGACAAGCTGTACTTCCACTTCGCTTCCCCGGCCGCCCCCTCCCTGGACGAGATCAACCAGGCTATATCCAGGGAGTTTCCTGGTACGTCGGCGAACGCGCTGCGGCTCACCGAGAGCGGGCAGCTCTTCGCCGGCTCGGTGAACGGCGTCATGGTCGGTATCGCCACGTCGGGTCCCGCGTACGCGAATGCCGAATCGGCCGAAATCGACGGCTTCCTGGTGCCGTCCCAGAATGAATCCCTGGCAGATACCGCGCTTGCGCTCGCGACCAGCCGCAATGCGAGGTGGCGTGAACGTCATCTGTTCGATCTGCTGGTGGGGCTCGGGAAGACGGACTCAGCTGACGAGCTGCCCGGCCTTCTTGAGGGCCTGAGAGGGGAGCGCTACCGGGCCGCGGGAGGACAGTGGGCCGCCCCCACACTCAGCGTCGCCCTCTACGAGCAACTGATGGAGGCGGAGCGCGATCCCGCGAGCCGGACGCAGTTCGATGACCGCTGGAAGTCGCAGGGGGTGCCCGAGAACGCCCGGCGACGCCTGCTCGGATTGCTGGATGCTTTCGTGGCCGGGTTGCGGCGTTCGGACGCGGTGGCTTCGGATCCAGTGCACGGGCTCGTTCCGCGTCTTGTGGACATGTCGCAGGAGGAACGTAAGCGTGCGCTGGAGCTGTCGCCTGCTGACCACCGCCGGCTCGTGTTCAACCGCTTCCTGATGGAGCCGCTGGTCGATTCGCTGACCGACGGGCTGAAGAAGAGCAAGCTGTCCCGTGATGAATTCGCCGAGACCGCGGCGTATCTCATGGTGCAGGTGGCGGCGGGCGCGGAACAGCCTGCCCCGGAGGGGCAACAGGCGTCCTCGGACGTGGTGCGGACGACGGAGGCGCGGCGGGAGGCGCGGCGGCAGGTTGCCCTGATGCTGCGCAATCCGAAGGTGGTGGCGAAGCTCCTGAGGGGCGGGCATCACGTTCTGGTCGTCCCTCGCCACATGCCGATCACCGCATATGAACCCTTCCTCGACCAGGCCGGTATGTCGGTGCGAGGCCAGCAACTCGATACGGTGCGCGGCCTGGCACACCGCGACAGGGGGGTCGCGGGAGTGGCGGAGGAGCGCCTGCTCGGCGAGTCCAACCTGTTCGGAGCCGAGGGGGAGTCCGATGGCTATGCAACGACCGTGCACGAACTCGCCCACGTCATCCACTGGTTCGCCCTGAACAAGCGCCAACAGCGCCGAGTCAGCATGGCGTTTGACGCGGCTACTGGCGAATACGGTGCGTTGTACCCTGACGGTGTTGAGACCGTTCTCGACGAGGACGGTAATCAGGTGGGGAATTACTCAAGGACCAACCGGATTGAATTCTTTGCGCAGCTGAGTAACCTCTACCTCGGAGTGAACAAGGGGACGGACCCGGCTTCCGGTCAGATGCGCCACAACGGCGGGCCGGATTGGGTGCGAAGGCACTATCCTCAGCTCTTCCCGCTGATGCAGTGGCTGTACGGCAAGAAGCCGGCGCAACTCGAGTCGGTCAATCCGGTCCACGCCATGCGCGCAGAGGACGATGCCCTGGACGGGTTCCGGCAGCTGTGGGACCAGGCGGAGGGCGAAGCGGAGGTCGAGGCGCAAGCCACTCCGCAGACGCCGCTGGACGTGGGCCGCCGTATCAGGTCCGCCGTGCGGGGCATGGGCGGTGACGTCATTCTCGGCGGGCCCGCGAGGGAACGGGTGCAGTTCGGGAATCCTCTTCCGATCAGGGGCGTGGGGTTCCAGCTCGTCTCCCCGGCCGGTCTCTCTCTGGATGAGATCAACCAGGCCGTATCCAGGGAGCTTCCAGGAATTCCCCCGGACGCGCTGGCGCTCGCCCCGAACGGAACCGGGTTCACCGGAACGGTCAACGGCGTAGAAATCCGTATCTACATCTCTGGCCCCGAATACTCCGAAACCACCGAGGTCGACGGCTACCTCCTGCCGTCCGGGAACCACTCCTTGGCAGACACCGCGTACCTAGTGGCGACGAGCGGCGCCGGGCAGGTGCGTGAGCGGCACCTGTTCAATCTTCTGTGGGCGCTCGGTCAGGCGCGTTCCAGCCGCACGCTGCCACATCTCCTTGAGGGTCTGCGAGGCGCGAACTTCCGTGCCGCGAACTTCCGTGCCGCGAGGACGTCTTCGTTCGCTCCCACCCTGGCCGCCGCGCTCTACGAGCTGCTGGGGCCAGCAGTGGCGGACTCGGCGGAGCGGTCGCGGCTCAACACAAGCTGGCGGCAGCTCAGGGTGCCCGAGAAGAACCGGCGGGCACTGCAGGGGATGCTCGACGAATTCGTGGTCGAGCTGGGCCGCACGGCTGCAGTGGCCTCGCGGCCTGACGACCCGCAACACGCTCTTAGGGTTCCCGAGGACACCATCCTGGACGTGGGTCGCCGTGTCAGGTCCGCGGTCCGAGACCTGGGCGACGAGGCTCTCCTCATCCGGCCTGTCAACGGAAGGGTGCAGTTCGGGAACCCGCTCCCGTTCCACTGGATCGGCTTCGAACTCGTCGCCCCGCCCGACCGGACTCTGGACGAGATCAACCAGGCCGTTTCCCGGGAGTTTCCCGGAACATCTCCGAACGTGCTCACGTTCGCCAGGGACGGGAAGACGCTCCTCGGCGAGGTATATGGCGTTCAGTTCTCACTGGCAACCTCAAGCCGCGTGTCCGCGGCGGCCGGTAACGTCGAAATCGACGGTTTCCTCATGCCGTCCGAGAACGAAACTCTCACGGACACAGCACTTGAGCTGGTAACGACCCGCGATGGCCGTCTGCGCGAGCATCTCCTGTTCCACCTGCTGTGGGGAGTCGGGCACAAGGGGTCCAGCCGCGATCTGGTGCGTGATCTGGAGAGGCTGGGTGGTCAGCGCTTCCGTGCCGCGAGGAATCCTTGGAGCGCCCCCTCGCTGACCGTTTCCCTCTACGAGCTGCTGGCGCCGGGCGTGCGCAACCAGGAAGCCAGGCAGAACGCTATTCTGACCTGGGCGAAATTTGAGATGGACCGGGACGACCGGCGGCGCCTGCTCGGGGTGCTCGATGCTTTCGTGGCCGAGCTGGGACGTTCGGACGCGGTGGCTTCGGATCCGGTGCACGGGCTCGTGCCGCGCCTTGTGGACATGTCCCACGAAGAGCGCAAACGCGCGCTGGAGCTGTCGCCCAATGAGCACCGGCGGCTGATGTCCAGTCTCTTCCTGACGGAGCCGCTGGCCACCTCGCTGACGGATGGGCTGAAGCAGAACAGGCTGTCCCTTGATGAACTCGCCGAGACGGCGGCGTATCTCATGGTGCAGGTGGGGGCGAGTGTGCAGCGGCACCTCTCGGAGCCGGGGCGCCCCGCTCCGGCGCTGACGCAGCCGTCCTCGGACGTGGTGCAGACGGCGGCGGCGCGGAGGGAGGCGCGGCGGCTTATAGCCGTGATGCTGCGCAACCCTGACGTCGTGGAGAAGCTTCTGAAGGGCGGTCGCCATGCCCTGATTGTGCCGCGCCATCTGCCGATCACCGCCTACGAGCCTTTCCGGCAGCTGGCCGGTGAGGCCCTGCATCATGGCGGGATCATCGATCTGAACCGTGGCGCGACGCATAAATCCGAGGGAGTTTCGGCAATAGTTGAGGAAAATCTTCTCGGTGAACTCGACTTGTTGAAGCACACCGCTCAGGCGGATGGCTATTCCTCGGTCATGCATGAAATTGCCCATCTCATCTACTGGTTCGCCCTCAGCGATGAGCAAAAGAGTGCCATCAAACAGGCGTTTGACCAGGCGACCACGGAGTACGGGGCGCTGTACCCGGACGGCGTCGAGGCCGTTCCGGACAAGGATGGCAATCAGGTAAGGAATTATTCGAGGACCAACGCAGATGAGTTCTTCGCGCAGCTCAGCTGCCTGTACCTCGGCGTGAACCGGGGAATGGCCTCCGGCCAGATGCGGCACAACGGCGGGCCGGACTGGGTGAAGCGGCACTACCCGGAGCTCCTCGAACTGATGCAGGGGCTCTACGGCGCGGAACCGGAGCCACTGGAGTCGGTCAATCCGGTGCACGCCACGGAGGCCGAGGAGGATTCCCTGGACGCCTTCCGTGCATTGTGGGCGGGGGCGCTTCTGCCCGGGCCGACGAGCTTCAGGTTCACCGGCGGGGTTTCCGAGCTCACCCGAGCCCAGCTTGAGCGGGTACGGAAGCTGGCGGGGGAGATCGCGGAGGCCTCCGAGCCGAACGTCCCGGCGGGCGTTCCCGGCCCGCGTCTCGTGGTGACCGGCTATGGAGACGATGGCCGCCCCTCCCGTTCGGGCACCGCCGGGCAGCGCGCCGCGGCGGTCGCCCAGGCGCTCCGGGAACAGGGCGTGCCGGACGTGTTCACAGTCGAGGTGAGCGAGGAGACACGGCCGGAAGGTGCTACACCGTCGGGCGGCCCGGGACGGGTCACGGTCGACATTCAGATGCGGTCCGACACCGCGGCGGTCGTCCGCCTGGACCAGCCGCGGCTGGCCGATCCGGACCTGGACCGATCAGCGGAGATGGCAGCGGATGCGGCCGATACCGCCCCCCCGACTGCTCCCCGCGTGCGGCCTGCGGAGTCCGGGCCGTCACCGGCCGGCGAGTCGGCCCGTCGGCCTCGCCCGCAAGGCACCCGGCGGCCCGTGCTCACGCGGCCCGTGGACGGTGCGCCGCAGAGTGCGAGGACGAATGCGCCCCCGGCGGGGTCGCCAGCGCTCGCCGCAGCGCTGCCGCCGTTCGCGCAGTCCTCCGACACGTCGTCGCACCTCGAAGGCAAGGGCAAGGGGCGCCTGGTGTCGGGGGATCCGGACCCGGCTCCGGACGACACCCTCGGTGTGGCCGCGGGCGAGGACGAGATCACGGCTGCCGTGGAGGAGTACACGGACGCGGTGCAGGCCTACGGTGCCGCCGTAGCCGCGGAGAATGCGGCGGCGAGGCGTATGACGCCGGGCAGTGGCAGCGGCACCCCCGGCAGTGGCGTCCCGGCCGTCCTCGCGGCGGCCCGCGCCCGTGCGGTGCAGGCGTACGGCAGGAGGTCCGCGGCGGAGGACCGGCTGCGCGTTCTGGGTATCGATCCCGCGGGTGTGGGGGCGGCTGAAACGTCCGCGATCGTGCCGCGTGTCGCCCATGATGAGGGCGCACGGCGGTGGATCGCCGCGCAGGTCACGACGGCGGATGTGCCGGAGGACCTGGGGGAGATGGGGGCCTGGGGGCCGGCTTCGGGTGTGCTCGCGCCGGTGGAGCGGGTGCGCGCGATGATGGTGCGGCCGGGGCCGTGGCCCGCTGTGCTCGACGTCGTGGCCGCGAACATGTCGCGTAGGCGGTGGAAGGAGGCGTACGCCCAGTTCGCGCGGGCCGCGGCGGGGCCTGATGGCGGGCGGCCGCGGGAGGAAGGGGCGCGCCTGTCCGGGGTTTGGTACACCGCGATGAGCCTGGTGCTGCCGCTTGAGCTGCACCCGGTGGCGGCGGATGCCTCGTATGCCACTGAGCCCTATCTCGACGCCGTCCAGCAGGTCGCCGGGCTGCTGGCGGCGGGCGGCAGCCGCGGCGAGGCCAGGGCCCTGGCCGATCGCCATCGGCGCGACCTCGGGCTGCCCTTCCGCGTACGCGGCGGCGCGCTCGCGTCATCCGATGCGCCGGGGCCGTCCGACACAGCGGCGGCCGCCCGAGCCCGCCTGGACGAGCTGCGCCAGGCCGACCCCGACCTGGCCCCAGGCCCGCTCGACCTGACGCCGCTGGCACGCCGGATTCTGCACCTGGCCCCTTCCGCACCGGTGGACGCATGGGAGCACGAGGCGGTGCTTGCCGAGCTGTACGGGGTGGTAGACGCGGCGGTGCTTGATGAGCTGTACGCGGTGGTGGCCGAGGCGATGGCGGAGGGCCGCGACCGGAGCCTGGCGTCGCTGGCCGCGTTCCACGCCGCCACGCGGGGCCGCTTGCTCGCCCCCGAGTATCTGCTGATCGAGCCCAGCGGCAAGGTGGTCGGCCGTAGCTGGACTCGGCGGCACGCGCTTGCGCAGGTACCGCCCAACGACATGACCGGAAGTGACGAGACCTACTGGTTGGAGGCGGAAGGCGGCCGTGACCATGTCGTGGTCCCGTGGCCGGACGGGAAGACCCGCCGGATTCCGGGCGACGAGCTGACCGAACTGCTCGCCATGGACAGGGAGTTGATCAAGCGGAGCGCCCGGGCAGATGTGCAGCTGTTCGTGCCGAACGCGGGCGCCGGCGGCCTGGAGATGCCGCGCGGCATGTCGTTCGGGCTCTCGCCGCGCAAGGTTCTCGCGCACAGCGGCGTCCCACGGCTGTTCTTCGACAGCAAGAGGCAGCGGTACCGGCACGATGTGGTGAACCTGTCGACGCCACAGAAGAAGATCCCGCTGGGCGACTGGGTGAAAAGCATCCCGACCGACCTGGGGCCGAACGGTGACTGGGCCAAGCCGGGGGACGGGTCCATGGTCCTGCGCGACGGCTCCAGACTGATGGACCGGCACCTCAAGAGCTTCACCCTTACGGATCCCGGTACCTGGCGGCCCTGGGGCCGTGCCATCTTCACCGACGCCGATATGCACGACCGGCAGGGCTACGCACGAGATGTGCACAACCTGGACGTGTACCAACTCGATCCGGTCACTGGCGAGCTAATCGGGCCTCCCGAGGACGGTCTGTGGGCGGAGCTGGAGGAGGAGTTCTACCACCTCGTCGCGCACGGCTTGGAGGACGCAACCCAGGTCGTGGACGAGAGGGCAATCCCGCCGGACACAGGGGAAAGGTGGGCCACCGGGGACGGACTGGTCGGTCATCTGAAGCGCCGCCCCAGCGTGCAAGGGCTCAGTCCGAACGCCGTGTTCGTGATCCAGTCGTGCTTGTCCGACGCACACCCGGGCGGTGGTGCGCTGGTTCAGTTGCGCAACGGCCGTCCCACGCCGTTCGTGCCCAATCCGCTGCGGCAGATACCGAGGTCGCGGATAGTCTCCAACGGGCTTCAGCTGGATGTGATCGCCTTCAATCAGGTGAAGTGGTCCACGGATCTCGAGGATGGTTCGTTCGCGCACGCCATCAGCACATCCGTCCTCGGCGTGCGGGGGATCCAGAGGAGAGTCCGGCCGGAGCCCGACCGGGAGGTGCTGGGCCGGCTGGCTCTGCTGGGGAGCTTGTCCGACGCGGGGAAGGCCCCCGACCTGGAAGCCACGCTGGACCTGGTGCGGGCGCTGCGTGAGATCTACGGGGACGCGATCGAGGACGACCGGGACGACCCCAAGGGGACGTACCGGGAGCTGTGGGCCGGAATCTCGGCGCTGGAGCGGATGCGCCGCGCCGATACGGGCCTTAAGGAGGGCGGGTCGTTCACCTTGGACCTGCTCGACTTCGTGGTGCGTTCCCACATGAAACAGGAAGGGAACCCGAAGCCGGGGGCCGAGCCGTTCGCGGACCTGGACGAGATGCGTGCCGAGGTGCGGATCGTGCTGAAGGCTGCACGGAAGTATCTCGACAACGCGATGGAACCGGATGCGGTGACCCTGCATCACTTCGTCACGCTCAGCGCGCTCGACGAGGCCGCTGCCATGATGCCCCGCCTCTCGGGACCGGCCCTCAGCGTGCTGGGGCTGGCGGTACTGCCTCCTTCGGGGCACCCGATCCGGGCACTCGCGTTCTGGGGGCTTGCCAAGGCGCATCGGGCGCTGGCGGCTCGCACCGACCCGGTGGGATTCGCGGCCCAGATCCTGCATCTGGGTGATGGCGACCCGGTGACGGACGACGACCTGAGGCGGGCGCTGTGGCTGATGGCGTCCGGCGCGATGATCGGCCGGGACATCTCCGACCCCGTCGAAATGGGCGCATACGACCTTGAGAAGCGGGGCGCGCTCGACACGGCCACCGCGATCGTCTCGCCCGCGGGCAAGTACGTGGGCCGCAACTTCACCGGCCGCCCTATGCCGGGTTCCCTGGCGCACGGCGGCTACTACGTGTCGCCGGACGGCACCCCGGCAAGCGGCCAGTGGCGCAGTTTCGGTGCGAGCGAAAACCGCGAGTACTGGCTGTTTGCCGACCGCGACGGGAACGGCACCGCGATGGTCCTGCCCGGGGTCAGCCTCAATGTGCCGCACGAAGAGATCGCCGTGCTCGTCAGGCACGATCCCATACAGTCCGGGCACTTGGTCGTGCTGTCCAATTATCCCGTCACCCTGATCGGCTCGGCCGCGGGCACCGGGCTGAAGACCGCCCTGGCCGCGCGGGAGGGCGCGGCGAGGAAGGTGCTGACGCCCGCGTACCCGGCCCGGTTCGCGCCTGACAGCACGCCGGGCCAGAGCGTGCTGCTGATGATGGCTGACCCGGTGGCGAACGCGGATCCGGATGACGACTGGAACCTCACTACCCCCCCGCCCCTGCCCCAGGCCGAGGGCCGTCCGCCCGTGGCAGTCCTGAGCCAGAGCGCGTCCGTGGAATCCGGGAATCCGGCCCCAGGCACTTCAGCCCACCCGGGCCAGGACGCCACGTCGGTGGCGGTCTCACAGGAGGCCCAGCCGGCCGAGTCCGGGCCGGCGCCGCTCACCGCACCGCCGGCGGGCAGTACGGCCCCCGCTGCCGTGACGGGTGATCCCTCCCCCTGGTACTTCGCCCACGGCGCGATGGGCCAGGCCGTCGTCGCCGACTCCGTCGAGGCCATCGACTTCCAGCGGGAACAGGCGGACGCCTGGGCGGAGCAGATCAGTTCGCTCCTTGACCTCCACGGGCCCGGCCCGCATACCGCCCTGCGCGCGGGCATCAGGACCGCGGTCAGCGAGCTGCTGCTCACCACCCGGCCGAAGGAGTGGGACGACATCCTCGCGGCGGGCCGCACGCTGGTGGTGGACGGCCGGCTGGTGTGGCTGCGCCCGGTGATGCGGGACCTGACGCCTGTGCCCAGGACCAAGGGGGCGGTCAACGAGTTTCCCGTGGGCTTCGGTTCCACCGTGACCGGCGGCCGGAGCGGCCACGAGGTCACCCAGGGCGTGGAGTCGACGTTGCTCACCCTCGTCAACCTGGGGACGAACGCCGTCGCGTCCGCGGCAGCGGTACCAGCCCCCAAGCTCAGCATCGCCTCGTCCAAGTCCAAGGACGGCGGCTGGCAGCGTACCGTCCTGTCCGGCCGCAAGCCGTTCATCAACGACCTCACCCGCTTCAGCGCCGGTCTCCGGATGAGGGTGTTCGTCGACGGGGAAGAGGCCACCCCCACCGCCTCCCACCAGGTGACCGTCAACGACCGGATCCACGTCGACGTTCCCACCGGCTACGCCGGCGCCGACGGACACCGCCCCGACTACCGTGCTCCCGAGGCCGAGCGGCCCCGGTACCAGCGCGCCTCCCAACCCTCCCAGGCGCGGGAGCTGCTGCAGGCGGTCGACGTCACTCCCGTCATCGCCGGGCTGCACCGCGCCATGCGCGACGCCGGACTGCCTGCCCCGGCCGTCAAGAAGGCCCTGGAACAGGTCGCGATGAACCGGTCGCAGGGCTTCCTGACCGAGACGACCGCCCGCAGCCGCCATCTGTGGTGGGCGGGCGGTGACTCGTCCAACGCCATCGAGGTCTCCGGGTCCTTGTTCGGTACGTTCCGGGGCCATCTGCGGATCCGCAGGGAGATAGACAGCCTCCAGTACCTCGGTGACAGCGCGATCGCCACCCGCGACGACTTCGGGGTGGGCGACAGCAGGAGCGCCGACAGCCAGGGGGGCTCGGACGCCGGGCTCGCCTTCGGTTACAACACCGCAGGTCTCGGCTCGGGCCTTGAGGCCCTGCCCGATGTCGACGGCGGCACCGACCTCTCCGAGGAGCAGCCGAACGCGAAAGCGACAGGCATGGTCCCGGCGCTCGGCGTCGGTGCAGGGGTGAACCGCGGCGCCGGATACTCCCTGGACTCCTCACATATGAGCCACACCGTGCTCAACGACTTCGCCGAGCAGTCCCGCTACCGAGCCGGGCTGCGCCTCGAAGTGACCATGGAATCCAGCACCCACAGGATCGCTCCCGTGCAGGTCACCACCGAGGGTGAACTCAGCGTCCCGCGGCGGGAAGCGGCGCACTTCGTACGGCGGACCGTCGGCTCGGGCTGGAACGCCGAGCTGCGGCCGGTGACCGGCGGCACTGATGCCCCGCGGCACCGTGTGCCCGCTCCCCCTCCGCCGAGGAGGGTCACGAGGCTGCCGGAGACCACGCCGCGGTTCCGGTTCCGCATGGCGGTGCAGCGTGTCACGAGCCTGCTCACCCCGCATCCGCGTGAGCCCTTCGCGCTGGCCGCGCGCCGCGGCATGGGCTTCGGCGTGCCGATCGCGCTGCCGGGTGTGGAGAGCCTCCAGCAGGACCTGCGCGATGCCATCGAGCGGCTGCATGAAATGGATGTCGGCGCCGCAAAGGCGAAGAAGAGCAGCTGGATGCAGGCCGACCGGGACCTGGCGTCCTTCTATGGCCGCCCGGCTCTCGAAGGGGATGTGTCCAAGGCGCTTCTCGGCATCTACCGCACCGTCGAGGTCGGCGGACGCCGCTACAAGGTTGCCGCGCAGGCGGTATGGGGCAGCCGGATCGACCGGCCCAGCCCGCTGGCCGACCCGGTAACCGAGGGCAGCCCGGCGGGTGACTACCCCATGAAGGTCAACACCCGGGCGGCCACCGGGGCCACCACAGCCGGCGAGCGCGGCAACGGATGGTGGGCGGCTCTCACCCTCGGTGGCGGCGCCCGTCTGGGCATCCCCGAGTTGTCCATCGGCAGTCTGCACTTGAAGATCCCGCCGATACGCCTCCAGCTCGGAGCAGTGCGAGGGATCTTCAGCAGGTCCAAGAACAAGAGCAGTAAGTACGGGGGTGCCGCCGGGAGTTACCGCAGGACCGAAACCGGCAAGCGGGTCGACGAGCACCGCTATCTGATGGCCGTGAACTGGACGGTCACACCCGAGAAGACGAGCCGGTCGATGACGACCTGGCGGCGCAAACACCGGTTCCTCAGCGGGCGCAACCCCTTCGTCGCCCGTGTCGTCGTACCGAACGAGCACGTCCCCGCCACCCCGGTCACACCGGAGCAGGCACAGGCGGCCGGCCGCACCGCCGTAGGGACGGAGCTGACCAGCGTCGGCCGGCTGCTGGACTTCTCCCGCGGCGCCCAGGGGATCTACCCCGCCTTCCACCTCATGCCGGAGCTGGCCCAGCTCGGCGCCCGGATGTACGCCGAGCAGAAATACGCCGCGGAAGGGAACAGGGCCAAGCGGCAGCGCCTGATCGACGCCTGGATCGACGACCCCGCGCAGTGGCCGGAGCTGATCCGCGACTTCGCCGATCCCGGCTTCCTCAGCCAATACTTCGGCCAGCTGGTCGGCCAGGGCGGATTCGAGGAGGAACTCCCGCGGGACGGCAAGTACAAGCAGGCGCTGCGCCTGCGAATCCACGTGGACAACGCGCACGTCCTCGGGGCCGGCCCGGAAACGGAGGTGGAGCAGTACCTCAAGGGCAACTCCGCGTATGAGTCCGGGCAGGAGGGCGAATGGGGGGTGGGCGTCACCGGCACCGTCGGCCCCCAGCTGCGGTTCGGCTCCGATGCGGCAGCCGGTGATCACCCCACAGGACCCGGCGGCCGGGTCACTGTTCTCGCCGAAGCCTCGGCCGAGAAGACCTGGGGCAGCGGAGCGGCCCGGAGCTCCGGCCGGATCGGCATCACCCGGACCACGTACGGCGGAGACGTGTACACGCTGCGCACCGACCCGGTCTTCGAACTGACTCATGTCCGCTGGCACAACGACAAGCTCACCGAGACGACGCGGTATCTGCGCGCTACCGAGGCACTCGATCTGCTCGTCCCCGAGCGACGGATGTCCGACATCCTCGCTACGACGGCACCTCCGGCCGCCGAGATGCCCCGTACCTACCTCGACACCGGCCTGCTGCCCGGGATCGCGCACCCCGAGAACCTACGCGTCGACGTCCTGAAGACGATCAACGACCGGCTGCGCACCAAGGGGATCATCCGCACCGAGAACGACGAAACCACCGCGCCACGCCCCAACCTCCTCCAGCGCTCCCTGAAGGCGGTCTACTCCGCCGAGGCACTGCAGAGCGAGTGGCCCGCCCTCAGCACCGACGGCGTGCTGCGCTGGTTCCCGGTGCCCGGCCCATGGGGCACCACCCGGTATCTGTGGGTGAACGTCACGGCGACCCGGCTCGACCGCCCCCATGGGCAGCGGCCTCGTGATGAGGTCAAGCTCACGCTGCGTGGCGAGACCCTCGATGAGGAATCCCGGAGCAGCGACACCGGCTGGGAGTTCAGCGCCGGTGCCGGCGTCCGGGCCCGGGCCGGAAACGAGAAGGGGCACGGCGGAATCGAGGCCGAAGCCGAGTACTCCGCGTCCGCGGGAGTGAAGCGTGAGGACGCCGAGAAGAAGGTCGGAATCTACCGGGCCACCCCCCAGGACCCGTCCGAGGAGTTCGAGCACCGCGTCCACTTCCGCGTCGAGATGGGCACGACCACCGAACTCCCGGAGGTGCTCACGACACCGGCTCGGGGCGCGCTGTCCGTGGCCCGCCTGTTCTCCCGGACTGGCGGACCCAAGGCCGGCCCTTCGGTCTTCGCCTGGCACGACCCCGGGGACGGTCCGGACCAGTTGGTCGGCGGCGACGTGCGGCTGCTTGTCTCCCGCCACTTCACCGGCGAGAACGACCGGCCGCAGCAGTGGCCGCTCGACCTCGCCGCACCACGCGAGACCCGCGTCAGCTGGCTGTGGCACCGCTCGCAGAACCCGCCGGCCCCCGCGCTGCCGGATGCGTTCGCCGCCAACCTCCACCCGTGGACGGTGCCCGCCGCCGCCTCGATCCGACGCTGGGCCCAGCTCACCGCCGTACGCCACCGCATCGTGCCCAGGCCCGAGGTGGGCAGCCCACCGGAGATCTCCGGCCTGGACCGCACGGAAACTGCCGGGGTGCGCTATCACCACAGCACCAGAGCCGATGTGCTGCGCCCCCGCATCACGGAGCTGCTGAAGCAGACATACGAGGTCCCGCTCGGCGACCGGTCGGCCCTCGTGGGCCTGGAGCTGAACGGCGCCGAGATCCTCGGACCCCCGGAAGGCGCACCGCTTAAGCAGCGCAGGTACCACCAGGCCGACGAGGAACCCAAGCACGAGGCGCATCGGGACAGCGGCTGGCGGATCGCGGCCGGTCCTGACGCCGGCGGTCCGGCCGGCGATCAGAAAATGCTCGAGCGCATGCCGTTCGACATCAAGAACTGGGAGGACAGCGAGAGCCGGACCGCCGCGCTGGGCGATACCGACGAACGCAACGCG
Source organism: Streptomyces sp. NPDC051963 (assembly GCF_044593495.1). Lineage (NCBI taxonomy): Bacteria > Bacillati > Actinomycetota > Actinomycetes > Kitasatosporales > Streptomycetaceae > Streptomyces > Streptomyces sp. NPDC051963. Next base: position 291,700 of record NZ_JBIUCC010000003.1, on the reverse strand, counting down.
GAAGGCAAGCTGCCCTACCGGGACTACCGCTTCGACGTCACCGCGGTCGTCAACGGGCCGCACGGCACCGTACGGATCGCGGTGCCGGGCGGTCTCTACGGCGGCCTGCCGGTGGACAAGAGCACCGGCAGGCTTGTCGGCGGCCTGGAGGACGACCCGGTACTGGGCCCCCTCCTCCGCCCGGCGCCCGCGGCCACCGCGACGGCCGGACCGGCGACTGTGGGCGCGCCGCCGGGGCCGTCTGCCGCCGGGCCGTCGCACGTCGAGCATCTGGTGCTGGAGGCGGAGCGCGCCTCCCGGCAGAAGGCAATGGAGCGGTCCCTCGCGGCACTTGAGAACGTCGTCGCCGAAGCAGAGCCCGACATCGAGGCCGCCAGGGCGGCCGGCGCCGCGCTGGCCGACGCGGAGCGCGACGCCCCCTGGGACCTGGTCCGGCTGCGGGCCGACGCACGGCTCGCCGAGGCGCTCTTGGCGGAGCTGGAGCGGAGCGCCGCGGCCGACGGGCCGGACGTAGCACCCGAGTGGACCCGCGCGGCTGCCGAGGCGGCGCAGGCGGCGAACCAGGAGGTCGCCGACCGGCAGTCGCTGCTCGACAGGTACGAAGAGGCCAACCGCAGGGGCGAGGCCGCGCGGGCGGCGATCACCGAGGCTCTGGGCAGGCTGGAGGCGGACGAGGCACGCGTCGCCGAGATCGGCACCGCCGCCGTCCGCGCGGCCGAGGCGCACCGGGCCTCCGGCCAGGACGCCCTGCGGGAGGGAGCGGCCGCCACCGCGACGGCCGGACCGGCGTCTGTGGTGTCGCGGGCGAGGGCGGCGGTGGGGCCGGTGTCTCCTCGGCGGGTGTTGAGCCGTGACGAGTTGATCGGGCTGGTGCGGGGCGTCGTCCGGGGTGGGCCGGCGGTGGAGCCGTCGGGGGAGTCGACGGTGGAGCGGTGTGCGGGGTTGCTGCAGGGGTTCCGGGATGAGTTGTTTCCGCAGGGGGTGCGTGCTGCGGGGGTGTTGGACGACTCGGGGGTGGGCCGGGGTGGGCGTGAGTGGGCGCTGGCGGCGGGGCCGGGGTGGCGGCCGGTGCGTGCGTGGGGGGACGTTGCCGAGGCGCTGCGGGGGGCGGGCCCGGGGTCCGTGGCTTTTGTGCTGGCGCGGCACTTGGGCGATTGGCGGGGGCATGCGTGGGCGGCGTATCACCTCGGTGGCGAGGACGGTGTGGTGTGGGTGGATCTGACGCTGGCGGAGGGGTTTGAGGTCTCCGGCCGCCCGCCGGTCATGGCGGCGGTGGACGCGCGCGCCGTGGTCGTCGGGCCGGAGAGTCAGGTGCTGACGGGCCAGGTGCTGGAGGACGCGCTGCCGTTGTTCGCGCAGTCCTCCGACACCGAGCGTTCCGTGGTGGACGCCGCCACGAACCGAAGGTACGACGGGCTCGGGCTGGAGGACGAGGACAAACGGATCGTCATCATCAAGCCCCGGAGCGGTGATCCGGAGGATCTCACGCCTCAGGTGCTGGCCGAGGGGCCGGGGCTGAAGGCCACCCTCGACTGGGGGAGGTTCTACCGGGATCCCGGAACCGGGGCTCTCCGGGCCACACCACCGGAGGTTGCGCCCGGCCAGGACCCGCCGCGGGCGGAGATGGCCTACGTCGTCGAGTTCAGCGACGTCGATCCGATGCAGGTGCTGGAGGAGGAGCAGCGAAAGACCATCGGCGAGGGGCTGTCGGCGCTGGAGCGTGCCAAGTCGGCACTGGGCTCCGTCGATGTGCTGGGGAAGCCGACGCCGCTCGGCGACCTCCTGCGTACGGCAGACGGGTGGAAGTTGACCGAATTGGGGGAGCGGGCTACGGTCCAGCCGAAGTTGCCGGACGCTGGTGTCGGCAGTTATTTGCAGCTCACCGCAGGAGTGAGCGCACTCGGCCTGCGGAGCATTCAGTACCAGGCGTTGCGCCGGCTGAACCATGAGGCCCTGGGAGTGGTCCTCGACGAAGGCAGCAGCTTCGGCCACGAACTCGCCCGTCGGTACGTGCTCGGGCTCGTCGACGCAGACCCGTCGCGAGTGGACGCGCTCACGCCGTTCCTCGCGGCGGTTCCGGACGTCGAGGAGATGTTGGGGTACTCCTGGCTGCTGTTCAACGAGATGGCCGCCGACCCGAGCGCCGTGGGTGCCCCGAACCTTCTCGCCAAGAACTTCCTCGCGGCGGCGTCACGGCACTCCTTCGAGCGCCTGCGCAGGACGCTCAGGCCCCGCACCCGGGAGTTCCTCCAGGACCACGTCGAGTGGATCAACGAGGTCGCCGCCGGGCACCTGACGGGGCTGCTGGAGCAGCTGCAGCAGTCCCTGAAGGGGTTCGAGAAGTTCCCCGTCAACGTCTTCGACCTCGCTCGCCGCTCCGGGGATCCGCGCATAAAGTCAGTGAGTCCGCGCGAGAAGATGAACGTCGGGCTGACCGGTCGCATGTCCTCGGGGAAGCGGCTGAAGAGGTTCGACAGCGTCGGTATGGTGGAGTTCGGTCCCCTCGATACAGACTCCGGCCGACTGCTGGTTGCCCTCATCCTGGTGGAGTTGCGGCAATACGGCTTCAATCCGCTGACGACGCCCGCGGAACTACGCGAGTTGGCGACGGAACTGGCCGACCTTCTGCGGCGGGACTACGAACGGGCGAAGGCCCACCGCCTCCCGCAGTCCGAGGACACACTGCGCACGGCGCTGCTGCGGATTCTCGACAGCGAAGCGGTGCAGCACCTCGCGCCCTTCCTGAGCATGGCAGTCGATGGACTGCCGTCGGCCAACGGCGAACGGCAGGTGCTGCTGGACACGCCGACCGCATGGGACATCGCCTCGGCCGTCGGAGCCTGGGCCCTCGGCACTCCGCTGCCCGAGAAGCTTCACCAACGGCTGAGCGGCGCGGTGCGGGACGCGGAGCGCCAGTTGCCAAGACTTCCCCGGCCGGATCAACTGCGGATTGTGCCGCTTGTCGACGACGCGGCGGCCGCCCTGACGAAGCTGGCGGATCCGGAGGAGTTGCCGGACCGAATGCCCTGGGACACGGCGGTCGAGGCCGCGGACGGGGAGCTGGTGCCGTTCGAGGAGATCGCCGTCGACCTGCACCGGGCCGTGGGAGGCGATCCGGCGGGAGGCGTTCCAGTGGCGGTGTCGTCGGGTTCCGCCGCGGACCGGGACAGGTGGCAGCAGTCCTTCGGCCGACTGCTCGGGGTGTTCCCGAGGAAGCCGGAGAGCGAGGGTGGCGCCCAGGGCGTGGCGGCGATGACGGGCACGCTTTCGGTGCCGTTCGCGAAGGCGTTCGGGCTGGGTCTCAAGGCGGACGCCGGGCTCGTGCAACTGACGCTGAAGTCCGGCGTGGTCAAGCAGTTCAGCTTCCCGGCGCTGATCGACGTGCTGCATGCGCTCGCGCCGGATCTGATGGCGCAGACGACGAACACGGCCGCAGTGGCGATGGGGATCGACCTGGCGGGCCCGGCGATGGCGGATCCGGCGATGGCGGATCCGCTGGTGCACCCGGTGGCCGGTGAGTATCTGGCCACGGTGTGGGACCGGTGGCTGTTCGGGACCGCGAGCGGGCGAGAGCCGAGGATCGTGGACCTCGGCACCGGCCAGAACCCTTCGGCGCGCTTCGAGTTGCCGGAGGGCGACTGGTGGGTGGGCTTCCGCGGAACGCCGGGCGAGCCGCAACTGCAGGCGCTCTCGAAGCGGATCACGGGGGGCCAGGCGACGGCGCAGCAGGTGCTGCGCTGGGTACGGGCGATCCGGCTGGTCTACGGCCCGATGCTGGAGAACGATCAGGCGGCGTCCGACGCGCTGCTGCGCGGGTTCTGGCTGCTGGACCAGTACCGGGCATCCAGTGGCGGCCCGCCACTGCTGACCTGGGCGGTCTTGCGGCAGATGCTGGTCTCGTTCCACGCGGAGAGCGGGCAACCGGTGCCGCCGCCGGCGTCGGGACTGCCGAAGCTGATGGACGCGGTGGCCGCCTTGACGCGTGTGGACCTGGGGCTGTCCGGCCTCGACCTCACGCCCCGGCACGCGCCTTCGCGCGTACCGGAAGGGGCCGCAGGGCCGCCGAGGCCGGTGTTCACCCGGCCAGTACGGGAGGTGGGGGACCGGCCCGGCGCCCCCAGGGCGCGGGTTCCGCGCGGACGGCGCGGTGGACCGATGGAGCCGGCGACGGGCTCCGCGGGGTCCGGCCGGGGTCCGGCGGCCTCGGCTGGGGCAGCTTCTTCGGCTCCGCCCATTGCCCCGGGCTCGTACGGGGAACCGCCCGTGCCGACCGCCGAGCGGGACTACCGCGAGATTCTCGAAGACGTCTACGGTCCCCGGGACCTCCAGGGAGAGGAAGACTGGAAGAAGCGCAATGAAGCCCTTGTGGTGCTCGAGCGGATCGGCCGGGAGGACCCGATCCCGGATCCGAATGCCACTCCGCGCACGGACTCGGATTTTGACTCCGACTCCGACTCCGACTCCGGTCCGGCGACTTCCCTGTGGGAGATGGAAAGGATGGCCCGTCATGTGATGGGCCTTGAGCTGTACGAGGCGGAGGACGACGATAAAGCCGGGTACCGGGAGCTGGTGCGGCTGGCGATCGAGTACCCCCAGGCGAAGAGCTGGCGGGAGCTGTCCGTCTACCATCTGCGGACCTACGGGGACGGGCTGTTCGCCGACCGGTACCGGCTACCGTCCGACGGGCAGGGTCGGCCCCAGGGCTGGCACTGGGGCACGGAGGACGTGCCGGGCGATGCCGATCTGAGCCAGATGCTGATTGTCGTCGAGCGGGTGGACGGGACACGCGAGGAGAGGCTGCTCCCCGCCGAATGGATGAACGGCGGCGTGCCGCCGCACCTTTACTCCGCCGCCAGCGACGCGAGGGAGGTCTCGCTGCCGGGCTTCGCCGGGCAGCTGCGGCAGTGGCCGTTCGAGGTGCTCATCGGAGTGGTCGCGCACGACCCGGACCTGGACATGGTCCCGGCGGACGCGCACGTCGTGTTCGTGATGCCGGAGATCAGCGCGCAGGGCATCCACGCGGCGGACGGCGCCGTCGCCAATCTCGAACGCACCGTCTGGACCACCAGCGGCACGCTGGGCTGGGAGCGGGCGTCCGTCATCAGCCCGGCCCCCGCCGGGCCCCTGCTGACGCTCACCGCCCAGCACGGCCGGGGGCCCCGAGGGGGCTGGCTGCGACGGGATCCGGAGACCGTGCGCGCCGTGGCCCGGCGGGGTCTGGGCGATGCCGCCCACTGGAGCCGCAAGGTGATCTTCTGGCCGGTTATCGGCAAGGACCACCGCCTCATCGGCTACTCGTCGGAGGACTTCTCCCTGCGGGAAGACAAGGGCTGGCACACGTCCGCGTTCTACGCCGAGTTCGCCCTCGGCACCCCGCCGAAGGCGTACGTGATCGCCTTTCCTGATCAGCGCCAGTGGGAAGCGATTGAGCTGGCATGGACCGGACTGGGACAGCCGGCTCCGCTCATCGCGGACAACCACGGTGAGGCCGGCTTCACCAGCTGGCACACCCCGCGCGGAGAAATGCAGACATCCGGGCGCAAGTCCGGCCGGATGGTCCGGGCCCTGCTGGCACTGACCGGACCGTCCGAGGGCTACTCCGTCTTCAGAAGCCAGTGCTTCTCCGCGATGCCCAGCACGCGATCGCGCCGCGATATGACCGAGCCGGTGCTCCGCCGGGGCGAGCCGCGCGGGGCCGATCCGCTCGTGGACGTACCGGAGTTCCAGTACGACGCGGATTTCAACGGCACGATGTACTCCCTCGGCTATTACGCGCCCAATATCGACTGGCTGGAGAGTGACATCCCGGGCGCGAACGCGGGGGAGGCCGTATTCATGGCGTACCCGGACCCGCGGGGCGAAGGAGTGACCCCGGACAACGCCGTGCACATCGCCCGGCCGCGCCCCCGGGGAGAGGCGCTCGACGAGCTCGCGCGTATCGCCGGACTGCACACCGAGCCGGGGCCTGCGGACGAGGCGGTGCGCGAGCGGATGCTGCGTCTGGTGATGGCGCTGCGCAACGTCTTCCCTCCCGTTACGGACGCCCGCGCGTTGCTGCGCGCCGTCGACGAGCATGCGCTGAACCGGGACCCGCGCGACCCGGTGGGCAGGCACACCCGAACGCTGGTGCAGGGCGTGGGCGCGCTGGACCGGATGCGCCAGGTTGATCCGGCACTGGCCCATCAGGCCGTTGGCCATTTCACCGTCGAACTGTTCGGAACGCTGGCGTGGGAACACGCTCTTCGCCGTCAGCCGGCTCTTGCCCGGGCCACCGTCGCGTTCGGGCTGCCTCCGCTCGGCCGGGAGGCCTTCCTCCGTCTGCTGGCGGACGCGGCGAAGATGGGACCGGCGGCCGGGACGCGTCCGCTCACCGATTGGCTGCCGCTCCCGCAGGTGACCGAAGCCGTGCAGAAGTTGGCCGCGCTGCAGAACCCCGAGCGACTGGTACGGGACGCACTGGCGCTCCGGGACTCCGTGGAGATCCAGGGAGCGGACTGGTCCCGGACCCTGTGGGCCGGGATCTGGACCGAGGAGCTCACCGGCGGGCTCCGCGGCGACGCCGAGAAGCGGGCGTTCGCGGCCAGCATCCTGCGCCTGCACGAGGACGAGTCCGGTCCGGAGCTGTTCCCCCGGGCCCGTGCGGCGGTTGTCAAGGCGGTCGCTGCCGGCCGCGACATCGGGCGGCTGGACTCGCTGGCCTCGCACGGCCTGGAAGAGGCGGGAGCGCTGTCCGGCAACCGGCTGCTCCGTGACGGCGACGGTCAGCAGTGGGGCAGGTCCCTGGACCGCGCGAACCCTGCGCGTGGCGAGTTCGACGCCAGCCGCGTCACGCTGATGGAACGCAAGGACGGCTCTCTGCAGCCGTACGACACGGAGCCGGCCCCGTGGACGACGGGCAGCGAGGGTGCCGGGCTGCCGCGCATGTTTGTGTACGTCGCCGACGGGGACTTCGCGCCCACCGGCCCGTTGGCCGACCTCCTCTCCCACGACCCCGCCCCGGTCGCTGTCGCGAACCCCATTTACAGCCGGATCCTGGTGATCGACCGTGCCGCACGTACCGGCCTGTCCGCGCAGGCCGCCCGCGGCGCCGACGGGCTGACGTGGGGCTCCGACCGTCCGGTTCAGCTCCACTTCGACGAGGCCAGCCGTACCTACACCGTCCGCGTGCTTCCGGAGAACGGCGAATCGCGGGCACCGAGCGGCACTTGGCACGCGTACAACCAGGTGGGCCAGGAAGAGCTCGTTGTCCCCCATGGCCCGACGGCTCCCACTCCCCCCTCGTCCGGCCGCCGCGGGCGAGTCGGTGACCCGGCGGACCCCCGCCCGGCCGCCGCGACCGCGCCCGGCAGGGTGCTCGCGGGCGTGCTCACCCGCGCCGAGCTGGAGGGACTGGTGGACGCGGTCGCCGACCAGGGCCCGTCGGGCGAGCCGCGGCTGGGGGAGTGCGCGGCGCTGGTACGGGGACTGACCGGCGCGGTGTTCCCGTCCTCCGGGGTCGGGGCGCTCGTGGGCGGGGCGCGGGCGGCGGTCGCGCTCGACGATCTGGTCGTGGGCCGGACGGTGACCGAGCACGCGCTGGCGGCGGGGCCTGGCTGGGAGTCGGTCGCGGCGTGGGCGCAAGTGGAGCACGGGCTGCAGAAGTCCGGGCCGGGATCGATGGCGTTGGTGCTGGGGCGGCGGCAGGACGGCAGGCTGGACGGCAGGGGGCTGCGGAGGAGCCGGCCGGGGCATGCATGGGCGGCCTACCTCCTGGCGGACCGTACGGTGGTGTGGGTGGACCTGCTCCAAAAGCGGGGCAGCCGGCTGTCGTCGACGCCGGAGGGTTCGGGCCGGGCGGAGCTGCTGCAGGAACAGGGCCTTGGCCGCTCGCCGTTGGAGCTGCCGCCGCTGGAGGGGCGTGCGGTGATCGTCGCGCCGTCGGGCCGGGTGGAGCTGGACGCGCTGGAGCCGTTCGCGCAGTCCGAGTCCCTCGCGCAAGCGCTCGTGGACGAACCCTCGGGACGGGAGTACGCGGGTTTGGGCCTTGAGGTCGAGGACCGGCATATCCTCCGGTTCTCGGACGGCGTGGACCCGTGGAATGTCCGCAAGGAGACTCTGGCCACCGGCCCCGGCATGAAGTACGTCGTGGAGGAGGCGGTGCTCTTCGAGCATCCGGTCACCGGGGAACTGACCTGGACTCCCCGGTCCATCCCCGGAATGCCGCTGCCAAAGGCGCGTGGGGTAACCATCGGTGAGTTTGTCCTCGACCCGTCGCAGACAGCGAGAGAGGAACACCGGCAGTCCCCTGAGAGGGCTCTCTCCCTGCTGGAGGCGGCCCGGCATGCGTTGGCTCGCGTCGACAGACAAGGGAAGTCGCTCCCGCTGTCGGACCTGCTGCGGAAAGCCGATGGCTGGACGACGACCGAACTCGGCGACAAGACCACGGTCGATCCCGGACTCCCGGATTACAACGGCCGCGCTCTCACACACCTCAGCCCTGGGGTGAGCGCACTCGACCGGCGGGGCCTCCTGTACCTGGCCCACAAATGGTTCTCCCAGCGAGGGCGACTGGGACCGCTCTTCGAACAGGGAAACTATTTCGGCCTAGTGGTCAGCCAGGCTTACGTGCGGGAGATTCTGGGTGCCGATGGAGCGGCGGAGTCGAACGCCATGCCATTCCTTGCGGCGGTCCCGGCAGTCGAGGAGGTATGGGGATACGCGTGGCTGCTGCTCAACCATGCCGCCGCGCATCCGGCGGCATACGTGCTGAGGGAAATGGTGCAGGAACGGGGTGAGCGCAGGGTAGTTGTCCCTCTCGTAAAGAATATGCTTACCCAGGCGTCCCGGCATTCTCTCGAACACTCCCTGCGTGCACTGGCACCCCGCAATCGCAAATTCCTCAGCGATCACTATGCCCAGGTCACGGAGATCGCCGCCGAGCAGCTGACGGGCGTTATGGTTCCCTACCGGCGGATGGCCCGACGGATGAATCCGGACCTCCCGGATCTTCCCGATGAATTCTTCGACACGGCCGTCGGCCAGGCCCCAAGTCCGCGTGAATTCATGACCTTCGGGACGACAGGTCGCACTTCCCAGGGTCTGACGGCAAGTCCATCCGCGAGTTTCGGCATGGCGGATTACGGTGGACTGGACACCGATTCCGGCCGGTTGGCGATCGCGCTCGCCCTGGAGGAAATGCGGCACGTCGGCGTGGACGACGCCCATATGACTCCGGAGCAGATTCGTGAGGCATTTCTAGAGGTCGCGGAGTTCCTCCGGGCCGGATACGAGCGGGCGAAGGCGAATGCGGTTCCGATGCCGGAGCCCGTGCTACGGGAGTCCCTCTCTAGAATCCTGCACAGTCCCGAAGTGCGAGCCATGCGACCGTTCCTGGAGCTGGCGTCCAAGCCGTGGCAGTCCGAAGGCGGGTGGCGTCCGCTGCTCACACTGCTGGAGCAAGCGGAGATCGCCAGGGCGGTCGGCGCCCACGCGCTGGGTACCTCCCTGCCCACAGGGAACCCCGTGTACCAGTTGCTGCACGGGGCGATCCAGGACGCGGAGGACCGGCTCTCCCAGGTGCGCCTGGAACACCGCGCGTTGGTTCAGGGGATCATCGCGGATGCGCGGGCGGCGTTGCCGACGCTGGCGGACGCCGGGCAGACGCCTGATCCGGTGCGGTGGGACGGGACTGTCGCCGCGCTGGACGGGGAGCTGGTGCGGGCCCGGGATGCGGACGTCGGTACGCATCTGGGCACGGCGGGTAAGCCGGTGGGAGTGTCCGCCCGCGGGGGCTGGGAGGCGGAGCGGGAGTCCCACCGTCTGCTGCCCGAGGTGCGGGGGTTCACGCAGGTCTGGAGGGGCGCACGGCATCCGGGCGGACCGGTGGAGGTGCTGGGGGAGACGGCGCTCATGCCGTTGCCGTTCGACAAGGCGTTCCTTGTGGCCTTCGACGGGGACGGCGCAAGCGCGTGGCTCGCCCTGCGGTCGGGTGCGGTCAAGGAGTTCGGCTATCCGGGGCTGGTGAACGTGCTGTTCGTGACCGCTCCGGACTTGACGGCCCAGCCGTCCGGGACGGCCATGCTGGTGATGGGTGCCGATGTGGCGGGGCCGTCGGCGGCGGATCCGCTGGAGCATCCGGTGGCCGGTGAGTTCCTGTCCACTGACTGGAACCAGTGGCTGTGGGTGACCGCGAGCGGACGGGAACCGGTCATCGCCCCTGCCGACCCGGGGCAGGGCACCGTCGCCCGCTTCCAACTGGCGGCGGACGACTCGTGGGTGGGCTTCCGTCCGGCCCCGTCACTGCCGGAACTCGACGTCATCTCCGCTCGGGTGACGGGTGGTCAGGTGCCGGGGGCGCGAGTGCTGCGCTGGGTGCGGGCCATCCGCTTGATCTACGGCCCGATGCTGGAGGACGAGCGCCTGGACGAGCGCCCGGCGGCGTTCGACGCGCTGCTGCACGGCTTCTGGCTGCTGGACCAGTACCGGGAATTCCAAGGCGATCCGTCACCGCTGACCTGGGCTGCCCTGCGGCAGTTGTTGGACACGCCCTACGCCGGTTCGGGCCAACCGGTGCGGCCGCCGGCATCGGGGCTGCCGATGCTGATGGACTCGGTGGCCACCTCGCTGGGCGTGCCCCTGAAGCTGTCCGGCTTCGACCTCACGCCTCGGTACGCACCCTCGCGCGTGGGGGAATGGGTGGCCCGGGCTCGGGAGGGGCTGCCGCCGACCGTTTCGGATATCGAGGCTCGCACGGACGCCGAGCTCCAGGGTACGGGGGTAATCCCATCGAATATCGAGACTGTTGCGGCACGGGATCGGGATCTGTCTGATTCGGTTCGGGACGCGGGCCTCGATGCCCGGGCAAAGGCCATTGCGCGACGCTGGAGAACCGGAACGAACCCTGATGCGCGGACATTGCAGCAGAAAGTCCGCACCGAGCTCAAGGGTACGGGGGTAATCCCACCGACTATCCGGATCGTTGCGGCACGGGATCGGGGTTTGCCTGATTCGGTTCGGGATGCGGGCCCCGATGCCCGGGCCAAGGCCATCGCGCAAGTCTGGGCCGCCGAAATCGGCAAGGGGCGTGACCGCTTTAAGGTCAGCGGAGCGCAGGTTCAGCAGGGCCCGGCGGGCGGTCCGGGCGGGCCTGCTGGAGGGGTCACCACCCCGGGCGGTTCACCTGATACGGGTGTTGAGCCGGCGGGGGCTGGGCGGCCGGTGGGCTATCGCATCACGGTGGAAGGGCCGCGGTTGGGCCGGCGGTTCCGGCTGGGCAGTGCACATAGCGGGAACTGGGGGAGCGGCGGAAAGGGCAAGGCGCCTGCGCGGTGGCACGAGATTCGTCTTCGGGAGTCCAACGGGGGTTCGTCCCGGCCGGGTTATGAGGTCGACGACAGTGGCGTGGTGAAGTTGCCCGGTGATCAGGAGTTGTCGCCCGATGGGTGGGTGAGTTTCGGGGCCGACTTCATCCACACCGGTACCGGCGCTTTCCTGCGTGGTGACAGCGGGTGGATCGGCGTGATCGGCAACTGGGACACGCTCCGTGAGGTCCTGCGTGAAATGGACCCTCGTTCGCAGCGGTTCGTGCTGGAAGTGGGTCCCCCCGATGAAGCGGGTCCCTCCGGGGGAGACCAGCCCCAGATCCGCCTCGTTCCCCAGGACCCCGATGCCGGGGCGGCGGCCGTCCGTATCCCGTTCATCCCCGATGACATCGCGGCGGCCGACCGTGGCGCGGTGGCCGAGCCCGCCACGCCCGACGGCGATCCGAATAGCGAGAGCGAACTCACCGACAGCACAATCGGCGAGGACTCCGACGGGTTTTGGGACGGTGACTCGGACACGACGAGCGTCTGGGACACCGACGCGACCTCCGTCAGCACAGATGACCCTCCGGTCGTCCCTGTCCCCCGGGGCTTCGCGCACCGTGGCTGGCTGGCCCGGCAGGTGGAGCCCGGCGACGTTCCGGTGGGCCTGCCCAAACCTGGCTCGGACGAGACCGTCACCTTGGCGGACATGGAGGCGGCGGGCATGGTGCCGTCCCAGGGGATGCAGGTCGATGTGGTGATGCGGGGCTCGGAGCGGCTGCCCCTCGGCCGCTTCGAGCCGCACGAGCAGGTGCGGCTGCGGATGGTGCTCTCGGACACCTGGCCGGAGGCGCTGGAGGAGACGGCGGCCAGCGTGGCCCGCAGGCTGTGGGCTTCGGCTTATGAGAGCTTCGCGGGTGCCGCTGCGGACGGTGCCGAGGAGGCGGACGTCGCCCGCGCGTGGGACGCTGCCGTATTCCAGGTCCTGCCGTCGGAGCCGCGTGATGTGCGCGCGGACTCCCGCTACGCCGGGCCCGAGTACCGGGACGCGGTCCGGCAGGCCGCGGAGCGGCTGCTGGCCGGGGATTCGGATGCCGGGGAGACGTTCCGTGTTCCGTTCATCGGCGATGACTCCGCGTGGGCCGGTGGGCGTCGTCGGGGGCTTGGTGATCTGTGGGCGTCTCTTGATACGGGACATCTGGATTCCTTTGAGGCGCAGTTGTTGTGGCAGGACGTTCACAATCGTCTGGACGATCTGCGTTGGCCTGGTTTGCGTCCGGATGTGGCGGCGATGGTGGCGATGGATGCGGGGCTGCCTGCGCAGGTGAAGCGGCTGGCTCCGGGGCAGCGGGCCGAGTCGATTGCGGCGCACTGGGTGAATGAGCGGCTGGGGAATGGGGCCGGTCGGAGTTTGGGGCTGCTTGGCGGCGCGCCGCCTCCCTCCGGGGGTGGGGCAGACGGGGCTCGGGATGGTTCGGCGGCCGGGGACGACGTTGAGATGGCGGGGGCCGGTGAGTTCGTCGGGGATCCGTTCGGCGGGGAGGAGTGGGAGGGGCACGCGGGGGACGGTTCGCGTTTGCTGAATGTGGAGGATATGGAGGCTCTGCTCGCGGGCCAGGAGCCGGCTGGTATAAGCGGCGACCTGGGCATGGAGGGGGCCGGTGCGGTGGACGGGGATCCGTTCGCGGGCCAGGGGTGGGCTGGTGATGGAGACGCCGAGATGGCGGTGGACGGGGATCCGCTTGCCGGGGACGGGTGGGACTGGCTGGTTGAGGGTTCGCCGGATCCGGAATGGCTGTTGGGGGGCTTGGAGGAGTGGCCTGGTGATGACGACGTCGAGATGGCGGAGTCTGGTGCGGTGTTCGGGGGCTTGGAGGAGGGGGCTGGTGATGGCGACGTCGAGATGGCGGAGCCTGATGCGGCTGCCGGGGATTCGAAATTCGAGGAGAGGTTGTGGTCGGCGTTCGATGGTGAGCTCTCGGCATGCGGGTGGGAAGACGTTCGTCCGGATGCTGAGGCTGTGGCGGCGCGGTATCGGGATCTGCCGCTTGGGGTTCAGGGCGGGGATGTCCGTTTTTGGGGCAGGTATCTAGCACGGGGTTTCATGGTGGAGGAGGTCCATGAGGGTCGTGGGGGGTTCCGTCCCGCGGCTGCGGCTGCGGCTGCGGGTGCGGTTGCGGTTGCGGTTGCCGGGGAGCTTTCCCGCGCCGATCGGGAGGCGGTGTGGTATTGGGTTCGTGCCGAACTCGCTGAGATCGTGTGGACGGACGGGTCCCCGGTTCTTAAGGATGTGATGGACGCGCACGGAACTCTGCCGGTATTGGTTCGCCGTCAGGGCCGCGATATCCAGGCCAGGTTCAGCGCGCAGGCATACGTGAGCGACCGGCTCATCCAACGTTACGGCGAGAGGTTGTCCGGTGACGAGCTGGTAGAGCTGTGGTCGGCGTTCGATGCGGAGCTCACCGCACTTGGGTGGACGGGTGATCGTCCGAATGCGATGACTGTTGCGGGGAGGCTTGGGCGTCTGCCATTTGGGGTGTGGAGTTTCGATGTTGGCGCTCGGGCCAGGTTCATGGCGCGGGACTATGCTTTGGAGGAGCTCGGTGCGGGGCGTGGCGGGTTCCGTTCCTTGGAGGTGGGGACTGGCGCTGCCGCTGGTGTTCTGTTCCGCTCTGAATGGCGGCACCTGTGGTTGGTGGCCCGCGCGGACTTCACCGACAGCCGTTGGTGGGGCCGGTATCCGCTGCTCAATGCGCTGATAATGTTGCATCGGCGTCTGCCCCGTTCAGTTTGGGGTCAGGCTCTTGGCGTTCAGGCGAAGTTCACCGCGCATTCCTATATGGTCCGCGAGCTCGAAGGGCGACGCCATCGGCTCAGGTCGCGAGGTCGGGGGAGGTATGCCCGGGTCACTGAAGCGGATGACGAGTTGTTGTGGGCGGTTGATGCCGAACTCACCGCCAAGGGGTGGCTGGGTGAGTATCCGTATCTGGCGAAGGCGCTGGAGCTCGGCGGGAATCTGCCGTATCCGGTGCTGGGTGAGGGTCTGGATATCCGGGCTAAGCTCATCGCACGGGCCTGGATGTACGACAGGATGATCGATGGCCGTGATGAGCTACTGAATCCGGCTAGCCGGACCCTCACGTTCGCCCCCGCGGTGCCGGTTGAAAAAAATAAATTGTCGTTGGCGGTCTACGAAGAACTCCGCCGTATGCGCTGGACGGGCTCGCTCATCCCGGAGGCGGCGATTGTAAATGAACAACAGTACAGTGATATTCGAAGTCGTGATATTGGTGTCAAGGCCATGGTCATCGCATGGCGACACATACTGACTGAACTCGACCAGAACCGTGGTGGGTTTGAACCCATTGGTGTGGAGGACCAGCCGGATCCGGGTCCGGCGGATACGAGTTCGCCGGCCGTGGAACAGGAGTTTCCGGCCGGCGCCGGTGAGGACGCCGCGGCCGATGCTCCGGGCCCGGAGTCCGGCGCAGTGGCTGAGGGTCTTTCCGGCGACGATGCGCTGGAGCTGGTGCTGGTGTTCCATGCGGAACTCGCTGGCAGTGAGTGGCTGGGCGGCTACCCGGGTCGGGAGACGGTGGTGGCTAAGCACGGATTGCTACCGGAATCGGTTCGACGCCACGGATACGCTGACCAGGCCAGGTTCATCGCGCAGGCGTATATGGACGACGAGCGGAGCCGGAAGCGCCACCGGTCGAGGGTGCATGCGACCAGCACCGACGCCGGGCGGGTGGAGCTGTTGCTGGCGGTCGATACCGCGCTCAACAACAGCTTCTGGACGGACGAACACCCGAATCTCAGGTATGTGTTGGCGACACAGGGGTATCTGAAGGATTCGCTGCCGAACGAGGCACCTGGCGTCCTGGCCGAGGCGATAGCGCAGGCATATATGGCCGAGGCAAGGAGCCGCCGGGGCTACGTGCCTGGGGGAGCCTTCGAGGGTCTGTCCACTGGGGAGCGGGCGGAGTTGGTGTCGGCGGTCGGTGACGAACTCGGTGGCAGCGAGTGGAGGGGTGCCGGCCTGGATGACGGGGCTGTGGCGGAGAAGTACGACCATCTGCACCCTGTGGTTCGGTGGCAGGGTGTGGCTATTGCGGCCAGGTTCATTGCTCGGGCACATATGCTCGGTGTACTCACGGTGGGCGGCGGTGGGCTCAATGCCCCGGACCCGGAGTCCGTTGTGGGCATTGCGGATCTGTCCGGCGACGACGAGCAAAGGCTGTCGCTTGCGGTTCGCAAGGAACTCACCAACAGCCGTTGGGCGGGACCGTATCCGAAGCGCGTTCGTATGCTGGCGAGGTTTCAGGGTCTGCCGCCTGCGATTCGGGTCCGGGGCAGCGGGATCCTGCCCGGGTTTATCGCCCATGCCTATATGGCCGCCCAGGTGAAGAACGGCCGGTCCCGTTTGACGGGCGAAGGAGGGGCCGGGGCCGTCACCGAGGAGCAGGTGGAGCTGTTGTGGGCGGTTGATGTCGTACTCACCCGCGATGAGTGGAAGGGCCGCTACCCGTATATCCGTGAAGTGGAGGCGAGTCAGAAGGATCTGGCGCCTTCGGTGGGGAACGGGACGCTTGGTGTCCGAGCCGAGGCGATAGCGCAGGCATATAAGGCCGGGCGAAGGGAGCGCCGGGGAGCCTTCGAGGGCCTGCCCGCTGAGAAGCAGGCGGAGCTGGTGTCGGCGGTCGGTGACGAACTCACCAAGAGCCGCTGGGGGGGCGATGGCCTGGGTGCCGGGGCTGTGGCGGTGAAGTACAACGATCTGCCTCGTTTGGTTCGGTGGCAGGGTGTGGTTAGTGCGGCCAGGTTCATTGCTCGGGATCATATGCTCGGGAAAATCACGGAGGTCAGTGGTGGGCTTGATGCCCCGGCCCGGGAGTCCGATGCGGACATTGCGGATCCGTCCGACAAGGAAGGGCTGTGGCTTGCGGTTCGCGAGGAACTCGCCAACAACCGTTGGACGGGCTCGTATCCGTGGCTCGATGGCACGCTGAGGAGGTTTCGGGCGCTACCGCCTGCGGTTCGGGTCCTGGACACAAGGGTGCTGTCCTGGTTTATCGCCCATGCCTATATGGCCGACCAGATCGAAAAGCAATTCGGCCGGACCCGGTTGAAGCGCAAAGGATTGTCCGAGGCCGTCACCGACGAGCAGGTGGAGCTGTTGCTGGCGGTCGATGTCGCACTCACCCGCGTCGGGTGGAAGGGCAGCTACCCGCTTATCCGGACTGTGTTGGCGAGGCAGAAGGATCTGAAGGATTCGCTGGACGGCCGGGATCTCAATTTCCGGGCCGAGGCGATAGCGCAGGCACATATGGCCAAGGTAGGGAGCCGTCGGGTCTACGGGGCTGTGGTTGCCTTCAAGGATCTCTCCGATCTGGAGCAGGAGGAGTTGCTCTCGGCGGTCAGTGACGAATTCCGTGACAGCGGGTTTGGGGGTGATGGCCTGGACGACGGGGATGTGGCGGACAAGTTCGACGATCTGTCGGCTGTGGTTCGGTGGCAGGGTGTGGTTAGTGCGGCCAGGTTCATTGCTCGGGGTCATATGCTCGGGAAATTCGCGGAGGTCGGTGGTGGGCTTGATGCCCCGGCCCGGGAGTCCGGTGCGGACATTGCGGATCCGTCCGACAAGGAAGGGCTGTGGCTTGCGGTTCGCGAGGAACTCACCAACAACAATTGGACGGGCTCGTATCCGTGGCTCGATGGCACGCTGAGGAGGTTTCGGGCGCTGCCGCCTGCGGTTCGGGTCCTGGACGCAAGGGTGCTGTCCTGGTTTATCGCCCATGCCTATATGGCGCGCCAGATCGACCAGACCTTCGGCCAGTCCCGGTTGAAGAGCAAAGGATTGTCCGGGGCCGACGCCGACGAGCAGGAGAAGCTGTTGCTGGCGGTCGACGCCGCACTCACCCGCGTCGGGTGGAAGGGCAGCTACCCGCTTATCCGGACTGTGTTGGCGAGGCAGGAGAATCTGAAGGATTCGCTGGACGGCCGGGATCTCAATTTCCGGGCCGAGGCGATAGCGCAGGCACATATGGCCAAGGTAGGGAGCCGTCGGGTCTACTGGACTGTGGTTGCCTTCAAGGATCTCTCCGATCTGGAGCAGGAGGAGTTGCTCTCGGCGGTCAGTGACGAATTCCGTGACAGCGGGTTTGGGGGTGATGGCCTGGACGACGGGGATGTGGCGGACAAGTTCGACGATCTGTCGGCTGTGGTTCGGTGGCAGGGTGTGGTTAGTGCGGCCAGGTTCATTGCTCGGGGTCATATGCTCGGGAAATTCGCGGAGGTCGGTGGTGGGCTTGATGCCCCGGCCCGGGAGTCCGGTGCGGACATTGCGGATCCGTCGGACAAGGTAGAGCTGTGGCTTGCGGTTCGCGAGGAACTCACCAACAACAATTGGACGGGCGCGTATCCGTACCTCGATGGCGCGCTGGATAGGTTTCGGGCGCTGCCGCCTGCGGTTCGGGTCCTGGACGCAAGGGTGCTGTCCTGGTTTATCGCCCATGCCTATATGGCGCGCCAGATCGTACGGAATGCTGGCGGGTCCCGGTTGAAGAGCAAAGGATTGTCCGGGGCCGACGCCGACGAGCAGGAGAAGCTGTTGCTGGCAGTCGATGCCGCATTCACTCGCAGAAGGTGGACGAGCGGCTACCCGAATCTCCGGACTGTGTTGGCGAGGCAGGAGGATCTGAAGGATTTGCTGGAAGGCCGGGATCTCAATTTCCGGGCCGAGGCGATAGCTCAGGCACATATGGACAGGGTAGGGAGCCATCAGGTCTACGGGCCTGGGGGAGCCTTCGGGCGTCTCTCCGGTGATGAGCAGAGGGAGTCGGTGTCGGCGGGCGGTGCCGAATTCGGTGGCAGCGGGTTGGTGGGTGATGGCCTGGATGCCGGGACTGTGGCGCAGGAGTACGACGGTCTGCCTCCCGTGGTTCGGGAGCAGGGTCTGGTTGGCGCGGGCCTCGAAGCCCCGGCCAAGGCCATCGCGCAACCGCGGATCGTCGAGCAAAGGGGCGAGGGCAATGCGGGATCGAGTTCCATGGTGCAGGGACCCGGTGCAAATCCCTGGTATCCCTCTCCCGCCGACGGGAACAAGCTGTGGTCCGAGGTGCGCACCGAACTCATCGACCGTGGCTGGGGGGAGAAGCCCCTGCCGGATTTCAGGTTTGTTGCGGTGAAGTTCGGGCAGCTGGAGGCTTCGGTTCGGGGTGCGGGCCTCGATGTGCAGGCCAAGGCCATCGCACATGAGTGGATGATCCGGGGTTATGACGATGTAGCCAGCCCCGAGACAAAGAGAATGCGGTGGGCGGTCCTAGACAAACTCAAGGGTGACAGTTGGGTGGGCAGGTTTCCGCCGCTTGGTCATGTCGCGAGAAGGCACAGAACCCTGGACGCCTCTGTTCGCGCCAAGGAGTTCGGCGTCCGAGTTGCGGCCATCGCGCAGGACTGGGCCACCGACCGCAATGGGCACGGCCGTTTTGAGGGCAGCGGAGCGCAGCTTCAGCAGAGCCTGCCGGCCGCTCCAGCTCCCGCGACGTCGGCAGCCGGGCCGCCGCCTGGGACCAGGCGTATCCCGGTGCGGCCCGTGTCGGACGGGGACGGGCGCGGCGCGCCGCATCTTTCCGCCCCGCTGCCGGACGGTGAGTCGGGCACTTTGGGAGCGGGCCCGGCGGATGTGACTGCCTCCCGTGCGTCCGGTATGGACATGGACACGGACATGGACGGCGACGGCGATCTGGGCGACGGCCAGTTGCAGGAGTGGTACGAGAAGCTGGCGGGTCTGGAGTATATGGACTCTCAGGGGAACCTACGGGGGTTGCCGTATGACGTTCCTGAGGGTGGTGATCCGCTTCGTGCGCATCACATGGCCTTGAGTCTGCTGCGGTTGGGTGCGGGCGCGCGGGTGCGGATGATTTCCGTGGCCCAAGCGTCAGGGCTGACTTTCCGTTCGCATAATGGGGCAGGGGTGGCCAACCGGGAAACGGGCGTTGTGAATGTTCCGTATCGCATTGTTCCGGCCGTGGTGAGGGCATTGTCGGATGACTCCGTCGAAGTGGCGGCCGTTTTCGATCCGGTGCTGGGTCGGGGGCCACTGTCGGAGCAGGAGTGGTTGGCGGCCGTCCATGTGGAGCGGGCGGTACGGCGTTTTGAAGGCGAGTCCTTCGCGGAAGTTCAGGGTATTCTCGGCAGGGAAGCGAAGGAGAATCCAGAGAAATGGGATGCCAGGTACTTTGAGAGGGGGCTTCCGAACGATCCGGTGGTGGTGATTTCGGAAGTATTTACGCCTTGGTTCCCGTTCCCCTTCCCGGGTCGGAGTCGTGATGGTTATCTGGGTGGTGATGGTTATCTGCCTCGGCCACCGAATGGCGACGGTTTCTTCGTGTCGCTGGAGGCGACGCGCGCGTATTTCCGCGGCCAGCTAGCCGAGCTTGACCGTGTGGCGGCGGAGGGCGTTAGGCGTGCGAAGACCAGGGGCCTGCTGGACAGTGTCCGTGCGGGGAAGGTCACGCCTGAGCAGGCGCGTGCGATGCGCGTGCGGCTGGAGCCCGGGAAGCGGCCGTTGGATGCGCGGCTGGCCAAGGCGTTGGCGCCGTTGCTCCAGGGCGCCGCGGTCGGCGCTCCAGGGCCGGGGCCGGAGTCCGGCGCGGTCATCGAGGTACTGTCCGACGCCGAGCAGGAGGATCTGTGGTTGGCGGTCCGTACCGAGCTCGCCAGAATCCCTTGGCTGGGCACTTACCCGTCGCCGGCCGCTGTGACACTGTGGCGAGGATATCCGTCGCATTCGGTTCGGGGCCAGGGTCGTGATGCCCAGGCCAAGGCCATCGCGGATGCCTATGCGAAGGACCCGGGAAACTTGCAGCGTCGCGAGCTGAAGCTGAAGGACCCGGAGGGTCGCAAGGCCACCGACGATGAGCGCAAGCTGTTGTCGGAGGCCTATTCCGAGCTCGCCAACAACCGTTGGAGGGGCAGATACTACCCGTCGCTCGAGAGTGTGCTGGAGAAGCAGCGGAGTTTGTCTCGTCGGGTTCAATCCCAGCACTATAAAGTCCGGGCCAGAGTTGTTGCATGGTCCTTTATGGCTGGCGCGGGCGGCTTCGGGTTGCGATCCTCGGATCGGCAGACCAGTGAAGGCACCGGGTATTTGTCAGATAACGAGCAGCGGGATTTGATGTCGGTGTTCATGGCCGTACTCAAAGGCGTCGGCTGGGAGGACACTCCTCCGGATAATGCGAATGTGGTGGCGAGGTATTGGGGTCTGAAGGAAGACATCCGAGGCTGGGGTCTTGACGCCGCGGCCAGGGTCGTCGCATGGACCCTTATGCGCGGGGAGCTCGATGAGGGACGGGGTGGGTTCGCGCCCGGTGTTGAGGATGAGGCGGGGCGGGCCGCGGAGCGTCCGTCGGCCGCCGGGCCCGAGCCGGAAGAGGACGGTACGGACTACAGCCAGGCGGAGAACCGGATCGGGCTCGAAGCGGGGCCCAGCCGTGCGGAGCGGGTCCAGCGGGTCAGGGCGGCCGTGGGTGAGGTGGTTCCTCGGCTGTTGAGCCGTGAGCAGCTGGTTGAGGTGGTGCGTGGGGTGGTCCGGCGGGGGCCGGCGCCGTCGCCGTCGGGGGAGTCGACGGTGGAGCGGTGTGCGGAGCTGGTGCGGGGGTTGCGGGATGAGTTGTTTCCGCAGGGGGTGCGGGGTGCGGAGATTCTGGATGACGCGGCGGTGGGCGGGAGTGGGTGGGAGGGGGTGATGGCGGCGGGGCCGGGGTGGCGGTTGGTGGATAGGGACACGGACGTGGTCGCGGGCGTGGAGGGGGCGGGTGCGGGGTCGGTGGCGTTTGTGCTGGCGGGCAGGCCGGGTGACCAGGTGGGGCATGCGTGGGCGGCGTACCACCTTGGTGATGAGGACGGTGTGACGTGGGTGGATCTGGAGAATCCGGAGGAGGAGTCGCGGGTCTCCGGTGTTGCGCCGGATGTGGCGTGGTTGGAGACCCGGGCGGTGGTCGTCGGTCCTGAGGGCATGGTGATGCCGGATGTGCTGTCGTCGTTCGTGCCGTCCACCTCGACACCGCGGACACTGCCGGATGCGTCCACGAATCGGCTGTACGGGGCCGGGAGGTCCGGCGGGTCCTCTTCGGGTTGGCCGGCACCGGCACCGGCACCGGCACCGGCACCGGCACCGGAGCTGGGAGCAGTCGGGGGCGACGTCGAGATGGCGGAGGCCGGTGCGGTCGCCGGGCCTGAGCAGGACGGGGGCAGACGGGTACGGCCGACGAGCGAGGGGGCCCTGGCGCCCGCCCAAGCCCCGGCGCCCGACCCCGCCGCGATACCCGCCCTCGTCGCAAACGTCGGTCGTGGCTACCGCGGGTTCCCGGGCGGGGTGTACCCCATGCCGCTCCCGGAGCCGATGCTGGAGTGGGTGCGTGCCTTTGTCACCCGTGCCGTTATGTCAAAGGCGGTCGAGGAGCAGGGGGCAGGAGAGGGCCGTAGCGGGGGGCGGGATCCGGAGGCGCCGGATCCGCGCGCCGTCGAGGCGCTGGCGGCGCAGGTGGCAGCGGAATTCAGCCAGCCGGCCCTCTACAACAACCGGACGTACGTGCAGAGCCAGAAGGGCATGATCCGCACGCTGACCTACCTGGGCCGCCGGTACCGGGTCGCGGTGCGCCGCGAGCTCATTGATGCCCAGCCCGCGCCGGGGATGGCCTCCGAAGGTCCCGAGGGACGCCAGGTGCACACCGAGTCACGCATCAGGTCCACCCTCAGGAACAGCGACATCAGCAGTCAGGAGACCGCGCAGACCATCGTTCTCACCTACCTCATCATCGCCCTCTCCCTGCTGTTGGGCGAGAGCGCCTGGGTGCTGTTCCTGCTGGGGTTCAGGCTGAAGGCGATGCTTGTCCACAACCGGGAATCCATTAAATGGACGGTCAGGAACGACATCACGGTGATGACCGCGCTGGATTTCTCCAGCGAATCCTCACGCGCGTACCGCTACGGGACAACGTGGCAGGCCGACGTCCTCCCGCTCGACGGCCCGGGCACGGGTCCGACGCTGGCGCTCACCACCACCACAACCGCTGCAGCCGCCACGAACGGCAACTGGGACGGGGCCGTCACCGGCACCGCGCCCGGCCGGCTCGCCCTGTGGTTCCCGCACTACCTCACCCAGGATCCGGAGCCGCTCCCGCCCGGCGAGGTCCCGGCGCGCGAACGGCCGGCGGACGGGCGGGTCCTGGCGGCCACGGAACTGTCGCTGATCCACATGCACACCGTGCACGATCCGCACGCCCTGCACGACACGATCGTCGCGGCCCCCGAGCTGCACCCGTATCTGCGCCGGATGTCTCCGGACTCCGCGAGCGACCTGAAGGTCTTCCTCTCCGAGGCGAACGAACGCGGGATGTTCCCGCTCGCCCTGGCCGGTGCGGGCATGTCGCCGGTGCTGTACGACCGCGCCATGGATCCGCTGGGCTACCTGGTGTTGTTCGTGCGGTCCATCCGACTGAACCCCGAGGTGCTCGCCAAGTCGAAGAACCTGGTGACGGAGAGCACGCTGCAGTACGTCACCGGCGTCGAGAACGCCTATCAGGTGACCAACGCCGTGCAGACGGGCTTCTCCGTCCCCCTCACCTTCCAGGATTCCGGAGCCCCCGGTGTCGGCGGCAGCGCGACCTTCAGCGGTTCCCACCAGTACGAGCGCGGCCGCGTCCTCAACTCGGGCGGGGTTGCCTACGACTGGTTCGGCCTTGCCAGCGAGAACCCGCAGCTCTTGGTGGGCGCCGAGGTCGAGTACGGGACTTACCTCGTCTCCTCGGAGGGGGGCACCAGCGACACGCACGTCTTCCGGCCGCCGGAGGGCTATGGCCTACGGGTACCGAGCCAGGCCGACATCGATGGCGTCGACCCGGAGGAGAGCCGGTATCTGCCATGGGAGCTGGCGGAGCTGCGCGGGCTCCCGGCATCCGCCAACCCGCTGAGGATCACCGACGGGGAGGAGCAGCTTGATCAGGCAGAGACCGCGCTGCGCGGCCAGGGATTCCTCCCTCCGGCCGAACCCAGGTCGCTGCTCTGGATGCCAGAGGTCGAGCGCACGAAGCTCCTCCAGGCCCAGACGGAGAACTCCAAAAAGCTCCGCCTCCTGCGCACGCAGATCGGGCAGCGCGCCGGACTGAAGGAGATGATGGGCGCCGGCCACGCGACGTACTTCGAGCGGCCGTTCGGAACGAGCGTCTGGCGGGTCAGCCTGGAGCTGTCGGTGGCGGCGCGGCCCGGCACCTCTCCCCACCACCGCAAGAACCTGCCCGGCTGGGCCGCGCTGAACGCCAACGGGATGTCGGCGCCGGGCGGCGCGTCGTACGCCTCCTCGCACACGTGGTCCTTCGCTTACTCGGGCGAGGCCCACGGCCCGGTGTCCGAGGAGACGGCCATGCAGGGCGGTCTCCCATCCGGCCTGTCGTGGAGCCGGCAGCGTGGGAAGGCGAGCGGTTCCGCCTCCGGAGTGGGCCTGGACATGTTCCAGTACGCCCAGAACGGCCTGGCTCTCTACGACATCCCGGCGGTCCGCACCCTGGCGATGTTCTCCGACGGGGACCCCAGGCCGTTGGCGGTGTTCGAACCGGCGAACGTGACCGTCACTCTCACCTATCCGCTCGCCGCGACCCTCGGCACGCCGCCGGCCCCGCTCCCCGCGCCCACGATCAGGGCCGCCACGGAGGAGGACTACCGGCTGGCCCGGATGGCGCCGGACGATGAAGGCAACCGCCCGCAGGAGGCGGTGTTGCTGCCGGCCTCCGCGCATGTCGAGCTGGCGCTCGGGAGCGCCGAGCTGGTCAAGGTGTACCAGTGGTTCCTGGCGAACGACGATCTGGCCGGGGCCTTCCGGCGGTTCCTGGAGGGGGAGCGCTCAGGGCGCGTGGCGTCGGAGCCGGAGGTGCACGATGAGACGGGCGAGGCCGTTGAAGCGTTCCGCCGGTTCCTGTGGGGGAGTTGGGCGAAGGGTCGGTCGGGGCCGGTCACGGATGCGATCCGCGGTGAGTCGGCCGAGGCGCGTGCCGGGCTGGTCCATGAGTTCCGGCAATTCCTGGAGGCGGAGGGGCCGTCGGGCGTGGTGTCCGAGCTGACGGATGTGGTGGCGGAGCCCACGGGTGCGGGCA
Source organism: Streptomyces sp. NPDC051963 (assembly GCF_044593495.1). Taxonomy (NCBI): domain Bacteria; kingdom Bacillati; phylum Actinomycetota; class Actinomycetes; order Kitasatosporales; family Streptomycetaceae; genus Streptomyces; species Streptomyces sp. NPDC051963. The sequence continues at coordinate 267,267 of NZ_JBIUCC010000003.1, read as the reverse complement.
CGGACGTGGCGGTGGAGCCCACGGGCGCGGGCAGTGGGTCGCCGGACGCGCGCGAAGAGCTGGTCGTGGTGTTCGGGCGGTTCCTGGACAGCGGCCTCCTCGGGAGCCGCCCGGAGGCGAGTGCGCTCGGTCAGGTCATGAACTGGACCGCTGAGCAGGGTGCCCGGGTCGGCCGGATCGGCACAGCGCTCCCGGCGCTCGTCACCGGGGCCGGCCAGTGGCTGAAGGACGTGACGTTCGGCAAGTCCCTGGCCGGCGCCGCGACATTTGCCCAGGAGGTCGGCCGTACCAGCCTGTCCAGTACCGCCCTCCAGGGCCGGGATCACCAGATCATGCGCGGCGTGCATGCCTTCGAGGCCGGCGGAGACGGATCCGTGGTGGGCACCGAAATCAAGGTCGAGGTGCGCGGCTACCCCAAGGACCTGGTCTACGTGGGCACCGACATGCCGCCGGCGGAGGGCATCGACGGTGTCAAGCCCACGCGGGCGATCGAGAGTGACGTCACCGCCACCGACTCGGCCCTGAAGAGCACCAGCTTCAGCCACACCACGGAGTACGGGTTCAGCGGCTCGCTCACCGGCACCGCCGGGAGTGGCGCGGTCACCATCACGGGAAGCGGCGGCCAGAGCCGCTCGGTGTCGGGTAGCGAGACGAACGCCACCGTCGTGACCAACAACCGGCTGAACGTCGACGCCAGGGAGACCCACCACGGGTTCCGGGCCACCGGGGTCTACCTCCTCAAGCTGTCCAGGGCCTACAGCAACGCGCCGGCCAACTCCGTCGGCATCGGCGCGGCCGGGACTGAGGACGTCGCCGTGGAAGTGCCGGGCGGCCAGGTGTTCTGGGTGCCCGAGACCGACGTCAGGCAGGACCGGCGGCTGGCGGAGCTGGCCGGGCTCCCCTACGCGGAGCCGCGGCTGGACCGGCTCCCCCCGCCGTCCTTCGTCCGGTCGGGCGGTGAGTCGGTGGGAACGATGACCGTGCCGGACGTCGTTCCGGACGGCGCCCTGGACGAGATCTTCACTACGATCCGCACCCTGGTGGAGCGGGAGGCCCCCGGGGCGCTCACTACGGGCGGCGGCAGCCGCGTCCGCGGGCTGGACTCGCGTATCGGGGACGAGGGCATGGTCGTCGCCCTGAGGGCGGCGATCGGCGCGGGCGCCCGCAAGTGGCGGCGGCCCATAACGTTCGTCTACCGGGGATGGGGGAGCCTATACCTGATCCAGGTGGCCGTCAGGGCCCGCCCGGCGCGCGGGGTGCGGCTGGCCGACGTGCGCGGGGCGCTGCGCACGAAGTCGGGGGTGGAGCACCAGCTCTCCTCGGCACTCAGCTCGGTGACGCGCACGGCCGGGCGCTCGGGCACCGTAAGCCTCGGCCTCAGCGGGAGCGGAGGCCCCGCCGGGGCCGCGGCGAGCCTGTCCTCGACCGGGTCCGGCTCCCGTTCCCAGGCCGACTCCCAGCATCGCCAGCAGTGGGAGCGCGTCGGCGCCCCGTCGGCGCAGTTCACGGTGCCGTACGAGCTCGAGTACGCGGTCATCTCGGAGCGGCTGACCGACTCGCTGCCGAGCTTCCTGATCAACACCGTCGTCTCGCCCCAGGAGCTGGCCGAGACGCTGAAGCGGAGCGCGCTGTCGCTGAGCGAGGCCATCGGCGTCACCGAACTGATAGCCGGCATGGCCGAGGGCGTGACGGGCGAACTGGCCCGCTGGCGGGAGCAGGCCCTGAGCCGGATCTCGGCCATCCGGTCGCGAGGGCCGGTGCTTCCGACGACCACCTCCGACGCCGACATACCCCTCGGCCCGTTGGCGGCCTTGCCTGCGCAGGGCGCCGACGAGGCAGCGCGCGAAACCGTGATATCCGAGTCCGAGTCCGGGACCGAGTGGGAGCCCCCGGTCGGCACGCCCGTCGCCACGTCGAACGTCACCGCCACGCTGCGCTTCCCCGCCGAGGAAACGCCGTACGTGCGCCCGGACGGCACCGTCGATTGGCCGGCCCCGCCCACGCTGCTGCAGCCGGGCATCCACACGACCGACCCGCGGGAGACCAGGGAGCTGCCGGCTCTGCCCGTGGACCCGTTCCCGCACGCCGCCACACCCGCCGTCCCGGACGCCGATGCGGCCACGGCCCCGCACCCGCTGGACCGCGCCCGCCGCTGGATGCCCCGGCAAGTGGTCGTCGTCACGCACGTCGACGCGACCGATGAGATTGCCGACGCACTGCGCGCCGTCGACCCCGCCCTGCGGGACACGCGCCTGGGGAAGGCTTCGGATTCCCAGGAAGCCACTCTGCTCCGCATCGGCGACGCCGTGGGAGCCGGCGAGGTCGAGCTGTCCGCGGTTCAGGCGTCCAAGCTCGCCGGGCTGGAGACGGCGTCCGACAGCTCGGTGGTCGTCGAGCTGATGCTCTACCGGCCGCGGTTGGAAACCCCCCGCCGGGCGGTCCACAGGATGGGGATGAACACCGCCATCCGCAGCGCTTTGAGCTCCAGCAGCCAGACGCAGACCGCGGTCGTGAACGTGCCGCTGACCCATCTGCTGACGGACGACGGCACGCACACACTCGGCGGCACGCTCCCGGCCGTGGGTGGGAGCACCACGACGGGTCGGTCCAGCGGCGTCACGAGCAACCACCGCGAGATCATCAGCTACGGCACGAGCGTCTCGCAGAACGAGGCGGGGGAACCGGACGACAGCGGCGTACTCGCCTTCACGCTGACCACGCACATCGTCATGAAGATCACCGGCCCCGACGGCACCCGATGGGCCCTCGGAAACGCGGTGGTGGGGGCCACCCTGGAGGACACCCTCGGCTGGGGCATCGCCCCGCCCCGGCCGTCCCCGAACGTCTACGACCTCCCGGCGATGCTCGCCGGGCAAAGCCAGGCGCACCTGCGCGACTGGACCCGGCATCCCGTCTCGGGCCTGCCGCGGTTGCTGGCCGACGGCTTCCACCCGGACGACGCGACACCGCAGCTCTGGCTCGCGCTGGGAGAGCACCGGGACCCGGAACTGCTGGCGCGCGCCCTCTTCGTGGCCTCCCGCACGGCGGTCGTCGCGGGCAGGCCGGTCGAGCTGGTGGTCAGCAGCGACGGCAGCAAGCACTGGACGTTCGACGCCGACGGCGGACTCACCGGACTCACCGGACTCACCGGACCGTACGCCGAGGCCGCGGGCGCCGACTGGGCGGCGCTGCGCGGAGCGATGGAGACCCATCTCCGCTCCCGGCAGGACGAACAGGCGGGCCGGGCAGCCGAGTCCCGGCTGCGGCAGCGCCTGCGGGACGCCCGTACGGCGCGGGACGCGGCGCAGGCCGTGCACGAGACCGCCGAGCGGGAGCACGGCGCCGCCGACCGGTCCCACGCCGCAGCGCGGGGCAGCGCCGATGCGCTCCGGGCCGAACTCGGCACCGTACGCGACGACATCCGTCGGCTCGACGCCGACATCGCCCGCCTGACCGACGCCGCGCGCGCGTCGCGCGAACGGCTCGACGCCACCCCGCCCGACCAGCCGGCGACGCGCGAGGAGCACGCGCGGGCCGTGGAGGCGGCGGACCGGGACGTCAAGGAGGCCACAGCCGAGTACGCGGCTTTCCGCGAGCGCGAGCACGGTCTCGTCGCGGACGTCGAGCAAGCCGAGACGGCCGTGCGGTGGGCGGGGGAGGCTCAGCAGAAGGCGGCGGACGAACTGACCCGCGCGACCGCGGCCCTCGACGCGAGCCGTACCCGGACGAACGAGACCAAGGAGGAACTGGCCGCGCTACGGCGCGAGGCCGCCGAACACGCCAACAGCTACCTGAACGCCTGGCGCTCCCTCCCCGCCCTCACCCGACGCCTGGACAGGGCGGGTGCGGCCGGTCGGCACAAGAGCGTGCTGACGGCGGCCCCCGCGCAGCAGAGCGCCCCGGCCGACTGGAGCCGCACGGGGCCTCCGGCCCTGACAACAGCGGAGCCGCCCGCGTCGTCGATCACCCAGGCCGTGCACCCGCACGCCGTGCGACTGCCCGCCGATCAGGGGGCCCGGGACGCCCGGATCGCGGAGTTGCGCGCCCAGGCTCGCGCCCAGGCTGCCGGACGGCAGCAGACCCGGGCGGTGGAAGGCGGGGCCCCCTCAGCCGGCCCGCCGCTGCGTCTGGTCGCCGACCTGGACGGCGGTGGCGGTGCCACGGCCGACGCTTTCCTGCGCTCCGCCCGCAGCCTGGCGGTGTCCACGGGGGAGCCGGTCGACCTCGCGCTCGTCCACTACGACGGCACCACCCCCGACCGCCTGGAACACCAGCTGATCGACCCGGGCCACGCGCGGCACGCCGACGCCGAGCGGTCGCACGCCGAGCACCGGGCGCTGGAGGCGGAGCGCGCCCCGCGGCAGGAGGCGGTGGAGCGGTCCCTCGCGGCACTTGAGGACGTCGTGGCCGAGGCAGGGCCCGACATCGAGGCCGCGAGAGCGGCCGGCGCGGCGCTGGCCGACGCGGAGCGCGACGACCCCCGGGACCTGGACCGGCTGCGGGCCGACGCGCGGCTCGCGGCGGACCTCGCGGAGGAGCTGGCGGCGGAGCTGGAGCGGAGTGCCGCGGCGGCCGGGCCGGACGTGCCGCCCGAGTGGAGCCGCGTGGCGGCCGCGGCTACCGAGGCGGTTGAGGCTGCCGAGGCGGCGAACCAGGAGGTCGCCGACCGGCAGTCGCTGCTCGACAGGTACGAAGAAGCCGACCGCAGGGGCACGGCCGCGCAGGCGGCGATAACCGAGGCCCTGGGGAGGCTGGAGGCGGACGAGGCACGCGTCGCCGAGATCGGCACCGCCGCCGTCCGCGCGGCCGAGGCCCACCGGGCCTCCGGCCAGGACGCCCTGCGGGAGGGAGCGGCCGCCACCGCGGCCGCGGAGAGGCGCTCCGGCCTCTCGGACCGTACGCCTGCGGAAGCGGTCCGCACCGCCTGGCAGACCACCGCCTCCGGCTACGCCCTGCCGGACGACGACACCGAACTGGCCACTGCCCAGCAACTGTCCGCACTGCCCGGCGCCCGCACTCTCGCGCTCGGCGCACCGGGAACCGACGGCGGCTACGCGATCCGGGGCCGGGCCATGACGACCGCCGAACTCGCCGAGCAGATCGCGGCCAGGCTCACCGCCGACGGCGAGCAGCCCCCGCGCCGCCTGGTCCTGCACGCCCCGGGCAGCGCCGCACTCGCCCGTGAACTCAGCACCCGGCTCGGCCGGCTCGTCCCGCACCCGGTGGACGTCGTCGGGGCGCACGGCGACCCGTCCCCGGCCGTCTCGGCCGCCGGGAGGATCCGGCAGGCCGCCGACCGCTTCGTAGCGCCCGCGCGGTCCGGGTGGGCGGCCTACCGCGGCGGCGAACCGGTCGCGACCGGGCTGCTCGCCCCCCGTACGTCCCTGCCGGACCTGTTGAAGGAACTGGCAAAACCCAAGCACGCGGCGACCGCCACGCCCGAGTCTGTTCTGGTGGTGCGTGAGGTGCGTGGTGCGGGTGGGCGGATTGCGGCGGTGGGGTTGTTTGATGAGGGGGACTGGGAGGTGCGGCGGGGGGCGTATGCCCGGTTGGGTGAGGTGTCGGAGTACACGTCGTGGGGGCGGGACGCGGACGGCAAGCGGGTGGCGTCGCGTCGGGTGTTGCCGGGTGGGGGTGGTCCGGGTGGGACGGTGTTCTTCGCGTCGCACGATGGTGATGCGGAATCGGGGCTGGGTGCGGGGTCGCCTGCGGCGGAGGTGTTGCGGAGGGCCGTCAAGGAGGGGGCTGCCTCGTCTGTCACGTCGGTGGTGTGTGTGCGGGGCAGTGGGTCGGAGAGTGTGGAGCGGGCGCGTGCGCGGGCTCAGTTGATCGCGGATACGGCGGGTGTGACGGCGTATGTGTTGGTGGGGCGGGCCGCGGTGACGCCGGGGCGTGCGGGTGGTCTGCCGGCGGTGCATTTGCTGGGGGATGAGCAGGGGCGGGCCACGGATTTCGTGGCGGCGTATCCGGCCGGCGGCGGTCCGCCGCGGGTTTGGGAGGCGGAGGAGTCCGCCGATGTCGGGCGGTCGGACGAGGCGTATCCGGATGTTCGGTTTGTGAATGCGGGGGAGGCTTTCGGGGACGCCCTCGAGTCGTCGGGGCATCCGGCGGCGCAGAGCGCGCCCGGGGGCGCCAGGTCCGTTGGCACCGCGTCCGCATCCGCGGCCGGCTACCAGCGCACCGGGTCCCATACGGCCAAACTTGACGGCTATGTCTACACGTTGCGCGAGCTCGGGAAGTTTGGCTGGGGCGTTGATCTCCTGCACGCCGCGCTCTGGAAAGCTGTGCCCGAGTTGCTTGTCGCTGTGGGGGCCGACTTGGCTGACGGCTTCCGCCGGATCGTCGCCCGCGACGTCGTCGAGGACGACCTGTCGTCGGTGACGGTGCCGGAACTTCACGCGCACCCGCGCCTCTCGACCGGCCTGCTGAAATCGATCGGCGCCGACACGAACCTCACCGCCGTCCAGCGCATCGAAGGGGAACTCGCTGCGCTGGCCCCCGCCGAAGTCAGGCTGAACCCGCTGGACCGACTCCGGGTGATGATCGCCGCGCCGTTCGACGGGGAAGAGGGAAGCCGGATTCCGCTGGCCGCACTGGTGGCGCCGGCCAGTCGCGCGCTCGGCGTGGGTATCGCCCTGGTGGATCCCCAGGGCGAGGTGGCCTCGTACGGCGTGCCCTCCCGGGAAGCCCGGCCTGTTCTCATCGTGCGAGATGACGACGGCGATCGCGTCGGGGTACCGGGCGAACCCGGCGGTGCCTCGGAGGAAGCGCCCGAACCAGGCGCGCACCCCTCCGACGAGGACACCGACGAGGACACCGACGACGACACAACCGAGGGCCGCGACCCATCGATTCCCAGCGGCAAGCGGGATGCCGGCGCTGCGGACGGCTCCCGGTCGGCCTCCCAGACCGGTTGGGATGGTTCGTTCACCGGTTCCGGCTCCGGCACGGCCCCCGCGTACATCGAAGGCGACGTCAGCGAAAGCGAGTTGAGCCGCTACAGCGACTCCGAGTTCGAACCCGACTCCGATGACGATGACTCGTCCGACGGGTCTGCCAACGATCCCGCACCGCGGCTGTCGGACCGGCCGCAGCTGATGGCCGACCTGACCAATGATCGGGGAGAAACGGAGACCGTTCCGGTCGGGCGGAACCTCACGAGTCAGGCAGTGATCTGGGTGACGGCGGGCCAGCGGTGCCACCATAAGACCCGCGACGGCGTGCCGCGGATAACGAAATACAGTTCCGCGCCGTGGGGAGAGCTGGCGTACATGCTGGCGGTCGATGTCGACGACCACGGCAATCTCCTGGACAACGACGACCGGCCCATGGACCTCCCGAGCCTGGTGCGACGGGTTGCTTCCGACGATGTGCTGGCCGAACTGGATGCCCGAGCCGGCCAGAAGGTGCCGGTGGTGCTGGTCACGCCGTTCGGTGCGGCCGGCTTCTACTCACCGGCGCAGATGCACGCCGACCAGATGGACCGCAGTGTCTGGGCACACACGCGGATCGGGCGGCTGGTGGCGGACGACAGCGGCGTACACATCCCGGCCACCCTCGACAGGGACCCGGACCTCCCGTACGGCGACTGGGCCCGGATCGAGCCGAGACTCGAGCGCCGGCTGCCTCCCGCGGACCGCTGGTTCACCGCACTCGACGGCACTCGGTTCCGGGCGAGCCAGGTGGACACCCGGCTTCTCGTCGCTCCCCGCGGTGAGTCGTTCGGCCGTGAGTCGACTGAAGAGATGCACGAAGACCGCGACAGCGAGTGGAAGTTGCGCGGCTATCGGGACCACATGGCGCTCGACCATGTCACGAAAACTACTCGCCATGACAGGCAGTTGCTCTACCGCGAGGTGTATCCCTCGCCGCCGGCCATCCTCGCCTTCTCCGCACACGGCAATGCTGGGCTGGTATGGCTCGCCATCCATATTGACGGGGCGGCCAAGGAGAAGGCCGTCCGTGCCAAGGAAGGCGCACGGTTCGTGGCCAGCCTGCCCGAATTCGCCGAGGCCCGGGCGAAGCTGGCGCGGGGCGAACTACCGCCGGACTTCAAAGTGCGCTTCCCGGTCTGCTATGGCGCCACGGCCGGCCACCACTCCGAGACGCTGGAGCCGACGCCGCACGGGCCGCCAGGGGTGCGTCCTGTGGACGATCCGCTGGACACGGTGTCGTTCGTGCAGCATTTCATCAACGTGACCGGGCTGCCCGCCGAAGCCAGCATCCTCAAGGCGTACGGTTCCGACCGGGTCGCCCACTCGCCCGATGGCCGTGGCGGTTTGGCCACCCCCAGAAGGGAGCCAACACGGGAGGAACTGGCGACGCTGGCACGGCGCGCGGGGTTGCATCGCCGGGCCGGCCGGGTGCCGCCCACCGTGCTGAAACGGACCCTGCGGCTGGTCCGCGCGCTGCGCCAGGTGTTCGGCGACGACGTCGAGGACGACCCCAGCACCTTCGACAAACTGCTCACCGGTATCGGCGCGCTGGAGCGCCTGCGCGCCAACGACGAGAAGCTGAACCGCCTCACCCCGTTCCGTATGGAGATGTGGAACCTGCTGGCCCGGCAGATGGATAGGAGCGACCCGGACCGCGACCCGGAGAAGGCCGCGTACCGGAAGGTACTGGACGCTGCCCGCGAGCAGGTGGCCGCCGATCCGAATGCCCGCCTCTCCGCCAATCCCGGCCCGCGGCTGGGCGAAGGTCCCGTGGCCAGTCTGCTGCGGGATGCCATCACCAGGCTGGACGAGCTTGGCGACGACCTGGTCCGTAAGACTTTGGATATCGAGGACAACAGCGTCCGGGTGCGCCGCGCGCAGCGCGCCCGCGCGCTGTGGGCCAGGGTCGGTTCCGGCCTGGCACTCTCCGAACTTCCCGGGGACGAAGCCGAGGTGCTGGCGCGCCAGGTGCTGCATGGAGCGTTCGACCGTCCTCATGAGAAGGCACGCCAGCGCCGGGCCCTGCGTCAGCTGATGACGAGGGCCCTCGCCGCCGACTGGGATGTGCGGGACGACGACGCGCTCGGCGCCTTCGACCTCCGGACCCGAGGCGCCTTCGACCAGTCGCTCCGCATCGGTACGCGGGACGAATCGCAGGGCATCAATTGGAGCGGCGGGCAGTTTCCGCATGGAGTGAAGACGAGCCGGCTGTGGGTCGACCGGCCCGATGGTTCGGCCCGGCAACAGAAACGTCCCCCGTGGCGAGAGACCGATTTCCAGCATGCGTACGTCGTGACTCTTGATCGGGACGCACGTCCGGACCGTCTCCTCATGCACCTTCCGGGCGGCGAGGTACATGCGACGGAAGGCGAGATCCTGGCGCTGCTGCGGGCCAACCCCGACAGGAAAGCCGTGGCCAGGAGGGGGGACTCGAGAATGCCGGTGGCCGTCTTGGTCACCGGTCGGGGCGGCGGGGCCATGCCCGAACTGCAGCGGTTCTCGGACTACAGCGGGTCCGACACTCACCTGTGGACCGGCGAGGCGGCGCTACTCCCCAGCCCCCGTCCGGGCTTGGCGCACAGGATCGTGCTCCGGCCCCAGCACGACGCGACGGCGGGTCGCTTCGAGAGCACCACCTGGACGCCTCCCACGGAATACGGCCCTTTCGCTGCCACCGCCTCCGCATCGAGCGCGGTGTCGGCGTTCGCGCTGGGCGGGGCGGAGGCATTCTTCGGACAGCAGGCTGTTTCCCCGGGCGCGGAGGGCAGTTCGGCTCCGGACGGTTCCGGCACCCTGCCGCCCGGGGGCACGCATGCCTACGTCCTTCCCGAGCCCGTGCTGACGGCTGCGCCCTCCGCGGGCACGCTCGCGCAGCCCGAGACCGAGGGGCCGAGTGCCGCGGCCGGTTCCCCGGCGCCTCCTGGTGTGGATCCCACGACGCATCCGCTGTTGGCGGACTACACGTCGGTGACGGGTCCGGCGTCCGGCTGGCAGGGGCGTAGCTGGCTGACGGACACTCAGGTGAAGCACGTTCTGCCGGGGAAGATGCGCCGGTTCGTGAGCGAGAACGGCCGACTCCGACAGGCGGCGAGCGTCCCGGGCATGGCGATCTCGTGGCCGGACTCGGCGATCGTCATCGCGGCGGCGAAGGCCGATCGCCGCGGGCTGCTGCTGGGCGGCTGGACGCTGAACGGGCACCGGCTGCCGGTTCGGCTGGAGGACCACTCCGACCTGGCGCATCTGCCCCGGGACCCGGAGACCGGTTTCCGGATCATGGCCCCGTCCGCCCTGGCCGATGTGCTGAGAGCCGACCCGTCCCTGGCCGAGCAGCCCAAGGACGCGCCCTTGGTGTTGGCGATCCCGCACGCGGGTGTGGTGAACATGGAGTTCGCGCGGGCGCTCGCCGACGCTCTGGGCAGGCGGGTGTGGATTCCCACCAGCGACTGGGGGCTGCACCCCGACGGGACCGGCCAGGGGCATCTCCTCGGGCTGGTCGACCCCGAAGGGGACACGCCGGTCGGAGGCTGGGTGCCGATCGATCCGAAGCCGGACCGGCTGCGGCGAACACCGCTGCGGCTGAAGGATCTTGACAGCAGCTTCGAATTCTGGGACGCAGACCTCCACCGCAGACCCTGGGTGGATGACGATCCCAAGTGGTCCGGCACCTCGTTCATGCCGGACAGCGACTTGGGGCGGGGCCGGGAGGCGCGGGGCCGGATGCTGGCGGCTCTCACCGAGCTGCACCACTACGCGAGGAGCGGCGAGAAGGGGGGTCTCTACATGATCACCAGTCAACTGGTCGACCTCCCCCCCAGGCTCTTCGCCCTCAACGTCCACGGGTTCCGGGGCGGCGCCCAGTTCACCACCTACTGGGGACAGATCGTGCATCTGGCTGCCCGGGAAGCCGGTCAGGTGCTCGGCACCCTGGCCGAGGTGGCTGACCAGCCGCCGGACGTCTGGCTGTATCTCAACGCCTGCTCCGGCGCCACGCCGGGCGACCCCATGTGGCGGATCAGGGGAAGTGCGCTGGTGCCGCCTGTCGATGATTCCCTGAGGGAGCGCCCACTCGGGCACTGGTTGGCAGCGGCCAGTCGGCGGGGCGTCCTCGCGTACACCTCGATCACCGGCATCTGGGGCGGCGCCCTCCAAGCCGAAGCCACTGCTGCCGGCCGACTGGGGCAGATCGTCCTGTTCAAGCCGCCGCCGGTTCGGGCCGAGTTGGCCGAGCTGGCAAGGAAGGCGGATCTGTACAGCGACCACGGCCCCGTACCGAAGGAGATCCTGGAGACGACGGACGTGCTCGTGTACGCGCTGCAGCTGCGGTTTCGCCACGTCGTGGAGGACGATCCGGTTGAGTACGAGAAGAAGCTGCGCGGGATTGCGGCGCTGGAGAAGATGCGCGCCAACGACTCACAACTCGCCTCCGTCACCCCGTTCCGGCTGGATTTGTGGACCTACATCGCCCGTGTGGTCGCCGGCCCTACGGTCGATCTGACGTTGGACCGCTATCTGGCCGTTCTCGAAAAGGCCCAGCAGCGGCTGGACGCCAAGCCGGACATCAAGCTGACCGAGGCGTTCCCCGACCCGGCGCTCCAGGCGGTCCTGACGCGATGGCAGGACGGCTCCGTCGACCACCGGGCCCGCGAGGTGCTCGGGCTGGCGACCAGCCCTCTGCCGCTGAGCGCGGCGAAGATCGCGCGAGCCTTCTGGGCCGCCGCCCGGACCGAACACGAACTGAGCGGGAAGCCGCAGATCGACCCCCAGGCGTCCGGCCCCGCCACCCTTCACCTCGATGTGAAGCTGTCCCCGGGGGAGTGGCGGGAGAAGCTGGCGGAACTGATGTCCCAGACCGATGCGGCGGGCCGGGTCAGCCGAACCGGCTTCGAGCACCCCTCGTTCGACCTGGAGAGGCGCGGGGCGTTCAAGCAGCTATGGAGGGCGCCGGACGGCACGGCCCATGGGTACGGTTGGGGAGGAACTCCGTTGCCCCAGGGCATCGACATGACGCAGGTCTTCTGGGAGGAGCAGCAGGCCGGGGGCGGAACTGTCGTCCGGGCGGAAGCCGCGCCGTGGCCGAGGAAGGACCATAGCGGCAAGGCACTGCCCGTCTACGGGATCCACCTGGAGGTGTCGAGCGACGGCCGCCGGGTGATGCACCTGCCCGGTGCCGCCGTCCCAGTGGCCGATGGTGAGTTCCGCGAACTGCTTCGGAACGCGCCCCTGGAGCGGGATCTTGAGCTCGAGGCGCGGATCGTGTTCCTGATCTCCGGCCTGGGAAGTTCGGGCCTCCGTCTGGTGCAGCAGCACAGCAACTTCACCGCTCGGTCCGGATGGGCCTTCACCGGTGATATCCGTCTCCGTGAGAACCCGCGGGGGCCGCGGCAGATCCTGCTGCTTCCCGAAGCCGGCACCGGAAACCCGGGCGTCTGGAAGAGCACAAACTGGCGGGTTCCGAAAGCGGTGCCGCCACCACCACCGCTTCAGCTGCCCGCCCACGTGCGCCACCAGCTGGGCACCTCCTGACCTGTGGGACAACGACACCACACATACCGACCGTTGGAGAGCAGCCATGTCGATCCCGGAGGACGACGTCCAGGAACAAGGTGCCGTCGAGGAACCACCCACGCTCGTACGCCCCGGTGAGCCGGGCTTCCCGGCTCCTCCCGAGGACGTCGTCGAGGCGGCGAAGCTGGCGCCCGACCACTGGCTCACCGTCGTCGACCAGCAGTGGGACGGCGAGGACGGCGAGGACGGGGAGGAGCCGCCGGCCTGGGCGATGCTCGGCCGCTGGCGCGCCGACGAGTACGGGGAGATCGTCGAGTGGCAGCGCAATCCCGGCTACCGGCCGTCGCCCGAGAGGATGGGGTGGCCCGAGCCGGTCAGCGCCGCCGACCGGGCCGCTCAGCGTGCTGCCACCGGCTACGGGCCGGACGAGGACGTCATCCGTGCGCTGGCGGACGCCGAGGTCGCCGTGTGCGTGGACGACGAGGGGCGACCCTCGGTCGACGAGACGCCCGAGGGGGCCCAGGCCGTGGCCGTCTTCTCCGCCTCGTCCGGCCTGGAGGCGGACCAGCTTCCCCGGCACGACGTGATGCCGATGACAGATCTGTTGGAGCGGCTGGGCGACGACGAAGAGGTGCTGTTTCTCAGCTCCTCCGCCCCGGTGGCGCTGCTCATCGGGAAGGGCGCGCTCCGGGCCGCGTCCCGGGACTGAACTCTTCCGGGCCGAAATCCGTGGCATGTGACGCGAGGTCTGATGCGGCGGTGCCGATGACCGCTCCGGAGCCATGCGACACCGTACGAACCAGTGAGTGAGGACAGGATGAGTGAGCCCAACGGCGAGGTCCGTACCGCAGACGTGGACGTAGACGTGGACGTAGACGCAGGGGCTGGCACGGACACGGACACGGACGCCGCGACGGGTACGGCGGCGGTGGACCCCGCCCCGCCGGAGGAGTTCGTCGAGGCGGCCCGGCTCGCGCCGAACCACTGGCTGTACCTGATCGACCCGGCCTGGTCCGGTGACGGACCGCCGCCGAACTGGGCCGTGGTCGGCCAGTGGCGCTCCGACTTCGACGGGGAGATCGTCGAGTGGCGGGACAACGAGGACTACCGGCCCTCGCCGGGCGCGATGGACTGGCCGGCGCCCACCGACGAGGTGGACGCCGCCATCCAGCTCGCCACGACCGGCTACGGCCCCGCCGAGGACGTCACCAGCGCCCTGGCGCGGGCCGAAGTGGCGGTACTGGTCACGGCGGAAGGTGACCCGGTACGCGCGTCGGCGCCCGACGGCTCCCCGGTGATTCCGGTGTACACCTCGCCGCAGTACCTCCACCTCGCCGGGCGGCTCGGCTTCGAGCAGGTGCAGGCGCGGGAATTCCTGGACCGGATACCCGAGGGGTACAACCTGTGCCTGAACAGCTCGGCTCCGGTCAGCATGGTGCTGCACACCGCCGGCCTGGAGGAGGCGATGGACAGGGCGGAGGCCGGGTCGGAGGACGGCTTGGAGGCCCGGTCGGAGGCCGAGTCCGAGCTGGAGACTGCCCCCGTCTCCGCCTCCGCGCCGGGGCCCCGTAGCCCGTCCGTGGACGACTGGCCGATGACGATGAGCACTGAGGACCTGGCCGGAGAGCCCGGAGAGCACAGCATGGAAGACGCCCCCGGCGGTCCGGAGAATTCCGAACCTGCCCCGGAAACGACACCGTGAGCCGCACCGGCGGCGGCCGGCCGAGGTGGTTCGGCAGACGTGGCGACCGGTCGGCCGTGGCGGAGTCGGCACCAGCCTCGCAGGCCGAGGGCTTCGCGAACTCGGGTGCGGGAGGGGAGCCGCTGCTCGTCGAGGAGTACGACGGCCTACGGCTGCTCCGTACGCCCTCCGACGACGCCCTCGGCACGTCCGACGTCGCGGACCTCGCCAGGGTCCTGGCCGCCGACACGGACACGGTCACGGTGCTGACCGGGGCCGACGCGTCGCACTCCGCCGACCTGTGGCCCCGGCTCGGCGGCGTCCTCGACGAGCTGCGGGACGACGGCATCCGCACGGTCCGGCTCGTCATGACGGCGGCCGGGGAGGACCGTCCGGAGGCACCCGCGCTGGCCCGCCGGATCGCGGACGCCTGGCGGCTGGAGGTCGTCGCGCCCGACGGGCTCGCTCTCGTGGTGCCCGGCGGTGGGCTGTTCGTGCCCGCTCGGGGGCCGTACGCCGGCGGGGGAGCCGTGGCGGAAGAGGGGAGCTGGTGGCGGTTCCTGCCCGACGGGGCCGAGCCGGAGCGGATCGGTCCCCGCCAGCCGGCGCCCGACTGGCAGGCGGCGATCGAGGTGCTGCCCGAGAAGGTCGGTGCCGCCTGCGTGATCGAGCAGATCCCGGCCGGGGTGCTCGCCCGGTCCCCGGACGTGGACCCGCCTGGCCTGGGCGACCTGTGCTACGCCGTACCGGTCGATCCTCGGGGACCTACCGTGCTGCTGGGCGTTCCCGGGGGCGGGGACGTCTCGGCCGGCGATGTCGTGGAGCTCCTCACCGCGCTGCCGGAGCCCGCGCGGAACCTGGTCAGGATCGCCCCGGGAGGCCACCGGGATGTGCTGCCCACCGTCCAGGCGGTGTCCGACACGCTGGGCGCCGAGGTCACGGCGTGCACCGGAATGCCGCTGCTGACGCACGGCCCGGCGGCGCGGTCCGGCGTGCACGCGGTGGTGCTGGGCGTCGACGGCTCGCCCAGGTGGCAGGCGTTCGTGGACGAGGTGCGGTGCCGTCCCGCCGAGCCGGGCGCGCCCGCGCCGGCCCCCCGGCTCCAGCGCTGGACCCCGCCTGTCGACGACGTGGGGCACGATGGCGACGACGGTCACGACGGCCGGGTGCGGCCCGAAGAGGGCGTCTTCCGGCTCTCCGAGGGCTGGCAGGTCGCGGTGACCCGCGCCGGCCTGTGGCTGACCGAAACGGACGAGCAGCGCCCGCCGTTGGCGGACCGGCCGGCGGATCCGGACGGCCCGGCGATAGAGGTGGGAAGCGCCGGGCGGTCCCTGGACGAGTCGCTGACCCCCGTACTCGGCACGCTCCTGGGCGGGCTCGCCGGTGAAGTCCGGGGAAAGGCACGGTTGTTCGTGCACGGCGTGAGCGCGGACGACGGCCGCGCGCTGCGCCGTACCGCCGCCGAACACGCCCTGCGCGCCATCCGCTTCGAGACCACCTCGGCCGCTCCGCAGGAGGCCGGCTACGGCACGACAACGCTTCCCCGGACCCCGCCGCGGCACGCGGCCAAGGAGCCGCCCGCCCCTGCTCGCCAGGCCCGACCTGCCCCCGAGGCCACGGCCGCCCCCGCCGCCGACGAATTGACTGCCCCTGCGGCTGCGCCCGTTCCCGGCTCCGTTGCCCCGTCCACCGGCAGCGAGTCGCCGCCGACGCCATCTTCCACCCCGCTGTCCGTACGGGAACTGAGGCAGGGCCTCCCTGTCTCGATGCAGAACATGTCCCCGGCGTCGCCGCCGGACCCACTCCCGCCGAGCCCTCCACCGGACATCCGCACCACCTCCGCCCCGGCCGAGCCCGCATCCGCCCGCGACCTTCCCGCGCGCGACGAGGCAGGCGAGGAGACCCCGGAGCCACGGACCCCGGAGGCACGGACCCCGGAGCCACGGACCCCCGAACCACCGCCCGTTGCGGCACCGGAATCACACCCGGCCGGTCCCTCGCACCGACGGCCCGCCGTCGTGTCCGAGTCCGCGGGACCGCTGCCCGCCGTCCCGTTCCTGCCGGAGCACGCCAGTACGGCAGCGCAACGCGCGGCGTTCCGGAGGCTGGCGGGGGAGAGCTGGGAGCGGCACGGCGCCGCCGTCACGCGGGCGCTCACCAGGATGCCCGCGCTGCGCGGGCCGGAGCTGTTGGACGCCAGGGACGACCTGATCGCGCTGCACGCGTATCTGCACGCCGCCGAAGGCCCGCTGGGGCATGACGAGTTGGCCCGGGGCGTGCGGGCCGGTGACGAGCGGGCGTTGTGCTACGCCGCGTGCGTGGCGTCGGCGCTGCGCCGGCTCCCGTCGTACCGCGGCCCCGCCTTCCGCGGCACCGATGGCGCGGACGACGGCGTCGTCCCGGGGAACCTGGTGCGCGATGCGGCCCCCGTCGGCGGGCTGCCGCATTGGCCGGGCACGCCGCGCCCCGGCGGTCCGCAGTACGTGATCTGGTCGGCGACGGGCCGCCGGGTGCGCGAGCTGACGGGCGGACCGGGAGCCTCCGCGAAGCGGGACGAGATCGTGTTCGCGCCGGGCACGCTGCTGCGCGTGCTCGACGTCCGCGAGAGCGACGGCGACGGCGCTCGACTGGTGCTGATGCGCGAGGTGTCCAGCGCTCCCGCCGCCAGGAACGCCGGAGCGATTCCCCAGAGCACGGAGCTCGACGAGTACGACCGCGCAACGCTCGACCGGCTCGACGAGACGCTGCGCAGCCAACCGCTCGCGCCCGGACCGTTCCACTGGCCGCAGACGTGCGCGGGGCCGCTCGGGGGGTAGGACGGGAACGCGGCCGGTGCAACGCTCGGCCAGGCGAGCTGATTTGAACCGTTGGGCGCCGCTCCACGTGTTGGGGGAGGTGGCGCGGCGGGAACCCCCCGTACCCGCCGCGCCCCCCCCGCTGCCGTCGGCATCGTTCCTTCGAAGGAACTGAGCACGTATCCGGACGACGGCGCCCCGACCGCAAACAGATGAGCCGCTGTGCCCATGTCCTCGTCTTCCGGTGATACGAAGCACTCTCGACCGGGCTTCGACCCACTGGCCATCGCCGCGATGACGGTCACCGTGGTCTCTTTCGCCGCCACCGCCCCGCTCACCGCCGCTGCCTCCGCCCCGCCTCTGGCCATGGCCTTCTGGCGCAACGCCCTGGGCTTCGTCACGCTCGTGCCGCTCCTCCTGCTGGTGCTGCGCCGCCGAGAGGTGGCGCGGGTCGCGCGCGGTGAACGCGGAGTGCTGCGGCGCGAGCAATGGCGGCCCCTGGCCCGCGGCTTCCTGGCCGCCACCTCGCTCGCGCTGCACTTCGCGACCTTCATGACGAGCACGCGGATGACCACGGTGGCCATGTCCACGGCGCTCGTGGCCACGCAGCCGGTCTGGCAGGCGTTGATCGCCGCGGGCCAGGGCGTGCCGGTCGCCCGCCGCACCTGGGCGGGGCTGCTGCTCGCGGTGGTGGGCGCGGCCCTGGCCGCCGGGCCCGGTGTGCAGGCGGGCGGTTCGGCGCTGATGGGCGACGTGCTCGCCCTGGCCGGTGCCATGGCCCTGGCCGGGTACACCGCGTTGAGCCAGCAGGCGCGGGCGGACCTGAGCACACCGCTGTACTCGGCGTTCACCTCACTGATCTGCGGGCTGGAGCTGGCTGGCTGTCTGCTTGCTGGCCGGCATCCCGCTCGCCGGCTTCGACCGGACGACGCATCTGTCGCTGCTCGGCCTGCTCCTGCTGCCTCAGCTTCTGGGGCCCGGCTCGATGAACTTCGCCCTGGGCCGCGCCTCGGCGACGACGTTGAGCGTCTTCCTCCAGCTGGAGACCCCGCTCGCCGCGCTGGCCGCCTGGCTGTTCATGCGCTCGATGAGCGCTACGACGATCCCAGGGTGGCGTGGGCGTCCCGCCGGTCCGGAACCCCCACGGTGACGCTCGTCCACCACGGCACCGGCGCCTTCGATACGTTGACGTTGCTCAGGATTTCCCGCGAGTAACCGCTTCCCGAATATAAGGCTCTGGTAAGAGCGGCAGTTACATTCGAGAAATGTTTCCGCCGTGAATTTAAAGGGACTTCACCGTGAGGGTGTCGAGATCCCGGTGTTTCTTGGTAGAGTTCCCATGCCGCCGAGGAATGCACTCCAGTGGCGGCAGTGAATGCTGTATGCAGTGCATCAAGAAATGAGGAACCTCATGAAGCTCTACAAGATGATACCCCAGCGTATGACGAAGATTACTCCGGCTAAGGACGAATTGTCGCGCCACAAGCAGCGCCGCGCACAGCCGGCGCGGAAGGCTCGTCTCATCGGCCGTAAAGGCTGACGTAGGTACATTCCGGAGGCGGGCCCAAGGGGTCCGCCTCCGGGCATGGGGGGCGCCGTGTCTGCGAACAACGATCAACCGAAGGTGCGAGTGCGGGCCATCCCGCTCGTATCGAAATTCCCGGCACCCAGCCCGGCGGCGGAAATCGCCGGTGGCAGCGGCGGTAAGGGCGATTCCGCAGACTCTGCCGGCGCCGATGTTTCAATAAGCGCGTCAGCGCGCCTTGCTTTCCGTTCCTTCTGGCCGCTGACCAAGGGCGACCGGCGCTGGATCGTGCTGATCTGCGCGTGCGTCATCGTCGCGGCACTCGCGGAGACCGGAGCCGTCCTGCTCTTCGGGAAATTGACCGACCATGCCCTTCAGGAGGGTTCGGTCAGTGCGTTCTGGATGCCCGCCGGTCAGTGGCTGGGACTCGCGGTCCTCGGCGCCATCATCGGATACGCCGGGAACTCCGCCGCCGTCTGGGTCGCCGAGCGCTTCGTCCTGCGGCTGCGTGCCCGGGTCTTCCGCCATGTGCAGGGGATGCCGCCGCACTTCTTCCAGCGCCACCGGCAGGGCGACCTCGTCGAGCGCCTCACCGGGGATGTCGAGGCCATCGAGCAGATGGTCGTCTCCGGCGTGGTCCAGACCGTGTCCGCACTGTTCAGCACGGTCTTCTTCTTCGGTGCCGCGCTGCTGCTGCGCTGGGATCTCGCCCTGGCCACCTTCGTGCTCGCCCCGCTGTTCTGGCTGGCGGCACGGCAGTTCGCCTCCCGGATCAAGAAGGCCTCCCGCCAGGAACGCGTCGCCGACGGGGCCATCACCTCGGTCGTCGAGGAGTCGCTGGGCAACATCGTGCTCACTCAGGCGTACAACCGGCGCCGCGACGAGGAGGCGCGGCTGGACGTCCAGGCCGGCGCCTGGCTGCGCGCGTCCGTGCGCGGCAACCGGCTCAGCGAACTGTACGAGCAACTGGTCGAGGTGATGGAGACCGTATGCGTGCTGGCCGTCATCGGGCTCGGCGCCTGGGAGATCTCCGAAGGACGAATGACGCTCGGACAACTCCTGTCCTTCGCCGCCTTCCTCGGTTACCTCTTCCCTCCGATCCGGCAGCTGGGCCAGCTCGGCCTCGCCGTCACCGCCGCCACCGCGGGCGCCGAACGGCTCCTGGAGATACTCGACGCCCGGCCCGCGGTCACCGACCCGCCCCCTGACGCACCCCGCCCGCCCCGGTTGATCCGCGGCGTCCTGGACGTGGAGCGGGTCTGGTTCCGCTATCCCGGGCAGGAACAGGACTCGGACGAGAGCGCTCCCTCAGAGTTCGAGCGCATCCTCGCCCCCGGCCCCGACGCCGCCCCGTACGCCCTGCGCGACCTCTCCTTCACGGCTCGGCCCGGAGAGCTCATCCTGATCACCGGACCCAGCGGCGCCGGCAAATCCACGCTCGCCAAACTCCTGCCCCGCTTCTACGACCCGGCCCTCGGCCACATCCGCCTGGACGGCTTCCTGCTGAGCGCCTTCCCTCTGGAACGTCTGCGCGAGCACATCACCCTCCTGCCCCAGCAAACGCTCGTCCTGCACGACACCATCCGCGAGAACATCGCCTGCGGACGCCCCGGGGCCACCGACGACGACCTGCTCCGAGCCGCTCGCGACGCCGCCGCACACGACTTCATCCAAGCCCTCCCGGACGGCTACGCCACCCTTGTCTCCCCGGGCACCGCCCAGTTGTCCGGCGGCCAGCTCCAGCGCGTCGCCATCGCCCGCGCCCTGCTGCGCGACTCCCCGGTGCTGGTCCTGGACGAGCCGACCGCCGGCCTCGACGCCGTCGCGGCGCGCCAGGTCATCACCCCGCTGCGCCGCCTGATGGCCGGCCGCACCACCCTGCTCATCACCCATGACCTGCGCCTGGCCCCCGACGCGGACCGCATCCTCGTCATCGACCACGGCCGCCTGGCTGAGTCCGGTCGCCATGACGAACTCCTGGCCCGTAAGGGCATCTACGCCCACCTCCACGGCACCGGCACCGGCACCCGCTGACGAAGGAGCCGGGTGCCGCAGCCGCAGGCGATACCCCGCCTTCCGCACGGTCTCCACCACCGTCGGCTCCCCGAGCTTCGCCCGCAGCCTGCTGACCGTGATCCGTACGGCATTACTCTCGACCTCCAACTCCCCGCCCCACACGCGCTTCACCAGCTCCCCGCCGCCGATCACCGCCCCCTCGGCCCGCATCAACACCTCCAGCACATCGCACTCCCGGCTCGACAACCGCACCGGCCGACCCTCTCGGCTGACCAGGCGGCGCGGCACGTCCAGAACGATCCCCGCACCCTCCAGAACGGTCGGGCCGTCCCGGCCGCTCCGGCCGCCGAGGACGCCGTCCGCTCCGCCCTCTCCGACGACCTCCACGTCGTAGCCGGAGCGCCGCAACTCATCAGCCAGCCGCTGGGCCGGCGACGTCCCACCCGCGAGGTCGTCCTCCACGATCAGCACACGCATGGTCACCGCAGGCCCTCGTAATCCGGCCCCACGGTGAGCGTCACCGCTCCCGACGAGTCATTGTCCGCCCACGTCGTGGAGTCCGGCAGGCGGGAGGCGAGCGCCTCGCCGGAGCGCCGCAGGCTCGCGGGGTAGCTCATGGTGGTCTTCCGCACCGGTTCGGGGGCGTTGCCGGCCGAGGTCACGGTGAAGCCGAGCGCCCGCAGCTCCGCGGCGGCCTCGGCGGCGCGTCCAGCTTTCCCGGTGCCGTTGAGCACGCGGACGCGGACGGAACGGGTGGGAACCGGGTTCTTGCTCTCGGCCTCCATCCGCTTCTTGTCGACCTCCTTGTCGTGGGCGAGCTGGTCGAACAGCCGGGCCGCCTGCGGGTACTGCCACACGACATTGGCCTTGTCGGTGGGGATGTCGGCCTCCCGGGGGTAATTGGGCACGGTCAGGAAGGTGAGCCGGTCCTTGGGGATGCCCTTGACCTCCGAGGCCAGCTCGTAGAGCGGCTTGAGCCCGGCCAGCCCTTTGTCCGTGGTGAGGGACTTGGTCATCGAGTCGAGGAAGTCGTACAGCTCGGCCGGGCTGGTGACCTTCTGCTGCGCCTTGCGGGCGAGGGCCCGCATGAACTCCTGCTGGCGGCCGATGCGCCCCAGGTCCGAGCCGTCGCCCAAGCTGTAGCGGGTACGGACATAGGCCAGCGCCCGCTCGTCCTTGACGGTCTGGCAGCCGGCCGCCATGTCGAGATGGGCCTTGGTGTCGTGGATGGGAGTCTTGGGGCAGACCTCGATGCCACCAAGGGCGTTGACCATACCCTTGAAGCCCTGGAAGTCGAGCGACATGAAGTGGTCCACGCGCAGGCCGGTGTTCTTGTCCACGGTCTTGATGGTGCAGGCCGACGCGGCGCCCATATCGCCCTTGCTGCCGCCGATGGCGAACGACTCGTTGATCTTGAACGAGTGCGGCGCCGACTTCTTGCCGTCGCCCCGCTCGCAGGAGGGGATGTGCACATAGGAGTCGCGGGGCAGCGACATGACCGTGGCCCATTCCCGGTTCGCGGCCAGGTGCACGACCGTCAACGTGTCCGACTGCATGGTGCTGAGATCCTTGCCGTACTTCGCGTTCGCCCCTGCCCGGCTGTCCGAGCCCACCAGCAGGATGTTCTTCGAGCCCGAACTCGCCTTCTCCGGACGGTCGCCGTCCAGGCGGTGCTCCACGTCGGCGGACGTGATGTTGCCGTCAAGCTGCCGGTACGCCCAGAAGCCCGCACCGGCGCCCTCGAGGACCAGCACCGCGAGCACGCCGCCCGTCCAGGCGAGTATCCGCCCGCGCCGCGTGCGGCTCCGCTCCTTTACCGGGCGTTTCCTCCGGTGGCCGCGGCCCGGTGGCCCGGCACCCACGACCGGGCTCCGTTCCGCGAGGCGTATCGCACTCTTGCTCACTCGGATCCTTCTTCGATGCGGATGCCGGACGGGGTGTTCCGTCCGGGGCGCCATGCCCGTATCACGACTCGCGTGGGGGAGGAGTTCACTGGCGTGACGGTTGACGACGAAACCCCTGCGGGGCACTGCCTGCCGCGGGGGTTTCGTCGGTCCCAAGGGGCCGCGGGCGGTCAGCTCATCCGCCACTCGTGGTCGTCCTTCGAGTTGCAGCGAAGGACTTTGAGCCGGGCGTCCTCGCCGCCACTGCCGTACGTCTTGCCGTCGACGTCCAGGCACATCTGCTCGCTGCGGTAATTGCGGATCCAGGAGTTCCTGCCGTCCTCCCGGCGGTCCAGCCACCAGAGCTGGTTGTCCTTGTACGTGCCGTCGCAGGGGGCCTCGACCACTCCCGTCCCGCCGGGCACGCCGCTGTATCCGGGCAGGTCCAGGCACAGGTTGTCTTTGGCGTTGCGGAACACGACGAGCCTGCCGTGCTTGGACGTCGTCTTCTTCACGTCCATGTACCACCCCTGGTTGTCCGTCCGCCGGTCCTTCGCGCACGGGTCCTGGTTGACGGGGCCGTTCACCCTCCCCTTGCCCTTGCCCGGGACGTCGACGCACATCCCGGTCATGGCGTTCACCAGAATCAACTGGTCCGGGAGCAATGGGCCGGGACCCAAGTACTGGGCCGTCGGGGATTCCGAGGAGTCCGGGGACTCGTCGCCCCGCGAACCGTCTTCCTTGAGGGAGTCGTTCCGGCTCCCCTTCTCTTCGCCGCCCTCATCCTCGGCCGCCTTCTTGGTGGCGGAGTCGGGACCGACGTCCGAGCCGTCCTTCTTGTCGTTCGTGCGCTCGGGCGAGGGGGACTTGCCCTGGTACGAGCCGGGGTTCTGCGGATCCTCGTTGTCGGGGATGGTCGCCCCGACGGCCTGTTCGGCGCCGGAGTCCTTCTTGTCGTCGTCCCCGGTGCTGAGGGCGATCAGGGGTACGGCGATCAGGAGGGCGCCGGCGAGGGCTGCGGCGGCGCGCAGCGCCTTGGTGGGGCGGCCGGAGGGGGGCTCCTCGTCCGTGCCGGTCGCGGTGGCGGACTCCGGCGGGTCGTTGTCGGCCCCGACAGCCGTCGCCCCGGCGGCGCCCTTGCTGCCCCGGCCCTCGTCGGGCACGGCCGAGGACGAGGTCTCGAAGGTCGTTGTCGGCCCCTCGGGGCGGACCGAAGCGGTGGGCTCGAAGGAGTCCGGTGCCGCGGCCGACCTCTCGGCCGATCCGGCCGATCCGGCCGATCCGGCCGATCCGGCCGATCCGGCCGGTTCGCCCGGCGCCGGCGCGCCGGGCGCCAGCGCGTCGGGGGCGGTCGCGGGCGTGGACCCGGGCAGCGGCACGGCGCGGCGTACCGCCGGTCCTCCCGGATCCGTCGGTTCCTTGTTGGGCATCGTGTCTCCGTTTCGGATCTGAGGTCAGGCGGCCGCTCAGTCGCGGAGGGCAGTGCTCCAGCCGCCGGGAGGGACAGGACGGGCGTGCCCGACTGGTCGCTGCGAACATAGGTGGAAAGCCGCGTGCGCCTCGAATCGCGCAATTACGGATGTTCGCCGTGGAAAATCGCCAACCGGGTGTTTCTGATGTGCATTTGGCAAGCGAAAAGCAATACCGACGCAAGGCAGCGGCGGCCGGGTCAGGAGGTGACGGCTTCGACGATGTAGTACGGAGGGGTGAGTGGTGTGGTGTTCGAGCGTTTGAGTCCGGCTGCTGCGAAGAGTCGGTCGAGGTCGTCGTGGTCGCGTTCGCGGCCGGGTTGCAGGGTGAGCATGTTGACGTCCATCGGTGCGGCGGGGCCGGGACGGGAGACCGGTCCGATCAGCATGTCGACGACAACGACTCGTCCGCCGGGCCGCATTGCTTCCCGGCATCGCTCGAGGAGCTGGGTGCAGGCCTCGTCGTCCCAGTCGTGGAGGACGAACTTCAGCAGGTAGATGTCGGCCGTCGGAACCGCTTCGAAGAAGTCACCTGCCTGGGCGGTGCACCGCTCGCTCAGCGAGCGGGCTTGAATGTGTGCGCGGGCGGAGTCCACCACGTGGGGAAGCTCGAAGAGGATGCCGGTGGTCCCGGGATGCTCGTCGAGCATGGAGAGCACGAATGCTCCGGTGGCGCCGCCGAGATCGACGATCGTCTCCCCGGGATCGGCAGGGATCTCCGGGACCGCCTCGCGGATGATCGGGAGCGACAGTTCGGTGATGCCCTGGGTGAAGAGCTCGCCTTCCTCGGGGGTGGCGCTGAAGTACTCCCACAGGGGTTGCTCGAGGACCTCCATAGCCCGGTCCTTGCCGGTGCGCACCGCGTCGGGCAGGCTGCCCCACAGCCGCCAGTGCCATACGATCGCGAGGTTGCGCAGCGAGTCGGCCGCGTCGGTGCGGAGCCGGTCGAGCAAGGGTGTGCTGGTGAACCGGCCGGAGGCGTCGTCGTGGCCGACCAGGCCTGTCCCCACGGCCCCTCGCATGAGCCGGAACGTCGTCTCGGGGTGGGTACCCGCGGCCTCGGCGATTTCGTCAGGTGTACGCGGAGCTTCGTGCAGCAGGTCGGGGACCCGCATTTCGGCGAGGGTCCGTGCTATCTGGCTGACCCACTGGGCGGTGATGATCGACATCATCGTTTCCTGGTCGCCGGTCTCGTAGTCGGTCACCGGGTACTTCTCCTAGACGTCGTCGCATATCGACCAGCGGCGTCAGCTGTACGCCCCGGGACGGTTCGGTGCCCCATCCCGGACGGTCCCTCCGGTGCCGCGGGTCGTCGTCCGTACGACAGGCGACAACGGAGGAAACCGGGCCGCGGTTCATTCGGGAGGGCCGCCCTGGGCCTCCGGCTTCCGGCCGACACGCTCGCGGATCAGCGCGATGCCGACGACCACAACCGCGGCCGGCATCGACATCGTGACCTGCTCGCGCGCGTCGGGCTCGGCCAGCATGTAGACGAGAACGAACGAGATCATCCCGATCGTCGCCCAGGTCGGATACGGAAAGAGCCACATCCGCACGGTCAGCTTCTCGGGGGTCTCGCGCAGGATGATGCCCCGCATCTTCAGCTGGGTGCCACAGATGACCAGCCAGACGAACAGAGCCACCGCGCCGGAGGAGTTGAGCAGGAAGGAGAACACCGTCTCGGGCCACTGGTAGTTGAAGAAGACCGCGAGGAAGCCGAAGACGACGGAGCCCAGGATCGCCGTCTGCGGGACGCCCCGCGCGTTCGTACGGGCGAAGGAGCGAGGCGCGTCGCCGCGCTCGCCGAGCGAGAATGGCATTCGGGAGGCCGTGTACAGGCCGGAGTTGAGACAGGACAGCACCGCCGTGAGCACAATGACGTTCATGACCTGCCCGGCGTGCCCGATGCCGATGGAGTCGAGCGCCGCGACGTACGAGCCCTTGTCGGCGATCGCCTTGCTGTCCCAGGGGAGCAGCGTGAGGACGACGAAGATCGAGCCGAGGTAGAAGACGGCGACGCGCCAGATCACGCTGTTGGTCGCCTTGGTGACCGCGCGGCGCGGGTCCTCCGACTCGCCGGCCGCGAGGGTGACGATCTCGCTGCCCATGAACGAGAAGACCACCAGCAAGGTGCCGGTGAGGATGCCCCGGGCCCTCGGGGAAGAAGCCGCCATGCGACCTCCCGCAGGTCACGGGATCCGGCATCGCCGGTGGCAGACCGTGCCAGACGCTCCCGCTTCCACGCCGTGTTCATCGGCTCGATCAACGGCCACCGCTCGTCCGAGAAGTCGCTCCGTCATACCTCTCGCTCCACACGTCGCATCGCTGCTTGCACACGACCTTCCCCAGCCCCGAGCGGCGATCAATACCACGAACAGGCAATCGCCAACCTACGGAGAAGGGACTCAACGCCCGGTCAAACTGAACCGTTGGCGGCGCGGGTCCGTTGTGCCCTGCAGGGCAGCGGGGCGCATTCCGCACCGGCACCGGCCGCTGCTCATGGAGCCACCGACCCAGCCATAGCATGTGGAGGATCAATGAAGCCCTCGCGCTCTCGCGTCACCGCCGCCCTCGCCGTCGGCGCAGCAGCCATCGCAATTCCGCTGACCGCGAGCCCCGCTTCAGCCGCTGACGTGGGCTCCCCAACGGCCATGGTCAAGTACGAGTGGGTGATTGCCGGTGGGGGGATGACCAAGTCGGATTGCCTAGACGCTCTGGCGAACGACGTGAAGTACGGACCGGCGGTAGATGGGTTCTGCTTCACCGAGGACGGGAACACGGACCCGGGAAGGAGCGTTTGGGCCGAGGTGCTCAAGAAGCCCCTCTAGCTTGATCTTTAAGAGCGTCCGCCAGTAGGTGGTGAGTTGTGGTTATCGGATGCGAGGGCTGGTGGGTCGGGTGTCCCAGCGGGGGGTGTACCAGGTCCTGCGGATGAGGCTGCGGACGACAATGGTCGCGGTGGCCAGCTGAAGGAAGAACTCGGTACAGGCGCGGCGGCGTTCGGTGTTGCGGCGGAGTTTGCCGAAGTTGTTCATCCAGGAGTTTGTGCGTTCTGCGCCCCAGCGGCCGTCGGTGTGGATCGGGGTTTTCGTGTCCCGCTTCGAGATCCGGTGTGTGATGTCACGCTCGGTGGGATCGCGGTAGACCGGCCCAGAGTCCTAGCCGGCGTCCAGGCTCAGGGCCGGGTGCCGCGGGACTCCGAGTTGGTCGGTCAGCTCGGCGAAACCATCGAGGGTTTCGGGCAGCAGCGTGTGGTCACGGATGTTCGCTCCGGTGGGCACCGTGACCACGGGTATGCCGTAGCTGTCGGTGAGCTGGGACCGTTTGAGGCTCTGCTTGCCCCGGTCCACCGGGGACCGGCCTGCGCACTCGCCGCCCGTTGGTGCCTGGGTGATACAGCCGTCCGCGGCCAGGTCCTCCAGCTCAAGACCCACCATCTGGTCGTGAGCCGGCAGGGCCGCGAGGACCAGGTGGCCGGCAACACCGGCAGCGATCCACTCCTCTCGCCGGCGCCGGATCGTCGTGGCCGAACACGCCTTGTCCGCGACCCGCTCGTAGCCCATCCCCGACACCAGTGTCACAACGAGCCGGTCGAAGACCACCGCGTCCTTGATCCGGGGATTGTGGCAGCCCAGCGGGTGCGAATCTTGCCGGGCGGGCAGCAGACGGAGGAACTCCTCGCGGATCGGAGCAATGATGGACGCAGACACGACGGACCTTTTCGAGTGATGTGGATGGGTGTCAGGATGCCTACGACCCATCGCTCCATCGACGGAGTTCAGGCGTGGAACCCTCCCCGCTGACCGTCGCCGAGTGGCGCAGGTTCCTCAGTGACTACAGCTCCACGTTCCTGAACTCGGGCCTTCTCCGTGAGGCCGAGTCGGATGGGAGGGCGCAGTTCCTGCTGAGTGAGGCCCAACTGGAGGCTGGATGGCTTGGCTACGGGCCGGCGAGCGAGGAGGCGGTGCTGGCTGCTGAAAGGCGACTTGGGGTCCGGCTGCCGCCGACGTACCGGAACTTCCTGCTGACCAGCAACGGCTGGAACAGCATCGGCCTTCTCGATCTGCTCAAGGTCGATGAAATCGGGTGGTTTCCTGACCTGACCGATCTCCTCGACTACTGGTCGTCGCCAGACTCGGGATACTTCGCCGAGGATCTCGAGAAATTCGAGCGGTGCCTGTTGATCTCAAATGACGACGGCGGCAGCGGTGGCCATTGGGTGCTGTATGCCGACAGCGCCGGGCAGGACGGCGAGTGGACCGCGTACGAGTGGTGGCCGGGCGACGGCACCGGTCCTGAGCGGCACGATAACTTCGCCGCCATGCTAACAAGCGCAGCGGAAGTCATTTCCTGACCATGTCTTTTAGAGCGTCAGTCGGTAAATCATGGATGCGTGGAGTTGGCGGCGCGGCGGGCAGGGGTTTGATGATCATGGAGCCTTGTGCGCTCTGTGACCGTCGGGAGAGTTCGTGTCCGTCGTGCCTGCATGATTTCGCCAGAGATGCCGGTCTGGATCGCTGAGCACTCCGAAGCCCCTGGGGGGGGAGGGTGAAGAGCCCCCAATACTTCCAACCTCGGCCTGACAAAGATCCCTGGCTGAGATGCTTTTCGGCCACGCAGGTTCAGGCGCGGTCGACAGTCGGGCCAGATTATGTGTCCAGCGCCAGGCTGGTGCCGGCAAGGCGGCCGTCGATGACGTGCGGCCGGCCCTGGATATTATTGAGGTTGCGTTTCGCGGCGCCGACGGATCCGACGTGCGTGACTCGCCTGTCTTCGACGTCGTGGGGACCTCGAGGGAGTGGGTGAGCATCTCCCGCACTGACCTGACGGTGCATCAGGAAGGTCGGCAAATGGTCAGCATGAGTCCTGAGAAACCTGGGGACCCATGCTCGAACATGCGACACGTTGTACGCTACGGAAATAGCCCTTGACCTGCAAAAACGCAGGCAGGGAGCCTACCTTCCGGAGTGCTTCGATGTTGCGTACAATGTTCAAGTCCAAGATCCACCGAGCCACCGTCACCCAGGCCGACCTGCACTACGTGGGATCGGTGACCATCGACGCCGATCTGCTCGACGCCGCGGACCTGTTGCCCGGCGAGCTGGTCCACATCGTCGACGTCACCAACGGCGCCCGGCTGGAGACGTATGTCATCGAGGGGGAGCGCGGCTCCGGCGTCGTCGGAATCAACGGAGCCGCCGCGCACCTCGTACACCCCGGAGACCTGGTGATCATCATCAGTTACGCTCAGATCCCCGACGTCGAGGCGCGGGCGCTGCGGCCGCGGGTGGTGCATGTGGGCCGCGACAACGCGATCGTGGGCCTGGGCGCCGACCCGTCCGCACCGGTGCCGGGCTCCGACCAGGAGCGCAGCCCGCAGGCCGTATCGGCCTGAGCTCGTCGGTGTGACCACTTCGGACCAGGAGCGTGCTCATGAGTGAGATCGACATCCGCGACGACCGCGCGGCGGGGCGCCTTGAGGCCCTCGCGGACGGCGAAGTCGTCGGCCGCATCGAGTACTTCGTCCTCGAAGTCCCGGGGCGCGCCCTGGTCCCGGTGCACACCATCGTGGAACCCGCTCACGAGGGGAAGGGCATCGCCGGCTCGCTGGCCCGCGAGCTGTACGCCATCGCCGAGCGCGAGGGCGTCGCCGTCGCCCCGCTGTGCCCGTACGTCGTGAAGTGGGCCGAGCGCCACCCCGCCGAGGCTCCGGTGGCCGACCCGGAGTTGCTGCGGGCGGCGATGGACTGGCTGGACGCACACCCCGACCGATTCTGAGGCAAAACCCTTGCTGGCACTTCTGCACACCTCACCTGTCCACATCCCCGTCTACGACGCTCTGCGCGACGAGGACCACCAAAGCCTGGAACTAAGGCACTTCGTCGACGAGTCGCTGCTCGCCCGTGCCCGCGCCGAAGGCCCCGAGGCGGTGGCGGACGACGTTCGCACCGCCGTGGAGCGGGCCGTCGCCGACGGTGCACGGGCCGTGCTGGTCACGTGCTCGACCCTCGGCGGAGTCGCGGAGGAGGCCGCCGACGGCATCGGGGTGCCGGTGCTGCGCGGTGACCGTCCGATGGCGGCCGCCGCCGTGGCCGCGGGGTCCCGGATCGTCGTCCTCGGGACGGTGGACAGCACGTTCGGACCCACCGCGTCGCTGATCGAGGAGGAGGCCCGCCGCGCCGGACGCCCCGTCGACGTAAGGACCGCTCTCGTGGCGGGCGCCTGGGCGCGCTTCGAATCGGGCGACCTGGAAGGCTACGCGCGGCTCGTCGCCGCCACGGCCGACGAGGTCACCGACGCCGACGCGATCGTCCTCGCGCAGCCTTCGATGGCCCCGGCCCGGCAACTGACGACGACACCGATCCCGGTGCTGTCCAGCCCCCGGCAGGGCCTTGCGGCGGGGGCAACGGCGGCGGGCCCACCCGGGTGAGTGGCCGAACCGGCCCCGGGTACGCGGGGGAGTAGTCCAGAGCCGACGTTTCATCACTGGCCGGAGGACCTCATGACCAACCCGCACCCCGACCCCGTCCCACCAGGACCCACACCGGGCCCAACACCCGGCCCCGACCCCGTACACCCCGACCCCCCACTCCCGCCCCCACCCCCGACCCCCCACCCGGACCCGTCCCCCATCCCACCGGGCCCGGACCCCGTACCCACCCCAGAACCGGGCCCCCCACTCACGTGACCCGAGACTAAAAGCAAGGTGGGCGGCACCCCAGAACCACCGCCCACCCCAACGCGGCCAGGGGCGCGGGGAACTGCGCGCCAAGCCCCCACGCACCCGCAGACGAAAAGGAAGGTGGGCGGCGCCCTAAAGCCGCCGCCCACCGCATCACGGTCAGGGGCGCGGGGAACTGCGCGCCAAGCCCCCACTGACCCGCACACGAAATGCCAGTGGGCGGCGCCACAAGAACGCCGCCCACCACATCACCGCAGGGGGCGCGGGGAACTGCGCGAAAAGCCCCCACTCACCCGCACCACGACCGATCCTCCCGAGCCGCTAGGCGGAAACCTCGGACTGGTCCCCGCCCCACAGCGTGTGGAACGACCCGTCCCGGTCCACCCTCCGATACGTGTGCGCCCCGAAGAAGTCCCGCTGCCCCTGCGTAAGCGCCGCAGGCAACCGCTCGGCCCGCAGCCCGTCGTAGTACGCCAGCGCCGCCGAGAACCCGGGAGTCGGCACGCCCTGCCGGGTCGCCGCGATGATCACCTCGCGCCAGTCGTCCTGCGCGTCGGCGATCTCCCGGGCGAACGTGTCGTCCGAGAGCAGACTCGGCAGGTCCGCCCGCGTGTCGTACGCGGCGCGGATGCGGTCCAGGAAGGCGGCACGGATGATGCAGCCGCCGCGCCAGATCGCCGACACCGCACCCAGGTCGATGTCCCAGTCGTACTCCTCGCTGCCCGCGGCGATCTCATGGAAGCCCTGGGTGTAGGAGACGATCTTGGAGGCGTACAGCGCCTGCTCGACCCGGTCGGCGAAGGCGCCGGCCTCGGACTCGCTCAGCGGCGTGGCCTTCGGGCCCGCCAGCCCGCGCGAGGCCTCACGCAGCGCCGCATGCCCGGACAGGGAGCGGGCGAAGACGGCCTCCGCGATGCCCGAGACCGGGACACCGAGGTCCAGGGCGATCTGGACCGTCCACCGCCCCGTGCCCTTCTGCTCGGCCTGGTCCACCACCACGTCCACGAACGGCTTGCCGGTCGCCGCGTCCACGTGCGACAGCACCTCGGCCGTGATCTCGATCAGGTACGAGTCCAGCCGCCCGGTGTTCCAGGTACGGAAGATCTCCGCGATCTGCGCGGGCTCGTACCCGGCGACATCACGCAGCAGCTGGTACGCCTCGCCGATCAGCTGCATGTCGGCGTACTCGATGCCGTTGTGCACCATCTTCACGAAGTGCCCGGCGCCGTCGGGACCGACGTGGGTCACGCAGGGCGCGCCGTCCGCGGCCTTCGCGGAGATCTTCTCCAGCATCGGGCCCAGCGAGTCGTACGACTCCTTCGGGCCGCCCGGCATGATGCTCGGCCCGTGCAGCGCGCCCTCCTCGCCGCCGGAGACGCCCATGCCGACAAAGTGGATGCCCTGCTCGCGCAGATCGCGCTCCCGGCGCCGGGTGTCCGCGAAGTGTGCGTTGCCGCCGTCGATGATCATGTCGCCGGGCTCGAGCAGCGGGGCGAACTCCTGGATCACCGCGTCCGTCGGGTCACCGGCCTTCACCATGATGACCAGGCGCCGGGGCCGCTCCAGCGCCGCCACGAACTCCTTCGCGGTCTCGGCCGCGACGAAGTCGCCCTCGCTCCCGAACTCCTCGACCAGGGCGTGCATACGTGCCGCCGTCCGGTTGTGCACCGCGACCGTGTAGCCGTTGCGCGCGAAGTTGCGGGCGAGGTTGCGGCCCATGACCGCGAGACCCGTGACGCCGATCTGGGCTGAATTGCTCATTGCGTTGGCTCCTAGTGACCTCGGTATCAGCGGTGCCGGTCCTGCATGCCCGCCAGTATTGCCCCATCGTCCATCCTGACGTGCCGGTACGCCGACCGCACATCCGGGTGGCCCGATGTCGCGCAGGCACATACGCATGGAAGGCCTCGCCGCACTCAGCCGTCCCGGGTGTCCCGTCAACGCCCGCCGATTCCTCGCCACTTGGCGTGACCATGCGGCTGATTGCGGTCTTGTCATGGCCTGTTCGCGGCGCTTACTTTTGGCCCTCCGACGTATGTCGAGGGGGCTCTTTCATGGCCGTACGCGGCCGGCACCGCCGGTATCAGCCGAACAGGATCAACCGCGCCTCACTCACCGTCACCGCGGGCGGTGCCGGAATGGCGCTGCCGCTCATCGGTACCGGTGCCGCGCACGCCGCGGACGTGGACACCTGGAACAAGGTCGCCGCCTGCGAGTCGACGAACAACTGGAGCATCAACACCGGCAACGGCTACTACGGCGGACTCCAGTT
Source organism: Streptomyces sp. NPDC051963 (assembly GCF_044593495.1). Taxonomy (NCBI): domain Bacteria; kingdom Bacillati; phylum Actinomycetota; class Actinomycetes; order Kitasatosporales; family Streptomycetaceae; genus Streptomyces; species Streptomyces sp. NPDC051963. The sequence goes on along the minus strand of NZ_JBIUCC010000003.1, from coordinate 234,504 downwards.
CGCCCAGTCGACCTGGGAGAGCTTCGGCGGCACCCGGTACGCGCCGCGCGCGGATCTGGCCACCAAGGACCAGCAGATCGCCGTGGCCGAGAAGGTGCTGGACGGACAGGGCCCGGGCGCCTGGCCGGTGTGCTCGGCGCAGGCCGGGCTGACCCGGGGCGGCGACACCCCCGACATCCAACCGGGCGGCACGGCCCCGCGTACCGCCAAGAGTTCCGTGGCCGACGTCCAGCCGCAGACCACGCCCCAGTCCCGGGCGGGCACCGCCGAGATGTACACCGTCGTCAGGGGCGACAGCCTCTCCGGGATCGCCGAGAAGAAGGACGTACGGGGAGGTTGGCAGGGGCTCTACGCCGCCAACCGCAAGACCATCGGCGCGGACCCCGACCTGATCCTGCCCGGCCAGCGGCTGAGTCTGCGCGGCAAGTCGGTCACGACGACGAGTGCGACGCCGAGCACGACGACAGTCGAGCCGGCACCCAAGAAGCAGCCCGTTTCGGACAGTGCCCCCAAGACGGAGACCCGCAAGAGCGGCTTTGTCGCGCCGGTGAACGCCGGGACCGGCACGCCGTACCACAAGGCGGGCTCGTCCTGGTCGAAGGGCTACCACACGGGCGTCGACTTCGCCGTCGCCACGGGGACCTCCGTGAAGGCCGTCGCCCAGGGGCGGGTCGTCAACGCGGGCTGGGAAGGGTCCTTCGGCTACCAGGTGGTGATCCGGCACGACGACGGCCGCTACACCCAGTACGCGCACCTCTCGGCGATCTCCGTGAAGAGCGGGCAGTCCGTGGGTGTCGGGCAGCGCATCGGCCGCTCCGGGTCCACGGGCAACAGCACGGGCCCGCATCTGCACTTCGAGGTGCGGACCGGGCCCGGCTTCGGGTCGGACATCGACCCGGTGGCGTACCTCCGGGCCGGTGGCGTCAGGATTTGATGCGCATGCGGTGCCGGTCCAGGACCGGCATCGGGACGTACGGGCCGCCGTAGAACGGTCCGTACAGCTGCGGGGGAGTCACGATGTGCGCCGGGTCCTCCTCCTTCTCGAGGTCCGGCGCCGGTGCCTGGGACGGGACCAGGGCCTCCGACGGGAGTTCAGCCGCGGGCTGCTTGAGGAGCTTCTTGACGGCCTCGGACGACTCGCCCGAGTGCTGTGCGAGCAGTTCCTCCACGGGTGCCGGCTCCGCCGCGGGCTCGACCACCGGGTGCGTACGCCCGATCCGCTCGGTCGTCAGCAGGATCAGCCCGCCGGCCGCCACGACGCCGCAGCTCAGCGCGAGCACGGTGCCCGTGGCGCCGTAGCGGAAGGTCTCGCCGAACATCGTGATGCCGACCGCGGCCGCCAGCACGGGGTTCACGACCGTGAGCGTGGCCAGCGGGGCGGCGAGTCCGGCGCCGCGGTAGGAGGCCTGGGAGAGCATCAGTCCGGCCGTGGCGAAGACACCGATGGTGGCCAGGGACGGCAGATCCGCCGCCGTGACACCGCCGGTCCAGTCGACGGCGACCGTCTTGGTGAAGACCGAGGACATACCGAACGCTATGCCGGACGCGGTGGCGAGCAGCACGCTGCGCACCGCCGGGTGCCGGTGTGCGGCCCGGCCCGCGATCATCAGTGCCACGACCGCACCAGCGGTGACCAGGGCCACGCCCACCCGCTGGGTCGAGTCCAGGGACTGGGTGTCGGCCGTGCCGACCAGAGAGAGGAGACCCGCGAGTCCGACGGTCGCCATGATCGCGCCCCGCCAGGCGGTCGTCCCGGCCTTGCGGCCCACGAACAGCGCGGCCATCGGCAGTGCGAAGACGATGGTCAGCGCGCCCAAGGGCTGGACCACGCTCAGCGGCCCGAACGCCAGAGCCACCACGTGCAGCAGACCGCCGAGGCCGTTCAACGCCACTGCCGCCCACCAGCTCGGCCGGCGCAGCGGCGCGTACTGCTGGTCGGGGGAGGAGTCCGCGACGCGCTCTTGTACGATCGCCCCGCCCGCGTACGCGACGGCGGAGACGAGCGACAGCAGAACGGAGAACGCGAGGGCACTCATGAGCGGCTCCTCTGCGTGAGGCGGGGGCCCCGGGCCCGTCGCGACGATCGGTCGGCTTCCATAATCAACACGATGCCCCGAAAAACTCTTCCCGTCGTCGTACCTGAGCACTCAATGGTTCCTACTACCGATGGAGTACGACTGGAGCCTTGTCCTCCCTCAGAGGGGTGACACCCCCTGGTGGCCCTCCTGGTCGGGACCCCTAGGGGCCTTGGTACTACTGGCCTTCGTGGACCTCGTCCCGGATCCCCCCGCGCTTCGCCGCGCTGGCCGGCTTCTTCGTACTACGCACACCCGGAGACGTTCACCGGCCACTTCCGCCCCGCGCGCAGACGTACGTCCACGGGCCATCGGATGTTTCAAGAAATTTCCTGAATTTTCCCGCCCGGAAGATCGCGAAGGCGCTGCGGGCTCCCGAGTTGCGGATCGCGGCGACTGTTGCTTCCCACGACCCCCGTGCTCTTCCCCGAGCGCCGCTCTTGAGTGACCATGAGGGAGCCGGGTGCCGAGACAGGGGGTTGCGGGTGCGAGTGGGACTGCTGACCCGGGAATACCCCCCGGACGTCTATGGCGGCGCGGGCGTCCATGTCGAGTTCCTCGCACGCGAGTTGCGCGGCCTCGTCGACCTGGACGTGCACTGCTGGGGCGAGGGCCGGGCGGAGGGCGTCCTGCGGCATCGCCCCTGGCCCGCACTGGACACCGCCAACGACGCGCTGCGCACCTTCTCCGTGGACCTCGCCATGACCGCCGCCCTCGAGGGCCGCGAACTCGTCCACTCCCACACCTGGTACGCCAACCTCGGCGGCCACCTCGGCAAACTCCTGTACGGCATCCCGCACGTGATGACCGCCCACTCCCTGGAGCCGCTGCGCCCCTGGAAGGCCGAGCAACTCGGCGGCGGCTACGCCCTGTCGAGCTGGGCCGAGCGCACCGCGATCGAGGCCGCCGACGCGGTGATCGCCGTATCGGGCGCCATGCGCGAGGACATCCTCGGCTGCTATCCCACGCTGGACCCGGCGAAGGTCCACGTCGTGCACAACGGCATCGACACCACCCTCTACCGGCCCGACCACGGCACCGAGGCCCTCACCCGCATCGGCGTCGACCCCGGCCGGCCGTACGTCCTGTTCGTCGGCCGCATCACCCGCCAGAAGGGCGTGCCCCAGCTGCTGCGCGCGGTTCGGGACATCGACCCCTCGGCGCAGGTCGTGCTGTGCGCGGGCGCCCCCGACACCCCGGAGATCGACCGGGAGTTCCGCGACCTGTTCCAGGAGCTCAGCAGCGTCCGCGAGGGCGTGCACTGGATCCCCCAGATGCTGCCGCGCGCCGACGTGATCCAACTCCTCACCCACGCGGCCGTGTTCGTCTGCCCTTCGGTGTACGAACCCCTCGGCATCGTCAATCTGGAGGCGATGGCCTGCGGAACGCCCGTCGTGGCCTCCCGGGTCGGCGGTATCCCGGAAGTCGTGGAGCACGGAGCGACCGGCCTGCTGGTGGACACCGAGAGGAACTTCGAGGCGAACCTGGCCCTCGCCCTGGACTCGGTGCTCGCCGACCCGGAGAAGGCCGAGCGCATGGGCGAGGCCGGACGGGAGCGCGCGGTGGGGGAGTTCGGCTGGGATGCGGTCGCCCGGAGGACGGCCCGGCTTTACCGGGAGATCCTCAAGCAGGCGTAGGACGGGGGCAGGCCCTCGAACAGGCTTAGCGGCCCCTGATCAAGGGCACATCATGGTCAACCAGGGTGAGGGGAGCGGCCATGCGGCGTGGCGGACCTTCGGTGCTCGGAATAGTACTCGCGGGCGGAGAAGGCAAACGCCTGATGCCCCTGACCGCGGATCGCGCCAAACCCGCGGTCACCTTCGGCGGCACATATCGCCTCGTCGACTTCGTTCTCTCCAATCTCGTCAACGGCGACATCCTGCGCATCTGCGTCCTGACGCAGTACAAGTCGCACTCGCTGGACCGCCACATCACCACCACCTGGCGGATGTCCAGCCTGCTGGGCAACTACGTCACACCGGTCCCGGCCCAGCAGCGGCTCGGCCCGCGCTGGTATCTGGGCAGCGCGGACGCGATCCTCCAGTCGCTGAACCTGATCTACGACGAACGTCCCGAGTACGTGGCCGTGTTCGGCGCCGACCACGTGTACCGCATGGACCCGCGCCAGATGCTCGCCCAGCACATCGAGAACGGCGCGGGCGTGACGGTCGCCGGGATACGCGTCCCGCGCACCGAGTCCTCCTCCTTCGGCGTGATCAGCCCCGGCTCCGACGGCCGCACCGTGGAACGCTTCCTGGAGAAGCCCGCCGACCCGCCGGGACTGGCCGACGACCCCGAGTGCGTCTTCGCCTCGATGGGGAACTACATCTTCACCACCAAGTCCCTGATCGAGGCACTCCAGCGCGACGCCGAGGACCGCAACTCCGTGCACGACATGGGCGGTTCGATCCTGCCGCAGCTCACCGACCGCGGCGAGGCCCAGCTGTACGACTTCAGCGACAACCACGTCCCCGGCGAGACCACCCGCGACCAGGGCTACTGGCGTGACGTCGGCTCGCTCGACGCGTACTACGAAGCCCACATGGACCTGATCGCCGAGCGCCCCGCCTTCAACCTCTACAACCGCCAGTGGCCCATCTACACCCACTCCGGCCAGCTCTCGCCGGCCCGCTTCAACGCGGGCGGTATCGCAGGCGAGTCCATCATCAGCGCCGGCTGCCTGATCCGCGGGCAGGTCACCCGGTCGATCCTCTCCCCGGGCGTCGTCGTCGACCCGGGAGCGGTCGTCCAGGGCTCGGTGCTGCACGACAACGTCCACATCGGCCGGGGCGCGGTCGTGCGCGGCGCCGTGCTGGACAAGAACGTCGAGGTGCCGCCGGGCGCGACGATCGGCGTCAACCCGGATCGGGACGCGGAGCTGTACACGGTGTCCAAGGGCGGGGTGATCGCGCTGGGGAAGGGGCAGTTGGTGACGTAGGCCGGCTACTCCCTCAGAGGTACGGGCGGCGTCGCCACGGGTACGACGACTGCACGGCAGGGACTGCGGACGATGATGGCTCACCGTCCGGAAGGAGCCCGTCGTGCGAAGTTCCACAGCCGTTCTCGTCGCAGCGACGTTCCCGTGCCGAATCAGCAGGCCTTCACCGTCACACTGGCCGTCGGCCGCGGCGGCACGGTGGCCGTCTCGTACTCCGACTTCCGCCGCAATGACGCGGGTGCTCCCCTGTTGACCGACCGTTGGCTGGTCCGGTGCAGGCCGCAGGCCGCCGATTGCGCCTCGAAGGGGGCGACTTGGCGGGAGGCCCGGCTGACCCCGGCCTCCTTCGACATGCGCCGGGCGCCCCGCATCCCTGACGAGTCCAGTCCCCGCGGATACTTCCTGGGCGAGCAGACGGGCCTGGTCGCCGCCGGGAGCGGGTTCGCCGCCGCCTGGGCCGCGCCGGACGCACCGGGCAGCGCGGCCGTTCATGCCGTGACGGTGCGCTGATCCAAGGGCCCGCCTCCCCGGGGAAGAGGCGGGCCCTTGTCATGTCCCTGGACATGAAGCGGAACGCCGTGTTGGGATGCCAACTGCCGTTGATGACAACGTTTCCGCGCAAGAGCCGCCACCCGTCCTCGACGAGGAGGATCCCGTGCGCCACCGACGACTCAGAAGCCGCCTGGTGCTGCTGCTCGCAGCAGCCCTCGGACTCGCGTGCCTCACCACCACGCCCAACGCGACCGCCGCATCCGACGACCCGGTCGAGATCCATGGCCTGAAGGGCGAGTACTACACCCACTCCGCCCCGGGCGCCTTCGACTTCCACGAGCTCAAGGCCACCGGCTTCGACCAGAACCTCGACTTCGACAACCTGGAGCCGCGCCTGCGGTTCGCCACCGGTCAGGACAACGATGTCAGCGTCCGCTGGACCGGAAAGATCGTGCCGGAGAAGACCGGCCCCACCACGTTCTCGATCATCGGCGACAACGGCTTCCGTCTCTGGATCGACGGACAGCCGGTCATCGACCACTGGGTCGACGACTGGGACCGTGAACAGACCGCCCAGCCCGTCGAACTGACGGCGGGCCGGGCCTACGACTTCAAGGTCGAGTACTTCGAGCACTTCGGCGGCTCCAACCTCCACCTCCGCTGGACGCCCCCCGGCGGCAGCAAGGCCGCCGTCCCGCAGTCGGCCTTCCGGCTCCCCGACGGCTACGACTACGACGGCGCCATCGCCACCACCGTCCTCGGGGACGGACGTACGCTCAGACTCGACTTCGCGCACGAGCTGTCCGCGCCCCCGGCCTCCGTCACCGACCACATCGAGGCGGTGATCGGCGGCGCCAAGTGGCCCCTGACCAGCGCCCGGTTGGACCCGTCCGACCCGAAGTCCCTGCTGGTCGGCCTGAAGGAACCGGTCGTCGGCAACAAGACCGGCACCGCGCCCGGCACGTCCGACGTGCGCTACGACGGTCAGGGCGGACTCACCGCCGGCGGCGAGGAGATCGGCGCCTTCTGGAGCAGCGGCCCCAACCACTCGACGTACGAACTGCGCACCCCGTGGGCCGAAGAGGTCGGCCCCGACAACGCACTGCCCGAGTACCCGCGCCCGCAGCTGACCCGCGACGCCTGGCAGAACCTCAACGGACGTTGGCAGTTCGCGGCCGCCGAGGCCGGCGAGCAGCCGCCCGTCGGCAAGAACCTGGCCGAGCGCATCCTCGTCCCGTACCCCGTCGAGTCCCAGCTCTCCGGCGTCCAACGGCACGAGGACCGCATGTGGTACCGCCGTACCTTCACGGTCCCGGCCGACTGGCGCATCGGCTCAGGCAAGCGGCTGCAACTCAACTTCGGCGCCGTCGACTGGCAGACCGAGGTGTACGTCAACGGCAGGAAGGTCACCGAACACAAGGGCGGCTACGACAAGTTCAGCGCCGACATCACCGACGCGCTGAAGCCGGGACGCACCCAGGAGCTGATCGTCGGCGTGTACGACCCGACCGACGCGGCCGACGGCGAGAACCCGCCGATCGGCAAGCAGCGACTGGACCCCAGCGGCATCTGGTACACGCCGAGTTCGGGCATCTGGCAGACGGTGTGGATGGAGCCGGTCGCACGCGACCACGTGGGCTCCCTCAAGCTCACCCCCGACGTCCCGAACAGCAGCGTGAGCGTCGAGGCGCAGGGCGTCCGTGCCGGCGTACCGATCACGGCGACGGCGTACGACGGCAAACAGAAGGTCGCCACGGCGAGCGGCCGGACCGGGCAGCCGCTGACCCTGACCATCGACGACCCGCACCTGTGGTCGCCGGACGATCCGTTCCTCTACGACCTGAAGGTGAGCGTCGGCGCCGACCGCGTCGGCAGCTACTTCGGGATGCGGTCCATCGCCGTGGAGAAGGTCGACGGCGTCCCGCGCACGGTCCTCAACGGCGAGCCGATCTTCCTGATGGCCACGCTCGACCAGGGCTTCTGGCCCGACGGTCTGCACACGGCTCCGACGGACGAGGCACTGGCCTACGACCTGAAGGTGCACAAGCAGCTCGGCTTCAACTCGGTGCGCAAGCACATCAAGGTCGAGCCGGACCGCTGGTTCTACTGGGCCGACAGGCTGGGCCTGATGGTGTGGCAGGACATGCCCGCGATGACCGCCGGGGTGACACCGAACGCCGCCTCGCGCGCCGAGTACGAGCGCGAGATGAAGGAGATGATCGACGAGCACATCAGCAGCCCGTCGATCGTCATGTGGGTGACCTTCAACGAGGGCTGGGGCCAGTACGACATCGGCCGCGTCGCCGCGCAGGCCAAGTCCTGGGACCCGACCCGGCTGGTCAACGGCCAGTCCGGACTGAACCTCGGGGCCGACGGCGGCACCGGCGACATCATGGACGAGCACGGCTATCCCAGCCCCGCCCTGCCACCCCGACCGGACGGCGAACGCGCCCTGGTCAGCGGCGAGTACGGCGGCCTCGGTCTCGCGGTCCCCGGGCACGCCTGGTCCGTGCAGCAGTCCTACGTCGACGTCGACCCGGCGACCTACACCGACGACTACCTCACCAAGCTCGACGAGGTGCGTGCCCTGGCCTGCCGGGGCGGCAACGGCGCCGTCTACACCCAGATCGCGGACGTCGAGGGCGAGCTCAACGGCCTGCTGACGTACGACCGCAAGGTCCTCAAGCCGGACGTGGCGCGTGTGAAGGCCGCGCACGAGGCCCTGATCCGCGACATGTCCCGGCCGGTACCCGCCGACTGCCCGTAACCCCTGGAGGCCCTGCACGATGAGATGGACCCGGCACCTGCGTCTGTGGGTGGCCGGGGCGGTGGCAGCGTCCGCGCTGTGCACCGTCCCGGCCGCCCGGGCCGCCGAGCAGCACGACGGGCACCTCACCGATCTGGTGAACCCGTTCATCGGCACCGAGAACGAAGGCAACACCTATCCCGGCGCCGCCGTGCCCTTCGGCATGGTGCAACTCTCGCCCGACACCGGCCACGGCACGGGCTACGACTACTCCGACGACCGTATCCGCGGCTTCTCCCTCGTCCACCTCTCCGGTGTCGGCTGCGGCCTCGGCGGAGACCTGCCCGTGCTGCCCACGACGGGTGACGTCACACAGACGGACTACGCGCAGTACGCGGCCGGGTTCAGCCACGAGGACGAGGAGGCGAGCCCCGGTTACTACAAGGTGGGGCTGGCATCCGGCATCGACGCCGAACTCTCCGCGACCGAGCGCACCGGCGTCCAGCGCTACACCTTCCCGGCCACCGACAAGGCCAACGTCCTGCTCAACGCGGGACAGTCGCTGCACCGGAACATCTCCACCGAGGTGGAGATCCTCGACAGCCGTACCGTGCGCACGGCCATCACCGGCAGCGGCTTCTGCCAGGACACCAAGCCGTACACCGTCTACACCGTCACCCGCTTCGACCGGCCCTTCACCGCCTACGGCACCTGGGACGGCAGCGCGGTGACCGCGGGCTCGAAGAGCGGGCGGGACGGCGCCTACGTCCGCTTCGACACGACCGGGGACCGCACCGTCGAGGCGACCACGGCACTGTCGTACGTCGACGCCCGTGGCGCGGCCGGCAACCTCCGTGCCGAGGGCGGGCGTTCCTTCGACTCCGTCCGCCACAAAGCTCAGCGGGCATGGGAGGACCGCCTCGACGACGTGCGCGTCCAGGGTGGCAGCGACACCCTGCGCCGCACCTTCTACTCCTCCCTGTACCGGTCGTTCCTCGCGCCGAACATCGGCAGCGACGCCGACGGCCGCTACACCGGCTGGGACCAGAAGATCCACCGCGCGCGGGGCTGGACGTACTACCAGAACTGGTCCCTGTGGGACACCTACCGCACCCAGTCCCAGCTGCTGGCCCTGCTCGCACCCCGCGAGGCCCGGGACATGGCCATCTCGGTGATCAAGATCGACGAGGAGAGCGGCTGGCTGCCCAAGTGGGGCTACGGCACGGTCGAGACGAACATCATGACCGGCGACCCGGTGACGCCCTTCCTGACCAACGCCTACCAGCAGGGACTGCTCCAGGGATACGAGGACTATGCGGAGCGGGCCTACCGGGCGCTGAAGAAGAACGCCGACGGCGTGCCGCCCGCGGACTCGCCGGCCGTGGGCCGGGAGGCGAACCAGGAGTACATCGCCGAGGGCTTCGCGCCCTACATCAAGGGCCGCCCGCATGCGAAGCCCGGTGACTCGGACTACGACCACGGGGCCTCGGCCACGCTGGAGTACGCGCTGTCGGACGCGATGCTCGCGCAGATGGCGCGGGATCTCGGCCACCCGGCGGACGCGGCACGCTATGCCGCCAGGGCCCAGAGCTACCGGCACGTCTTCGACGCCTCGACCGGTTTCTTCCGGGCCCGTGACGCCTCCGGCGCCTTCACCGGACCCGCCGACCCGGCAAAGAGCGAGGGCTTCCACGAGGGCACGTCCTGGCAGTACCAGTGGCTCGTGCCGCAGGACCTGCCGGGAATGGTCGACCTGATCGGCGGCACGCAGGCGGCCAACGAGCGGCTCGACTCCTTCTTCGCCTACGAGCAGCTCCTGGCGGACCCGGCGAAGACGGCGCGCGAGGTGTGGGTGAACGGGCCGTACGACTACTACAACGCCGACAAGTACAACCCGCAGAACGAGCCCGACCTCATCGCCCCCTACACCTACCTGTCCACCGGTCAGCCGTGGAAGACCACCGATGTGGTGCACGCCGCGCTGACCCTGTTCACCGACGCGCCGACCGGCATGACCGGAAACGACGACCTCGGGACCATGTCCGCCTGGAACGTGCTGTCGTCGATCGGGATCTTCCCGGTGCAGCCCGGTTATGACACCTGGGGCCTGTCCACGCCCGTCTTCGACCGCGTCGACCTCACCCTGGACCGCCGCTACTACCCGAAGGGCGGGCTCACGATCTCGGCGTCCGGTACCTCGGACACCGATCGCTACATCCAGTCGGCCCGGACGGACGGGTCGGCCTACGAGCGCACGTATCTGACCACCGGCACGCTGCGGTCCCTGCGGTCGCTCGTTTTCACGGTCGGCCCGCGCCCGTCTGAGTGGGGAACATCACCGGAAGCGGCGCCACCTGCGCTGAGGTGACCCCAGACGCCTCATGAGTCCCGCCCCTTTCGGCAGGGGCGGGACTTAATCTCTTGTTAACTGTGCGTAGCTTGATCGTACTTGACCGTAATCGGTCGAGGGAGGTTGACTGCTGCCTCACCCTTCTTCGACGCGAGGCAAGCCATTGACTTCTGACGTGCTCGCACCTCTCGACCTTGCGTTCTGGAACATCGAGTCCGACCGGAACCCGATGCACCTGGGCGCGCTCGGCGTCTTCAGCACGAACTCGCCGACCGCGGGTGCCCACGCGGCCGACCTGCTCGCCGCCCGGGCCGCCGCCGTGCCCGGGCTGCGGATGCGGATCCGGGACATCTGGCAGCCGATCGGCTTTCCGCCGGCGTTCCCGTCCGCCTTCGGCGGCGCCGCCCGCGTGCCCGCCGCCGACTTCGACCCCCTGGACCACATCCGGCTGCACGCCCCGACCGCGGACTTCCACGAGGTGGCGGGGCGGCTCATGGAACGGCCGCTGGACCGTGCCCGGCCGCCGTGGGAGGCGCATGTGCTGCCGGGGGAGGACGGCGTCTCGTTCGCCGTGCTGTTCAAGTTCCACCACGCACTGGCCGACGGGCTACGGGCGCTGACGCTCGCCGCCGCGGTGCTGGACCCGATCGACCTGCCCGAGCGCCGCCCCCGCCCGGAACCGCCGGCCCGCGGGCTGCTCCCGGACGTGCGTAAGCTGCCCGGGCTGCTGCGCGGCGCCCTGTCCGACGTGGGCCGCGCCCTCGACATCGGCGCCTCCGTCGCCCTGTCCAACCTGGGTGTGAGCTCCTCGCCCGCCCTCACCACCGAGCCGAGCGGCACCCGGGGCACGGCAGGTGCCGTCATCGACATCGACGATGTGCACATCGTCCGCAAGGCCGTCGGCGGGACCGTCAACGACGTGCTGATCGCGGTCGTCGCCGGCGCCCTGCGCCGCTGGCTCGACGAGCGCGGCGACGGCAGCGAGGGGGTCGCGCCCCGCGCCCTGATCCCCGTCTCCAAGCGCCGCCCGCGTACCGCCCACCCTCAGGGCAACCGGCTCTCCGGCTACCTGATAAGGCTCCCCGTCGGTGACCCGGACCCGCTCGGCCGGCTCGGCACGGTCCGCGCGGCCATGGACCGCAAGAAGGACGCCGGACCCGGGCGGGGCGCCGGTGCCGTCGCCCTCCTCGCCGACCACGTCCCGGCGCTCGCCCACCGGCTCGGCGGCCCCCTGGTCAGCCAGGGCGCGCGCCTCTGGTTCGACATCCTGGTCACCAGCGTGCCCCTGCCCGGCCTCGGCCTGAAGCTCGGCGGCCACGCCCTCACCGAGGTCTACCCCTTCGCCCCGCTGGCCCGCGGCCAGTCCCTGGCCATCGCGATCTCGACCTACCGCGGCCGCGTCCACTACGGCCTCGTCGCCGACGCCCAGGCCGTCCCCGACCTGGACCGACTCGCCGCCGCGATGTCCGAGGAGGTGGAGACACTGATCGCCGCGTGCGGTCCCTGACGGGGGTGGGGGTGGTCGGGGCGTGGTCCCACATGGGCCGTGGGGCGCGGTGCGGTGTGGTCCCTGGCGGGGCGCCGGCGTGATCGGTGCCTGTGGTCGCTGACCGCCGCGGGTTCGGGAGCCGTCTGCGGTTGTCGAACACCGCGGGTTCGATCTCCGGCCGGAGGCATGCGCACCCGCAGGTCCAGTCGCCTGCCGGTGAGTGTGGCCGCGGCTTGTGGCCCCTGGCGTATGCGGGCGCCATCGGCGTCGGCAGTCGCTGATCACCGCAGGTGCGAGAGCTGCACTTGGTCGCTGACTTCGGCGGGTTCGATCGCTGCCTGCGGTGCCGAGTACCCCGGGTCCGATCGCCGCCTGCCGTCGCGGCCCCGCACGTCCGATCGCCCTCTGCGGTCGCCGGCCACCGGGCGCTCGCCGGCCGGCCGGAGGCCCCCGCACCCGCAGGTTCGATCACCCGGCGCCGTTCATGATCGTCGCGGGTTTGGTGGTGTGGCCCGGTGCTCCGTAAAATTCCTCGTTCGAAAGCGGACTCGACCGGAGTGCCGCGCGGTGGATCAGGAACGGCAGCGGCGATGACGGTGACAGAGGACGGCTCGGCGGCCATGGATGAGGTCGTGTACGGGCCCGGCATCGACCCCGAGCGGCTGGCCGTCTGCCTCGGTGTGCTGGAGGAACTCGACAAGCTGGACGTCGACCACCCCGACGCCATCGCCGTGCGCCGGGCGACCGCGGGCATCTACCGCACGGTGAAGCAGCGTCGGCGGCAGGAGCGCCGGGCCGCCAAGACCGCTCACGACAAGGCGGTCACGGAGGCCACGGCGACCGGCTCCGCCGAGCGTATCGACGACGAGACCGAGGGCCTCCTGCCGTCGTCGATCACGGCGGAGGGCAAGATCGCGGGGATACTCCAGCGCCCGCGCTCCTGCTACACCTGCAAGGCCCGGTACGTCGAGGTCGACTACTTCTACCACCAGCTCTGCCAGAAGTGCGCCGCCGAGAACCGCGCGCACCGGGACTCCCGCGCCGACCTGACCGGCAAGCGTGCGCTGCTCACCGGCGGCCGAGCGAAGATCGGCATGTACATCGCGCTCCGGCTGCTGCGTGACGGCGCGCACACCACGATCACCACGCGGTTCCCCAAGGACGCCATCCGCCGCTTCAAGGCGATGGACGACTCGGCGGACTGGATCCACCGCCTGGAGGTCGTCGGCATCGACCTGCGCGACCCGGCCCAGGCCGTGGCCCTGGCCGACCAGATCGCCGGGCAGGGTCCGCTGGACATCCTGATCAACAACGCGACGCAGACGGTGCGCCGTATGCCCTCCGCGTACGCCGCGCTCGTCGAGGGCGAGAGCGCCCCGCTGCCGGCCGGTGAACTCCCCGCCCACCACGTCATCGGCGCCTTCAACTCCGGCGCGGTCGACGGACTCGCCGCACTGCCCGTCGGAGCCACCGGGCTCGACGCGCAGAAGGTGGCCGATCTCGCTCTGGTCGCCGGGAACGCCAGCGTGGAGCGGCACCGCGACGGCACCGCCATCGACGCCGGCGGTCTGGTCCCCGACGTCGTCGACAGCAACACCTGGGTGCAGAGCATCGAGCAGATCTCCCCGGTGGAGCTCCTCGAGACCCAGCTGTGCAACTACACGGCGCCGTTCATCCTGATCAGCGCGTTGCGACCGGTGATGGCCGACGCCGCGCGCAAGGCGTCCAGCAAGCGCGCGTACGTCGTCAACGTCTCGGCGATGGAGGGCGTGTTCGGCCGCGGCTACAAGGGCGCGGGCCACCCGAACACGAACGCCGCGAAGGCCGCCATGAACATGGTGACGCGCACCAGCGCCCAGGAGATGTTCGAGACCGACGGCATCCTGATGACCTCCGTCGACACCGGCTGGATCACCGACGAGCGCCCGCACTACGACAAGCTGCGGCTGGCCGAGGCCGGCTTCCACGCCCCGCTGGACCTGATCGACGGCGCGGCCCGCGTCTACCACCCGGTCGTCGCCGGTGAGCAGGGCGAGGACCTGTACGGCGTCTTCCTGAAGGACTACGCGCCGGGCAAGTGGTGAGGCGGGGCGGACGACGACGAGGGGGCCGTCACTCCACGGCCCCCAGCCGTGAGTTGCGGGCCGCCACCAGCTCCAGCACCGTCCGCCAGTCCTCCAGCACCCCCGCGTCGAACCCCGCGCTGCGGCCCTCCTCCTCGGCCTGCCGCAGGCTGACCAGGTCGTCGTCGACCGGAGTGCCGAGCCGGGAGTGACGGCGCACCAGACGGGAGACCCGTTCACCGAGCAGCCCCCGCACCGCGTCGGCCGTGCGGTCGGCGAGGCCGGCCGTGTCGCCGGGCCAGAGCAGCTGCCCTATCGGCTGCACCAGGCCCGCGACTTGGAGCTCCTTGTCGGCAGGCCGGCTGCGGCGCAGCAGCGCGGCGGTCCGCAGGGCGTGATCGTACAGATCGACGCGGTCACCGGCGTGCTGCCCGGCGTCCCACGTGCCTCGGCACGCATACAGAAGATCCATCAGCTCCTCGACGCTGCGCAGCTCCATGCGTCAGTCCTCCCGCGAGACAGCCGTTGTCTGACGGCAGCAGATCATGGCGAGCTTTCGACACAGCCAACGGGACTTGAACTGCTCGGCGATCGAAACGGCTGTCTCGATTGCGTCGCCCCTGACGCAACCCGGCGTAGGCCGAACGAGTGACTTTGTTGTAAGGCATCTCGTAAGAAATAATGGCATATCATGACCCAATGAACACGGGCGACTTGTGACGGTTACCCCAAGTTTTCAGCCCCATCGAGCGGACCCCCGCTCATTTGGTTACTCTGTAGGGGACGGACAGCAGTACGGGGTCCTACCCACACCCACAGTCCGTCCCGGGGCGGGCCGGACATCACGGCCTGCTCTCAGCTGAGTTACCGGCGCCACCGCGTCCGAACTGTTCTCGACCCAGACCCGAGCGGGCGTCAGGCGCACAGCAGCAGAGTGGCCGATACGCCCCGAGGGTGACCCGACACATAAGGAGTGCGCGGTGACACCGGAGAAGACGAATCGCGAACAGCGCCCGAAGGAACGTTCGGAGCGCGCGGGCCAACGGCCCGGGGAGATCGGCAGTCTCGACGTGTGGGCACGTTCCGCCCCCATCCGCCTGGCCGGCTACGAGGACGACCTCGCCGAGCCCCACATCCTGCCCAGCGTGGACTGACGCCCCAGGCAAGCCCCTTCGCGATCGAAGCCGCGGCCGACAACCGGCCGCGGCTTCGGCCTTTGCGGGACCTGGGCATCGCGCCCCCGTAAGGGGCGCGGGGAACTGCGCGGCCAGCCCCCACCGGCCCGCGGGTTCAGTACGGCGTTTCCGGCAGAGCGCCTAGTCGAGCGGTGCCGTCCGCTGCCACGGATGCAGCTTCTCCACCTGCTCCGCCAACTCCAGCAGCAACGCCTCCGACCCCGGGCGCCCCACGAGTTGTACGGCGCAGGGGGCGCCCGAGGGCAGCGAGCCGAACGGGACGGTGAGCGCGGGCCAGCCGGTCAGGTTCCACGGCGGAGTCAGCGGCGAGTAGTTCGTGTTGGCGAGCACATTGCGCAGCCAGCCCCGCTCGTGCCAGGCCTCTGCCTTGGGGGAGCGGCGGGCCAGCGCCGGTGTGAGCACCACATCGTGCTCGGCGAAGAACGGCTCCAGGCTTCTGCGCAGCTTCTCCCTGCTGTCGCCGCGGGTCACCCGGACCACGAAGCGCCGCCCCACGGCCGCGTGCACCCGGGTGCGCCGGGTCAGCAGCCCGGGGTCGAGATCCCTGGCGTCCACCGCCGTGCCCGCCGTCCAGTGGGTGAGCGAGGTGAAGCTCAGCGACATCGGGTACGGCGGGTCGGCGCGCCGCACCTGATGCCCGGCCTTGGCCAGGACACCGGCGGCCTCCCGGGTCGCCGCCGCATAGGGCTTGCTGATGGCGACGCCGGTGAGCGGGCTGCGCAGGGACACGGCGACCTTGCGCGAGCCCGGCTCGTGCGGTCGTACGGCATCGGTGTCGGCGAGGACCGACAGCATGAGACGGGCGTCCTCGACGGTCGTCGCGAGCGGGCCGTTCTCGGACATGCCGAACCAGTTGCTGGTCCCCGCGGGCACGACGCCGTGGCCCGGCTTGATGGTGACGAGGCCGCAGTTGGCCGCGGGGATGCGCAGCGAGCCCATGCCGTCGTTGCCGAGGGCGATCGGCACCATGCCCGCGGCGACCGCGGCCGCGCTGCCCCCCGAGGAGCCGCCGGCGGAGCGCGAGGTGTCCCACGGGTTGCGGGCCGTGCCGTGGACGCCCTCCGTCGTGCCGAAGACGCACAGCTCCGGCACGTTCGTCAGGCCCACGACCACCGCGCCCGCCGCCCGCAGCCGGGCCACGGTGACATGGTCCTCCTCGGCGGGGGTGTCCGGGATCGCGGCGGAACCGACGCGGTTCGACTCGCCGCGCACCGCGAGGTTGTCCTTGATGGCCACGGGCACGCCCGCAAGGGGCAGTTCGGCCAGGTCGCCGCGCGAGCCGACCTCGTCGGCCTCGGCGAGCGCCGCCTCGGCGCGCACCACGCGGAACGCCCCCACCCGGCCGTCCAGCCGCTCGATCCTGGCCAGGTGCTCGGCCACCACCTCGCGCGGTGTGGCCCGCTTCTCCCGTACGGCGGCGGCGATCTCGACGGCGGTCCGGCCGGCCCAGTTGGTCACGTGTGTTCCTCCGAGGTGTGTGTACCGGCGAGTATGTAGGGAGAACTGTGCTCGCGTCGGCGCGGCACGTCGAGAGGGAGCGGGGCTTGGACATTCGGGCCGCTGTTCTTGGACTTTTCGCGCGGGCGCGCACAGGAGCCGCCCGCTGAACAGCCGATCCTCCGATCAATCGCTCAACTCTCCTGCCGTTCCACCCCATTGACAGGCTCTGGAGCCCGCTCAATCATCAGACATCCGATGAATTGGAGCCGCTCATGAGTACGTATCCAAGACGTCTGGTCCTGGGTGTCGCGGCGGGCGCAGTCGCCTCCGCAGCCCTTCCGCTCACTGTCGCAGGCGAGGCGCACGCCGCCGCCGGTCAGTGGGTTCCCGTCCCGGACCCGGTCCCCGTCCCGCTCGACGGGCTGTACGACAACGACGGCATCGACACCGCGGCCTCCCCCGGCGGTGACTTCGACGGCTCGGGCTACACGTTCCCGGGCGAGGAACTCCCCTCCGGCCGGGTCGAGGTCGACGGCATCTCCTTCGACTTCCCGGGCTCGGCGGCGGGCGCCAAGAACAACGTTGTCGCACTCGGCCAGCGCATCGAACTGCCCCCGGGCCGCTATCTGTCGGCCCTCTTCCTGACCGCCGGCAGCTACGGCAACGCCACCGGCACGGCCACCGTCCACTACGCCGACGGCTCCACGACCACCGCCGGCATGGGAGGCGCCGACTGGTACTCGGCGGGCGGCCCGCTCTCGGCGCCGTACCGCTACACGCCGGGCGGCACCAAGGACGAGCACAGCGTCGGGATCGGCGTCTCGGAGGTGTGGACCGACCCCCAGCGGGAGGCCGTGGCCATCACCCTGCCGGTCACCAACCCGGCCGAGGAGGGCAAGACCTCCCTGCACGTCTTCGCGCTCGCCCTGCAACCGGTCGCCCAGGGACGGGCGTTGGTGCTGCGTGACGCGCACTCCACCAACTCCCTGCTGGACTCCACCGGCGCGCAGAGCGTCGAGGCCACCGTCATCAACGCGGGCACCGTCGCGATCCTCGGCGGCGACAAGGTGTCCGTACAGGTCGACGTGGACGGCGCACGCACCGTCGGACCCGCCCGCATCCGCCGTCTCGATCCCGGAGAGCAGTCGCGCGTGCGGGTCGGGATCCGCAACCGCACGGGCACGGCGCCCGGAACCGAGCAGGACGGCTCGGTGACCGTACGCGGCCGTGGAACCCAGGCCGCGGCCGCCCGCCGCAGGCTGACGCTGGGCGTGGCCGACTACGGGCCCACCGAGGCGTCCCTCTCCGGCCATCAGGCGCCCTACTGGTTCAACGGCGCCAAGTTCGGCATCTTCATCCACTGGGGCGTCTACTCGGTGCCCGCATGG
Organism: Streptomyces sp. NPDC051963; assembly: GCF_044593495.1. NCBI lineage: Bacteria > Bacillati > Actinomycetota > Actinomycetes > Kitasatosporales > Streptomycetaceae > Streptomyces > Streptomyces sp. NPDC051963. The sequence continues at coordinate 216,327 of NZ_JBIUCC010000003.1, read as the reverse complement.
GCGCCGGTCGGCGTGCAGTACGCCGAGTGGTACTGGGACCAGATGCAGGACCCGGCCAACCCCACACACGCCTACCACCGCACCACCTACGGCGAGGACTTCGCCTACGACGACTTCATCCCGCGCTTCACCGCGGAGAGGTTCGACCCGCGCGCGTGGGTGGAGCTGTTCCGCGAGGCCGGCGCCGAGTACCACGTACTGACGTCCAAGCACCATGAGGGCTTCGCCCTGTGGGACACCAAGGTCTCCGACCGCAACTCCGTGAAACTGGGCCCGAAGCGGGACCTCATCAAGGAGCTCTTCGAGGCGTCCCGCCGGTACACGCCCGAACTGCACCGGGGCCTCTACTTCTCCATGCCCGAGTGGTTCAACCCCGACAACCCCTGGATGGGACACGCCCCGCGCAACCCGTACACCCTTCAGCCGGTCCCGTACACCGGATACACCGCGGGCAAGGACTATGTGAAGGACCTTCAGGCCCCGCAGATGCTGGAGCTGATCCACGGCTACGACCCGGAGGTCATCTGGGCCGACATCGGCGGCGTCAACGACAGCCTCAACGTCCTCGCCGAGTACTTCAACCACGCCAAGAACCGGGCCCGTCCGATCGAGGTCGCCGTCAACGACCGCGCGGGCATCGGCTTCCACGACTTCACCACCCCCGAGTACACGACGTACGCGAACACGGTCGTCGCCAAGTGGGAGGCCAGCCGCGGGCTCGACCCGCGCAGCTACGGCTACAACCAGGCCACCCCGGACGACGCCTACATGACGGCCGAGGAGGTCGTGCACAGCCTCGTCGACATCGTCTCGAAGAACGGCAACTTCCTCCTGGACATCGGCCCCCGCGCCGACGGCACCATCCCGGAGATCATGCAGACCCGGCTGCGTGAGACGGGCCGCTGGCTGCGCACCAACGGGGAGGCGATCTACGACACCACGTACTGGTCGCGGATGGCGCAGCTCGGCGAGGACCTGCGCTTCACCGTCCGCCCGAACGAAGCCTTCTACATCCACTCCCTGGCCCGCCCGGGCGCACAGCTCACCGTCGAGGCCCCCGTTCCGATCCGGAGCGGGGACAAGGTGACGATGCTCGGCCACGACCGGCCCCTGACCTGGACCGTGAGGAACGGGGCCCTGGTGATCGACGTGCCCGAGGCGGCCCGGAAGGCGGGTCTGCACGCCTGGGTGTTCAAGGTGGAGTGGCATGGCTGAGCGAAGAAGGAGACGGTTCGCACTGATCGGCCTCGTCGCCGTGCTGATGCTCTTCGGAGTACCGGCACAGGCGACGGCCGGGCAGGTACCGCCACCGGTCACCGTGCCCGCGCTGACCAACTGGACGGCAGAGGCGGGCAGTTACTCGTACGGGCCAGGGACCCGTCTGGTCGCCGACTCGGGGACCGAGCGCCGGGTCGCCCGGACCCTGGCCGACGATCTGCGGGCCGCGGGACATGGCACCGTGCCCGTCGTACGCGGCGGGGCGCGCGCCGGTGACATCGTGATCGACGTACGGCCCGGCAGGACCTCGCTCGGCACGGAGGGCTACGAACTCCGGGCCGGCAAGCGGCTGTCGGTGACCGGCGCGACCGGGACCGGTGCCTTCTACGGCACCCGGACGCTCCTGCAACTCCTCGCGCAGGGCGACCGGATCCCCGCCGGACGCACCGTCGACGTGCCGCGCTACCAGGAGCGGGGGGTCGGGGTCTGCGCCTGCTACATCCACATCTCGATGCCCTGGCTGGAGAACCTCGTCCGCGAGATGGCGTACCACAAGCTCAACCAGCTGCTCCTGGAGCTGAAGGTGAAGAGCGACGCCCATCCCGAGGCCAACACCTGGGGCTACTACACCAAGGACGAGATACGCGGCCTCGTCGCCCTCGGCGCCGAGTACCACGTCGAGATCATCCCCGAGATCAACTCCCCGGGCCATATGGACCCGTGGATAGAGAACCGCCCCGATCTCCAGCTGACCGACGCCGACGGCAACAGGCAGCCCTCCCGCCTCGACATCACCCGGCCGGAGGCCTTCGCCTACTACACCGGCCTGATCGACGAGTACGCGCAGGCCTTCACGTCCACGTCCTGGCACATGGGAGCCGACGAGTACATGCTCGGCTCGGACTTCGCCAAGTACCCGCAGATCCTGGCGTACGCACGGGAGAAGTACGGCCCCGACGCCACTCCCCAGGACGCCTTCGTCGACTTCGTGAACCGCGTCCACGCCTACGCGGCCGCCAAGGGCAAGAAGCTGCGCATCTGGAACGACGGGCTCACCGGCGCCAACACCGTGCCCGTGGCGGCGGACACCACGGTCGAGCACTGGCTGAACATGGCGGTGAAACCGAGCCGGCTCATCGACCAGGGCCATCCGTTGATGAACGCGGCGTACGCCCTGTACCTGGTCCGCGGCGGCTTCCACTCCGACACCGAGGCGCTGTACGAGCAGAGCTGGGATCCGCGCAGCTTCGAGGGCGAGCAGCTCACCTCGGCCGACGGCATCACCGGCGCGAAGATCAGCCTCTGGCCCGACAACGGCCGTGGCGAGACCGAGAACGAGGTCGCGGTCGCCCTCTGGCCCGCACTGCGCCACATCGCCCAGGCCGCCTGGGGCGATCCGCACCCCGACGCCACCTACGCCGAGTTCACCGCGCGCGGTACCGCTGTCGGGCACGCGCCCGGGTGGCGGGACCTGACCAGGACGCCGGTCGCGGACGGGACGTACACCTTCCGGACGGACGGGCTCTCGTTCACCGCCCGGGTGAACCGTACGGCAGACGGCTATCTGACCCTGCGGACCGCGGACGGCTGCCTGGAGGTGCGCGGCGGCAAGCTGACGCTGAACGTGCCGCTCCAGCCGGGCGTCGAGGCGTCCGCGCAGGCCTGCGATACCGCGAACACCTTGCAGCGCTGGGAGTTGGAGCCCGTCGCCGGCGGCCACCGGCTCGTCAACGCCATCACCCGGATGACCCTGAGCCCGGACGACGGCCGGCTCGTGCAGTACCCGCCGGACCAACGCCCGTCCGCCGTCTGGCACCTGAGCTGAGGAGTCCCAGCCCATGACCGTCTCCAGACGCCTCTTCGTCAGTGCCGCCACCGCGGTCACCGCGCTCGCCGTGACCGGAATCCCCGCGGTGGCCGCACCCACCGAGGCCGATGACCCCCGCTACCGCATCCCCGTCTCCCCGGACGACACCGAGGCGGACCTCGGCCGCAAGGCCTCCCAGGTCCGGCCCACCGCACGGCAGATCGCCTGGCAGCAGCTGGAACGGACCGCGTTCCTGCACTTCGGCGTGAACACGTTCACCGGTCTGGAGTGGGGCACCGGCGACGAGGACCCCGATGTGTTCCAGCCGACCGGCCTCGACACCGACCAGTGGGCCGGGGCCCTGCGCGACGGCGGCTTCAAGCTCGCCATCCTCACCGTCAAGCACCACGACGGCTTCGTGCTCCACCCCTCCCGCTACACCGACCATTCCGTGGCCTCCAGCAGCTGGCGTGACGGACACGGCGACGTGCTGCGCCCGTTCGCCGACTCCCTGCGCCGGTACGGCCTCAAGGTCGGCGTCTACATCTCGCCCGCCGACGAGAACCAGTACCTCCACGGCGTGTACGCCAACGGCAGCGCCCGCACCGAGCGCACCATCCCGACCCTCGTCGAGGGCGACGACCGCTCCCCGGACTGCTACTTCACCCTGGAGGCCACCGACTACGGCGCCCATATGCTCAACCACCTCTACGAAGTGCTCACCGAGTACGGCCCGATCGACGAGGTCTGGTTCGACGGAGCCCAGGGGCGCATCCCGCCGGACAAGGTCGAGAAGTACGACTGGGACAGCTGGTACGCCCTGGTGCGCTCGCTCGCCCCGGACGCCGCGATCGCGGTCTCCGGCCCGGACGTGCGGTGGGTCGGCAACGAGGGCGGGCTGGCCCGTGAGGACGAGTGGAGTGTCGTACCGGTGCAGGAGAAGGACTACGGCCGGACCGACTACGCCCTCGCCTACGACGCCCCTGACATGGGCAGTCGTGACGCGCTCGTCGCGGCTCTGCCGACTGCGGACTATGTGCAGTGGTGGCCGGCCGAGTGCGATGTGTCCATCCGGGACGGCTGGTTCTACCATGCCGACCAACAGCCCAAGACCGTGGAGCAGTTGACGGACATCTACTTCCGGTCCGTCGGGCGCAACTCGGTGCTGCTGCTCAACATCCCGCCCGACACCGACGGGTTGCTGCCCGCCGCCGATGTGGTCCGGCTGCGGGAGTTCCGCGAACGCGTCGACCGGGAGCTGCCCGAGGACCTGGCACGGGGAGCCCGTGTCACGTCCGCACCGGGGCGGGTCACCGTCGATCTCGGAAGGGAGCGGGAGGTGGACCGGGTACGGCTGGCCGAGGACATCCGGCACGGCCAGCAGGTGGAGAGCTTCGTCGTCGAGGCGCACCTGGACGGCGCGTGGACGGAGGTGACCCGGGCGGGGGCCGTCGGCGCGAGCCGCATCCTGCTGCTGCCGGCTCCGGTGCGGGCCCGGCGGTGGCGGTTGCGGGTGACCGGTGCCCGGAGCGCCGTACGGATCACGGAGTTCGGGCTGTACCGGTCCCGGGTCTGAGGGACCGGGTGGCCACCGGGGCGTCGGTGACCCGGTGGCCACCCTTCAGCGCAGGTGTTCCTCGAAGAAGTCCATGGTGGTCTCCATCGAGCGCGGCCACTGCCCGTAGAAGGTGTGGCCCTCGCCCTGGTACGTGCGCAGCCGCACGTCCTTGCCGGCCTTCTCGAACGCGGCCACCGTGTGCCTGGTCCAGGCGATGGGGCAGGTGTCGTCGACGGTGCCGTGATGGATCAGCAGGGGCTCGGTGACCCGGTCGACGTAGGTGAGCGGGGAGACCTCGCGCCAGAACTTCGGGTTCTCCTCGGGCGTGCCGTGCTCGGCCTCGATCTCGGCCACCACCGGGTCGGCGTCGGGACGCTGGAACTGGTCGATGTTCTCCTCCGGGTGCGCACTGACCGGGGCGAAGGCGACGGCCGCGTCGAACAGGCCCGGAGCCACCACCAGCGAGTTGTAGACGACGCCGCCGCCCATCGACCGGCCCAGCAGCCCGAGTCGGTCGCCGTCGATCTCCGGCCGCCCGGACGACCGCAGCGCCATCGCCGCGCCGATGGCGTCCTCGGTGTAGCCGAGGCGCAGGCTGACGTTGTTGTCGGGGTCCTTGTCCGACCTCGCGTGGTTGCGGTAGTCGGTGTGCAGGACGACATAGCCGTTGCGGGCGAGGAGGTCCTGCTCGCGTGCGAGTCCCCGGCCGGTGGTGTAGACGGCCGGGTCGATGTAGCCGTGCGCCAGGACCAGCGCCGGGAACGGTCCCTTGCCCTCGGGGATGTTCATAAGCCCCGAGATCGTCAGCCCGTTCGCCTCGTACGTCACCTCGTAGCTGGTGTAGGCGGCGGTGCGGGCCAGGACGGTGCCGAGCTTCAGGCCGGAGCCCGTGTGCTCGCGCTGGATCAGGGCGGGGATCGACACGGGGTCGACCGGGCTGGGGGAGGGCGATGCGGTGGGACTTGCGGTGCGGGTCGATGCCGGTGGGCTGGTACGCGCCTGGTCGTCGTCACCGTCGCTCGCCGTGCAGCCCACCGCGGCCGACAGCGCCAGTGCGACGGCGACACGTACCGTTCCCCTGATCCGCATACGCCCATTGTCCCCATCGGGGCCCGCGATGTCCTCCGCCCGGTTCAGCTCCCTCGCGCCGACCCCGTGCTGTCCCGCACGATCAGCCGCGGCACCGGCACCCGCACCGTGCGGGCCGGGCCGCCGTCCAGCAGGGCGGTCAGTTCCGTCGCCGCCGTACGCCCGAACTCCACGCTGTCGCGGGACAGGGCGGACAGCCAGGGCTTGACCATGCGGCACAGCGCCGAGTCCTCCCAGGCCACCACCGACACGTCCCGGGGCACCGAGAAGCCCAGCTCGGTCGCGGCGGCGACCCCGGCGAGGGCCATCACGTCGTTGTCGTAGATCAGCGCGGTCGGGGGAGCGGAGGTCTCCAGCACACGACGGGTCACGGCCGCGCTCGCCGCGTCCGAGTAGTCGGTGGGCACCGATTCCACCCCGGTCAGTCCGCGCCGCCCGGCCTCGGCGCGCAGCGTGCGGATGCGGCGCTCGGTGTGCGCGAGCCCCGGCAGCCCCGCGATGTGCACGATCCGCCGGTGCCCGAGCGCGTACAGCTCGTCGACGACCGCGGCCATCGCGCCCGCGTCGTCCGCCCACACGGTCGAGAGGCCGGGGTGCCGTTCGTCCGGGGCGCCGCCGATCACCACGGCGGGCAGCCCCAGCTCGTCGAGCAGGTCCGGCCGGGGGTCGTCGGTACGCGGGTCGACCACCAGGACGCCGTCCACCCGGTGCTCGGCCCACCAGCGCCGGTACACCGCGCACTCGTCGTCGATGTCCTCCACCACCTGGAACAACAGCCCCAGATGACGCTCCGCCAGCACCTCCTGGATGCCCGAGACGAGCTGGAGGAAGAACGAGTCCACGCCCAGCGTCTCGGCCGGTCTGGCGAGGACGAAGCCGACCGTGGCCGCGCCCTCCCCGGACAGCGCGCGGGCCGCCGTGCTGGGCCGCCAGCCCAGCTCCTCGGCGACCTGCCGCACCCGGTCGCGGGTGTCCTCGGAGACTCCGGGCCGGCCGTTCAGAGCGAAGGAGACGGCGCTCTGGGAGACCCCGGCGTGGCGCGCGATGTCCTTCATGGTCGGCCGGCGGGCCGGTGACCGCTTGCCTGACATGGTGATTCCCCCATTCCACCGACGCATTACCGGGCCAGTATGCACTAATGCGGTTCAGCTCGGTGATCCTAATGCGCATTAGTCACTAATGAAATTAGCTGTGCGAGAGCCATTGACGGGCCGGTGAGAGGACGTGCAAGGTCTGCGTCGTTGGCCAACTCCGCCGTAAAGGAGGCCGTTCACGGTGCCTATTTCCCGCAGAGCCCTTGCTGCCGCTTTCGCCGTCTGTGTCCTCCTGCCGCTGAGTGCCTGCGGCTCCGGCGACGACGGCGGCTCGACCGACGCCTCGGGCAAGGTCGAGGGCGACATCACCTTCCAGACCTGGAATCTCCGCGCCAACTTCAAGGACTACTTCGAGGGTCTGGTCGCCGACTTCGAGAAGAAGTACCCCGGCACGAACGTCAAGTGGATCGACCAGCCCGCCGAGGGCTACGCCGACAAGATCAGCGCGGACGCGGCCGGCGGCACCCTCCCCGACGTCGTCAACGTCTCACCGGACCTGGTCGCCCCGCTCGCCAAGGCGGGCCTCGCGCTGGACCTGGACAAGGCCGCCGCCCAGTACAAGAAGGAGTACCTGGACGGCGCCTGGGCCAGCCACCGGATACCGGGGATGACCGGCACGTACGCCTTCCCCTGGTACCTCAACACCGGGCCGCTGTTCTACAACAAGTCCCTCTTCGAGGAAGCCGGACTCGATCCCGAGCAGCCGCCGACGACGTACGACGAACTCTTCGCCGACGCCCTCCGGATCGCGGAGAAGACCGACGGCAAGGTCGCCACCCTCGCCAACGTCCCCACCGTCGAGGACTTCGGCCGCTACGGCGTCCCGCTGATGAACACGGAGGGCACGGCCTTCACCTTCAACGACGCGAAGGGCGTTGAACTCCTCACCAAATACAAGGAGTTGTACGACGCGAAGGCGCTCGACCCGCAGGCGCTGACCGCCACCCCGGAGTCGTCCGGCAAGAAGTTCCTCACCGAGGCCGTCGCCATGAATCCCGGCAGCGCCCTGGACCTCGGCAACTTCAAGAAGCAGGCGCCGAACCTGTACAAGAACATCGGCATCACCGACCAGATCACCAGCACCGGCCACGTCAACATGTACGTGATGGGCGTGATGGTGAACGCGCAGACCAAGCAGAAGCCCGCCGCGGTCGCCTTCGCGCACTACGTCACCGACGCCGCGCACCAGATGTCCTTCGCCAAGAAGGTCGCGATCTTCCCGAGCACCGCCGGTTCGCTCGACGACCCGTACTTCACCAAGGAGGACGGGACCGACGAGACGCGGGTGCGGGTGGCCGCCGCCAAGTCGCTGAAGAACGCGGTCAATTACACGCCCGTGCTGTTCAGCGAGCAGATGAAGACGGAACTGCGCAACGAGGTCGCCAAGGCGTTGCAGGGCAAGGAGAGTCCGAAGGAAGCCCTCGACAACGCTGTCGAGGCCTGCGACCGGCTCCTTCAGCAGCAGGGGTAGCGATGTCCACCGTGACCCGGGTGCGGCGCCAACTGCCGGTGAGCCCGTGGCTGTTCGCCGCCCCCGGCCTGCTGGTCATCGGCGCCTTCATCCTCTACCCGTTCGTCTCCACGCTGATCAACGCCTTCACCGACCGCCGCACCCTGATCCCCGGCGAGTTCGTGGGCCTGGCCAACTTCCGCGAGCTGCTGCACGACGACATGTTCTGGATCGGGCTGCGCAACAGCACGCTGTACGTCGTCGGAGTCGTCCCCGCCCTGGTGATCCTGCCCCTGCTCCTGGCACTGCTGGTGCAGAAGAACATCCCCGGCATCACCTTCTTCCGCTCCGCCTTCTACACCCCGGTCGTCGCGTCGATCGTCGTGGTCGGGCTGATCTGGGTGTGGCTGCTCGACGAACGCGGCCTGGTGAACTCGCTGTTGGAGACCATCGGCGTCGGCCGGATCGGTTTCCTCAGCGACCAGTGGCTGCTGCTGCTCAGTGCCATGGCCGTCACGGTCTGGAAGGGCCTCGGCTACTACATGATCATTTACCTGGCGGCGCTCGCCAACGTGCCGCGCGAACTGCACGAGGCCGCCGCCGTGGACGGAGCGGGCGCGATACGCCGCTTCCTCACGGTCACCGTGCCGGCCGTCCGCTCCACCATGGTGCTGGTCGCGGCCCTGTCCTCGGTCGCCGCGTTCAAGGTGTTCTCCGAGGTGTACCTGATGGCGGGGCCGAGCGGCGGCCCGGCAGGTGAGGACACCACCCTCGTGATGCTCGTCCAGCGCACCGGCACCGGACTCACCGGCCGCGTCGGCTACGCCTCCGCCATCTCCGTCGTCGTCTTCGTCGTCACCGTGGCGCTGATGCTGCTCGTGCTGCGGGCCGACCGGAGGGAGGAGCGGTGAGCGTCATCGAGAAGGTGCGACCCGCCCAGCGCCCGGCAGCCGTACGCGAGCCCCGGGTCACGGACGAACACGGCCGCCGCATCCGCGTCTGGGAACTGGTCCTGCGCTACGCCCTGTTGCTGGCCGTACTCGCCCTGACCGTCGGCCCCTTCCTCTGGCAGCTCTCCACGTCCCTGAAGGGCCCGACCGAGGACATCTACACCTCGCCGCCGAAGTTCCTCCCGGGCGACCCGACGCTCCACAACTACGAGCGTGTCTCCGAGACCATCCCCGTCTGGGACTACGCCTTCAACTCGCTGAAGGTCGCCACCGCCAACGTCATCACCAACTGCGTCGGCGCGGCACTCGCCGGGTACGCCCTCGCCCGGCTGCGCTACCGGGGCCGTCGCGCGGCCACGCTCGCCTTCATCCTGGCGATGCTCGTGCCCGTGGAGGGCATCATCATCGCCCAGTTCACCACCATGCGGGAGCTCGGCCTCAACAACACCCTGGTCGGCGTCGTCCTGCCGGGCTGCATCGGCGCGATGAACGTGCTGCTGATGCGCAACGCCTTCCTCAACCTGCCGTACGAGATCGAGGAGGCGGCCTACGTCGACGGCGCCAACGTGTGGCAGCGGTTCCTGCGGGTGGCGCTGCCCTCCGTGAAGGGGACCCTCGCGGTCGTCGCGATCTTCGCCTTCATGGGCGCCTGGGACGACTTCCTGTGGCCGCTCATCGTGCTGAGCGATCCGTCCAAATTCACGCTGACCATCGGCCTCAACTATCTGCACGGCACCTTCGCCAACGACGAACGGCTCGTCGCGGCGGGCACGGTCATCGCCGTGGCACCGCTGATCGTGCTGTTCGCCTGTCTCCAGCGGTACTTCTTCCGCGGCGTCGGAGAGGGCGCCGTCAAGGGCTGACCCGCACCCGGCCGACCCCTCACCCGTACACCCGATTCGCAAGGATCCCGTATGCCCCCTGCCGTGCGCTTCGGCGTCAACTACACCCCGAGCGTCGGGTGGTTCCACCACTGGCTCGACTTCGACCCGGAATCCGTGCGCGCCGACCTCGACTCGATCGCCGCACTGGGCCTGGACCACATCCGGGTCTTCCCGCTGTGGCCGTATTTCCAGCCCAACCGCACCTTCGTCCGCCCGCGAGCCGTCGAGCAGCTGCTCCAGCTCGTCGACGCTGCCGCCGAACGCGGACTCGACGTCAACGTGGACGGTCTGCAAGGGCACTTGAGCAGCTTCGACTTCCTGCCCGCCTGGACCCGGACCTGGCACCGGCGCAACCTCTTCACCGACCCGGACGTGATCGACGGCCAGGCCACCTTCCTGCGCACCCTCGCCGCCGCGCTCGCCGACCGCCCCAACTTCATCGGCATGACCCTCGGCAACGAGGTCAACCAGTTCTCGGCCGGTCCGCATCCCGACCCGGACCGGGCGACCGGCGCGCAGATCGACGCCTGGCTGGAGCGGATGCTCGCCGCCTGCGAGGAGGGCGCCCCCGGCAAGCTGCATCTGCACGCCGAGTACGACGCGACCTGGTACCAGGACGACCAGCCCTTCACCCCGGCCCAGGCCGCCCGGCGCGGCGCCGTCACCGCCGTGCACTCCTGGGTCTTCAACGGCACCGCCCAGCGGCACGGCCGTACGTCCGTGCCCACCGAACACCACGCCGCCTATCTGATCGAGTTGAGCAAGGCATGGGCGGACGAGCCGCACCGGCCCGTGTGGCTCCAGGAGGTCGGCGCGCCGGCGCCCCTGATCCCGGCCGAGCACGCCGCAGCGTTCACCGAGGCGACCGTGGCCCATGCGCTGGACTGTCCGGACCTGTGGGGCATCACCTGGTGGTGCTCCCACGACGTGTCCCGGGAACTGGCCGACTTTCCCGAACTCGAGTACGGGCTGGGGCTGTTGACCAATGACCGGAGGCCGAAGGAGTCGGCCCTGGTGCTGGCGCGCGCGGCCCGGGAGCACACCCACGCCCCGGCACCTCGCACCACGGCGCTCGTCGTCCCCGCCGATCCGTTCGCCCGTTCCCTCTGCGCCCCGGGCGGCCCCGTCTTCGACGCCTACTTCCGGCTGGTCGCCGACGGTGCCCGCCCCACCACCGTTCTCGACGTGCGCGCCGACGACAGGGACCACCTCGCCGCGCGCGGCATCACCGAAGTCGTCACTCCCGAACAGGTACTCCCCGCCCCACAAGGAGGCACCCGCTCGTGAACCCCACCGGACGCACGGTCCTGCCCGACGGTACGCGGCGTGGTTCGAAGTGCTCGCCGTGGGGAGCTGTACTCCTCGTCGGCACCTGTGACCTTCAGCCACACCTGGTAAGAACCGCACCCGGACGACCTACGGAGCACCCCGCATGCATGACGACCGCAGCCTGGTCGAAGCCCGCCTCAAGCGCGTCCTCGACGAACGTGTCCGCCCCGCCGTGTACCCCGAGTCCGTACCGCTGGAAGTGGCGGTGTGGCACGCACCCGGCGAGCCCGTGCCGGTCGAGGAAGGGCTCGCCGCCGCACCCGAGCCGATCGAGGTGGGCGCCCGGTGGGGTGCTCCGTGGGGCACCAGCTGGTTCCGGGTCACCGGGACCGTGCCCGAGGCCTGGGCCGGACGGACCGTAGAGGCGCTCCTCGACCTCGGCTTCGACGAGAACATGCCCGGCTTCCAGTGCGAGGGCCTGGTCTACCGGCCCGACGGCACTCCGGTGAAGGGTCTCAACCCGCGCAACCAGTGGGTCAGGATCGGCGCGCCCGTCGAGGGCGGCGAGGAGGTCCGGCTGCACATCGAGGCCGCGTCCAACCCCGTCATCCTCGACTACCACCCCTTCCTGCCGACCCAGCTCGGCGACAAGGAGACGGCGGGAGGCGAGCCGCAGTACACGCTCACCCGCATGGACCTCGCCGTCTTCGACGAGACGGTGTGGCAGCTCGTCCTCGACCTGGAGGTGCTAGGCGAGCTCATGGCCGAGCTGCCGGTCGAGTCGGCGCGTCGCTGGGACATCCTGCGGGCGGTGGAGCGGGCCCTGGACGCCATCGACCTCCAGGATGTGGGCGGCACGGCGGCGCAGGCACGTGCACGGCTCGCCGACGTACTCGCCACCCCTGCCGCCCCGTCCGCACACCGCATCAGCGCCGTCGGACACGCGCACATCGACTCGGCGTGGCTGTGGCCGCTGCGCGAGACCGTGCGCAAGGTGGCCCGTACGACCTCGAACATGACCGCGCTGATCGAGGACGAGCCGGAGTTCGTCTTCGCCATGTCGCAGGCCCAGCAGTGGGCTTGGGTGAAGGAGCACCGGCCCGAGGTGTGGGCGCGGGTGAAGAAGGCCGTGGCGGACGGGCGGTTCGTGCCGGCCGGCGGCATGTGGGTGGAGTCGGACACCAACATGCCGGGCTCGGAGGCGATGGCCCGGCAGTTCGTGCACGGGAAGCGGTTCTTCCTCGACGAGTTCGGCATCGAGAACGACGAGGCCTGGCTGCCGGACACCTTCGGCTTCGCCGCGGGACTGCCGCAGATCATCAAGGCCGCCGGGTCCAAGTGGCTGCTGACGCAGAAGATCTCCTGGTCCCGGACCAACAAGTTCCCGCACCACACCTTCACCTGGGAGGGCATCGACGGCACGCGTATTTTCACGCACTTTCCGCCCGTCGACACCTACAACTGCTCCATGAAGGGCAGTGAACTCGCCCACGCCGCCCGCAACTTCAAGGACAAGGGCAAGGCCCGGCACTCCCTCGCGCCCACGGGCTGGGGCGACGGGGGCGGCGGCACCACCCGTGAGATGGTCGCCAAGGCGGCCCGACTGCGCGACCTCGAAGGATCGGCGACCGTGGTGTGGGAGACCCCCACGGAGTTCTTCCAGCAGGCCGAGGCCGAATACCCCAATCCGCCCGTCTGGGTCGGCGAGCTCTACCTCGAACTCCACCGGGCCACCCTCACCAGCCAGGCGAAGACCAAGCAGGGCAACCGCCGCAGCGAACACCTCCTGCGCGAGGCCGAACTCTGGGCGGCGACCGCGGCCGTACGGACGGGATTCCCCTATCCGTACGAGGAGTTGGACCGCATCTGGAAGACGGTCCTGCTGCACCAGTTCCATGACATCCTGCCCGGCTCGTCCATCGCCTGGGTGCACCGCGAGGCACGCGCGACCTACGAGCGGCTCGCCGGCGAGCTGAACGGCATCATCGACGCGGCCCAGCGCGCCCTGGCCGGGCAGGGCTCGACTCCGCTCGTCTTCAACGCGGCCCCGCACACCCGCGACGGCGTCCCGGCGGGCGGTGCGCGAACCCCCGTCACCGAGGGCCGCACCGCGCTCGCCCCGCGCACCGACGGCAGTCACGTCCTCGACAACGGCCTGCTCCGGATCGAGATCGACGCCCGAGGACTCGTCGTCTCCGCCTACGACATCGCCGCCGACCGCGAGACCATCGCCCCGGGACGGCCCGCGAACCTCCTCCAACTCCACCCCGACTTCCCGAACATGTGGGACGCCTGGGACGTCGACGAGTTCTACCGCAACACGGTCACCGACCTCGTCGACGCCGACGAGGTCACGGCGGGTGACGACGGCGTGTCGATCCGGATCGTACGGTCCTTCGGCGCGTCCCGCGTCACCCAGGTGCTGTCTCTCGCCCCGGGGGAGCGGCGGCTGGTGCTGGACACCGAGGTCGACTGGCACGAGACCGAGAAGTTCCTCAAGCTCGCGTTCCCGCTCGACCTGCACGCCGAACGGTATGCGTCCGAGACCCAGTTCGGGCACTTCCACCGGCCCACGCACACCAACACCAGTTGGGAGGCCGCCAAGTTCGAGGCGTGCAACCACCGGTTCGTGCACCTGGAGGAGCCCGGCTGGGGTGTGGCGATCGCCAACGACTCCACCTACGGCCACGATGTGACCCGTACCGTCCGCACCGACGGCGACGGTGGTACGACCACCACAGTTCGCGTGTCCCTCCTGCGCGCCCCGCGCTTCCCCGACCCCGAGACCGACCAGGGCATCCACCGGTTCCTGCACGCCCTGGTACCGGGCGCGGGCATCGGTGACGCCGTCCGTGAGGGCTGGCGGATCAACCTCCCGGAGCGGCGGATCACGGGCGCGTCCGACGTGGCCCCGCTGGTGAGCGTGGATCAGGAGGCGGTCGTCGTCACCGCGGTCAAGCTGGCCGACGACGGCAGCGGCGATGTGGTGGTCCGGTTCCACGAGGCCCACGGTGGGCGCGCCCGTGCGACGCTCACCGCGGGGTTCGAGGTCGCGGGCGTCGAAGTGACGGACCTGCTGGAGCGGCCGCTGACGGAGGCCGAGCCGCAGCGCGACGGCAACAGGATCACCGTACGCCTGCGGCCTTTCGAGCTGGTGACGTTGCGGCTGAAGCGGGCCTGAGCGGTGTAGGGCCGTGGGCTCAGCCTGCCAGCTGGGCCCGCAGCCACTCCTCCACTTCCCCCACATGCGCGGCCGCCGCCGCCCGTGCCGCCTCCGGGTCGCGGGCGGCCAGCGCGCGATGGATCGCGGCGTGTTCGCGGCGGGTGCGGGCGAAGGCGCCCTCTTCCTGGTAGCCGCGCCAGACGCGGGCGCGGAAGGTGCGGGAGGAGAGGCCCTCCAGGATCGCGGCCATGGTGTCGTTGCCGGCTGCGGCCGCGATCTCGCGGTGGAAGGCCAGGTCGTGGGCGAGGATCTCCTCCGGGTCGTCCGTCGCGTTCATCGCCGTCAGATGCTTCTCCACCTCGGCCAGCTGGTCCGGGGTGATGCGCGCGGCGGCCAGTGCGGTCGCGGTGGACTCCAGGATGCGGCGCACTTCGAGCAGTTCGACCAGGCGCGGGCCGCGTGAGAGGTCGGCCACGACACCGAAGGTCTCCAGCAGATCGCCGGCCTGGAGCTGGGTGACGTAGATACCGGAGCCGTGCCGGGCCTCCAGCACACCGAGGACGGTGAGCGCGCGGATCGCCTCGCGCATCGAGCTGCGCGAGATGCCCAGCTGGACCGCCAGATCGCGCTCGGTCGGCAGTCGCTGGCCGGGCTCCAGCCGGCCCTCGCCGATCATCGCCTTGATCTGCTCGATGGCGCGCTGGGTCACCGTGCCCTTCTGCGGGGCGGTCTCGTCCACGCCAGTCCTCCTGTCGCCGGTGCGCCGCAGTCTAATCACGGATGTGGTCGGACCACTACGGCCGGAAACCGCGATTATTTGCTGCGAGAGGGTGTTGTCAGGCCAAAGTGGTCTGATAAATATGCGGGCAACTGCTCGATCACGCTCGATGAGGAGCTGGCAGATGGCCGACGGATCTGTGCGGAACGGACGGTGGCGGATGTCCACGACAGCGGTGCGCCTGGCGGCGGTGGCCGCGTGCGGCGCCCTCGCGCTCACGGCATGCGGCAGCACCAAGGACACCGGCTCCGCGAGTGCCGGAGCCGGCGGCACCGGCAAGGTCGGGGTGATCCTGCCCTTGCTGACCTCGCCGTTCTGGCAGTCGTACAACGACTACGTGCCGAAGATGGCGACATCCGAAGGCGTGGAAGCGCTGAAGACGGTCAACTCCAACAGTGACCCCTCTCAGCAGATCACCGATATCAACAACCAGCTCAACCAGGGCGTGAAGGGCCTCGTCGTGGCCCCGCTGGACAGCGCCGCCATCGAGGCCGGCCTCGACCAGGCCGAGCGCAAGGGCGTGCCCGTGGTCGCCGTGGACGTGGCGCCCGAGAAGGGCAAGGTCGCCATGGTGGTGCGCGCCAACAACGTCGCGTACGGCGAGAAGGCCTGCGAGTACCTCGGCAAGCAGATCCCGTCCGGCAAGGTCGTACAGATCATGGGCGACCTCGCCTCGGTCAACGGCCGTGACCGCTCCGAGGCGTTCCGCGCCTGCATCAAGAAGAACTACCCGAAGCTGAAGGTCCTGGAGATACCGGCCAAGTGGGAGTCGGACACCGCGGCCTCCAAGCTCGACACGCTGCTGAACGCCAACCCCGACATCAAGGGCATCTACATGCAGGCGGGCGGCGTCTACCTCGCGCCCACGCTCCAGACCCTGAAGTCCAAGGGGATGCTGAAGAAGACGGGCCAGGCGGGCCACATCACGATCGTCTCCAACGACGGCATCCCGCAGGAGTTCGACGCGATCCGCAAGGGCGAGATCGACGCCACCGTCTCCCAGCCCGCCGACCTGTACGCCAAGTACGGCATGTACTACATCAAGGCGGCGATGGAGGGGAAGACCTTCAAGCCCGGCCCGACGGACCATGACTCCGAGATCGTCAAGCTGCCCAGCGGCATCCTCGAGGACCAGCTGCCCGCGCCGCTGGTCACCAAGGACAACGTCGACGACCCCGAGCTGTGGGGCAACACGATCGGATGAGCACACCACTTGTCGAGGCGCGTGGCATCACCAAGCGCTACGGCCCCACCACCGCCCTGTCCGAAGGCCGACTCACCGTGTTCCCGGGCGAGTCCCACGCCCTCGTCGGCCGCAACGGCGCCGGAAAGTCCACGCTGGTGAACATCCTCACCGGCCTTCAGCCCGCAGACGAGGGCACGGTCCTCTTCGACGGCGAGCCCGCGCCCCCGCTCGCCGACCGGGACGCCTGGCGAAGCAGGGTCGCCTGCGTCTACCAGAAGCCCACGGTCGTCCCCGAGTTGACCGTCGCCGAGAACCTGTTCATCAACCGGCAGCCCCTGAGCCGCGGCTTCATCAGCTGGCGCAGCCTGAGGTCCGAGGCCGCGGCGCTCCTCGCCACCTGGGACGTGCACGTCGACCCGGAGGCCCGCACCGCGGACCTCAAGGTCGAGGACCGCCAAATGGTGGAGATCGCCCGCGCGTTGAGCTTCGGGGCGCGGTTCATCGTCCTCGACGAACCCACCGCCCAACTCGACAACCGCGAGATCGAGCGGCTCTTCACGCGCATGCGGGCCCTCCAGGACTCGGGCGTCACCTTCCTGTTCATCTCGCACCACCTCCAGGAGGTCTACGAGGTCTGCCAGACCGTCACCGTGCTCCGCGACGCCCGCTGGATCACCACGGCACCGGTCACCGAACTCCCGCGGCAGGCGCTGGTGGAGGCCATGGCGGGGGAGTCCATCGAGACCATCGCGGAACAGGCCGTGGACCCCAGGGACGTCGACCACGACGCCCCCGTCCTACTCGCGGCCCGAGGGCTCACCTCCCCGTCGTACGAGGACATCGACCTCGTCGTCCGCCGCGGTGAGGTCGTCGGACTGGCCGGCATCAGCGGCAGCGGCAAGGTCGAACTCGCCGAGTCCTTCGCCGGACTGCACACGCCGACGGGCGGGACCGCTCAACTGGACGGGAAAAAGCTCCCGTTCGGCGATGTGCAGGCCTCGCTGAAGGCCGGGGTCGGCTGCGTCCCCCGCGACCGGCACGAGCAGGGGCTCGTCTCCGGCATGAGCATCGGCGACAACGCCACGATGACCGTCCTGAGCCGTCTGGGCCGGTACGGCTTCGTCGGCACCGACCGCAAACGCCGGGTCGCCACCGAGCTGATCGACCGCCTCGACATCCACACCGAGGGTCCCGACCAGCCCGTCTCCGACCTCTCCGGCGGCAACGCGCAGAAGGTCGTCATGGCCCGCGCCCTCGCCTCCGACCCCAAGCTCCTGGTCCTCATCAACCCCACCGCGGGCGTGGACGTGAAGTCCAAGGAGTCCCTGCTGGCCCGGATGGACAGCGCCCGCGAGGACGGCATCGCCGTGCTCGTCGTGTCCGACGAACTCGACGATCTGCGGCGCTGCGACCGCGTACTCGTTCTCTTCCACGGCCGTGTCGTCGCCGAGCACCCGGCGGGCTGGCGCGACCGTGAGCTGATCGCCTCCATTGAAGGAGTGGACCATGGCTGACACCAAGGCCCCGCCGGTGAAGCAGTTGCGGGTGCCCGAGGTGCGGGCGGCCCGCACGGTACTGTTGCGTCGCGCCCGTGAACTGGCCCTCGTACCAGCCCTGTTGCTGCTCATGGTGCTCGGTGCGGTGGTCAACGACTCGTTTCTCACCGAGCGCAACCTGATCTCCATCCTCGGTGCCTCGGCGGCGCTCGCGATGGTGGTGCTGGCCGAGTCGCTGGTGCTGATCACCGGCAAGTTCGACCTGTCCCTGGAGTCGGTCGTCGGTATCGCGCCCGCTGTCGGAGCGCTGCTGGTGCTGCCCGTCGCCCAGTCCGGCTGGGGCACCGAGTTCCCGGCCGCGCTCGCGCTGTTGGCGATTCTCGTGGTGGGCGCGGCGATCGGCGCGTTCAACGGCATCCTGGTCGTGAAGTTCCGGCTGAACGCGTTCATCGTGACGCTCGCGATGCTGATCGTGCTGCGCGGTCTGCTGGTGGGCGCGACCAAGGGCAAGACGCTGTTCGGGATGCCCGACAGCTTCTACTCCCTGGCCACCACCACCTTCCTCAACGTCCCGATGTCGGTGTGGCTCGCCGCCGTCGCCTTCGCGGTCGCCGGGTTCGTGCTGAAGTACCACCGCATCGGGCGGGCGCTGTACGCCATCGGCGGCAACACGGACGCGGCCCGGGCGGCCGGTATCCGGGTCGAGCGGGTGATGCTCGGCGTGTTCGTCGTCGCGGGAATGCTGGCCGCGGTGGGCGGGATCATGCAGACCGGCTATGTCGGGGCGATCAGCGCCAACCAGGGCAACAACATGATCTTCACCGTGTTCGCGGCGGCGGTCATCGGCGGCATCAGCCTCGACGGCGGCAAGGGCACCATGTTCGGCGCCCTGACCGGCGTACTGCTCCTGGGAGTCGTGCAGAACCTGCTCACCCTCGCCCAGGTGCCGTCGTTCTGGATCCAGGCCATCTACGGCGGAATCATCCTGGTCGCCCTCATGATCGCCCGCGTGACGACGGGCCGCGCCCAGGACTGACCCGCCCTGTCCCTGCCAGCGACCGAAAGGCCCTCTGTGTCCCAGACGCCCGGCTCCTCTGCCCGCATCTCCGCGCTCGACACCCATGACATCCGTTTCCCCACCTCGCGGGAGCTCGACGGCTCCGACGCGATGAACCCGGACCCCGACTACTCGGCTGCGTACGTCGTGCTGCGCACGGACGCCGAGGGCGGTCCCGAGGGGCACGGTTTCACCTTCACCATCGGGCGGGGCAACGAGGTCCAGGTCGCCGCGATCCACGCACTGCGCCACCACGTGGTCGGACGGTCCGTCGACGAGCTGTGCGACGACCCGGGATCCCTGTTCCGCGACCTGATCGGCGACAGCCAACTGCGCTGGCTCGGGCCCGAGAAGGGCGTGATGCACATGGCGATCGGTGCGGTGACCAACGCGGTGTGGGACCTGGCCGCCAAGCGGGCCGACAAGCCGCTCTGGCAACTGCTCGCCGACGCCGACCCCGAGTGGCTGGTCGGCCAGATCGACTTCCGCTATCTCACGGACGCGCTCACGCCCGAGGAGGCGCTGACCCTCCTGCGCCGCGGCCGCGAAGGCGCCGGGGACCGCCGGGCCCGGCTCCTGGAGCGCGGCTACCCCGCCTACACCACGTCCGCCGGCTGGCTCGGCTACGACGACGACAAGCTCACCCGGCTCGCCGCCGAGGCGGTCGCCGACGGCTTCCGGCAGATCAAGCTGAAGGTCGGCGCCGACCTGGAGGACGACATCCGGCGCTGCCGGGTCGCCCGGTCCGTGGTCGGCCCGGACATCCGCATGGCGATCGACGCCAACCAGCGCTGGGACGTCGACGAGGCGATCCGCTGGACCAAGGCCCTCGCCGAGTTCGACCCGTACTGGATCGAGGAGCCCACCAGCCCCGACGACGTCCTCGGCCACGCGGCGATCCGCCGTGCCGTGGCCCCGGTGAAGGTCGCCACCGGCGAGCACGTGCAGAACCGGATCGTCTTCAAGCAGCTGCTCCAGGCCGGCGCGATCGATGTCGTCCAGATCGACGCGGTCCGGGTCGCCGGCGTCAACGAGAACCTGGCGATCCTGCTGCTCGCGGCCAAGTTCGGCGTGCCGGTCTGCCCGCACGCGGGCGGGGTCGGCCTGTGCGAACTCGTCCAGCACCTGTCGATGTTCGACTACGTCGCGGTCTCCGGGACCACCGACGACCGCGTCATCGAGTACGTCGACCATCTGCACGACCACTTCCTCGCCCCGGTGGTGATCCGCGAAGGTCACTACACGGCACCCACCGCGCCGGGCTTCTCGGCTGCCATGCGGCCGGAATCCATCGCGCGGTACACGTTCCCGGACGGCGCCTTCTGGGCCGCCGACCTCCAGACGCAGAACGTCACGGACAAGAAGGGCCAGGCAGCATGAGCGACTTCGAGGGCCTCAAGGCGTTGGTGACGGGCGGCGCTTCCGGCATCGGCCGGGCCACCGCGGAACTCCTGGCCGAGCGCGGCGCCCAGGTCGCCGTCCTCGACCTGGACCCGTCCTCGGTGGAGAAGCCGCTGCTCGCCCACCGTGCCGACGTCACCGACGACGCCTCCGTCCGCGAGGCAGTCGCCGCCGCGGTCGCCGACCTCGGCGGACTCGACATCCTGATCAACAACGCGGGCATCGGCGCCCAGGGCACCGTCGAGGACAACGACGACGCCGAATGGCACCGCGTCCTGGACGTCAACGTCGTCGGCATGGTCCGCGCGGCCCGCGCCGCCCTCCCGCACCTGCGCAGGTCCTCGCACGCCGCGATCGTCAACACCTGCTCCATCGCCGCCACCGCCGGCCTTCCGCAACGCGCCCTGTACAGCGCGACGAAGGGCGCCGTGTACTCGCTCACCCTGGCGATGGCCGCCGACCACGTCCGTGAGGGCATCCGCGTCAACTGCGTCAACCCCGGCACCGTCGACACCCCGTGGGTCGGCCGTCTCCTCGACTCCGCTGACAGCCCGGCCGCCGAACGCGCGGCCCTGGAGGCCCGCCAGCCCACCGGCCGACTGGTCACCGCGGCCGAAGTCGCGGGCGCCGTCGCCTACTTGGCGAGCCCCCTGTCCGGCGCCACCACCGGCACCGCGCTGGCCGTCGACGGCGGCATGCAGGGCCTGCGACTGCGCCCGGCGGGCCAGTGAGCACCCTCGGCAGGAGCGGCGTCGAGGTCACCGACCTCGCCCTCGGCGCCGCTCCGCTCGGCAATCTGTTCACCGAGGTCACGGACGAGCAGGCGGACGAAGCCGTGGCCGCCGCCTGGCAGCAGGGCATCCGCTACTTCGACACCGCCCCGCACTACGGCCTCGGCCTGTCCGAGCGCCGACTGGGCGCCGCCCTGCGCGAACACCCGCGCGAGGCGTACACGATCTCCACGAAGGTCGGCCGCCGTCTGGAACCCTCCGACGCCCCGGGCGACGACCTGGCGAACGGCTTCGCCGTGCCCGCCACCCACCACCGTGTGTGGGACTTCAGCGCGGACGGCATACGACGCTCCCTCGACGCGAGCCTGGAACGGCTCGGCCTCGACCGCGTCGACGCCGTCTACCTCCACGACCCCGACGACCACGCCGAACAGGCCTTCCGCGAGGGCTATCCGGCTCTGGAGAAGCTGCGCGCCGAGGGCGTGGTCGGCGCGATCGGCGCGGGCATGAACCAGGTCGAGATGCTCACCCGCTTCGTCCGCGACACGGACGTGGACGTGGTGCTGTGCGCCGGCCGGTACACGCTGCTCGACCAGAGCGCGCTGACCGATCTGCTGCCCGCCGCCCTCGCGCGCGGCACGTCCGTCGTCGTCGGCGGCGCCTTCAACTCCGGCCTGCTGGCGGATCCGAAGCCGGAGGCGACGTACAACTACGCCCAGGCGCCTGCGGAGTTGCTGGACCGCGCCCTGCGCATGAAGTCCGTCGCCGACCGCCACGGCATCACCCTGAGAGCGGCCGCGCTCGCCTACTGCGCCGTGCACCCGGCCGTCGCCTGCGTGCTCGTCGGCGCGCGGTCGGCGGCCGAAGTCCGGGACTGCGCCGAGCAGTTCGCGACGGAGGTGCCCGCGGCGTACTGGCAGGAGCTGAGAGAGACCGGCCTGCTGACCGACGAGGAGCCGTCATGAGAGTCGCCCTGCACACCAAGGTCCGCGCGGACCGCATCGCGGACTACGAGGCCGCGCACCGCGAGGTACCCAAGGAACTCGTGGTCGCCATCCGCGCCGCCGGTGCCACCTCCTGGACGATCTGGCGCAGTGGCACCGACCTCTTCCACCTCCTGGAGTGCGAGGACTACGCGCGACTCCTCGCCGAGCTGGACGAGCTTCCGGTCAACGTCGCCTGGCAGGCCCGGATGGCGGAAATCCTGGACGTGGTGCACGACTACTCCGACCAGGGGGCGGGCGACGCCCTGCCCGTCGTATGGGAGCTGCCGTGACCGTCGACGCCCACCACCACGTCTGGGACCTCTCCGTACGCGACCAGGACTGGATCACCGGGGACGAACTCCGGCCGCTGAGGCGGAACTTCACCGTCGCCGACCTGGAACCCGAGGCGCGGGCCGCCGGAGTGGACCGGACCGTCCTCGTCCAGACGATCACCGTGCCGGAGGAGACCCCGGAGTTCCTCGCCCTCGCGGCCGAGCACGAGCTGATCGCCGGTGTCGTCGGCTGGACCGACCTCACCAGCCCGGGCGTCGCCGACGAGCTGGCCCGGCTGCGCGAACTCCCCGGCGGCGGCTACTTGAAAGGCATCCGTCACCAGGTCCAGGGCGAATCCGACCCGGAGTGGCTGCTGCGTCCCGACGTACGCCGCGGCCTCGCCGCCGTCGCCGACGCGGGCCTGGTCTACGACCTCGTCGTCCTTCCCCAGCAGCTGCCCGCCTGCGCGAAGGCCGCAGTCGACCATCCGGGCCTCACCCTCGTCCTGGACCACCTGGGCAAACCCCCCATTGCCGCCCGTGAACGGGAACCCTGGGCGAGCGCCGTCCGGACCCTCGCCGCGCTGCCCAACACGGTCTGCAAGCTCTCCGGCATGGTCACCGAGGCCGACCCGGGCTCCTGGACGGTCGACGACCTGCGCCCGTACGCCGACATCGTCCTCGAAGCCTTCGGTCCGGACCGCCTGATGTTCGGCTCGGACTGGCCGGTGTGCACACTGGCGGCGACCTACGGTGAAGTGATGGAGACGGCACGGCAGTTGACGGACGCAGCGGATCGCGCCCGGATCCTCGAATCCACCGCCACCCGCGTCTACGACCTCTGAGCCGTCCCCGCCAGCCGCGTCGGCGGCAGATACTCCCGGACGTACGTCCGCTCCCAGCACGCGCCCGTCTCCCGCAGCTCGCGCCAGGTGGTGTAGCGGTAGCGGAAGAGCCGGGCGCGGACGAACCGCGGGGGCCCGTCGGGCGGGAAGGGGGAGCGGCGCAGCAGCTTCAGGGTGGCGGGGTCGTTCTCCAGGAGCCGCTCCACCAGGGCGCCGAACCAGGATTCCGCGTAGGCGGGCGACAGCGCGGCGAACCACATCATCCAGTCGAGTCGCAGATGGTAGGGCGCGAACTGGCGCGGCCAGCGCCGGGGATCACCCGGCTTGCCCTTGAACTCGTACTCCCGCCAGTCCGAGTCCTCGTGCGGCACCGGATCGGCCGTGCCCTCGACCACCACCTCGTAGCGGATCCGGCTGACGCTGCCGAACGCGCCGTAGGTGTTGACCAGGTGGAGCGGGTCGAAGGAGCGGTTCATCACCTGGCGGCGGGAGATCATGTTGCGGACGGGGTGGTAGCTCAGGCCCACGAGCAGTGCGGCGACGGCGAGGACGAGGACCTCGTACCAGAGCGGGGCGTCCGCGGCGGACGGCGGTGAGCCCGGGAACCGTACGGCCGACAGGGCCAGCACGATCGTGATCCAGTTCAGCCAGGAGAAGTTGCCCGACAGGACCAGCCACAGCTGGGTGACGATCATCAGTGCCGCGGCGGCCGTCGCGAGGGGCTGCGGGGTGAACAGCAGGACGGGCACGACGAGTTGGGTGAAGTGATTCGCGGCCACCTCCGCCCGGTGCAGGGGCCGGGGGAGATGGTGGAAGAACCAGCTCAGCGGGCCCGGCATCGGCTGGGTCTCGTGGTGGTGGTCCAGGCAGGTCAGGTTCCGCCAGCAGGCGTCACCGCGCATCTTGATCAGACCCGCGCCGAACTCCACCCGGAACAGGATCCAGCGCAGCAGGAACAGGACCACGATCGGCGGGGCCACCTCGTTATTGCCGAGGAAGACCGCGAGAAACCCGACCTCCAGAAGCAGCGACTCCCAGCCGAAGCCGTACCAGGTCTGGCCGACGTTGACGATCGACAGATACAGCACCCACGGCACCAGCCACAGCGCCATGCCGCCCCACAGCGGCAGCAGCGAGTCGACCCCCGCCAGCAGTGCCGCCGACACCGCGCAGCCCGCCCAGGCCGAGGCCGCGAAGAACCGGTCCGAGTAGTGCCATTGGAAGAGGCTCGGCGCCCGCCCGAAGGGCACCCGCGCGACGAACCGCGGGATCGGCAGCATGCCGCGCTCGCCCAGCAACGCGCGGAACTGCAGCGCCGCCGTCACAAACGCGACGAGATACACGGCGGCCAGAGCCCGCTGGAAGACCAGCCGGCTCAGCCAGTAGTCGGAAGCGGTGAACCAGTCCACAGCCCTGCTTTCCTGACTCCATTGTCGCGCCGGAAACCCATGTCACTCTCCGTGTGTATCTTCTCCCGCTTGCGTAACCCAAGTGAGCGAAGCAGACAATAGTGACGAACTGTGCCCGGGACGAAGCGGGAGGACGACGTGCGGCTACCCATCCGAACCGTCGTCATGGCCTGTGTGCTCTCGGCGATCCTCTTCGTCGCCGGCTGCGGCGACACCGGCGGCGACACGGACCGGGCTGCGCATGCCACGCGGGCCTCGCAGCCGAGCGGAGAGCTCTTCCTCCAGCCGGCCGCCGCCCGGGGCCCGGATCCCTTCACGGCCTCCACCGCGACCTCGACGGCCACCCCGCCGACGGTCGTACAACCGGCCTCGTCGACGCCCACGGGGAGCGCCTCCGCCCTGCCCGGAGTGCGGTCCTTCTCCGGCGGGACGCCCGGTCTGTACGGCGGCCGGCCGAGGCAGGGCAGTTGCGACCTGAACCGGCAGATCGCCCTCCTCGCCGCCGACCGGACCAAGGCCGGCGCCTTCGCCCGGGTCACGGGCGTCTCCGAGGCCTCGGTCCCCTCCTATGCGCGCGGTCTGACCCCGGTCGTGCTGCGGGCCGACACCCGGGTCACCAACCACGGCTACCGCAGCGGCCGGGCGACCGGCTACCAGTCCGTGCTCCAGGCCGGTACGGCCGTCCTCGTCGACAACCGGGGTGTGCCGCGCGTCCGCTGCGCCTGCGGCAACCCGCTCCGGCCGCCGGTCGCGATGCGGGGCACTCCGGGCACCAACGGCCGCCCCTGGTCGGGCTACCGCCCCGCGCAGGTCGTCGTGGTCGCCCCCGCGCCCCGGATCATCACCGACATCACGATCGTCAGCACCGTCGACAACACCTGGATCGAGCGACGGGTCGGCCATGACGTCCGCCACGACCGCAGGGTG
This sequence comes from Streptomyces sp. NPDC051963, assembly GCF_044593495.1. Taxonomy (NCBI): domain Bacteria; kingdom Bacillati; phylum Actinomycetota; class Actinomycetes; order Kitasatosporales; family Streptomycetaceae; genus Streptomyces; species Streptomyces sp. NPDC051963. The sequence goes on along the minus strand of NZ_JBIUCC010000003.1, from coordinate 190,757 downwards.
CCCCCGCCGCGCCCGGTGACGCCGACGCCGCCCCGCACGTCCGAGCCGACTCCCACACCACCGCCGAGTGAGTCCGGCGCGTCTCCCGGCGAGGAGAGCCGAGCCCCGAGCGACCGCCCCTCCGACGGGCAGCGCCACTCCCCGGAGGAGTCGGCCACCGTCACCGCGACGCCCCCGACCAGCGAGCCCGAGAGCCCGCCCGAGCCGCCGGACGTCACCACGACCCCTCCGGAAGAGAAACCCGACTCCCCACCCGACACCTCTCCGGAGACCTCACAGTCCCCGGTGTCCCCCGACGAGGTCGGCCCCGAGACCGTGCCGGACACCCCGGACGCGCCCGACGGCGGCGGGCTGGTCCCCGACGAGCCGGAGAGCACCGACATCATCCTCGGCAGCCCGACAGACGTCTTCGGCGGCTGACCACCGGACCATTTCCCGGAGCTGCGCTCACCGGTCGAAGAATCCGTCGAATCCTGGCAAGGTGGGCCCATGGTTGATCGGGGAGCGAGCGCCCCGTCACTCCCGGACGACTGGCCCGCCCACCCGGACCCGATCCTGGCGCTCAACCGAATGGGCAGCTTCGACTGGGACCTGGACACCGGCCTGTTCCACATGGATGCCCAGGCCCACGAGGTCTTCGACCTGCGCCCTGACGAATACGACGGACACCCCGAAACCCTGGCCGTCCGGGTCCCACGCCCCGAGGCATACCGGCTCGACGGCCTCGTCTCCCAGGCCATGAAGGACGGCAGCGAGAACTACGGCGTCTACTTCCGCATCCGCCGCAGAGACGGCACCCTGCGCTGGACCCACACCCAGGGTTACATCCGTCGCGACGAGACCGGCCGGCCACGCCGCATCATCGGCATCGTCCGGGACGCCACCCAGGAACTCGCCGAGATCGAGGACCGCCGCAACCAGGCCGCACAGGACGAGGCCCACCGCCGGCAGACCAACGTCGTCCAGCTCACCACCGCCGCCCTCGCCCACGCCCGTACCGTCCAGGACGTCATCGACGCCCTCAAGGACACCCACGGCCTCACCCACCTCGGCGCCACCAGTCTGGTCATGGGCCTGGTCGAGGCCGGCCGTATCCGGCTGATCGCGGAGGGCCCCGCGGGCAGCTTCGTGCCCGGCACCGACGTCACCCGCATCGACGAGCCCTACCCCATGAGTGAGGTCGTCCGCACCCTCACCCCGAAGTTCATCGAGTCGCCCGAGGAGTTCGCCGAGGGCTATCCCGTGCTGTGGCCGCACATCACCGACCTGGACATCACCTCGGCCGCCTACCTCCCGCTCATCGCCCAGGCCAGGCCCATCGGCGCCGTCGGCCTGCTCTACAGCGACCGGCGCGGCTTCACCCCCGACGAACGCAACGTGCTCGTCGCCCTCGGCTCCAGCATCGCGCAGAGCCTCCAGCGGGCCATGCTCTACGAACAGGAGAAGGACCTCGCCGCCGGCCTCCAGCAGGCCATGCTGCCGCGCAGCATCCCCAGCGTGCCCGGCGCCGAGGTCGCCGTCCGCTACCGATCGGGCTCCCTGGGCCGGGACATCGGCGGCGACTGGTACGACCTGATACCGCTGCCGGGCGGCCGCGTCGGGGCCGTCATCGGCGACGTCCAGGGCCATGACACACACGCCGCCGCCGTCATGGGTCAGCTGCGCATCGTCCTGCGGGCCTACGCCGCCGAGGGCCACACGCCCGCCACGGTGATGGCCCGCGCCTCCGTCTTCCTGCACGAACTCGACACCGACCGCTTCGCGACCTGTCTGTACGCGGAGGCCGACCTCTCGACCGGGGTCGTCCAGGTGGTCCGGGCCGGCCACATCGACCCGCTGGTCCGGCAGACCGACGGGACCTGCCGCCGGGTGGCCGTGGAGGGCGGGCTCCCGCTCGGGCTGTCCGCCGAGTTCGGCCGCATCGAGTATCCGGTCGGCACCATCGAGCTCGATCCCGGCCACACCCTGCTGCTGTGCACCGACGGCCTGGTGGAACAGCCCGGCGCCGACCTCGACGACGGCATGCAGACCCTGGCAGCGATGATCAAGACCGGCCCGGACGACGTGTACGACCTCGCCGACCTGCTCATCGACGTGGCCGAGGAACGCGGCGGCGACGACGACGTGGCCCTGCTCCTGCTGCGCCGACGCAGTCTGGACACCCCCAAGTCCGGCGGCCGCCTCCAGCAGCACGTGGCACCCGGCGACCCCGAGGCGCTCAGCCAGGCCCGGCACATGATCCGCGCCGCCGTCCGGGCCTGGGGCGCCCGTGAGCGCGCCGACGAGATCGAACTCGTCGCCGACGAACTGATCACCAACGCCCTGATGCACACCGAGGGCTCCGCCGTGGTCACCCTGCGGGTGCTGGCCGGCACCGACCGGCGGCTGCGTGTCGAGGTCGAGGACTCCTCCAGCGCTCTGCCACGCCGCCGCGACGCGGGGGAGTCGGGTGTCTCCGGGCGCGGGCTGCTCCTGGTCGACATGCTGACGGACGTGTGGGGCGTGGAGGCGCGGGGCGGCGGCAAGTGCGTGTGGTGCGAGTTCGTGGTGCCGGAACGGGGCTGAGTCCTTCGGTCCCGGATGGCACTCTGGACGTATGCCGGAACTGCCCGAGGTGGAAGCGCTCAAGGACTTCCTGACCGAGAACCTGATCGGCCACGAGATCGTCAGGGTGCTGCCCGTCGCGATCAGCGTCCTGAAGACGTACGACCCTCCGCTCACGGCCGTCGAGGGCCGCGCGGTCACCGCCGTGCGGCGGCACGGCAAGTTCCTCGACCTGGAGACCGACGGCGGCCCGCACTTCGTGACCCATCTGGCCCGCGCCGGCTGGCTGCACTGGAAGGACAGGCTTCCCGACGGCCCGCCCAAGCCCGGCAAGGGCCCCCTCGCGCTGCGCGTCGCCCTGGAGACCGGCGAGGGCTTCGACCTGACGGAGGCCGGCACCCAGAAGCGACTGGCGGTGTACGTCGTACACGATCCCCAGGAGGTCCCGGGCATCGCCCGCCTCGGCCCGGACCCGCTCGCCGACGACTTCGACGAGCCGCGCCTCGCGGCCCTGCTGGGGGACGAGCGACGGCAGCTCAAGGGCGCCCTGCGAGACCAGAGCCTGATCGCCGGCGTGGGCAACGCCTACAGCGACGAGATCCTGCACGCGGCCAAGATGTCGCCCTTCAAACTGGCCGTGTCCCTGACCCCGCAGGAGACCTCCCGGCTCTACGAGGCGCTGCGCTCCACGCTCACCGAGGCCGTCGAGCGCTCCCGAGGTGTCGCCGCCGGACGTCTGAAGGCCGAGAAGAAGAGCGGTCTGCGCGTGCACGGCAGGACGGGCGAGCCCTGCCCGGTGTGCGGCGACACCATCCGCGAGGTCTCCTTCAGCGACTCCTCGCTCCAGTACTGCCCGACCTGCCAGACCGGCGGCAAGCCGCTCGCGGACCGCAGGATGTCGCGGCTGCTCAAGTAGCGTGCCGCGCTCAGCCAGCGCCGGCGGTCAGGCAGCGCCCGAAGGGGCGCGGGGCTGTATCAATTTGCGGCTCCGCCGCGCGGGCGCGACCAGCCACGACGGACCCGCAGCCGACCGACGGCCCATCGCGGCCACACAGCCCGCGGAGCCTAGCTGGGTTCGAGTGTCACCAGATGCTCGCCGTCCGTCGTGCGGACCTCGTACCGGTCGATCTGCTCGGTGTGCATGGACGAGCTGCCGTGCATGGTGTTCTCGCGGGCGTCGTGGCGGGGGGTCATCCAGTTGGTGACGGTCTCCTCCGAGCCGTCGCGGCCGAGGACGACCAGACGGCAGGGGCGCGGCCCGGCCCCGTCCTTCACCTTCAGCTCGATATGGCTGCCCGAGGCCCCGTTCTCGGCCGTGACCTGCGCCCATACGCCCGACCGCTCGTCGGTCGCGGTGATGCTCACCCCGCTGTTGCCGCCGCCCGCCGTGATCGCGAGTGCCGGTGCCGCCACCGCGATCGCCACGGAGGCCGCCACGGAGTACAGCAGGCGCCTGCGCCCGACCCGTCGCCGGGCGGTCACCTCGCCGAGCAGCCGGTCCAGCAGCCGGGGGCCGGGCTGGGTCATGGGGTTGACGAAACGCGGCGTGGCCCGCCGGTACAACATCAACTGTCGGGTCGCCGGCCCGAACTCGGTCACGTGTGCCGCACAGCTGGGGCACTCCATGAGGTGGTCCTCGAAGCGGAACGCGTCCGCCTCGTCCAGCACGCCGAGCGCGTACGCGGCGACGTCGCGATGCCTCTCCAGGGACCTCATGCCGAATCCTCGTGCCGTTGGGTGCGGGTGGGGTTACTCCTTGCTCCCACCGGTACGCACCAGGCCGCCGAATCACTCAAGCCGCTTACCGAATCGTGAACCTTGGGATTCGGAGCGGCCCGGGCCGAGGATTGGTCGGATCCCCGCCGAATCTAAAAAAGATGGATGGCGAGATGTCCCAGCGGCAGTCCCAGCTGCCAGGCCGGCGTCCACACCTTCGGTCCTTCGTCCTCGCCGACCACGGCACCACCACCGGGCACCGCGTTCAGGTCGGGCGCGAGCAGTTCGGTCTCCTCCAGCCAGCGCCAGGCCGCCTCCGCCAGCTCCAGGTCGGGCGTGGGGTCCCCGGACTCGATCGCCTCCGCGGCGAGCTTCGCCATACGCTCGCAGACCCAGTCCTGCCACGGCTGGTCGTACGCCGTCAGCGAAAGCCAGGTCTCCAGTTGCGAGACGACGCGGATGCCGGAGAGCTCGCCGTCGGTGTCGGAAAGGAAGATGGTCAGCGCCAGTGCGTCCCGTCCGGCGCGGAACTCGAAGGACGTCGGCGGCATCAGGTCGCCGGTCCGCAGCAGTTCATCGGCGATGTACTCGGCGTACAACCACGCCATGGGGACGGTCAGTTCACCGCCGCCGGTGCCGTCCGTGCTCTCTTGACCTCTGTGCAGCATCCCTTCCTGCCTTCCTCCGGTGCGTGCGCGTCGCCCGACCCCGGGCTCCAGTCCGGAACACGGATGAAGACAGCTGATTGCTCAACAGGGGTCTTAAGCAAGGCGCTTTACGGAGGTTTGACTCACCCATTGGTTTCACCGCAGGTCGGCCGCGTATCCCGGAAGCACCCTGCGCAGGGCGCGCAGCGCGTAGTACGCGCGGGACTTCACCGTACCGGGAGGAATTCCGAGCGCCGCCGCGGCCTCCGCCACACTCGCACCGTGGAAATACACGAGCACCAGGACTTCACGGTGCTCCGGAGTGAGTGTCTTCACAGCCTCGCGCACATCGAGTGCCGCGGCCGCTCGTTCGGCGTGGTCGGCGATCACGCGCGAGTTCTCCAGGACCGCGTCCCCGACCTCGGCGGGTCGTGCCTGCCGGGCCCGCCGCGCGTCGATGGCGAGCCGCCGTCCCACGGTCAGCAGCCACGGCCGTACTGACTCGAAGTCGTCCGCGCGCAGCGCCTCGGGATGCTGCCAGGCGCGTACGAGCGTCTCCTGCACGAGGTCCTCGGCGCGCTGCCGGTCGCCGTCGCAGAGCCGGAGCAGCAGCGCGAAGAGGGGCCGGCCGTGCTCGCGCTGCAGTGCGGCGAGCTCGTGCTCGGCGGTCGTCCCGTTCGTGAGGGTGGTTCCGGCCGTCATGGCCGTATGGCATCGCAGGGTGTCCGCAGGGGACAGGGACCCGACCAGGATCTGCGGCGGACGGTCGATCGCGTCGACGAACGGTTCGGTGAACGGTCCCTTCCGCTGCCCGTGAGTGCCGGACGGCCTAATGAAACCAGTCGGGTTGTTTGCGGAAGCGTGCAGACTCGTACCTATTTATCTGTAAATAGGATTACAGCGGGGTGAGTCGATGATTGCACGCAGACGACAGGTTGCCCTGGCCCTCACGGCCGTTCTCGCCGCGGGCGCCGCCTGTCAGGCCCGAGCCGGCGACCCGTCCGACACGGGGCGTCCGGCCCCTTCCGGCGCCGGGACCGGCGGCTTCACGCTCGTCGCATCCGGCGACGTCCTGCCGCACAGCTCGGTCATCGACCGGGCGAGCTTCGACGCGGGCGGCGCCGGATACGACTTCCGCCCGATGTTCGCCGGGATCGAACCCGTCGTCTCCCGCGCCGATCTGGCGCTGTGTCACATGGAGACGGTGTACGGAGAGAACGGCGACTACACCGGCTACCCCACCTTCAAGTCCCCTCCCGAGGTCGCCACCGGCCTCGCCGCCACCGGCTACGACGGCTGCTCCACCGCCTCCAACCACAGCCTGGACGACGGCACCGAAGGCATCCGCCGCACCCTGGACGCCCTCGACCGCGCGGGCCTGCGGCACGCCGGATCGGCGCGCAGCGAGGCCGAGGCGCGCACCGCCACCGTCCTGCTCGCGGGCGCGGCGAAGGTCGCCCACCTCGCCTACACGTACGACACGAACGGCTTCCCGATGCCGCCGGAGCAGCCCTGGGCCGTCAACCTGATCGACGAGGACAAGGTCATCGCGGACGCCCGCGCGGCCCGGCAGGCCGGTGCCGATGTGGTCGTCGTGTCCATGCACTGGGGCACGGAATGGCAGGACACGCCCGACCGGCGGCAACTGGACCTGGCGCAGAGACTCACCGCGGCCCGCACCGGGGACCGACCGGCCATCGACCTGATCCTCGGCACCCACGCCCATGTCCCGCAGGCCTACGAGAAGGTCAACGGCACCTGGGTGATCTACGGAATGGGCGACCAGATCGCCGGCCCGATGTTCAACAACCAGGGAACGCAGGACCCGCGTGGCAACCAGTCCACGCTCGGCCGCTTCACCTTCGCGCCGCCCGCCCGGCCCGGCGGCCGCTGGCAGGTGACGAAGGCCGAGTTCGTCCCGCAGCTGTTCGACATCGACGCCGGCCGAGCGGTGAACCTCAACAAGGCGCTGGCGCAAGGCGCCGACGTGGAGGGCGTGCGCGACCGGATCCGGGACGTGGTGCTGAGCCGCGGCGGGGCGAGCGACGGACTGGTGATGGGGGAGTAGGCACCCGGGGCCCGGCGGTTACGGAACCACCGTCACCGGCCACCGCCCCGCTTTCACCAGGCGGATCGCGACGGACCCGATGATCCGATGGCCGGCCTGCTCGGAGGCGCCCACCACCACGGCGTCGGCCTTGAGTTCGTCGGCCGCCTTGACCAGGCCGTTGAAGGGGTCGCCGCGGAACGTGTGGAACTCCCAGCGCACGTGGAATATCCCCTTCATGCGCTCGGTCGCGTCCCGGATCTCGGCGACGAGGTCCTCGGCGATCTCGTCCGTCGTCTCCGCGACCGGCGCTCCGAGCGCCGCGCCCGCCGACATCACGGGCTGCACGTACACGATCGCCAGGAGCGCATGCTGGCGCCGGGCCAGCCCACCGGCGTAGGACGCGGCCCGCCACGAGGAGTCGGAGCCGTCCACGCCGACCACGATGACCTTCGGCCCGTCCGTGCCCCGCTCGAACCCCTGCGAGTGTGAGTGCGAGTGCTGCTGTTCCGTCACGCTGCGAGGTTATCGGAAGCAGCTGGTCCCGCAGGTGCGGGCGTACACCTCTCCATCGATCCGATCACCGGTGGGGCACCCGCCGTTTCCCTGACGGACCGTCATACGCCGCCCGGGTGGATTCATGCCGCCGCTGAGGTGTTGACCTGGTGCGTCGGGGCCCGAAACGGCGACTGATCAGTCATGAAGAAGGATCAGTTGATCACCCGGCGCCGGGCGTTGGCCGTCGGCGCCGCCGCTGTCGGAGCGGCCGGCACCGCCGGTCTGTTCGCCGTGCGCGCGGGCGACCAGCCGGTCCGGTCCGCCGCCGGGTCCGCGGGCGCCGCGGGCCCGCAGGCGCGCCGCGCCCTCAAGCCCTCCGCCTACCGTCTCCAGCCGCTGACCGGCCTCGGTCCGCCGAAGGCCGCCTCCCGGCGGCTCCTGGTGCGGCGCGAGCCCTTCCTGCGTGTCTCCGGCCGCGGTCGCACCATGGTGCTGACCTTCGACGACGGCCCGGACCCCCGCTACACCCCGGAAATCCTGGACACGCTGTGGGAGTACGACGTCCGCGCGATGTTCTTCGTGTGCGGCGAGATGGCGGCCGAGAACCTGGACCTGGTGGAGCGCATGGCCGACGAAGGCCATGTCGTCGGCAACCACACCTGGTCCCACCCCCTGCTCACCCAGCTCACCAGGAAGCAGATCCGCTCCGAGATGGAACGTACCTGCAAGATCATCGAGAAGGGGAGCGGCGAGTGGCCCCGCTGGTTCCGCGCGCCGTACGGGGCCTGGAACCGCGCGGCCTTCCAACTCGGTGCCGAGCTGGGCATGGAGCCGCTGGCCTGGACGATCGACACCCTGGACTGGACCGAGCCCGGCTCCGGCAGCATCATCGACCGGGTCGAGAACGGCGCCGCCCCCGGTGTCGTGGTGCTCTCGCACGACGCCGGGGGCGACCGCTCGCAGAGTGTCCGGGCGCTGCGTGACTATCTGCCGCAACTGCTGGACGACGGCTACCACATCACGGTCCCGCGGCGGCGGCGCGTCTGACGGGCGGGGCCCGCCCGGGCGGGACCGTTCAGCGGACCTCGACCAGGCGGGCGAAGACGACGACGTTCCCGTCGTAGCCGTTCTGCTTGGAGAAACCGCCCCCGCAGGTGATGACCCGCAATTCGGGGCTGCCCTTGGAAGCGTAGACACGGTCGCCGGGGAAGTTGTTCTTCTCGAAGACCTCGATGCCGTAGATCTCGAATACGGCCGTTTTCCCGTCCTTGCGTGCGACCTCGACGCGATATCCCTTCTTGAGGGCCCCGAGTCCGTAGAACACGGCGGGGCCCTGACTGTTGTCGACATGCCCGACGACCACGGCCGTGCCCTTTTCGCCCGGGGAGACGGCGCCGGTGAACCAGCCGGCCAGGTTCGGGTCCTCGGGCGGCGGCGCGTCGACCCAGCCGGCGGCGTCCAGACCGACCGGCATCACGGGTGCGTCGACCTGGATCGCCGGGATCCTGACCCGGTCCGGAATGGCGTACGGCAGCGCATCCGAGGCCTGGAGGAAGGCGCCCTGGGGTGCGCGGCTCTCCGCGGCGGCCGCCGTGGCGGGCTGCGGGGGGCCCACGTCGAACTCTCCCGAACCATTTCGAATGAGCGCGAGACCGGTCAGCAGAACAAGCGCTATCACGCCCCAAGGAGCGCGCTTCTTCCGCTGCTCCTCCTCTTCGGCCAGCTCGTACCCAGACATTCGACTTCCCCTCTCGACGAGGCCGTCGCCGCGTCAATAGCGCATAGGAGAACGCTAAGTCCCGCGGACTCGGCCGGCGACGGGGCGAACGCGAATGGGTGGCCCTCAAGCGCAGGTGGTGAGCCATCCGAGTCGCCGTGAACAGGAATTTTCTGACGGTCCGTGACCTGCGACAATATCCGATTGTGTGGTTTTCCTTCGGCGTGTCCTCTCACCAGGACGGACCATTCTCGAAATGCGGGCGGGTGCACAGCAACTGAGGGTCTATCTGGGAGGCGCTTTCTCGCCGATCGACCGGGGACGGGTCCCGGGGCGTCTTCCGCGGAGGATCACATGCGTACTACTCGTGCCCTGGCGGCCTCGGTCGCCGCGGTCGCCGTCCTCGGGCTCGCCGCTCCCACGGCCGTCGCTTGGGACGGCATGAACGACCCCGGCGGCAGCGGCGACATCAGCGGTGGCTTCGGCGGTGACGGTGGCGATCTCGGCGGTGGCTTCGGCGGGGACGGCGGTGATCACGGTGGTGGGTTCGGCGGGAATGGCGGCGACCACGGTGGGTTCGGCGGCAACGGCGGTGGCTTCGGTGGCAATGGCGGCAACGGTGGTGGGTTCGGCGGGAACGGCGGTGGCTTCGGCGGCAATGGCGGCGGCCACGGCGGCAACGGCCGCTTCTTCCCGAGCAATATCGTCGCGCTGCCCAGCGTCATCCCCCGAGGCGGTCGGCTGACCGTCACGGTCGATGGCTGCCCCAACGGCGGCTCCATGACATCCCGGGCCTTCCCGAGGGCGAGGCTCTCACCGATCAGAGGGGCCAACGACACGTCGAGGGGCAGCGCGACCATCGACAACAATGCCAGGCCCGGCCGGTACGACATCACCGTCAACTGCTCCGGCTCCACCCTCACCCGGCCGAACGCCTTCACCGTCATCGGCGGTGTGCGCGGCGGTATCGGCGGCAGCAGCTCCACCGGGGCGACTGGGACCGACATGGTCATCGGCGGCGGACTGGTGGCCGCCGCCGTCATCGGCGGCGGGGTGTTCTGGATGCGCCGCCGGTCAGAGAAGCAGATCTGAACCGCCGTAAGAGATCTGACCCAATCTCTTCGGAGTTCCGATCGCTTCTACAGGCCTTCGCCCCGGACCCTTCTCGGGATCCGGGGCGAAGGCCTGTGCGGACGGGGTGCGGTCAGGCGCCGTCCTCGTCCGTGCGGCGTCGGGAGAAGTGGTACGCGGTTCCGACCGCGCCCGCGACGAGCGCGAGGCCAAGGCCGATCTCCTGGAGGTCGAACCCGGCGACGCTGCCGCCCTCACCGGCGTGCACGCCCCGCGGCGGGTGGCTCGGGCGGCCACCGGCGATGGCGAGGTCCACTTCCTGCCAGAAGGTGCCGCAGCTGAACTTCACCGAGTACACGGCGCCCTCTTTCGCGTCCCAGTCGACCGCTGCCGTGGCCGAGGTCTGGCCTCTTCGGATCGTCACCGTGTCGAATACCCCCGAGGACACGTACACGTCCTGGTCGCAGCCGATGACGCGCAGGCTCACCTGCCCGCCGGCCGCGATGCTCGTCGGTGCCACGCTGGCCCGGAAGCCGGTGTAGTCGTCACCGCGGGCGTGGGCTGCGGGAGCGGCCAGGGCCAGGGCGGTGGCGCCCAGCAGTGCGGCCGAAGCGACGCGTATCGCGTGCATGGTGGAACCTCCGGTCCCCGAGGAGCAGCTGCGGACCTTTTCCGCTTGCGCCTGAAATGCACCTCGACGATCGAAACGCTAGGAAGGTGTATGCGGCGGCGCGATCGGTGTCGCGCGAATGGGGTAATCGTGTGGGCCGCACAGGGGACGGCGTTCCTGCGGTCGGGGGACGGCCGCGGCGTGGCGGCCACCCCCCGATGGGTTTGCCGGGGTGAGGGATCCTCAGCCGCCGATGTTCGGGAAGAGATCCAGGAACGGACCGGCGGACGCCGTGATGCCCCGGCTGTACGGCGAGTCGAAGTCCCAGATGAGGAAGAGCAGGAAGGCGATCAGCGCCGAGAACAGCGCGGCGAGGATCAGCTCGCGTGCCGTACGCCGGATCTGGAGTGCGAAGATCATCCCGATCGTGACCACGGCCCCCGCGATCAGCCCGAACCACACCACGCCCGGCATCGTCTCCCCGGTCGAGCTGGCGCGGGCGCTGCGCGCCTGGTCCGCCGCGGTGACCTGGTCGACGAGCGGCTGGTACGCCTGGGCCTGGAAGTCAGTCTTCGGCTCGTAGTCGGTGACGTCCCGGCGGATGCGGTCGAGGAGTTCGGTGCCGCGCTCGGTGACCTTGCCGTGGTCGGACATCTCCTTCCACTCGGTGGTCACGACGTGTCCGACATAGGTGTTGACATCGTCACGAATACGGTCACGGATGTCCGAGGGGTAGACCCGGACCCGTTCCGAGATCTCGTGCAGGGCGACCGCCTCGGCCTGGACATGGTCCTGCGCTGCGCTGCGCCCCTCCCAGACGCCCGCGATGGCCAGGCCCAGGACGATGGCGTACACCACGCCGATCCACATCGTCATGTACTCGATGACGTCGGGAGTCTCGTCGGTGTCCTCGTCGTCCGCCGCGGTGCGATGGCGAACGACGGTGATGATCACCACCACGGCGCAGACGGCCAGCATCGCGAAGGTGAGAACAAGCCATTCCGGCAAGAGATGCCTCCAGGGATCAGCGCGGACGCAGCGCGGCCACGGCGACAGCCGCGGGCACGGTGATGAGCAGGACGAAGGTGAGCGGCGACGGAGCACTGTTGGTCGGCCGCCTGCGCGGCGCCGCGTGGTACTTCGGATAGCTCACCGGGGTCACGGACGGACGCGGGGTCGGCTCCGCCGATGGCGTCGGTGTCGGTGTGGGATCGGGCGGGGGTGTCGGCTGCGGACGCGGGGGCGCGGGCCGCGGAGCCGGGGGCGCAGGTGCGGGCGGCGGCTCGGGGGCCGGCGTGGGCCGCGGCTTCGGAGGCGGCTTCGGAGCGGGGGTGGGGGTGGGCTTCGGCGGCTCCGGTGTCGGGGTGGGTGTCGGCGTCGGCGTGGGAGACGGCGTAGGCGTGGGCGTCGGGCACGACGGGGGAGTGGGCCATGTGGCGCTCCCCACGACGGCCACCGCCTCCGCGCCGCCCGGGCCCGTCGAGGCGTACGCGCAGGTGTCGGCGACCGCCGTGCCCGCCGGGGCGCCGACCAGCAACCAGGCCAACGTGACCAGGGACAACACCCGTACGGCGACGGCGCCTTGGGTCGGTTCGGGTCCATGCACGACGAAGATCATGGGCCCTTGTGCACCCGGCGCACGCGAGAGCGCCGGGGTATTGCCCCGAAGGAGGTACAGGCCGGGTTGACCGGTTTGATCGGCTCGCGCTCGCCTGTCCGGTGATCCGCACGCGCGTACGGGCGACGGCACGGCAGTGGTACAGGTCGCGGACGGGGTGTGGCACAGGTTTCGGAAAGAAATCCGCGAGGCGGTTGAACACAACGACGGTCACCGTCCGTACCTAGGACCGTGCGTGGCGCAGTAGGGCGCTGCAACATCCTTGCGATGATCGGGGAGTTGAAGATGAAGACCTCCTGGCGGAGCGCCTCACTCGTGGCGAGCGCTGCGGCTGTACTGGCGCTGACGACGGCGTGCGGTCAGGAAAGCGCGCCGTCCAGCAGCCAGAACGTGGGCGCCACGGCCGCGGCCGGCGACTACGGAACCGCCGGTACCGGCCTCGGGACCGGCGCCGGCGCCCAGAACGAGCAGAGCAACGCGAACCAGGCCAGTGCCGCAGGCCAGTTGGCCGTCTCCGCCAACGCCGAGGTCGGCAACATGGTGACGGACGGTGCGGGTAAGACCCTGTACCGCTTCGACCAGGACACGGCCGAGCCGCCGAAGTCGAACTGCGACGGCGACTGCGCCACCACCTGGCCGCCGGTTCCCGCGGGCGACGCCACGGCCGGCGCGGGCATCGACAAGGCCCTGCTCGGCGAGGTCACCCGCGCCGACGGCACCAAGCAGCTGACGGTCGGCGGATGGCCGGCGTACCGGTTCGCGAAGGACACCGCCGCCGGCGACACCAAGGGCCAGGGCGTGGGCGGCAAGTGGTACGCGCTGGCGCCCGACGGCAAGAAGGCCCAAGTGGCCGATCTGCCGGGGCTGTCCACCCGTGAGGACCCCACCCTGGGCGAGATCGTGGTCGACAAGAACGGCCACACGGTCTACCGCTTCCTGAAGGACTCGCCTTGGCCGATGAAGACGGCGTGCACCGGCGCGTGTCTGGAGAAGTGGCCGGTCATCAAGCCGGTCGACGCCGCGGACACCAAGGGCATCGATCTGAAGGGGTCCGGTCCCACAGGTCAGGGTTACGTGGTCTTCGACCGGCCCGACGGACTGAAGCAGCAGACCATCGACTGTGTGCCGATCTACACCTTCGCCGGCGACAAGAAGCCGGGTGACACCAATGGCCAGGGCGTGGGCGGTACTTGGTACGCCATCGCACCCGACGGAAAGGCTGTGGGCGCCCCGGCCGAGTAGGAGTGGGCGCAGCCTTCCGGCTTCCGCCACGAACCCCGGTCCGCCCCTTCCGCACCGCGCGGAGGGGGTGGACCGCTTTTGTCGTAATTCACCGCATCTCTTCACACTCGTCGTGACTCTTCACCACGCTTCGGAACTCTCCGGAGCGCCTCGGATACTTTTCGTTGAGTCAGTAGCGGGCATCAATTCGGCACGTGCCGCAGGCAGTGACCGGGAACGGACGGTCAATTTCCGTTTCGGCTCGCTCCTTTGGCGGGCGATCAGTAGCCTCAGCTCGAACACCGGATCGCCTACGCCTTGGAGAGATTGATGGAGCGTCCCGCCTGGGCCCCACGTGGCATCGACATCTCGGTGCCGAGCGTGTCCCGGATCTACGACTTCTACCTGGGCGGTTCGCACAACTTCGAGATCGACCGGGAAGCGGCCCGCAGGGCCATGGAGTTCATGCCGGGGCTGCCCAAAATCATGCAGGCGAACAGGGCGTTCATGCGCCGTGCGGTGCGCTTCGCGCTGGATGAGGGCATCACCCAGTTCCTGGACATCGGCTCCGGCATCCCGACCTTCGGCAACGTCCACGAGGTGGCCCAGGCGGGGAACCCGGGTGCGCAGGTGGTGTACGTCGACCACGACCCGGTGGCCGTGGCGCACAGCCAGGCGGTGCTGGAGGGCAACACCGGCACCGGCGTGGTGGCGGCCGACCTCCGCAAGCCCCGGGAGATCCTCGCCGCTGGGGAAGTGGAGCGGCTGATCGACCTGAACCGCCCGGTGGCGCTGCTTCTCGTTGCCATACTGCACTTCGTGGAAGACGAGGACGACCCGTACGGAGCGGTGGCCGAGCTGCGCGACGCGCTCGCGCCCGGCAGCCTGCTGATCCTCACCCATGCCTCGTACGAGGGAATCCCACTTCCGGCGGAGCGGGCCGAGGGCACGGTGGGCGTATACAAGGACATTCGCAACCCGCTGATCATGCGCTCGCGCGACCGGATCGCGCGGTTCTTCGAGGGGTACGACATGGTGGAACCCGGACTGGTGCCTATGCCGCGCTGGCGGCCGGACACCGCGCCGGAGGACGAGGATCCGTATGCCTTCTCCGGTTTCGCCGGCGTGGGGCGCACCGCGTGAGCGCGGAGCCGGACGGGCCGGAGGACAGACTGCGCAGGTTCGCGACGATCTGGAGCCGGGCGGTGTTCCCGGTGACCTCCACGTCGCTGACCCGGCCCGAGCTCGAGGAGCAACTGCTGCCGCTCGCCCGGCGGTTGAGCGTGGCACTGCGGGCCCGGGTGTTCGACGCCTACGAGGCGCGGGCGGTGGGCGCCACGCTGGTCGCCGTGCACTGCACCGACCCGGAGGTGCTCAGCCGCACCCTGGACTGCGTGGACGCCTACCTGGTGCTCTACTGCGGCGAGGACGGCCCGAAGGAGCAACTGCGCGCGCGTGCCTCGCGGTTGCAGCACGCGATGGCGGCCGGGTTCGCCGCGGCGCTGCGTGAGCGGACCCTGACCGAGCAGGAGGCGATCTCCTCGGCCGCCCTGAAGGCGCAGGGCGTGGTCGCGCAGGCCCTGCACGCGACCGAGGCCCGCTTCCGCGCGGTCTTCGAGGGCGCCGCCATAGGGATCGGCATCGCCGACCTGGAGGGCAACATACTCCAGGTCAACGGAGCGTTGGTGCGCATGTTCGGCGGCGCCGAACAGACGGTGCGCACCCGCAACGTCATGGAGTGGACCCACCCCGAGGACGCGCCCCAGGTCTGGCGGCTGTACGAGGAACTCGTGAGCGGCCAGCGCGAGCACTACCACGTGGAGAAGGCGTTCTACCGCCCCGACGGCACGGTCCTGTGGACCAATCTGACGGTCTCGCTGCTCCGCGACGCGGACGGCAACCCCGAGTACCAGCTCGCCCTCATGGAGGACACCACCGAGCGGCGGCTGCTGAACCTCCGGCTGCGCTACGAGGCGACGCACGACGCGCTCACCGGACTGCCCAACCGCACGCTGTTCTTCGAGCGGCTGGAGAAGGCGCTGGGCGGCGCGGGCGAGGGCCAGCGCTTCGGGCTGTGCTATCTCGACCTCGACGGTTTCAAGACCATCAACGACAGCCTCGGCCACGCGGCCGGTGACCGGCTGCTCGTCGAGGTCGCCGACCGGCTCCAGTCCTGCGCGACCGCGCCGGGCGAGATGGTCGCCCGGCTCGGCGGCGACGAGTTCGTGGCGCTGACCATCGGGCCGGACACCGAGCGCGAGGTCGACGAGCTGGCCGGGCGCATCATGAACGCGCTGGTCGCCCCGGTCAGCGTCGACGGCCGGGAGCTGACCGTGCGCGGCAGCATCGGCATCGTCGAGGGGCCGGCGGGGGAGCGGAGCGCGGCCGAGGTGCTGCGCAGCGCCGACATCACCATGTACCGGGCCAAGTCGGCGGGCGGCAACCGCTTCGAGCTGGCCGACGCCGAGGCCGACGCCCGCGCCATCACCCGGCACGGACTGACCACGGCGCTGCCGACGGCCCTGGACCGCGGCGAGTTCTTCATCGAGTACCAGCCGCTGGTCCACCTCCTCGACGGCACCGTCCGTGGCGCCGAGGCCCTGGTGCGCTGGCTGCATCCGCAGCACGGCGTGCTCGGCCCGGACCGGTTCATCCCGCTCGCCGAGCACACGGGACTGATCGTTCCGCTGGGACGGTGGGTGCTGGAGCAGTCGGTGCGCCAGGCCCGCGAGTGGCGGGAACGGTACGACGCGACCGGACCCGAGGGCTCGCTGCGCATCAACGTGAACCTCTCGCCCTGCCAGCTGACCCACCCAGGGCTCGTCCAGGACACCGTCGACATCCTGGAGCGCGCGGGCGTCACACCGGACGCGCTGTGCCTGGAGGTGACGGAGTCGGCGCTGATCGGTGCCGACGACGACCTGCTGAAACCGCTGCGCCGGCTGGCCGAGATGGGCGTCGACATCGCCCTGGACGACTTCGGCACCGGCTACTCGAACCTCGCCAACCTGCGCCGGCTGCCGGTGAGCATCCTCAAGCTGGACCGGTCCTTCACCCAGAGCATGCAGCGCTTCCCGGCGGACCCCGTCGACCTCAAGATCGTCGAAGGGATCGTTTCTCTCGCCCACGGCCTGAACCTCTCGGTGACGGTGGAGGGCGTGGAGACGGGCGCGCAGGCCGAGCAACTGCGGATACTGGGCTGCGACACGGCCCAGGGCTGGTACTACGCCCGCCCCGGGCCGCCGGAGCGGTTGCACGAGCTGGCGTTGGTGGACGCGACGGGGTGAGGCCTCAGGAACGTACGGCCTCGGCCACCTCCGTGGCGGTGCGCACCAGCGCCGCCACGGCCCTCGAACGGGACTGCTGCGGCCAGGCGATGACGAGGACCGCGGGCGGGGCGTCCACGACCGGCCGGTAGACGACTCCGGGTCGTGGATAGCGGGCGGCGACGGAGACGGGCAGCAGCGGGACGACCTCGCCCAGTCCGGCGAGCGTGAGCAGTTGGGCGAGGTCGCGACCCCTGCCGCGGATCTCGCTGAGGTACGGGTGCACGGTGCCGGAGTCCAGGCCGAGGTCGGCGAGGGCCAGCCGGTCGCGGCCGGCAAGAGGGTGGCCGGTGGCGAGGGCCGCGACCCGTGGCTCGGTGGACAGCGCCTCGGTGTCCAGGCCCGTGCGGTCGAACGGCTCGTAGATCAGGGCCGCGTCGGCCTCGCCCAGGCGCAGCAGCCGCGGCTGTTCGAGCCGGCCTAGGCAGGAGCCCCCCAAAGGGGCGCGGGGCTGTATCGATATGCGGCTCCGCCGCGCGGGCGCGACCAGCCACGATGGCGCTGCAGCGGACCGACGGCACACAGCGGCACCACCAGCGGAGCGTCACCGCTCCAGCAGCATCCGCTGCAATTCCCTTGCGGCCCGCGGCGGAGCCACATCGCTGCGATGGGCCAGGGCGATGGTGCGATACAGCCCGGGCCGGGCGAGCGGGGTCACCCGCAGCCCGCGTCCGGACCGGGCGGCCACCATACGCGGTACGACGGCCAGCCCCAGCCCCGCCCGCACAAACCCCAACACCGCGTCCATCTCCCCGCCCTCCACCGCGAAGTCCGGCTCGAACCCCTCGGCGCGGCAGGCGGCGACGGTCAGTTCCCGCAGGTCGTAGCCGTGCCGGAACATCACCAGGCGTTCGCCCTCCAGGTCGGAGACATGCACGGTACGCCGTCCGTGGCCCGGCTTGGGGGCGTCCGGCGAGGAGACGACGACCAGGTCCTCGCGCAGCAGCTCCACCGTGGTGAGCGCGGGGGAGGGCGTGGGCAGGGGCAGCACGACCAGGGCGAGGTCGAGGGCGCCGCGCGCGAGTTCCCGTACGAGATCGTGTGAGCCGCCCTCCTCGATCATCAGGCGGATGCCGGGATAGCGGTCGTGGAAGGCGCGCAGCACGTCCGGCAGCAGGCCGGTGCACACGCTCGGGGTGGCGCCCAGCCGGACCCGGCCGCTGCGCAGCTGCACCAGCTCCTGCACCTCGTGCCGGGCGGTGTCCGCGTCGGCCAGGATGCGGCGGGCCAGCGGCAGCAGCGCCTCGCCGGCGTCGGTGAGCGTGATGTTGCCGCGCGCCCGCAGGAACAGATCCGCCCCGAGCTCCCGCTCCAGCGCCTTGATCTGCTGGGAGAGGGACGGCTGCGCCACGTGGACCAGATCGGCGGCCCGGGTGAAGTGCCGGGTCTCGGCGACCGCCACGAAGTACTGGAGCTGCTGGAACTGCATGGACCCACGATAGCTGGAGCCTATGGAATCGAGCCGGACCATGTCTTGGACCGATGCTCCATCATGGGCCTAGCGTCTTGTGCCATGGCATTGGCAACGCGGACGGACCGACGGCCGTCCATGGCACGCACGGTGTGGGACAGCTCCGTCGGCAAGAAGACCGTGATGGCGGTCAGCGGACTGATCATGCTGCTGTACCTGGTCGTCCACATGATCGGAAACCTGAAGATCTTCTTCGGGCCAGGGGAGTTCAACCACTACGCGCACTGGCTGCGCACCGTCGGCGAGCCGTTCATGCACTACGAGTGGACGCTCTGGCTCATCCGCGTCGTCCTCGTGGTCGCGGTCGTCGCCCACGCCACCTCCGCCTACCAGCTCAGCCGCCGCGACATCAGGGCACGCCCCAGCAAGTACGCGCACAAGAAGGCGCGGGCCAGCTACGCGACCCGCACGATGCGCTGGGGCGGGATCATCCTCGGCCTGTTCATCGTCTGGCACATCCTCGACCTGACGACCGGCACCGTGCACTCCGGCGGCTTCCAGGAGGGACACCCGTACCAGAACGTCGTGGACACCTTCTCCACCTGGTACGGCAACGTGATCTACATCGTCGCGATGCTCGCGCTCGGACTGCACGTCCAGCACGGCTTCTGGAGTGCCGCCCAGACCCTGGGCGTCGGCAGCCGCAGCCGCGACCGCGCCCTGAAGACCATCGCAAACGTTCTCGCGCTGCTGCTCACGGCGGGCTTCATCGCCGTACCCGTGGGCGTCATGACCGGAGTGGTGAGCTGAGATGAACTCTTCCGCCGAATACAGCGACTACGTGACCGGCGAACCGGTCGTCGACGCCAAGGCCCCGTCCGGGCCGGTCGAAGAGCGCTGGGACAAGCGCCGCTTCGAGGCCAAGCTGGTCAACCCCGCCAACCGGCGTAAGCACACGGTGATCGTCGTCGGCACCGGACTCGCGGGCGGTTCCGCGGGCGCCACCCTCGCCGAACAGGGCTACCACGTCGTCCAGTTCTGCTACCAGGACTCCCCGCGCCGCGCCCACTCGATCGCCGCACAGGGCGGCATCAACGCCGCGAAGAACTACCGCAACGACGGCGACTCCATCCACCGGCTGTTCTACGACACCGTCAAGGGCGGCGACTTCAGGGCGCGCGAGTCCAACGTGCACCGGCTCGCGCAGATCTCCGTCGAGATCATCGACCAGTGCGTGGCGCAGGGCGTGCCGTTCGCGCGGGAGTACGGCGGTCTGCTCGACACCCGCTCCTTCGGCGGCGTACAGGTGTCACGTACGTTCTACGCCCGCGGCCAGACGGGCCAGCAGCTCCTCCTCGGCGCCTACCAGGCCCTGTCCCGGCAGATCGCCGCCGGGAACGTCGAGATGCATCCGCGCACCGAGATGCTCGACCTGATCGTCATCGACGGGAAGGCACGCGGCATCGTCGCCCGCGACCTGATCACCGGCAGGATCGACACATACTTCGCGGACGCCGTCGTCCTCGCCAGCGGCGGCTACGGCAACGTCTTCTACCTGTCGACGAACGCCATGAACTCCAACGCCACCGCGATCTGGCGGGCCCACCGGCGCGGCGCCTACTTCGCCAACCCCTGCTTCACCCAGATCCACCCCACCTGCATCCCGCGCACCGGCGACCACCAGTCCAAGCTCACGCTGATGAGCGAGTCGCTGCGCAACGACGGCCGGATCTGGGTGCCGAAGGCGCACGGTGACGATCGTTCGCCGACAGACATCCCCGAGGACGAGCGCGACTACTACCTGGAGCGCATCTACCCGTCCTTCGGCAACCTGGTGCCGCGTGACATCGCCTCCCGCGCCGCGAAGAACGTCTGCGACGAGGGAAGGGGCGTCGGTCCCGGCGGACAGGGCGTCTATCTCGACTTCGCCGACGCCATCGCGAGGATGGGCCGCAAGGCCGTCGAGGCCAAGTACGGCAACCTCTTCGACATGTACCAGCGGATCACCGACGAGGATCCGTACGAGGTGCCGATGCGGATCTACCCCGCCGTGCACTACACGATGGGCGGACTCTGGGTCGACTACGACCTCCAGACCACCATCCCCGGCCTGTTCGCGATCGGCGAGGCCAACTTCTCCGACCACGGAGCCAACCGGCTCGGCGCCTCCGCGCTGATGCAGGGCCTGGCCGACGGTTACTTCGTGCTCCCGGCGACGATCAACGACTACCTGGCGCGCAACCCGCACCAGGAGTCCGTCACCGTCGAACACCCCGTCGTGCAGGAGGTGCTGGCCGAGACCGAGGACCGGCTCAACCTTCTCCTCTCCGTCGACGGCGACCGCACCCCCGACTCCTTCCACCGCGAGGTCGGCGAACTCATGTGGGAGTTCTGCGGCATGGCCCGCACCGACTCCGGACTGCGCAAGGCCCTGGAGCGGATCCCGCAGATCCGTGAGGAGTTCTGGCGCCGGATCAAGGTGCCCGGGACCGGTGAGGAGTTCAACCAGTCCCTGGAGAAGGCCAACCGGATCGTCGACTACATCGAGCTCGCCGAGCTCATGTGCCTCGACGCGCTGCACCGCTCCGAGTCCTGCGGCGGCCACTTCCGCGAGGAGTCCCAGACCCCCGACGGTGAAGCCGCCCGCAGGGACGAGGAGTTCTCCTACGCGGCCGCCTGGGAGTTCACCGGTACCGGCGAGGCCCCGGCCCTGCACAAGGAAGACCTGGTCTTCGAGTACGTCCACCCCACTCAGCGGAGCTACGCATGAAGCTCACCCTGCGCGTCTGGCGGCAGCGACACGCCGACGCCGAAGGCGCCATGTCCACCTACGAGGTGGACGGAATCTCCTCCGACATGTCCTTCCTGGAGATGCTCGACACCCTCAACGAGGAGCTCATCCTCAAGGGCGAGGACCCGGTCGCCTTCGACCACGACTGCCGTGAGGGCATCTGCGGCGCCTGTTCGCTCGTCATCAACGGCGACGCGCACGGTCCCGAGCGCACCACCACCTGCCAACTGCACATGCGGTCCTTCCGGGACGGCGACACGATCGACATCGAACCGTGGCGGGCGTCCGCCTTCCCGGTGATCAAGGACCTGGTCGTGGACCGTACGGCCTTCGACCGGATCATCCAGGCCGGCGGTTACGTCACCGCGCCGACCGGCTCCGCACCGGAGGCGCACGCCACGCCGGTGCCGAAGCCGGACGCCGACTTCGCGTTCGAGCACGCCGAGTGCATCGGCTGCGGCGCCTGCGTGGCCGCCTGCCCGAACGGCGCGGCGATGCTCTTCACCTCCGCCAAGGTCAACCACCTGAACGTCCTGCCGCAGGGAGCGCCCGAGCGCGAGACCCGCGTCCTCGACATGGTCGCGCAGATGGACGAGGAGGGCTTCGGCGGCTGCACGCTCGCCGGAGAGTGTGCCACCGCGTGTCCGAAGGGCATCCCGCTGGTGTCCATCACGGGCATGAACAAGGAGTGGCTGCGCGCGACCCGGAAGGTGGCCGGGCGCTAGACGCCGCAGCTCAAGGAACGTTCGCCGACAGGGTGCGGACGGGCGGGACCGGGGTGGTGCTCACGCCCGGTCCCGCCAGGCACCCCTGCCATTCAACAAGCCCACACCCGCTCTCCCTTCGCGGGTTACGCGCACGACGCCCGGCATAGGAAGAACTGTTGCGGCCGGACGAACTGAACCGGCCAGCAAGCCGCTCAGCCGTCCCCGGCCCGTGTTCAGGAGAGTGCCATGACCGGCGTTTCCACGCTCGACCGCCCCCCACAGCCGTCGGCGCCCACCCGCTACACCGTGACCGTGGCCCGTACGGAGGACGACGTACGGGCCGCGCAGCGACTGCGGCACGACGTCTTCGCCGGCGAGATGGGCGCCCTGCTGTCCACCCCGCAGCCGGGTCACGACATCGACGCCTTCGACGCGTACTGCGACCACCTGCTGGTCCGCGACACGATCACCGACCAGGTCGTCGGCACCTACCGCCTGCTGCCCCCGGACCGCGCCGCGGTCGCCGGGCGGCTGTACTCGGAGGGCGAGTTCGACCTCTCCCCGCTCGACCCGATCCGCCCGGGCCTCGTCGAGGTCGGCCGCTCCTGCGTCCACCCCGACCACCGGGACGGCGCGGTCATCGGTCTCATCTGGGCCGGCATAGCGCGATACATGGTCGCGGGCGGCCACGAGTGGCTCGCGGGCTGCTGCTCCATCCCGCTCGCCGACGGCGGCGCCGTCGCGGCCGGCACCTGGGACCGGGTGCAGGACAAGTACCTCGCCCCGGAGGAGTACCGGGTACGTCCGCTGCTGCCCTGGAGCGCGGAGGGCGTGGCCCGGCCCGCCACCCGCACCGAGCTGCCGCCCCTGCTGCGCGGCTACCTCCGCCTCGGCGCCTGGGTCTGCGCGGAGCCCGCGCACGACCCGGACTTCGGGGTCGCCGACCTGTACGTGCTGCTTTCGATGCGCCGGGTCAACCCGCGCTATCTGAAGCACTTCCTCTCCCTCGTACCGGCCTGATGAACGTCATACGTACGGGGCTGCCGCACCGCCTCCGCCCGGGCGCGGCCGTCCTGCCCGCCGGGCGGGCGCCGAAAGCGCGGCGCGAGCGCGGGGCGGCGGCCGTGCCCCGCCCCGTCATCCCGAGCAGCGCCTGGCTGCCGGCCGCCCCCTGCTCCCCGCAGGTCTGCGTCACGTCCGTCCGGTCCCTGACGGACGTGCCGCGCGCCGTGCTGCGGATCGGGGCCATGCTGGCGGTGCTCCTGTTCGGCATCATGCTGATGCCGGTGTTCGGGAGCATCCCCGCGTCGCGGCGCTCCGGCCTGGTCCGGTACTGGGCCCGGACCGTCGTACAGGCCGCCGGTATCCGCGTCCGCATCACCGGTGCGGCGGCGCCCACCGGGGGACTGCTGCTCGTCGCCAACCACATCTCCTGGCTGGACATCCCGCTGCTCGCCGCCGTCCGCCCGGCCCGGATGCTCGCCAAGGCAGAGATCCGGAAGTGGCCGGTGGCGGGTGGGCTCACCGCGGCCAGCGGGGCCGTGTTCATCGAGCGGGACCGGCTGCGCGCACTGCCCGAGACGGTCGCCCGTATCGCCGAGGCGCTGCGCGGCGGTGCCGCGGTGGTGGCCTTCCCGGAGGGCAGCACCTGGTGCGGCCGGGCCCAGGGCCACTTCCGCCGGGCGGTGTTCCAGGCCGCGCTCGACGCGGGCGTCCCCGTCCAGCCGGTCCGTGTCCACTACCGGTTCGACAACGGACCGTCGAGCACCGCGCCCGCCTTCGTCGGCGCGGACTCCCTGCTCTCGTCGCTGTGGCGGGTGGTCACGGCTCGCGGACTCGTGGCCGAGGTCGAGATCCGGGACGAGATCCCGGCGGGCAGCCACCCCGACCGCCGGGCCCTCGCCCATGCCGCCCAGCCCGGCCCGATGGGCGGCGAACTGGAATGGGCCCATGTCGCCGTGGTGTCCGAGGAGTCACGGGCACGGACCCGCGGGGCAGCCGCGCCGACCCCACGACGGGGCAGCGGTCCCGAGGGGCTGGCGGTCCCGCAGCGCGGTTGAACACTCCGCGAGCCGCGTTCGGCATGCGGCTCCGCCGCGGCGCCCGGACCCGCTCAGCCCTGGGGCAACGCGCGGGCGAGATAGGGAGCCGTCGCGCTCCGCCCGCGCCACCACGGCCGGTGGCCCCGCCGCGACGATCCGCCCGCCCGCGTCACCGCCGCCCGGCCCGAGGTCGATCACCCAGTCCGCGCCCGCGACGACGGACATGTCGTGCTCGACGACGACCACGGTGTTCCCGGTGTCGACCAGGCCGTGCAGCTGACGCATCAGCACCTCCACATCGGCCGGGTGGAGTCCGGTCGTCGGCTCGTCGAGGAGGTAGAGGGTGTGGCCGCGGCGTCCGCGCTGCAACTCAGCTGCCAGCTTGATCCGCTGGGCCTCCCCGCCGGACAGCTCGGTGGCGGGCTGGCCGAGCCGCAGATAGCCGAGCCCGACGTCGAGCAGGGTGCGAAGGCTCCGCGCGACGGGCGGAGTGTCGGCAAAGAACTCGGCCGCCGCCTCGACGGTCAGGTCGAGCACCTGCGCGATGTCCCGTCCCCGGTACGTCACTTCGAGCGTCCCGGGGTTGTAGCGCGCCCCGCCGCAGTCCGGGCACGGCGCGTACGTGCTCGGCAGGAACAGCAGCTCCACGCTGACGAACCCTTCGCCCTGACAGGTCTCGCACCGCCCGCCCGCGACATTGAACGAGAACCGCCCGACCCCGAACCCGCGCTCGCGGGCCGCGTCCGTCGCCGCGAACGCCCTCCGTACGACGTCGAAGAGCCCGGTGTACGTCGCCAGATTGGAACGCGGCGTCCGTCCGATCGGCCTCTGGTCGACCGACACCAGCCGCCCCACGCCCGCCGCACCGTCCGTGATCTCGCCGATGAGCGTGGACTTCCCGGACCCCGAGACACCCGTGACGGCGGTGAACACGCCGAGGGGGAACTCGGCGGTGACGCCACGCAGGTTGTGCCGGGTGACCGGTCCGATCTTCAACTGACCGTGAGGTGTACGCAGTTGACGCACCGTCCCGGATGGGCGTCCGAACAGGAAGCGCGCCGTCGCCGACTCCGCCACGGACGCCAACTGCGCCACCGGCCCGCTGTGCAGCACCTGCCCGCCGTGCTCCCCGGCGCTCGGGCCCACGTCCACGAGCCAGTCGGCGCCGCGCACCACGTCCAGATGGTGCTCGACCACGAACACCGAGTTCCCGGCCGCCTTGAGCCGCGCCAGCACCGTCAGCAGCGCCTCCGTGTCCGCCGGATGCAGTCCCGCCGACGGCTCGTCGAGGACGTACACGACACCGAACAGCCCGGACCGCAGCTGGGTCGCGAGCCGCAGCCGCTGCAACTCGCCCGCCGAGAGGGTGGGCGTGGCGCGGTCGAGGCTGAGGTAGCCGAGGCCGAGTTCCAGGACCGGGCCGATACGGGACGTGAGGTCGGCGGTGAGCACACGGGCTGCCTCCGACCTCCCCTCCAGCGACGCGGCCAGCGCCGCCAGCGGCAGCGCGGCCAGCTCGGCGATCGTACGGCCCGCGAAGGTCACGGCCAGTGCCTCGGGACGCAGCCTGCTGCCGCCGCAGGCCGGACAGGGCGCACCGGCGAGGAACCGCTCCGCCTTGGCCCGCAGCGTCGCGCTCCTGGAGTCCGCGAAGGTCTTCATCACATACCGGCGGGCGCTCATGTACGTCCCCTGGTACGGCCGTTGGATGCGATCCGCGTCCCGCACCGGATGGACCGTGACGACCGGCTGCTCGTCGGTGAACAGGATCCACTCCCGCTGGTCGGCGGGCAGCTCGCGCCAGGGCCGGTCCACGTCGTACCCGAGCGTGTCGAGGATGTCGCGCAGGTTCTTCCCCTGCCAGGCACCCGGCCAGGCGGCGATCGCCCCGTCCCGGATCGACAGCGACGGATCGGGGACCAGCAACTCCTCGCTCGTACGGTGCACTTGACCCAGCCCATGGCACTCCGGGCACGCCCCGGCCGCCGTATTGGGGGAGAACGCGTCCGAGTCGAGCCGCTCGGCCCCCGGCGGATGGTCGCCGGCCCGGGAGAACAGCATCCGCAGGGAGTTCGACAGATTCGTCACCGTGCCCACCGACGAGCGCGACGTCGGCGCCGAGCGGCGCTGCTGGAGCGAGACGGCAGGAGGCAGACCGGTGATCTCCCCGACCTTCGGCGCCCCGACCTGATGGATCAGCCGGCGCGCATACGGCGCGACCGACTCGAAGTAGCGCCGCTGCGCCTCGGCATAGATCGTGCCGAACGCCAGCGACGACTTCCCGGACCCCGACACACCGGTGAACACCGCCAGCACGTCCCGGGGGATGTCGACGTCCACACCCTTGAGGTTGTGCTCGCGGGCGCCGCGGACGCGTACGTACGGGTCATGGGGATGGTGCGGGTCGTGCATGAGGGGGACTCTAGCCGGAGGTGATCCGGGCCAGCCGCAGGTAGGAGTCCAGCAGCGCCTCGCGGTCGTACGTGCTGGTGGTGACCAGGACCTCCTGCGCGCCGGTCTCCTTCAGCACCGTCTCCAGTTCGTGGGCGACCTGTTCCTCGGTTCCGGCGAGATGACCGGTGAGCCCGGACTCGAAGAAGCCGCGCTCCTTGGCGGTCATGGTGAGGGTCTCGACGCGTTCGGCGGGCGGGAGCGGCGGGAAGGTGCCGTGGGTGCGGGAGTACGCCATCGACCAGGCCTCCGGGATCAGGAGTCGCCGGGCGGCCTCGGGGGTGGCGGCGACGGCGATCGTGCCGGAGATGACGACGTACGGTTCGCCGGCCCAGGGGGACGGTCGGAAGTCGGCGCGGTACTGGTCGATGCCGCGCTGCATCTTCTCGCGGTTCCTGAGGTCGCCGATCACCATCGGCAGCCCCGCGCGGGCGGCGATCGTGGCGCCCTCGCCCATGGCCAGCACGAACGGCGGCACGGTCAGGCCCTCCGCGGGACGCGCGTGCACACCCGTCGGGGACGTACCGGCGAACCAGCCCAGCAACTCCTCGAGTTGGGCCGCGAAGTCCTCGGCATCCTCCTTGTCGCGCCCCAGCGCCCTGCGCACGCCGTCCGTGAAGCCCACGGACCGGCCGAGGCCCATGTCGATCCGCCCCGGGAACAGGGATTCCAGCACCCCGAACTGCTCGGCCACGACCAGGGGCCGGTGATTGGGCAGCATGACGCCGCCCGTCCCGACCCGGATGGTCCGCGTGGCCCCTGCCACGGCGGCGGCCAGCACGGTGGGCGCGGAACCGGCGACACCGGGGACGCCATGGTGCTCCGAGACCCAGAAGCGGTGATACCCGAGCTCTTCCAACTCCTGCGCGAACCCCACGGTGGCGCGCAGCGCCTCGGCATCGGTGCCGCCCTCGCGGGTGCGGGAACGGTCGAGCACGGAGAAGCGGGTCGAGGCGATCAGGGAGCTCATACGGGGTTCAACGCCCGGGTGACGGTGACATTCCCGCGGTCACCCGGCGTTACGTCCGATCAGGCTTCGGGACGCAGCAGTCCACGCTCGTAGGCCTTGACCAGATGCTGCGGTACGAGGTGACGGACGCCGTCGACCGTGACCGGGACCAGCTGCGCGGTCGTGGCCTTCCATTGCGAGCGGCGGTGCCGGGTGTTGCTGCGGGACATCTTCCGCTTGGGGACAGCCATGGGACTCCTACTTCCGAGCAGTGCGGGGTGCCCTGTGGCGGGCGCCCCGCGACGCTATATGAAAATGGATCCCATTAACAAATGGCGGCTCGCGGCTTGGCTAGGGTGAGTGGTGTGACAGAAAGCAACGAGCGTCCGTTGGCCGTGTTCGACCTGGACAACACCCTCGCCGACACCGCGCACCGGCAGCGGTTCCTGGAGCGCAAGCCGCGTGACTGGGACGCCTTCTTCGCCGCGGCGCCGCAGGATCCGCCGATCGCTCAGGGCGTGGCGCTGGTGCTGGAGAGTGCCGAGGAGTGCGAGGTCGTCTATCTGACGGGGCGGCCCGAGCGCTGCCGGCGCGACACGAGGGACTGGCTCGCGGCGCAGGGGTTGCCGGAGGGGCAGATCTTCATGCGGCGGAACGCAGGGCGGGCGGGTGGGAGAAGGGGTGACTACCGGCCCGCCCGGCAGGCCAAGCTGGAGATTCTGCGCCGGCTCGCGCGCACCCGGGAGATCCGTGTGCTCGTGGACGACGACGAGTTGGTGTGCGCGGACGCCGAGCGGGCCGGATTCGCCGTCGTACGGGCGCGCTGGACCGCCCCTTCCGCCGCCCTGAATGTGGCGCAGGAGCGGGAGGGGCGGACCTGAGCTTCCCCAGAGACCCGGCGGGTCAGCCGGTGTCCTCCAAGCGGAAGCCGACCTTCAGGCAGACCTGCCAGTGCGCGATCTGACCGTTGTCGAGTTGCCCACGGACCTGTGTCACCTCGAACCAGTCCAGGTTGCGCAGGGTCTGTGAGGCGCGGGTGATGCCGTTGCGGATGGCCTGATCGACGCCTTCGTGCGAGCTGCCGACGATCTCGGTGACTCGATAGGTGTGGTCCGACATGCGGGTGCTCCTCTCCGCGAGGGCGACATGCTTGTCACACGTCATTCCACCGTGCCTCAGGCGGCGGCGGAGCGCGAGCCGTCCGTCATCGCACCACGCTCAGTGACAGCGCGAACCGGCCTTCGCCGTCCGTCCACCAGTGGGCCAGGTCAAGGCCCGCCGCGGACAACTCGGCGCGCACGCCCTCCTTCCGGAACTTCGCGGACACCTCCGTGCGCATCTCCTCGCCCGCCGCGAAATCGATGGCGAGGTCGAGCGCGGGCACTTTCACGGTCTGCGCGGTACGGGAGCGCAACCGCATCTCGATCCACTCGTTCTCCGCGTCCCAGAGCGCCACATGGTCGAACGCGCCGGGATCGAAGTCGGCGTCGAGTTCGCGGTTGACGACGGTCAGTACGTTCTTGTTGAACGCCGCCGTCACCCCGGCCGAGTCGTCGTACGCACGCACCAGGACCTGTTCGTCCTTGACCAGGTCCGTGCCGAGCAGCAGCGCGTCGCCGGGGGAGAGCAGGGCGCGGATCGAGGCGAAGAACGCCGCTCGTTCCGCAGGGAGCAGGTTGCCGATCGTGCCGCCCAGGAAGGCCAGCAGCCGCGGGCCCGGCGTGTCCGGCAGCTCCACCCGGGCGGTGAAGTCGGCGATCAGCGCGTGCACGCTCAGCCCCGGCCGCTCCTCGATGAGCGCGTGCCCGGCCTGGGTGAGGGCGCTGTCGCTGACGTCGACGGGGACGTACGTGTGCAGCTCGGTGAGCGCGTCGATGAGGTAGCGGGTCTTCTCGGAGGAGCCGGAGCCCAGTTCGACCAGGGTGCGGGCGTGGGTCGCGGCGGCGATCTCCGCGGCCCGGGAGATGAGGATCTCCCGTTCGGCGCGCGTCGGGTAGTACTCGGGCAACTCGGTGATCTGCTCGAAGAGTTCGCTGCCGTGGGCGTCGTAGAACCACTTCGGCGGAAGTGTCTTGGGGGTGCGGGTCAGGCCGTGCAGGACGTCGGCGCGCAGGGCGGCGTCGGTGGCGTCCTCGGGCAGGGTGCGGGTGAGAAGGAACGGGCTCACGTACGGGGCTCCTTCGGTGGTGCCGTTGCTATGTCGCCGGTTGGGTCCTTGAGCGGCGTGAGCAGCACGTCGGTGCGGCTCGCTGTGAGGAGGGTGCGGTCGGGGACCTCTTGCCAGTGCGGATCGTCGTCGTAGGGCTCGGAGGCCACGACCGTGCCGGGGCCCGAGCGGTACCAGAGGGTGTCGCCCCAGGCGGTCGCGGCGATCGTCTCGCCGTCCGTGAGGAGCAGGTTGAGCCGGGAGCCGGGGGCCGCCGCGGCGACCTCCGGCACGGTGTCGGAAAGGGCCTGCCCCGGATCGTCCCCCGCGCGCAGCCGGGCCAGGACCAGCGCCCAGACCAGCGCCGAGTCGCAGCGGGCCTCCAACGACAGCAGGTCCGCCGCGGGCAGTTGCCGGGCCGGCGGGGCGAGCGAGCCGGGCCAGCCCTTGACGGCGCCGTTGTGACTGAACAGCCACCGGTCCGCCGCGAACGGTGCCGCCGCCGCCTCCCCGTCCGCGCCCGCCTCGGTCGCGTCGCGGACGGCCGCCAGCAGAGCCGTCGTACGGATAACCCGGGCGAGGTCGGCGAAGGACAGGTCCGCCCAGATGGGTCCGGCCCGACGGTAGCGCGCCGGGACCGGGTCCCCCTCCGCGTACCAACCGACCCCGAAACCATCGGCGTTGACCGTCCCGTGCCGCTGCCGCCGGGGTGCCCACGACTGGACGTACAGGCTGTGCGCAGGCTCCGTCAGCAGACGGCCCACCGACATTTCTGGCCCGACATAAGCCAGATGACGGCACATCAGACGTCTCCCGAGCGGGCCGTGCGGAACCCGCAGAAGATCTGCCGCCGGATCGGATAGTCCCAGTTGCGGAACGTGCCCCGGCAGGCCACCGCGTCCACGGCGAACGCACCGCCGCGCAGCACCTTGTGGTCGGGGCCGAAGAACACCTCCGAGTACTCCTTGTACGGGAACGCCTGGAACCCCGGGTACGGCAGGAAGTCGCTCGCCGTCCACTCCCAGACATCGCCGATCAACTGCCGTACGCCGAGCGGCGATTCACCCTCCGGATAGCTGCCCGCCGGGGCCGGGCGAAGGTGCCGCTGGCCGAGGTTGGCGTGTTCCGGCGCCGGATCGGCGTCGCCCCACGGATAGCGCATCGAGCGGTCGCCGGCCGGGTCGTGGCGGGCGGCCTTCTCCCATTCCGCCTCGGTCGGCAGCCGGCGCCCGGCCCAGCGGGCGTAGGCGTCGGCCTCGTACCAGCTCACGTGCAGCACCGGCTCGTCGGACGGTACGACCTCGGTCACGCCGAAGCGGCGGCGCAGCCACTGCTTGCCGTCGCGGCGCCAGAACAGCGGTGCGTGGATCGAGTGCTGCCGGATGTGGGCCCAGCCGTCCGCGGCCCACCAGCGGGAGTCGTCGTAGCCGCCGTCCTCGATGAACGCCTGGTAGGCGCCGTTCGTCACCGGGGTCGTGTCGATGTAGTACGGCGCCACCTCGCGCCGGTGCGCCGGACGTTCGTTGTCCAGCGCCCAGGGCTCGGTGGAGGTGCCCATGGTGAACGGGCCGCCGGGGACGAGGACTTCGGCCGGACCGGTGAACAGGGGGACCGGGTCCGGGTCCGGGGCGGTGAGCGCCTGCGGGCCCTTGCGGAGCTGATGGGTGATCAGCATCGTCTCGTCGTGCTGCTGTTCGTGCTGCGCGATCATCCCGAAGGCGAACCCGGCATCGGTGAGCCGGGTCCCGTGGAACTCGGTGCTCTCCAGCACGTCCATCACCCGTCCGCGCACCTCCGCCGCGTAACCGCGGGCCTCGGCGGGCGGCAGCAGGGGCAGCGAGGGGCGCTCGGCGCGCGGGTGCTCGAACGCGTCGTACAGGCCGTCGATCTCGGGCCGCATCGCCTCGCGGCCGCCGACGGTCCGCAGCAGCCACTGCTCTTCCTGGTTGCCTATGTGGGCGAGGTCCCACACCAGGGGGGACATCAGCGGTGAGTGCTGCGCGGTGAGGTCGGGCTCCTCGACGCAGGAGGTGAGGAGTGTGGTGCGGTCGCGGGCCGTGGTGAGGGTGGCCAGCGCCCGTTCCCGGAGCTTCTCTACATCGGGGTCGGTCATGTGCGGATGTCCTTCTCGTGCGGGGGGTGGCTGGTGCCGTCAAGCCGGTCCAGGAGGTCGTCGGCGGGGCAGCGGCCCTGGGTGACATAGCGGTCCAGGTACGCCCGGACGGCGTTCGTGACCTGAGTGGTGGCGCCGAGCCTGGGCAGTGCGTCCAGCGCGGCCGCGAAGCAGACGACGGCCGCCTCGTGCAGCTCGGAATCGGCCAGCCCGTACCGGGCCGCGTCGAGCCAGAGCGGATTGTGCGGCGCGGGCAGCGACAGGGCGCGCTCGGCCAGCGGTTTCACGGCTCGGTACGCGGTCTCGGCGGCCTGTGCGTCGTCGAACAGCGCCGTCGTCACGGCGAGCGGCACGATCCACCCGTCGTCGCCGGGCTGCGCGTCGATCATGCGCAGTTCCAGATGGCCGCGCGGTCTGACCGGTGGGAACAGGGTCGTGATGTGGTAGTCGAGGTCCTCGTGGGTCGGTGGTCGCGGGGTGGCCGATCTGGTCCACTCCCGGAAGGTCATCCCGTCCGGGACGTCCCAGGGGCCGCCGTCCTGTCGTACGCACATCACCGGCGCGTCCAGCACATGCCGGGCCCAGGTGGCGCGCGGGTCCCCGTCCAGCGGGGGCGCTCCCGCGCGGCCCGCACCGATCTCGATCCACAGCAGCTGCCGGGTGGAGCGCCATCCGGTGGGCCGCCGTGCGGCGAGCGGGGAGTTGGCGAACGCGGCGAGCAGTACCGCGCCCAGCTGGTGCGCCAGCCACCAGCGCCGCCCGTGCCCCAGCGGGCCGGGCTCCTCGTAGCCGGCGTCCAGGCAGACCTGCACCGATGCCGAGGTGCACATCATGGCGCGGCCGGCCGGACCGGTGCGGTCGAAGTAGGTCTCCATGGCGTCGTACCGCGGTTCGTGCAGGAACCGGCGGGGCGAGTGCCAGGGGTCCTGGCCGACGCCGACAAGGCCGAGATCGTTCTCGGCGAGCACCGCGCGGACGGCGTCCAGGTCGGCGGCGACGGTACCGATGCACTCCATCAGGGAGGCGGCGGGCGGCGAGCTGAGCTCCAGCTGGCCGCCGGGCTCGACGGTGAGCGCCGACCTCAGAGGCACGGTACGCAGTGCGGCGTAGGCCGCTTCGAGTCGTTCGGGTGTCACGGGGAGCTGCGGTGTGTGCAGCTCGTGGACGAACCATTCCACTTCCACCCCGAGGGTGCGGGGTGGACCGGTCTTGAAGCAGATGCCGCGGACGAGCGCTTCGACCTCGGCTTCGGAGACAGCTGTACGAGGCCTCGTACAGCCACTTGCCGAATCGGACATGTCGGGATCCTCCTGAGATTCCACCACGCCACCGGCCCGGCTTTCGGGTGGGCCGGGGCGAACACCCGATCTACCCAAGACCCTCGCGTCGCTCCGCACAAGGGGGCGTTCCGGCACGTTCGGGACCCGTAATCTCTGCGTCCCGAGCGCTTGTCCGGGCGTTTCCGGGGGCGGAAAACTCTGTTGCACCGCATGACCAGCATCGCTCACGATGCGTACATGAGCACCACGGGGGAGCGCGCGGGGCGCGCGCTCATGACGCCTACGGGGGTGGCGCCATGAGCGCGCGCCTGCGTGGTGTCGCACGGGAGACGGAGAGAATCGTGGCGGCGGGCGCGTACCGCGCCTCCGACGGCCGCGAGGTGTCCGTCGCCGCGGCGATCGAGGCCGCGCGGCAAGGCACGCGGATGTGCGGGCCGGACCCGGTGCCGGTGGCTCCGTCGACTCCGGTGGACACGTTCTTCGAGGTCACGGGCGAGAGCAGCCTGGAGGCGGCCCGCAGGCTCGGCCCCGGAACGGCCGTCCTGAACTTTGCCTCGGCCCGCAACCCGGGCGGCGGCTTTCTGAACGGCGCCCAGGCCCAGGAGGAGGCCCTGTGCCGGGCTTCGGCGCTGTACACGTGCCTGGCGGGCGTGCGGCAGTTCTACGACCACCACCGCGCCCACCGCGACCCCTTCTACACGGACCGTGTCATCCACTCACCCGCCGTACCCGTCTTCCGCGACGACCGCGGCCGGCTGCTGGACGAGCCGTACACCGCCGGATTCCTGACGGCGGCGGCGCCGAATGCCGGTGTCGTGCTGCGTACGGCGCCGGAGCGCGCGCAGGAGCTGCCTCGAGCCCTGTCGGTACGGGCCGAGCGGGTGCTGGAGACGGCCGCGGCGAACGGCTACCGGCGGCTGGTGCTGGGCGCCTGGGGCTGCGGGGTGTTCCGCAACGATCCGGAACAGGTGGCCGGTGCGTTCCGCGGGCTGCTGGCCGAGGGCCGTTTCGCCGGGTGCTTCGAGCACGTGGTGTTCGGGGTGCTGGACCGCACTCCGGGTGCCGTGGTGCGAGCGGCGTTCGTACGGGTGTTCCCGGAGCGTCAGTTCCAGCCGTAGCGCAACCGCAGCCGGTGCACCACGAGGTTGAACCGCATCCGGTCGAGCGCGCAGGCCTCCCGGCGCATGCCCTCCTCGTGCAGCCGTAGCATCCGGTCCACGTCGACCCACGAGTCGCGCCCCGACTTGTCCCACGGCCCGTTCCCGATCGGCACCCACTCCCGATCGCCGTCGTGCCGCTTGCTGGACAACTGCACGGCGAGAAACGTGCCGGCGGCCTCGCGGGCGACCACGAGCACGGGACGGTCCTTGCCCCGTCCGTCGTTCTCCTCGTACGGCACCCACGTCCACACGATCTCCCCGGGATCGGGGTCGCCGTCGTGCGCGGGCGAGTACTCGGTGCGCACCTTGCCGACCTCACGGGGGTCGGCCTCGGTGGTGGCGGACGGGCCGAAGCGGCCGGGGATGTCATCGGTCGGTGCACTCACCCGGCACACAGTAGAGGGTGACTGCGGGCCCCCGGCAACGAGGGCCCGCGGTCGTTCAGTTCCCGTCCTTCTCCACCGGCACCTGCTGCACGGGCGGTTTCGCGAGCCCGTTCGGCGTCGGGGCCCCGTTCGGGCTCTGCCCGTTCTGGTTCATCGACGCGAGGAGCTGGCGGGCCAGCCCCAGCCCCGTGCCGCCCATCGTGAGTGCCTTGGCGAGCATGTCGGCCATGCCGTCGGCGCCGTTGAGCACCACCATGTTGTCGACACTGCCGAACGCGCTCGCGCCGGCCTTCACGATCTCCGGCCAGTTCTCCGCGAGTTGCTGGGCGACGACCGCCTCCTGGTTCTCCGCCAGGGCGGCGGCCCGCGCCTTGATGGCGTCCGCCTCGGCCAGGCCCTTCGCCCTGGTCGACTCGGCGACCGCGATCCCCCTGGCCTGGGCCGCGGCGGCCTCCGCCTCACCCGTGGCCTTGGTCGCCGTGGCGGCCGCGGCACCCCGCGCCCTGGTCGCCTCCGCCTCGGCGCCCGCGGCCGTCTTGACCCGGGTGGCCTCGGCGGCGGCAGCGAGCTCGGTCTCCTTCGCCTTGGCCTGCGCGGCAGAGATCCGCGCGTCGCGTTCCGCCTCCGCCAGCGTCCGCTTCTCGTACGCCTGCGCGTCCGCGGGCTTACGGACGTCCGCCTGGAGCTGCTGCTCGCGGCGGTGCGCCTCCAGCTCGGCGACCCGCGTCTCCTGGACGACGACTTCCTGGCGGGACGCGGCATCGGCGAGCGGCCCTGCCTGACGCGCCTCGGCCGCCGCCTTGTCCCGCTCCGCCTGGTAGCCGGCCTGGAGGATCTCGCTGTCCCGGGTGGCCTCCGACATCCGGGCCGCGGCCTGCTGTTCGGCCTCGGTGGCACGCCGGTTCGCCTCGGCCTGCGCGATGCGCGCGTCCCGCTGTACGGCGGCGGCGTGCGGCATGGCGAGATTCTTGATGTACCCGGTCGGGTCCTCGATCTCGTGGATCTGGAGCGAATCGACGATCAGACCCAGCTTCTCCATCTCGGTACCGCACGCGGCCCGGGTCTGCCCGGTCAGCTTCTCCCGGTCCCGGATCATGTCCTCGACCGTCAACCCGCCCACGATGGACCGCAGATGACCGGCGAAGACGTTGTGCACCCGCTCCGACATCAGCTTCTGCTGGTCCAGGAAGCGGCGGCCCGCGTTGGCGATCGACACGAAGTCGTCGCCCACCTTGAAGATGACCACGCCCCGCACCTTGAGCGGAATGCCCTGGTGGGTCACGCAGTCAACGGACAGTTCGGTCTCGTTCAGGTCGAGGGAGAGCTTGCGCACCGCCTGCACCCCGGGCAGCACCAGCGTGCCGCGCCCGGTGACGATGCGGAATCCCATGCCCTCCTCAAGGCCCTCGGTCCGGTGTTTGGAACCGGAGATGATCAGCGCTTCGTTCGGTTCCGCGACCCGCCACATCATCTTGAACAGACCGATCACAACGAGGACGGCAACGACCGCCACCCCCGCAACGACGCCGACAACCATCGGCACACGCCCCCTTTTGCATGGTGCCTTTCAAGCACCGAATGAAGGGGAGTGTGCGCCTGTCCAGGGCCGGGGTGAAGGCGCTGACGGATCCTTGTCACAACCTTGACGCATACGGCTCTCACCTGCGCAGGTGCGGGCTCAGCTGTCGTATGCCGCCTGCACGTAGACGGTCCTCGGCGGCAGATATTCCACGACCATCACCACCGTGCCGCGCTCGATGCGGTCCGTCCCGGAGGCGGGGTAGGCGAGAAAGTGCTCGGCGCCCCCGCGCACGCGGACGATCACCTCGCCGACGAGCCCGGGCCCGATCGTCCCGGTGACCCGCCCCATGAGCCCGACCATCGACGCATCGTCCATGGTCACAGCGTACGGGCTGCATGGTCACCGCGTGATGGGCCGAACACCCTTACCCCGCCGGGGAATCAGCGGTGGTCTGGTGCGGCGGCCACCGCTCGTGCCAGCGCAGGTCCGCCTCCAGCTGGGCGGCGAGGGACACCAGCAGGGGCTCGCTGTTCGCCGGGCCGAGCAACTGGGCGCCGACCGGCAGTCCGCCGGGCGCGAAGCCCGCGGGGACGTTGACGCCGGGCCAGCCCAGCACGTTCCACGGCCAGGCGTACGGACAGGCGGCGATCATGGCCCGGTCGGTGGCGAGGCCGCCGAGGTTCAGCATCGAGCCGATGCGCGGCGGGGGAGCGGCCGTCGTGGGCGCGAGGATGACGTCGTACGACTCGAAGAACGCGCCGATACGGCGGTGCAGGACCGCTTCGGCCCGCCGGGCGGCACGCAGCGGCGGCCCGCCGAGGAGCCGGCCGAGCCGGGCGGCGTCCCGGGTGCGCCGGTCGAGGAGGCCGGGGAAGGGCACGTCGCGGACGCGCTCGGCGATCCCGGCGGTCGCGCGGGGGACGAAGGTGAGGCCGATCTGGCCGTACGGGGGGTCGGCCTCCTCGACGGTGTGCCCCAACCGGCTGAGTTTCTCGGCGAGTTCGACGACTCGGCCACGGACCTCCGGAAGGAGCCGGGCGGGCAGGGCGGTGAAGGGAGGTTTCAGGGAGAGCGCGATGCGCAGCCGTCCGGGGTCGCGGCCCACCGCCTCGGACAGGTTCAGCGTGGGGGGCCGGTGCGGGTCCTGTGCGTGGTTGCCGCTCGCCGCGTCGAGGAGCAGGGCGGCGTCGGCGACCGTACGCGCGAGGGTGCCGTTGACGGTGATCCCCTGGAACGACTCGCCGCGCGGCCAGGTGGAGATGCGCCCGCGCTGCGGCTTGACCCCGATCAGATGGGTCCAGGACGCCGGAATCCGCACCGAACCGGCGCCGTCCGAACCGAGTGCGGCCGGCACCAGACCCGCCGCGACCGCGGCCGCCGAACCACCCGACGAGCCGCCCGGGGTGTGCTCCGGATGCCATGGGTTGCGGGTGGCGCCGAAGGACGGTCCCTCGGTGAACGGCCACTGGCCGAGCTCGCACGTGTTGGTCTTGCCGACGATCACGGCTCCGGCCGCGCGCAGCCGCCGTACCGCCTCCCCGTCCTCGGCGACCGGCGGGAACTCACCCGGACAGCCGAACGCCGTCGGCTCCCCGGCCACGTCCATGTCGTCCTTGACGGCCACGGGCACCCCGAGCAGCGGCCGGCGCACACCGGACGCCAGCTCCTTGTCGGCCGCCTCCGCCTCGGCGAGCGCCGCCTCGGCCCGTACGATCCGAAAGGCGTTCAGGGATCCCTGGCTCGCCTCGATCCGTGCCAGCGCCTCGGCCACCATGGCGCGGGACGTCACCTCCCCGTCGGCCAGCGCACGGGCGGACTCCGCGAGGCCTGCGGCGCGGTCGAGCGTCATACGGGACACCTCCGGAAGCACGTTGTCTACCGAACGGTAACGTCCGTGGGGCGGTGACGGAACGTCCCTGGCGGAGCGTCACTTCCCGGGATTTCACACGGGGCTCACCGAGTCGTGTCCAAGGCATTGACGGCTCTGCACCTCACCCCTACTTTCTGACCGACTTGCCGAACCGTGTTCGGTATTTCGTACGCCCGTGCTGTCGGGCCAGTGTCTTAGGGAGAGCCGCCCGTGACCACCACACGTCCCCCCACGCCGTCCCGCCGCACCCTCCTGCGCGCCATGGCCGTCCTGCCCGTCTCGGCGCTCGCCGTGGGCGAAGTGCCCGGCCTGCTCGGCACGGCCGCGGCGGCCGCACCGCCGAACGGCTCGGCGACCCGCTACACGATCGTGCCGTTCCTCAACAGCAACGACGGCACGGTGAACGTCTATCAGTCGGACGACGCCACCGATTTCCGCCTCGCGAAGGCATCCGCCTACACACCGCCGAGCAACCGCATCCGCGACGCCGGCGTATTCCGGCACACAAACGGCTACTACTACATCACCTACACCACGCACACCTGGCAGGACACCAGCACCACCATCGGCTTCGCCCGCAGCTCCGATCGCCTCAACTGGACCTTCCTGTACGACTACACGGTCCCGATCGCCAACCTGTCCCGCGCCTGGGCGCCGGAGTGGTTCGTCGACAGCGACGGCAGTGTGAACGTGATCGTGTCCTGCTCGACGGCCAACGACGAGTGGATCTTCACGCCTTACCTGCTGAAGGCGACCAACTCGGCGCTCACGGCCTGGAGTTCACCGGTGGCCCTGTCGGGCATCGGCGCCAACCACATCGACACGTTCCTCGTGAAGTCCGGCTCGACGTATCACGCCTTCACGAAGAACGAGACCACGAAGTACATCGAATACGGCACGGCAACGAGCCTCACCGGCCCCTACACCATCAGCCGGACCGGCAACTGGGCCGGCTGGGGCGGCACCCGCGAGGGCCCGGCGCTGGTGCAGCTCGACAACGGCGGCTGGCGCATCTTCTTCGACGGCTACGGCGACGGCACGTACTACTACAGCGACAGCTATGACACCTTCGCCACCTGGTCCGCCCCGGCCGCACTGCCCGCCGTCTCCGGTACGGCACGCCACTTCACGGTGATCAAGGAGACGGTCACGGGCGGACCGACCCTGGCCAAGGGCATCACCCGCTCCTTCCAGTCGGTCAACTACCCCACCCGCTACTGGCAGACGCAGTCCTCCCTGCTCAACCTCCCCGTGGTGAGCGGCTCCAGCACGACGGCGGAGAGGCAGGCGGCCACGTTCTCGGTGGTCGCGGGCCTGGCCGACGCGAACGGCTACTCCTTCCGCGACGCGTCCGGCAACTATCTGCGCCACTACGACT
Organism: Streptomyces sp. NPDC051963; assembly: GCF_044593495.1. Taxonomy (NCBI): domain Bacteria; kingdom Bacillati; phylum Actinomycetota; class Actinomycetes; order Kitasatosporales; family Streptomycetaceae; genus Streptomyces; species Streptomyces sp. NPDC051963. The sequence continues at coordinate 151,536 of NZ_JBIUCC010000003.1, read as the reverse complement.
TCCGCGCCCGCTTCGACGCGAACAACGGGACGACCACGTTCGCCAGGGACGCCACCTTCATCGCCCGCACCGGCACGAGCAGCGGTGCGCTGCGCTTCGAGTCCTACAACTACCCCGGCCACTACCTGCGCCACTACAGCTACCAGCTGCGCGTGGACCGCTCGGACGGGACGGACGTCTTCCGGCAGGACAGTTCTTTCGTGCCGGTGGGTGCCTGGGCCTGAGCTGCGCGCGCGTTGCTGCCGTTTGCCTATTGGGCAAATTAAATCGCCCTGTGGGTTGACCTCGTGTGGTGCCCGGCCGATCCTGGGTGCATCCGCAGGGACCCGCGACTCGCAGGAGGAAGAGCAGCATGGCGACGTTCGTACTGATCCACGGTTCCTGGGGTGGAGGCTGGGTCTGGGACCGTATGCGGCCCGTCCTGGAGGACGCCGGCCACCGAGTTCTGACCCCCACGCTCACCGGGTTCGCCGAGAAACACGATCTGTCCGGGCCGCACGTGGGGCTCTCCCGCAATGTCCAGGACGTCGCCGACCTGCTCACCGCAGAGCAGGTCGGCGACGCGATCCTCGTGGGCCACAGCTACGGCGGCATGGTCATCACCGGGGTGGTGGCCCTTGTCCCGGACCGCATCGGCCAGTTGGTGTACGTGGACGCCTTCGCCCCCACCACCGGCGAGTCGGCCTTCACGGTGCTGCCCTGGCTGGAGGACGCGTTCGTGGCCCCAGAGGGGGGCCCGGACTGGGAGGTCGCCCCGCTGGACCCGCGCGCGCTCGGCGCGGACGAGGAGGGTGCCACGTGGTTGGAGGGCCGGCTGACCCCCATGCCTCGCCTCACCCATGCCGAACCGCTGGGACCCGGCAGCGAGGAGGTCCTCGACGGCAAGCAGGTGACCTACGTCCACTGCGCGGCCCAGGAACTGTTCAACGACACCGCTGCCGCCGTCACCAAGCGCGGGTTCCGTGTGGTCACCCTCGATGAGGTCACCCACGTCGAGGTGCTGGTGCAACCGCAGGTATTGGCCCGCGAACTGCTGCTGCTTCCCTGACGGTTCGGCGAAGGTCAGCGCCGGGGCTTCTGCGACGGAACCGGGTGGTGCATCGGCATCGTCGCGGCAGTCGACGCGACCAGCACGGTGGCGGGCTTCTCGCCCTTGTTGGTCAGCCGGTGCACCTTCGACGAGTCGAAGTGAAGGGAGTCGCCGGAGCCCAGGGTGATGTCCTTGCCGGCCAGACGGAAGAGCACGTCGCCCGACACCACGTGCAGCCACTCCTCGCCCGCGTGCTTGGCGTCCTTGGTCGACTTTCCGGGCTCGACCTCCACACGGATGACCGCGATCGTCGAACCGGGGCCGCTCAGGACGGTGTAGTGCCCGTCCTGCCCGGGGTGCTCGACCGCATCGCCGGCTCGTACGAGGTGGAAGTCCTCCTGCTCCTGCTCCTGGATCAGCTCACTCACCGAGATCCCGTACACCCGGGCGATCTGGAGGAGGCTGCCGATGGACGGCTGCCGGTGCCCCTTCTCCAGACGGGAGAGGTGTGTGACGGAGATGCCGGTCTGCTCGGACAACGTCACCAGCGTGATGCCGCGTTCGCTGCGCAGGTCCTTCAGTCGATGACCTACCCAGGTGTCCACGTCGTCCTCGTGCGCCATGGCGGTAAGATACACGCCTCACAGGCAAAGCACGTTGCCGAGTTGGCGAATACCGGAACGTGACCCGCCTCCCCCTCACCGCCCGGCAAGGATCGCGGCCACCCCGGATTCGAACCGCTCGTCGAAAGACGTCGGCGCGAGATGTCCGGCCACCCGGTGGAGGGAGGGATGGGCCGCCTCGGAGATCGCGCCCGCCAGGATGTCGCCCAGCGGGCGCTGGTCGACCGCCTGCTCCTCCTGAGTCAGGCCCAGGGTGAAGTAGATGACCGCCCACGCCGTCCATGCGGCCTCGCGGTCACCGGGGCCGCACTTCAGCAGCGCCTCGACCAGGCTCTCCGCGAAGCGCAGGGTGTGCGGCTCGGCGGCGAAGGTGCCCACCACCAGTGCGGCGCCGTCGCGATGGGACAGCAGGGCGCGGCGGTAGCGGCGGGTCAGCTCGCGGGCGCGCTCCTCGGGGGCGGACGGCAGGTCGGTCAGCGGGATTTCGCCCAGCACGGCGTCCGCCATGAGCTCCAGCATCCGGGCCTTGGTCTTCACATGCCACTGCACGGTGTTGATCCGTACACCGAGGCGGTCGGCGACCGCTCTCGTGGACACCGCGTCCAGGCCCTTTTCGTCCAGGAGGGTCAGCGCCGTACGGATCACCGTGGCCGGGTCCAGCCGGTCGCCCTGTTGCTTATTGGTCACCGACCTAGTTTACTGCAAAGACAACCCCTTGGTCACTGACCTAGGGCTGTTGCGGCAATGCATACCTGGTCGCTGACCAAGAAAGGGTGATCGTATGGAGACACAACAGGTCGTCATCGCCGGAGGCGGTCCCGTCGGGCTCTGGCTCGCCGCCGAACTGCGGCTGAACGGCATCTCCGTCACCGTCCTGGAAGTACGCACCGAGATCGACCAGCGCTCCAAGGCGCTCACCGTGCACCCGCGCGGCGTCGAGGTGCTGGCCTCACGCGGGATCCACCAGCGGTTCCTCGACGAGAGCCTGAAGATCTCCACGGGTCACTTCGCCAACCTGTCCAACCGGCTCGACTTCTCCGTCATGGACACCTCGTTCCCGTACACCCTGTTCATCCCCCAGGCCCGCACCGAGGCGCTCTTCGAGGAGTACGCCCTCGGGCTCGGCGCCACCGTCCGGCGCGGGCACCGCGTCACCGGCTTCACCGAGCACGCGGACTCGGTGACCGTGTGGGTGGAGGGGCCGGAAGGACCGTACGAGATCCAGGCCGAGTACATCGCCGGCTGTGACGGCACCAAGAGCACCGTGCGCGAGGCCGCAGGCATCGGCTTCCCCGGCACGCCCTCCACCTACCTGGGCTGGCTCGGCGATGTCCTCTTCGACAACCCGCCCCCGCCCGGTTTCAACCGTTTCAACGAGCGCGGCGGGCTGATGATCATCCCGCTGCCGGACAACCAGTGGCGCATCGCCGGCACCAGCGCCGACGGGGCGACCACCGAGTGGCCCGGCGACCTCACGATGGACGAACTGCGGCAGAAGGTCATCGACATCGCCGGTGACGACTTCGGCATGCACGACCCGTCGTGGCTCTCCCGCTTCGGCAACGCCACCCGGCTGGCCACCCACTACCGGCGCGGACGCGTCGTACTCGCGGGCGACGCGGCCCACCAGCACTACCCCACCGGCGGCGTGGGCATGAACGTCGGCTTCCAGGACGCCTTCAACCTGGGCTGGAAGCTGGCCGCGACGATCAACGGCTGGGCCTCGGACGGGTTGTTGGACACCTACCACACCGACCGCTATCCGATCGGCGAGCAGTTGATGGAGCACAGCCGCGCACAGACCTATCTGTTCCACGCCTTCACACCCGAGGGGCTCGCCCTGCGTGATCTGCTCAGCCGGATGGTCCCCCAGTCACGGGAGTTCAGCGACGTACTGGCCGGCCGCCTCACCGCGCTCGACGTCGCCTACCCGAGCACTGACCCGACGGCCCACCCGGTGACCGGCACCCGCGCCCCCGACCTCACCCTCACCGGCTCGGAGGGCACCCTGTTCGGCGCGCTGCGGGCGGACTCGTACGTCCTGCTCGATCTCACCGCCGACGGTGCGCTCGCGGGCCGCGCCCAGGAGCGGATCACCGTGCACGGAGCGGCGCCCGACCGGACACGGGACGCCTGGGAGGACGTACGCGCCGCACTGATCCGGCCCGACGGGCATGTCGCCCTGGCCTGGACGGAGCAGGACGACACCAAGCTGGCGGCCTACGTGGACGCAGGCGTCGCCACCGCGCTCGGCCGTTAGGAAGGGATCGGGTTCATGGATCTCGGACTGAAGGACAGGGTGTACGTCCTCACCGGTGGCACGCGCGGGCTGGGTTACGCCGTCGCGCGCGAGCTGGTCGCGGACGGGGCCAAGGTGGTCGTCACGGGCCGCGACGGGAAGCGCGCCGTCGAGGCGGCGGCCGAGCTGGGGCCGAACGCTGCCGGAGTCGCCGTGGACAACTCCGACGCACAGGCACCGGAGCAACTGATCGCCACCGCACGGGAGTTGTTCGGCGGCTTCGACGGCATCCTCGTCAGCGTCGGCGGACCGCCCGCGGGCAACGTCGCCGACAACACCGACGAGCAGTGGCAGGCGGCCTTCGAGTCGGTGTTCCTGGGCGCGGTACGGCTCGCCCGGGCGGCGGCCGCGGAACTCGGCGAGGGGGGCTCCATCGGGTTCGTCCTGTCCATCACGGCGCACGAGCCGACCCCCGGGATGGTCATCTCCAACGGACTGCGGCCCGGACTCGCCGGGTTCGCCAAGTCGCTCGCGGACGAGCTGGGCCCGCGCGGAGTCCGCGTGTTCGGCCTGCTGCCGGGGCGGATCGGTACGGACCGCATGCGCGAGCTGGACGGACTGTCCCCCGATCCCGAGGCCAGGCGAGCCGCCAACGAGTCCGGGATTCCGCTACGGCGGTACGGGGCGCCGCAGGAGTTCGGACGCGTCGGCGCGTTCATGCTGTCGCCGGTGGCTTCCTATGTCACCGGGGTGATGCTGTCGGTGGACGGCGGGGCACGGCGCGGTTTCTGACGCCGCGGGGCGCGGGGCGCTTGCACAGCCCCCCGCGCCCCTGTTCTGGAGCATCGGCACCAGGACGGGCCTCAGGCCAGTACCGCGAACCCGTCGACCTCGATGAGCCACTCGGGCATGCCGAGCGTCTGCACACCGAGGAAGGTGCTGGCTGACACCGGCCATGTGCCGTCGAAGGCGCGTTGACCCGCGGCGAAGATGGGACCGATCAACTCGGGTCTGTGGCCGACGACATGAATCGTGTTCTTGATCAGATCGCCCGCGGTGGCGCCCGCGGCTTCCAGGGCGGCCCTGAAGTTGCGAAAGGCCTGTTCGGCCTGTGCTTCATGGTCTCCCGGTCCGACGAGGTGACCGTCGGCGTCGAGCGCGATCTGCCCGGCGATCGCGATGAAGCGGCTGCCCGTGCCGATCGCCGCGTGGGTGTAGAGGCCCTGGACCGGGGGCGCGACCGTGTCCGGGTTGACTCGTTGAACTGACATTGCGTCTCCGCTCTCGTTTCGGGGTCGGCGCACAGGTCTCGGTGCCTCCGTCACCCGAGGACGTCGGGCTCCTCGTCCACCACGAGTCCGGCGAGCAGGTTGAAGTTGTGCCGGGCCATGTTGGCGTTGCTGAACTGCCGGTGAGCCAGCGTCACTTCCTCGTCGCTCATGACCCGCGGCCGGCCCGCCGCGTCGGCCAGCAGCTGCATCTGGCAGGCCCGGTCCATCGTGATGAACCACCACGCCGCCTCCTCGACGGACCGGCCCACGGTGAGCAACCCGTGATGGCGCAGGATCGCCGCCCTGCTGTCTCCCAGCCGGTCGGCGATGCGCTCGCCCTCCGCCTTCTCCAGGACCAGACCCTTGTACTCGTCGAAGAGCACATGGTCCCCGGCGAAGGCGCAGGATTCCTGGACGATCGGGTCGAGCAGCTTGTTCAGCGAGGCGAAGGCCCGGCCGTGGATCGTATGGGCGTGCGCGACGGCGACCACGTCGGGGCGCGCGTGGTGAATGGAGGAGTGGATCCAGAAGGCGGCCTTGTTGGTGCGCCGATCACCCTCGATCACCTGCCCCTGCTCGTCGATGAGCAGCAGATCGCTCACCCGGATCTTCGAGAAGTGCACGGCGTACGGGTTGACCCAGAACCGGTCGGGGAACTCCGGGTCGCGTGCCGTGATGTGTCCTGCGATGCCTTCGTCGAATCCGTACCGTGCGAAGACCCGGAAGGCGATCGCGAGCTGTTCCTTGCGGTGCCGGCGCTCGGACTCGACCGACCCCTTCACGTCTGCCAGCTGCGGTATGTCGAGCTCGCCGATGTCGTCCACATCCTCTGCGCCGGCGCTCTCAGTCGACACGGACATGTGCTCATGCCTCCCTGTTCGGTGCTGCTGGGCCTCCTTCAGCGTGCGCCCGGCGAACCAGGGAAGTCAACCCAGGAGGCAACTTGATGTGCCCCCTGGGCAAATTGCGACGGGTCGTCGTGCTCCGAGCTCAGCCGTCCCGCCTCCATGCACCCAGCACCATCAGGGTCTTCGTCCCGATTACCGGCCCAGCTCGGCGCAGTCGGTCGATGACGTCCCGCAGATGCTGGACGCCGGACACCCGGACCCGGACCAGCGCGTCGGGATCCCCGGCCACCGTGAAGACCTCCAAGACCTCGGTGACGCTGGTGGCCGCCATGGTGATCATCTCGACCTTGACGTCCCCCGCGAACCTCAGCTCGACGAAGGCCTCGAAGCTGGACCCGAGCTTGCCGTGGTCCAGGACCACGGTGTAGCCCGCGATCACCCCGATCCGTTCGAGGCGGTCGATGCGCCGCTTCACCGCGGAGGGGGACAGGCTGACATGCTCCGCGATCTCCGTGACCGCCCGTCGGCCGTCCTGCACCAGCAGGTCGATGATCATGCTGTCGACGCTGTCGACGTGCTCGGTACCCGACATGGACACACCTCGCTCGGGAGCAGTTTTTTTGCGCGGAACCCTGATCGAACTTCATGAAGTTTGCGCGCATCGCAAGATCTCAGCAGGTTAATTGCACCATGAGCGGCGCGCTGTCGACTGTGGTCGTCCACGGGGCCCATGACAGTCATCCGCCGGCGCCCCGACCGGCGCAGCCGAAACGAGAGCCGCGATGCCACGCAAGCAATCCAAGTCGACCGCGGACGCCGAACCCGCAGACGGACCGGTCCAGTTCCTCTCGCCCGCGGGCGTGCTTGAGCCCCACAGCAGGCTCGAACTCCCTCCTGAGATCGACCTGTTGGCCCTCTATCGGGACATGGCGCTGGTCCGCCGCCTTGATACCGAGGCGATCGCGCTCCAGCGTCAGGGGGAACTGGGTCTGTGGCCCTCACTGCGCGGTCAGGAGGCGGCGCAGGTCGGTGCGGCGCACGCGCTGGCCGAGCAGGACATGGTGTTCCCCACCTACCGTGAGCACGGTGTGGCCTGGTGCCGCGGGCTCGATCCGGTGTCGCTCCTCGGCCTCTTCCGCGGTTCGACGCTGGGCGGCTGGAACCCGTACGAGCGTCGCTTCGGCCTCTACACCCTGGTCATCGGCGCACAGACCCTGCATGCGGTGGGCTACGCCATGGGCCTGGTGCGGGACGACGCGATCGGCTCCGGAGACGGCACGCGCGACACCGCGGTGCTGGTCTTCCTCGGTGACGGGGCCCTGAGCGAGGGCGAGACCAACGAGGCGTTCCTCTGGGCCGCGGTCCAGAACCTCCCCGTGGTGTTCTTCTGCCAGAACAACCAGTGGGCCATCTCCGCTCCCTACAGCGTGCAGAGCCGTGTCCCCGTCGCTCAGCGCGCGAAGGGCTTCGGCTTCCCCGGCGTGTCCGTCGACGGCAATGACGTCCTGGCCTGTCTCGCGGCGACCCGTGAAGCGCTGACCCGTGCCCGGTCCGGCGGCGGACCGACCCTGATCGAGGCGGTGACCTACCGGATCAACGCGCACACCACCGCCGACGACGCCACCCGTTACCGCCCGTCCGCCGAGACCGACGAGTGGGCGGCGAAGGATCCGCTGGAGCGGCTGCGGCTTCATCTCATCGCGAGCGGCGAGGTCGGTGATGTCGGCGACAACGGCGCTGTCGGCGAGGAGTACTTCGCCGACATCGAGCGACAGGAACAAGAACTGGCCGAGCACCTGAGGGCCGGCTGCCGGGCACTGCCCGCGCCGGACCACGCCTCGTCCTTCGAGCACACCTACACCGACATGCCGGCCGAGCTCAGGCGCCAACTGGCCGAGCACTCGGAGTACCTCGCCGCCGGCCCGGAGATCGGAGCCACTCGATGAACATCTCCATGGTCAAGGCCCTCAACAACGGGCTGCGCAAAGCCCTGGCGGACGATCCCAGAGTCCTGCTGATGGGCGAGGACATCGGACGGCTGGGCGGGGTGTTCCGGGTCACCGACGGCTTGCAGAAGGAGTTCGGATCCCTGAGAGTCATCGACACCCCTCTCGGTGAGGCAGGCATCGTCGGTTCCGCGATCGGGCTCGCCATGCGCGGCTACCGGCCGGTGTGCGAGATCCAGTTCGACGGCTTCGTCTACCCGGCCGTCAACCAGATCATCAGCCAGCTCGCCAAGCTCCGGCACCGCTCGGGCGGTGTGATCACCCTGCCCGTCGTCATCCGCATCCCGTTCGGCGGCGGCATCGGCTCCATTGAGCACCACTCGGAATCGCCCGAGGCCTACTTCGCCCACACCGCCGGGCTCAAGGTCGTCACCTGCTCCAATCCGCAGGACGCGTACGACATGATCCGCCAGGCCGTGGACGACGACGATCCCGTGATCTTCCTCGAACCCAAGCGGCACTACTGGACCAAGGGCGAGGTCACCGACGGGCCGCCGGCACCGTTCTCCCGCGCCCGTGTACTGCGGGCCGGCACCGACGCCACACTCATCGCCTACGGTCCCATGGTCCCGGCAGCCCTCGAAGCGGCCGATGTCGCCGCCGAAGAAGGCCGCAGCGTCGAGGTCGTCGACCTGCGCAGCCTGTCGCCGCTGGACCTGGACACCGTACGGGAATCCGTCCACCGCACCGGCCGCGCCCTGGTCACCCATGAGGCGTCCCTGTCCCACGGGTTCGGGGCGGAGCTGGCCGCGCGGATCCAGCAGGAGGAGTTCCACTTCCTCGAAGCGCCGGTTCTCCGGATCACCGGATACGACACCCCGTACCCGCCGAGCCGTATCGAGTCGGACTGGCTTCCAGGGGTCGACCGGATCCTCGATGCCCTCGACCGCAGCATGAGTTACTAGAGGAGGAGCGGGTCACCGTGTCAACAGAGCAAGTTTTCCTGCTGCCCGACGTCGGCGAGGGCCTCACGGAGGCCGAAATCCTCCAGTGGGCAGTGCGGGTGGGCGACTCCGTGGAGATCAACCAGGTCCTCGTCGAGGTGGAAACCGCCAAGGCCGCAGTCGAACTCCCCTCGCCGTACACGGGTGTTGTCGGGACACTGCATGCGCAGGAAGGGGAGACCCTGCCCGTGGGCAAGCCCCTCATCACCATCCTCAGTGACGTCAGCGACACTCCGACGGTGCCCGACGGGGAGGCGCTGCTGGTGGGGTACGGCCCGCAGGAGGGCGGCGGTCGCCGCAGACGCCGTCGGCCCGGGGCCGCACCGTCGCCGCCCACGGACCAGCCGACAGCTCCGGCGACGGAGCGGACGGCGGCCAAGCCCCCCGTCCGCAAACTCGCCAAGGACCTGGGTGTCGACATCACCACCGTCACACCCACAGGCCCTGTGGGCACCGTCACCCGCGACGATGTGCGCCGGGCAGCGGAGGCCGAACTCGTGGCGGCGGAACCTCCGAAGCCCGGGACCCCTCAGGTCGCGGCCGAGACCCGTATCCCGATTCGCGGTGTCCGCAAGCACACCGCGGCCGCCATGGTCGCTTCCGCGTTCACAGCACCCCACGTCACCGAGTTCATTACGGTCGACGTCACGGCGACCATGCGGCTCCGTGACACGGTGGCCGCCCGCCGCGAGTTCCGTGATCTGCGCGTCACGCCGCTGCTGTTCGTGGCCCGGGCGCTCCTGCTGGCCTTGCGCAACACGCCTGAGGCGAACGCCAGTTGGGACGAGTCGGCGCAGGAGATCGTGCTGAAGCACTACGTCAACCTGGGCATCGCCGCCGCGACCGGGCGAGGGCTCATCGTCCCCAACATCAAGCACGCCGACCAGATGTCGCTGCGTGAACTCGCCGAAGCACTTGCCGCGCTCACCGCCACGGCCCGCGACGGCAGGACAACGCCCCAGTCGATGACGGCCGGCACCATCACGATCACGAACGTCGGCGTGTTCGGTGTGGACACCGGAACGCCGATCCTGAACCCGGGTGAGGCGGCCATCCTCGCCATGGGCGCCATCCGCCGCACCCCCTGGGTCGTGACCGACACGTCGGGGACCGAGACGATCGAGCCCCGGTGGGTCACCCAGCTGGCACTGTCCTTCGACCATCGGCTCGTCGACGGCCAGCAGGGCTCCCGGCTGCTGGCCGACCTGGCCGCCGTCCTGCACGATCCCGGACTGGCGATGCTCTGAGGCGGCACGGGTCGTGACGGCGAACCGCCCGCTCGAGTCGTCTCACCGGCGATTCGTCAGGCGCCACCCCCGGGCGCGTTCGTAGTCGCGCCACAGGGAGGCGTAGCGGCCGTCGGCGTCGAGGAGTTCGGCGTGCCGGCCCTGCTCGACGATTCGGCCGGCGTCCAGGACGGCGATGCGGTCGGCGGCGGCGATGGTGGACAGACGGTGGGCGATCACCAACAGGGTTCGGCCGGCGCCCAGTTCCCGCAGGGCCTCGTGGACGGCGGCCTCGTTCTCGGCGTCCAGGGCGGAGGTCGCCTCGTCGAGCAGCACGATCGGGGTGTCCTTCAGCAGCGTGCGTGCGATGGCGACACGCTGCCGCTCGCCACCGGAGAGCAGCGAGCCGCCCTCACCGACGCGGCTCGCCAGACCGTCGGGCAACCGGTCGGCGATGATGTCGACCCGGGCCCGCCGCACCGCCTCGCGGACCTCGGCGTCGGAGGCGTCCGGACGGCCGAGGCGGATGTTCTCCTCGATGGTGCCGTCGATGAGGTGTACGTCCTGGAAGACCAGGGACACCAGGTTCATCACGTCGTTTCCGGCCAGCTCGCGGACATCCACGCCGCCGAGCCGTACGGCGCCCGCGTCGACGTCGGCGAAGCGGGCGATGAGCTGGGTGACAGTGGTCTTGCCCGCGCCCGAGGGCCCGACCAGGGCCGTGGTGGAACCGGCGGGAACGATCAGGTCGAGGCCGTCGAGGACCGGGGTCGCGGAGCCGGCGTAACCGAAACGGACACGGTCGAGCTCGACGGACGCCTCGAGCCCGGCGACGGAGTGCGGACGGGCGGGCTCCGGCAGGGGCGCGGTGCCGAGCAGTGCGTCGATACGGTCCACCGCCGCACGGGTGACACGCAGGGCGGACGCCGCCGCGGCGATGACGGCGAGCGGCTGGAGGAAGTGCACGCCGAGCACCAGCAGCGCGGTGATGCGGGCCGGGGTGACCTCGTTGCCGGTGGCCAGCAGCAGGCCGACGACGAGGACGGCCGTGAAGGCGAGTTGGATGGCGAGCTGGCCGAGATGCAGGCCCGGCAGCGCCCCCATCACCTGACGGCGGGCCGCGCGGTGCTGGCTCCGCAGGGCTTCGCCCAGCTGCCGGTGACCGCTGGTGGCACGGCCGTTGGCACGCAGTACGGGCTGCGCGCCGGCGAACTCCACCAGCCGCGCGCTCGCTTCTCCGGCGGCCCTGTCGTGCTCCGCCTCGGTGCGGTCGGTGAGCCGTCCGGCCAGCGTGAACACCAGCAGCACCACCGGGACGGTGACCAGCACGGCGACGGCCACGCGCCAGTCGTAGCAGAGCAGGAAGACGACGATGGTGGCGGGTGTGAGGACGGCGCCGAGCAGCGTCTGCGCCAGATGCACGACGCTCGTGACGGTGTTGACGTCCTGGCCGAGCAGACGCTCCAGCCGCGCGGTGCGGGTCCCGTCGAACCAGCCGAGCGGCAGCCGGACCACGTGGGCGCCGATCCGCTCGTACAGGGCGCGGCGCCAGGCGGAGGCCAGCCACAGGGCGCGCAGTTCCTTGTCGTAGTGGGCGAACCAGCCGACGACGACCGCGCCCGCGAGCGGCAGCAGCCACCAGCCGGCCTCGCCGGTACGGCCGTTCAGCAGCGCGGTCAGCAGCGGCACCAGCAGGCCGAAGGCGGCGCCCTCGCTGATCGCGTACAGGGCGGTCGAGAGCAGGAAGCGGACCAGCAGCGGGCGCCCCGCGCCGCCGACGATCCGCAGAAGCGGAGTGATCATGCGGCGCTGCTTCCGTGTTGGGCGCGCCACATGCGCGCGTAGCGTCCGTCGGCGGCGAGCAGGTCCTCGTGCCGCCCGCGTTCGATGATCCGGCCTTCGTCGAGGACCAGGATCTGGTCGGCCGCGGCGATGGTCCGCAGCCGGTGCGCGATGACCAACAGGGTGCGGCCGCCCGCGAGTTCGGCGAGCGCGTCCTGCACGGCGGCCTCGGACTCGGGGTCCGCGAACGCGGTCGCCTCGTCGAGCACCACGATCGGCGTGTCCGCGAGCAGCGTCCGCGCGATGCTGACGCGCTGGGCCTCGCCGCCGGAGAGCCGCGCGTCCTCGCCGACGACCGAGTCGTAGCCGCGTGGAGTTGCGGAGATCCGGTCGTGGACGGCTGCCGCCTTCGCCGCGGCGCGTACGGTCTCCTCGCCCGCGTCGGGCTGGGAGAGCGCGATGTTCTCGCGTACCGAACGGCGCAGCAGCACCACGTCCTGGAAGAGGAAACCGATGTGCCGGTACAGCTCGGCCCGGTCCAACTCCCGTATGTTGACGCCGTCGAGGCGGATCGCCCCGCCCGTGACGTCGTAGAAGCGGGCGAGCAGCATGCCCAGCGTGGACTTGCCCGCGCCCGAGGGCCCGACCAGTGCCGTGACCGTGCCGGGGGTGAAGACGGCGTCCAGGCCGTGCAGCACCTCGCGGTCAGGAGCCTGGTCCTGCGACGGGTATCCGAAGCGGACACCGTCCAGTTCCAGGACCGGGGGAGTGCCCGGCTCGCGGGGTGGCAGGGCGGCCGGGTGCCGGGTGAACTCCTGGGCCGGTTCGCGCAGCAGGCCGGCGATGCGGTGTGCGGCGGCCCGGGCGGTTCGGCTCAGGAAGCGGGCCGCGTAGATGGGGGTGATCTGTTCGAACAGGCCGAGGCCGAGCAGGGTGAACGCCAGGATGTCGACCGGGTCCGTCCAACCGAGCGCGACCAGGCCGATCCCGCAGCCGGTGATCAGCAGCAGGATCGTCGCCGGGGCCACGGTGGCGCGGGTGAGGCTGCGCTGGCGGACGAAGAGGCGCTGTGCCTCGTCGTTCACGTCCGCGTAGGCGGCGGCCGCCGCACGGAAGCGGTGCGGTGTGTCACCGCCGCCGAACGCCTTGGTCACACTGATGCCGCGTACCAACTCGATGGACGCCGCGGTCAGTTCGAGCTGTGCGGCGGCGATCCGCTGCACCGGCTCCGCCGAGCGGGCCGCCATCCGCATCCGCACGCTCTGGGCCGCCGCGATCACCGCGAAGGTGAGCAGGGCCAGACGCCAGTCGGCCCACAGCAGGTAGGCGCCGATGACCAGGGGACCGGCCACGGCGGCGGCGAGGTCGCCGCGAGCGTGCGCGACGGCATGGTGCAGCGCGCCCACGTCGTCCTGGACGGTCGTCTTCACCTTCGCCGAGACACCGCCGGCGAACCAGCCGAGCGGCAGCACCGCGAGATGGTCCGCCAGTCTGAGCCGCAGGCCCAGGGCGAGTTCCGCGTCGGCGAGATGGCTGAGGGTGCCGGCGAGCAGATAGAGCACGAGGCGTACGGCCAGCAGGGCCACGGCGGTCCAGGCGATGGCCCACAGATGGTCGTCCCGGCCGTCGAGGAGCCGTCGGCCGATCTCCACGACGGCCACCATCGGCGCGACCGACAGCGCCGCGGCGAGCGCCTGGAGGGCCGCGGCGGCGGTGACCCGGCCGAGCACCGGGGCCTGGAGCTCGGCGAGATCGTGGGCGGCGTCGTCTCCGGTGCGCGGGTCGGCGGAACGCATGCGTGGGGTCACGGGGGTTGGGCCTCTCCGGCGTGTGTGGTGGGCGCAGGGCGAAGCGAGGTGAGATGACGTGGGCGTATGGGGCGGTGGCAGTCAAGCACTAGAAGTAAGGCAAGGCTAACCAGTTGGCGCGGTCGGCAGTCCTACGAACCTTCCGTCCCGCCCGAGCAGTTCGCGCCGGCTCTCCCCGTTCGGCCGTCCCACCTCGGTAAACTGCTGAAAGCGGTAGCGCCCCGAGCACTGAGGAGACCCGGATGCCGGCACACGACTCGTCCGTCTCCGACGCTGCGGCCGGCGTGAGCGGCGTCTCCGGGGCGCCGGTCCGGCAGGTGTTGTCCGACAGTGTCTACGAGGGCATCAAGGCCATGGTCATGGACCATGAGATCGCTCCGGGCGCCCGGGTCGGCATCGAGGCCCTGGCACGCACGCTCAATGTCTCACCGACCCCCGTGCGCGAGGCCCTGGCCCGGCTGGAGGCCGACGGGCTCGTCGTCAAGCGCTCTCTGTCGGGGTACCGGGCGACCGAGTTGCTGACCCGGCAGGGCGTGGAGGAGCTGTTCGAGATGCGGCTGCTTCTGGAGCCACGGGCCGCGGCGCTCGCCGCCCGCCATGCCGACGAGTCCCAACTCGACGCCATCGAGGCGATCCTGGAGGCCATGCAGGCCCATCCCGGTCCCGCCGGGACCTACGCGGCCTACCGTGACTTCGCCGCTCTGGACCAGCGTTTCCACGACGCGGTGGCGGAGGCCGCCCACCGCCCCCTGCTCGCCGACGCGGTGGAGCGGCTCCACGCGCATCTGCATGTGTTCCGGCTCAGGAGCCTCCGGAGTGAGGACGATCCGACCCTGGCGGAGCACGAGCGGGTGGTCCGCGCGATACTCCGCCGCAAGGCCGAGAGCGCGGCCGAGGCGATGGCGGAGCACCTCACGCGCAGCCTGGAGCGCCAGCTCGACCGGTTCGAACCTCTGTAGACCTACTTCATGAAGAAGGCCTACTCCATGTGGCCGGATCGTCGGCGATGTGGCAGCGCCGCGACGCGCCTCATGCGCCGGCACTCTCCGTGGAGACAGGGGGCACGACCGAGACGGCACGGTCGTGGATGATGCGGATGATCTTCCCGCTGATCCGGTCGTAGTCGTGGTCGTTGGCCACCTCTCCGCGGATGCGGTGATCGGCCATGACGACGACCCGGTCGGCGAGCGTGATCATCTCCGCCAGGTCGCTGCTGATCAGCAGGATGGGCAGACCACCGCGGGCCAGCTCCCAGATCAGCTCGTGAAAGGCGTGCTTGGTGCGCACGTCCACGCCGACGGTCGGTTCGTCGACGACGAGCAGGCGGGTGTCGGCCGCGAGCCACTTCGCCAGGCTCACCTTCTGCTGGTTCCCGCCGGAGAGTTCACCGGCGTTCTGGTCGATGCCGGAGACCCGGATGCCGAGGCGCTCGACGAGATCCTCCGAGACACCCCGCTCCTCGCGCGACGAGACGTATCCCAGTGCCCGGGCGAGCTTCCTCCACACCGTGACCGTGATGTTCCGGACGATGGGCTGCTCCAGGAAGACGCCTTCCTCCTTGCGGTTCTCGGTCAGATACCCGATGCCGTACTTGTGGAGAGCCTCGCGCGGCGAACCGATCCTCGCGGCCTCGCCGTACACGCGGATCTCACCGCCGGTGACGCGGTCGAGGCCGAGGACGGCCTTGACCAGTTCGCTGCGGCCGGCGCCGACCAGTCCGTAGAGGCCGACGATCTCCCCGGGGCGCACGCTGAGCGAGATGTCCTGGTGGCCCGCGGCCGTGGAGACCCCGGTGAGGGCGAGTGCCGGGGCCGCGGAGGCGTCCACGGTGCGCGGGGTCATGTCCGTCACCGCGTGGGCGCGGCCGACCATGAGCGTGACCACGTCGTCCTGGGTGTGGTCGGCGAGCGGGGCCGACTCGAGCACGGAGCGGCCGTCGCGCAACACGGTGACGGTGTCGCAGACGGCGAAGACCTCCTCCAGCTTGTGGCTGACGAACACGACACAGGTGCCGCGTTCCGCGAGCCGCCGTACGACATCGAAGAGGCGCTCGGCCTCCTGGGGGGAGAGGGAGGCGGTGGGCTCGTCGAGCAGGAGCACCCGGCTCTCGGTGTAGAGCGCCTTGGCGATCTCCACCAACTGCTGCTGGGCGACCGACAGTTCCCGTACCGGCCGGTGCGGGTCGATGTCCAGGCCGAGCTCGGCGAGGCAGCGTCTGGCGGGGGCGGTCATCGCCTCCCGGTCGACCAGACCGCGTCGCGAGGGCGGGCTCTGCAGCGTGATGTTCTCGGCGACGGAGAAGCCGGGTATCAGGTTGCGCTCCTGGTGGACGACGCCGATCCCGGCCCGGGCGGCCTCCAGCGGGGACCGCAGGTGGATTTCCTCGCCGCGCCGCATCAGCCTGCCGCCGTCAGGGGTGTGCACGCCGGTGAGCACCTTGATCAGCGTCGACTTGCCCGCGCCGTTCTCGCCGAGCAGCGCGTGCACGGAACCGGCGGTCAGCCGCAGGCCCACGCCGTCGAGGGCCCGTACACCGGGGAAGACCTTGACGATGTCATCGCATTCCAGCAG
Source organism: Streptomyces sp. NPDC051963 (assembly GCF_044593495.1). NCBI lineage: Bacteria > Bacillati > Actinomycetota > Actinomycetes > Kitasatosporales > Streptomycetaceae > Streptomyces > Streptomyces sp. NPDC051963. The sequence continues at coordinate 135,188 of NZ_JBIUCC010000003.1, read as the reverse complement.
AACGTCTTCCGGCGGAACGTCCTGAGGCAGGACCTCGCTCATCGTGTGCCTCCCGTGGTCGGCAGCGCGCCGGCCGGCTGTGCGTCGCTCTCCGGCGGCACGGGCGGTGTGCGTCCCGGCGCCCTGCCCCGCTTGTCGAGATGGGTCTGATGGATACGGCCGCCGACGACCGTGCCGAGGACGACCAGGCCGATGAGGAAGTTGACCCAGCTCGGGTCGAGCGAGAACTGGGCCCGGGCGGTGTCGATCAGGCGCATCACGAACGCGGCGAGCACCGTTCCGAACACGGCCACCGAGCCGCCGGTCAGGGCGACGCCGCCGATGATGGGGGCCGCGAAGCTGGGCAGCAGCCAGTCCCCGCCGACGCTGCGGTTGACGCCGGGCAGCGAGGCCGTGGCGGTCAGCGCGGCGATGCCGATGAGCAGTCCCGACAGGGTGTGCGCGAGCACGATCTGACGGTCGGTGGAGATGCCCGACAGCCTGGCCGCGAGGGGGTTGCCACCGGCGGCGAGCAGCCGACGTCCGGCGACGGTGCGGTACATGAACGCCGCCAGCAGGGCCGCCGCGACGAGCGCGGTGACGAAGACGAGCGGGATGTTCAGCGGTGCCGCGCGGCCGAGGTCGCGCAGTGTGGGGGAGTACCCGTCGATGGTGCGCGTCCCGGACAGCCGGTACTGCGCCCCGAGCAGGATCGTCATGGTGCCGAGCGTGACGATGAAGCCGTTGATGCGCGTGGCGACGATGAAGACGCCCGTCACCAGACCGATCAGGGTGGCGGCCAGCACACCGATCAGCACGGCGGGACCGGCGGGCACCCCGTGGTCGGCCATCAGCACACCCATCAGACAGGCGCTGAATCCGCCCAGGGCACCGACGGCGAGGTTGAGCTGCCCGACGCACAGGGCCACCATCTGGGCCAGTCCGATGAGGATCGGCGTGGCGAGGTACTGGAGGAAGGTACGCAGGGACGGTCCTTCGAAGAAGGAGCCGGACGACGAGATCCCCAGCGCCACATAGCCCGCGAGGACCACGCACAGCAGGGTCATCGTCGTGGAGCGGGAGAAGCGCCGCAGCGCGGGCAGGGCGGCGGCTCCCCGGTCGTGGAGCGTGGTCATGTGGAGCGCACCACCTTGCGATAGGACACGACGGTGCGTACCCGGTCCGCGGACAGGGCCAGCAGCAGGACGCAGCCGAGATAGATGTTGAGGCTTTCGAGGCCGACGCCGAGCAGATCGAGGCCTTTGCGGATCACGCCGACGAGGGAGGTGCCGAGCAGGGCGCCGATGACGGAGACCACGCCGCCGGTGAGCAGGGTCCCGCCGAGGACCGCCCCGAGGAACGAGGGCAGCATGAAGTCGTCGCCGATGGAGGCGCTGAACGTCCCCGTGCCGACGGCGGCCATGAACCCGGCGAGTGCGGCCAGCAGCCCGGACAGGGCGTGCGCCAGGACGATCCGGCGGCCCGTCGGGATGCCGGACAGCTCGGCGGCGGCCGGGTTCGCACCGGTGAGCAGCAGTTCGCGTCCCATGCGGGTACGGGTGTAGAGGAAGCCGAGACCGACGAGGGCCAGCACGGTGAACTGGGCCAGCTGCGGTATGGCCGGGGAACCGCAGACGGGCCCGACGCAGATGTCGGCGAGCGAGTAGGACCGCAGCTCCGCGAGCCCGTCGGGCCGGGTGGTGAACGCGGCGTTCTCGGTGAGGGCCGAGTACAGGAGGGAGACCAGACCCAGCAGGGCGAAGTCCATCGCGAGCGTCACGACGAAGGAGCTCACGCCCGTGCGGGCGATGATCCATCCGGTGAGCGCCCCGATGAGGCAGCCGCCGACGAGACACACCAACAGCCCTGCCGGGAGCGGCAGTCCGAGCCGGTCGTAGCCGAATCCGGCGAAGAAGGCGCCGAAGGCGGCCATGCGTCCGACGGCGAGGTTCATGTGCCCGACGGAGAGCACCACCATCTGCGCGAGGGCCACGACGGTCAGTGTCGAGATGTCTCTCAGCAGCGGGAAGAGCACCAGCCGCTCGTCGAAGAACGCCGGCCGCAGGATGCCGAAGAAGGCGCTGAGTGCGATGACGAGTACAAGGAGCCCGAGCCGCTGGTTGACCCAGAACGGCAGCCGGTGGTCGGGGCGCGCTCCCTCGGTGGGGCGGTCCGACCCGCTGCCGGGCTCGGTGCCGGCCGCCTCGGTGACATCCTCCGGCGTCCTGGCGACACCTTCCGGCGTCTTCATGACACCCTCCGGTCGTCGAGGGCGTCCATGTCCCAGTCGATGCCGATGCCCGGTTCGTCGGGCGCCACGGCCAGGCCGTCCCGGACGGTCAGCTCGGTGCGGGTCACGGCGCGCAGCTGCGGGATGTACTCCACGTACGCGCCGTTGCTGACCGCCGCGACCAGGCTGACGTGCAGTTCCATCAGGAAGTGGGGGCAGACCATCACGTTGAAGGTCTCCGCCAGGTGCGCGACCTTGAGCCACGGGGTGATGCCGCCGACGCGGGCGACGTCGACCTGCACCACGGACGCCGCGCCGGTCTCCAGGTAGGTGCGGAACTGCATCGGCGAGTACATCGACTCACCGACCGCGATCGGGATGCTGGTCGAGCGGGCGAGTGTCGCGTGGCCGCTGATGTCGTCGGCGGGCAGGGGCTCTTCGAGCCAGTACGGGCCGAACGGCTCCAGTGCGGCCGCCAGTTGCACGGCGCGGGACAGCGACTGCGACTGGTTGGCGTCCGTCATGATGTGCAGGGCCGGTCCGACGGCCTGGCGTACCGCGCGCAGCCGCTCCACGTCCTCGGCGATGTGCGGCTTGCCCACCTTGATCTTGACTCCGGCCCACTGCGCGTCCTTCGCCCTGAGGGCCGCCTTGACGAGGTCCTCGGTGCCGAGGTGGAGCCAGCCGCCCTCGGTGTCGTACACCGGGACGTGCTGGCGGTGACCGCCGGCGAGCCGCCACAGGGGCTCGCCGGACCGCTTGCAGCGCAGGTCCCACAGGGCGGTGTCGACCGCGGCGAGTGCGAGCGAGGTGATGGCACCGGTGGTCGTCGCGCGGGTCAGCCCGAACAACTCCTGCCAGAGCGCTTCCACGTTGCGTGCGTCCTTCCCGGCGAGGAGCGGCAGGAGGTGGTCGCGCAGCAGAGCCAGTACGGAGGTTCCGCCGGTGCCGATCGTGTACGAGTAGCCGGTTCCTTCCAGGCCGTCCGCCGTGGTCAGGCGGACGACGATCGTCTCCTGCTTGACGAACGACTGCACCGCGTCGGTGCGGTCCGTCTCGACCGCGATGTCGGCCAGCAGGGCAGTGGCGTCGGTGATGATGCTCATGTGGTGTGGCGGCTTTCTTTCGTTCGTGGCCCGGGGTTCAGCCGCAGGAGAGGTACTCGTCGGCGAACTGCTTCTTCAACTCGGCGGTCTTGGCCTGCCGTGCGCTGTCGTAGTCGGCGACGTTCGCCTTCGTGACGACGAAGGAACCGGAGTCGACGATCTGTCCGGGCTTCGCCATCGTGCACTGCTCGGTCTGGAGCAGGGCGAGGGCCCAGGTTCCGATCTCCGCCTGGCCGACGGGGTTCTGCACGACCGTGGCGGTGACCGAGCCGTTCTTGATGGAACCGAGGATCTTGGCGTCGTCGTCGATGGCCACGACCTTGGCCTTCGAACCGGACTCGCGTACGGCCTCGGCGGCGGCGACCGCCGGGTTGTAGGCGGTGGAGACGATGCCCTGGATCTGTGTGCCCTTGGCGGCGAGAAGGTCGGAGACCGCCTTCTGCGCGGTCTGGAGGTCCTTGTCGATGTCGGTGATGGTCTGGAGCAGGGTGACCTTGCCGCCGGTCTCCTGCACCGCCTTCTTCACGCCCTTCATCCTCAACTGGGTGTTGGCGTCGACGTTGTTGCCCGTGAGGTGGACGAGGGCGCCCTTGCCGCCCATCGCCTCGATGGCGGCCTGCGCGGCCTTGTAGGCGGCGAGTTCGACGTCCGTGGACAGACAGAAGTCGGCCTCGTTGGTTCCGCCGGCGGGGCAGGAGGCGAGCGAGGCCACCGCGAAGCCCTGGGACTTGAGGTCGGCGAAGGTGGTGTTGATGTCGGTCGGGGACACACCGAAGATGCCGAACGCGTTGTAGCCGCGGGCGGCCAGGGTCGAGAGCAGGTCGTTCTGCTTCTGCTGGTCCCATTCGGCGGTCTCGTCGAAGGTGACGTCGCCGAGGCCGAGGGTCTTCTTCGCCTCCGCGCCGGTCTGCTTCCACGGCTGGAAGTAGGGATGGGCCCCTCCGGGCACCAGCGCCACCTTGGTCCCGGAGCCGTCCGCCAGCTCGGCCGACCCGCTGCCGGCCCGCGCGGAAGCGGCACCCGCCGAGTCCGTGTCGCCCGAGTTCTTGATCGTGCAGGCGGCGGTCGAGGTGGCGAGGAGGATGAGGGTGACGGTGGCCGACAGCACTGATCTACGACGGGTCATGGTGCTCGCCCCACTTGAATCAAATAGGATTTCTGTTTGCCCGTGATGCTGGGGGAGGGCTGATTGCCACGTCAAGACTCGTGCAGCGATTGGCTGTTCATTGTGCCGACGACGGATCACATAGGATTTGCGGCGGAGTTGAGGAGGGGGACGCGGCAGGGCGGTGCCGGTCCTGGTGTCATTGAACCCTCTGGCCGACGTTCGAAAATGTTGAAAAAGTTACCTATCCACTCCTCTGGGAAAAGATGCGCGCTTTGTGACTCTGTGGTGATCTGAGTTGTGGAGGGGGTGACCCCAGAGGAGATGGTGATATGCCTTCCACTGACAAGGCGTTCGAGGACATGACGGACGTCCGGAGTATCGAGATCGAGGCGGCACTCGACCCCGCCGAGGCCGACGGTGTATTCCGCGACAGCCGAGAGTGCGCCGCGCTTGCGCTGCTCTCCGCGGACACCCAGCTGCTGCTGTCCCCGCCGACCCCTCGCCCCAAGAAGGGCTGAGGGACCGACGGGAGCAGCTGAATGAAGCAGTCAGGCGCTACGCCTCTCTTGCAGGGCGCGGTGCAGGACGTTGCGTCGGATGTGGTCTCCGCCCTTCGTGGCGGGGACCACGTCCGAGTGTCCGGCACCGGAGCAGCAGACGGCCATGGGGGAAGTCTCGCGCTCGCGGCCGTACGTGTGTTGGGAGCGGACCTGCTGTTGCCGCACGTCCTCTTCCGCACCCCGCCCGCCCCCGAGACCCTCACCGCGTTCCAGGAGACGGTGGCGGCCTTCCCGCCCCGCCCCGACGCGGCCCCCACCGTCAAGTGGACCCACTGGGCCATGAGTTGCACGCTACGGCGGCTCGACATGCCGCTGAACGACTCACCCGCCCGGGACCCGTCCACGGAACCCGACACCGGCTGGCTCGACGTGGCGAGCTGGCAGGTTCTGACACACCAACTAGCGGTCCTGGCCCCCCTCGCGCTGCCCGGTGAGGACTGCGCGGTGGCCCGCGTGGCCCGGCACCGCCCGGTCGACGTGGCCCGCGGCTTCGTACGCGCGGTGCGACGCCGGGACTGGCAGCAGGCGGCCGGGGCAGGACGCTGGCTGACCCTGCTCGACGGGGTACCGGACACACTCGGCCTCGAGGCGGGACTGGACTTCGTGGACCTGATGGGCGGCAGCGACCCCCGGGTGGCCCTCCAAGTGCAGGCGGCACGGGTCATGCGGGCGGCCGGAGCCCTCGTATGACCGCCGTGGGCGTCAGGGAGATCCGCGAGGTGGCAGCCGGGGCGTTCGCCTGGCTGTCCGGACACCGCGGCGATTTCGCGTTGGGCGAGGACGCGCTCACCGTCGACGGCCAGGTGGACGTCACCTGGAAACCGCTCGGCGAGCTGGCCCAGACCTGCGCGAGCGTACGGTCGCACACCCCGCCGTCGGACCCCCTGCACGGGTGCGCGTCGGATCTGTTGCGGTTCGCCTGGCAGCAGACCGGCCGGGGCGAGCTGTTCCTCCGGCTCCAGCGGCTGGAGCCCTTCGCGACGTACCCCCTGGAGGTCTACTCCGTCTTCGCCTCGGCAGGGCTGCGGCACTCCGGGTACGAGGCCGCAGCGGCGACGACGGCCCGCACCCGGGGCTGGCGGCTCACCGAGCAGGATCCGACCCGCCGGCTCGGCGTCCTGAGAGCCGAGCGGCGCAGCGGGATCCATCGACCCGAAGAGGACACACAGGTGCTGCGGCGCACCTGGCTGGGCGGCCTGCCGGAACCCTGGACGTTCGAGCGCTCCTCGGGGTACGCGCTCACCCACGTCGTCTTCCACCTCACCGACTGGGGCCGCCTCCCCGAGGGCGTCCCCGGGGACCTGGCCGACTACCTCGCCCACTGGCTGCCCGCCTGGCTCGACACCTGCCTGGACGCGGGGATGTGGGACCTGAGCTGCGAGCTGCTGGTCGTGTCCGGGAGCCTGCCGTGCCCGCCCGACCTTGCGACCCTTCAGGACGCCTGGACCCGGATCGCACGGGCGCAGCACGACTCCGGTGCGCTCCCGGGCCAGGCACACCAGGGCGAGGCGGGAGTGGATCCGGAGCCGGACTTCCTCCGCTGCTACCACTCCACGCTGATGGCCGCCTTCGCGGCGGCACAGACCCTCAAGTGCCTGACCGACGAGGGCGGCAGGGACGATCGCGGACCGCACACAGGCGGCCTCCAGAACCGCTACGGGGAACAAGGAGTGCCCGGATGACCGACACCCGGCTGATGCACACCGTCGGCGTCCGCGCCCTGGAGTGGCTGTGGGCCCATCGCGACGGATTCCGCCTGGAGCCCGACGCCGACCCGGAAGTGGGATTCCTGGACCGGTTCAAACCGGTCGGCGAACTGGCCTCGATCTGCCGGGTGCTGTTCCGCGAAGGGGTGGCCGGCTCACAACAGGCCGACCTGGCACGCCGGTTGGTGGACCACACCTGGCGGCACACACTGGACGGCGGCCGCATGCTGGTACGCGGCCAGCGCATCGAACCGCTGTCACCCATCCCCTTCGAGGTGTACCTCCCGTACAAGGAACTGGGGTACAGCGAGCCCGAGGTGGAGCGGGCCACCGTCCTCTACCACCGTCTGAGCAGCTGGGCGGCCCTGGAGCTGAACCCGACCCGACGCCTCGGACTCTCCGCGTTCCAGCGCCGCTTCGGCCTCCCGTCCCGCCCGCCCGAGGCGGACCTCGTCGGATCGACCTGGCTGGCCCGCACGCCCGAGCCGTGGACGGTGAGCGGGCACATCGCCTACGACATCACCCACGCGGTGTTCCACCTCACCGACTGGGGAGAGCACCCCGAGGCCCTGCCGCCGGACATCGCCGACTACCTCGCCACCTGGCTGCCTGTCTGGATCGACGACTGGCTGGACCTCAAGCGCTGGGACCTGCTCGGCGAACTCCTCGTCGTCGACGCCTGTCTGCCCCGCCCGACCCTGGACGAACGGGCCTGGGCGGGCTTCGCCGCCGCGCAGCAGCCCGACGGTGCCATGCCCGCCTTCGCAACCATGCCGGAGGGCGAGCCGGACGAGGTGTTCGACATGGTCTACCACCCGACGCTGGTGGCCGCCTTCGCCTCGGTGCTGGCCACCTCACGCGCCCTCACCCAGTTGGCGCACGCCACCTCATGACCGGGGGACCCACGCCCTGGCCGGGCGCCGCCGATGATCTGGCCCCTGCCCCCACGGGCGCCCCACCGGGCAGCGACGACGCGCTGCGGGAGCGGCTGGAGAGCGCCGTAGCCGCCGTCGACGCGCCCGACACCGTCTTCGCCGTCTCCCGGTCCGGTCAGCGCACCCTGTACTGCGGTGGCACGGCCCCGCCCCCGCCGGTCCCCCGGGAGGACCTGCGCTACGAGATCGGGTCGGCCTCCAAGACGTTCACCGGTCTGCTGCTGGCCCAGCTCATCCAGCGCGGCCTGCTGACCGGCGGCGAACCGGCCGCCGCCTGTCTGGACCCGGCCCGGCGGACCGACCCGGCCCCGGTGACGCTCGCCCACCTCATCACGCACACCGCCGGACTGCCCGCCCTGCCGGCCGACTTCTACGCACGGGCGCTGCCCGCCTGGCACACCAACCCCTACGGCCGCTATCCGGCCGAACGGGTGACCGACGCCTTTCTGCGCCGGCGCATCCGGCACCGGCCCGGCACCCGGTGGGAGTACTCCAACTTCGGCGTCGCCGTGCTCGGCCACGCGGTCGCCGCGGCGACGGGCACACCCTGGGAGGAGTTGCTCGGCACCCACGTGCTGCGTCCGCTCGGCCTGGACGGTACGGCCCTGCGCGCGGAGGACCCGAAGACGGACGCCACCGGCCATGGCAAGGACGGCCGTACGCGGACCCTCGCCTTCGACGCCGGCGGCTTCCAGGCGGCGGGTGCCGTCCGCGCCACCCCGCACGACCTGCTGACGTTCCTCGAAGCCCATCTCGACCCGGCCGGGTCCCCGCTGGCCGACGCGCTGCGGGCGGTGCGCACGCCCGTGCTCCGACGCGGCCTGGGACACCGGCACGTGCACACGATGGCGTGGTTCCGGCATCCCACGGACGACGGGCCGATGTACTTCCACAGCGGGGCGACCCTCGGCCAGCAGGCCTTCCTGGGCTTCAGGCCCGACACGGGCACGGCCCTGGTCGCCCTGTGCACCCGCCGATTCCGCGCCCGCGACGCCTTCGTCGCCACCGCGTACGCGCTTCTCGCGGAGCAATAGCGCAAAGGTCAGGAGCAGCGGAAACGGGTGAGCGGCCGGTGCGGGAGCCGCGCCCCCGCACCGCACCGGTGGAGCCGTACGACTCCTACAACCGCTGCCACAGGGCCGGAGTGGCGCCCGGCTGCCACGCACCCTGCGCCTGGTGGGTCTGAAGGCACTGGTAGCGCACACCGGAGTGGGTCACCGTGGCGCCGGCCTCGTAGACCCGGCCCGCGCTCCATACGCTCGTCGCCCCGTTGTCCTGGGGAGTCTCGGACTGGGCCGCCGCGGTCTTCAGAACGAGGCCGAAGTCGCTGAGGATCGGGTTGATCGGCTGGTAGAAGGTGGTACCGCCGTCCGTGCAGTCACCCGAGCCGCCGGAGGTCACGCCCTGTGCCTGGGCGCCGGAGACGTACGAGCCGCCGGAGTCACCCGGCTCGGCGCACACCGTGGTCTGGGTCACCCCGTCGACGGTGCCCTGGGAGTAGCTGACACTAGTGTTGTGCTGCTCGATGGTGCCGCAGTGCCAGCCGGTGGTGGAGCCGGAGCGGCAGATCGACGCCCCGACGAGTGCCTGGACCGAGCCGGTGATCTGCACCTTCTGACCACCCTCCCCCTTGACGTCGGGCGTGGCGGTCCACTCGCTGTTGACGCTGACCCAGGACATGTCCTTGCCGGGGAACGTGGAGGCCTGGAACGAGCCCTGGTCGGCCATGTTGTAGCCGGCGGTCGTGTCGCCCGCGCTGCCGCAGTGGCCCGCACTGGCGAAGCCCTGCTTCTGGTCCTTGGTGATGGAGAACCCGATGGAGCAACGGGCGGAGCTGTCGATGTAGTAGGCGTCGCCGCCGACGAGGTCGTCGAGCACCCGCGGCCGTTCCGCCGACACCCGGACGCCCACGTCCTTGACGCCTGCTGCCTTGATGAAGGCGGTGGCGGCCGACTGCGTGGTCGCCTGGACGACGACCCGGTTCGCCGGTACGTCGACGTACCAGACCGGCGTGTCGCGCGTCTTGACGCGGGCGGCGGCCACGTCCAGCTTCTCCTTGGCGGTCTGGAGCTCGCTCAACGGCCGTTTGACGACCGCGGCCTTCGCGCCCTGGGCCTGGATGGTGGGCGCGTCGGCGGCATCAGTGGTCGCGACGGTGAGCTCGGCGGAGGTCTTCCCCTGCACCCAGGCCCCGGCGAAGCGCTGGCCGAGGGCGTTACGGAGGCGACCCGCGCGGGTGCCCGCCTCCGCCTCGTTGACCAGCCGCTCGGCCGCCTGACCCGGCGTCAGCCTGAGGTCACGCTGCATGGCACGCAGCAGCGCGGCCGATGGTCTGTCGGCACCGAGCGTCTGTGCGGCGGTGGACCCGGGCACCGGCTTGGGTGGATCGGCCGCCGCGGCCGGGGTGATTCCGGCGAGCACGAGGGTGCCGAGAGCGGTCAGGGCGACGCGGCGACGGGCCGCGGCATGTCTGCCGACCATGCGATGTACCTCCAGCGAGTACGGGTGAGAATCGACAAAGTCAAGTACTTGACGGAAAGACACGCGTTCATGTCGAAAACTTCGTCTTTTCGCGCTTTGGGGGACGTTGAGTGGTGCCAAGTGCGCCAGGCGGAGGGAAGCCGGGTTGCGGACCTGTGCACCGCCGGGCACGCCATGCTGTGACCGACGAGAGGAAGGACCCAAGTGGCCGACTATTCACTGACGCTCAGCGACTCGGAGATCGAGCGCTACCGGCTCATGGCCGATGCCGCCGAGCGGTGGGAACGCGACCTGTGGGTGGACGCCGGAGCGGTTCCCGGCGCGCGGATCGCCGACGTGGGATGCGGGCCCGGCGCGATCGGGGTGCGGTTGGCGGGCATGGCGGCCCCGGACGGCGCCGTATGGGCGGTCGACCGGGACGGCGACGCGCTGGCCGTGGCCTCGGCGCTCGCCGCACGCTCCGGCGTACCGATGCACACCGGCATCGGATCCGCCGATGCCACCGGACTCGCCGAGGGCACCTTCGACCTGGTGATGCTCCGCCATGTGCTGGCCCACAACGGCGGCCGGGAGCAGGCGATCGTCGACCACCTCGCCACGCTGGTCAAGCCCGGCGGAGCGGTGTACCTGGCCGACATCGACGCGAGCACTTTTCGCCTGCGGGGAGCCCCTCCCGAGTACGAGGAGATGGACGAGCGGTACCGCGAACTGCACCGACGCCGGGGCAACGACCTGACCGTCGGCATCCGGCTCGACGAACTGCTCACCGCGGCCGGCCTGGAAGTCGTCGCCTTCGAGGGCCACATCAACGTCATCGCGCCCCCGCCCGGCATGCGCGGTCCCGCCTGGGCCGCCCGCGACGCCCTCGCCGGCGAGGGATTGGCCACCCCGGACGACATCGCCCGCTGGGACGACGCCTTCCGGCAGGCTGAGAGCGACACGAGCGGGCGCCGCTTCTTCGGCGCCACCTTCGTCGCCGTCGGCCGACGCGCCTGACAGCCCGGGCGGCCCGGGCGGAGGTCACCTCGGTCCAGTCCCCTGTCCGGAGGAGTTCATGAGCACTCTCGACATCCTGTCGGAGGACGAGCAGTTCATCGTGCGTACGGTGCACGACTTCGTGGACAGGGAGGTCAGGCCGGTCGTCCGGGAGCTGGAGCACGCCGACGCCTACCCCGAGGCCCTCATCGAGCAGATGAAGCGGCTCGGCGTCTTCGGCCTTGCCGTCCCGGAGGCGTACGGCGGCACCCCTGTCTCGACCCCGTGCTATGTACTGATCACCGAGGAGCTGGCCCGTGGCTGGATGAGCCTGGCCGGGGCGATGGGCGGGCACACCGTGGTCGCCAAGCTGCTGCTGCACTTCGGTACCGAGGAGCAGAAGCGGCGGTACCTGCCGAGGATGGCCACCGGTGAGATCCGCGCGACCATGGCGCTGACCGAGCCGGGCGGCGGCTCGGATCTTCAGGCGATGCACACGGTCGCCCGCAGGGATGCCGAGGGCTATGTGATCAACGGAGCCAAGACGTGGATCACCAACTCCCGTCGCTCGCAGCTGATCGCACTGCTCTGCAAGACCGACCCGGATGCGAGCCCCGCGCACCGGGGCATCTCGATCCTGCTCGTCGGGCACGGCCCCGGTCTGACCGTCTCCCGTGATCTGCCCAAGCTCGGCTACAAGGGGGTGGAGAGCTGCGAGCTGTTCTTCGAGGACCACCGGGTTCCGGCCGACGCCGTGCTGGGCGGCGTGCCGGGCAAGGGCTTCGCGCAGATGATGAAGGGTCTGGAGACCGGGCGGTTGCAGGTCGCCGCCCGTGCCCTCGGCGTCGGCCGGGCGGCATTCGAGGACGCGCTCGCCTACGCGCAGGAACGGGAGTCGTTCGGCAAGCCGATCTGGCAGCACCAGTCGATCGGCAACTACCTGGCGGACATGGCGACTTCGCTGACTGCCGCCCGGCAACTGACCCTGTATGCGGCCCGGGAGGCGGAGGCCGGGCGACGGGTGGACATGGAGGCGGGCATGGCGAAGCTGTTCGCCTCCGAGACGGCCATGCAGATCGCCCTCAACGCCGTCCGGATCCACGGTGGTTACGGCTACTCGACCGATTTCGACGTGGAGCGCTACTTCCGTGACGCCCCGCTGATGATCGTCGGCGAGGGCACCAACGAGATCCAGCGCAACGTCATCGCGGACCAGTTGGTGAAGCGTGGCGGGCTCGACGCGTGAGGATCGTCAGCCCGCGCGGCGCAGCGCGGCCGGTGTCGTACCGAGGTGGGAGCGGAGCACCCGGGTCAGATGCTCCTGGTGGGAGAAGCCGCACGCCGCCGCGACCTGCGCGATGGGCATGCTTCCCGCGCGCAGCAGCCGGGTCGCGTGCTCGACGCGCAGTCGCACGAGATACCGGTGCGGCGGGCACCCCGTGCGGGCCTTGAACCGTCGGGCGAACTGGCTGACGCTCAAGCCGGTGGCCGACGCGAGGTCCTCCAAGGACAGCGGCTCGGAGAGCCGGGCGTCGAGAAGTTCCCGTACAGCCGCGAACTGCCGGGCGCTGAGGCCCACTTGCCGTCCCGTCGCCTCGGTGTCGAGATGCCGCACGCTGTGCCGGCCCGCCAGCTGGGCCGCGGTCATGAGGGCGAGCTGGTCCGCGTAGGCGGCGCCGCTGGGCTCCCAGCGGCGTACGACACCGTCGAGCGCGAGAACGAGCTGCTCCAGCAGCGGGTCCGTGGTGCCGAACTCCTCCTTCAACCGCACGGGCCGCCTGTCGTCCGCCGTCGCCTGGAGAGCGGCGTCCGACAGATAGACGTGCACCGTGTTGAGATGCCCGCCGAGCTCCACGTCCAGTTCCGTGGCGGCCGGATGGAGGAACAGACCGCCGGGCGGCACCTGCCGGGCCGCGGTCAGTCCCCGTCGGCCCCGCCGAACGGTCACGGGACCGTCCAGGTGCAGGATCAGCAGGTGGCTGTCGGCTCCGGGGAAGGCGTCCCGGTACGGCAGCTCCCGCTGGGTCGACACAAACAGCCGCTGCCAGCCGAGCCCCGTGCTGTTGCGGACGGGACACACACCGGGCCGGGCCAGAATGCCGTGGGTGTCACCGAGTCCCATCTCGCTCATACGGCCCTCCTTCGCGCCACGACCAGTCTCGCGGCGCTGCACCCGGGCGGGCAAGCGGCGGTGGTTCTCGCGCTTTTCGTGCAGCGGGATGCGGCGTTTGTGCAGGCGCGACGCGCCACCGGGTACGGATACTGCGGCAGACGCCCCGACCCCCACACAGCACAGCATGGAGAGCGGCCTCATGAGGAGCTTCGTACATACGGCCGACCCGAGCCGGGTGATCTTCGGTGCGGGCACCCTGGAGCGGGTGCGCGATGAGGTGGAGCGGCTCGGAGGGTCCCGGGTCATGCTCCTGTCCGGCGGGTCACATGCCCTGCGCAAGGACACCGAACGACTCCGTGACGTCCTCGGTCACCTGGTGGCGGCGGAGTTCGCGGGCGCGGCCATGCACACGCCCGTGGAGGTGACCGAGCAGGCCCTGAGCCTCCTGCGCGAGCGGCAGGTGGACTGTCTGGTGGCGATCGGCGGCGGTTCGACGACGGGCCTCGCCAAGGCACTGGCGGTCCGCACGGATCTGCCCCAGGTCATCGTGCCGACCACCTACGCCGGCTCGGAGGTCACCCCCGTGCTCGGCGAGACGGTCGACGGCCGCAAGACCACCCGTTCCTCGCCCGCGATCCTGCCGGAAACGGTCGTCTACGACGTGGAACTCACCCTCGGTCTGCCCGCCGCGGCTTCGATGACCAGCGGCGTCAACGCGCTGGCCCACGCCGTGGAGGCCCTCTACTCGCCGGACGCCACTCCGGTCACCGACGCCATGGCCCTGGAAGCGGTCACCGCCGTCGGCCGTGCCCTGCCGGCCCTGCACACCGACCCTTCCGACCTGGCGGCGCGGGCCGAGCTGCTGGAGGCGGCCTGGCTGGCGGGCATCTGCCTGGGTGCCGTCGGCATGGGACTGCACCACAAGCTCTGCCACACGCTGGGCGGCACGTTCGGTCTGCCGCACGCCGAGACCCACACCGTGGTCCTCCCGCACGCGATGGCGTACAACGCGCCCGCCGCACCTCAGGCGATGGAGCGCATCGCGCGCGCCCTGGGCGTGCCCGACGCTCCCGCGGGCGTCTTCGACCTGATCAGCCGGGTCGGCGGCCCCACCTCGCTGGCCGGTCTCGGCATGGCAGAGTCCGACCTGGACCGGGCGGCGGAACTGGCCACCTCACAGCCGTACCCGAACCCGCGCGAGCTGACCCGGACCGGGCTCGCGGACCTGCTGCGGGACGCCTGGCAGGGCCGTCGTCCCGAGGGGGCCCCCGACCTGCGCCCGCTCACCGACGAGGTGGTGGCGAGCTTCGACCGCTGTACGAACCCGCGGCTGCGGCAGCTCCTGACCGATCTCGTCCGCACCCTGCACGTCTACTCGATCCGCAACGACCTCACCCCGCAGGAGTGGCAGCGGGCGATCGACTTCCTGACCGAGGCCGGCCACATCACCACCGACACCCGGCAGGAGTTCATCCTGCTCTCCGACACCCTCGGCGTGTCCAGCGTGGTCGACGCGCTCACCAACTCCCGTACGCCCGACACCACTTCGTCCGCGATCCTCGGCCCCTTCTACGTGGCCGGACCGCCCGCCGCCGAACACGGCAGCGACATCGCGGGAGACCTCCCGGGCACCCCGCTGTGGGCGGACATCCGGGTCACCGACCGGGAGGGGGAGCCGGTCGCGGGGGCCGTGGTGGACGTGTGGCAGTCGAACGAGGACGGTTTCTACGACGTCCAACTGCCCGATCTGGACGGGCCTGTGCTGCGCGCCCGGTTCACCACCGACGCGGAGGGGCGGTTCACGTTCTGGTCGATCCTTCCGTCCGCGTACCCGATCCCGGACGACGGCCCGGTCGGCAGGATGCTCTCCACCGTGGGCCGCCACCCCTACCGCGCACCGCACGTGCACTTCCTGATCGACGCCCCCGGCTACCAGCCCCTGATCACCCAGCTGTTCGTCCGCGGCGGTGCCTACCTCGACGGCGCGACCGGGCAGCGCGACACGGTCTTCGGCATCAAGGACGACCTGATCACGGACTTCGTCCCGCGCACCGGCCCGACGCCCGACGGCAGGTCCGTGGACGGCGAGTGGCGCCTGCTCGACTTCACCTTCCGCATCGCGCGCCTCGACGGCTGAACAGCCCTTTCCCGCACGACTTTTGACGCAGCCTCACGGAGACAGCATGAGTACGCCCGAGCACTACGACACCGACGTCCTCGTCATCGGCAGCGGACCCGCCGGCGGTACCGCGGCCCTGCTGCTGGCGACCTACGGCGTACGCACCCACCTGGTCACCAAGTACGGCTGGCTCGCGGACACGCCACGCGCCCACATCACCAACCAGCGCGCGATGGAGGTCTTCCGCGACGCCGGAATCGAGCAGGAGGCCCTGGAGAAGGGCACACCGAGCCATCTGATGGGTGACACCGTGTTCGCCACGTCGCTCCTGGGCGACGAGATCGGCCGCATCCGCACCTGGGGCACCGGAGACGAGAGCCTGACCGAGTACGGCGCACAGAGCCCGTGCGGCATGATCGACCTGCCGCAGACCTATCTGGAGCCCATCCTCCTGTCGAACGCCGCGAGGCGCGGCGCCGTGATCCGGCTCAACACCGAACTCGTCGACTTCGAGCAGGACGCCGACGGCGTGACCGCCACCCTGCGCGACCGGCCCAGCGGAACCCAACACACCGTGCGTGCCCGGTACATGATCGGTGCCGACGGCGGCCGAAGCCTCGTCGCGGACAAGCTCGGGCTGCCCATGGAGGGGCAGATGGGCAAGGCCGGCAGCATGAACATCGTCTTCGAGGCCGACCTCACGCAGTACGTCGAGCACCGTCCCAGCATCCTGTACTGGATCATGCGGCCGGGCGCCGACGTCGGCGGCATCGGCATGGGCCTGCTGCGCATGGTGCGGCCCTGGAACGAGTGGCTCATCGTCTGGGGCTACGACATCGACAGCCCCCCGCCGGAGGTCAACGACGAGACGGCGGCAGCGATCGTCCGTGACCTCGTCGGCGACGACGAACTCGACGTCCGAATCGACAACGCCTCTCTGTGGACGGTCAACCACGCCTACGCGACACGGCTGCACGCCGGACGCGTCTTCTGCGCCGGGGACGCCGTCCACCGCCACCCGCCGTCCAACGGCCTCGGCTCCAACACCTCCGTCCAGGACTCCTACAACCTGGCCTGGAAGCTGGCGGCCGTCGTCAAGGGACACGCCGGGCCCGAACTACTGGACACCTACTCCGACGAACGCGCTCCCGTCGCCCGGCAGATCGTCGAACGCGCGAACCTCTCCAGGGACCAGTTCCTGCCGCTTTTCGAGGCGCTCGGCGTCGTCGGCGGCGACGAGGAGGGCATCACCAAGGCGTTGCAGGCCGCCCGGCAGCCCGACCCCGACGGGGCGAAGAAGCGACGGGCCATCCGCGAGGCGATCGAGCTGAAGAACTACGAGTTCAACGCCCACGGCGTCGAGCACAACCAGCGCTACGAGTCGGCCGCCGTCATCCCCGACGGCACCGGCGAGACCGACTCCCGCGACGACGAACTCTTCGGCCGCCCGACCTCCCGCCCCGGAGCGAAACTGCCGCACGCCTGGCTCGTCGACCACAAGGGCGGTCGTATCTCCACGCTCGACCTGGTCGGCAAGGGCGGCTTCTCCGTCGTCACCGGCCTCGCGGGCACGCCCTGGGCCGACGCCGCCGACGCGCTGGCCCGGGAACTCGGCCTCGACCTGCGCGGCGTCGTCATCGACCGCGACGCGCACGACGCGTACGGCGAGTGGAGCCGCCGTGCGGAGATCGACGAGGAGGGTGTGCTGCTGGTCCGCCCCGACGGGTACGTGGCCTGGCGACGGCCGAGCGGTGCCGCCGACGCCGCCGAGGCGACACGTCTGCTGCGGGAGGCGCTGACGACTGTCCTCTCCCGGCCCGTGTGAGTCGACTTGTCGTTGCGCCCGTTCGTCTGATCGATTGATCGGTACCATAGGAGGTATCGCGGGCAATCGATCGGAAGCGGTGGGGGCATGCGGGAGTCGGCGGAGCGGCGGCAGGCCCGGATCGCGGAGCTGGTGCGGGCGCGGGGCGTCGCGCGCATCACCGATCTCGCCGACGAGTTCGGGGTCTCGGTCGTCACGGTGCGCCGGGACGTCGAGGACCTGGCCCGGCGCGGAGAGGTGCGCCGGGGGCACGGGGTGGCGCGGTCGCTGCGTCCGGTGTCCGAGCCCGCCTTGGTCGGGGGCGACTCCGTGGCGATGATCGTGCCCGAGCGCAACACGTACCTGACCGAGGCGGTCCAGGGCGCCCGTGAGGCCGCCGAGAAGGCCGGGCTGCGGGTCGAACTGCACATCGCGGCCGGTGACGGCGGGGCGGAGCGCGAGGCCGTGCGCCAGGCGCTCGACGGGGGTGCGCGCGGGCTGCTGCTGTCGCCGCACTGGCGCACGCGCGCGGAGGAGACGGAGGCGGACCACGGGTGGCTGTCCGCCCTGTCGGTGCCGACCGTGCTGGTGGAGCGGCGCCCCGCCCGCACCAGCGCCATCTACCCGCTGGACTCCGTGCGCTCGGACCACGCGTACGGCGTGCATCTGGCGCTGGAGCACCTGACCGGCCTCGGACACCGGCGGATCGTCCTGGCCGCGCGCGACGACAGCCCCACCGCGCGGGTGATCCGCGAGGAGTTCGCCGGGCAGACCGCCGCCCGGGACCTCGCCGCCGGATGCCGTACGGTCCTCAGCTCCCGTACCGCGGGCCCCGACCCGTCCGCCGTCGACCCGCGCTCCGCGGACCTGGTGGCGGCGGTGCGGGAGACCGGCGCCACGGCGGTGCTGATCCACAGCGACATGGACGCGCTGGTGCTGGTGCAGCGGTTGCAGGCCGCCGGCATCGAGGTGCCGGGGCGCTGCTCGGTGGTGGCGTACAACGACGTGGTCGCCGACATGGGCCCGGTCCCGCTGACGGCCGTCGCCCCACCCAAGGCCGAGCTCGGCCGGATCGGTCTCGGCCTGCTGCTGCGGCGTCTCGACGCGGCCCGCGAGGGACTGCGCCCCGGGCCGACGCGCCACGTGGAGCTGCTGCCGGGCCTCGTGGTCCGGGGGTCCACGAGCCCGCCTGCCGCTGGGTGACCCGGCACCTTGTTCGTTTGACCGCTTAAGTTTCTTCTGTTCGATGTCTTGACGCCTTTTTCGTCTCCCGCTCAGGATTTGGGTAATCCAGCAACGAGGCAGGAGGCCCCATGCCTGCTCGACCACGCGCACGCCTGGCCACAGCCGCACTCCTCGCCACCCTCACCCTGTTGCTCGCCGGCTGCTCCTCGGGCGACAGCGATACGGCCGGGACCGGGCCGCTGCACCTCACCTTCTGGTCGGCGCTCCGCGGCACCCAGGAGGTCGTGGACGAGTACAACCGCAGCCAGGACAGGATCCGGGTCGACTACCAGCAGGTCCCGTCCGGCCCGCAGGGCGGCTGGGCCAAGCTCAGCAACGCCGCCCGCGCCGGCAACGCCGCTCCAGCGGTACTGGAAGTCGGGACTGACCGCAGGGAGCGTGAAGTGACCCACCCCGAACGCCGGCCCCGTGCCGTGCTGGCCATGGCGCAGCGGACCGCGCGCCAGGTCCTCGACGCCGATCTGCGGGCCCGCCTCGCGGCCCTCACCGACATCGATCCGCATCTCGTCCTCGACGACCTGACGACATCCGCCGCGCACCGCGCCCTCGCCGACGCCGAACTGCTCGTCACGGGCTGGGGCTGCCCGCCGCTCGACGCCGCGGTGCTCCAGGCCGCGCCCCGGCTGCGTGCGGTCGTGCACACCGCGGGCACGGTACGCCACCACATCACCCCCGCCTGCTGGGAACGCGGCCTGCTCGTCTCCTCCGCCGCCGCGGCCAACGCCGTGCCCGTCGCCGAGTACACCCTCGCCATGATCCTGCTCGCCAACAAACGGGTCCTGGAAACCGCCCGCGTCTACCGCACCGAGCGCCGCCGCGTCGACTGGAACGAGCGCCACCCCGACGCGGGCAACTACCGTCGCACGGTGGGCATCCTGAGCGCCTCGACCATCGGCCGCCGCGTCATCGACCTGCTCCGCCCGCACGACCTGACGGTCCTCCTCCACGACCCCTACGTCACGGCCGACGAAGCCCGCGGACTCGGGGCGCGGGCGGTCTCCCTTCCGGACCTGTTCGCGCAGAGCGACGTCGTCAGCGTTCACACACCGCTGCTGCCGGAGACCCGCGGCCTGGTCAGCCGCGAGCTCCTCGCACGGCTGCGCGCGGGCGGCACCCTGATCAACACCGCGCGCGGCGCAGTGATCGACCAGGACGCCCTCACCGACGAAGTGGTGTCGGGGCGCCTGTACGCCGTCCTGGACGTCACCGAGCCCGACCTGCTGCCCGCCGACTCCCCGCTCTACGACTGCCCGAACGTCCTGCTCACCCCGCACATCGCCGGCTCCAAGGGCGGTGAGCTGCGCCGCCTCGCCGAACTGGCCCTGGCCGAGATCGAGTCGTACGTCCTCGGCCGCCCCTTCGCCCACCCCGTCCGCCCCGAACGCCTGGCGCGCCTCGCCTGAGGCCGCCCGAGACGAACAGGAGGCGTGGCCCCGCCATGCCCGAACTCCCGCTGCCCCTCCCGCCCGAGGACCGCACCCTCAGCCCGCACACCGGCTACACCCGCGCCCACTGGGAAGCCGTCGCCGACCACCTCGTCACGGCCGCCCTCCGCTACGCCACCCCCGGCCACGCCCTGATCGACCTGCCCGGCCCGCCGTCGAAGTCCGGCGTACGCTCCGACGGCCTGGAGGGCTTCGCCCGTACGTTCCTGCTGGCCGCCCTGCGCACCGCCGGGGCCTTGGGCAAGGACCCGCAGGGCTTCCTGGAGCGCTACACCGCCGGCCTCGTGCGCGGCACCCGCACCCCCGGCCGCGACGACACCGAGTCCTGGCCGGAGATCGGGCACCACGGCATCCAGGGCCAGCCCATGGTGGAGTCCGCCTCGGTGGCCCTCGCCCTCCGCCTCACCGCACCCTGGACCTGGGACACCCTCTCCGCCGCCGACCAGGACCGTGTCGAGCGCTGGCTGCGCGGCGCGCTCACCCACACGCCCGCCCCCAACAACTGGTACCTCTTCCCGCTGACGGTCGCAGGGTTCCTGGAGTCCGCCGGCCGGGGCGACGCCGAGACCCGCCGGGCGATCGAACGTGCCCTCGACCTGCTGGACGGCTGGTACCAGGGGCAGGGCTGGTACTCAGACGGCGACGGCCGCTCCTTCGACCACTACAACGGCTGGGCCCTGCACCTCTACCCCCTGCTCCACGCCCACCTCGCCGCGGACCGGCCCCTGCTCGACCGACTCGGCCCCCGTCTGCACGAGTTCCTCGGCGGCTTCGCCCTCCTCTTCGACACGAACGGCGCCCCGATCCACCACGGCCGCTCCCTGACGTACCGCTTCGGAGCGACCGCCGCCGTGGCCCTCGGCGCCCTCACCGACGCCACCCCGCTCGCCCCCGGCACCACCCGCCGCATCCTCAGCGGAGCCCTGCGCCACTTCCTCGACCGCGGCGCCCTCACCGAGGACGGCATCCTGAGCCTCGGCTGGTACGGCCCGCACGCGGCGACCCTCCAGCGCTACTCGGGACCCGGCTCCCCGTACTGGGCGTCGAAGGGCTTCCTGGGCCTGCTGCTGCCACCCGAGCACCCGGTGTGGACGGCCACGGAGGAGCCCGCCCCCGCCGAGGGCCCCGACCGCGTACTCGCCCTGCCCGCCCCCGGACTCCTCGTCCAGACCACGACCCGGGACGGCCTGGTACGCCTGCACAACCACGGCAGCTACAAGCTCGACTCCCGCGAACCGGAAAGGCCCCCCGGAGACCCGCTCTACGCCCGATTCGCCTACTCCACCCGTACCGGCCCCACCAGCGCCTCCAACACCCCCGACAACCACATCGCGTTGGAGGCCCGCGGTACCCGCAGCGCCCGCATCCGCATCAACCCCCTTGCCGACGGCCCGAATTGGCTTGCCTCCTGGCACCGCCCGGTCTTCCCGGAGGGCGGTCCCGTCCTGCCGTCGTCCCGCATCGAGAGCCTGACCCTCGCGCGCGGCAACCTCGAACTGCGCGTGCACCGCACCGTCGGCGTGCCGCCCGGAACACCCGTCCACCACGCCGGCTGGGCCGTCGCCCTGCCACCGGAGGCAGCCCCCGACGCCGCCGAACAGCCCGACGAGATCCGCATCGAGGGCCCGGAGGTGACCAGCCGACTCCTCGGCCTGTACGACTGGCAGACGCACCGAACCCTCCGCGCACCGCAGGGCACGGCATACGGCCCCTGGGCCCTGCTCCCCGAACTCACCGGAACCGTCGGCGACCACGAGTCCGGCACCGTGTTCGCCGCCCTCGCCTCCCTCACCGCCGAAACGGACCCACCCCCACTCACCGGCCAGGTCACCGTCGAGGTCGCCGGCCTCGCCCTCACCGCACGCTGGTCCGACGGCACCCGCACGGTCGTACACCTCGGCGAGGGCGGTCCGACGGTCACCGAGCACCGGGCATGACCGAGCGCGTCGGCTTGAGATCGATGATGACCGTCCCGGCGCGGTCGCACGTCGGGCGTTAACCTGCTCCTCGTTGGCGACTGCCCGGAGGGTGCGTGGTGTCGGAGCCGATCGAAGTCGCGCCGGGCGACGACCCGCGCGCCGCGGCGGCGCTACTGACAGGGCGCCGCGTGATCGATGAGCGGCCCCTGAACGCGACGTTGTCCGAAGTCACCCTCGACGGTGGCCACGTGGTGATGGTCAAGCGCGGTGACGGCCCCGCCGCCGCACAGGCCGAGGCGGCCGGGCTGCGCTGGCTCGCCGCTGCCGGCATGGTCCGCGTACCGGACGTGCACGGTCACGACCGGCACTGGCTGGTGACGGACCACGTCCCGCCTGGCGCACCGAACCCCGAGGCGGCGGCCCGTCTCGGCCGGGAGCTGGCCGCTCTGCACGCGTCCGGTGCGCCCGCGTTCGGCGCCCCGCCGCCCGGTGGTCCTGTGGACGCGTACATCGGGCTCGCGCCGATGCGGAACACCCCGGGTACCGACTGGCCGGGCTGGTACGCCGAACACCGGGTGCTGCCGTACCTGCGGCACGCGGTCGACGACGGCATGATCCGCCCGGCGGAGGCGGCCGTGATCGAGCGGGTCTGTGAGCGGCTGCCGGAGCTGGCGGGCCCCGCCGAGCCACCCGCCCGGTTGCACGGCGACCTGTGGAACGGAAACGTGCTGTGGGCCGCCGACGGACACGCCTGGCTGATCGACCCGGCCGCGCACGGCGGACACCGTGAGACCGACCTGGCGATGCTGCGGCTCTTCGGCTGTCCCCACCTGGACCTGGTGCTGGACGCCTACCAGGAGACGGCACCGCTCGCCGAGGGCTGGACGGACCGTGTCGGGCTGCACCAGCTCTTCCCGCTGCTGGTGCACGCGGTGCTCTTCGGCCGGAGCTATGCCGACCAGGCCCTGATGGCGGCCCGGTCGGCCATGGAGAAAGGGCGAGGAAAGCGAACGGACTAGAGCCATTGGTTTGGAATAGAAGGAAGCCCGTTCATGGCCTCGCCTGGACAGACCGTAGCAGTCAGCCCGGGATCAGGTCGCGCAGGTTTTCCGGTGTGAACACCCGGGAGTCCGGGTGCAGACCGTCGGGGCGTTCGAACCCGATGTACGTGACGGGACCCTCCGGGACCGTCTTGCCGTCCCACAGAACCGTGCCGGTCGCTCCGTCCGTCATCAGGTCGGTCAGGTAGCGGACCGTGAGGTGGTCGCGCTCGACGATGCCGCGCAGCAGCGTCGCGACCGAAATGCGGTTGCCCTCCACCTGATTGGCCACGGGATGGCCCTTCAGGTACAGGTGCAGCCACCGTGCCCGCCAACGCCCGTCGCCCTCGCGCTGGAACGCCAGCGGCAGCGCGACCCGGCCCGGGCCGCGCAGCTCGGACTTCATGCGCACGGTACGCGGCTCGAACGGGCGCCCCCGCTGCTCGCCTTCGCGCAGCATGAAGCCGAAGAACGACTCCTCCACTTGCTCGAATCCCTCGCCCGAGTAGATGTCGACCTGCGGCACGATGTAGCTGCCGCGCACGGCACCCAACCGCAGGTTGATGAACTCGGAGGCACCCTCGGGCGCTTCGGTGATGTCGCCCGAGTGCTCACCCTCGACGTCCGAGAGATTGGTGTACGACAGCCAGGAGACCGTCGAGTAGTCGGCGGCCAGCAGCACAGCGGACAGATCGTAGTCGGTGTCCCGATCCTTCTGCTTCCAGTGCACGAAGAAGCGCAGCAGGTCGCCCTCGACCGGGGAAACGGAGCCACGGGGCAGCACGCCGAGCCCTGACGAGGTCGCCTTGCCACTGAGCGGGAGCGCCACGTCGAGGAAGTCCGGGTCGACCAACAGCCGTTCCGGCGCCGGGAGCCGGCGCCGTATCTCCGCGTCGAGCGCCGCGATCAGACGGGTGCGTTCCGACGGAAGCACCGGCGGCCGCTCGTCGTCGGTGACCCAGGCGCGACCGAGGCGGTTGACGAACACACGGCGCTCGCCGGACTCCTCGGCGCGGTTGTGGAGATGCTGACGGACCGACAGCACGACGCGACCGGAGACCTGGGGCGCCACCTGCTCGGCGGCGCTGACGACTGCGTCCCGTTCGTCCTGGGTGAGTGCCGTGCGCAGCAGCCGGTCCAGGGACCGGAACAGCCTGCCCGGCGCGGACGTCAGCAGCGCCGCCGCACCCGTGACGTCGCTCCTGCCGAGGAGTTCCTCGACCCGGCCGTCGAAGGACGGCGCCCGCTTCTCGCCGCGGGCGACCGCGAACACCTCGGCGGCGTACGGCAGTTGCGGGTACTCGTGCGGATGCAGCCGCTCACCGAGGCGCTTGAACGCCTCGCGATGCGCGTGTACGTCGGCCAGCTTGGCGTCGGACGCTGCGACGACCGAGTCGAGGCCGGCCATCAGCGCCCGGCGGACCCGGCGGGACAGACCCCGGAAACGCGTCGGCTCCTGAAGGCTCACGTCCCCGTCCGACAGGGCGCAGGCCAGGCGCAGCACATCGGTCACCGTGTCCAGCAGCAGCTCCGAACCGGCGTGCAGACGGGCCCGGTTGACCAGGGCCCGGTTCTCCCGGACCGGGATCGTCTCGGGCTGCGGACCGTGCACGCACACCTCGGCCAGGCTCCCCAGGTCGCGCAGATGGTCCTCGCCCAGCGGCGTCCGGCTGCCCGCGAGAGCCAGGTAGAGCGCGGTGACCTCGGCGTCCAGGTCTCCGCCCAGGTGCAGGACCGTCATCCGGTCGCCCGCCGCCGCGATGAGCTCGTCGTGCGCGGCGAGCATCTCGGCATACGTGTGGCGGTAGTTGCCGTACGTCGGCAGGGTGAGGAGGTTCACCACACCGGTGCTCAACTGCTCCAGCGTGCGGTCACGCGACGTGTCGTCGGCGAGCGCCTCGGCGATGCAGCGCATCCAGAAGTCGAACGAGTCGGGCACGTTGGCCGGGAAGTCGATGAAGTAGACGTTGTGTGCGACATGATTGCCGACCAGCTCGCGGACGGTCCCCAGCGTCCGTACGGCCGTGTCCACGACCGTTCCCTCCGACAGCCCCGACAGCCGCTCCATCAGCTCGGCGGAGAGCTTGAAGCCCACCGACATCAACGCCGCGTCGAACTGCCGTGCCGCGACGGCGCCTTCACCCGCGGGGCCGAGGGGGGAGGGGAGACGGCGGGTGTGGCGTACTACCAGTGCTTCGGACAGTGCTTCGGAGGTGTGGACGACCATCCCGGAATCGTCCCAGAGCACTTGGAGCCGGTGCATTCGAGTTTTCGGTTGGTGTCGTACGGACCATTGACGTGCCCACCGCGACTCCCGACACTGGCATGACTACGTAGTCAGCCGCACTGCTGGCGGCATGTTCATCGTCATGACTACGTAGTCGGAGACGAGGAGAGTGCATGGCGAGCACGGCAGCCGAAGGCGGACGGCGTCGTCGGGGTCCCGGAATGACGGAGGTGGCCCGGGCCGCCGGTGTCTCGCAGAAGACCGTGTCGCGGGTCGTCAACGGCGAACCGCATGTCAGCCCGGAGGTACGCGACCGCGTCCTGCGAGTCATCCGTGAGCTGGACTACCGCCCGAACAACGCGGCGCGTGCCCTGCTCCTCGGCCGGTACCGGCGGATCGGCGTCGTCTCGTTGGGGACCGCGCTCTACGGACCGTCCGCCCTGCTCAGCGCGCTGGAACGGGCGATGCAGCGGGCGGGCTACTCCTTCGCCCTGGCCGGAACCCTGGAAGGACAGCGGGTGTCGGTGGCCGTGGAGGCGCTGCTGGAACAGGGCGTGGACGGGATCGTCCTGTCCGAGCCGATCGACGACGGCACCCCGCTCCGGCTCAGCGCGGACGTGCCGGTGGTCAGCCTCGGCGAGGGCGTGGAGCTCACCGAAGGGGTGGGCGCCGTGGTCGGCGCCGACGGTGTGGCGGCCGCCCGGATGGCCACCGAGCACCTGCTCGCGCTCGGCCACCGCACCGTCTGGCATCTCCCCGGGCCGCAGGACTGGTTCGCCGCCCGTGACCGACTGCGTGGCTGGCGCGAGGCTCTCGCGGCCGCCGGTGCCCCCGAGCCGCCGCTGCCCACGGCGGGCGACTGGACCCCGGCCTCCGGGTACGCGGCCGGTCGCCAACTGGCCCAACTCTCCGATGTCACCGCCGTGTTCGCCGGCAACGACGACATGGCGATCGGCGCCCTGCGGGCGTTCGCCGAGGCGGGACTGTCCGTCCCCGGCGACGTGAGCGTCGTCGGCTACGACGACATCCCCGCCGCCCCTTACCTCTCCCCGCCCCTGACCACCGTCCGGCAGGACTTCACCGCCGTCGCCGACCACGCCGTCGACACCCTGATCGCCATGATCGAAGGAACGTCCCGTCCGGACCGACACGCAGCCCTTGCTGTCGAGTTGGCCGTACGGTCCTCCACCGCACCCCGTCCCTGACCCGTCGGCGGGACGGCCGGGGCAGCTCGCCCTCGGCCCGATCCGCCCTGCCCGCGTGCGCCGCCCGGGACGGCCGCGTACGCGTGAACCCGTAGCCGCATCACGTGAGGAGTCACGTGTGTACACCCCACCACGCAGAACCCTGCTCCGCAGCGCCCTGGGACTGGGAGCAGGTGCCGCACTCGCCGCCTGCGGCGCCGGGAGCACCACCGTCCGTACCTCCGGAGACGTGACGCTCTCCCTGTGGACCCACGACCCCGGCTACGAGGCCTTCTTCACCAAGGGAATCCCGGACGCCGACCGGCTCACCGACTTCCGCTACCGCCTGAAGGTCACCCGCGCCGGAGCCGCCGACCTCGTCACCAAGCTGCTCGCCCAGGCCGTCGCCGGACGGGGCACACCCGACCTCGCGGGATTCGAGATCGGCAGCTTCCCGCGGATGCTGCGCGGCGACATCGCGCCACGTCTGCTGCACGACCTCACCCCCGACATCGCCGCCGTCCCCGGCCTCAAGAACGACCTGCTGCCGGCCCGCACCGCGCCGTACAGCATGGACGGCAGCGTCTACGCCCTCGACTCGGACACCCCGATGGTCGTCTACTACTACCGCGACGACCTCTTCACCGAGTACGGCCTCTCGGACACCGTCCCGACCTGGGAGGAGTTCGCCGAACTCGGCGCCCGTGTGCACCAGGACCACGACGCCTCGCTGTGCGTCGTCTCCACGGCCGGCAGCGACGTCGGCCAGGTCGTGCAGTCCTTCCAGATGCTGCTGTACCAGCGCGGGGGAGCCTTCTTCGACGCCGACCAGAACCTGGTGCTCGACTCGGCGGACGCGGAGGAGGTGCTGCGCTTCCTGTGCGACGGGCTGCGCAGCGGATTCGTCGTCGACATCTCCGACTACTACGGGGCCGCCATGCAGACCGCCCTGAAGCAGGGCAAGGTGATCGGGCTGCCCATGGCCATCTGGTACAAGAACTACGGCCTGCTGCCCAACGTGCCCGAACAGAAGGGCAAGTGGCGGGTCAGGGCGCTGCCCCGGTTCACCAAAGGCGGCGGGGTGACGGCGGCGGCAGGCGGTACCGGATTCGGCGTCCTCAAGGACAAGGCCAACACCCGGGCCGCCACGGAGTTCCTCCTCAACACCTGGCTCACCCACGACGGTCAGGTCCGCCGCTTCATCGAGACCGGCTACCTCCCCACCCGCCGATCCGTGTTCGAGGATCCCCGGCTCAACGCCCTCACCGACGAGTTCTGCGGCGGCCAGCGTCTCTTCCGCCTCTACCGCTCGCTGCTCCCGGACGTGCCCGCCTTCCACCAGAGCCCTGACCAGTCGATTCTCTACGACGTCCTGGCCGGCAACCTGCTGCGCGCCTACCACGGCGACCTCAGCCCGCGTCAGGCGCTGAAGCAGACGGCGCGGGACTTCCGCGACCAGGCCGGACGCTAGGAGGGAGGCCGGACATGACCACCACCACGACGCTCGCAGGCCAGGCTCGCACCGCCCGCGCACCCGGCGACCGGGCCAGGACGGGACACCGCCCGAAGAAGCCCTGGGCGCCCTACCTCTTCATCTCGCCCTTCTACCTGCTCTACGTCCTGTTCATGCTGATCCCCGTCGCCGTCTCGCTCTGGCTCAGCCTCACCGAATGGGTCGGCCTGGGCACCCCGCACTGGGTGGGCCTGCGCAACTACCGCAACCTCGCCACCGACATCAGCTTCCACCGGGCCCTCGGCAACACCGGCGTCTTCGTCCTGATCTCCGTCTGTGTCGTCGTACCGCTCGCCCTGCTCATCGCCCAGGCGCTCAACACCCGGGGGCTGAAGGTCCGAGACCTGTGGCGTACGGCGTACTTCGTCCCGGTC
This sequence comes from Streptomyces sp. NPDC051963, assembly GCF_044593495.1. NCBI lineage: Bacteria > Bacillati > Actinomycetota > Actinomycetes > Kitasatosporales > Streptomycetaceae > Streptomyces > Streptomyces sp. NPDC051963. The sequence goes on along the minus strand of NZ_JBIUCC010000003.1, from coordinate 107,125 downwards.
GTCGTCTCGCCGATCATCGTCGCGCTCGTCTTCGGACTGATCTTCGACCGGCAGTTCGGGCTCCTGAACTCCGTGCTGCGCGCCCTGTTCGGCACCGGCGGCGTCGACTGGCTCGGCGACCCCGGCATGGCCAGGATCAGTATCGGACTGGTCATGCTGTGGCGCTGGACCGGCTACCTCACCGTCTTCTTCCTGGCCGGACTCCAGGCCGTGCCGAGGGAGTTGTACGAGGCCGCCGCGATCGACGGAGCCGGACGGCTGCGCACCTTCGCGACGGTCACCCTCCCGGCGCTGAAACCGGTGACCGCGTTCGTCGTCGTCACCTCGTTCATCGGCGCCGCCCAGATCTTCGAGGAGCCGTATCTGCTGACCGGCGGCGGCCCGGCCGAATCCACGCTGTCCGTGACCATGTTCATCTACCGGGCCGCCTTCCAGCGCCAGCAGTTCGGGTACGCGGCCGCGGCGGCGGTGGTGCTGTTCGTCGTGGTCTTCGGCCTGAGCATGCTCTTCAACCGGCTCCTCGGCATCGGGAGGGCGACCTCATGAACACCACCGACGAGGACCGGCCGCGTCCTGCTGTACGCGGCACTCGTCCTGCTGCTTCTGGCCTTCCTGGCCCCGCTGCTCTGGGCACTGAGCGGCTCGTTCAAACCGCGCGGCGACATCTTCGCCTACCCGCCCGAGCTGATCCCCGACCCGTTCACCCTCCACAACTACCGTGCACTGATCGACGATCAGCCCTTCGTGCGCTGGTTCCTGATCAGCACCGTGGTCGCCGTTGTCGCGACGGTCGTGTCGGTGTTCGTGTGCGCCCTGGCCGGCTACGGCTTCGCCAAGTTCCGCTTCGCGGGCAGACGGCCGCTGTTCGCGGTCATGTTCAGCTCGCTGTCCATCCCGTTCGCGGTGATCCTCGTGCCGCTGTTCGTGATCCTCGTCAAGACCGGTCTGGGCAGCCCGTGGTTCGCGCTGATCGTGCCGTGGGTGGCGCCCGCGTTCGGGATCTTCATGATGCAGCAGTACATCGTGCAGTCCGTCCCGGACTCCGTGCTGGAGGCCGCCCGTATCGACGGGGCGAGCGAGTTCGGTATCTTCCGCCGCATCGTGCTGCCCCTGCTGCGCCCCGCGCTCGGCGCGCTCGCCGTATGGACGTTCCTGCAGAGCTACAACAGCTTCCTGTGGCCGCTGGTGCTGGTCTCCGACAGCTCCCAGTACACCCTGCCGCTCGGACTGCAGACCCTGTTCGTCTCCGAACAGCGCCAGTACGACCTGGTCCTCGCCGGAGCGGTCCTCGCCGTCCTGCCCGCCGTCGCCCTCTTCGTCCTGCTCCGCAAACAACTCCTCGAAGGCCTGTCCACGGGCGCCGTCAAGGGCTGACGCCGCCTCGATCAACGTATAGGAGAAGCATGTTCGAGCTGCCCCGACGGGTCCTGTTCGGTGCCGCCTACTACCACGAGTACCAGCCTTACGAGCGCCTCAAGGACGACCTGGATCTGATGGCCGAGGCCCGCTTCACGGTGATCCGGGTCGGCGAGTCGGTGTGGTCGACGTGGGAGCCGGAGAACGGCCGCTTCGACCTCGACTGGCTGCAACCGGTGCTGGACGGCGCCCAGGAGCGCGGCATCTCGGTCGTCCTCGGGACACCGACGTACGCGGTGCCGCCGTGGCTCGCCCGCCAGTACCCGGAGATCGCGGGGGAGCGGCGCACCGGCGAGCGCATCGGCTGGGGCGCCCGGCAGGAGGTCGACTTCACCCACCCGGCGTTCCGCTTCCACGCCGAGCGGATCATCCGCAAGGTGGTCGGCCGCTACGCCGCCCACCCGGCCGTGATCGGCTTCCAGGTCGACAACGAACCCGGCCTCGAACTCTTCCACAACCACGGCGTGTTCCAGCGCTTCACCGACGAACTGCGCGCCGAGTACGGGGACGTGGAGAGCCTCAACCGTGCCTGGGGCCTGGTCTACTGGTCGCACCGGCTGTCGACCTGGGCCGACCTGTGGACCCCCGACAACAACGCCCAGCCGCAGTACGACCTCGCCTGGCGCCGCTTCCAGGCCCGCCTCACCACGGAGTTCATCGCCTGGCAGGCGGAGCTCGTGCGCGAGTACGCCCGCCCCGGCCAGTTCGTCACCACGTGCATCTCCTACGACCGCCGGGCCGTCGAGGACGACAAGCTGACCGAGCGCCTCGACGTCACCGCCGGCAACCCCTACTACACGATGCAGGACGCCCTGGCCCTGCCCGACCCGGGCCGCGACGACCAGGGCTGGACGACGAACGGCACCTGGGCGCTGTACCGCAGCGCGGACCGTATGTACTCCTCCCGCCAGGAGCCCTACCTGGTGACGGAGACCAACGCCCAGGCCATCGGCGGCCCGTGGGACAACCGCCCCGCCTACGACGGCCAGTGGCGCCAGGCCGCCTGGGCGCTGATCTCCCGCGGTGCCTCGATGATCGAGTACTGGCACTGGCACACCCTGCACTTCGGCACCGAGACCTACTGGGGCGGCATCCTGCCGCACAACGGCCGGCCCGGCCGCGTGTACCGCGAACTCGCCGTGCTGGGAAAGGAGTTGGAGACGGCGGGTGACCTGGTGGCGGCACTGACACCGGACGCCGAAGTGGCCTTCCTCTACTCCTCGCCGAGCAAGTGGGCGCTCCAGGCCCAACCGCCGCTCGCCGCCCCCGACTCGGGCCCGGACGAACGGTCCTACCAGACGATCTTCGATGCCTTCTACCGCGGCGCCTTCGACGCGGGCCTCCAGTCCCGCATCCTCCACCCCGGCCAACTGCCCGACCGTGAACTGCCTCCCGTACTGATCGCCCCCGCCTTCTACGCCGCCGACGACGAGACCCTGGACCGGCTCAAGGAGTACGCGGCGAACGGCGGCCACCTGATCCTGGGCCCCCGCACGGCCTACGCCGACGCCGAGGCCAGGGCCCGCACCGAAGCACAGCCGGGACGACTCGCCGAGGCGGCCGGAGTGACGTACGACGAATTCAGCAACGTCGGTGCACCGCTGCCCGTGACCGGCACCGGCGACCTCCACCTCCCGCCCGGCGCCCACGCGTTGCACTGGGCGGACGGTCTGCGGACGCAGGGCGCCGAGGAGTTGGCGACGTACCGGCATCCGCACTTCGGGCGCTGGCCCGCGGTCACCACACACCGCCACGGCGCCGGCCGGATCACCTACGTCGGCACGGTCCCCGACCCGGAGTTCGCCCGCGCCCTGTTCCAGTGGGCCGTCCCGGCGGATGGATGGCGCCCGGCCCTGTCGAGCGTCACCGCCACCGCGGCCACCGCACGGGACGGCCGTCGGGTCCGCTTCCTGCACAACTGGTCGTGGGACGAGGTGTCGGTTCCCGTGCCGGCGGCCGTACGGGATGTGCTGTCGGGTGCGGTGTACCCGGACACGGTGCCGCTGGGGCCCTGGGACGTGAAGGTCCTTCAGGAGGAGCGGCCGTAGGGACCGCTGCTGCGGCGGACGACGAGTTCGACCGGGACGAGCGGCTCGACGAGGGGCGGCTCTGCGGGGCTGTCGATGCGGTTCAGCAGCAGCCGCAGGGACCGGGTGCCGATCTCGGCGAAGTCGGTGCGGACGGTGGTCAGCGGGGGAAGGAAGTGGGCGGCCTCGGGGATGTCGTCGTAGCCGACGACGCTGACGTCCTCGGGGACGCCCCGCCCGGCCTCGTGCAGCGCGTGCAGAAGGCCGAGCGCCATCTGGTCGTTGGACGCGAACACCGCGGTGACGTCGGGGCGGCGGGCCAGTTGCCGTCCCAGGTCGTATCCGGACTCGGCACTCCAGTCGCCGGTCAGCGGGGCATGGATCTCGGCGCCGGCCGACTCCAGCGTCGACTGCCACCCGGCGAGACGCAGGTCGGCGGAGGTCCACCCGGCCGGGCCCGCGATGTGGAAGACGGTGGCATGTCCCAGGCTCAGCAGGTGCCCGGTGGCCTCGCGGGCCCCGGTGCGGGAGTCCGCGGTGACCAGGGGAGGGCCGCCCTGAAGGTCGTTCTCCAGGACCACCAGCGGGGTGTCCAGCCGGGCTTCCGCCAGGGCCCGGCCCACCCACAGCTGCGGGGCGATGGCGATCACGCCGTCCGCCCCTTCGGCCGACAGCCGGTCCACGGCACGGACCACCGTGTCGGGGTCGGCCGTGTCGAGCGCGATGGAGCTCACCAGGTAACCGGCGTCCTGCGCGGCCGTGTTGATCGCGGTGAGGACGGAGGCGGGTCCGTAGCGCGCCGCGTCGAAGGAGATCACGCCGAGCATGCGGGTCCGGCCGCTCGCCAGGGACCGGGCGCTGCGGCTCGGGCGGTAGCCGAGGGTACGCATCGCGTCCCGGACCGCCTCGCGCGTCTCGGGCCGGACCGCCGGGTTGTCGTTGAGCACCCGGGACACCGTCTGCTTCGAGACCCCGGCCAGCCGGGCCACGTCGTCCATGACGGGACGCACCCCGGCGAAGTTCCGTCGGCTGCGCCCCCTCGGAACGGCGCTACTGGTCATGGCGGATGTTTCCTCGACATCGTGACGACGGGCCCTCAGCATAGGCCGGACCTACCCCGTGTCCTGTCCCTGCCGGAGCGTTCACGACCGGGCGGGCCACCCCCGCTGCAACACCCCAGCCGCACCCCCTCGGCGCACAGTGCGTCGGCTAACCCCGGCCGCCTTCTTCATCTTCCATCGCCCTTCCTCCCGACCCCGTGCCGGGTAGCGGGGGTGGCGTGCGGCCTGGCCGAAGGGATCAGGGCCGCCGGGTGGCGCGGACGAGCCAGAGTGTGGCGGTCAGGCAGAGCGCCGAGACAGCGCAGAGCAGCAGGGGGACCGCACGGATCCCGGACCACTCGATGGCCTTGCCGAGTGCGGGGCCCGCCGCGACACCGCCGACCATCGAGGCGGCGATCACGACGGCACCGGCCCGCCGGGCGCCGGGGGCCGCCCGATGGAGCCAGGGCAGCCCGGTGGGGAAGATCGGCGCGATGAACAGCCCGACGCCGGCGTACGCGTACGGGGCGAGACCCGGCACGGCGGCCAGCAGCAGACAGACCGTCATGCCCGCGCAGGAGACGGTGATGATGGCCTGCGCCGAGTAGCGCAGCGCGAGCGGCGCCACCAGGAAGCGGCCGACTGTCATCATCAGCCAGTACACGGACGTGGCGGTGGCGGCGAACCCGGCGCCGTAGCCCACGGTCTCCAGATGGGTCGGCTCCCAGCCGCCCACACCGGCCTCGATGCCCACGTGCAGGACGTACAGCGCGACGAACACGGCGAGCACCGAGCCGAGGCTGCGGCCGAGGACGCCCTCACCGGACTCGGACACCTCGCCGTCGGGCGGCGGCACCCGGTTCCGTACGCCCCGCAGGCACAGCAGCAACGGCAGGTTGGCCAGCGCGAAACCGAGGAACACCGCTGGATAGTGCTCGGCGCCCACCGCGCCGATCAGCGCCGGGCCGAGGATCGCGCCCACGCCGAAGTGCGCGTTGAGGATGTTCAGCATCGCGGTGGAACGACGGCCGAAGCCGACCGCGAACAGCTGGTTCAGCCCGTAGTCGATCCCGCCGAACCCGAGCCCGGCGAACAACGCGGCGCACAGGGCGACCGGCCAGCTCTGCGCCAGCGCGAACCCCGCCGCACCGACGGCCATCAGCAGATACGAGGCGCCGAGGACCCGCCGGTTGCCGATCCGGCCGTACAGCCGGTCGAAGAGCAGCACACCGGCCACCCCACCGACGAAGTGCGCGCTCAGCCCCAGCCCAGCGGCCGAGGGGGACAGGCCGAACTCCTCGCGGAAGGCGGGGATCGAGGGACCGTACAGGGCCTGGAGCGCACCGATGAGCACGAAGCCCACGCAGGACGCCACCACGGCGGACCGGCTGAAGACGGGAGCTGTCGGGGGAGTGGCGAGGGGCCGAACGGTCTGGTGGTCGGTCACGGCCGGCAATGTTACCGGTAACATCCGGCCCCCCTCAAGATCCCGGGGCATTGCTGGAGGGAGCGCTTTCTAATCAACAATGCGAATAGTGTATTAGTTAGGCATCAACCTCGACGGCGGAAGGCGGTCCACCCGTGCCGAACGGCGGATATCTGCGGTACGTCGCTCTGGGCGACAGCCAGACCGAGGGACTCGGCGACGGCGACGACACCCGGGGCCTGCGCGGCTGCGCGGACCGGCTCGCCGAGCAACTCGCGCGGAACAACCCGGAGTTGCGCTACGCCAACCTCGCCGTACGCGGACGTCTCGCCGGTCAGGTCCGCGCCGAGCAGCTCGCTCCCGCCCTCGCTCTGCGGCCGGACCTCGCCACGGTCGTCGCCGGTGTCAATGATCTGCTGCGGCCCCGTTTCAACGCCGACGAGGTGGCGGGCGAACTGGAGGCGATGTTCGCCGCGCTCACCGCACAGGGCGCCCGCGTGGCGACCGTGACCTTCCCCGACATGGCCCGGATCACCCCGCTCGCCCGCCCGCTCGGCTCCCGGGTGTCCGCCCTCAACGAAGGCATCCGGCAGGCCGCACGGCGTCATGGCGTCGTCGTGGCCGAGATGGCACCGCACCCCGTGGTGACGGACCCGCGCCTGTGGAGCTCCGACCGGCTGCACGCCAGCCCTCTGGGGCACGAGCGCATCGCGGCCGCGGTCGCCCACGCCCTCGAACTCCCCGGCAGCGACGACGGCTGGACGCGGCCGCTGCCTGCCGACCGGGGAGAGCCCCGCGGGCTCGGGGCCGATCTGCGCTGGGTCGGCTCCTTCCTGGGGCCGTGGCTCGTCCGTCGGATCCAGGGCCGCTCGTCCGGCGACGGACGCCAGGCCAAGCGGCCGGCCCTGCTGCCGGTGACGGTGTTCGCCGAATCGCGTCCGTAGTCGCCCCGTTGAGTAATCAACGGAGTGTAAATTTGGCCCATGGCGTTGCGTAATGCGGTGATGGCCGCGCTGTTGGAGGGCGAGGCGTCCGGGTACGACCTCGCGAAGGGATTCGAGGCCTCGGTCGCCAACTTCTGGATGGCGACGCCCCAGCAGCTCTACCGGGAGCTGGAGCGCATGGAGAGCGAGGGTCTCGTCCGCGCCCGGGTCGTGGAGCAGGAACGACGCCCCAACAAACGGCTCTTCTCGCTCACCGAAGCCGGCCGCGACATCCTGCGCGCCTACGTCGCCGAAGGACCCTCGAAACCGACGGCCATTCGGGACGAGCTGATGGTCAGGGTCCAGTGCGTCGACATCGGCGACATCGACGCCGTACGCGCCGGGGTCGTCGAGCGCGTGGAGCGGTCCACCGCCAAGCTGGCCCGGTACGAGCGGATGCGTGAGCGGCTGCTGGCCGGGCGCACCGAGGACGAGTACTTCGCCGACGCCGAGCGCGTCGGGCCCTACCTCACGCTGATGGGCGGGATGGCCTTCGAACGGGGAAACCTCGAGTGGGGCAACACGGTGCTGCGGCGACTCGACCGGCGTGCGGCGTCCGGGGTGAGGTAGAGGCGCGGTGCAGGCGGCGCACGCCAGCGACCTGCCGGCCGCTCACCGGCTCACGGGCTCACCGGTTCGCGGGACTCGGCTCGGCGAGGGCGGGGCGGCTGCGGGAGACGATGCGCATGCCGTGGGCGTCGACGACCCGGACCTGGAGCGATCCGCAGCCGCAGCGGGTCCATACCGTTCCGCCGGCCGCGGTGACGTGCCGGGACACGACCTGGAAGGGCTCGGCGCCGTCGGGCCAACCGCAGTACGGGCAGCCGGTGCCGGGCGTGCTGGTCATGGCAACTCCTTGAACGTCGTGGCTGATCGACCGTCGCGACACAGCCAGCGTGCAACCTCGCCTCCGTACACGTCCAGGTTGACTTTGTGGACTTCACCTTGAAGCGTGGACTTCATGATTGACCTGCGCCGACTGCACGTCCTGCGGGCCGTCGCCCACTACGGCACGGTCACCGCAGCGGCCCACGCCCTGCACTTCACGCCGTCCGCCGCCTCCCAGCAGATCCGGCAGCTGGCCCGCGACCTGGGCGTCGACCTCCTGGAGCCCCAGGGCCGCGGGGTACGTCTCACCCCGGCCGCCGAGAGCCTGCTCGCGCACGCCGACGCCATTGAGGCCCGCTGGGACCAGGCCGAACTCGATCTCCGGGCCGATCAGGGTGACCCCGCCGGACTCCTGCGTACGAGCGGGTTCCCGATGGCCGTCTCGGTGTTGCTGGCGCCCATGGCGGCGCGGTTGCGTGACCGCCATCCGCGCCTGGACGTACGGATTCAGGAGGCGGAGGTGCCCCAGAGCTTCAACCAGCTCTTCGAGGGCGAGATCGACCTGGCGGTCGTGGAGGCCACCGTGTTCAACCCGCCCCTGAGCGACGCACGTTTCGATCAACAGCCGCTGCTGGACGACCCGTTCGACCTCGTGGTCCCCGACGACCATCCCTTTGCGGGGCGCGGCCGGCTCGACCTGGCGGAAGCGGCGCACGAGCGCTGGATCGCGCCCGTGCCCGACAGCCCCTGCCGTCCGCATGTGCTGTCGGCGTGCGGGGCGGCCGGGTTCACGCCGGACGTCGTCCACCATGCGCTGGACTGGAACGTGACGGCCCATCTCGTCGCCCACCGGCTCGGGGTCGCCCTGATCCCGCGGCTGGCTCAGCTGACACCCCACCTGCCCATCACCCGGGTGCAGTGCGTGACCGAACCGCACCGCAAGCTCCTCACCTGCACGCGCCGCGGCGGCCACGAGCGTCCCGCGGTCGCCGTCGCGCTGGCGGAACTGCGCGAGCTGGCGCCCAGGGCGGTGGCCTGACACAGGAAGGGGCCGGAGCCCTCGGCTCCGGCCCCTTCGCGGCGCGCTTTCGGTCAGGCCGCGAGGGCCTCGCCGGTGTGACCGTGCAGCCGGGCGATGACCTCGGTGAGGTCGGCGACGACCTCGGCGTCGTCGGCCGGGTGGGTCTCGGCGAAGCGGGTCACCGAACCGGGGATGGACAGCTTGACGTCCTCCAGCACCCTGCCGCCGGCGATGCCCACGGCCTTGCGGGCCTCGTCCTGCGCCCACAGGCCGCCGTACCGGCCGAAGGCGGTGCCGACCACGGCGACCGGCTTGTCGGTGAGGGCGCCGGCGCCGTACGGGCGGGACAGCCAGTCGATCGCGTTCTTCAGAACGGCCGGGATGGTGCCGTTGTACTCGGGGGTGAACAGCAGGAGGGCGTCGGCCTCGGCGGCGGCCGCGCGCAGTCGGGCGGCGGCTGCCGGGACGCTGCCCTCGACGTCGATGTCCTCGTTGTAGAAGGGGATGTCGGCCAGACCCTCGAAGAGCTGCACGGCGGCGCCCTCGGGAGCGAGCTTGACGGCCGCCTCGGCGAGCTGGCGGTTGTGCGAACCGGCACGCAGGCTTCCGATGAGCGCGAGGATGCGAACAGACATGGGGGTACTCCAAGGGGCTGAGACTTTGCGTTACGATCCGGACCGAGGTCCGGTTACTGCTGTAGCACCATAACCGGACCACGGTCCACTTTGTTCCCGATGCTCTACGCTGTCCCCATGTCCGCGTCCCTGCCCCCCTTTCCGGGGCGCCAAGAGCCCTTCGGCGAAGACGAGTTGTTGCAGCTCGGCAGCGCCGAGGATGCTGCGTGTCTGCGTGCTGACGCGGCCCGAAACCGGGCCCGGCTGCTGGAGGCCGCAGCCGCGCTGATCGCGGAGCACGGTGCGGCGGGGGTCACCATGGAGGCCGTGGCCGCGGCGGCCGAGGTGGGCAAGGGGACGGTCTTCCGTCGGTTCGGCGACCGCACCGGCCTGCTGATGGCGTTGCTCGACCACTCGTCGACCAAGCTCCAGTCCGACTTCCTCGGCGGACCGCCGCCGCTCGGCCCCGGCGCGCCGCCGACCGAGCGGCTGCGGGCGTTCGGCGTGGCGGTGCTGTACCGCTCGGCCGACCAGCTGGAGCTGTATCTGGCCGCCCAGCCGGAACCGACCCGGCGGTACTCCAACCCGCCCTTCCGGGCGCTGCGCACGCACGTGCTGATCCTGCTGCGGCAGATCGTGCCCGACGCCGACTGCGAACTCCTCGCCCAGACGTTGCTGGGCTACCTCGATCCCGCCGTGATCCACCATCTGACCGAGCAGTGCGGGATGCCGATGGAGCGGCTGGAGGCGGGCTGGGTCGCCCTGGTCGACCGCGTCACGGGTGCCGAACCCCGTCCGTGAGGTCGGCGTCTTCGCCCGCGTGCAGGAGCAGCCGTCGTGCTCGCGTTCGTGACGAACGCGTTCGTACAATGCTCACCGGTCCCAGCCCGCCCCCAGCCCCGCACCCGGCTTCTGCCAAGATGCCGTACGTCATGGTGCAGATACCGAAAACGCCCGCCCCCGCGGCATCGCCCGCGCAGCGCTCCGTGCCCACGAGCGCCGATGTGGCCCGCCTGGCCGGCGTCTCGCGCGCGACCGTCTCCTACGTCCTCAACAACACCAGCGCGGTCCGGATCAGCGAGCCCACCCGCCGCCGGGTGCACGAGGCCGCCAAGGAGCTCGGGTACGTGCCGCACGCCGCGGCCCGCAGTCTGCGCGCCGGGCACAGCCGGCTGGTCCTGATGCCCGCGCCGACCATCCCCGTCGGCCCGCTCTACAGCCAGTTCATCAACGAACTCCAGTGGGCGCTCAGCCGGCTCGACTACACGGTCGTCCAGTACGGCACCGTCGGCCTGCACGGCGACGAGGCCGCCCGGGCCTGGGCGGAGTTGCGGCCCGTGGCCGTCCTCGTCCCCGGCACCGGCCTCGGCCCGCAGGGCGTCGCGGTGCTGAAGCGTTCCGGTGCCCGGGCCGTGGTCACCCTCGGCCCCGAGACCGTCGACGGCGCCCATGCATTGCTCATGGACCATGAGACCGTCGGCCACTGTGCCGGCGCCCACCTGTACGACCGAGGCCGTCGCCGGATCGGCGTCGTCGTACCGGAGGAGCCCGGCCTGGAGACCTTCTCCGGGCCCCGTCTCGCCGGCGTGCGGCGGGCCCTGCACGGCACGGACGCCTCCGTCACCGAACTGCACCTCGCCTACGAGGAGTCGGCCGGTGCCCGGCTCGCCACGCGCTGGCGGGAGCTCGACCTGGACGCTGTGTTCGCGTACAACGACGAGTACGCGATGCTGCTGATGCGCGCTCTTCAGGACGAGGGGGTCGACATTCCCGGGGACACGGCGTTGATCGGAGCCGACGACCTGATGCTGGGCCGGCTGCTGCGACCCCGGCTGAGCACGGTCCATATCGAGCTGCCGTCCGGCCGTGACCTCGCCGAACTCGTCGACCGCGCCGTGCGCGACCCGGGTATCGCACCCGAGCGGCACACCGTCCTCGGCGCCACCGTGGTGCACCGCGAATCCAGCTGAACCCCACGGGAGGCGCGCCATGCGCACGACGGTCGGCATCATCGGCGGCGGCCCCGCCGGACTGCTCCTCGCCCGTCTGCTGCACCGCACGGGCATCGACTGCGTGGTGCTGGAGAGCAGAACCAGGGAGTACGTCGAGCAGCGCCAGCGCGCCGGAATGCTGGAGCAGGGCACGGTCGACGCCCTGCGCGAGGCCGGGGCGGCCGATCGGCTGGCCGCCGAGGGACTGATCCATCAGGGCATCGAGCTGCGCTTCGACCGCGAACGGCACCACGTCGACTTCCCGGCCCTCACCGGCGGGCGCACCGTCACGATCTACGCCCAGACCGAGATCGTGAAGGACCTGGTGACGCTCCAACTAGCAGAAGGGCCACCGCTGTTGTTCGAGGCGGAGGCGCTCGCCGTGGAGAAGGCGGAGAGCGCGGCGCCCGTCGTACGCTTCCGGCACGAGGGCCGTGAGCAGGCGCTGACCTGCGACTGGGTGGTCGGCTGCGACGGCTCCCACGGCATCGCCCGCGACGCCTTCCCGGCCTCTTCCAGCCGGACGTACGCCCACGACTATCCGTACTCATGGCTCGGGATCCTCGCCGAAGTCCCCCCGTCCGGCGACGAGTTGATCTACGCCCGTGGCGAGCGCGGCTTCGCCCTGCACAGCATGCGCTCACCGAGCGTCTCACGCCTGTATCTACAGGTACCGAACGGCACCGACCCCGACGACTGGTCCGACGACCGCATCTGGGACGAACTCGCCGCCCGCTTCGCCATCGACGCCGACTGGACCCTGCATCGCGGCCCGATCACCGCCAAGTCCGTGACACCGATGCGGAGTTACGTCCACGAACCGATGCGCCACGGCCGGCTGCTGCTCGCCGGGGACGCCGCCCACATCGTGCCGCCCACCGGCGCCAAGGGCCTCAACCTCGCGGTGTCCGACGTACGCGTCCTCGCCCGCGCCTTCGTGCAGCTGCACCGCACCGGTTCCGAACAACTCCTGGACACCTACTCGGAGTTGTGCCTCGCACGGGTGTGGCAGGCGATGCGGTTCTCGTACGACATGACGAGCATGCTGCACGTACGACCGGACGGCGACGCCTTCGACGACAGACTCCAGCGTGCACGTCTGCGTCGGATCACCGAATCCCGGCACGCTGCGGCCGAGCTGGCCGCGAACTACGCGGGACTGCCGCTGTCACTGTAGGAGGCCGGGCACCACGCCGCCGTGCACACGGCGACGCGGCCCCGCTCGGCCCCGGGACCTGCCTTTACTCGCCGTTCTGCTCGGCCTTGGTCTGCTGCTCCTCGACGGACTTGCGGACCTCGTCCATGTCCAGCTTCCGGGCCTGTCCGATGACATCCGTCAGCGCGGACTCCGGCAGGGCGCCGGGCTGCGCGAACACGGCGACACGGTCCCGGACGATCATCAGCGTCGGGATCGACTGGATACCGAACGCGCTGGCCAGCTCGGGCTGGGCCTCCGTGTCGACCTTGCCGAAGACCAGGTCGGGGTTTTCCTCGGCGGCCTTCTCGTAGACCGGGGCGAACTGACGGCACGGCCCGCACCAGGACGCCCAGAAGTCGATCAGGACGAAGTCATTGTCCGTGACCGTCTGGTCGAAGTTCTCCTTGGTGAGCTCCACGGTGCTGCTCATGGCGTGATTCCCTCTTCCTGATGTCGGGGCGAAGCCGTCCGCACAACACGTCCGACCCGTTGTGTATTCCGCGCACGTACCCGTGTGGCAACCGCGCACACCACCCACCAGACTGACCCCATGACGGAAACGGATTCCAGCATGTACGACGTCGTGGTCCTCGGAGCCGGGCCCGTGGGGGAGAACGTCGCCGACCGCACCCGTGCGGCCGGCCTCGCCACCGCGGTCGTGGAGAGCGAGCTGGTCGGCGGTGAGTGCTCGTACTGGGCGTGCATGCCCAGCAAGGCCCTGTTGCGCCCGGTCATCGCCCAGGCCGACGCCCGCCGCCTCGGCGGTCTGCGCGAGTCGGTGCAGGGCCCCCTCGACACGGCCGCGGTCCTCGCCCGCCGTGACGAGTTCACCTCGCACTGGAAGGACGACGGCCAGGTCCAGTGGCTCGACGGCATCGGCGTCGACCTGTTCCGCGGCCACGGCCGTCTCACCGGACCGCGCGAGGTCACCGTGACCGGCCCGGACGGCGAGCGGCACGTCCTGACCGCCCGGCACGCCGTCGCCGTCGCCACCGGGAGCAGCGCCGTCCTGCCCGATCTGCCCGGGCTCGCGGACGTCAAGCCGTGGACCAGCCGTGAGGCCACCAGCGCGCAGGCCGCGCCCGCCCGGCTGATCGCGGTCGGCGGCGGCGTCGTCGCCACCGAGATGGCCACGGCCTGGCAGGCCCTCGGTTCACAGGTCACGCTCCTCGTCCGCGGCAAGGGCCTGCTGAACCGCATGGAGCCCTTCGCCGGCGAACTGGTCGCCGAGGCGCTCACGGAGGCGGGCGTGGACGTCCGTACCGGCACCTCGCTCGCGTCGGTGACCCGCGAGAACGGCACGGTCGTCGCGGTCACCGACGCCGGCGACCGTATCGAGGCCGACGAGATCCTCTTCGCCACCGGGCGTGCCCCGCGCACCGGCGACATCGGCCTGGACACGGTCGGTCTGGAGCCGGGCTCCTGGCTGCCGGTCGACGACAGCATGCGCGTCACCGGCAGCGACTGGCTGTACGCGGTCGGCGACGTCAACCACCGAGCCCTCCTCACCCACCAGGGCAAGTACCAGGCCCGGATCGCGGGCGCCGCCATCGCCGCCCGCGCCTCCGGGGTACCGCTTCTGGAGTCGGACCCGTGGGGTGCCCATGCCGCGACCGCCGACCACACGGCCGTACCCCAGGTCGTCTTCACCGACCCGGAGGCGGCGTCCGTGGGACTCTCCCTGGCCGAGGCGGAACAGGCGGGCCACCGCGTCCGCGCCGTGGACGTCCCGCTGTCCTCGGTCGCCGGTGCGGGCCTGTACGCCGACGGCTACCGCGGCCGCGCCCGCATGGTCGTCGACCTGGAGCGCGAGATCCTGCTCGGCGTCACCTTCGTCGGCCCCGGCGTCGGCGAACTCATCCACTCCGGGACGGTCGCCGTCGCGGGCCAGGTCCCGATCAGCCGGCTCTGGCACGCGGTGCCGTCCTACCCGACGATCAGCGAGGTCTGGCTGCGCCTGCTGGAGGCCTACCGGGACAACTGAGTCACGCGGGCTCCTTCAGCCCGGCAGCCGGAATCCCAGCGCAGCCGACGCCGCATCCGGCGTCGGCTGCGCCCAGCGCTCGGCCATCGCCTGGCCCGACGACAGCGAGCGCAGCTCCGCGCGGTCGAGGTAGAGCGTCCCGTCGAGGTGGTCCGTCTCGTGCTGCACGATCCGCGCGGGCCAGCCGCTGAACACCTCGTCCACGGCACGGCCGTACTCGTCCTCGCCCGTCAGCCGCACCTCGGCGTGGCGCGCCACCACCGCCTGCCAGCCCGGCACGCTGAGGCAGCCCTCGAAGAAGGCGGCCCGGGCGGTGCCGACGGCTTCGTACGACGGATTGACCAGCACCCGGAACGGCTGCGGCACCCGCCCGCGCGCCACCCGCACCTCCTCGGGAACCGGCGCCGGGTCCTCGATCACCGCGATCCGCAGTCCCACCCCCACCTGCGGGGCCGCCAGGCCCACACCCGGCGCCGCATGCATCGTGACGCGCAGTGCCTCGACGAAGCGTGCCAGCAGCGTGGGGTCCAGCTGCCCGTCGAAGGGTTCGGCGGCGCGCCGCAGCACCGGGTCACCGGCGGCCACGATGGTCAGCGGTCCTTCGGCGGCGAGGAGTTCCTCGACCAGCTCGGCAAGGGGCGCGCGATCAGGGGGAGATGCCATCGCGCCAGAATGCCACGGCACCCGGGACGACAGGGGCACACCCACGTGACGCAGGTCACTCAGGTCGCCGGGAACTCAGGGCTGTCGCTACCCGACCACTGGACCGTCAGACCCCGAAATCGTCCCCCTGACCCGGAGTTGCCGCCGATGTCCATCGCTCCCTCGACCTCCACGGACGAGGCCCCGAAAGCCGCCGCCCCGGCGCCGTCCCCCAGCAGATGGGCCCCGCTCCGCCCGCTGGTACTGCGCCTGCACTTCTACGCGGGACTTCTCGTCGCACCGTTCCTGCTCATCGCCGCCACCACCGGTTTCCTGTACGCCGGCTCGTTCCAGGCCGAGAAGATCATGTACGCCGACGAGATGACCGTCCCGGTCGGCGACTCCAAGCTGCCCGTCTCCCAGCAGGTGGCCGCCGCCCGCAAGGCGCACCCCGAGGGCACGGTCTCGGCGGTTCGCCCCTCCCCGGCGGACGACGAGAGCACCCGGGTCATGCTGTCCGGCGTCGAGGGCATGGCCGACACCCATGCGCTCGCCGTCTTCGTCGACCCGTACACGGCCGAGGTGCGCGGCGCCCTCGAACAGTACGGCTCGACCGGGGCGCTGCCGCTGCGCACCTGGATCGACGAGTTCCACCGGGACCTGCACCTCGGTGAGAACGGCCGCCTCTACAGCGAGTTGGCCGCGAGCTGGCTGTGGGTGATCGCGGGCGGCGGCGTCGTGCTGTGGCTGTCCCGCCGCCGGGCCCTGCGGAAGGTGAGGGGCACCAGTGGGCGGCGCCGCACGCTGGGTCTGCACGGGACCGTGGGCGTCTGGGCCGCGATCGGCTTCTTCTTCCTCTCCGCGACCGGCCTGACCTGGTCGACGTACGCCGGCGCCAACATCGACGAGCTGCGGACCTCGCTCGGCCACTCCACCCCGTCGATCTCGTCGACCGCCGGCGGGGATCACGGCGGCCATGGCGCCGCGGCCGGCTCCGGCGGCACCGCCGAGCACGGCGTCGGCCTCGACCAGATCCTGGCCGCCGCGCGGGCCGAGGGGCTCGGCGACCCGGTCGAGATCGTCCCGCCCGCTGACGCGTCGTCCGCGTACGTCGTCAAGCAGGTGCAGCGCAGCTGGCCGGAGAAGCAGGACTCGGTCGCGATCGATCCGGCCACCGGTGAGGTCACCGACGTACTGCGGTTCGAGGACTACCCGATGCTCGCGAAGCTGACCCGCTGGGGCATCGACCTGCACACCGGAGTCCTCTTCGGTCTGGTGAACCAGATCGCCCTGATGCTCCTCGCGCTCAGCCTGATCGTGCTGATCCTGCTGGGCTACCGCATGTGGTGGCAGCGCGGCCGCGGCTCCGCCTTCGGCCGGCCGATCCCGCGTGGCGCCTGGCAGCAGGTGCCTCCGCAGATCCTCATCCCGCTGGTGGCGGCGATCGCCGTCGTCGGGTACTTCGTGCCGCTGCTCGGCATTCCGCTGGCCGCGTTCATCGCCGTGGACGTCGTGCTCGGCGAGATCGCCCACCGGCGCAGCCGACGGACCCCGGGCGACGTGGGGGTGTGAGCCGACCGGGGGCGACGCAGCGGGGCCCGGTTCCGTCGAGGAACCGGGCCCCGGTCGTGTGTCAGAGCCGCTCGAAGTCGCCGGCGAGCGCCGAGGCGACGCGCAGGTGCCGCTCCGCCTCCTCGTGCCTGCCCTGCCGCTCCAGGGTCCGGCCCAGCATCAGACGGGCGTAGTGCTCCACCGGGTCGAGTTCGACGATCGTGCGCAACTCGGTCTCGGCGCGGCGCAGTTGGGCCGAGTGGTAGTAGGAGCGCGCCAGCAGCAGCCGCGGTCCGGTCTGCTCCGGCACCTCCTCGACCAGCCCGGCCAGCACGCGCGCCGCGGCGGCGTAGTCCCTGGCGTCGAAGAACAACTGCGCGCGTTCCCAGCGCTCCGCCTCTGTTCCGTGGTCGTAGTACGTCGTGTCCACTCCTGACCTCCTTCGACGCCGTCAACGGAGCAGGGTGGTTGAATATTCCATTACTGGCTCACTGGCTCACTGGCTCACCGGTCACTGGGCCATGGCCGCCAGCTCGGCGTCGGCCCGCTCGGTGATGAGGGTCAGTACCCGTCCGGCGGCGGCCAGTTCCTCCGGCGGGATGCCGGCGTAGATCCGGGCGCTGATGGGGGCGGTCTCGGCCGAGGTCCTGCTGTACAGCTCCCGTCCGGCGTCCGTGATCCGCACCTGCGACGGCTCCTGGGGAGCCAGCAGGTCCGCGGCGAGCAGGCCGTCGACCACGGAGTGCGCCTCCGCGGGGTCGATCTTCAGTGCGCCGACGACACCGTCGACGATGTGGTCCCGCTCGACGGATCCGTCGGCGACGGCGGCGAGCCGGAGGGTGACGGACTGCTGGAAGGTGGCGCCGTGCCGGGCCAGCACCCTTTCGAGCAGCGCGCGGCCGGCGTAGTGGGCCAGGGCTATGACTCGGGGATCGACCGGGGGAGTGGTGGTGGTCGTGGTGGTCATGACTGCTCCTTGTCGGACTCACTGTTCGTGGCGAACGGGTCAAGGGGTGCGTCGAGCAGGATCGCCAGGTCGCGGGTGAACTCCTGCGTACGCGGGCTGTCGAGACCGCCGAGGGGCTCCAACAGCTGTTGCAGCAGCCCGTGGACGACCTTGATCGCCCGCCGGGTGACCTCGCGGCCCTGGTCGGTGAGCGCCAGTTGGACGGCGCGGGGGTCGTGCGGGTCGCGCATGCGCTCCAGAAGGCCTGCGGTCTCCAGGGCGCGGGCGAGCTTCGAGACGTAGAGCGGCTCCAGGCCGGTGTGGTCGGCGAGACGCCGTTGACTGGGGCGCAGCCCTGAGCGCTGCATGCCGTACAACGAGGCCACCAGCGAGTACTGCGCGTGGGTCAGCCCCAGCGGGGTCACCGCGCGGTCGACCGCGACCCGCCACTTCGTGGAGAGCCGCCAGACCAGGAAACCGGGCGTCGCGCCCTCGGAAGCCTTGCTCATGTGAATAGAGTACATGGCTACTATGTACATGGCTACTATTTTCGGGGCTGCCTGGCCTGCGTTGGACTGACGCGAGGAGTCCCGCGGGGCTAGGTTGGGCGCCATGAGCAATCTTGATCGGGAGGCGGTTCCCGCCCTGTGCGGTGGCCGCGGTTTCGTGGTGGCGGAGCCTGTGCGTGAACTCCTCAGCCCTCGCCACGTCAAGCTCGGCGAGTCCACCGAGGTCCGCCGCCTGCTGCCCAACCTGGGCCGCCGTATGGTCGGCGCCTGGTGCTTCGTGGATCACTACGGCCCCGACGACATCGCCGACGAACCCGGTATGCAGGTCCCGCCGCACCCGCACATGGGACTCCAGACGGTGAGCTGGCTGCACGAGGGCGAGGTGCTGCACCGCGACTCGACGGGGAGCCTGCAGACCATCCGCCCGCGCGAACTGGGCCTGATGACCTCGGGCCGGGCGATCAGCCACTCCGAGGAGAGCCCCCGCTCGCACGCCCGCCTCCTGCACGGCGCTCAGCTCTGGGTCGCCCTCCCCGACGGCCACCGCCACACCGACCCGCGCTTCGAGCACCACGGCGACCTGCCCGTGGTCACGGCACCCGGCCTCAAGGCCACGATGATCCTCGGTGCACTCGACGGGGCCGCTTCCCCCGGCACGACGTACACCCCGATCGTCGGCGCCGATCTGGCCCTCGCCGAGGGCGCGGACGTACGCCTGCCGCTGGAGCCCGACTTCGAGTACGCGGTGCTGTCGATGTCCGGTGAGGCGCGGGTGGACGGCGTGCCGGTGCTGCCCGGCTCGATGCTCTACCTCGGCTGCGGCCGTACCGAACTGCCCTTGCGCGCCGAGTCGGACGCGGGGCTGATGCTGCTCGGCGGCGAGCCGTTCGACGAGGAGCTGATCATGTGGTGGAACTTCATCGGACGCACCCAGGCCGACATCGAACAGGCCCGGCAGGACTGGATGACGGGCTCCCGCTTCGGTGAGGTGAAGGGCTACGACGGCGACGCGCTGCCCGCTCCCGAACTGCCGCCGGTGCCGCTCAAACCACGCGGAAGAGTGCGCTGACCAGCGGGTGTCCGAGGGGCGTTGTCGCTCCGGTCGCGTGGCCACGGCGACTTGCCTGCCGTCCCCTGCCAAGGCGGGCACCCGCAGATTCTTCGTCTGCCGGTGGTACACGCGAGGCGCCTGGCGTGCCTGCGGAAACGGGACTGTCGGCGCCTTCGGGTAGCGACTTGGCCCGGTAGCCCCGCGGGCCGCGGTTCACCTCCGCTCGGGCGGAGAGCACGCGGTCTGCCGCTGGGCCGAGTCCACCCGAAGCGGCGTGATCGGGCCTGCCCCGCCCAGCCGGCCCGCACCCGCCGATGGGCGACTACGTCCTGCCCCAATCTGAAGTCGGCGGCAGGGGGTGCGGGCCACCGATGCCTCGCTCGGTTCAACCTGCCGCGTCGGTGTTCCACTCCAGAGGCCCGCCACTCTCCGTGCCGACCGGCGCTCCCAGGTGCCCTGATCGGCAAGGGCATACGATGGCGCGGCTTTCGCGGCCTGGCCTTGAACGGCACACACCACCCCACGAACCGAAGGGAGCCTGTCGGTGCACTCGCTCTTCCTCCCAGCCGTCGGCGGTCACATCCGCTGGATCGACATCCCCGGCAGCGAGACGGAGCTGCCGCATGTCTATGTACACGGTCTGGGATGCGCGGGCTCCGCCGACTTCGCCCACATCGCCACACAGCCTTCGCTCGTCGGCCACCGAGCCATCATCGTGGACCTGCTCGGTCATGGATACAGCGACCGCCCGGCCGATTTCTCGTACACCCTGCACGACCACGCGCAGACCGTCGCCGACGTACTCGACCACCTCGGCATCCGGCGGTCCGTCCTCGTCGGCCATTCCATGGGCGGTGCCATCGCCATCATCCTGGCCTCGGAGAGAGAGGGCCTCGTCTCCCGCGTCATCGCGGCAGAGCCCAACTGGCATGCCGGGGGCGGGCTGTTCAGCAAGCCCATAGCCCAGTACGGCGAATCCGAGTTCCTGGACCACGGATTCGACTTCCTGCTCAACCGCTACGACCCGACCTACGCGGCCCGTGTGAGGGTGACCGATCCACGTGCCATGTACCGCGGCGCCGTCGGGCTCGTCCAGGCAACGGAACCGGACATGGCCGAGCGCTTCCTCGCTCTGCCTCACCGCCGCGCACTCATCGTGGGGGCTCACAGCCGGCCCTACGAAGAGGAGGACGTGATGTGCGCCGCCGGGATTCCTGTCATCGGCGTTCCCGACGCCGGACACGACCTGATGCACGAGAACCCGCAAGGCTTCGCCGCCGCCATCGCACGTTCCTTGCGCTGAGCAGCCCTGACGACGCGTCGGGTGTCGAACCAGCGGCACCCGAACACGCCGTGCCCCCGGGCGCGTCGAGCGACGGCGGGACGGTCGGTGCGGACACGGTCCGCTGAGCGGGACACGGTGCTTCACCCGCCGTTTCGGAATGGGCAGGGTACCGCTCACCAACCACCGTACTCAGTACGGATCCGATCCCAACCGGGAGGTTTTGGGATTGCAGCACATCACCGGACTCGGCCCAACCAGCCGCCCTCTCACGGGTGCGGGACTGATGAGGCGGGCAACGAGCCTGCCGCCCCTGATTCCGTTCATCGCCCGAAGGGTCCTTCGAGGGCTCGCCGTCCTGTTGGTGCTGTCGATCGTCGCGTTCGGACTTGTCCGGCTGCTGCCGGGAAACCCGGCGGACGTCCTGGCCGGGCCGTACTCCGACGCGGCGACCCGGGCACGGCTGACGGAGGATCTCGGGCTCAACCGTTCAGTGACGGAGCAGTACCTGTTGTGGCTCGGCAGGCTGTTCCACGGGGACTTCGGTCAGTCGGTCTACAACGGCCTGCCGGTCCTCGACCTCATCAAGCAGCGACTGCCGAACACGTTGCAACTCGCCCTGGCCGCCACGGTGGTGTCGGTTCTGTGGGGTGTGCCCGCCGGCGTGCTCGCGGCCCTTCGCCAGGGCCGGCTCGTCGACCGGCTGGCCCGTGGATCGGCCTTCCTCGGGCTGGCCACGCCGGTGTTCGTCTTCGGTCTCTGCCTGATACTCGCGGCCTCGTACGTCGTCCCGACCTGGCCGGCCGTCGGCTTCGTGCCCTTCTCGGACGACCCGGTGCGCAACCTGCAAGCCATCGTCCTCCCCGCGCTCGCCCTGGGGCTTCCTCTCGGTTCGACACTGTGCCGGTTCATGCGCGCCTCGATGATCGAGGTCTATGAACAGGACTACATGCGCACCGCTTTGGCGACCGGGGCGACGCGCCGGCAGGCGACGCTCCGGCACGGTGTGCGGAACGCGTCGGGACCGGTGGTCACGGTGGCCGGACTGCAACTGGCAGGACTGGTCGGCAATTCCATCCTGATCGAGAACGTCTTCGCGATCCCGGGCATCGGCCAGCTCACCGTCAACTCGCTGCTCCAGAAGGACTACGCCGTCACCCAGGCCTGCATCCTGCTGCTCGGCCTGACCTACATCGTGATGAACCTCGCCGTGGACCTGATCCACCGTCTGATCGACCCCAAGGTAGGTGAATCACGATGAGTGAGTCGCCGGTGCTGTCCAACACATCCGACGCGCCCAACGCAGTCGACGCCGTGGACGCTTTGGACGCCGTCGAGGGATCCGCCGTTCGCCCGCGGCGGCGGAGGTTCCGGCCGAGCGCCGGGGTCGCCGTCGGTCTCGGCATCCTGGTCGTGCTGGTCGCCATGGCATACGTGGCGCCCCTGATCCGGCCGTTCACCGCGAACGAGGTGGCCGGAGCGCCCTTCGCGGCTCCCAACGGGACCCACTGGCTGGGCACGGACGACCTGGGCCGGGACTACTTCGTCCGGCTGTGCGTCGCCGGGCGCACCTCGCTGTCGATCGCGCTGGCAGGTTCGGTGCTGGCGCTGGTGGCCGGCTCGGCCGTCGGGTTCGCGGCGGGCGTCGGCGGACGGTGGCTGGA
The DNA here is from genome assembly GCF_044593495.1 of Streptomyces sp. NPDC051963. Classification (NCBI taxonomy): domain Bacteria; kingdom Bacillati; phylum Actinomycetota; class Actinomycetes; order Kitasatosporales; family Streptomycetaceae; genus Streptomyces; species Streptomyces sp. NPDC051963. The sequence goes on along the minus strand of NZ_JBIUCC010000003.1, from coordinate 84,952 downwards.
CACCTTGCTGATGGGCGGGGTCGACCTGATGCTGTCGTTCCCCTCGCTCCTGCTCGGGCTCGCCGCGGTGACCGTCTTCTCGCCCTCGACGACGACCCTGATCGCGGTGCTGTCGTTCGTGTCGCTACCGCACTTCGCCCGGATCGTGAGGGCGCGCTGCCTCGAAGTCCGCGAGCTGGAGTTCGTGCTCTCCGCGCGGATCTCCGGAGTGCCGTCCTTCATGATCGTCCTGAAGCATCTGCTCCCCAACGTGCTTCCTCTGATGATGGTCCAACTCGCCAACTCGGCAGCCATCGTCATCCTGCTGGAGTCGGCGCTCAGCTACCTCGGCCTCGGAGTTCAGCCGCCGACCCCCAGCTGGGGCCGGATGATCGCCGAGGCGCAGAACTACCTGACGGACTCCCCATGGCTGGTCCTCGGCGCAGGCGGAGCCCTGCTCCTGTCCTCCGTCGCCTGGGGACTCATCGGCGAGGGCTTCGCGATCTCCCGCCGCTCCGTCGTCTGACCCCAGCCGCACGGCACAGAACCAGCGGTCAACCGTCCCTGCCCCACGCCCGAAAGAAGGCGGCCTCACCATGTCCTCACCGATCTCGCCGACATCACCCAGATCGCTCAGATCACTGAAACCGGTCAGGAAACTGGCCCTCACCCTGGCGGCGATCACCGCCGCGTCGATGGCGCTCTCCGGCTGCGGGGGCGGCGGGCAGACGCAGTCCGGTACGGGAGGCGGCAAGCCGCACCGCGGTGGCACCCTCGTCGTCGGTGACGAGAGCCAGCCGCTCAGCGGTCTGGATCCCATCCTGGCCCAGGCCTTCGACGCGAAGCGCATGGCCGCACAGTTCTACGAGGGCCTCCTCTCACTGGGACCCGACGGCAGCACTCTGAAGCCGGCCCTGGCGGCCTCGTGGAAGCAGGCGACGCCGACCAGCTATGAGTTCACGCTGCGCCCCGGTGTCACGTTCCACGACGGCCAAGCCGTCAAGGCGAGTGACGTCGCGTTCAGCCTCAAGCGGATCACCGATCCCACGGTGCACTCGCCGTACGCGGCGCTCTACAAGTTCAAGGACGTGACCGCCCCGAGCGCGGACAAGGTCGTGGTGACGCTGGCGCAGCCGCAGTCGTCCCTGCTGCACCTGCTCGCCCAGCCGTGGAGCGCCGGCATCGTCAGCGAGAAGTGGGTCAAGTCCCATTCGGCCAACGCCCTCAAGACGCAGGAGAACGGCACGGGCCCATACAAGCTCGCGGAGTTCCGGGAAGGCTCCCTCATCAAGACCGTTCGGTTCGACGGTTACTGGGACAAGCCGAAGCCGTACATCGACCAGATCGAGTACCGGGTCATACCCGACGAGGCCACCAGGGTGCAGGCCCTGCAGTCGGGGACCGTGGACAGCATCCAGGTCACCCTGCCGAAGAACGCGGCCTCGCTCAAGAAGCGCAAGTTCAACGTGGGCGACGGATACGACGTCGGCGCCTACTGGCTCGGCCTGAACACCCTGGACGGGCCGCTGGCCAACGACAAGGTGCGGCAGGCGATCAGTCTCGGCATCGACCGTAAGCAGCTGATCAGCATCGGGGCGCAGGGAGCCGGTGTCGCCTCCGGGGTCATCCCGGCCGGAGACCCGATCCTGTCCGGCGAGAAGACAGACCTGCCCAACACCCAGTACGACCCGGCCAAGGCGAAGCAGCTCCTCGCCGATTCGGGTGCGGGACCCGTGAAGCTCAAGCTGGCGATCCGGTCGAACCGGCCGGACAAGCTCGCCACCGCACAGCTCATCAAGGAACAGCTGTCGAAGATCGGCGTGACGGTGGACATCGCCCAGATCCCCTTCGAGCAGCTGGTCAGCAACCTGCTGTCGGGCAACTGGAACGCCGACATGATGCAGCTGACGTCCTCGCTCAACGCCGACGCGAGTCAATACCTGAGCCTGTGGTTCGAGAAGAACGGGAAGACGACCAAGGTCGACGACCCGGAGCTCTGGCAGCGGATGTCGGACGCCATCGCCAAGGCCGACAGTGACAAGGACCGCAGCGGGATGTACCAGGAGCTGAACCGGTACGTGGCGGAGAAGACGTACATGCTCGTCCCGTATGCCGCACCCACGGTGTACGACGTCTGGTCGAGCAAGCTGGCGGGCTTCGAGACCGAGGCATCCAGTACGCGCATGTTCTTCAAGGACGCGTGGATCGCATGACGGAGCGACGATGAACGCCACAGTGGTGGACGGTACGGGGAAGACGGAGAAGGACGACGAGTCCCGCGCTGAAGCCGTCCTGCGATTCCGTGACTTCTATGTCCGGTACGGAACGGCACCGGCCAGCGTCCGCGGCGTCGACCTGACCGTGCGGGCCGGGGAGATCGTCGGCCTGATCGGCGAGAGCGGGAGCGGCAAGACCTCCGTCGCGATGGCCTGCCTCGGACTGCTGCCGAAGCAGGCACAGGTGACCGCCGAACTGTTCGAGGTGTGCGGCACCGACCTGTCGGCCGCGGACGACAAGGCGCTCACGCGACTGCGCGGCAGCGACGTCGCGATGGTCTTCCAGGACGCCATGGGGGCCCTGGACCCGAGCATGCGGGTGGGCAGGCAGATCGGTGAGGTGCTGACACGTCACCGCGGGCTGAAGGGAGACGCACGGCGGCAGGCGGTGGTCGAACTGCTGCGCCGGGTACGGGTGCCGGAACCGGAGCGCAGGGCACGCCAGTACCCGCACCAGCTCTCCGGCGGACTGCGCCAGCGCGTGGCCATGGCGCTCGCCCTGGCCGGCGAGCCACGGCTGCTCCTGGCCGACGAACCGACGACCGCGCTGGACGTCACGGTGCAGGCCGAGATCCTGCGGCTGCTCCGGACGATCCGCGACGAGTTCGGCGTCGCGATCCTGCTGATCTCGCACGACATCGGCGTGATCGCCCAGACCGCGGACCGCGTGGCGGTCATGAGGGACGGCGAGATCGTCGAGACCGGCGCAGCGGAGGAGGTGCTGCTGCGCCCGGCTTCGGAGTACACGAAGATGCTGCTCGGTTCGGTGCCCACGGTGGGCAAGCGGGTCCGGCCCGAGTCCGCGAAGGGGCTGGACGGTACCGCCGATTCGGACGGCTCCGCACTCTTCGCGGTGGACGGGCTGAGCCGCAGTTTCCGCTCGGACGGCCATACCGTGCACGCGCTCAGCGACGTCTCCCTTCAGGTCGGAAGGGGTGAAGTACTGGGCGTCGTAGGCGAGTCCGGCTCGGGCAAGAGCACCCTCGCCAAGATGCTGGTCCGGCTGGACCGGCCGACCTCGGGCCGGCTGGAGAAGGACGGCACCGACTTCGGCGGACTCCGGGGCAAACGGCTCAAGGCCTTCCGGCGTGCCGTGCAGATGGTGTTCCAGCATCCGGCGGGTTCGCTCAACCCGAAGCTACGGGTGGCGACTTCGGTGCGCGAGCCACTGGCCACGAGCGGTGTGACGGGCGGTGAGGCCCGCCTGCGGATAGACGAGGTGCTGGCCGAGGTCGGCCTGCCGCCGGAGGCCGCGGACAGGCTGCCGCACGAGTTCTCCGGCGGCCAGAAGCAGCGCATCGCCATCGCCCGAGCGATCGCCGCCCGGCCGGAGGTCGTGGTCCTCGACGAGCCGACCTCGGCGCTGGACGTCTCCGTGCAGGCACAGGTGCTGGATCTGCTGCTCACGATCCAGCAGGCAGAGGAGTTGACCTACGTCTTCATCTCCCACGACCTCGCGGTGGTCCAGGCCGTCTCGGACCGGGTGGTGGTGATGTACGCGGGTCGTGTCGTGGAGGTCGCGGAAGCGGAAGCGCTCTTCGCCTCACCGGCGCACTGGTACACCAGGGCGCTGCTCGACGCCGTTCCGTCGCCCGATCCACGCGACCGGCCCGAACCGGACGCGACGAGCCCGTCGGACGAGGCTGCGCGCGAGCAGCGGGCAGACGCTCAGGGGTGCGCGTTCGCCTCCCGGTGTTCCCATGCCGAGTCCCGTTGCTGGGCGGAGGTTCCGGACCTGTCCACCGTGCGGGCGGGGCACGCCGTGGCCTGTCACTTCCCCGCCGACGTAGAGGAGGTACGTGAATGACGAGGGCCCTGGCCGCCATGGACGCAGTGGCCCAGGCGGACCTGGTCCGGCGGGGTGAGGCGTCACCGAGGGAACTGGTCGAGGCCGCCATCGAGCGCATCGAAGCGACCGATCCACAGATCAACGCCATCACTCACCGACGGTACGAGCAGGCACTCGCCGAGGCGGGGCGCATCCGCGAGGACGCCCCCTTCGCGGGTGTGCCCACGCTGGTGAAGGCGCTCAACGACAGCGAGGGCGACCCGGCGAACTACGGGTCCGCGTGGGTGGCCCGGCACCGCCGCGTCGCCACGGAGGACGCTGTCATCAACCGACGGCTCAGAGAGGCCGGCTTCGTGGTCGTCGGCCAGACCTCGACGCCGGAGTTCGGCCTGCTCTCGGTCAGCGAGAGCGGCGTCCACGGCGTCACGCGCAATCCGTGGCGTACGGACCTGACGTCCGGCGGTTCGTCGGGCGGCGCGTCGGCGTCGGTCGCCGCGGGCATGGTGCCGGTGGCGCAGGGAGGCGACGGTGGCGGTTCGATCCGGATGCCGGCCGCGTTCTGCCATCTGGTCGGCCTGAAGCCGAGCCTCGGGCGGATCAGCGCGGGCCCGGGCAAGGCCAACAGATGGGGACACAGCGTCCCGGCGGTGATCACCCGGACCGTGCGGGACACCGCGGCGGTGCTCGACGCGGTCAGCGGTGGTGCGCCCGGCGACCGGGGCGGCCCCGCCCCTCTTCCCCCGGGCGGCCTGGCCGGGATGGTCGGTCGTGATCCGGGACGGCTCCGGATCGGTGTCCTCGCCCGAACGCCCGACGACGCTCCGCAGCTCGCGAAGCCCGTAGGGGAGGCGGTGCTGGACACCGCCCGGATACTTGAGCGGCTCGGACACGAGGTCGAGGAGGCCCATCCCGAACCGATGCTGGATCCGATGTGCCTGAAGGCGTTCTTCGACGCGCTCAGTGTCACCGCGGTCCAGACCGTCGAGGCGCTGAGCGCGGAACTCGGTGAGCGGCCAGGACCGGACGACCTCGACGCCGTGACCAGGTTCTGGCTGCGGCGTGGGCGGGAGATCACGGGACTGGAGCTCGCCGACGCCTTTGTCTGGCAGGAGCGGCTGCGGGCCGCCATGGCGGACTGGTGGCAGGAGTACGACCTGCTGCTGAGCCCGGTGTTCGCCACACCGCCGAAGCCGGTGCGCTGGCCGTGGCAGGAAGCCGACGGCCTACGGAAGTCGGTGGACGTGCTCACCTTCACCGCGCCGTTCAACACGACCGGGCAGCCCGCGATCGCGGTGCCCGCGACGCTGACCGAGTCGGGCGAGCCCATCGGAATCCAGCTCGCGGCGGCCTACGGGCGGGAGGACCTGCTGGTCTCCGTGGCGGCACAGCTGGAGGCGGAGCGTCCCTGGGCCTCGCTGCGCCCGCCGGTGTTCGCGGACGAGGCAGGGGATGGACCGGACGTTGCGACACCGCGCCTGTCGCGGGACAGGAGTGGGAAATGACCGAGAACCGCGCACATCGATCCGCGGACCCTACCGTGTTCACCAACGCTCGCCTCATCGACGGAACCGGCGCGGCCCCCGTCGAGTCGACGGCCGTGGTCGTGGAGAACGGCAGGTTCACCTATGTCGGTCCTGAGACCTCGGCACCGTCGCCCGACGGCGGGACGGTCATCGATCTCGGCGGACGTACGCTCCTGCCGGGTTTCTTCGACTGCCATGTGCATTTCCTCATGGACAGCAACGCCGATTTCAGGGGGAGGCTGCTGACCAACCGGCCGACGGTCACCATCTTCGAGCGGGCGCGCCGCATGCGCGAGACGCTGTATGCCGGAATCACGACCGCGCGGGACCTCGGCGGCATCGACGCCGGCTATCGGGACGCTGTGGCGCAGGGCCTCATCGAAGGGCCCCGGCTGCATGTCGCGGTGAGGCTGATGAGTCACACCGGCGGACACGCCGACTTCAGTCTGCCGAGCGGGTTCGACCCGTCGGCGGCCCTTCCCGAGCCCTTCAGCGAACTGGCGGACGACCCGGTCCAGGTTCGGCTGGCAACGCGGCGGTTGCTCCACGACGGTGCCGACGTCATCAAGATCTGCGCGACGGGAGGCGTGAACAGCCCGAGCGACCAGCCCGAGGACGAGGGCCTGACCGTCGAGGAGATCGCGGCGGTCGTGGACGAGACACGACGCCATCGGGGCCGGCCGGTCGCCGCGCACGCACAGGGCGCACAGGGCATCAAGAACGCCCTGCGTGGTGGCGTGTCCAGCATCGAGCACGGCTATCTCATCGACGACGAGGGCATCGATCTCATGCTGGAGAAGGGCGCGTTCGTCGTACCGACCCTGTCGACCTTCCATATGGGCCGGGAACGCTACACAGCCGAGGCGTACGAGAAGAAGATGCGTATGGCCGACGCTGCCATCGAGCGGCTGAGCGAGGCGGTCCGGCGCGGAGTCAAGGTGGCCCTCGGCACCGACGCGGGAGCCGTCCCGCACGCCCGGAACCTCGAAGAGCTCGGCCACATGGTGAAACTGGGCATGTCGCCGCTGGACGTCATCCGCGCCGGGACGCTGAACGCCGCTCAGCTGATGGGGTTGGACGAGACTCTCGGCACGGTCGAACCGGGAAAGACCGCCGACCTCGTCGTGTGCGACGGCGATCCGGTCGCCGACATCGATGTGCTCGGTGATCCGGCGAACGTGGTGCTGGTCATGCAGGAAGGCCGCCTGGCCAAGCGCACGCTGACTGAGGCCGCCGTAGCGAAGGTGGTGTGACGAAGAGAGAGTGGCGTTCTCCTCGCACGGCTGCTTCGGTGACTCACTCGGCCCGACTGTTCTCACAGGAATCAGCAAGACCTGACAGAACAATTGACGCCATGTCACCACGCCTCTACCTTCTGACCGATTCACCGAACTGCGTTCGATATTTCGGAAATCGGTGACCTCTTGGAGGGTAGATGAGCACCAGTGCCCAGCCCGGCCCCCGCCCCTCGCGCCGGACGTTCCTCGGCATGGCGGCGACCGTGCCGCTGGCCGTGACCGGAACGCTGACCGTCGGCGCCGGCTCGGCCCACGCGGCCGACTCGGCGTACGTCATGTGCTACTTCACCGAGTCCACGACCATGCTCGAGGCCAACTACGGGCTGCATCTCGCCGTCAGCACCGACGGCCTTCAGTGGATGCCGCTGAACCAGAACAACCCCGTGGTCACACCGACCGGTGGCGCCGGCGGGCTGCGCGACCCCTTCGTGCTGCGCAAGCAGGACGGCACCTTCGTCGTGCTGGCGACCGACCTCAAGGGCACCGACTGGTCCCGCACGAGTGTGTACATCCATGTCTGGGACTCGGTCGATCTCAGGTCCTTCACCGGCTACCGCCTGCTGAAGCTGCACGACATGACGGGCACGCACAGCTGGGCCCCGGAGGTCTTCTGGGATGCCGCACGCGGTCGGTACGGGATCCTGTACTCGTCGGTGAACAGCAGCGGCCACAACGTGATCATGGTGAGCTACACCGCCGACTTCCGGACGACGGAGAACCCGCAGGTCTTCTTCGACCCCGGCTACGACGTCATCGACGGGAACCTGACCGTGGGCGTGAACGGCGTCAACTACCTGTACTTCAAGCGGGACCAGACCCTCGTCGGCGCCAGATCCACCTCGCTCGACCCCGGCAGCTTCACGGTCTTCAGCACGCCCGTCGCGCACGGCGGCACCGAGGCCCCGACCGTGGTGAAGTCCCTGACCTCCAACACCTGGTACCTCTGGGGCGACACCTACACGCCGAACGGTGTCTTCTACGCCTGGCAGACCACGAACCTGGCCGCCGGCACCTGGACGGCGCTGGACCAGCGCCGCTACACCCAGCCGCTCAACTCCAAGCACTGCGGCATCCAGTCGATCACCTCGGCCCAGTACGGCAATCTGGTGACGGCCTGGGGCGCCCCCGCCTGGAACCGGCTGAAGTCGTACAACTACCCGGCCCGTTACGTCCGGCACAGCGGTTTCGTGGGCCGGATCGACGCGTACCCCTTCGACCCGTATCCCGACTCGCAGTGGAAGCTCGTGCCTGGCCTCGCCGACTCGGCGGGGGTCTCCTTCCAGTCGGTCAACTACCCGGCCCGCCATCTGCGCCACTACAACTACAACCTGAGGCTGGACGAGAACGACGGCACCTCCGCGTTCGCCGCCGACGCCACCTTCTACCGGACGGCGGGGCTCGCCGACTCCTCCTGGTCGTCGTTCAGGTCGTACAACAACCCGACGCGCTACATCCGGCACGCGGACTACGCGCTGCGCATCGATCCCGTCTCCACCGCCACGGAGCAGCAGGACGCGACGTTCTACGTCGGATACTGAGGACTTGGACTGTGACTTGGACTGTGAGTACAGAGATTGGACTGCTAGTCTAGAAGTGTGAAGCCAAGCCTGGATGCGGAGAGGGACGCGATCGTCGCCGCGCTGGTGCCCGTCGTCGACGGGATCGCGGCGACGTTCGGCCCGGTGTGCGAGGTGGTGCTCCACGACTACCGGCGCTCGGAGGAGTCGGTGGTCGCCGTGGCCGGTTCGGTGACCGGACGTGCGGTGGGCGGGGCGATGAGCGAGATCGGCATGCGAGTCCTCGCCCACGGCGACGCGGCGCGCGACGAGCTGAACTACGTCACCCGCACCGACACCGGCAAGCTGGTCAAGGCGTCGACGATGGTGTTGCGGGACTCCACGGGCGCGGTGTTCGGCGCCCTGTGCGTCAACCTGGACGTCACCGCGGTGCAGGACGCCCAGTCGCTGCTCGGTGCGCTCGCCGGAATCGGGGCCGACGTGGGCGAGGTACCCGTCATCACGTTCGGCAACGACATCGACTCCGTCGTCGACGCCATCCTCGACGCCCACCAGCTCCGGCAGAACCGCAGCTGGGCGGGGCTCGACCGGGCCCGGCGCCTGGAACTCTTCCGCAGCCTGGACGACCGCGGTGTGTTCGCCGTCCGGCGTGCGATCGAGCAGGTCGCCGCCCGGCTCGGCATCTCCCGTGCCTCCGCGTACAACTACCTCTCCCAGGCCCGGGCCTCGACCGAGCCCGAGGCCGCCCCGCACCCCGATGGAGGACACGCGTGACCACCAACCCGCCGGTCACCCTCGACGCGATCCGCGATGCCGCGGCCCGGCTCAAGTCGGTCGCGCACCGCACCCCGGTGCTGCGCTCACGGACCCTGGACGCACTCGTCGGCGCCGAGGTGTTCCTCAAATGCGAGAACTTCCAGCGCGTCGGCGCCTTCAAGTTCCGCGGCGCCTACAACGCGGCCTCCCGGCTCGCCCCCGAGCAGCTCGCCCGGGGCATCGCCGCCTACTCCTCCGGCAACCACGCCCAGGCCGTCGCCCTCGCCGCCCGTGAACTCGGCACCACCGCGGTGATCCTCATGCCGGAGGACGCCCCGCGCTCCAAGAGGGACGCCACCGCCGGATACGGCGCCGAGATCGTGACGTACGACCGCTACACCGGCGACCGCATCGCCCTCGGCGAAGCCCTGGCCGCCGAGCGGGGCCTCGCCCTCATCCCGCCGTACGACCATCCGGACGTCATCGCCGGACAGGGCACCGTCGCCCTTGAACTCCTCGAAGAAGTGGGGGAGTTGGACGCGCTGGTCACACCGGTCGGCGGCGGCGGGCTCATGGCCGGCAGCGCGACGGCCGCCAAGGGCCTGCACCCGGGCACCCGGATGATCGGCGTCGAGCCGGAGACCGGGGACGACACCAAGCGGTCCCTGGAGGCGGGCCGGCGCATCGCGATCCCGGTGCCCCGCACCATCGCCGACGGACAGGCCCTGGACACGCCCGGAGAGCTCACCTTCTCCGTGAACCGACGGCTGGTCGACGAGATCGCGCTGGTCGGCGACGACGAAATCAGGGACGCGATGCGGTTCGCCTTCGAACGGCTGAAGATCGTCGTCGAGCCCAGCGGCGCCACCGGGCTGGCCGCCCTGCTCACCGGCCGGACGGGCACCCTCCCACGCCGGGTCGGCGTGATCGTCTCCGGCGGCAACATCGACACCGAACGCTTCGCACAGCTCTGCGGCGGCGCTGACTGACCTGGTGGCCTGAGCCCTTCGGGAGGACGATGGAGGGATGGGGCACGGTCACCGCCGGTGCCGCGTGTGGCCGCCCGGAGACGGAGACCGGCCCCGGCCGCGGTGCGGCCGGAAAGGAGGAGCGTCATGCTCGAGATCAAGACGCTCGACAAGCCGGACGAGCGGAGGGACTTCCCCCGAGGTCATCTGGAAACCGTTCACATGACCGGACTCGACTTCGCCGTGGCGACCTTCGAGCCCGGCTGGCGCTGGTCGGAGTCCATAGCGCCGATAGCCGGGACCGAAAGCTGCCAGATCCACCACAACGGCTATATCGTCGCGGGCCGTTTGCGCATCCGCATGGACGACGGAGCCGAGAGCGAGGTAGGACCCGGCGACGTCTTCGTGTGCCCGCCGGGACACGACGCCTGGGTCGTGGGCGACGAACAGGTCATCGCGTACGACTTCGCGGGAGGCATGGCGCAGGAGTACGCCAAGGCCAAGGACGCGTAGCAGCTCTCACACCGTGATGACGACCTTGGCGCGTGCGTGCTCCACCTCGAGGTACCGGATCGCCTCCCGTGTCTCGGCGAACGGGTACGTGCGGTCGATGGCCGGGACGACCTTTCCGGACTCGGCCAGCTCGCCCAGGGCCGTCAGGTACTCCGTGGTGACCACTGCCGGGAGTTCGAGCACACGGTGCTGAATGAACCTGCTGACCGCACGCCCCTGAAAGAACAGACTCATCGGCCCGAAGAAGGTGCCGCCGTTGTAGGTCCCTCCGCCGGACAGCACCAGCGTGCCGGTGGGGGTCAGTACGCGCCGGAACTCGCTGAGGGACTTGTTGCCGACCAGGTCGAGCACCACGTCGTACGGGTGCTCGCTCCGGGTGAAGTCCTCCTGGCTGTAGTCGACGACATGGTCCGCTCCCAGAGAGCGGACCATGTCCACGTTGCGGGTCCGGCAGACCGCGGTGACGTCCAGGCCGTAGACCTTCGCGAGCTGCACCGCGAACGTGCCGACGCCGCCGGACGCGCCGTTGATCAGGATCTTCTGTCCGGATCGCACCCGGGCCACATCACGGAGGCCCATCAGTGCGGTGCACCCCGCCACGGGGATGGCGGCCGCCTGCTCGAAGGTGACGCCGGCCGGTTTCCGGGCCACGGCGCCGGCCCGGGCGCACGCGTACTCGGCGAAGGTTCCGTCGGTCTCGCCGAACACCTCGTCGCCCACGTGCAGTCCCTTGACCGCGCTGCCGACGGCCTCGATCCGGCCCGCGAAGTCATTGCCGCGGATCTTCGCCTTGGGGCCGCGGAGCCCCATGGACATGCGCATCAGTTTCGGGTCGCCGTGCATGAGGTGCCAGTCCTTGGCGTTGACGGACGCCGCGTGCACCCGTACGAGCACCTGGTCGGCGCCCGGCGCCGGCCGGTCGACGTCCCTGAGCTCCAGCTCGTCCGCCGAGCAGTACCGGTCCTGGATCCAAGCCTTCATGGATTCCCCCTCTGTCATTCCGGAGCGTAGGAGAGCGAGGTCCGTCCGGGAATGAGGGACGAGCCCCAGTTCTCCCGGAGAAGCGCCCCCTAGGGGGTGCGGGGGAGGCACACGGCACGAGGGGTGCGCTTGCGCCATGAAACCGATCGGTTTACGCTCCTCATGTCGAGGGGGAAACCGATCGGTTTCCTCTTTTCATGCCCGAGGATTGCGGAGCGTCCCATGACAACGATCGAAGGCTCAGTCGCCCTGGTCACCGGCGGCAGTCGCGGCATCGGCCGCGCCCTGGTGGCGGACCTGTACGAGCGGGGCGCGAAGAAGGTCTACGCCACCGCCCGCGACCCGCGGACCGTCACCCACCCCGAGGCCGTCCCGCTGGCCCTCGAAGTCGGCGACCCGGCCTCCGTGGCGGCCGCCGCCGAGCAGGCGCAGGACGTCACGCTGCTGATCAACAACGCGGGCGCGAGCGTGAACGCCAACTTCCTCACCTCACCCGTCGACGACGTCCGCCGCGAGTTCGAGACGAACTTCTACGGACCGCTCCTCGTCACCCGCGCCTTCGTGCCGGTCATCGAGCGCAACGGCGGCGGCCACATCCTGAACGTCCACTCGGTGCTCTCGTGGGTCGGGCTCGCCGGCTCCTACAGCGCCTCCAAGGCCGCCTTCTGGTCGCAGACCAACTCCCTGCGCCTCGACCTCAAACCGCGCGGCATCGACGTCACGGGTCTCCATGTCGGCTACGTCGACACGGACATGGCGGCGACGATCGACGCGCCGAAGTCCACGCCCGCGCACGTGGCGGCGCAGGCCCTCGACGGCATCGAGGCCGGAGCCTACGAGGTGCTGGCCGACGACATCTCCCGGCAGGTCAAGTCGGGGCTGTCCGCGGATCTCGCGATGCTGTATCCGCAGCTCACGGCCTGATCACACCGGCAGCAGACGGGCGACCAGCTCGCCGAGCTGCCGGGCGTTGCGGCACTCGTGCATCCCGACGACACCGGCGTAGTCGGGCGCGGCCGAGTCGCCGGTGCCCCACAGGGTGCGCGGCTCGGGGTTCAACCAGTAGATGCGGCGGGCCCGTTCGGCGATGTCGCGTACGGCGGGCAGGTTCGGGTCGCTCATATTGGTGCGGGCGTCACCGAGGACGAACACGGTCGTGCGCGAGCCCACCGCGTCCCCGAACCGTTCCGCGAACTCTCCCAGGGCGACGCCGTAGTCACTGCTGCCGTGCCAGCCGGTCAGCGTCGCCTCCGCCCGGATACGGGCGCCGAGTCCCTGGGGATCGGCGATGCCGTGCCGGAGCAGCCCGGTCACCTCGTCGATCCGGTTGACGAAGGCGAACACCCGCACCTTGCTGAACTGGTCGTGCAGCGCCTGCACCAGCAGCATCGTGAAGTCCGAGAAGCCGGACACCGAGCCCGACACATCGCACAGCAGCACCAGTTCGGGGCGGGCGGGACGGCGCCGGCGCAGCACGGGCCGCATCGGCACCCCGCCCGTCGACAGCGAGCCGCGCAGGGTGCGGCGCAGGTCGATCGTGCCCCGCGAGGCACGGCGACGGCGCGCGGCCAGCCGGGTGGCGAGCTTGCGGGCAAGCGGCTGCACCGTCCTGCGCAGCTCGGCCACCCGGTCCCGCCCGGCATACAGGAAGTCGACCCGGTCGGCGGTCGGGGCGACGGCCCGCCGGGCGATCTCGTCCCGGCCGCGCCGCTCGGCGACCCGACGCCGGGCCTCCGCGGCCACCATCGCTCGGAAGACCTCGATCCGCCGCCGGATCTCGTCGTCGAGGAGCCGGTCCGTGAACCCCGTGGCGCCGCTCTGCGCCCGGATCTCGTCGCGGACGCGGGCGAGCAGCGTCTGCGGGCGGAGCCGGTCGAGCGTCTGGTACGACGACCAGCCGTCCGACGCCGGCGAACTCCCGTACCCGCCGAAGCCGTCGACGGCCTCGCCCGCCAACCGGCCCATCAGGGCCGCATCGTCGGCCGCGAGTGCCGCCGCGAGCCGGTCGCGCAGGTCGTCCCGGTCCGCGGGCTCCTCCTCGGGCGCTCCCACACCCCGCGGGAAGTACAGGTCGAAGACGGGGTCGAACACCGGCCGCTGGCCCGTGCCGTGCAGCAGCGTCGCGGCGAGCCCCTCGCGCAGTTGCTCACGGTCCGCGAGCCCCAGCGCCGTCACCGCCCGACCGGCGTCCACACTCTCGCCGGTGCCGATGCGGATGCCGTGCGCACGGAGCGCGGCGACGAAGTCCGTCAGCCGCCCCGCGACATCCGACGCCCCTTCGGTCATACGGCGTCCAGGTCCAGCTTTGCGGCCGCCTTCAGGACGTCGTCCTGGTGCTTGAGGAGCACGCCCAGGCTGGCCCGTACGACCGTCTCGTCGAGGGTGTCGGCCCCCAGGGCCAGCAGTGTGCGCGCCCAGTCGACGGTCTCGGCGACCGAGGGCACCTTCCGCAGGTCCATCGCCCGCAGGGCCCCGACGACCCGCACCACGGAGGTGGCCAGCGCCTCGTCGAGATCCGGCACCTTCAACCGTACGATCCGGCGCTCCAACTCCTCGTCGGGGAAGCCGATGTGGAGGAACAGACAGCGGCGGCGCAGTGCTTCGGAGAGCTCGCGGCTCGCGTTCGAGGTGAGGACGACGAAGGGGCGGCGCGTCGCCGTGACCGTGCCCAGCTCGGGGACGGTGACCTGGAAGTCGCTGAGCACTTCGAGCAGCAGGCCCTCCACCTCGACGTCCGCCTTGTCGGTCTCGTCGATCAGCAGGACCTTGGGGTTGTCGCCGCGTATGGCCGTGAGCAGGGGGCGGGGGAGCAGGAACTCCTCGCTGAAGATGTCGGTACGCGCCTCGTCCCAGGTCTCGTCGCGCCCCGCGCTGATGCGCAGCAGTTGTTTGGCGTGGTTCCACTCGTACAGCGCGCGGGACTCGTCGACCCCTTCGTAGCACTGGAGCCGGATGAGTTCCGCGCCGGCGACCGCGGCGACGGCCTTGGCGAGTTCCGTCTTGCCGACGCCGGCCGGGCCCTCCACCAGGAGCGGCTTGCCGAGCCGGTCGGCGAGGAAGACGGTGGTGGCGACCGCGGGCGAGGCGAGATAGCCGGTTTCGGCCAGGCGCGCGGAGACTTCGTCGACGGATGTGAACAACGGGGCCTCCCGCTCGGAGTCGGTTTCCGGACCTATCTAAGCGCTTGTTCAGCTCGCGTGTCACGTGATCCCCGGTCGGTATACCGATCGGTTTCCGATGTGGCCCGGTGCGCGGTAGCCTCGCTGTATGGCCATGACAGACAGGGCGTCCACGAGGGACCGGTTGCTCGACGCGGCGGCCGAGATGTTCTACCGCGACGGTGTCTCCATCGGCGTCGAGGCGCTGTGCCGGGCGGCCGGAGTCTCCAAACGGTCGATGTACCAGCTCTTCGCGAGCAAGGACGACGTCCTCGCGGCGAGCCTGGAGCGCCGGGCGCCCGAGTACGAGCGGCAGCTCACCCCGGACCCGCAGCAGAAGCCCGGCACCCCGCGCGAGCGCATCCTCGACGTCTTCGAGCGGCTGGAGAAGGCGTCCGCGGAGCCCGACTACCGAGGCTGCCCCTATCTGTCGGCGATGGTCGAGCTGAAGGACCCCGAGCACCCGGCGAGTGTCGTAGCCCGTGCGATGAAGGAGCGGCTGACCGAGGCGTTCCGTGGGCTGGCCGAGCTCGGCGGCGCCCCCGATCCGCAGCTGCTGGCCCGCCAGCTGACACTGGTCTTCGACGGCGCGAGCGCCCGGGCGGGCGCGGGGGTCGAGACGCTGGACGGGCTGACCACCTCCACCGTGACGGCGCTGCTGGACGCGGCGGGGGTCAAGTAACAGGGAGGCAAGCAGGAAAGAGGGGCAGCCGCCGTGGCGACCGCCCCTCCCGAAGTCCCCGTGCTCAGGCGGCGAGCCCCACCGCCTCCACCGCCGGCTTGCGCAGCACCCGCCGGGCCGTGGCCAGGCCCGTCCCCATCGTCACCGCCGCCGCGATCGCGGCGACCGCGAGCCAGATGCCGAAGAACTGGCCCGGCAGCACCTCGTCCGAGCGCACGACGGTGAAGGGGACGATGCCCGCCAGCGCGGCCACCGTGCCGAAGAGGACGCCGGTCACCGTGAGGACCAGCCCCTCGGCGCCCACCACACCGAGCACCTGACCGGGAGTCGCCCCGGCCAGCCGCTGCTGCCCGAACTCCCGGGCCCGGTATGTCGTCGCCGCGTACAGCGAGTTGATCAGCATGACGCAGACGAACGCCACGATGATGCCGACGACCGTGAAGTTCAGCGTCTCCAGGGTCTTGGCGTCGACGTCCTTGACGATGCCCAGCTTCGCGACCTCGTCGCTCTCCACCGCCTGCATGGTGAGCGTCGCCGTGGACACCGCCGTGAACAGGATCAGCGACATCAGGATCCCGGCGAGATGATCCGCCCGCTCACGCAGATTGCGCACGGCCAGCCAGCCGCTGGCCCCCGACAGCGACAGCCGGTTCAGCAGCCCCTTCAGCAGTCGCGTCGCCAGCAGTGCGAAGCCCACCGACAGCAGGATCGCCCCGTACGCCGGCGCCGCCATCAGCGCCTCGTCCGTCGCCGACATCGCAAAGGTCGAGGTCACCGCCACAGCGCCGAGGCCCAGCGCGGCGTACGCGAAGAACTTCCGCGCCCCGCCCCGCCGTTCACGCCGGTGCGTCGCCCGCCGTACGGCGAGAAACGCGGCGCCCGCGGCGGCGAGCAGCGTGATGCCGACACCGGAGTCCAGGGCGATCGGACCGAAGGCGTGGTCGACGGAGTCGGCGACCTGGCCGCTGTCCTGGAACACGTCCAGCAGCAGCTGTCCGCCCAGCATCGCCGGGCCGATCGCCAGCACCGCGCCCACCAGGGCCACGGCCACCGCCTCACCGACGACCATCCGCTTGATCTGCGCCGGGGTCGCCCCCGAGCAGCGCAGCAGCTCCAACTCCGCCGAGCGCTGACGGACGTTGACCGTGAGCGTGGAGGCGATGGCGAAGAACACCAGCAGCGTGCCGTAGCCGCCGACCACGCTCGCCGAGAGGCTCAGCGTCTCGGAGCTGGTCGAGTCGATTCCGGGCTGTCCGGCCGTGTCGTGCATCGAGTTGAACGTCATGATGACGGCCGCGCCGAGGAAGGCGGCCAGCAGGGTCGCGAGGAAACGTCCGGGGCGTTGCCGGATCGAACGCATGGCCAGTACGAACATCGCTCACACCGCCTTCAGCGCATCGTCGCCCAGGTGGGCGAGCCGCTCGGCGACCGCGTCGGGGGTCGGCGCGTCCATCCGGCCGGCCAGCCGGCCGTCCGCCAGGAACAGCACCGAGTCGGCGTACGAGGCGGCGACCGGGTCGTGCGTCACCATCACCACGGTCCGGCCGTGCACCCGCACCGCGTGCTGGAGCAGCCGCAGCACCTCGCGGGCACTGCGTGTGTCCAGGGCGCCGGTCGGCTCGTCCGCGAAGACCACCCGGGGTTCGGTGACCAGTGCGCGGGCGATCGCCACCCGCTGCCGCTGACCGCCGGACAGCTGGTCGGGACGGTGGCCGAGCCGGTCGCCGAGCCCCACCGAGCTCAGGATCTCCTGGGCCCGCTTCCGGTCGACGCGCTGCCCGGCCAGCTTGAGCGGCAGCACCGTGTTCTGCGCGACCGTCAGCGTCTCCAGCAGGTTGTACTGCTGGAACACGAACCCGATCCGGCGGCGCCGGAACCGCGTCAGCTCGGCCTCGGTGCCGCCCGTCATCTCCGCCCCGTCGACCAGCACGATGCCGCTGTCGGGCCGGTCGAGACCGGCCGCGCACTGGAGCAGCGTCGTCTTGCCGGAGCCCGACGGCCCCATCACGGCGGTGAAGGTGCCCCGCCCGAGGCTGAGCGTGACCCCGTCCAGGGCGGTCACGGCGCTGTCGTCGGCGCCATAGGTCTTGGTGACCTTGACCAGCCGCAGGGCCTCGGCGGCGGGTCCCTTGTCGTGCGTACGTCGTGATCCTGTGCGAAACATTTCGTCATCACCCTCCGTCGGGCACCTCCTGTGCCACGCCCAAGACGCTACGGAGACCGGGGCCGGACCACATTGGGCGCAGAACCCGTATCGGGGGGTGTACTCGGCAACACCCCGTACGGGTCACCAGAACGAGCCGACCCCGTGGACGGCCCGATGCAATGGACCCGTGACCGCGCCACCGGACGACTGCCTCGCGCGCAACGAGTGGATCTGCGGCGAGTATCTGAGCACCCGCCGCGACATCCTCCTCGACGCGGTCGGCCAGCATGTGCAGCTGACCGGGATCTCGGTCCTGATCGGCCTGGTCATCGCCCTGCCGCTGGCCGTGCTGGCCCGTCGCTGGGGCTGGTCGGCCGGGCCCGTCCTCGCCGTGACGACGATCCTCTACACGATCCCGTCCCTGGCGATGTTCTCGCTGCTGCTGCCGGTCTACGGCCTCTCGGGGAGCCTGGTCGTCGCCGGGCTCGTGCTGTACTCGCTGACGCTGCTGGTGCGGAACATCCTCGCGGGCCTGCGGGCCGTCCCCGAGGAGACCCGGCAGGCCGCACGAGGTATGGGCTACGGCCCCGTCCGCCTCCTGCTGACGGTGGAACTCCCGCTCGCCCTGCCCGCCGCGATGGCCGGGCTGCGCATCGCCACGGTCTCGGCGGTCTCCCTGGTGACGGTGGGCGCGATCGTCGGCTTCGGCGGGCTCGGCAACCTCATCTACGCGGGCATGAACACCTACTTCAAGGCGCAGGTGCTGACGGCGTCCGTGCTGTGTGTGGTGATCGCGGTCGCGGCCGACGTACTGCTCCTGGGTGTGCAGCGGCTGATCACCCCGTGGACGAGGGCGGCCTCCGGATGACGACCCTCACCGACGCCTGGGACTGGCTCACCGACGCCGCGCACTGGGCCGGCGACGACGGCATCTGGCACCGGCTCCTGCAACACTTCGTGCTGACCGTCGTCTGCCTCGTCGTCAGCTGCCTCATCGCACTGCCGGTGGCCATCGTCCTCGGGCACCTCGGCAAGGGCGGCGCACTGGCCGTGAACATCTCCAACATCGGCCGCGCCGTCCCGACGTTCGCCGTCCTGGTCCTGCTGCTCCTGACCCCCGTCGGCGACTGGGGAGAGGGCCCCACGGTCGTCGCCCTCGTCCTGTTCGCCATTCCGCCCCTGCTCACCAATGCGTACGTCGGGATGCGCGAGGTCGATCGCAGCGTCGTGCAGGCGGCGCGGGGGATGGGCATGACGGGCCGCCAGGTGATGGTGGGGGTGGAGCTCCCCCTCGCACTCCCGATGATCATGAACGGTGTGCGTATCGCCGCCGTCCAACTCGTCGCGACCGCCACGATCGCCGCGCTGGCGGGCGGGGGAGGGCTGGGTCGGATCATCACCGCGGGCTTCAACCTCGCGAGTACGCCGCAGGTGGTGGCCGGTGCGGTGCTCGTCGCCGTCTTCGCGCTGATCGTCGAGGGTGTCTTCGAGCTGGCCGAGCGCCTCTCGCCACGCTGGGTGAGGGGAGCGCGATGAGACGGCGCTCGGCGTTCGCCGCCCTGCTGCTGCTCACCGGCTGCGCGACCGGACCGTCCCTGGAAAGCCAGGGCGAGGTCACCGCGCCGCCCGGCGACAGCCGCAATCTCACCATCGGATCCGCCGGATTCACCGAGAGCGATCTGCTCGCCCAGATGTACGCGCTGCTGCTGAACCAGGCCGGATACAAGACCTCGATGCTCACCGTCGCCAACCGCGAACTGTACGAACCGGCCCTGGAATCCGGCCAGATCGACGTCGTGCCCGAGTACGCGGCGACCTTCGCCGACTGGCTGGGCGCCAAGGCCAACGGAGCCGACGCACCGCCGGTCGGCTCACCCGACCTCGCCGCCACGATGAAGGCGCTGCGCGAACTGGCCACACCCCGCGGGCTCACCGTCCTGGACCCCGGCCGGGCCGTCGACCAGAACACCTTCGCGGTGAGCGCGTCCTACGCCCGGCAGCACGGCCTCAAGACCCTCAGCGACCTCGGTGCCTCCGGACTCCCGGTACGGCTCGCCGCGGGCGACGAGTGCGTCCAACGGCCCTACTGCCGACCCGGGTTGGAGAAGACCTACGGCATCGACATCACGGGCGTCGACCCCAAGGGCGTCGGCACCACCCCGGCGAAACAGGCGGTCCAGAGCGGCCGGGACCAGATGGTCCTCACCACCACGACCGACGCCACCCTCCCCGAATTCGGCCTCGTCATCCTCACCGACGACAAACACCTCCAGAACGCCGACTACGTCGTCCCGGTCGTCAACCGCTCCCGCGCGGGCGGCGAAGGAGTGACCCGGGCCCTGGGCGCGCTGAACGACGTGCTCACCACGGCCGACCTGGCGTCCATGAACCAACAGGTGGACAGCTGGCGCCGGTTGGCGACGGACGTGGCGCGCACCTACCTGGAGGACAAAGGGCTGCTGAAGTGAGCGTCCCGACCCCGCTCACGCGTCCGCCACCGAGTCGAACGACACCTGATCGCGCGGCACGCCCAGCGCGTCCGCGTCGACGGAGCGCCGTAGCGCCTCATGCAGCTTCGCCGGGGTCAGGACGCCCAGGAAGCGGGCGCCGTCCAGGACGGCGACCCAGCCGGCGTCGTGCTGGAGCATCACGCCGAAGGCCTGCTTGAGAGGTGCGCCGACCGGGACCCAGGCGTTCATCCGGTGCGCGCGCTCGCCGACCGAACCGCCCGTCCCCAGGTCGTCGACCCCGACCCAGCCGAGCAGTTCACCGTCCTCGTCGAGCACCACGGCCCAGCGCGCGCCCTCCGCGCGCAGCCGTTCGGCCGCGGTTCCCGCCGGCTCGTCCGGGCGGGCGAGCGGCGGCTGCTCCAGGTCGTCGGCCTCGATCTCGGTGACGGACAGCCGTTTCAGCCCGCGGTCGGCGCCCACGAACTCCGCGACATACGGAGTCGCCGGGGCGCCCAGCACCGCTCCAGGGGTGTCGTACTGCTCGATCCGGCCCTGTCCGTACACGGCGATACGGTCACCGAGCCGCACCGCCTCCTCGATGTCATGCGTGACCAGCAGCACCGTCTTGCGTACCGCGGCCTGCATCCGCAGGAACTCGTCCTGCAACTGCTCCCGCACCACCGGGTCGACCGCGCCGAACGGCTCGTCCATCAGCAGCACCGGCGGATCGGCGGCCAGCGCCCGCGCCACCCCCACCCGTTGCCGCTGTCCGCCTGACAGCTGCTCCGGATAGCGACGCCCGTACGTCTTCGGATCCAGCCCCACCAGATCGAGCAACTCCGCCGCCCGCGCTCGGGCCTTCGCCTTCTTCCAGCCGACCAGTGACGGCACGGTCGCCGTGTTGTCGAGGATCGTGCGATGCGGGAACAGGCCCACCTGCTGGATGACGTAACCGATACGGCGGCGCAGCCGCACCGGATCGACCTCGGCGATGTCCTCGCCGTTCACGAAGATCTGTCCGGCCGTCGGTTCGATCAGCCGGTTCACCATCATCATGGTCGTCGTCTTGCCGCAGCCGGACGGGCCCACCAGCGTGACGAGCTCCCCCTCGGACACCTCGAAGCTGAGCCCGTCCACGGCCGTCGTACCGTCCGGATACCGCTTGGTGACCTGATCGAACCGGATCATGCCTTCACGCTAACGGCCCGACCGAACCACCGCTCACCGGCCGCGTCCCCCCGGGTCCGGTTCAGTCCGGAAGAGGCGGCCGACCGCCCTCCCCGGCGCGCAGCCCGTCGAGGACGACCGCCAGATAGCGCCGCCACAGCGGGCGGGAAGCGGACTCCGGCAGGGCGAGCACGGCGTTGATCATCGCGGCGATCGGCGGGATGTCGGCGGCGGTGAGACCTTCGCGCAGCGCACCCTGGCTCCGCGCCCGGTCGATCAGGGTCTCGCAGTGCCCGGCGATCTCCAGCCGTGCCCGCCCAAGGCCCTCGCCGCCGAACTCCGCGCGCTCCATCACCTCCCGCAGCGCGCGGTTGCGCGAGGCCCGCTCCAGCGCCCGCTCGAGAAAACCGGCGAGCGCGGCGAACGCGTCGTCCTCGTCCAGCGCCTCACGCGCCATCGCCGCGATCTCGTCGAGTTCGTCGGCGAAGACGGCGTCCGCGAGCGTCTCCTTGTCGGGAAATCTCCGGTACACGGTGCCGACGCCGAGCCCGGCGTGATGGGCCACGTCATTCAGCGTGGCCTGGAGGCCACGGGCGGCGAAGACCTCGCGCGCGGCCTGCACGACACGCCGCCGGTTGTCCTCCGCGTCCCGGCGCAGTGGACGTGCCGCGCCGGTCGGCCGGCTGCTCATGAACTTCTCCTCGGGCAGGGGCACTCGGGCCCACGGTAAGCGGATAAGGGATATCCACTTCATGCTACCGTCGCAATAAGTGGATACGGCATATCCACATCGCTAGTGGAGGGGAGTCCGACATGCACACCGTCGTCGTCACCGGAGGAACGGACGGGCTCGGCAAGGGGCTCGCCCTGCACTACCTGCGCCGGGGAGCCCACGTCATCGCGGTCGGCAGCACCCGGGCCAGAGGGGAAGCCCTCATCGAAGAGGCGGCGGCAAGCGACGGTCGCGTCACCTTCCTCCAGGCCGACCTCACGTCGGTGCGGGCGAGCCGGGAACTGGTCGCGACGATCGAGGAGACCTGCCAGGCGGTGGACCAACTCGTCCTGTGCGCCCAGCGCTACCGGCTCCTCGGTCCACGCAGCCTCACCGGCGAGGGGTTCGAGCACAGCTTCGCCCTCGCCTACCTCAGCCGATACGTCCTCAGCCACGGCCTGCGCGGCCTCCTCGAACGCGCACCCCGTCCGGTCGTCCTGAACGTCGGCACCCCGGGCATCCCGCTGGGTCGGATCCACTGGGACGATCCGCAACTGACCCGCCGCTACAGCGGTACCAGGGCCACCCTGCAGTCCTTCCGCGCCAACGACCTGCTCGGCGTGGCCTACGCGGAGCTCTACCCCGGAACCCCCGTTCGCTACATCGGCTACAACCCCGGCGTCGTGGCCACCGGCATGCCGGACCACCTCCCGCAGCCGCTCCGAGCCCTGACCAAGGCGTCGTTCGCGCTGTTCGCCACCTCGGTGGGCAAGGCCGTCACCCCGATGGCTCGCCTCCTGGACGACCCACCGGCCACTGCCTTCACCGCATATCGCGGCAAGCGCCCCGTCCCGCTGAAGGGCGCGGCGTTCGACCGGACCGCCGCTTTGCGCCTGCACGCGCTGACCCGGGACCTGCTCGACACGGCCGTGACCCCGTCGGGATGACGGACGCTCAGGCCGTCACCAGCACCACCTCCAGGGTGCGCGGTCCGTGCACCCCCTCGACCCGGTCGAGTTCGATGTCGCTGGTGGCGGAGGGGCCGGAGATCCAGGTCAGCGGGCGGGTCGGGTCGAGGTGCCGCATCGCCTGCGGGACGGAGGAGACGACCTGGTCGGGGACGCGTACGACGCAGATGTGGTGATCGGGGACGAGGGTGATGCGGCGACGGCCCTGGTCGGGGGAGCCGTCCAGGACGATCGTGCCGGTCTCGGCGATCGCGAGCGCGCAGCCCGTCACCACGCTGTCGACGCGGTCCAGTTCGTACGAGGTGTTCTCCGCCCGGTCCGGTACCCGTGGCACCTCGGTCGCCGCCAGCCAGGCCTCGTCCAGCCCCGGCGGTACGGCGACGGATGTCGAGTGCCGTGCGTCGAGCAGTCCCGCGATCACCCCGGAGAGTTCCGCGCCGGAGGTGCGGTGCACGATCGCCCGGTAGTCCGCCAGGTTCTCGGCGAGGAGATCGACCGTCTCCGCGACAGTCCGGTTGCCGTGCTCGCGCAGATAGGAGCGTGAGATGGCCTGGTCGTACGGCGTGTCGTCCGGTCGTACGTCCGCGAGTGCGCGTTGCACCCGGCCCAGGATCCGTTCCCTGCTGGTCACTTCGCGGCTCCCTTGTCGGAGTTCTCGCCGTGGGTGCGCTGCCACCAGTCCCGGAAGGGTTCGGACGGCACCGGGGGCAGCTCGCGGCTGTCGCTCCACGCCTTGCCGGGGCCCGGCAGCGTGCGCGGATGGAGGCGGCGGGTGCGCGAGGCGAGTCGCTGACCCGTTCGCAGGACTCCCGGCCGGGCGAACGCCCAGCGTGCCGCCCGCATGGCCGTCCGCTCGGCGGCATGTCCCTTCGCGGGCTTCAGCACCACCTTGTTGCCCTCGCGGGTCACCTGGCCGCCCTCGACGACACGTTCCCGCAGGTGGACGAGGACCTCGGGGATGTCGATGGCGACCGGACACACCTCGTAGCAGGCACCGCACAGCGACGAGGCGTACGGCAGCGAGGCGTCGATCTCGCTGTCGGTACCCCGGAGCTGCGGGCTGAGGATGGCGCCGATCGGGCCCGGATAGACGGAGCCGTACGCGTGACCGCCGGCCCGTTCGTACACCGGGCAGACGTTGAGACACGCCGAGCAGCGGATGCAGCGCAGGGCCTGGCGGCCGACCTCGTCGGCGAGGGTGTCGGTGCGGCCGTTGTCGAGGAGCACGAGATGGAAGGTCTGAGGGCCGTCAGCCGTCTCGGAGTCCGTCGTTCCCGTCCACATGCTCGTGTACGGGTTCATGCGCTCCGCCGTCGACGACCGCGGGAGCGTCTGCAGGAACACCTCCAGGTCCTGCCAGGTCGGCAGGATCTTCTCGATGCCGACCACCGAGATCAGCGTCTCGGGCAGGGTCAGGCACATCCGTCCGTTGCCCTCGGACTCGACGACGACCAGCGTGCCGGTCTCGGCGATCATGAAGTTGGCGCCGGAGACACCGACCTTGGCGCGCAGGAACTTCTCGCGGAGATGGAGGCGGGCGGCCTCGGCGAGTTCGGCGGGTGTGTCGGTCAGGCCTTCGGGAGCCGGTCGGCCCCACTCGCTCATCTCGCGGATGAAGATGTCCCGGATCTCGCCGCGGTTGCGGTGGATGGCGGGGACGAGGATGTGCGAGGGCCGGTCCTTGCCCAACTGCACGATCAGCTCGGCGAGATCGGTCTCGTAGGCGTGGATGCCCGCTTCTTCGAGCGCCTCGTTGAGCCCGATCTCCTGCGTGGCCATCGACTTGACCTTGACGACCTCCGACTCACCGGTCTCCTGGACCAGTCGCGTCACGATCCGGTTGGCCTCGTCGGCGTCGGCGGCCCAGTGGACCGTGCCGCCCGCGGCCGTCACCGACTCCTCCAACTGCTCCAGATAGCGGTCGAGATGGCGGAGCGTGTGGTCCTTGATCTGCTTGCCCGCCTCCCGCAGCGCCGCCCAGTCGGAGACCTCGGCGACCGCCTTGGCCCGCTTGGCGCGGATGGTGTGGGTGGCATGGCGCAGATTGCCGCGCAGGGTCTGGTTGTGCACTGCCTCGTGCGCGGCCTCGGGGAAGGCCGGCATCCCTACGAACGTGCCGCTCATGCCGCCGGCTCCTCTTCCGTGCTCGCCAGGATCTCCGCGATGTGCACCGGCCGCATACCGGTGCTGAGCCGGGCCATGGTCCCGCCGATGTGCATCAGACAGGAGTTGTCGGCCGCGCACAGCACCTCGGCGCCCGTCGACTCGGCGTTGCGCACCTTGTCCGCGCCCATCGCCGCGGAGACGTCGGAGTTCTTCAGCGCGAAGGTGCCGCCGAACCCGCAGCACTCGTCGGCGCCCGGCAGCTCGGCCAGCTCCAGCCCCTTGACGGCCTGGAGCAGCCGCCGCGGCCGGTCACCCAGGCCCAGGCTGCGCAGCCCGTGGCAGGTCGGGTGGTAGGTCACCATGTGCGGGTAGTACGCGCCGACGTCCGTCACCCCCAGCACATCGACCAGGAACTCCGTGAGTTCGTACGTCTTCGGGATCACCGGAGCCAACGTGGCGGCGAGCGTGTCCCCGCGCCCCTCGGCCCGCGCCCGCTCGCCCATCCGCGGATACAGCTCCCGCACCATCGCCCCACACGACCCTGACGGGGTCACGATCGCCTCGTACTCCCCGAATACATCGGAGAAATGCCGGGCCAGCGGCTCTGCCTCATGCCGGTAACCGGTGTTGTAGTGCGCCTGCCCGCAGCAGGTCTGGGCCATCGGGAAGTCGACCTCGACGCCCAGCCTGGTCAGCAGTTTCACCACGGCGCGACCCGTGTCCGGATAGAGCGTGTCGTTGACACAGGTCAGGAACAGGGCGACACGCATCGCGGCTCCTTGTGGTTGATCATCGGATGAGTGCAGCGTAGTCCGGCAACAGGACGCGGGGGAGTCCCCGGTCACCGCCCGGTGAGCCGGGCCTGAGCCGAACGCCAGCGTGCGGTGCCGCCGCGCGGCTCGTACCGCGTGAGCGGCTGCGTACGGGTGAGCAGTCGCCGCATCTCCGCACGGTCGCCGACGAGCCCGTGCGCCCGCGCCTGCACCAGGACGTTCCCGAGGGCGGCCGCCTCCGTCGGACCGGCCACCACCGGCAGTCCACAGGCATCGGCGGTGAGCTGGCACAGCAACGCGTTTCGGGTGCCGCCCCCAACCACGTGCACGACGTCGACCGGGTGGTCGGCCAGCCGCTGCGCCTCCTCGACCGCCCCGCGATGGGCGAGCGCGAGGGAGTCCAGGATGCAGCGCGTGATCTCGGCCGGGGACTCGGGCACCGGCTGCCCCGAGGCCCGGCAGGCCTCCGCGATCCGCTCCGGCATCCGCCCCGGCGCGAGAAACGCCGCGTCGCCCGCGTCCACGACCGACCGCAGCGCCGGCGCCTTGGCCGCGTCGAGCAGCAGCCCGCCCAACTCCGGCCCACCCCAGGCCCGTACGCACTCCTGGAGCAGCCACAGCCCCATGATGTTGCGCAGATAGCGGACCGTGTCGTCCAGCCCCAGCTCATTGGTGAAGTTGGCGGCCCGGCTCGCCTCGCTCAGCACCGGTGCATCCAGCTCCAGGCCCGCCAGGGACCAGGTGCCGGTGCAGATGTAGGCGAACCGCTCGCCCTCGGCAGGCACCGCCGCCACCGCCGACGCCGTGTCGTGCGAACCGACCGTCGTCACCGGCACCGGCCCGCTGAGCCCGGTCTCCTCCAGCACCTCGGGCCGCAGCACCCCCGCCGGATCGCCGGGTCGCCTGAGCGGCGCGAACAGGCCGAGGTCGATACCGACCCGGGCGGCGATGTCGTACGACCAGTCACGCGTCCGGGGATCGATCAGCTGGGTCGTCGAGGCGTTGGTCAGCTCGGTGCCCTGCTCGCCGGTGAGCCAGTAGGAGACCAGGTCCGGCACGAGCAACAGACGCTTGGCGTGGGCGAGTTGCTCGGCGGAACGGGCGGCGACCAGCTGGTACAGCGTGTTGAAGGGCGCGTACTGAAGTCCGGTCGCCGCATACAGCTCGGGGGCCGGCACGGTCGCCCACACCTTCTCCGCGATCCCCTCCGTGCGGGGGTCGCGATAGTGCACGGGATTACCGAGCAGCGCCCCGTCCGCGTCGAGCAGACCGTAGTCCACGGCCCAGCTGTCGATGCCGACGGAGTCCACCTGCCCGGCCGCCCGCAGTCCGTCGAGCACACCGGCGTAGAGCGAGAGAATGTCCCAGCGCAGCCCTTCGGGCACCCGCACCGGCCGATTGGGAAACCGGTGCGCCTCGCCCAGTTCGAGCGAGCCGGGCCCGACGCGGCCGACCATGACGCGCCCGCTGGACGCGCCGAGGTCGACCGCGGCGTACGACTTCACGGCGGCGCTCATCGCAGGAACGCGGCCGCGACACCGGCGTCGACCGGGACATGCAGCCCGGTGGTGTGCGTCAACTCCCCACCGGTCAGCGCGAACACGGCGTTGGCGACATGCTCGGGCAGCACCTCGCGCTTGAGGATGGTCCGCTGGGCGTAGAACTCGCCCAGCTTCGCCTCCTCCACCCCGTACACGGCAGCCCGCTGCGCACCCCAGCCGCCCGCGAAGATTCCCGACCCACGCACCACACCATCGGGATTGATCCCGTTGACACGGATGCCGTGCTCGCCCAACTCGGCGGCCAGCAGCCGCACTTGGTGTGCCTGGTCGGCCTTGGTGGCGGAGTAGGCGATGTTGTTGGGCCCGGCGAACACGGCGTTCTTGGAGGCGATGTAGACGATGTCGCCGCCCAGCCCCTGCGCGATCATCACCCGGGCGGCCTCGCGGGAGACGAGGAAGGACCCGCGGGCCATGATGTCGTGCTGCAGGTCCCAGTCCTTCGACGAAGTCTCCAGCAGCGGCTTGGAGATGGAGATACCGGCGTTGTTGACCACCAGATCGACCCCGCCGAAGGCCAGCACGGCCGCCTTGAAGGCGTCGGCGATCTGCTCCTCGCTCGTCACATCCACCGCCACGGCGACGGCCTTGTCCGGCCCGCCGAGCTCCTCGGCGACCTTGCCGGCGTTCTCCGCATTCAGATCCGCGACGACGACACACGCCCCCTCGGCCACGAGCCGCCCGGCGATCGCCTTTCCGATCCCGCTCCCGGCCCCCGTCACCAGCGCCACGCGCGTGGCCAGCGCCTTGGGCTTCGGCATCCGCTGAAGCTTGGCCTCCTCCAGCGCCCAGTACTCGATACGGAACTTCTCGGACTCCTCGATCGGCGCATACGTCGACACGGCCTCGGCCCCGCGCATCACATTGATGGCGTTGACATAGAACTCGCCGGCCACCCGAGCGGTCTGCTTGTCCTTGCCGAAGCTGAACATGCCGACCCCGGGAATCAGCACGA
Organism: Streptomyces sp. NPDC051963; assembly: GCF_044593495.1. NCBI lineage: Bacteria > Bacillati > Actinomycetota > Actinomycetes > Kitasatosporales > Streptomycetaceae > Streptomyces > Streptomyces sp. NPDC051963. The sequence continues at coordinate 56,676 of NZ_JBIUCC010000003.1, read as the reverse complement.
TCGCCGGGTCGGCCCCGCGCATCGCCGGGGAGTCGGGCAGGGCGTGCCGCCGGTAGTAAGCGGCGTACTCCTCACGGTAGGCGGCGTGCAGCTCCTTGAGCCGTGCGAGCGCCTCGTCCAGCGGGGCGGTCGGCGGCAGGTCGAGCACGAGCGGCCGCACCTTGGTCCGCAGAAAGTGATCGGGACAGGAAGTACCGAGCGCGGCGAGCCGAGGATGCTCGGCACTCGCCAGGAAGTCGAGGACGACCCCGGAGTCGGTGAAGTGTCCGACCTGCGGCCTGTCCTGCGAGGCGATGGCCCGGACGTACGGCGCCAGAGCCGCGGCCCGCTCCCGACGCTCCGAAGCACCCAGGGCCGCGTACCCCTCGACGACCGGCCCGAAGGGCTCGGTCTTCCCGCGCTCCGCCAGAAACGCCTCGGCGGTACGGATGATGTGCAGCGAATTCTGCTCGCACTCCTCGGACGTGTCACCCCACGCGGTGATCCCGTGCCCGCCGAGAACGCACCCGACGGCCTGCGGGTTGGCCTCCTTCACGGCAGCGATGTCCAGCCCCAGCTGAAAGCCGGGCCGGCGCCACGGCACCCACACCACGCTGTTCCCGAAGCACTCGGCGGTCAGCTTCTCCCCGTCGGCGGCACAAGCGAGGGCGATGCCGGAGTCCGGGTGCAGGTGATCGACGTGCGCCGCGTCGACGAGGCCGTGCATGGCGGTGTCGATGGAGGGCGCGGCGCCCCCCTTGCCGTGCAGGCAGTAGTCGAACGCGGCCACCATCTCGTCCTCGCGCTCGACGCCCGGATAGACATCGACGAGCGCCCGCATCCGGTCCAGCCGCAACACGGCCAGCCCCGCCTCGGTGAGTGTCCCGAGATCACCCCCGGACCCCTTCACCCACATCAACTTGACGTCGCCGCCGGTGACGGGGTCGGTGTCGGTCCCCTTCGCGGACGCGTTCCCGCCGGCGTAGTTGGTGTTGCGGGGGTCAGCGCCGAGCCGATGGGACCGGGCGAGGAGAGCAGCGGCTTCGGGGTGCGATGCCATGTGCATTCAGTCCTTGTCTGAGATACGTGTGTGGAGCGCCCCTCCAGGGGCGCGGGGCTGTATCAATTTGCGGCTCCGCCGCGTGGGCGCGACCAGCCACATACGGCCCGCAGCCCGCAACGAACAGATCCCGGCAGACGCTTACGCCCCCCACCCCGCCTGCTCCCCACCAACCCGCTCGGCCACGATCTTCTCGGCCCACCCGGACCTCCGATACGCAGCCATCGGATCGGCGTCAAGACCCATCTCCTCGCGCACCTCGCCAAGAAGCGGCCGTACATCAGTGTTGTACGCGTCCATCAACACGGCGTTGGCCTCGAGAACGTCCCCGGCAGCCTGCGCCACCGCCAACGCCGATCGATCGACCAGCAGCGCTTTCGCGGTGGCTTCCTGCACATTCATCACGGAACGCACGATCGCCGGGATCTTCGCCTCGATGTTGTGACACTGATCGAGCATGAAGGCGACGTCGGAAGTGAACCCACCCCCACGCACGACCTCATACATGATCCGGAACAGCTGGAACGGATCGGCGGCCCCCACCATCAGGTCGTCATCCGCGTAGAAGCGCGAGTTGAAGTCGAACCCCCCGAGCTTCCCCTCCCGCAGCAGCGTCGCCACGATGAACTCGATGTTCGTACCCGGCGCATGATGACCGGTGTCGACCACGACCTGAGCCTGCGGCCCCAACTTGAGGCAGTGCGCGTACGCCGTACCCCAGTCCGGGACATCGGTCGAGTAGAAGGCGGGCTCGAAGAGCTTGTACTCCAGCAGCATCCGCTGCCCCTCGCCGAGCCGCCCGTACACCTCGGCAAGTCCCTCGGCCAGCCGGTCCTGGCGCTCCCGTAGATCATCCTGCCCGGGGTAGTTCGTACCGTCGGCAAACCACAGCTTCAGGTCGGCGGAGCCCGTCGCGTCCATGATGTCGACGCATTCCAGCAGGTGATCGACGGCCTTGCGCCGTACCGCCGCATCCGGATGGCAGATGCTGCCGAGCTTGTAGTCGTCGTCCTGGAAGGTATTGGAGTTGATCGCGCCCAGTTTCACGCCGCGCTCCTCGGCGTACTTCGCCAACGCGCCGTAGTCGTCGACCCTGTCCCAGGGGATGTGCAGCGCAACGGTCGGGGCCACGCCGGTGAACGCGTGGACCTGGGCGGCGTCGTCCAGCTTCTCCTGCGGCGTACGCGGAACGCCTCGCTGCGCGAACACCTTGAACCGCGTGCCCGAGTTCCCGTACGCCCACGATGGCGTCTCGACGGCCTGGGTCTTCAGGGCGGCCTTCACCGCGGGGAGATCGGTCACTTCAGGACTCCTGTGGCATCGGGTCGTAAGGACTGCTGCAACGACTACTTCATTGACTACCGCATTGACTGTTGCATGAAACGATTCAGAACGGGAAGCTATGGCGCCCCCGAAGGGGTGTCAACCCCTCTGACCAACCCCGATTCCCGTGACTGGTCCGTGACCTTCGGCTATCGAAACTTTTTCGACACAGACCCATTGACGTGACATGGCTGTCGTGTCTAACGTCCCGGCAACCAAGTTGAAACCTTTCACGACGTCGTGAGGCCCGTCCCGCCGGCGTTGTCGAGGAGCCCCCAATGACCCACCCGTCCGACACGGGTCCGGCCCCGGTGCTTGCGCTGAAGGACGTTTCCAAGTCCTTCGGCGCGGTGCGCGCTCTGCGGGACGTCTCCCTGGAGTTGTTCCCCGGCGAGGCGCACGCACTCGCCGGTGAGAACGGCGCCGGCAAGTCGACCCTCATCAAGACGCTTGCCGGGGTGCATCGGCCGGACGCCGGCCAGGTGCTGCTCGACGGCGAGCCCGTGGTCTTCCACGGCCCCGGCGACGCCCGCGACGCCGGCATCGCCGTGATCTACCAGGAGCCCACGCTCTTCCCCGACCTGTCGATCGCCGAGAACATCTTCATGGGCCGCCAGCCCCGGCGCGCCCTCGGCCGGATCGACCACAGGGCGACGCACGCGGCCACCGCCGCACTGATGAAGCGCCTGGGCGTCGAACTCGACCCCGACCGTCCCGCCCGCGGCCTGTCCATCGCGGACCAGCAGATCGTCGAGATCGCCAAGGCGCTCTCCTTCGACGCCCGTGTCCTGATCATGGACGAGCCGACCGCCGCCCTCACCGGCAGCGAGGTGGCCCGTCTCTTCGGCGTCGTGCGCACCCTGCGCGAGCAGGGCGCCGCGGTGCTGTTCATCTCGCACCGGCTCGAGGAGATCTTCCAGATCTGCCAGACGGTGACCACGCTGCGCGACGGCGCCTGGATCGCCAGCGAGCCGCTGGATGCCATGACCGAGGACGACCTGGTCCGCCGTATGGTCGGCCGGGACCTCGACGAGCTCTACCCCAAGCAGGACATCCGGACCGGTGAGGTCGCCCTGAGCGTACGGCGGCTGACCCGGGAGGGCGTCTTCACCGACGTCTCCTTCGAGGTCCGCACCGGCGAGATCGTCGGCCTCGCCGGGCTCGTCGGCGCCGGGCGCACCGAAGTCGCCCGTGCCGTCTTCGGCATCGACCGCTGGGACGCCGGCGAGGTCGAGGTCCAGGGGCGGAAGCTGACCAACGGCGCGCCCTCCACCGCGATGGCCGCCGGGCTCGCCCTGGTCCCCGAGGACAGGCGCGCCCAGGGGCTGGTGATGGACATGTCCATCGAGCGGAACATCGGCCTCACCGGACTCCGTACGACCGTCAGGGCCGGCCTCATGGACCGGGGCGCCGAACGCAGCCGCTCCCTCGACTGGGCGGTCAAGCTCCAGGTCAAGTACGCCCGCATCGCCGACACGGTGAACACGCTCTCCGGCGGCAACCAGCAGAAGGTCGTCCTCGCCAAGTGGCTGGCCACCGGCCCCAGGGTGCTGATCGTCGACGAGCCCACCCGCGGCATCGACGTCGGCACCAAGGCCGAGGTGCACCGGCTGCTGAGCGAGCTGGCCGCCGACGGCGTGGCCGTGCTGATGATCTCCTCCGACCTGCCCGAGATCCTCGGCATGGCCGACCGCGTCCTCGTGATGCACGAAGGCCGACTCGCCTCCGAGATCCCGCGCTCCGACGCCACCGAGGAAACCGTGATGGCCGCAGCCACGGGGAGGGCCGCCGCATGACGGTGACCACGAACCCGGCCCCCGTGACCGACGTGCCCAAGTCCAGCGGCACCCGGCTGGTCGACCGCGTCTTCAAGATGCGTGAACTGGCCATCCTGGTCGTGTTCCTGGTGATGATCGTCATCACCCAGCTGGGCAACAGCGAGTTCCTGAGCGAGCAGGGCATCAAGGACCTGCTCCTCAACGCGACCATCCTGGTGCTGGTCGCCACCGGCCAGTCCCTGGTCGTCATCACCCGCAACGTCGATCTCTCGGTCGGCTCGACGCTCGGCATCAGCGCCTTCGCGGCCGGGACCTACCTCCAGGGCGGCGGCAACTCCACCGTCGCGATCCTGCTGGCCGTGCTGCTCGGCATCGGCTGCGGCCTGCTCAACGGGCTGCTCGTCAGCCTCGGTCAGGTGCCCGCCCTCGTCGTCACCCTCGGCACGCTCTACATCATCCGCGGCATCGACTCGATCTGGGTCGGCTCCCGCCAGATCACCGCCGCCGACCTGCCGAACGGCTTCGTCGACTTCGGCTCCGGCGGCATCTGGGCGGTGCCGTGGCTGGCGCTGATCGCGCTGGCGGTCCTGGTGGCCACCGCGTACTACCTCAAGCACTTCGGCAGCGGACGCGAGCTGTACGCGCTCGGCTCCAACCCCGAGGCCGCGCGACTCGCCGGCATCCCGGTCCGCAAGCGGATCCTCGCCGCGTACACCTTCTGCGGAGCGCTCGCCGGGCTTGCGGGCGCGATGTATCTGGCCCGGTTCGGCAACGTCGACTCCGGTACCGGCAACGGCTACGAACTCACCGTCGTCAGCGCGGTCGTGGTCGGCGGTGTGGTGTTCACCGGCGGCTCCGGGAGCGTGTACGGCGCCGCGCTCGGCGCGCTGCTGCTGACCTCCATCAACAGCGTGCTGCCCGCCCTCGGTGTCAGCTCCGTCTGGGTGCTCGCCATCAACGGCATCCTGCTCCTCCTCGCCATCGCGGTCGACCGGATCGTCGCGCTCCGCGTGGCCTCCGCCCTGAAGAAGAGGAACGCCCGCCATGCCTGAGTCCTTGACGCGCGCGATCCGCTGGGACACCGTCGTGGGCGCGCTCCTGATCGTCGTCCTGCTGCTCTCCTTCGGTTTCGTGGACGGCTTCGGCAACGCGCTGAACCTGTCGTTCCTGATCGGCAACACCCTGCCGATCGCGCTGATCGCGCTGCCCATGACGTTGCTCGTGGTCTCCGGCGAGATCGACCTCTCGGTAGCCTCCACGGCCGGGCTGTCCGGCGCGGTGATGGGCGCTCTGTGGAACCAGGGCATGACGATCGAGACGATCATCCCGATCTGTCTGCTGCTCGGCGTGGTCTGCGGGTTGATCAACGGGCTGCTGGTGACCCGGCTCGGGCTGCCGTCCCTCGCCGTCACCATCGGCACGCTTGCCGCCTACCGGGGCATCGCGCAGATCGTGCTCGGGTCCGACGCGGTGACGGATTTCCCCTCGCAGTACCTGGACTTCGCGGCCGGGCGCCTCGGGGACACCTTTATCCCGTACGCCTTCCTGCCCTTCCTCGTGCTGCTCGCCATCGCCGTGGTCGCGCTGCACGCCACCCCGTTCGGCCGCTCTCTTTTCGCGGTCGGCGCGAGTGAGGAGGCTGCGCGGTTCGCCGGTATCCGCGTCAAGCGGCAGAAGTTGATTCTGTTCACGGTGACGGGGTTCATGGCCTCGCTCACCGGGATTTTCTGGGCCCTGCATTACGCGTCCGCTCGGTATGACAATGCCACGGGGCTGGAGCTCTCGGTTGTGGCTGCCGTGTTGCTCGGTGGCATCGACTTCGACGGTGGCAAGGGCACGTTGGGCGGTGCTATTGCGGGCGTGTTCCTGCTCGGTGCGCTGCAAAACGTGATGAGTCTTCAGGACATTTCCGTGCAGACGCAGATTCTCGTCACCGGTGTGTTGCTAGTGCTTTCCGTCCTCGGGCCGCGTGTGGCTCGGCAAGTCGCCGTTGTGCGTGCTCAATCGTCCGGCTGACGGCCGTGTGTGGCTGGTCGCGCAGTTCCCCGCGCCCCTTTGGGGGCGCCTCCGCTCACCCTCTTTTCAAAGGAAACCGTCATGCGTAAGTCGTCCCTCCGCCGTACCTGCGCGGCCCTCGCCGCCGCCACCTCTCTCGCCCTGGCGCTGACCGCCTGCGGTGGCACCACCAAGAAGGACGTCGCCAATGACGACGCCTCCGCCGCCACCGCCGGCAAGGCCGACCCGAACGCCGAGCTGAAGAAGGGCCTGACCGTCGGGTTCCTGCCCAAGCAGGTCAACAACCCGTACTTCACCTCCGCCGACAAGGGCGGCGAGACGGCACTGAAGGAGCTCGGCTCCAGCTACAAGGAGGTCGGCCCGAGCAGCGCCACCGACACGGCCGGGCAGGTGAGTTACGTCAACACGCTCACCCAGCAGCAGGTCGACGCGATGGCCGTATCCGCGCAGGACCCGGGCGCCCTGTGCACCGCGCTCAAGCAGGCCATGAAGAACGACATCAAGGTCGTCACGTACGACTCCGACACCAAGGCCGACTGCCGTAACGCCTTCGTCTCGCAGGCCGGCGCCGAGGACCTGGGCCGCACCGAGGTGCAGCTGCTCGGCGAACAGCTCGGCTACAAGGGCGAGATCGCGATTCTGTCCGCCGCGCAGACGGCGACCAACCAGAACACGTGGATCGACTTCATGAAGGACGAGCTCAAGGATCCCAAGTACAAGGACATGAAGCTGGTGAAGGTCGCGTACGGCAACGACGACGCCCAGCAGTCCTTCCAGCAGACCCAGGGCCTGCTCCAGGAGTACCCGAACCTGAAGGGGATCATCTCCCCGACCACCGTCGGCATCAAGGCGGCGGCCCAGTACCTCTCGGGCTCGAAGTACAAGGGCAAGGTCAAGCTGACCGGCCTCGGCACCCCGAACGACATGCGCAAGTACGTCAAGAACGGCACCGTCGAGGCCTTCGAGCTGTGGGACCCGGCCAAGCTGGGCGAGCTGGCCGCCCGTACCTCCGTCGCGCTGGTGTCCGGTCAGATCACCGGCAAGGAGGGCGAGACCTTCACCGCCGGCGACATGGGCGAGTACACCATCGGCAAGGACGGTGTGATCAGCCTCGGCAAGCCGACCGTGTTCGACGCCAAGAACATCGACCAGTTCGACTTCTGATCATCAGGGGACCGTTGATGCAGCGTGTGTGCTTTCTGCTGAAGGTCCGGGCGGACCGCCTCGACGAGTACCGCGAGCGGCACGCCGCCGTGTGGCCCGAGATGCTGGACGCGCTCTCGGCCACCGGCTGGCACAACTACTCGCTCTTCCTGCGCGAAGACGGCCTGCTGGTCGGCTACTTGGAGACCGAGGACTTCGCCGCCGCCCGGGCCGGCATGGAGGCCACCGAGGTCAACGCCCGCTGGCAGGCGGAGATGGCGCCGTTCTTCGAGTCCCTGGACGGCGCCCGACCCGACGAATCGATGAAACCCCTCACCGAAGTCTTCCACCTAGCCTGAGCCGGAGTTGCCTTCATGAAAAGACGCGCCTTGCTCACGACGGCCCTGCTGACCTCGGTGGCCGGCTCCGGCCTGGGCGCCGGTGTCGCGCGCGCCGCCGCCCCTGGCCCCTCCGTCACCCGGACCGGCACCACGACCCTCGACACCCAGGCCATCTTCTTCGTCTCCTACGACGGCCTGGTCAACAACAACTCGTTCCAGAAGAACGGCCTGCTGACCTACAAGGGCCACCAGTACGCCGTCTGGTACACCGCCGACCGCAACGCCGTCGTCGGCCGCCGCGCCCTCGGCGCCACCACCTGGTCCACGGTCCGGGTCGGCCACACGCTCCGCTACAACGACTCCCACAACGTCATCTCCATGGGCGTCTCCAAGGTCGACGGCCGACTGCACCTCCACATGGACTCCCACAGCGACGGTTTCACCTACGTCAAGTCGGTCGCCGGCCTCATGGACAACCCGGCCGGTCTCAGCTGGACCGCGAGCCGCTTCGGCGCACCTCGGTCGACGCTCGACGGGCTGGCGCTCACCTCGCAGTTCACCTACCCGCAGTTCATCTCCACCCCCGAGGGCAAGCTCCAGCTCAGCTACCGAGTCGCCGTCTCCGGCAACGGCCGCAACGCCCTTGCCGAGTACGACGGTTCGACCTGGACCGCGCTGGGGGAGTGGAGCAGCTCCACCGGCACCTACACCAGCGAGCACGGCTCCTCGACGGCCCGCAACATGTATCTGCACGGCATCGACTACGACAGCAACGGCCGACTGCACTCCTTCTTCACCTGGCGCGAGCAGAACGCCGCCGTGATGTGCAGCAGCGGCGGCATCACCAACCACGACACGGGTTACGTCTACTCGGACGACCGCGGCCGCACCTGGCGTACCAACGCGGGCACCGTCGTCGGTACCACCGGCGGCTCCGACAAGGTCGCCGTCACCGATTCCGGACTGGTCGTGGACGCGCTCAACCCGGACCACTCCCTGATGAACCAGGAGAGCCAGTTCACCGACTCCGCCGGTCTGCCGCACGCCATCATCAGCTACGTCCCCGGCCGCTTCGGCCAGTGCACCACCAACTACGTCTCTAACCGCACCACCAATGGCCGCGCCTTCCACCTCCGCAAGAACTCCTCCGGCACCTGGCAGAAGACGGAGATCCCCCTCGCCCTGAACTCCAGCCAGCGCACCAGGCTGGTCCTCGACAAGTACGACAACGCGTATGCCGTCCTCCCCTTCGGCCGGATCGCCGGCGCCTCCAAGGCGTCCGGGTACGCCGACTGGACCCTGCTGTTCGACGGCAGCGGTCTGAACGCGTTCGGAGAGGTCGTGATCGACGAGATGCGGATCGCGCAGGACAACGTCCTGTCGGTCATGTACCAGGAGAAGTCCAGCGGTACGACGCCCTCGGCGCTCCGAGTGGCCGACTTCCGGCTCCCTACGTGACCGAAGCACCGTTGCAGTACTGATGGGGCGGCATGACGGTAATGTGAAGCCCTTCCCGCCGCCCCTCGTTTCCCTGGAGGTCCCTGCCCGATGGCCCAGTCGGTGGGTATCAAGGACGTCGCCCGAGTCGCCGGAGTCTCCGTCGGCACGGTGTCGAACGTGATCAACCGCCCGGACACCGTCGCCACGGAGACCCGCGCCCGGGTGCTGTCCGCGATCGACCGGCTCGGCTACGTCCGCAGTGAGTCGGCGCGCCAGCTGCGCGCGGGCCGCAGCCGGATCATGGGTCTGCTCGTCCTCGACATGGGCAACCCGTTCTTCGTCGATGTCGCGCGCGGTGCCGAGCGGGCCGCACGCCAGGCCGGGCTCGGCGTGATGGTCTGCAACAGCGCGCAGAGCGCCGGCGAGGAGGCGGACTATCTGTCGCTCTTCGCCGAGCAGCGGGTACGCGGCGTCCTGCTCACGCCCACCGACGCCAGCGGCCGCAACATCGACGCGTTCCGCCGCCACGGCATCCCCTTCGTGCTGGTCGACCGCGTCGCCGACGGCACCACCGAGTGCTCGGTCTCCGTGGACGACGTGGCGGGCGGCGCGCTGGCGGTACGGCACCTGGTGGACGCCGGGCACCGCTCCATCGCGTACGTCAGCGGCCCGCCCGGCCTCAACCAGGTGCGCGACCGCCGCACCGGCGCGCTCAACGCGCTCACCGAGGCCGGTCTTGGCCCCGGCGCCCTGCGCGAACTGCCCACCGAGCGGCTGGACGTCGCCGCCGGCCGGGACGCGGGCGCCCGCCTCCTCGGCCTCGCCGACCGCCCCACCGCCGTCTTCTGCGCCAACGACCTGCTCGCCCTCGGCGTCCTGCAAGCCATGTACGCCGCCGGTGTTGGCGTCCCCGACGACCTCGCGATCGTCGGCTACGACGACATCGAGTTCGCGGCCGCCGCCGCCGTCCCCCTCACCTCGGTCCGTCAGCCCGCCGTCACGATGGGCGCCATGGCCGCCGAACTGCTCCTGGAGGAGACGGAAGCAGAGAGCGGCGGACCGATGAAGCACGAGCACCGCCGGGTGGTACTCCAGCCCGAGCTGGTGGTACGCCGCTCCAGCCTGGCGGCACGCTGAGCCCTGTAAGGGGCGCGGGGAACTGCGCGACCAAGCCCCCACCGGCCCGCGGGTTCATCACCGCGGGCCAGCGGAGCGCTTACTCTGCGGCCATGACCGAGCCCCAGATCCCACAACTCCAGCCCATGCCCGACGACTGGCAGCGCGCCCTCGCCGTCGTGGCGCACCCGGACGACCTCGAGTACGGCTGCTCCGCGGCGATCGCCGCCTGGACCGATGGCGGCCGAGAGGTCGCCTACGTCCTGGCGACCCGCGGTGAGGCAGGCATCGACACGCTGGAGCCCGAGACGTGCGGTCCGCTCCGGGAGCGTGAACAGCGGGCGAGCGCGGCCGTCGTAGGGGTGTCGGAGGTGGAGTTCCTCGACCACAAGGACGGGGTCATCGAGTACGGCACGCCGCTGCGCCGTGACATCGCCGCCGCCATCCGCAGGCACCGGCCCGAGCTGGTGATCACCCTCAACCACCGGGACACCTGGGGCGGCGTCGCCTGGAACACCCCGGATCATGTGGCCGTCGGCCGTGCCACGCTGGACGCGGCGGGCGACGCGGGCAACCGGTGGATCTTCCCGGAGCTCATCGAGCAGGGCCTGGAACCCTGGAACGGCGTCCGCTGGGTCGCCGTCGCCGGCTCCAGCAGCCCCACGCACGCAGTGGAGGCCACCGAGGACTGTCTGGAGCGCGCGGTGCGCTCGCTGCTCGAACACCGCACCTACATCGAGGTGTTGACGGACGAGGACCCGGAATCGTACGTCCGGGAATTCCTGACCCGGGGTGCCGCGATGTCGAGCGAGCGCTTCGGCGGGAAGCCCGCCGTGGCGTTCGAGCTGTTCGGCCGTTAGCCCGGCCGGAGGCCTCAGGCGGCGACGGCCAGCGCGCCGAGGGTGCGGTACGGGCTCACGACCCGTCCGTCCGGCAGGAGTTCGCCGGTGTCGTCGAAGACGATGGTGCCGTTGCACAGCAGGCTCCAGCCCTGTTCGGGGTGGGCCGAGACGATCACGGCGGAGTGGTGGTCCGCGCTGTCGGCGGTGGGGCACGGGGGCTGGTGGCTGCACATGACGTCTCTCCTCGATCCGTTGGCTCCTGCCTTGCCGGCTTGTTTCTCATTGGTAGCCGAGCTTGTTTTCTGTTGTATGTGGAGACACCCACACCGCCGGAAACTCATCGGTGAGTTTTCCTTTCGGGGCGGAGATTAGGCTGGTCGTATGGAAGATCGACCCGGCGACCTCATCGACCTGCGCGGAGACTGCGAGAACTGCTTCGGACTGTGCTGTGTCGCGCTGCCCTTCACCGCCTCGGCGGACTTCGCCATCGACAAGGACGCCGGGACGCCCTGCCGGAATCTTCAGGACGACCACCGCTGCGGTATCCACGCCCGGCTCCGGCAGAAGGGCTTCAACGGCTGCACGGTCTACGACTGCTTCGGCGCCGGGCAGAAGGTCTCCCAGGTCACCTTCGGCGGACAGGACTGGCGCACGGGCCCGCGTGAGCAGGCGCGTCAGATGTTCGAGGTGTTCCCGGTGGTCCGCCAGCTCCATGAACTGCTCTGGTACCTGACCGAGGCCCTCACCCTGCCGGCCGCCCGCCCCGTCCACGCCGATCTGCGCCGGGCCCTGGACAGGACCGAGGAGCTGACGTGCCTGACCGCGGAGGAACTCGGTGCGCTGGACGTCGGCGCCCATCGGCAGGACGTCAACGCGCTGCTGCTGCGGACCAGTGAGCTGGTGCGGACGGGCATGCGGGGCCGGAAGAAGGACCGCAGGGGCGCGGACCTCATGGGCGCCCGTCTCAAGGGCGCCGACCTGCGTGGCGTCAGTCTCCGTGGCGCCTACCTCATTGCCGCCGACCTGACCGGCGCCGACCTGCGCGGAGCGGATCTGATCGGTGCCGACCTGCGCGACACCGATCTCACGGGCGCCGACCTGACCGGCGCGTTCTTCCTGACCCAGCCTCAGCTGAACGCGGCCAGGGGCAGCGCGGGCACCAGGCTGCCGGAGTCACTCACCCGCCCCGCGCACTGGACAGGGAGCCTCTGAGCGGGGTGCCGGCAGAGTCGTGTGCCGGCGCTCCAGGTGCAGCCGCAGTCCCTCCGGCATCAGCGTCAGCCGCTCGGTCACCCGCAGCCGGTACTCGGGGTCGGCCTGCAGCTCGTAGCGGCGCAGCAGCAGCCCCAGCACCAGCGTCGCCTCGTGCAGCGCGAACTGGCGGCCGATGCAGGCCCGCGCTCCGGTCCCGAAGGGCTTGAAGGCGTGCGCGGGACGGGATCGTACGGCCGCGGTGTCGAAGCGGTCCGGGTCGAAGCGCTCGGCGTCGGCGCCCCACACCTCGGGTTCGCGGTGCACCATCGGGATGAGCACCAACGCCCAGGCACCCCGGCGCATCGGATGGCCGCCGGCCAGCACCGTGTCCTCCCGGGCCTCCCGGGCGTACGCGGGCGCCGTCGGCCACAGCCGCAGCGACTCGTCCAGCACCCGGCGCACGTACCGCAACTTGGCCACCTGGTCGTAGCCCGGCGTCTCCGTGTCGCCCCAGACGCGGTCCACCTCGGCGCGGGCGCGGGCCGCGACCTCGGGGTGCCGGGAGAGGTAGTGCAGGGCGAAGGAGAGCGCACCGGACGTGGTCTCGTGGCCCGCCACCAGGAAGGTGATCACCTGACGGCGGACGTTCTCCGGCGACAGCCGCTCGCCGGTCTCCGGATGGGCCGTCTCCAGCATCCGGTCCAGCAGATCCCCGTCCCCGCTCGAACTGCGACGGGCGCGGACGATGTCGTCGACCGTGCGGTTGAGGACGTCCATGTCGGCGTCGTTGCGCCGGGAGGCGCGCTTCAGCAGCAGCGGAGCGAGCGGCGGCGGCACGCGGTTGAGGTCCTGCGCATAGGAGAGCGTGCCGACCATCGCCGTCACGAACGGGTGCGGCCGGGACCGCTCGAAGGAGCCGAAGTCGTGCCCGAAACCGGTCCGCGCGATGGTCTCCAGGGTCAGCTTCGTCATGTCCCCGGGGACGTCCACCGCCCGGCCCGCCGCCAGCTGACGGTCCCAGTGGTCGGTGAGCCGCCCCGCCACGTCCAGCATCATCGGGTGGTAGCCCGCCATGGCCTCCCGGCTGAAGCCGGGTGCCAGGACGTCGTGCGCCAGCTGCCAGTTGGGCTCGTGGTTGTACGCCGTGAACAGCCCGTCCCCGACGATCTTCCGCAGATTGGCGATGCCGAGGCCCACATGCTTGGCGAAACGCGACTCGTCGGCCATGTCCGCGGCCAGGCCCGCGCCCCACACGAACACGATCTCGTTGGCGAACACCTTGCGCCGGAAGATCGGCCCCAACTGCCGCGCGTGGCGCATTGAATCCTGCAAGGGCTTGGTCCTGCTGGCGCCGACCACATCGCCGAGCAGCGGGAGCCGGCGCGGCGGATGCGGTATGCGGTGGAGCTCCGGCCAGCCCTGCTCGGCGCTGCGAAACCCCTTCGGCATCGCGGCTCTGGTCGTCGTCTCCGCCATGACGCGATCTCCCTTGATCCAGCGGTGGGTTGAGCATGTTGTACGTGGGTTCAACAACGCGAGCCAGTCTGATCCCGCTGTTGAACCGGCGTCAAGTAAAGTGCGGACATGACCGCGAAACAGGGCGGGCCGATACGCCGTCGGCTGAGCACCGAGGAGCGCAGGGATCAACTGCTCGCGGTCGGGGCGCGGTTGTTCTCGGACAGTCCGTACGACGACGTGTGGATCGAGCGGGTCGCCGAGATCGCCGGAGTCTCGCGAGGGCTGCTCTACCACTACTTCCCGACGAAACGCGACTTCTTCGCGGCGGTCGTGGAGCGGGAGAGCGAGCGGATGCTGCGGCTGACCGCGGCCGTGCCCGGAGTTCCGGTGCGTGAGCAGCTGGCGGCCAGTCTCGACGCGTATCTGGAGTACATCCAGACCCATGCGCACGGCTTTCGTGCCTTCCACCGGGCCGACGCGGCGGGGGACCAGGCCGTGCACACGATCTACCACCGGTATCTGAGGGCCCATGAACGGCAGATCCTGGCGGTGCTCGCCGAGGATCCCGAGTTCGGCCCTGTCGCGCGGGCCCGTCCCGACATCCAACTCGCCGTCCGTGGCTGGCTGGCGTTCACGACGTCCGTCTGTCTGGGGTGGCTGCGGGAGTCGGATCTTTCGCGGGAGCAAGTGCGCGACCTCTGCGCACGGGCCCTGCTGGGCGTGCTCACCCTCTGAATTCCGACAACCGCCGCACAGGTTCGGCCGAGCCGGTTGGCGTGCGCCTCGATCTTGGGTAAGTTAGGCAAGGCTTACCTAAGGAGGTTTTGGGATGGGTGACAGTCAACCCTGGACGGCCGCACCTTCCGCGGCGGAACGGGCCCGTTCGCTGCTGGCCACCGCGTGGTCCTGCGCGGTGACCGCGGACGGCGGTCGTGAGGAGTTCGTCGGCGCGCACTCCGTGGACGAGGACGGCCGGGTGCTCCTGAGTGTGCCCGAGGACAGCGCGCTGCTCGCGGCGGCGATCTGCGCGCCCCGCGGCGAGCCGTCCGCCGTCCTGGAGTTCGCCGACGTCGCGCCCGTCCCGGTGCGCAACCGGATCCGCGCCCGGCTCTGGCTCGCCGGATGGTTCGCGTCCGCGGACGACCAGCTCGCGTTCCACGCCACGCGCGTCGTGCTGCGGCAGCCCTCCGGCGCCGTGGTCGTCGACCTCGACGACTTCGCCGTCGCCGCGCCCGATCCGCTGGCCACGGCGGAGTCCCGGCTGCTCACGCATCTCGCCGACTGCCATGCCGACGCGGTCGAGCGGCTCACCCGGCTCGTCGAGCCCGAGAGCCTGCACGGCGCGGTGAAGGTCCAGCCCCTCGCCGTGGACCGGCACGGACTGACGCTGCGCATCGAACGCAACCGCGCCCAGGGCGACGTACGACTGCCGTTCCACCGGCCCGCCGACGATGTCGCGCAACTCACCGAGCGCATGCACATCCTGCTCTCGCAGGCCAGTGCGGCCCAGTGCCCCCGCGCCCTACAGCGGCAGCGCACAGACGGCGACGGGTGAGGCGAACGGTTTGCCCGCGAGCCGCAGTTCACCGCTGCCGGCGTCCACCTGGAACACGCTCACCGTGCTCGACTTCTGGTTCGCCGCGAACAGCAGCGTCCCGTCCGGCGAGAGCGCGATCTGCCGGGGGAAGTCACCGGACACCGGCACCGTGTCCAGCAGCCTGAGCCGGGCACCGTCGGCCTCCACCGCGTAGCGCGTGAGGCTGTTGTGGCCGCGGTTGGCGAGATAGGCGTACGAGCCGTTCGGCGTCACCACGATCTGCGCCGGGTAGCTGGTGCCCTCGCCGGTGCCCGTGGACTGCGGCTCGCCGATGGTCAGGCGCCCGGAGGCGGTGTCGTATGCGCAGACCGCGACCGTGTTGTCGACCTCGTTGGCCAGGTAGGCGTACCGGCCGCCGGGGTGGAAGGTGAGGTGCCGGGGGCCCGCGCCGGGCCGGGTGTGGGCCTGGGAGACCTCGGCCAGGGTGCCTGCGCTGTCGTCGAGACGGTAGGTGTAGACGGTGTCCGTGCCGAGGTCGACGGCGAGGACATGGCCGCCGTCGGGGCTCGTGACGAACTGGTGGGCGTGCGGGCCGTCCTGGCCCGGACCCGGCGCCGGGCTCGTGTGGGTGACCAGGTCGGTGCGCTCGCCGAGTGCGCCGGAGTCGTCGATCGGGTGCACCGCCATACTGCCGGAGGCGTAGTTGGCGCTCAGCAGCCACCGCCCGCCTGGATGCACCGAGAGATGGCAGGGAGCACCGCCGCCGGTGCTCCGGCTGCCCAGGATCTTGCGGTCGGACAGCCGCACGGCGGTCACGGCACCGTCCGCGCGTTCGTTGACGGCATACAGCGTGCCCCCGTCCGGATGGAGCGCGAGATACGACGGGTCGCCCACGTTCTCGATGGTTCCGGCGCCCGTGATGCTGCCCGTGGCGGCGTCGTAGGTCGCCAGGCCGATGCCCTTGCCGCCGCCGTCGACCGAGGTGTACGTGCCGAGATACAGCGGGCGGGGGCCGGAGGGCTTGGCGGCCTCACGCGGGGAGCTCGCGGCCGTCTCCGAGGCTGCCGTCTCCGCCGTGGGGGCCGGAGCGTCGTTGCACGCCGGGAGCGCCACCGCGGCCGTTCCTGCGAGGGCACCGATGAATCGGCGCCTGCTCACGCCACCACTGCCCATGTCCACCCCTCAGGTCGTCGGTCGTCCCGACAGCCACCCTGGCGTGGATCGCCCGGCCGCGCAAGAACCGCAATAGGCGTTGCGCATGCCGCAACGCCTACCAGTCGCCGTCCTCCACCGCCTTGCCCGGCGCGTCCTTGAGGGGCTTCACCTGGCCCGTCGACGGCGCCTGCCAGGGTTCGTGGTCGTCACCGATCCAGTCGCCCACCGGCTTCACCGCATCCAGGGTGTCCGTCGGGGCCAGGTCCTCAGCGTCCTGGTCGTAGTAGTCGAACCACGGGAGCCCCGCGCGCGTGTACGCCGCCCGGTCCACCGGCGACGGCGGCGGGGCCTCACCGGTGATGCGGCGCCACTCGGGAGGCGTGACCAGGTGGACGAAGACCCGCCCGGCGGGCTCCGCGGCCCAGTCCGTCGAGGGCCGGTCGTCCTGGTAGACCTCCTGGCGCATGGAGCCGCCGACGCCCAGCCCCATCGCCGCTGCCGGCCGTGCGCGCCCTGCCGCGGCGGCGCCGGCCTGCGGGGGCGCGGACATCGGCATCGCTGCGCCGAAGGCCCCGGTCGGCTGCACGGACCGCGCCTCACGCTCGGCCCTGAGCCGCTGCTCCTCGCGCCACACGGCAAGCGCCCCGTCGTTCAGTGGGAACGACTGGAGTTGTACGCCGCCCCAGACCTCCTCGCCGGTGACCTGGCCCTCGACGGTCGCGCCCAGGCCCAGCGGGACCGCCACGAACTGGCGGACCGTGCCCTTCCCGGAATTGATGCCGTCCAGCCAGGGCTGGCGGGGCAGCACGACATAGTTCTGGGGGGTCTGGGGTTTGCGGGAGAGCCGGTCGCTCCACGGCCTGCCCGAGACGGCGCACACCTTGCCGACGCCGACCTGAAGGGCGGCCGGTTCCGCGGTGCCCGCGAAGCTCAGCCACATCGCCTCGCGCAGATACACCGGCAGCAGCACGCCGCCGCGCGAGCGCCACTGCTCGGGCACGGTGTCCGGGTAGTCCGCCACCCGCCGGACCGGGAACTCGCCGAGTCCCGGCGGCAGCGCGTGCGTGCCCGTCTCGGGCAGCCGCAGGGTGCGGATGAACCGCACCGCCACCCCGCCCGGCAGCCGCAGTGTGTTCCCGTCGATCCGCACGGTGGTGTCGGTCATCGGCCCGCTCCCTCACTTCCGGCACCGGCCCCGTCCCGGCACTCCGTCACGAAGAACGCCCACCGATCCCCGTACGGTTCCGCCACAGCTGCTCCTGGACGCCCATCCGCTCACGCAGCCGGGTCAGACGCGGCATCCGGGCGCGCTGCTCCTGCGACACGCGGTCCAGTTCCTCCAGCAGCCGGCGCGACCGGTGCTCGGTGTCCAGCTCGTCGAGGATGCGGTTGACCTCGGTGAGCACGGCACCGAGCAGTTGCCAGTGCCCGTCCTCGCGCTCGGCCTCCTCGCGCAGCAGCAGGGCGAGCTTGTCGCGGGTGCCCGCAGCCGTGCGCAATTCGGCGGCGAGCCGGGACTCGGCCGCGTCGGCGTTGCTGCTGACGTGTGTGGTGACCAGCACCGAGAAGCTGACCACCGCGTCGGCGATCTCGGACATCAGCTGCTCCACGACCGCGCCCGTCCCCTTCGCGAACAGCGGCTCCGGCTCACGCTCCTTCGCGAGATCGGTGAGGGTGCGGGCGAGGACCCGCAGGACCACCGTGCAGATTTCCAGCGTGTCCAGTCCGGTGCGCAGGACCACGCGGTGCAGCAGGCTGTCGCGCACGCGGGGATTGAGCCGCAGGCTGTCCTCGGCCTGCCTCAGCGCCGCGTCCACTTCGATGATGTCGTGATCGAGCCGGCGCGCTTCGTGCAGCCGGGCCGCGGCCTCCTCGAACGCGGTGCGGCCGGCGGCCTCCTCGCCGATGCGCAGCATCAACTGCCGTAGCCGGCGGGCCAGCCCGCCCAGTGACTCACCGGCCTCCTCCACCCACACCGGCGGCGCGAGGAGAAGGTTGAAGCCGAGCCCGACGACCGCGCCGATCAAGGTCTCCACGACTCGCGCCCATGCCGTGTCGCCCACGGCCGTGACCCCGAGCACCAGCATCGCGCTGATCGCCACCTCGGGCACGTACTCGTCGACCCGCACGAGGTGTCCCACGCCCAGCGAGGCCAGGATCAGCAGTGCCAGGCTCCACCAGGTCAGACCCACCAGCAGGCTGAAGGCGATGGCGACGAAGACACCGGCCACCACCGCGTTGACCCGGCGGATGCCGTTGGTCAGCGTGGCGTACAGGGTGACCTGGACGACCAGCAGCGCGGTCAGCGGCGCGGTGAGCGGCAGCGCCTCGGGGCTCAGGCGGAGCGCGATGACGTAGGCGATCGTCGCGGCTGCGGCCGAACGCAGGGTCTGGACGACGACGGGATCCCGGCGCCTTTTCACCAGGCGCCCGAGGGACGCCGTCTGCTCACGCACATCTCGCATCGCTTGGGGTTTTCCCATCCTCAGGCGCATCGAACGTACTGAGGGAATCCCCTGCTGACGCTCCGGCTGTCCGTGCCCGACGACGGAGGACCGCCCGTTGGTGCCCGCCGGGTCGGGAGCGAAAGCATTGGATCATGACAAGGCATCGGACCGGAACAGTCCTGACACTGCTTGTCACCCTCGGATGCCCTGTTCGGTGCGTGATCTCATGGGGAGTCTCCTGGGGACGACGGGCTGCCCAGGAGCGTGGGGTTCTGGCCTGAGGCGGAAAGCCCGGGGGAGGGGGAAGCCGGTGGATTTCCGGGATGTCGGGTCACCGCGGGCACGCGCGGCACTGGGGCATGTGGGGGGTCGCTCGGCCGGACCGGCCGTCGACAAGGATCTGCGCATCACGCTCAACTTCCACCCGGACCGGCTGGTCGGCGGGGTCCCGATCCTGGAGGCGCTGGCCCAGGACGGCATCTACCACTCGCAGTTCGTCACGGGCGTGAGCAACGGCGGCCTCACCGCGCACCCGGGAGGGGACCGCTGGCGCTGGGAGAGCCGGATCTTCGGCGGGGTCTACGACGACGCGGCCCCGCGCGACCGGCCCGTCTACGGCGCGCTGGACTTCCGGCATCAAGTGGTCGGCGCGGCCCCGCGGTTCGGGTCCTCGCACTTCCGGCTCACCGGGGCGACCCTCGCCCGCGCCACGTTCTGCTACCCCGACAGCGCGGCCGAGCCCACCGAATTCGGCGTGGCCGCCGGCATGTCCCTGATCGCCCTGGCCGAGGCGGACCGGCGGGACGCCCTCAACGACTACATCGAGGCACAGGTCCACGGCGGCGTCGCCCTCGCCCGGGACGTGGAGGCGCTCGTCCTGGACTCGGCCTACCGGGGCACCTCGGTCGAGGCGGCGGCCCGCGCGCTGCTTTGCCGGGTCGAATGGCACCCCGGCTACCGGCTCACCGTGGCCGAGCTGCGACGTCACACGGACTACCGCGGCCCGGGGTACGCCGACCTGGGCGCCCGGATCGCCGTCGACGGCCGCCTCGACCCGCGGATCATCGGCGACGCGGCCCGCACCGGACGCCATGAACTCCAGGACCTGAAGATGGTGTGGCACACCCTCGCCCGCTTCGGCGCCCCGGAGGGAGCCGGTACGGCCTACTCCGGCGCGCCTTACTCCGAGGCGGCCGAGCCCGGATCGGCCGGCGCGGCCGGCGTCGGTGGCCACACCCCGGGAGTGAGCACGCCCAGTGCGTAGGCGCGGGCGACCAGCTCCGTGCGGTTCGCCGCGTGCCAGCGGGCGGACAGCCGACGCAGGTGGTAGTTGACGCCGTCGACGGTGAGGCCGGTCTCCCGGGCCGCGTGAGCCGTGGTGGCGCCCGCCGCCAGCAGGGCCAGGATGCGGGCCTCGATCGGGGCGACCCGGACCGGGGTGTCCGAGCCGGCCTCGCGTTCGCCGAGGACGCTCAACATCACCAACAGCGCGGGCGTGTCCTCCACGGTGTCGCTCACCGGGTCCGCCGTCAGCTCCCCGTACCGCTCGCCGCCGCCGGGCGCCTGCCAGCGCACCGAGACCTGATAGCGCGACCGGTGCCGCAGCCGCAGCGCCTCGGCGATCCGCTCCACCTGTGTGGCCTCCTGCGGGCGGAACAGCTCCAGTACGTCACGGCCGCGCAGCCGCCCCGGGGTCGTACCGCACTCCGTGGCCATCGCCGGGTTGGCCAGCAGGACGGAGCCGTACACGTCGCACACCGCCACCGGTACCGAGACCCGGTCGAACAGCAGCAGCGCGCGATTGCGCCACACCACCCCTTCCGCATGCCTCAGGTCCACCAGCACCTCCAGCCCTTCCGTGCAAGGCCGATCCATGTACCTGCACTACAGAATCATGTAGTTCAGGGGCGCGGGCCACCGGGGCCGATCGATCAACCTGGAGCGCAGTTCTTCCGTACCGCGAAAGGCAGTTGTCGCGCCATGCCCCCCACCGCGCTGCACACCCGTACCGCCGACACCCTCCCCGGTGTCCCCGTCGTCGACATCTCCGCCACCGGACCAGGACGCACGCCGATCCAGCAGGTCATGGGCCTGATGCGGCAGCACGGGCCGGTGCTCGTGCGCCGGCTGCACGGGCGGGACACGCTCTTCGTGGGCGATCTCGACCTGATCGCCGATCTCGCCGACGAGCAGCGGTTCGCCAAGCACATCGGGCCCGCCCTGGAGAACGTCCGTGAGTTCGCCGCCGACGGACTGTTCACGGCGTACAACGATGAGCCCAACTGGGCCAAGGCGCACGACATCCTGATGCCCGCCTTCGCGCTCGGCTCGATGCGCACCTACCACCCGGTGATGCTGAAGGTGGCCCGCCGCCTCATCGACTCCTGGGACCGCGGCGCCCGCACCGGCCGGCCGGTCAACGTGCCCGACGACATGACCCGGATGACCCTCGACACCATCGGGCTCGCCGGCTTCGACTACGACTTCGGCTCCTTCGAGCGGGACGAACCCCACCCCTTCGTCGAGTCGATGGTCCGCTGCCTGGAGTGGTCCATGACCCGGCTCGCCCGTACCCCGGGCGAGGACCACTCCGCCGCCGACGCCGCCTTCCGCGACGACGCCGACTACCTCGCCCAGGTCGTCGACGACGTCATCGCCTCCCGCACCGGCACCGACCAGCAGGACGCCACGGACCTTCTCGGGCTGATGCTCAGCGCCACGCACCCGACCGACGGCAGCACGCTCGACACCGCCAACATCCGCAACCAGGTCATCACCTTCCTGATCGCGGGCCATGAGACGACCTCCGGCGCGATGTCCTTCGCGCTGTACTACCTCGCCAAGCACCCGACCGCGCTACAGCTCGTCCAGCGCGAGGTGGACGCCCTGTGGGGCAACGCGTCCGACCCGGAACCGACGTACGACGAGGTCGGCCGGCTCACCTTCACCCGCCAGGTCCTGAACGAGGCGCTGCGGCTGTGGCCGACGGCCGCCGCCTTCACCCGGCGCGCACTTCAGGACACGGTGCTCGGCGGCCGGATCCCGGTCGCCGCCGGACAGGCCGTCACCGTGCTCGCGCCGATGCTGCACCGGCAGCCGGTCTGGGGCGACAACCCCGAGCGCTTCGATCCCTCCCGCTTCACGCCCGAGGCGGAGGCGGGCCGGTCCGTGCACGCCTTCAAACCGTTCGGCACCGGTGAACGCGCCTGCATCGGGCGCCAGTTCGCGCTCCACGAGGCGACCATGCTGCTGGCGATGCTCGTCCACCGCTACCGGCTGAACGACCACGCCGACTACCGCCTCGACGTCAAGGAGACGCTCACGCTGAAGCCGGAGGGCTTCACACTGACGCTCACCCCACGCACAGAAGCCGACCGTGTGCACCCGCCGCTGCCGGGTGTCGTCCCGGCCGAGGTGTCCCCGACGGTCGACGACGACACCCTCCCCGCCCGGGTCCGCCCCGGCACCAGCGCCCTGTTCCTGCACGGCAGCAACTACGGAACCTGCCGCGAGTTCGCCGCCCAACTCGCCGACGAGGCCGCCGCGATCGGCTGCGAGACCCAGATCGCGCCCCTCGACGCATACGCCGGCGGGCTGCCCACCGACCGCCCCGTCGTCATCACCGCTGCCTCCTACAACGGCCGCCCCACCGACGACGCCACCGCCTTCGCCGCCTGGCTCGACGCCACTCGGGACGCGACCGACGTGACGTACGCGGTCCTGGGGATCGGCGACCGCAACTGGGCCGCCACCTACCAGCACGTCCCCACCCGCATCGACGCCCGCCTCGCCGAGCTCGGCGCCACCCGGCTCACCGACCGTGTGGCGGCCGACGCCTCGGGCGATCTCACGGGCGCCGTCCGGGAGTTCACGGACCAGCTGCGCACCGCCCTGCTGGAGCGGTACGGCGATCCCGATGCCGTCGCCGAGGCGGACGTACCCGACACCGCCTACGAGATCCGCACCCTGACCGGCGGCCCCCTGGACGCGCTTGCCGACCGGCACGGCCTCGTCCCCATGACGGTCACCGAGGCATCCGACCTCACGGCACCCGGACACCCGCGCCGCAAGCGGTTCGTACGCGTCGCACTCCCGGAGGGCGTCGCCTACCGTACGGCCGACCACCTCACCGTGCTGCCCGTGAACGCCCCTGCCCTCGTCGAACGAGCCGCTGCCGCCCTCGGCGTCGACCCCGACACCGTCCTGGACATCCGCGCCAGCCGCCCACGCCGCGACGGCCTGGCGGTGGACCGCCCCTTGACGGTACGTCAACTCCTCGCGCACCAAGTCGAGTTGCAGGAGCGCCCGAGCGCATCACAGCTGACCGCGCTCGCCGCCGCCAATCCGTGCCCGCCGGAGCGCATGGCGCTGGCAGCCCTCGAAGCCGACGACCCGCGCACCCTGGTCGAGGTGATCGAGGCGTACCCGGCGCTGCGCGGGGCCCTTGGCTGGCCGCAACTCCTGGAGATCCTCACTCCGCTGCGCCCGCGCCACTACTCCATCTCCTCCTCGCCCGCCGTCGACCCCGGCCACGCCGACCTGATGATCTCCCTGCTGGAGGCACCGGCCCTCCCCCACTCTCGGCTGCGCTCGAGCGGGGGGACCCCCATGGGCAACGGGGAGTACCGGGGGACCGGGTCCGGTTACCTGACCGGCGTCGAGCCGGGTGACACCGTCCTCGCCCGTGTCCAGCCGTGCCGGGAGGCCTTCAGGATCGACGGCTCCACGCCGGTCATCATGATCGCGGCGGGCACGGGACTGGCCCCCTTCCGTGGCGCCATCGCGGACCGCATGGCAGCCGACGCCGAACTCGCCCCCGCCCTTTGCTACTTCGGGTGCGACGCCCCGGACGCGGACTTCCTGCACGCCGAGGAACTCCGCGCAGCGGAGGCCGCCGGAGCGGTCGCGCTCCGCCCGGCCTTCAGCACCGCCGGGACCTTCGTGCAGCACCGCATCGCCGCCGAGGCCGGCGAGGTCTGGGAACTGCTGAGCGCGGGCGCCCGGGTGTACGTCTGCGGCGACGGTTCGCGCATGGCGCCGGGCGTGCGGGACGCGTTCCGTACCCTGTACCGGGAGCGGACCCCGGACGCCGACGCGGCGACTGCCGAGCGGTGGCTCGACGGGCTGATCGCGGACGGGCGTTACATCGAGGACGTGTACGCCGCCGGCTGACCGAGGGGAAGGGGTGGGCGCACGGTGGTGGACTCCTGGGAACGGGCCCGAAGTGTCCTGGCGGCGGCGAATATCCCGCCCCACCACCTCGCCCACCTCCGCCCGCTGGACGGCGGCACGTACAACACCGTCGAGGAACTCCGGCTCACCGACGGTACCCGCCACGTCCTGAAGATCCCGCCCCCGGAGAGCACGCCCGGCCTGCGCCATGAGCGCGAACTCCTCGTCTCCGAGGCGGAGTTCTACGACGGTGCCGCCAAGGCCGACGTCCCGGCACCACGCGTCGTGGCGATCGGCGGGGACCCGGGCGCACGCCATCTGCTGATGACCGCCTGCCCGGGCGACCCGTGGGACGATTCACTCACGGATGCCGAACGGGCCGGTCTGCGCACGGAGTTGGGGCGTCAGGTGGCCAGGCTCCATCGGGTGACGGGCCCCGGATTCGGCTATCCGTCCGGCGCTCTGGGCCCCCTCGCCCCCGACTGGCGTACCGCCGTCGCCGCGATGCTCGACGCCGTTCTCGACGACGCCCGCCACTACCGGGCCCGGCTGCCACGCCCCGTGGACGAGGTGGCCCGCACCGTCCGGGCCGCCTTCCCCGCCCTCGACGAGGTCTCCGTACCGTGTCTCGTCCACTTCGACCTCTGGCCGGGCAACATCCTGGTGGACCGCTCGACGGGGGCGGTCCGGATCGGCGGGCTCATCGACGGGGAGCGCATGTTCTGGGGCGACCCGCTGGCCGACTTCGTCTCCCTCGCGCTGCTGGGTGACATCAAGAAGGACGAGGACTTCCTGGCGGGCTATCGGCAGGCCGGGGGCCGTGCCGTCTTCGACGCTCCTGCCCGCCTCCGTCTTGCCCTCTACCGCAGCTACCTCTACCTGATCATGCTCACCGAGACGGTCCCGCGGGCGGTGGGAGAGGACCAGAACCGGTGGGTGCAGACGGCGGTGGCCCCCGAACTTCTCGCCGCCCTCGACGAGATTCAGGACCTGACCGCTCCTTGACAGGGACGGGCACTTCTTAATTCATCTCATGAACTAAGGGGTCGGAGAAGCTCGCGCCGGACCGGTCCGCGGAGGTATGTTGCAGGTCGGACAGGGTTCGAAGGGAGCCACATGGCGGGGCGGAACGGTCGCACGGTACGCGACCTCAGGCGGGCCAACCGCACGGCCGTACTACAACGGCTCTACTTCGACGGACCCCTGAGCCGCTTCGAACTCGGCCCGGTGACCGGGCTCAGCTCAGGCTCCGTCAGCAACGTCGTCGCCGACCTGGTCGCCGACGGTCTGCTGGAGGAGGCGGGCAGCGTCGACTCCGACGGCGGCCGCCCGCGCACCCTGCTGCGGGTGGCGCCGAGCAGCGGTCACATGATCGGGGTCGACGTCGGCGAAACCCGGGTCCGCATCGAGCTGTTCGACCTCACGCTCACCGAACTCGCCCGCACCGAACGCCCGTTGGCGCAGCAGGGCTACGAGGTCGACGTCATCGTCGGTCACATCCGCGACGGCATCACCGAGGTGCTCGCCAGCGCCCGGATCGCACCGGAACAGCTCCTGGGCGTCGGCATCGGCGTCCCCGGCATCGTCGAACGCACCCCGGACCGGGGCGCCGTGGTCCACGGACAGACGATCGGCTGGGACGCGGTCCCGCTCGAGGCGCTGCTCCGGGACGGCTCCCCCCTGCCCGACACCGTCCCGTACTTCATCGACAACGGAGCCAAGACCCTGGGCCAGGCCGAGATGTGGTTCGGCGCCGGACGCGGCGCCCGCAACGCGGTCGTCGTCCTCTTCGGCTCCGGCGTCGGCGCCTGTCTCGTCACGCCCGAGGTGGAACACGGACGGGCCGTGGAGTGGGGGCATCTGACGGTACGGGTGAGGGGGCGCCGCTGCCGGTGCGGTGCGCTCGGCTGCCTGGAGGCGTACGCGGGCGCCGAGTCGCTGCTCGAGCGGTGGAGCGAGCAGGGCGGACGCCCGCCCGAGGACACCGACGAGGAGACGGCGCTGACGGCGATGCTGGCCGCCGCCTACCCGGCCGAGAGCGGTGCGGCGGACCCGGTGGCGCTCGCCGTCCTGGAGGAGACCGCCGAGTACCTGGGCGCAGGCCTGTCCGACCTGATCAACCTCTTCCAGCCCGAGCGCATCCTCATCGGCGGCTGGGCCGGGCTCCAGCTCGGCTCACGGTTCCTGCCCGCCGTACGCCGCCACGCCGTGTCGTACGCGCTGCGCCACCCGGCCGAGCGGGTCACCATCGACCTGGGCCGGCTCGGCCCCGACGCGGTCACCGTCGGCGCCGCGATCCTGCCGCTGGCCGACTTCTTCGCCCGCGGCGGCCGCCGTGCCGAACCCACGCCCGAGGGCCCGCCGCCCGCCTGGCGCGCGGCGCTTCAGGAACGGGCTCCGCACTGAGGTTTCGCCGGTGATCGCGGAGGTACTCGGTGCCCTCGCACCACGGGAGGGAGGACGCGATGGCCGACGACCGACGTACAGGTCCCGTGCCACGGGATCTCCAGGACCAGCAGGCGGCCGGCACGGGCGACGACCCGTGGGAGGTGCCGCCCGCCGACGCGGCCGACGATCCCGACGAGGCCGAGGTGCCCGACACCGACGAGGCGGGGACCGGCCGCCAGGGCGCCCCGCACTCGGCGGGCGTCCATCCCGAGCAGCCGGTACCGGACGAGTCCTCCGGGTGACCCACGGCGCGCCATGCGTACCCGGCAAGCCTCATACGCTGGACGCATGGCTCGGGTAGGGTCCGTGGGGTGGGACTGTCCTTGGGAGAACGGGTGAGGTCGGCGGTGGCCGCGCTGATGCACGCGACCGGTGAGTCGCAGGCGGACCTCGCCGTCGCACTCGGCGTGAGCCAGGCACAGGTGAGCCGCCGGCAGTCCGGCAGCGCGGCCTGGAGCCTGTCCGACTGCGACGCGCTCGCCGCGCACTTCGGCATCGACGTACTCGACCTGCTCGCAGGCCCGACCCGGGCGTGCGAGACCCTGCCCGTCCGGCGGCGCAGGACCGGCGGATCGACGGCGGTGGCCCGGTGACCGACTTCAACGCGATCGACGCACTCCTGGCAGGCGCCCGCCAGGAGGTGCCCCTGCCGCCCGCCGAGGAGCGGCGCGAACTGCGGGAGAAGCTGAACCTCTCCCGCGCCCAGGTGGCCCAGGCCCTCGGCGTGAGCCCCTCCACCGTCGGCGGCTGGGAGTCCGGCCGGGACCCCGGCGGTGAGGTGCGCGAGAAGTACGCGTACTTCCTGGAGGGGGCGCGGACGAAGTTGGTGGGCCAGGACGAGGAGGCGGCCGGGCCTGCGGAGGATGCCGTCGAGGCGACCGACGCGGCGGAGGCGACCGACCCCGCCGTCGACGGGGCCGACTCCGATGCCGACGACGTCGCGGCCCTCGGCGCTCCGCGCCCGTGCGTCCTGTGCGGCGCCCCCGCTCACCACGAGGTCGCCGGATTCCCCCAGCACCTGGACCCCGCCGAGTGCGCGACTACGGCACCGGACCCGGCGCCGAGCGCCCCGGTCGCCGAGGCACCGCAGCCGACCGGACCGGTTCAGCCCCGGCAGGGCGCGAAGCCCGTCCAGGTCGTCCCCGTCGGCCGCCGTATGCGCACCGCCTCCGACGAAGACCCCGACCTGATCCGCGCGGCCGTCGCCGAGGCGCTCGCCCGCCACGAAGGCGATGTGGACGCGGCGACCGCGGCCCTGGTGAAGCGGGCCATTCCGGACGCCATGGCGTTGCTGGACGAGACCCGCAAGGGCGGCCGGTACGACGTCGTGGCGCACCCCTGGATCCCGGAGATCCTGCGCAAGCAGACCGCTCGCGGCTCCGACCAGGTCTGGGAGGCCCGCCCCAAGTGGGCCCGGCGCGAACTGCCGCCCGGCGCGCACGAGGTGACGGCCCTCGACGTCAACGGCGCCTATCTGTCGGCACTCAAGACGCATCTGCCGATCGGTCAGCTGGAGCACTCCACCGGCTTCGACCACGACCGCCGCCGGGCCGGCGTCCATCTGATCACCCCGCCCGCCTGGGAGCACGACGCCCACCTGCCGAACCCCCTCGGCAGCCGCGACGAACCAGGCCCTTTGTGGGTCACCGAACCCACCTTGCGTCTCCTGCTGCGTCTGTCCGGCCCGAAGCACGGACTGTGCGACCCGCCGGAGATCCACGAGTCGTTCACCTCCGGCGCGACCGAGAACCTCCTGGAGAAGTTCCGGATCGCGCTGAAGGACGCCCGCGACCGGGCGATCGCGGAGGACGACGAGGTGACGCTGGAGTATGTGAAGGCGATGTACTCCAAATTCGTCTCCACGATGGGGGAGTCCCACTACAACCGGGAGCTGTACCGCCCCGACTGGATGCACCTGATCCGCTCCCAGGCGTTCGCCAACCTCTGGATGAAGGCGTACAAGGGGCACGAGGAAGGCCTGTTGGTCGTCCGCGCCATGGGCACCGACGAACTCCATGTGATCGGCGACTGGCGGCGGGTGTTCCCGGAGGGCCGGGGCGTCTCCGACGTGAAGCTCAAGGACGTGTACACCGTCGGAGAGGACGCCGCCCCGGCCGTCGTCGACGACTGAGAAGCCCTACGCGGCGAACGGGTTCACACCGGTCAGCTTCACCGACAGCTCCCACAGCCGTGCCGCCTGCTCGGGGTCGCGTGCCCAGTCCATGACGCCCCAGAGCGCGTCGGCGTCCGGAGCGGGCTCGGCGATGTCGCAGTCCTCCAGATACACGCCGCCCATTCCGGCCAGCTGGGGCGAGGTCGCCGCCCACACCTGGGTGGCCGCGCCCTGCTCCGGGGTCTTGAAGCCCTCGGGGTTCAG
Source organism: Streptomyces sp. NPDC051963 (assembly GCF_044593495.1). NCBI lineage: Bacteria > Bacillati > Actinomycetota > Actinomycetes > Kitasatosporales > Streptomycetaceae > Streptomyces > Streptomyces sp. NPDC051963. Next base: position 27,850 of record NZ_JBIUCC010000003.1, on the reverse strand, counting down.
CGGATTGCCGTCCTCGTCGATCCAGCCGCGATCGACCATCTCCTGCTTCGGCAGATGGCGCTGGAGCGGCGTGAGGATGCCGCCCGGGTGCAGCGCGAAGGCCCGTACGCCGCGCTCCCGGCCGAGCAGGTCGAGGTGCACCGCGAACAGGACGTTCGCCGTCTTGGCCTGGCCGTACGCCTGCCACTTGTCGTAGCCGTCGCGCCAGTGCAGGTCGTCCCAGCGGATCCCGGAGTTGTGGTGCCCGCGCGAGGAGACCGAGACGACACGGGCGCCGCCGGGCTCGATCGCCGGCCACAACCGGCCCACCAGGGCGAAGTGGCCGAGGTGGTTGGTGGCGAACTGCGCCTCCCAGCCGGGGCCGACCCGGGTCTCCGGGCAGGCCATGATCCCGGCGCTGTCGATGACGAGGTCGACGGTCCGGCCGGAGGCCAGGAACCGCTCGGCGAAGCCGCGCACGCTCTCCAGGTCGCCGAGGTCCATCTCGTCCACCTCGACGCCGTCGATACCCGCGAGGGCCTCCTGCGCGGAGGCGGGACGGCGGGCGGGTACGACGACACGGGCGCCGGCCTTGGCGAGCGCGCGGGTCGTCTCCAGGCCCAGGCCCGAGTAGCCGCCCGTGACGATCGCGAGCTTTCCGGTCAGGTCGATGCCCTCGAGGACGTCGTCAGCGGTGCTCGTGGCACCGAAGCCCGAGCCGATCTTGTGCTGTGCAGTGGTCATACCCGCAACGCTACGAATTGGAGCGCTCTCGAAGTCAAGGCGGGACGAATGCGGAGCAACGAGCGGTATGCGGGCAAGAGGGAAAGCCCCGACCGCGACGGGGGAATCACGATCGGGGCAGCCAAAGGGTGGGCACGGATGGCGGTCGCCTCTCGGCGAAAGGCTCCACAGGGCTTCAGCCGAACGATCGTCCCTGTGGGCAAAAGGTGAGGCCCGGGGACACTGTCCCATCCGCACCCACGGTTTGTTCAACGGGGAACCACCTTGGGGTGTTCCACCACCTGCGGTGATCTGGGTCACCCGGGCAGCCGTCGCTCGCGGGCCCAGGTCAGCAGGTCGTCCACCGGCCAGGTGGTGACGACCCGCTCCGCGGGCACCCCGCACTCCTCCGCCCGGGCACAGCCGAGGATCTGCCAGTCCAGCTGGCCCGGCGCGTGCGCGTCGGTGTCGATCGAGAACAGGACGCCCGCATCAACGGCCCGGCGCAGCAGCCGCCGCGGCGGGTCCAGCCGCTCCGGGCGGCTGTTGATCTCCAGGGCGGTGCCCGTCTCGGCGCACGCGGCGAACACCTCGTCCGCGTCGAACCTGGACTCGGGCCGTGCGTCGCCGCCGTTGCGCCCGATGAGCAGCCGTCCGGTGCAGTGCCCGAGGATGTCCGACAGCGGATTGCGTACGGCGGCCACCATGCGGTGCGTCATCGCGCGGGCGTCCATCCGGAGCTTGGAGTGCACCGACACGACCACGATGTCGAGCCAGTCCAGCAGCTCCGGCTCCTGGTCCAGCGAGCCGTCCTCGAGGATGTCGCACTCGATGCCGGTGAGCAGCCGGAAGGGTGCCCAGGTCGCGTTCAGCTCCGCCACCACGTCCAGCTGCGAGCGGAGCCGGTCGGGGGACAGCCCCCGGGCCACGGTCAGCCGCGGTGAGTGATCGGTCAGGACCGCCCACTCGTGGCCGAGCCGGGCCGCGGTCCGGCCCATCTCCTTGATCGAGCTGCCGCCGTCCGACCAGTCGGAGTGCAGATGGCAGTCCCCGCGCAGCAGCGCCCGCAGCCGGTCGCCGCCCTCGCCCCGGGGACCCCCGGCCTCCTCCTCCAGCTTCTCCAGGTAGCCGGGCACGCCGCCGGCCAGTGCCTCACGCACCACCTGTGCCGTCTTGGGGCCGATCCCCTTGAGCCTCTCCAGTGACCCGCCGTCCGCCTTCGCGCGCACCTCGTCCGCGGAGAGCTCGGAGAGCACGTGGGCGGCCGTCCGGAAGGCGCGGACGCGGTACGTCGGCGCCAGGGAGCGCTCCAGCAGGAAGGCGATCCGGTCCAGTGCCTCGACGGGGTCCATCGCCACCTCCTCCTCCAGGGTTCCCCAGCCCCGGAGGGAGCGCACCCGGGTCGGGGGGGGGGGGGGGGGGGGCGCCCCCCCCCCCCGCCCCCGGGGCCCCGGGGGGGGGGGGGGGGGGGCGGGCCCCCCCCCCCCCCGACGGGTCGTTTCGCCCCGCTTCGGGGGCGACTCGTATGGTTCGCGATGGCCGGATTCGCTCTACGCTCTAAGCATGACCGAAGCAGCGAGCCCCTATATCTCCCACCCGCGGATCATGGTGCTCGGGGTGCAGCCGGGCACGCCCCCGTTCCGCATCGTGGAGATCGACGGAGAGGTGGTCGGTGAGGCGAAGACCCTCACCGACGTGCTCCAGGCAGCCGCCGCCTGGGGCATCACGGTCCACGACCTGGACGACCCGGACGTGGTCCGCTGGGTGGGCGGCGACAAGCTGACCTGGAGGATGCACTAGGGCGCAGTGGCTCAGCCGACCGTCCACTTCTGGTTGGCGGCGCCGCCGCAGGTCCAGATCTGTAGCCGGGTGTTGTTCGCCGAGTTGTTGCCGGTCACGTCGAGGCACTTGTTCGCCTGCGGGTTCACGATGTCCTGTGCCCCGCTGATGGCCCACTTCTGGTTCGGGCCCCCGGTGCAGTCCCACAGCTGGACGGTCGAGCCGTCCGCGGTGCCGTTGCCGGTGACGTCCAGGCACTTGCCGAGCGCCCGCAGCGTGCCGTCGGAGCCGACGGTCCACTGCTGGGCGGCGGAGGAGTTGCAGTCGTAGAGCTGTACGGGGGTGCCGTTCGCGGAGCTCGCCCCGGCGACGTCCATGCACTTGCCCGCGAGGCCCCTGATCGGCACGCCGGCCGCCGAGTCGCTCGTGGTGACCGTCACGTGGTCGACCACCAGCTGCTGCGGGAAGACGGTGGAGCCGTCCGGGTCGCCGGGCCAGTAGCCGCCGACCGCGAGGTTGAGGATCATGAAGAACGGCTTGTTGAAGACCCAGGTCCGACCGCCGAGGTCGGCGGGCGTGCGCCGCTGGTAGACGTTCCCGTCCACGGACCAGGTGATGGAGTCGGGCGCCCAGTCGATGGCGAAGGTGTGGAAGGCGTCCGCGAAGGCCTGGCCGTTCGGCAGGGAGTAGCCCGCGCCGATGCCGCCCGATCCGGAGTAGCCGGGGCCGTGGAGGGTGCCATGGACGGTCGAGGGCTCGAAGCCGACGTTCTCCATGATGTCGATCTCGCCCGAGTCGGGCCAGTTGACCGGTGTGCCGAGCATCCAGAAGGCGGGCCACATGCCCTGTCCGCGCGGGACCTTCATCCGCGACTCGATGTGGCCGTACTGGGCGTTGAACTTCCCGGCGGTGTTGAGCCGTGCCGACGTGTACTGGCAGGTGCCGTACCAGCACTGGTAGTTGGCCGGGTTCTCACGCTTGGCCGTGATCACCAAATGGCCCTGGCCGTCCAGGGCGGCGTTGTTGGTGCCGGAGGTGTAGTACTGCCGTTCATGGTTGTTGACGTTGTCGCCGGTCTCGAGCTGCCACTTCGACGAGTTGACGCCCGAGCCTGCGGGCCCGTCGAAGGTGTCCGAGAACGTCACGGCCTTGACGCTCGGCGCGTCCGCCGCGGCGGGGGTGACGTCCGCCCCGGCGGGGGCGACGGCTGCGGAGGCGACCAGCAGGGCAGACAGTGCGACGAGGAGACATCTGCGGAGCGAGCGTGGGGAGACCACGGCTCTCCCTTCCGTACGGCGTGCCCGGCGTACGGGTGCGCCGACCGAGGTGGGGGGTTGGTGTGTCGCCTCTTGATTTAAGGGTTGAACAAAGGGGCCGTCAATAGCTTGGTACGGTCCAACTCTTGAACAGTACGCGTCAGGCGCTCCGCTCCCGGGAGTGCACGGCCCGGCTCAGCCGGCGCCCCAGCAGGAGGTAACCGATCAGTGCGCCGCTGGTGTTGAGGATGACGTCGTCGATGTCGAAGGCGCGCCCGGTCACCATCGCGCCCTGGGCCAGCTCCACCAGCAGCATCACGGTCGCGGTCAGCAGGAGGATGCGCAGCGGTCCCCGGGTGCGCGGGGCGATGACGGGGGCCAGGATGCCGAACGGGATGCCGAGCAGCAGATTGCCGCCGATCTGCTTTGCGGCGTCGCGCAGTTCCGGCTGATCGAGATAGGCCTTGAGGGAGCGGCCCGGCCGCAGATTGGTATGGGTCAGTGCCTCCGACGCGGGGGAGGGCTCCAGGGTCAGCCGGGCCAGCACGACGGCGAACGCCACCATGAGCACGAACGCGCACAGCATCGTGACCATCCGGGCGAGGAAGCGCAAGGGCTCCCGTTTCCGACGGGTGGGCGCAGTCGCCTGCTTGGCCTTGGGTGTCCCCTTGGCCTTGGGCGCCTGCGCGGCCTTGGCTGTGCGGGGGCGCCACCCGGCACGGGATCGCAAGGCTGTACGGGCCATCAGGTCCTCCAGTCTTCAACTTCCCCCGGTCGTAAGGCGGTTACCCGCGAACCGACCGAAGATGCCGCGCGATCCCGGCCTCCGGTGTCGCCCCCTTCGATCAGGCGCCGTTCTTCGAGCCGGCGCCGTACGACACGGCCACCTCCTTGAAGCCCAGGGAGTGCAGCAGGCCTTTGAGCATGTCGGTGGTGTTGCTCTCGGCGCGTTTGGTCAGCTCGCTGCTCCGGGCGGCGTCGCCGATGTGCTTGGACGCGAGCTTCTGCACGGCCTGTTCGCTGTTGGGGTTGTCGGAGAAGAGGTCGCCGAGTCGGTCGAGCAGCCCGCGCTGCTTGGAGACGGCGTAGGAGCGTTCGGGGTCCAGAGCGGGTTGGCCCAGCGCCGCGTGCGGCAGCCGGAGCGTGGCGGACGTACGGTCCTCGTTGACCTTCACGTCCTGTTTGCCGACCTGTCCGAGGTCGACGTAGGCGTCCACGGTGCCCGCCCCGACATACAGGGTGCGGGTGCCGCGGATCGCGTCGGGCAGGAACTTGGCGTCCTTCTCCAGGTCCACGACGACCTGGAAGTTGCCGGAGGCGGCGTCGTAACGGCTGATGTCCTGAATGGACTCCAGCAGCGTGGGACCGGTGCGGTCGTGGGTCTCCGTACCGAAGAAGTCCTTCAGGCCCGGAAGCAGACTCAGCCGGATCCCGGCGAACATCACGGCGAGCACCAGGACGACGGCGGTCACCAGCTTCGCCCAGCCGGGCATGCGCCTGGGTAAGCGCTTGATGGAAGTCGTCATGTCGACGGTCCTCCTTCCTTCCCAGACCGAATGCCCCCCGAAGCCCGCGTCAGACCCGGTTGTTGCGAGACCGGGACACCCGACCGAGCGCGCACCGGCGCACGGGCGAGCGCGAACCGCACCTATCGCCCCGCCCGGAGTTCCCGGTCGCCGGACGGCCGTGACCACCACACCCCCTCGCCCCGCGTGAGCCCCGGCAGCCGCAGCTCCACCTCGCGCACCCGGCGGGCCGGCAGCTCCCCGGTGATCAGCCACGACGCGCCCGCGCTCGTCGTTCCCGTGAACTCGGCCGCGCATGCCGCCAGTTGGGCGGTGACCTGGGCAAGGACATCGCGGGGGATCTCGGCCTCGAAGGCGTGGTACGGCTCGTACAGTCGCGTTCCCGCTCGTTCCAGGGCCCGGCGCAGCACGATCGGGGTGAGGCCACGGAAGTCGGCCGCGGTGCTGATCGGAGCGGAGTAGCCGGACCGGATCAGGGTTGCCCGGTAGTCCGTCACCGCCGCACCGGACAGCCCCGTGCGCAGGGTCGCGTGAACGGTGTCCTCGATGGCCTGGTGGAAGGCCCGGGGGAGGGCGCCGAGTTCCGTCTCGTACGTGAACACCCCGCCGGAGTCGACCGCGCCGGGCTCGATGCGCAGCCCGATCGTCGCCCAGTAACGGGTGTGATCGTGCCACGGCATCTCCGCGCAGGCCTCGCCCCTCTTCCTCGGGCGCTCCAGGAACCGGACCCGGCCCGCGGTGAAGTCGGCCTCGACTCCGAAGTCCTGGACGAGTGTGGCCGCGAGGACCTCCATCTGGACCTCGCCGTAGAGGAGCAGGGCGGTCGAGCCGGAGTCCGCGGGCCGGGCGTGGATCAGCGGGTCCTGGTCGGCGAGGGCGAGCAGAGCCGAACGCAGCCGCCCCGCCTGCCCGGGGTGCCGCGCCCGGACGAGGGTCTCCAGTGTCGGTGGCGCGAACTGCGGGGCCCGGTCGGTGAGTTCGCCGAGCCGGTCGCCGACGCGCAGACCGGAGGGGACGGTGACCGCCGCGATGTTCCCCGCGGTGAGTGAACCGCTCCCGCCGACCACGTCGAGGCGCGTCACCCGGCCGGAGACCTCGGTGGTCCGGCCGTCCGCCTCCCGCCGCAGGAAGGTCAGTCGCTGGCGCCGGGCCACCTCACCGTCGTAGAGCCGCAGATACGCCGTCCGCTCCCCGCCGGGACCCGGTCGTACGGCGAAGACCGTGCCGCGCGGCTCGGTGGCCCCGGTCGTCGGGGCCGGTGGGATCAGGCTCAGCACGCCCTCGACAAGATGCGAGACGCCCTGGCCGCCCAGCGCGGAGCCGAAGAAGACCGGGTGGAGGGAACCGTCGGCGGTGCGTGCGGCGAGAGCGGCGCGCAGCTCGTCCGGGGTCGGCCCGGGACCGTCGACGACGGCCGCCAGGATGTCCGGGTCGACCTCGGCGAGGGCCTCGGCCGGTTCCGGGGCGTCCTCGCGGAGGGGCGTCACCCGGGCGTCGGGGGTGCCGATGCCCGTCACTTCCGTCAGCGGGACGACGTACGGCGTCAGTCTGCGCCGGATGTCGGTGAGCAGCTCCGCGGACCGGGCGCCGGCCCGGTCGATCTTGTTGACGAAGACGAGCGTGGGCAGCCGCAGCCGGCGCAGCGTCCGCATCAGCACCCGCGTCTGTGCCTGTACGCCCTCCACGGCGGACAGCAGCAGGACCGCACCGTCGAGGACCTCCAGGGCACGCTCGACCTCGGCGATGAAGTCCGAGTGGCCGGGGGTGTCGATGAGGTTGATCCGCGTGTCGCCGGCCGTGAACGAGGCGACGGCGGAACGGATGGTGATGCCGCGCTCCCGCTCGATCGCACCGTCGTCCGTGCGGGTGTCACCGGTGTCGACGCTGCCGAGCCGGTCGATCGCTCCGTGGTCGAACAGCAGCCGCTCGGTGAGGCTGGTCTTACCGGCGTCGACGTGGGCCAGAATTCCGATGTTCAGGGTGTGCACAGTGGGTCGAGTCCTCGAGAACCGTCGTCCAGTAGGGGCGCTGGGAGATTCCGAGGAGTCGGCGCATGCGAGGAATCCTGTCGTGAGGGAATGCGGACGCCGCCATGATGGCCTGCTGTCCGAGGGGGCCCGCAACCGAATTTCCGCGGTCAGTAGCATGAGGGCGCCGACCCGGAATGATCATGCGAGGAGCGGACGTGCGAGACATCGCCGTGTTCAGCGGTAGCGCCCACCCCGAACTGGCTGCGGAGGTCTGCCGGCATCTCGGCGTGCCGCTCAACCCGATTCGGGTCAGCCGGTTCGCCAACGACTGTCTGGAGGTGCAGCTCCAGGCCAACTGCCGGGAGCGGGACGTCTTCCTCATCCAGCCGCTGGTCGTTCCCGTCCAGGAGCATCTGGTCGAGCTGCTGATGATGTGCGACGCGGCGCGCGGGGCGTCCGCCCGCCGGATCACCGTCGTCATGCCGCACTACGCCTACGCCCGCTCCGACAAGAAGGACGCGCCCCGGATCTCCATGGGCGGACGGCTCGTCGCGGATCTGATGGTCGCGGCCGGCGCAAGCCGGGTCCTCGCCATGACGCTGCACTCGCCGCAGGTCCACGGCTTCTTCTCGGTGCCCGTCGACCACCTGCACGCGCTGCGTGAACTCGCCGTGCACTTCCGGCAGTACGACCTGACCCGCACCACCGTCGTCTCGCCGGACCTCGGCAACGCCAAGGAGGCGGCCGCCTTCGCCCGGCTGATCGGCGCCCGGGTCGCGGCAGGCGCCAAGCAGCGGTACGCGGACGACCGGGTCAGCATCAGCGCCGTCATCGGCGATGTCGCCGGGCGCGATGTCATCGTGCTGGACGACGAGATCGCCAAGGGCAGCACGGTGCTCGAACTCCTCGACCGGCTCCGGGAGTTGGGTCCGCGGTCGATCCGGATCGCCTGTACGCACGGTCTGTTCGCCGCCGGGGCCCTCAAGCGGCTCAGCGAGCAGCCCGACGTGGAGGAGATCGTGTGCACCAACACCGTGCCGGTACCGGCGGAGGAGCACACGGACAAGCTGCGGATTCTCTCCATCGCTCCCGCGCTCGCCGAAGCCGTGCGCCGCATTCACAACGGTGAGTCGGTCAGCGCCCTGTTCGACGCGCCGCGGAGCGAATAGACAGGAGGGAGCGGATTCCCAGCAACCGCAACGCTCGGCACCACCCAGGTGACCAGGAGGGCTTGCAGTGGCCAAGGCGAAGTTCCAGCGGACGAAACCGCACGTGAACATCGGCACCATCGGTCACATCGACCATGGCAAGACGACGCTCACGGCGGCGATCACGAAGGTGCTGCACGACCGGTTCCCCGATCTCAACCCGTACACGCCGTTCGACCAGATCGACAAGGCGCCCGAGGAGCGGCAGCGCGGCATCACCATCTCCATCGCCCATGTCGAGTACCAGACGGAACGCCGCCACTACGCACACGTCGACTGCCCGGGGCACGCCGACTACATCAAGAACATGATCACGGGCGCGGCCCAGATGGACGGCGCCATCCTGGTCGTCGCGGCCACGGACGGTCCGATGCCGCAGACCAAGGAGCATGTGCTGCTGGCCCGGCAGGTGGGCGTGCCGTACATCGTCGTGGCCCTCAACAAGACGGACATGGTGGACGACGAGGAGATCCTGGAGCTCGTGGAGCTGGAGGTGCGCGAACTGCTCACCGAGTACGAGTTCCCGGGCGACGACGTCCCGGTGGTGCAGGTCTCCGCGCTGAAGGCCCTGGAGGGCGATCCGCGATGGGTCCGGTCGGTGCTCGACCTCCTCGACGCGGTCGACTCGGCGGTGCCGGAACCGCAGCGTGATGTGGAGAAGCCGTTCCTGATGCCGATCGAGGACGTGTTCACCATCACCGGACGCGGCACCGTCGTCACCGGCCGGATCGAGCGCGGCACGCTGAACGTCCACAGCGAGGTCGAGATCATCGGCATCCACGAGCACAAGACGAAGACCACCGTCACCGGCATCGAGATGTTCCGCAAGCTCCTCGACGAGGGCCGGGCGGGAGAGAACGTCGGACTGCTGCTGCGCGGAGTCAAGCGTGAGGACGTCGAACGCGGCCAGGTCGTCATCCGGCCCGGATCGGTCACACCGCATCTTGAGTTCGAGGCGCGCGCCTACATCCTGTCGAAGGACGAGGGCGGCCGGCACACGCCCTTCTTCGACAACTACCGCCCGCAGTTCTACTTCCGTACGACGGATGTGACCGGCGTGGTGACCCTGCCCAAGGGCACGGAGATGGTCATGCCGGGCGACAACACCACCATGCATGTGCAGCTGATCCAGCCGATCGCCATGGAGGAGGGGCTGAAGTTCGCCATCCGGGAGGGCGGCCGTACGGTGGGCGCCGGTCAGGTCACCAAGATCCGCACATAGTCGCCGTCAGACGGAACCGGATGCCGCCTCGGACTGCCCCAGGGCCGCGTCCAGCGTCGGGGCCGGGGGCAGCAGGCGCACCAGACCGGTCACCCGGAGGATGCGCAGCGTCAGCGGATGCGTGCACACGAGATGGAGCTGTCCGTCGCGGTCGAGCACCCGGCTCCTGGCCCGGTACAGCAGACGCAGTCCGGAGCAGTCGAAGAACTCGATCCGGCTGAGGTCCAGCACGACCCGGGGGCCGGCTCCCGCCGTCGCGCGGTCGAGAAGCGGGATGATCTCCACGGTGGCCGCGATGTCGATCTCGCCGCGGAATTCGAGCACCGTGAAGCCGCGGTCCTGGCGGATGCGCAGGTGCCGGGTGAGTGGAGCGGGTTCTTGCGGCACGACAACGTCGCCTCCAACCGGCTCCCTGGGCGGCAATTCCTTTTCCCGCCCAGCAAGTTACCCCCGATCGAGGGAATTCGCGCAAGTTCGATTGACATATGTCTTCGTGTTGAGCCTAAGCAGTTACGACAGCGCATGCCAGGCCCGGGAGAGTGCTCGTCGGAACTGCTCGGCCTGGTGTGCCGTGAGATCCCCGATCATCCGCTCCTCCAGCTCCCGCACCGGCCCGGCATGGCGCTCCAGCAGCTCCCGGCCGGTGTCGGTGAGCAGGATCAGCAGCTCGCGCCGGTTGCGGGGGTTGCGCTCCCGCCGGACCAGTCCGCGGCTCTCCAGGGACCGGACCAGGTCGGCGATGGACTGGGCGGTGACGAACGAGTCCCGGGCCAGCTGCGCCGCGGACAACCCGTCGTGACGCTCCAGGACGGTGAGCGCCGTGTACTGGAGGGCGGTGATCCCGGACGGTTTGACCAGCTCGTCCAGGTGTGAGCGCACGACGAGTTCCACCTGCTTGACCATGTACAGCAGGGACGGGGGTGCCTTGGTTGCCTGGGTGCCGACCATGGATCGAGCCTAGAGCATTGACAGGAATCCTGTCTGTAAAGAGACTGCGAAGCGGATGAGGCACCAACAGGAATCCTGTTGGTTGAAATCTTGGCAATGAGGCTGAGGAGTGGTGATGACCACCTTCGAGATCGAACCCGGACGGCTGTTCATCGGGGGTCAGTGGCGTGCGGCCGCCGACGGAGCGCGCACCGAGGTGGTCGACCCGTCCCGGGGCACGGTCGTCACCACCGTCGCGGAAGCGGGCGCAGCCGACGTGGACGCCGCCGTGCGTGCCGCCCGGGAGGCCTTCGACGGCGGAGCCTGGTCCGGCCTGAGCGGCCGCGAGCGGGGCCGGGTGCTGCACCGCGTCGCCGAGCTGATCCGCGCGAACGCCGACGACATCGCCCGGCTGGAGAGCCTCGACGTCGGCAAGCCGATCAGCCTGTGCCAGGCCGTCGACGTCACGAACGCGGCCAACGACTACGAACACTTCGCCGCCCTCGCCCACTCCCTGCACGGGGCCAACCGCGACACCCCCATGAACGCCCTCGCCTACACCCGGCGCGAGCCGCTCGGCGTGGTCGCGGCCATCACGCCCTTCAACTTCCCGCTGATCCTGGCCGGTTCGAAGCTCGGCCCGGCGCTCGCGGCCGGCAACACGGTGGTGCACAAGCCGGCGGACGAGACCCCGCTCAGCGCCCTCTACATGGCCCGGCTGCTCCAGGAGGCGGGCATCCCGGACGGAGTCGTCAACGTCGTGACCGGCACCGGCCCCGTCGCCGGTGAGGCGCTGCTGCGCCACCCGGGCGTGGACAAGATCGCGTTCACCGGCTCCACCGCGGTGGGCCGGCATGTGGCGAGCGCCGCGGGCGAGGCACTCAAGCCGGTCACCATGGAACTCGGCGGCAACGCGGCCCATGTCGTCTTCGAGGACGCCGACCTGGAGAAAGCGGTCGGTGCGGTCATCAAGGGCTTCGTCTTCAACACCGGGCAGTTCTGCATGGGCGGCCCGCGCCTGCTGGTGGCACGCCCGGTCTACAGCACCCTGCTGGGCATCCTCGCCCAGGCCGTTCCCGGCGTGCCGGTGGGCGACCCCCGCAGTCCCGAGACCGTCGTCGGACCGATGGCGGGGGAGAAGCACCTGGCGAAGGTCGAGGAGTACGTCGACCTGGCCCGCAAGGAGGGCGGCCGCATCGTCTGCGGCGGCGAGCGGCTCGACCTGGACGGCGGCTACTACTACAAGCCCACCGTCATCGCCGACCTGCCGAACGACTCCCGGGTCGTCCAGGAGGAGATCTTCGGCCCGGTCCTCACCGTGCAGCCCTTCGACTCCGAGGACGAGGCCGTCGAGCTCGCCAACTCAACGCCCTACGGCCTGGCTTCGGGCGTCCAGACCACCAACCTGGCCCGCGCCCACCGCATCGCCGACCGGCTCCAGGCGGGCATCGTCTGGATCAACGACTGGGCGATGCTCGACCCCGCGGTCCCCTTCGGCGGCGTCAAGGACTCCGGCTTCGGCCGCGAATACGGCCCCGAGGCGCTCGCCGCCTACACCAAGGTCAAGTCCGTCGTCGTCTCGCTCGACTGAGCGCCGCCCGCAAGGAGTTCCTGCGATGTCCCTCACCACCCGCGCCGCCGTCGTCGAGTCGGGCGGCGCGCCCTTCACCCTCTCCGACGTGGTCCTCGACGAGCCCGGCCCGCACGAGGCGGTCGTCCGGATGGTGGCGACCGGTCTGTGTCACACCGACCTCGGCGTCGCGAGCGGCGGACTGCCCTTCCCGCTTCCCGGAGTTCTGGGCCACGAGGGGGCGGGGGTCGTCGAGGCCGTCGGCCCGGCCGTCACCGGCGTGGCCCCCGGCGACCATGTCGTGCTGTCCTTCACCTCGTGCGGCGAGTGCCGCAACTGCCACGGCGGCCACCCCGCCTACTGTGCGACCTGGCTGCCGCTGAACCTCATCGGCGGCCGTCGTGCCGACGGCACCAGCACCATCAGCCGGGACGGCGCACCGCTCGGCGGCCACTTCTTCGGCCAGTCGTCGTTCGCCGAGCGGGCGTTGGTGGACGAGCGCAGCCTGGTCAAGGTCGACCCGGATGTGCCGCTGGAGTCCGTCGCCCCACTGGGCTGCGGTGTACAGACCGGAGTCGGCGCCGTCTGGAACGTGCTGCGGCCCACCCTCGGCAGCACCGTCGTCGTCCTCGGCGCCGGCGCCGTCGGCCTCTCCGCCGTCATGGCCGCCGCCCTCACGCCCGCAACGCTGATCGTCGCCGTCGACAGGGTCGGCGAACGCCTTTCGCTGGCAAGGGAATTGGGGGCCACCCACACCGTCGACGCCGGCGAGGCCGATCTCGGCGGGGCGATTGCCGAGATCACCGGCGGGCGGGGCGCCGACGGCGTCGTGGAGACCACCGGCAGCGTCGCCGTGCTGCGTCAGGGCGTCGACGCGCTCGCCGCCCGCGGCACCCTGGTCGTCGTCGGGGTACCCCCGTTCGGCACCGAAGTCGCCCTGGACGTGAATGGGTTGCTCGGCGGCAAGCAGGTTGTCGGCCTCACCCTGGGCGACACCGAGACGCAGTCCTTCATTCCGTCCCTGGTGCGGCTCGTCAAGGAGGGCCGGCTCCCGCTGCACCGCCTGATCAGCACGTATCCGTTCGCGGAGATCGACCAGGCGGTGCGGGACATGGGCGCGGGCAAGGCGATCAAGCCCGTGCTCATGTTCTGACCCGGGTCAGTCCATCAGCAGGACCAGCTTGCCCGTGGTCCGGCCGGTGCCGCCGAGCTCATGTGCCTTGGCGGCATCGGCCAGCGGGAAGGTCCCGGCGATCGTGGCGCGCAGCTTGCCCGCCTCGACCAGGTCGGCGATCGCCTCCATACCGGCGCGATCGGCGTCGACGAGCAGCCGGACCGCCCGTACGCCGAGCCGCTCAGCCTCCTCGTAGAAGTCCTGCGAGCCGACCGGCAGGATCGAGACGACGATCCCGCCCGGGCGCAGGACCCGCAGCGAGCGGACCGCGTTGTCGCCGCCGAGCGTGTCCAGGACGACATCCACGTCCTTCACGGCCTCGGTGAAGTCGGTCTCCCGGTAGTCGACGGTCTCGTCCACGCCCAGCTCGCGCAGGAAGTCGTGCTTGCCCGCGCTCGCCGTGCCGATCACGTACGCGCCGCGCGCCTTGGCGATCTGCACGGCCACATGCCCGACCCCGCCCGCCGCCGCGTGGATCAGCACCCGCTGCCCCGGCCGGACATCCGCCGCCTCGACCAGCGACTGCCACGCCGTCAGCGAGACCAGGGGCAGCGCGCCCGCCTGGATGTGGTCGATCCCGGCCGGCTTGCGGACGAAGGCACGGGCCGGGGCGGCGACGTACTCGGCGTGCGAGCCGTGGCCCCACGGGTAGGCCAGCATCGAGAAGACCTCGTCGCCGGGCTTGAAACGGGCGACGCCGACGCCGACGGCCTCGACCACGCCGGAGACGTCCCAGCCGAGGACGAACGGCGGCTCGCCCAGGAAGCCGCCGGTGGCGCGGTGCTTCCAGTCGGTCGGGTTGACCCCGGCGGCGCGCACCCGGACCAGGATCTCGTTGGCCCGGGGTGTGGGCCGCTCCACCTCGACCACCTCGAGGACCTCGGGACCGCCGAGGACGGGCTGACTGATGGCTCGCATGGTGTTCACAGTGCTCATGGTCGTCCAGCCTGCCGGGTTCCGCCGGGCAGAAAAATGGCACGATGGCCAACCTTCGATAGAATCGTGCCATGCAGCATGTGGAACGGGTCGTGGTCCTGGCGCTCGACGGCGTCTACCCCTTCGAGCTGGGCATCCCCAGCCGGATCTTCGGCGCGGCCGACGGTCACTACGAGGTGCTGACCTGCACCGTCGACGGCCGACCGGTGCGTACCAACGCCGACTTCTCGGTCACCGTGGACCATGGACCCGAGGTCCTCGAAACGGCCGATACCGTCGTGGTCGCCTCCATGGCGACCCCGGACATCCCCGCCGGGCTTCCCGTCGAGATCGCCGACGCCCTCGCCCGGATCCGCCCGGACGCACGGATCGTGTCGATCTGCACGGCCGCCTTCGTGCTCGCCGCCGCCGGTCTCCTCGACGGCCGCCGCGCCACCACCCACTGGCAGGTCGTCGACCGCTTCCGGTCCGAGTATCCGCAGGTCGACCTGGACCCGGACGTCCTCTTCGTGCACGACGGCCGGATCCTGACCTCCGCCGGCGCGGCCTCCGGAGTCGACATCTGTCTGCACATCGTGCGCACGGACCACGGCAGCGAACTCGCCAACCGGGTCGCCCGCCGTTGTGTCGTCCCGCCGTTCCGCGACGGAGGTCAGGCCCAGTACATCGAGCAGCCGGTCCCGGAGTGCGGGGCCGCCAGCACCGCCGAGACCCGCTCCTGGGCCCTCCAACGCCTCGACGAACCCCTGACGTTGGCCGATCTCGCCGCCCACGCCCGGATGAGCCTGCGCACCTTCGCCCGCCGCTTCAACGACGAGGTCGGCCTCAGCCCCGGCCGCTGGCTGATCCAGCAGCGCATCGCCCGCGCCCGGCACCTGCTGGAGGCCAGCGACCTGTCCGTCGACCAGATCGCCGGCCGAGTCGGCTTCGCCACCGGCGCCTCCCTGCGCCAGCACCTGCACGCAGCCATCGGCGTCTCGCCGCAGGTGTACCGGCGTACGTTCCAGGCGGTTCGCTGATCGCCGTGGTGTGCCACCGGCTGCCGCGAGGAGGGCGCTGACTGCTCCGCGGGGTGCTTGGACGGGCCGTCGGTCGTCTGCGGGTCCGTCGTGGCGGGTCGCGCAGTTCCCCGCGCCCCTTCGGGGCGCTGCCGGACCCCCTGGCGACGGTCCGGGCAACGGCTGTCACCGGCTGGTGTGCAGGGCGACCAGCAACTGCCAGGTCTGGTGGGCGACTTGGTCGGCGTCGCCTTCGATCAGCCCGTGCAGCCAGTCGGCCAGGACGCCGGCGAAGGTCGCGGCGACCGCGGAGGCGACCAGGGGGGCGTCCGCCGCGCCCACGAGTCTGCGCTCGGCCAGGCTGCGGGCGCGTAGATCCCGGTGCAGGACGTGGCCGAGCGGACCGCCGCCGCCCGGGCTCAACAGGGCCCGGTACAGGGCCGTGTGCGGGGCGAGGTCGGCGAAGAACTCCAGCAGGGCGGCGGGTGCGTGGACCGGGTCGGGCCGGCCGCGCCAGGCGTGCAGCGCGTCCACGGCGTCCCGTACGACGTCCGCGCAGGCGTCCACGGCCAGTGCCTCGAGGTCGGCGTAGTGGACGTAGAACGTGGCCCGGCCGACACCGGCCCGGCGCACCAGCGAGGCGACCGCGACCTCCTCCAAAGGCCGCTCGGCGCACTCCGCGAGCAGGGCCTCGCGGAGCCGCGCCCGGGTGCGGGCCGCCCGCGGGTCCTCGGGCACGCCGCGGATCACTGTGCGATGAGGACGGCGGCCAGGGCGAGCGCGCCGGGCAGTGCCTGCGCGACCAGGATGCGGGTGTTCGCGGTGAGCGCGCCGAACACGCCCGCGACCACGACACAGGACAGGAAGAACACCTGCACCCTGAACCCGGTCGGATCCGCCGCGATCAGCCCCCACACCAGACCCGCGGCGAGAAACCCGTTGTAGAGCCCCTGGTTTGCAGCCATGGGCGCGGTCGCCCGCGTCATCTCACGGCTGAATCCATGGAACGACCTGCCCGGCTTCTTCTCCCACAGGAACATCTCCATCACCAGGATGTACGCGTGCAACGCGGCCACCAGACCGACCAGCACGCTCGCGACTGTCTCCATGTCCCACCTCTGTATTCTGGACGGATGTCCACTATAGCTGGACGTCTGTCCAGGAAGTGCCGCTGGCAGAGCGTGACGGAATCCTCACTTCCAGGAGACCGTGAGGTTGATCCTTTTCCGTTCGAACCCGATAAGCTCCCCTACAGCGCTGCGAGTTGACGCGGTCACGATCCGTTGTCTCGCGGTGCGTACTCATGTGCGGTCCCTTGCGCACCCCCCGTTGTTCGTCGTGTTGCTTCGAAGGATGCAGATGGAACTCGCCACTCCGCCGCCGGCGGCGCGGGCCCCTGTCGCCTGGTACAGCTGGTGGCTGATGCCGCTGGCCCTGGGAGGCGGCACGGTTGCCGCCACGTTCATGAGCTCGGAGCGAATAACCGCGGCCGTCGCCGGTGCCGCGGCGACGGCGGCGAGCTCCGTGTGCGTACGGCTGCTGATCCGCACCCGGACGCAACTGCGCCGCGCGGAGGGCACCTTCCGCACCTCGCAGGCCGAGCACTCCCAGCAGTGGCAGCAGCACGTGGCAGGCATGGAGCGGAAGAACTCCGCCGAACGCGCCGCCCAGGAAGACCGGTTCGCGGACCAGGCCGGCGCCTACGAGGCCCAGCTCGGCGAGCAGACCGAGGCGTACGAGTCCCGGCTCGCCGAGCAGGCGGAGGCGTACGAGGCGCGCATCGCCGCCCAGATGAAGTCGTACGAAGCACAGCTCGCCGACCAGGCCGAGGTCTGGCAGGAGCAGCTGGCGCACCAGCTCGCCGGCGTCGCCCGGCTCGCCGACGAGCAACTGCCCGAGTCCCTGGACCGGCTGCGCTCCGGTGACGCCATCGACGACATCCTGCCGACGGTCAACCAGTGCGCGAAGGTCGGCGCCGACCTCCAGGCCGAACTGCGCAAGCTGCTGAGGACCGCGCTGATCGGCGTGGAGCGGGAGTTCGACCGCTCCACCTCCGCCGAACAGGCCGTCATCTCCATCGGCAACCGCATCCACGTCCTGACCAGCAAGCTGCGCGGCCGACTGCACGAGATGCAGGGCGAGCACGGCCGGCTGCCGGTCGTGGCGCGGGGCCTGATGGAGCTCGACCAGGAGATCGGCCCCGCCGACTGTCTCGCCGCCAGCATCGGAGTACTCGGCGGTTCGGACCGGCCCGGCCGGCAGTGGCAGGAACCGCAGCGGCTGCTCAGCGTGGTGCGCGGCGGCATCGGCCGGATCAAGGACTTCCACCGCGTCGACGTACGCCATCTGCCCGAACTCGGCGTCGACGGCGGCCTGGTGGACCACCTCACGCTGATCTTCGCGCACCTCCTGGACAACGCGGCCCGCTACTCGCCGCCCACCGAACCGGTCGTCGTATCCGGCAAGGAGGTCCCGAACGGCGTCGGCATCGAGATCCAGGACTCCGGCAAGGGCCTGAGCGAGGAGAAGAAGCGCGAGGCCGAACAGGCCCTCGCCGGCACCGAGTCGGGCCCGGGCCTCGGCGGTATCTCCGAGGACGCCAACATCGGCCTGCGCGTCGTCGGTGCCCTCGCCCGCCGCTACGGCATCCGGGTCACCTTCGCCGACTCGCCCTGGCTCGGTACCTCGGTGGTCGTCGTGGTCCCGCACAAGTACTTCAGCCCGCTCCCCGCGACCACTCAGGCCATCGCCGCCCCCGCGACCCAACCTGCCGCAGCGCCCGCCCCGGCCCGCGAACCGGTCCCCGCCGAAGCCATGGCCGAGCCCGTCGCCGGCGACGTCGAAACGACACCCGGCGGACTGCCCCGGCGCCGGAGCAAGCGAGGAGAGGCGGCCCGGCACGAGCCGGCCGAGCGCGCCGAGCGGACCGGGGAGATCAGCGTCTCCGCGGTCCCGCCGGACGCGTCCTTCGCCGGCCTGGCCGCCTTCGCCACCGCCGGACGCGAGCACGGAGAGACCGGCGAGGCGGTTGACACGGCCGATGGCCGCGAGTCCGCCGAGCCCCGCACTGAAGAGAGCGACTAGTCCACATGACGCAACAGGGAACCGACGTGAGCTGGGCGCTCCGCGATCTGGTGGAGTCCATCCCGGAGATCCGCTTCGCCCTCGTGGCCTCCAGTGACGGCAAGGCCATCACCTCCTACGGCGCCGAAGACCCCGACGACGTGGACCGCTTCGCCGCCGTGGTGGCCGGCCTCCAGGCGCTGGCCCAGCCGGTCGCCGAGCAGTTCCCCACCTATGCGGGGCAGTTGAGGCTGGCGATGATCGAGGTCGACGGAGGGCATCTGTTCGTCGTCCGCGCGGGTGTGGAGACCTATCTCGGTGTCCTGGCGCGCGAGGGCCTCGACCAGGGTCTGCTCGGACACCAGATGAGGGATCTGGCCCGCAGGATGGGTGAGCTCCTCGGCACCACTCCGCGGCTGGAGGAGCACTCTGGATGAGTGCTCCCCGCCGGCCCACGGACCCTCCCCCAAGCTCTCGGCTTCGCTCGACTTGGGGGGACCCCCAAGGTCTGGAGCGCTACTACGTCGTCACCAGGGGACGTAGCGGACCGGGCGGTTCGGCGTCGAGTCTCGACGTGGCCACCCTCATCGTGTCCCGCGCCGCCCCCGTACCGGGCATGCAGCACGAACACGAGGACATCCTCCGGCGTTGCCGCGATCCGC
Source organism: Streptomyces sp. NPDC051963 (assembly GCF_044593495.1). Lineage (NCBI taxonomy): Bacteria > Bacillati > Actinomycetota > Actinomycetes > Kitasatosporales > Streptomycetaceae > Streptomyces > Streptomyces sp. NPDC051963. The sequence goes on along the minus strand of NZ_JBIUCC010000003.1, from coordinate 8,857 downwards.
TGTCGGTGGCCGAACTCGGCGCCCACCTCGGATTGCCCTTCAACATTCTCGCGGTGCTGCTGACGGATCTGCTGGAGGCAGGCCACGTCGAAGCCCGTGATCCCATCCCGGCGCACAACGCCGGTCGCGGGCCCGACCTCGCGCTCCTTGAGGAGGTACTCAGTGGACTTGAACGGCTTTGACCGACCCGGCCGGCCGACCGGTGACGGCACCCGCTCGGTGAAGGTGATGATCGCCGGTGGCTTCGGCACCGGGAAGACCACGATGGTCCGCTCGGTCAGCGACATCAAGCCGCTCACCACCGAGGAGACCCTCACCCAGGCCAGCGCCGACGTCGACCACCTCATCGGAGTGGCCGACAAGACCGAGACCACCGTCAGTCTCGACTTCGGCAAGATCAGCATCAACGACAGCCTGATGCTCTACCTGTTCGGCACCCCGGGCCAGGAGCGGTTCTGGTTCCTGTGGAACGGCCTGTTCAAGGGCGCGCTCGGCGCGGTCGTCCTGGTGGACACCCGACGGCTGGCCTCCAGCTTCCGGGCGATCGAGGAGATGGAGCGCCAGGAGGTGCCCTTCGTCATCGCCCTGAACGTCTTCCCCGACTCCAAGGAGCATCCCATCGAGGAGATACGGGACGCCCTGGACATCTCCCCCCACACCCCGATCGTGGTCTGCGACGCCCGCGACCGGGCCTCCAGCCGTGACGTGCTGATCACCCTGATGCGTCACTTGAAGGAACGCTCCGCCGTCGTCCTGGAGCCCCGATGAACGACCAGAACCTCGACAGTCCCGACGCCCCCCGCGGCTGCCCGGTCGCCCATGGTTCGGCAGAACCGGTCCGGCTGTACGGGCCCGAGGCGGCGACCGACCCGCGCGGCATCTACGAGCGGTTGCGCAAGGAGCACGGCTCCGTCGCGCCGGTGCTGCTGGAGGGCGACATCCCCGCCTGGCTGGTACTGGGCTACCGGGACAGCCGGCGAGTGCTCGACAATCCCCGCCAGTTCGCCCGGGACGGGCGGATCTGGCGGGACTGGCGGGAGGGCCGGATCGCGGACAACTCTCCCCTGGTTCCGATGCTCGCCTGGCGCCCCGACTGCGTGTCCCAGGACGGCGAGCCTCACCGCCGACTGCGCGGTGCCGTCAGCGACGGGCTCCAGTCCGCCGCCGGCCGCGGTGTCCGGCGCCACGCCACGCATTTCGCCAACAAGCAGATCGACGCGTTCGCGGACTCCGGCCGCGCCGATCTGGTGGCGGACTACGCAGACTTACTGCCGATGCTCGTGATGGCCCGCATTCTGGGACTTGCCGAAGCGGAGGGGCGTCGCCTGGTCGAGTCCTGTGCGCAGGTGATGAAGGGCGGCGAGGACGCCGTCATGCACGACGGCGTGATCAGGGAGATCTTCGGTGAACTCGCCGAGCGCAGGCGGTCCGAACCCGGGTCCGACCTCGCCACCGGCCTGCTGGAGCATCACGCGGCTCTCGACCACGACGAGGTCGTGCTCCACCTGCGCGCGGTGCTGATCGCCGCGCACGTCACGACCAACCTGCTGGCCCGGGTGCTGGAGCTGGTCCTGACCGACGCCTCCCGGCTCTCCGGGCTGATCAGCGGTCAGCTGAACATCTCGGCGGTGATCGAGGAGGCCATGTGGGACTCTCCGCCGCTGGCCGTCCTGCCGGGGCGCTTCGCCGCCGGCGATGTCGAACTGGGCGGGCACCGCATCGAGGAGGGCGATCTGCTCGTTCTCGGTCTCGGCCCGGGCAACCTGGACCCTGAGGTCCGGCCTGACCCGAGTGTCTCGGTGCACGGCAACCAGGCGCACCTGGCGTTCGGCGCGGGCCCGCACGAGTGCCCCGGGCAGAACATCGGGATGTCCATCATCGAGATCGCGGTGGACGTCCTGCTGCACCGTCTGCCGGGCCTGCGCCTGGCCGTGCCGCCGGAGGAGCTCACCTCGACGGCGTCCACATGGATGTCGCTGCTGGAAAGCCTGCCGGTCGAATTCGAGGTATAGGTCCTGAGACGCCGCTGCCCGGCCGGGCAGCGGCGTCATGTTTCTGGAACAGGATCGAGGCGTCAGCCGTCGAGCCAGTCGCCTGCGAGGTGCGTGGGACGGTATCCCGTGGCGTTCCAGAGGAAGTGCGGGTGGGCGCAGCCGAACATGTAGGCGAGCAGCGCGGTGTCCTCCCGCCCGGTGTCAGGGTCGTGCAGGGTGTAGTAGAACTCGGACCCGACTACGCCGGAGTCTTCCTGGACCTGACGAGCGCGGGCCGTGGACGATTCGGCGCGGGATGCCTCCACGGCGGCGATGTACGTGCGGCGCAGGATCTCCCATGTGCTGTCGGTGTTGCCGTGCCAGGGGCCGTGCAGCGCTTCGAAGGCGTGGAGTTCGGCGTCGAAGAGGGGCCAGGTCTCGGGGTATTGGGCCCGGCAGCGTGCGGACAGCTCGGCGGTCCGGGGGCTCAGAGCCGGTGCGGTGGGCCGCGGGGCGACGGTGAGGGTGGTGCCGTCGGTGAGGATTCCGGTGCATGCGTTGGGCTGCAGGTCGCACAGCGGGCAGTCCTGGGCCGGGGGGAGGCCCTGGGTGATGCCGTCGAACCACAGGGCGTGCCGGCCCGTGAGCCCCAACCAGACGATGGTGCTGGTCTGCAGCCAGGAGTTCCACATCGGGGGATGCGCCTCGGGCATGCAGCCGTACTTGATGAGGGCGATGGCCGCGGCAGCGTAGAGGGCCTTGGTGTGGGTGGGCAGGTCGGCGAGCCAGAAGTTGCTGATCTCGCCGGTGAGGGCGTCGGCTCGAACGTCGACCATGTCGTCGACGACGCGGCACAGCAGCAGGGAGGCGAGGTGTTCTTCCTGCCAGAGCTCGGTGTCGGGTGAGACGTGCCAGAACAGGCAGTCCATCATCTGCAGGAGTGAGTAGGTGCTCTGGCTGAGCGGGTTGGTCTGGGGGAGTACGACGCTGCCCGCGTGGTGCTGTTGGAGCCAGTACTCGTCCACGGATCGCTTGTGGGCTGCGTAGAGTCCGCAGACGAGGGCCCGTGCGGTGTTGGTGCTGAAATTCTCGGCCAGGCGGCCTTCGATGAGTTGGGTGAGGTGCGTGGTGTCTATGGTGTCGATCACGCGTTTGTATTCGTGGAAGAGCAGGATGTCGTCCTCGAAGCGGTGGCGGTGGCCGAGGTCTCGTTCGAGGTCGTTCATCTTCCGGGCCAGGACCCAACCACCGGTCAGGACGCTGTCGAGTTCCCGGTGGTACGGCCAGGTCTTGACGGTGAGGGGACGACCGGCGCTCTGCCGCCAACCGTAGTCAGCCGGCGTGCGTGCGGGGGGCGTAGGCAGCCGACGGCACAGAGAGCAGTCGCAGACGGTTGTCTGCCTCTGCTCGCGCGGCGGGGTGAGTGCCCGTTCCCTCCAGGCCCCTTCCAGCATCATGCAGGTCAGTCGGCAGACCTCGATATCGGTGCTGACTTGAGGGAAGGCCGCTTCGATCACGCGCAGGCCGTCGTCGAGTCGCCTCAACCTGGCGTAGCCCTCCTCGTCGGGCGGGAGGAACGGGTGCGGCGCCAGATGGAGGGCTCCCTCCACATGCAGCGTGGTGCTGGGCTGGGGGGATCCGATTGCATCCAGCCGCTGCTGAGCGGCATTCTGGCAATCTCGGTACTGCTCCGTGCACCCATTGATGTGTTGTGCAAAGAGGCGGGCCAGGGTGTTCCCCGCCTCCGTCGGCTGGAGCCGGGCGCTTGGCTGTGCCGGGACCGAGCTGTCGCGGGTCGTCTCCGGACCACCGCCTACGACTCGAGAATTCACACTGGTTTCCCTTCACGCTGTGCTCCTGGCAACGGAATCGACCGGCCGTGGTTGTAAGCCGGGGATGCGACGAGCCGCTCGTTCGCGGCAGATTCATCCGCGACACCGCCGGCGGCCTCCCATGAACGGCCCGCCCTTGTCGAAGGGGAGTCGGAACCGGACGTCCTGCGGCATGGGTTTCCTTTCGAAAAACGGCAGCGCAAAGTCCCCCGTCCCTGTGTGCGGACAGTCACCGTGACTGCCCGCTCACTCGAACTGGGTTGCGCGATACGAAAGTTGAACCGGAAAGCGGTACGAGGCTGCCCAGGGCGTAAATGATCTACGCGTAACCGGACCGTGATCTCCGTTACTGCTCAAGCCTCTTGAGCTGCGTATACTCGCGCGCCCCCGACGTAAGTGATAGCTACATGGGTCTCCGCGACGGCCTCGACCGGCCCGTCGAACGGATCGCGATCCAGGACCACGAGATCCGCGAGCGCTCCCGGGCGCACCTCGCCTGTGTCGTCGAGATGGTTCACATACGCCGAGCCCGCGGTGTACGCGGTCAACGCATCGGCGAGAGCGAGGCGTTCGGCGGGCAGGAACACCGCGGTGTCGGCGCCCGGTGCCACGCGGTTCACCGCCACATGGATCCCCTCCAGTGGATCGGGGCTGCTCACCGGCCAGTCGCTGCCCGCGGCCAGCCGGGCACCGGAGCGCAACAGCGCACCGAACGGGTACTGCCACGCCGCCCGTTCGGGTCCGAGGAAGGGGATCGTCAGCTCGTCCATCTGGGGTTCGTGCGCGGCCCACAGCGGCTGGATGTTGGCGGTGGCGCCGAGCCGGGCGAACCGCGGGACGTCGACCGGCTGCACGATCTGAAGATGCGCCAGGTGGGGCCGCGTGTCGCTCGGTCCGTTCACGGCGCGCGCGGCCTCGACGGCGTCCAGTGCGTCACGCACGGCCCGGTCGCCGAGAGCGTGGAAGTGGCACTGGAAACCGAGGGCGTCCAACTCGGCCACGTACTTGGGCAGTTGGGAGCGGTCGATGAAGCTGGTGCCCCGGTTGGCGGTGGCGCAGCCGCACCGGTCCAGATACGGGTCCACCAGGGCGGCGGTGCCGGTCTCGGCGACCCCGTCCAGCATCAGCTTCACCGTGGAGGCGCGGAACCGCCCGTGGGTCAACACAGCCCGCTTCTCGACGAGTTCGGGGATCTGCTCGGCTCCGCGCTCCCGGTCCCACCACAGGGCGCCGACCACGCGGGCGGTGAGCGAGCCGTCGCGGGCGGCGGCGAGATACGCCTCGGACGGATCGTCCATGCCCAGGAAGTCCCCGACCAGCGCGTCCTGCCAGGCCGTGATGCCGAGGGCGTGCAGATGACGCTGGGCGTGCAGCAGGGCCGCCTTCCGGTCGGCCGGTGTGGCGGGCGGAGTGAGCCGTCCGACGAGTTGCATCGCGCCTTCCTGGAGCGTCCCGCTGGGCTCGCCGGAGGCGTCGCGCTCGATCCGCCCGTCGGCCGGGTCGGGCGTGTCGCGTGTGATCCCGGCGAGCGCGAGGGCGCGGCTGTTCACCCAGGCCCCGTGATGGTCGCGGTTGGGCAGGTACACCGGCCGGTCGGGGACGACCGCGTCCAACAGCCCCTTCGTCGGCGTACCGCCCTCGAAGGCCTCCATGGACCAGCCGCCGCCGGTGATCCACTCCCGTTCCGGGTGCGCGGCGGCATACGCGCGTACGGCGGCCACGGTCTCGTCCGCCGTCCGGGTCCCGGTCAGATCGCACTGGGTGAGTTCCAGACCCGCCGGCACCGGGTGGACGTGCGCGTCCTGGAAGCCGGGCAGCAGCAACCTTCCGGCGAGGTCGACGACTTCCGTGCGGGGCCCGGCCAGGTCGTGCACCTCGTCGTGCCCGACGGCGGTGATGCGGTCGCCGGTGACGGCGACGGCGGTGGCGGTGCGGCCCTCGGGGGTGAGGACGGGGCCGCCGGTGAAGAGGAGGTCAGCGTGCATGATCCGTTTCCTGGTAGGTCTACTGCGGGGTGGCGAGCAACTGGGGCGCGTCGGCGTCACTGCCCTCGCCGGTGCGGAAGTACGGCGATCTGCGCACCCACTTGGCCCACGCGGCGGCCACGAAGCCGGACGCGATCATCGCCAGGGGAGTGAGCAGCAAGAACCACCCGTTGTCCGCACGGAGTTCGAGATGGTCGGTGGAGGTGTAGAACGACCAGCCGAGATAGCCGCCGAGGCTCAGCAGGGCGGCGGCACTCAGCGCCGGCAGCACCACGGCCCGCACGCCCTGCCGCCAGTCCTCGCGCAGCAGCGAGCGGAAGCGCACGGCGGCGGCGAGCGCGGTCAGCGCGTAGGACAGGGCGACCACGATGCCCACGGCGCTCACCGTCGCTATGATCATGTCCGCCAGCCGGGGGATCACCAGGGCGAGCGCCGCGACCGCCGCGGCGGCTGCGCCGATCAGCAGCGTCCCGGCGGCCGGAGTCCCGTACCGGGAGCTGACCTTGGACCACACCGGACCGAGCGTACGATCCCGGCTCATCGCGAACATCCCCCGGGCCGTGGGGATCACCCCGGCCTGGAGCGAGGCGACCGCGGAGAACATCAGCGCGATCAACGGCAGTGCGGCGAGCGGCTGCGCGGCCAGCCGGTCCCCGAAGTACGCCAGGCCCTCGGCGCCGTGACCCGCCAACTCCTCCTCGGACAGCACCCGTTGGAAGGCGATCGAGCCGAGCAGGAAGAGCGCCAGCATGGTGACGAGGGTGATGATCCCGGCCCTCGAGGCATCCCGAGGGTCGCGCACCTCCTCGTTGACGCTGAACGCGGCCTCGAAGCCCCAGTAGCAGAACACCGAGAGCAGCAGGCCCTGCGCGAGCGCCGGCGCCGAGGGGATCGCGAACGGGTCGAACCAGCTCCAGCTGAAGGGGTGCGGCCCGGTGACGATGCCGTAGCCGCAGAAGGCGAGCAGGACGACGTACTCGAAGACCAGCAGTCCGGCCTGGAGGCGTGCCGCGGTCCGAATGCCGGTGACGGCGGTGAGCGTGACCGCGGCCAGGACGAAGACGCCCACCGCGGTGGTCTGCGCGGTCGAGCCGGGGTCCAGCGCGAGCCCGCCCAGCTCGTGCAGCCCGGCGTCCCCGGCCAGTTGGAGGATCGCCGACCCGGTGACGGCCGTGGTGTACGCGAGGAACGCGACCGTGGCCACGATCTGCACCCAGCCGACCAGGAAGCCCAGCCAGGGGGTGAGCGAACGGCCCACCCACACATAGCCGTTGCCCGCGTTCGGCTCGACCCGGTTGAGCCGGGAGTAGGCGCCCGCGATGCCCAGGATCGGCAGAAAGGCCAGCAGCATGATCGCGGGCAGATGCAGTCCGACCACCCCGGCGGTGACCCCGAGGCCGATACCGATGCTGGTGGTCGCGGCCGTGCTGGACGCGGCGATGGCGACGCCGTCCATGACTCCGAGGGACTTGCGCAGCACGGGCCGCGCGGGAGGGTCGACCCCATAGGGCTTGTCGGTCATGGCCAGCTCTCCGCTCGCACCGGGGGGCCTGGTCGGCCCCGGTGAGGCGACATGAAACTGGCCGGGGGGTTAACAGGTCAACGGTGTTGTCATAAGGTGCGCCCACCGGCCCCTCCTGGAGGCACCCATGACCGAACGCGTCGTCGCGCCCGCGGCCCGGCAGCGCAGACGTCCCACCAAACAGGGCGTCGTCCTCTCCGAGGAACTGATCGTCGCAACGGCCCTGAGACTCATCGAGGAACACGGCGCCGAGGCCCTCTCGGTCCGCCGCCTGGGCCGGGCCCTGGGCGCGGACCCCAGCTCGCTGTACCGGTACTTCCGGCACACCGACGACCTGATGCTCGCCGTCGCCGACGAGCTGATCGGCCGTACGCTGCGGATCTGGCGGCCCACCGGCGACTGGCGCGCCGACCTGCGCGATCTCGGGCTGCGCATCCACACCGGGGCGCTCGCCCACCCCAGGGCGGCGGTGCTCAGCTCGCACCGGGTGACCGGACGCGCCCATGAGATCCAGGCCGTGGAGACCATCATCGGAGTGCTGCGCGACGGGGGTTTCCCCGACGCCGAGGCGGTGCGGATCTACCACGCCTTCATCGACCAGGCCCTCGCCTTCGCCGCCCTCGACTCCGCGGACAGGGTGCTGCCGAAGGCCGCGCGCGACGCGGAGGCGGCCCTATGGCGGGCCACTTACGCGCGGCTGCCCGCGGACACCCACCCGCACATCGCCGCAACGGCACGCCATCTCATGGCGGACATGCGGCACAGCTCCTATCCGGCCGCCCTGGACCTGCTGCTCGGCGCGGCCGCGGCCCGGCTCGACGAGTTCCGGGCGCAGGAGAGCCCGGGACGGTCACACTGAGCGGCATCCGCTCGACATGTCCGTACGAAAACCCCTGTCAGGAGGCTGTCCGACGATGACCCCAGCGCCCGCACGCCCCGCCGAGCAGCGCAAGCAGGACACACTGCACCGACTCGAGCACGACGTCGACGCCTGGGTCGCGACGGCCGCCGGCGACGGAGCACTTCCGTATCTCGTGCCGCTGTCCTTCCGCTGGGACGGCTCGACGCTGCTCATCGCCACACCGGCGAAGAGTCCGACCGGCCGGAACCTGCGCGAGACCGGCAAGGCCCGCATCGGCATCGGGCCGACCCGGGACGTGTTGATCGTCGAGGGCACGGTCCAGACGGTGCCGCCCGCGGAACTGTCCGATGAGGAAGGCGATCTCTTCGCGGCCCGGACCGGCTTCGAGCCGCGCCAACTCTCCACGCCCTACCTGTACTTCCGCATCCACCCACAGCGCGTGCAGGCCTGGCGGGAGGCAGACGAACTCGACGGACGCGACCTGATGCGGGACGGGGAGTGGCTCGTGGCTTCCTAATGCTGTTGTCAAGCGGCCGAAGTCACTGGCGGTGCGACTTGGTAGCACCGCCGGTCACGGATCAGGGCCCAGAGGACGTTGACGCGTCGTCGGGCGAGGGCGAGTACGGCCTGGACGTGCTTCTTGCCCTCGGCGCGTTTGCGGTCGTAGAACCTCCGCGAGTTGG
>NZ_JBIUCC010000002.1:713024-1336002 GCF_044593495.1 Streptomyces sp. NPDC051963 | reverse complement strand
TCAGGCCGGCTACCCGTCGTCGCCTTGGTGAGCCATTACCTCACCAACAAGCTGATAGGCCGCGGGCCCATCCTGCACCGCCGGAGCTTTCAACCCCCACCCATGCGAGTAGAGGTGACATCCGGTATTAGACCCCGTTTCCAGGGCTTGTCCCAGAGTGCAGGGCAGATTGCCCACGTGTTACTCACCCGTTCGCCACTAATCCCCACCGAAGTGGTTCATCGTTCGACTTGCATGTGTTAAGCACGCCGCCAGCGTTCGTCCTGAGCCAGGATCAAACTCTCCGTGAATGTTTACCCGTGATCGGGTGCACACATCACGAGAGCGGAACAACCACCGGAATAAGGCGGTCGTTCACAGCATCCTCGCTGTGTATTTCTTCAAAGGAACCTCGCCCCAGCCATAATGGCCGGAGACGGGGTATCAACATATCTGGCGTTGATTTTTGGCACGCTGTTGAGTTCTCAAGGAACGGACGCTTCCTTTGTACTCACCCGAGAGACTCTCTCGCGGCTTTCCTCCGGGCGCTTCCCTTCGGTCTTGCGTTTCCGACTCTATCAGATCCTTTTCTCGATCCGATTCCCTGTCGGCGGGATTTGTCGTGAGGCCTGGACTTTCGCCCGTCGGCCTTTCGACATTCACTACGTTAGCCGATTCCCTCGCCAACTCATAATCGAGTTCCGCAGGTTCGGAATTCAGGCATGCAGGCACGCCGAATTCGCCCCCGCCAAGAGGGAGTCGTAGGTAGTGGGTTGGCCGCTTCCGGTTGCTGGCGAATCGCCGTAACCGGTTCAGCGGCTCGGGCTACATTACGGACCGCTCCGGGACGCGTCAAGTTGGGCGGCGTCGGGGCGTATGGGCGCGATAAGGGCTCACTGTCGGGTCGTTGGCGATCCAGAAGCGCCAGGGGTGGACGCCGCCGTCTCCGGAGACACCGGTGCGTGGGCCGTTCCGTACCTGGTCAGTGGGGACGGACGCGCCCGTCAGGATGCGCAACGGGGTCTCGCTGAGGGCGCATGCGTCGGTGCCGTCCAGGGCACGGTCCACGTCGAGGGCCGTGGCGAGGCGGGCGGGGCCTTTGGCCAGTTCCTTGTCGTTTCGGGCCGAGAATCGACGTTTGCGGGCCAGTTCGGCGCCCTCAACGATCTCGCCGGCCCGGAGCAGGACGGCGCTGGCCGTGCCGTCCGGACCGCACACCAGGTTCATGCAGTGCCACATGCCGTAGGTGAAGTAGACGTACACATGGCCGGGCGGACCGAACATCACGTCGGTGCGGGGCGTCCGGCCGCGATAGGCGTGCGAGCCGGGGTCGTTCGGGCCGTCGTACGCCTCGACCTCCGTAAGGCGCAGGGAGATCGGACCGTCCGGGGTCGTGCGCACCAGGATGCGACCCAGGAGGTCGGGGGCGACCTCCAGTACGGGTCGGTCGAAGAACTCTCTGGGGAGGGGCGTACGGTCGGGGGTCGCGATCATGCCGTCCGAGCGTAGTGCAGGCCGGTGGGTGCGGCGGGGTGGTCAGGACGCCTACTCCTTGCCAGGGTGAAGGCGCGGAACCGGCCACGGCCGTAGTGCGTTTGTAGGGATCAAGGGATCCATGCGAGAGGGAAGAGACATGGCGTTCAAGAAGCTGCTCGCGAGTCTGGGGGCCGGCGGGGCTTCGGTCGAGACGGTACTGACCGAGGTCAACGTCGTTCCGGGCGGTGTCGTCCAGGGCGAGGTGCGGATCCAGGGTGGGTCCGTCGACCAGGAGATCCAGGAGCTGTCGGTCGGGCTGCAGGCCAAGGTCGAGGTCGAGGGGCACGACGACCAGGAGTACAAGCAGAACATCGAGTTCACCAAGGAGCGGCTCGGCGGAGCGTTCCAGCTTCAGGCCGGCGCCGTGCACGCGGTGCCGTTCGGGCTGGAGATCCCGTGGGAGACCCCGATCACCATGATCGACGGGCAGGCGCTGCGCGGGATGAACATCGGGGTGACCACGGAGCTGGCGATCGCGCGCGCGGTCGACTCCGGTGACCTGGACCCGATCAATGTGCACCCGCTGCCGGCGCAGAAGGCGCTGCTGGACGCGTTCGTCCAGCTGGGCTTCCGCTTCAAGAGCGCGGACATGGAGCGCGGTCACATCCGGAACACACGCCAGCGGCTGCCGTTCTACCAGGAGATCGAGTTCCTGCCGCCGCAGCAGTACCGCGGGCTGAACCAGGTCGAGCTGACCTTCGTCGCGGACTCGAACGCCATGGACGTCGTCCTGGAGATGGACAAGAAGCCGGGGCTGTTCAGCGAGGGCAGTGACACCTTCCGGTCCTTCCAGGTGGGGCTGCACGACTACCAGGGCACCGACTGGGTGGCGTATCTCAACCAGTGGCTGTCCGAGGTCGGCAGCAAGCGCAACTGGTTCTAGGCTCGGGACCACTGAGTAGGAACCGATCAGGAGGTACCGAGGTGACCGAGCTCAAGCGGCGGCCGCTCCCCCATGACTTCCACCCGCCCGTGCCGTCGTTCACGGTCACGAGTGAGGACGTCCAGGAAGGCGCGACCCTCAAGGACGCTCAGGTCTATGCGGCCGGCAATACGTCGCCGCAGCTGCGGTGGGACGACTTCCCGCCCGAGACCAAGAGTTTCGCCGTCACGTGCTACGACCCCGACGCCCCCACGGGCAGCGGGTTCTGGCACTGGGTCCTCTTCGACATCCCGGTCTCCGTGACCGAGCTGCCGGAGGGTGCGGGCAGCGGCAAGTTCGAGGGGCTGCCCGAGGGTGCGATCCAGGCCCGCAACGACTACGGCACCAAGGACTTCGGCGGTGCCGCGCCGCCGCCCGGGGACGGGTCGCACCGCTATGTGTTCACGGTGTACGCCGTGGACCAGGAGAAGCTCGGCCCGGACTCGGATGCCAGCCCGGCGTTCGTCGGCTTCAATCTGCGGTTCCACGCGCTGGCGCGCGCCCAGCTCATCGGTGAGTACGAGGTGCCCGCCGAAGCCTGACGTTCATTGAACGTTTGCCCGTCCCTGGTCTTGGAAGTGATCAGGGGCGGGCATTTTTGTTGCCGGGGGACGCGGGGGCCACCCCCCGTGAGAGCAGCAGATATTGCGTTGTCCATCTCGGCGTGCCCGGCCAGAGTTGATCCCAGCCCGCCACGGGGTGGGCCGGTGCAACACGGGAGGTGGGCTGGTATGCGGGACACGCTGGTACTGAACGCGAGCTTTGAGCCGCTGTCGACGGTGACGTTGAACCGAGCCGTCGTTCTGGTGCTGCAGGACAAGGCCGTTGTCGAGCAGGCCCACCCCGAACTGCGTATGCGCGGAGCCGCGGTCGATATACCGGCGCCCCGGGTGATCAGGTTGTGCAGGTATGTGCGGGTGCCCTTCCGAAGACAAGCTCCGTGGTCGCGGCGAGGTGTTCTGGTGCGGGACCGGCACAGGTGCGCGTACTGCGGTCGTCGGGCGACGACGGTGGACCACGTGTTGCCTCGGTCGCAGGGTGGGCAGGACACCTGGCTGAATACGGTGGCCTCCTGTGCTGAGGACAATCACCGTAAGGCGAATCGGACGCCCGTGGAGGCGGGGATGCCGCTGCTTCGGGAGCCGTTCGAGCCGACGCCGGCCGATGCGATGTTGTTGGCCTTGGGGCAGGACGACTTTGATTCCCTGCCTGATTGGCTCGCGCAGCCGGCTGCCTGATTGAGGTGCGTGGGCGGCTGCGGGTTGTTCGTGGCAGGTCGCGCAGTTCCCCGCGCCCCTTGAGGGGCGCGGGGGTGACCGCTCGTTGCTAGTCCAGCGTCGGCTTCTCTCGGCGTTCCGTGGCCGGTGCGGAGCCTCCGTTGCCGGAACCGCCTCCCATACCACCGAAGTTGCCCATGGCACCGGACAGGCCCTTGAGGGCGTCGCCGATTTCGCTGGGGACGATCCAGAGCTTGTTGGCGTCGCCTTCGGCGATCTTCGGGAGCATCTGGAGGTACTGGTAGCTGAGGAGCTTCTGGTCCGGGTCGCCGGCGTGGATCGCCTCGAAGACCGTGCGGACGGCCTGGGCCTCGCCCTCGGCGCGCAGGGCGGCGGCCTTGGCCTCACCTTCGGCGCGCAGGATCTGGGACTGCTTCTCACCTTCGGCGCGGAGGATCTCGGACTGCCGGACACCTTCGGCCTGGAGGATCGCGGCGCGCTTGTCACGGTCGGCGCGCATCTGCTTCTCCATCGAGTCCTGGATGGAGGTCGGGGGCTCGATGGCCTTGAGTTCCACGCGGTTGACGCGGATGCCCCACTTGCCGGTGGCTTCGTCGAGGACACCACGCAGGGCCGCGTTGATCTCCTCGCGGGAGGTCAGGGTCCGCTCCAGGTCCATGCCACCGATGATGTTGCGGAGCGTGGTGACGGTGAGCTGCTCGATCGCCTGGATGTAGCTGGCGACTTCGTAGGTCGCGGCCCGGGCGTCGGTCACCTGGTAGTAGATGACGGTGTCGATGTTGACGACCAGGTTGTCCTGGGTGATCACCGGCTGCGGCGGGAAGGGCACGACCTGTTCGCGCAGGTCGATGCGGTTGCGGATGGTGTCGATGAATGGAACGACGATGTTGAGGCCCGCGTTCAGCGTCCGCGTGTAGCGGCCGAAGCGCTCCACGATGGCGGCGCTGGCCTGCGGGATGACTTGGATCGTCTTGATCAGGGCGATGAAGACCAACACCACCAGAATGATCAGGACGATGATGACCGGTTCCATCGTCGCTTCCCCGTACCCTTCTCCGCCTAGACGCCTTCGGAAGATCTTATGCCTGTTGAAGATCTTGTTGTTGAAGATCTTGCTGGTCGAGTGTGACAGACCGTCGCGTAACTCGTGGGTTCTTCGGTTCAGTTGCGTCAAACGCCGATTGACAAGGTCACATGACGATTGCCGTGGCACCCTCGATGTCCACGACGTCCACTTCCTGGCCTACGTCGTAGGCGTGGCCGGTGTCGAGGGAGCGTGCCGACCAGACCTCCCCGGCGAGCTTGATCCGGCCACCGGAGCCGTCGACCCGCTCCAGCACGATGGCCTGTTTGCCCTTCAACGCTTCCACGCCGGTGGCGAGTTGGGGTCGCTGCGCGCGATGCCGGGCCGCGATGGGCCGGATGACGGCGATGAGTGCGGTCGATACGACGGCGAAGACCACGACTTGGAAGACGGCGTCACCGCCGAAGACTCCGGCGGTCACCGCGGCCGCGAGCGCGCCCACCGCCAGCATGCCGAGTTCGGGCATCGCGGTGATGACGAGCCCGATGCCGAGGCCTGCCGCGCCGATCAACCACCACAGCCACGCGTCGAATTCCACAAGGTCATGGTAGGACCGGGGACCCCGCACGGACAGGGCGCAGATCAGGTCGGCACACGCTTCTTACGTTGTAGTCCCGGGAGTTCAGGACAGCGGGAGGCCCTGTGCGGTCCAGCGCTCGCCGACCTGCTCGACGACGAGGGGCAGTCCGAAGCAGAGGGAGAGGTTGCGTGAGGTGAGTTCGAGCTCCAGGGGGCCGGCGGCGAGGACCTTGCCCTGACGGATCATCAGTACGTGGGTGAAGCCGGGGGCGATCTCCTCGACATGGTGGGTGACCATGATCATCGAGGGGGCGATCGGGTCGCGTGCAAGGCGGCCGAGGCGGCGTACGAGGTCTTCGCGGCCGCCGAGGTCGAGGCCGGCGGCGGGCTCGTCGAGGAGGAGCAGTTCGGGGTCGGTCATCAGGGCGCGGGCGATGAGGGTGCGCTTGCGCTCGCCCTCGGAGAGGGTGCCGAACTTGCGCTCCAGGAAGTCGCTCATGCCGAGGCGGTCGAGGAAGGCGCGGGCGCGCTGCTCGTCCACGTCCTCGTAGTCCTCGTGCCAGCCGGCGGTCATGCCGTATGCGGCGGTCAGCACGGTCTGGAGGACGGTCTGGCGCTTGGGGAGCTTGTCCGCCATGGCGATGCCGGCCATGCCGATACGGGGACGCAGCTCGAAGACGTCGACCTTCCCGAGGGTGTCGCCGAGGATGGTGGCGGTGCCGTTGCTGGGGAAGAGGTAGCTGGACGCGACATTGAGGAGGGTGGTCTTGCCGGCGCCGTTGGGGCCGAGGATGACCCAGCGCTCGCCCTCCTTCACCGACCAGGAGACCTGGTCCACGAGTGCCCGGCCCTCCCGGACCACGGATACGTCCTGAAGCTCCAGAACATCGCTCATGAGCGCGTTGTCTCCCCTTGCAGTGTGACCGGTCTCGGCGTCGGCTTCTCACGTGCGCCTGTGGGCGCAGCCCTCAACGAAATCTACGCCACCGGTCGGCCGCTCCATTCCATCGGTCCGGTCCTTAGGGTGGAGGCATGCTCTCGGAACCGCGTTCAGGACGCCTTGCCGCTTGGGGAAATGCCCTTTTGGCCGGACTTGTCTCTCCGGATGACGCTGTTCTCGCCATCGTGGGCGAGGACGCCGTGCATCGAGTGGAGGGGCTCCCTGGTGAGTCCGCGCCCGTCGGACTCACGCTCGCACTGGGTCGGCTGCGAGCGCTCGGGGTGACCGGGCTGCGGGTCGCGCTGCCCCAGCCCGGGCATCCGCTGGGGCTGAGCGGGCCGCCGGAGTTCAACGCGCGGGCGCTGGAGGCAGAGGAGGCCGTGATCTGTCACGGCGCCGCACTCGGGTTGGTGCCCGAGGTGTACGAGGCCGGGCCCGACGGTGATGTGGGTGATGTGCATGTCGAGGTCGTATGGCACTGCCTGGCAGTGCGGGAGGCGCCGCCGGCGGATGTGCCGTCGTTGGGCGAGGCCGAGCGGGAGCTGGCGGAGGCGCTGCGGGACGCGACCGAGGTGCTGTCGCGGCTGGATGTCGCCGCGTCCGGGCCGGTGGCCGAGGCAGCGATCGATGCGTATCGGGCGCGGGCCGAGCGGGGGCGGGAGGTGCTGGCGCCGGGGTATCCGCCGCGGGCGGTGCGGGTGCTGGAGTTGGCACAGCGTGTGGGGGTGCTGGTCTCGGTGGCTCACGAGAACGGGCACGGGGGTGCGGTGAGCGCGGGCGAGATGGCTGCGCGGGGTGCTGCGCTGCGGCCGGTGGAGCGGACCGCTCGGCGGGCGCAGGTCGCGGCCTACAACGCGGTTGTGGAGGAGCGGGAGCGAGGGGTTCGGTAGTAGGGGACCGCCTGTGCGGCGGGCCGGACGCTGACCGGCCTCCCGGGGGGTGGGTTCCCGGGAGGCCGGAGGTCACTGCTGCTCCGCGAGGGAGGTCAGCGGTTGATACCCAGGTTGCCGAAGGCGGGGTTCAGCACACCGACGACGTTCACGCTGTTGCCGACCACGTTCGCCGGGATGTGGATCGGGGCCTGGACGACGTTGCCCGAGCCGATGCCGGGGGAACCCACGGCCTTGCCGTTGGCCACGGCGCCGTCGGTGGCGGAAGCCATACCGGCACCGGCGGCGACCAGCCCGCCGGCCACCATCGTCACGGCCGCTACCTTCTTCAGCTTCTTCACTTCTAAGCCCTCCTTGCGATCGCCGCGGCAGTCGCCGCAGCACGCACTGGAGAACGGCGGAGATCCACGAAGGATGCGCCATCCGGGGGACATTCCCACGACGGTATGAATCTCAGTCCGGAGCGGAACCCTCCATGTTGCCGATCAGAACGGGTCCTAACCGGTCACACCATGGCGTACTGCCCACAGCGCGGCCTGTGTTCGGTCCGCCAGGTCGAGCTTCATCAGGATGTTCGACACATGCGTCTTCACCGTCTTCTCGGAGAGGACCAGTGCGCGGGCGATTTCCCGGTTGGAGCGGCCGTCGGCTATGAGACCCAGCACTTCGCGCTCCCGTTCCGTGAGCGAACCCGCTCTCCCCTGGCCGGAGTTGGCTCCCTCCTGGGACAGCAGGGCGCCCGCGATCTCGGGCTGGAGCAGGATGTGGCCGGCGTGCACGGAGCGGATGGCGCCGGCGAGGGCGTCGGGGTCCACGTCCTTGTAGACATAACCGGCGGCGCCGGCGCGCAGGGCCGGGACCACCGTGCGCTGTTCGGTGAAGCTGGTGACGATGAGCACACGCACGGGGTTGTTCAGCTCACGGAGTTTGCGCAGCGCTTCGACGCCGTCCATACCCGGCATCTTGACGTCCATGAGGACCACGTCGGGCTTCAGTTCCTCGGCTCGGGCGACTCCCTCGGCGCCGTCCGCGGCCTCGCCCACGACCTCGATGTCGTCCTGCACTTCGAGGAAGGTGCGCAGGCCGCGGCGGACCACCTGGTGGTCGTCGACGAGCAGCACCCTGATTGCGTCAGCCACCGGGGACCTCCATCTCGATCTTGGTGCCCTTGCCGGGCGCCGATTCCACCGTCAGGCTGCCGCCGGCGCCGCTCGCCCGGTCCCGCATGGAGACCAGGCCGAGGTGGCGGCCCGCGCGGCGTATCGACTGGGGGTCGAAGCCGCTGCCGTCGTCCATGACCCGCAGGACGGCTCCGCTGCCGTGCCGGTCCAGCGTCACGTCGACGTGCTGGGCGCCCGAGTGCCGCAGTGCGTTGTGCAGGGCCTCCTGGGCGACGCGGAGCACGGCCTCCTCCTGGGCGGCGGGCAGCGCGCGTACTCCGCGCCCGGCGAAGGTCACGCGCGCGGTGTGGGCGCGGTCGAGGACCTGGACCTGGGTGCGCAGGGTGTTGACGAGGCCGTCCTCGTCGAGGGCCGCGGGGCGCAACTCGACGACGGCCGCGCGCAGTTCGTCGGCCGCCTCGGCGGCGAGCAGGGCGACCTGGTGCAGCTCGCCCTTGGCGCGGGACGGGTCACGGTCGACGAGGGCGGCGGCGGCCTGGGCGGTCAGGCGCAGGGAGAAGAGCTTCTGGCTGACCGCGTCGTGCAGCTCGTGGGCGAGGCGGGAGCGCTCCTCGGCGATGGTCAGCTCGCGGCTGCGTTCATACAGGCGGGCGTTGGTGAGCGCGATGGCCGCGTGCTGGGCGAGGATCGCGAGCAGTTCCTCGTCGTCCTCGGTGAAGCCGCAGCCGCCGTCCGGTTTCGGGCACGGGGGGTGTGGGGGGTGTCCCTCCACAGAGCGCAGCTTGTTGGCGAGGAACAGCGCCCCGATCACCTCGTCGCCGTCACGGATCGGCAGGCCCAGGAAGTCGACCAGGTCGGGGTGGGCGGACGGCCAGCCCTCGAACCGGCGGTCCTTGCGCACATCGGCGAGGCGTTCCACCTTCGCCTCCTGGAGCATCGAGGCGAGGATGCCGTGCTGCCGCGGGAGCGGGCCGATGGCCTTCCACTGCTCGTCGCTCACCCCGTCGACCACGAACTGCGCGAAGCCTCCGTGGTCGTCCGGCACGCCCAGCGCGGCGTACTGCGGGCCGAGGCGACGATCGTCTTGAGGACGTCGCGCACCTCCAGGTGCCTGCTCATGGCCAGCAGCGCGGAGCTCACCGCGGCGAGGCCGGACCGGGGGCCTTGACTCATGTCCTCACGGTACCGGCGGGGTCGGACAACGCGGATCGGACCGTCGGCGGCCGCTGCCTAGGGCTGTGGGCCTAGGACGCAGGTCCCCGGAGTCGCGGCTTAGGGCGAAAGGCCCCGCCGTATTGCGGCCCGCGTCCGAGGCGCCGCATGCCGCCCCCTTCCTACGTTGAGGGCACGCCGAACGGCGTCGAGGACGAGGGGACGTGTGTCATGCCGGTAGCGATCATCACGGGGGCGTCGAAGGGGCTGGGGCGGGCGCTCGCCGAGGCTCTGGCCGCACGCGGCTGGGATCTGGTGCTGGACGCCAGAACTGCTCAGGTGCTGGACGAGGCGTCGGCTGCTGTGTCGGCGTACGGCACGCGCGTGAGGGCGCTGCCGGGTGACGTCACGGACGCCGGGCACCGGGCCGAGCTGGTCGCGGCCGCCTGGCAGCTCGGCGGGGTCGATCTGCTGGTGAACAACGCCAGTGCGCTGGGCGCCGAGCCGCTCGTACGGCTGGACACGCTGCCTCTGGAGGGGCTGCGGCGGGCCTTGGAGGTGAACGTGGTGGCCGCGCTGGGCCTCGTCCAGGAGGCGCTGCCGCTGCTGCGGGCGTCGGAGGCGGGCGCGGTGCTCTCGGTCAGCTCCGACGCGGCCGCCGAGGCGTACGAGACCTGGGGCGGCTACGGGGCCTCGAAGGCCGCCCTGGACCACCTCACGGCGGTGCTCAGCGAGGAGGAGCCCACGCTGCGGGTGTGGGCGGTGGACCCCGGGGACATGGCCACGGACCTGTACACGGCGGCCGTACCGGAAGACGACGATCCGCGGCCGGCGCCGGCGAGTGTGGTGCCCGCCTTCCTGCGGCTGCTGGACGAGCGGCCGGCGAGCGGCCGGTACGCGGCACCGGAGCTGCTGGAGGTGACTCGATGACCGGCAGTACAGCCGACGGACGGAGTCCGACGCAGCCGTCCCGAAGCCTGGGAGGCCCTCCAGGGCCGAGCAGCGCGAGGACGGCGTCAAGAGGATCCGCCGAGCGGCCGGCGAACGGCCGGTACAGCGCGCCCTCCCTGGTGGAGGGGCGATGACGCTGGCCGTGCACGTGCCCGAGGAGCTGTCCGCCCGTGTGCCGGTCGAGCAGCGCGGGCCGGGGCTCGAGCGGGACGCCGTACGGCTGCTGGTGTCGCGTGGCTGCGAGGTGTCGCATCACGCGTTCACGGAGCTGCCCAGGCTGCTGCGGGCCGGGGATCTGCTCGTCGTCAACACGTCACCGACGCTCGCCGCCGCCGTGGACGGGCGGATCGGGCACGCGCGTGTGGTCGTGCACTTCTCCACGCGCGGGGACGACGGGCGGTGGGCGGTCGAGCTGCGGGATCCCGATGGGAGGGGCACGACACGCGCGCGTGCGGGAGGGCCGGCGGGGGCCGAGGTGCGGTTGCCCGGGGGCGTACGGCTGGTCCTGGAGGAGGCGGTGAGCGAGCGACTGTGGTGGGCGCGGGCGGCCGGGGCGGAGGTCCTCGGCCTGCTCCGGGAGCACGGTCGGCCGATTCGCTACGCGTACACGGAGAAGGACCAGCCCCTGTCCGTGTACCAGACGGTCTTCGCCCTGCCCGGCGCCGACGGCTCGGGCAGCGCGGAGATGCCCAGTGCCGCCCGGCCCTTCACGGCGCGGCTCGTGGCGGAGCTGGTGAGCCGGGGTGTGCAGTTCGCCCCGGTCACGCTGCACACCGGGGTGGCCTCGGCCGAGGTGTACGAGCCGCCGTATCCGGAGCGCTTCGCGGTACCGGGGGCATCGGCGCGGCTGATCAATGCGGCGAGGGCCGGCGAAGGGCGAGTGATCGCGGTCGGTACGACGGCCGTGCGCGCGGTGGAATCGGCGGGCGGGTCCGACGGGGTCGTACGCGCGCGTGCGGGATGGACGGATCTGGTCGTCACCCCGGAGCGCGGGGTCCGGGTGGTGGACGGGCTGCTGACCGGACTGCACGAGCCGGAGGCCTCGCATCTGCTGATGCTGGAGGCGATCGCGGGACGGGCGGCCGTCCACCGTGGGTATGAGGAGGCGCTGCGCGGGCGCTACCTGTGGCACGAGTTCGGGGACGTGCATCTCGTCCTGGGGTCGGAGAACCCTCACACAGAGCATTGCTCCAGCAACTACCGGTGAGACTGTTACCCGGCCGATGTGAGGCCGCACATAGGGCGCAGATCACGTACGAGGGTCAATAGGAGATAAAGCGGCCCGGCGTGAGCGGGAAAGACGTTCCAGTGTGTCCCGATTTGCCCTTCCCGGGTCCACTATCGAGGATCGTACGTCACACCTTTGCATGGCGATTTTGCGGGCGCTAACAATGGCTCCCGTCGCTCAGCGCCGCGGGTATCGCCCCGCGGCGTTTGTGCCGGAAGCACCCGTGTCCCCCTGCCGGACAGCGAGCGACCTCCGCGCTATTCGAAGAGGTCCAACTGCCATGCCCAAGATCACCAAGAACCCTGGTCATAGTCGTGCCCTGACCCGCACCCACAAGATCGCCATCGCCGGTGTCGCCACGCTCGGCGCCGCAGCGGTCGCGATCTCCGCGGTGCCGAGCAACGCGCAGTCGACCACGGCCGAGGCTCCCGCCGGCAAGGTGGCGTACAGCTCCGAACAGATCAAGGACGTCAAGGCCGGCGTCACCGACCGGCTCGCCGGCGCCAGCCTGAAGGCCGAGGAGATCGCGGCCAAGAAGAAGGCCACCCAGGCTGCCGCCGCCCACAAGGCCGCCGAGGCTGCCGCCAAGCACAGGGCCGCCGAGGCCCACGCCAAGCACAAGGCCGCCGCCGCGGCCGCGGCCAAGAAGAAGGCCGAGGCCGCGCGCAAGGCGAAGGCGGCCGCGAGCCGCTCCGCGCAGCGCGCCGCGGTCAAGCCCGTCGCGGCGAAGACGTACGCCAACAACCTCGACGGCTGGATCAAGCACGCCCTCGACATCATGGATGACAAGGGCATACCGGGTACCTACAGCGGTCTGCACCGGAACATCATCCGCGAGTCCTCCGGCAACCCGAACGCCATCAACAACTGGGACGTCAACGCCATCAACGGTGTCCCCTCGATCGGTCTGCTCCAGGTCATCAAGCCGACCTTCGACGCCTACCACGTCGCGGGCACGGCCCACAGCCAGTACGACCCGGTCGCCAACATCGTCGCCGCCGCCAACTACGCGGCCGACAAGTACGGCTCGATCGACAACGTCGACAGCGCGTACTGAGGTCGGCGCGGACCTCAGCCTCGCGTAATGCCAAAGCGCGGCGCCCCGGACGGGGCGCCGCGCTTCGCGTTCGCTGCCGGGCCTACTTCCGCATGACCTCCGGCTCGTGCCGCCGCAGGAAGCGGGCCACGAAGAAGCCGCAGATCACACCGATGGCGATCAGCGCGGCCATGTCCATGCCCCAGGCCGCGACCGTGTTCTCCCACAGGGGGTCGGCGTCGCCGCCCGCCTCCGGCGGACTGATCTTGTTGAAGTCCAACGTGGCGCCCGCGGCGCCGACCGCCCACCGCGACGGCATCAGGTACGAGAACTCGTTGACGCCGATCGAGCCGTTCAGCGTGAACAGACAGCCGGTGAACACGACCTGGATGATCGCGAACATGACCAGCAGCGGCATGGTCTTCTCGGACGTCTTCACCAGCGCCGAGATGATCAGGCCGAACATCATCGAGGTGAAGCCCAGCGCCATGATCGGCACGCAGAGCTCAAGAAGCACGGCGCTGCCGAAGATCACGCCCTCCTTCGGGATCTCCCGGCTGGCGAAGCCGATCATGCCGACCAGCAGTCCCTGCAACACGGTGATCACACCGAGCACGAAGACCTTGGACATCAGATACGCCGAGCGGGACAGGCCGGTGGCGCGTTCGCGCTCGTAGATGACCCGTTCCTTGATCAGCTCACGGACGGAGTTCGCGGCGCCGGCGAAACAGGCGCCGACCGCGAGGATCAGCAGCACGGTGGTCGCCGTGCCGTTCGGGATGATCCGGCCCTGTGCGTTGGGCGGGTTGGGCAGCAGGCTCTCCCCCGAGTCAATGAGCAGGCTCACCGCGCCCAGGACGGCCGGCAGGATCACCATCAGGGTCAGGAAGCCCTTGTCCGAGGCGATCACCGAGACGTATCGGCGCACCAGCGTGCCGAACTGGGACAGCCAGCCCTGCGGCTTCGGCGGCCGCATCGCCTGCGGCGGAGGCATGTGTACGGACTGCGCGGCAACGGCGTCGATGTCCGCGGCGTAGATCTGGTAGTGCTGCGAGCCCTTCCAGCGGCCCGCCCAGTCGTAGTCGCGGTAGTTCTCGAAGGCGGAGAAGACATCGGCCCAGGTGTCGTAGCCGAAGAAGTTCAGCGCCTCCTCCGGCGGACCGAAGTAGGCGACCGCACCGCCCGGCGCCATCACCAGCAGCTTGTCGCACAGCGCCAGCTCGGCCACGGAGTGGGTGACGACGAGGACCGTACGGCCGTCGTCGGCGAGGCCGCGCAGCAGCTGCATGACATCGCGGTCCATGCCCGGGTCGAGACCGGAGGTCGGCTCGTCCAGGAAGATCAGCGACGGCTTGGTGAGCAGCTCCAGGGCCACCGAGACGCGCTTGCGCTGGCCGCCGGAGAGGGAGGTGACCTTCTTCTCCTTGTGGATGTCCAGCTTCAGCTCGCGCAGCACCTCGTTTATGCGGTTCTCGCGCTCGGCGGCCGTGGTGTCGGCCGGGAAGCGGAGTTTGGCCGCGTACTTGAGAGCCTTCTTGACGGTCAGCTCCTTGTGCAGGATGTCGTCCTGCGGGACCAGACCGATGCGCTGGCGCAGCTCGGCGAACTGCTTGTACAGGTTCCTGTTGTCGTAGAGGACGTCGCCCTCGTTGGCCGGCCGGTAGCCGGTGAGCGCCTTCAGCAGGGTCGACTTGCCGGAACCGGACGGACCGATGACCGCGACCAGCGACTTCTCCGGGACGCCGAAGGAGACGTCCTTGAGGATCTGCTTGCCGCCGTCGACCGTGACCGTCAAGTGGCGTGCGGAGAAGGAGACTTCACCGGTGTCGACGAACTCCTCGAGCCGGTCGCCGACGATCCGGAACGTCGAGTGACCCACGCCGACGATGTCCGCGGGGCCCAGCAGCTGGGCGCCGCCCTTGTCGATCGGCTGGCCGTTGACGTACGTGCCGTTGTGCGAGCCCAGGTCGCGGATCTCCATACGACCGTCGGGCATCGAGTGGAACTCGGCGTGGTTGCGGGAGACCTGGAGGTCGGAGACGACCAGGTCGTTCTCCAGGGCGCGGCCGATGCGCATGACACGGCCGATGGAGAACTGGTGGAACGTGGTCGGGCTGCGGTCGCCGTAGACCGGCGGCGCCCCCGCACCACCGCTGGGGCCCTGCTGCTGCGGGATCGGCACGGGCTGCTGCGGCTGCTGCCAGCCCTGCTGACCAGGCACCTGCTGCCCAGGAGCCTGCTGCGGCGGTACCTGCTGCTGAGGGGCCTGCTGCGCCCAGCCGGGGCTCGCGCCCTGCGCCGCGTACGGCTGCTGCTGGGGCTGTGCGACAGCGGCCGCGGTGCCGGACGCCTTCAGGCACGGGCCGTCGGTCGCGTTGCCCAGGTGCACGGCCGAGCCGGGGCCGATCTCCATCTGGTGGACCCGCTGCCCCTGCACGAACGTGCCGTTGGTGCTGCCGTGGTCCTCGATGACCCAACTGCGCCCGCCCCAGCTGATCGTGGCGTGACGCCAGGACACCCTGGCGTCGTCGAGCACGATGTCCCCCTGCGGATCACGTCCCAAGGTGTATGGCCTGGACGGATCGAGCGTCCAGGTCCGTCCATTCGATTCCAGTACGAGTTCCGGCACTCCATGCCCCACTGAGTAGTCCCCCGAATTACCCCCATCACAGGGGAGTCTAGGGATGTCGAACATCGTCGGGAACTATTTCAGGCTCCGCCCCCTGACCGAAAGCCGGGCCTTTTTCTCTCCACGCACACACGCTTCGACTGGTTCCGTTGACGGGGTTGAAACCGGACCGGAGAGTGGTAATCCCACGCGAGGGGGACAGGCACGGCGGCAGCGCCGCGCCGCGGATCGGGGGGTCTGCCATGAGCACCGGCACCAGCGTCGAGACCGTTCACCGAGTCAGGAAGGTGCCCTGGGGAGACGTCCTGCTGTCCGCGATCGCCGCCGTGAGCTGGGCGTTGATAGGCATGGCGGGCACCGCCGCGCTCGGCCTGCACCTGCTGGAGGCCGACTCGACGGCGTCGCTCGGTCCGATGACCGCGGCGGTCGTGGCACTCGGGGCGGGCGGTTCGGTCACGCCGTCGGGCGATGTGTCCGCGTTCGGACTGACCGGAGCGGAGGCGAACACCGCCATCCAGATCACGCCATTGGGAGTGAGCCTGGTCGGCGCGCTCCTGTTGTCATGGTTCTTTCTACGGTCCTTGCGCACGGCCGGCGTGGTGATCTCCCCGGCCGAACTCCTCGCTCGCGCGGGCGCGGTGGTCGCGCTGTTCGTGGCGACGCTGGGCGGGCTGGCCTGGGCGGGTCATGACGTCATCACGATCGACGGAGGCGCCCTGGGCCTCGACGACCTGCCCGGCGCCGGCGGGGGCGGCGGCGGCCTGGAGATCCCCGGCGTGGGCGACATCGGGGACATCGGCGGGCTGCTGCCCGACCAGGTCGGCGACCTCATCGACGCAAAGGCGGCGGTCGGCTTCACCGTCGACACGGTGCCCACGCTGTTCGGCGGCCTGGCCTGGTCGGCCGGGATCCTGCTGATCGCCCTGCTGGCCTCCCGCCGCACTCCCCTGCCGCCCGGCTGGGACGTCGTCCACCGGGTGGTACGGCCGGCCGTGTCCGCTCTCGTCACGGTGCTGCTGGTCGCCGTCGCGGCGGGGCTCGCGGCGGCGGCGTACGCGGCGATCGGCGACGACCACCCCAAGCGCATCGCCGGCGCGGCCCTCCTCGGCGCCCCGAACGGCGTCTGGCTGGGCATCCCGATCGGCCTGTTCGTACCGTGGGACGGCCGCGCCTCCGGCCCCCTGACCGCCCTTCTGCCGGACCCCCTGGACGACCTCCTGAGCTCGGAGGTCGACCAGTCCGTCTCCCTGAGCCGACTGGCCGAACTGGACGGACGCGTCTGGCTGTTGGGTGTCGCTGCCGCGCTGATGATGCTGCTCGCGGGGGTGCTGCATGCGGTGCGGACGCCTGTGGCGGGGGCTTCTGGGGGCGTACGGGATCCAGGCGTCCTCGGTTTCGCCGGGCGGTGTGCGCTGCGGCTCGGGGTCGCTGCCGCGCTGACGCTGCCGCTGCTCGCGTGGCTCACGGACCTGTCGGTGGACGCCTCGCTGTCGGTGCTGGGCGTCGATGCCTTCGGGGCCGGGATCGAGTTGCACGGGCATCTCGGCATGGCGTTGCTCCTGGGCGCCGCCTGGGGTGCGGGGGCGGGGGCCGCCGGAGCGCTGCTGGCCCGGGCGACCGGGGCCGCGGGGCGGGCTGCCTCGCCGCTGGCACGCGGTGACGTGGGCGCGGGAGCCGTCGGCGTGACGCCCGAGGGAGTCGCGTTCTCGCAGCAGACGGGGCGGTCCGGGCCGTACGTGCCCGTTGTGCCGTATCGGCCGCCGAACCCGGCGACCAACCCGTATCTCCAGGTACCGGACGAGTTGCGGGACCCCGAGGATGCGCGGCCCGGGCCGGTCCGGGGGCCGACGTCGCCACCCGACGAGCCCCGGCCGGCGAGTGGCCCGCCGGCCGGCGGCGACGTGTACGGCGCGCCCACCATGGCCCGGCCGATGGATCCGCCGCCGCGATGGCCGCGACGGTCCGCCAAGTCACGTCGGGGAGACGGCGACCCGGCCTCGCCGGGCGAGCGACGGCCCCCGCCACCGCCTCCGCCGCCTCCACCACCGCCACCGCCTCCCCCTCCGGGGACCCCGAGGGGGCGGTGAGCCGACGGGCCGGTGACCGGGCCGTGTCCGTCGGCGGCCGCCGCCTCCCTGTGAGTAACCTGTCAGCTTGCTGTCACCCGAGCGACACTCAGTGTTCCGCGTCCGCTAGGCGGACCTCCGGAGCGGTCGGCACAGGGTGCCGGATACGGTGGAACCACCATGAGCGCTTCGCAAACCTCCGAGTTCCCCACTCTTCTGGTCAAGATCTTCGGGAAGGACAGGCCGGGCATCACGGCCGGCCTCTTCGACACCCTCGCCGCCTACTCGGTCGACGTGGTCGACATCGAGCAGGTCGTCACGCGTGGCCGAATGGTGCTGTGCGTCCTGGTGACCGAGCCGCCGCGCGGACTCGAAGGGGACCTGAGGGCCACCGTGCACAGCTGGGCCGAGTCGATGAAGATGCAGGCGGAGATCATCTCCGGCACCGGTGACAACCGGCCACGCGGCCTGGGCCGTTCGCTCGTGACCGTGCTCGGGCATCCGCTCACCGCGGAGGCGACCGCCGCGGTCGCCGCCCGCATCACCCGCACCGGCGGCAACATCGACCGTATCTTCCGGCTCGCCAAGTACCCGGTGACGGCGGTCGAGTTCGCGGTGTCCGGTGTGGAGACCGAGCCGCTGCGCACCGCGCTGGTGACCGACGCGGCGGCACTGGGTGTCGATGTGGCCGTCGTCGCCGCAGGGCTGCACCGGCGCGCGCAGCGTCTGATCGTCATGGACGTGGACTCCACGCTCATCCAGGACGAGGTGATCGAGCTCTTCGCCGCGCACGCCGGCTGCGAACAGGAGGTCGCCGAGGTGACGGCGGCCGCGATGCGCGGGGAGCTGGACTTCGAGCAGTCCCTGCACGCGCGCGTGGCGCTGCTGAAGGGGCTCGACGCCTCGGTGGTGGACAAGGTGCGCAGCGAGGTGCGGCTGACGCCGGGCGCGCGCACGCTGATCCGTACGCTGAAGCGGCTCGGCTACCAAGTGGGCGTGGTGTCGGGCGGGTTCACCCAGGTCACGGATGATCTGAAGGAGCGTCTCGGGCTGGACTTCGCCCAGGCCAACACCCTGGAGATCATCGACGGGAAGCTGACCGGCAAGGTCACCGGCGAGATCGTGGACCGGGCGGGCAAGGCGCGGCTGCTGCGCCGGTTCGCGGCCGAGGCGGGTGTGCCGCTGGCGCAGACGGTGGCGATCGGTGACGGTGCCAACGACCTGGACATGCTGAACGCGGCCGGTCTGGGTGTGGCCTTCAACGCCAAGCCGGTCGTCCGCGAGGCCGCGCACACCGCGGTGAACTTTCCCTTCCTGGACACGGTGCTGTATCTGCTGGGCGTCACCCGCGAAGAGGTCGAGGCGGCGGACACCCACGACGAGAGCTGAGCCGGTGTACGAGGGGCCCGGCACCGGTGTGGTGCCGGGCCCCTCGCTGGTCGTGCGGGGTTACTCGGAGGGTGCCCAGTAGTCGCTCAGCGTGGCCGTGCCCGGTTCCAGGGACTTCCAGGAGCCCTCGAAGGTCAGGACCGCGAAGGCGGCGGCGGGGAAGCCACGGCGGCTCAGCCGCTCCAGGGCGTCGCCCTCGGCCGAGCCCGCAAGGATCTCGGTCAGGCCCTGGACGCCCGGATTGTGGCCGATCAGCAGGACGTTCTGCGCGTCGTCGGGGGTTTCGTTGAACACGGCGATCAGTTCGCCGGGCGAGGCTTCGTAGACCCGCTCCTCGTAGACCGTTTTCGGCCGGTGGGGGAACTCCTGGACCGCGAGTTTCCAGGTCTCCCGGGTCCGGGCCGAGGTGGAGCACAGGGCCAGATCGAAGGGGATGTGGGTGTCGGCCAGCTTGCGTCCGGCGACTGCGGCGTCCATGCGGCCCCGCTCAGCGAGCGGCCGCTCGTGGTCGGTCACCTGTGGCCAGTCGGCTTTCGCATGCCGGAAGAGGACGATCTTGCGGGGTTCTGCGACGCTCATGCGTCCCAGCTTCGCATGAAACAGGCCAACGGGCGCAGGGAGTTGACCGGCGGCTCAGCAGGTGTTCAGCGCATTATCAACTGCCGAATATGCTCGATGAGCTGGGTGATCGCCGGTTCGGTGGTCGCCGCTTGCGCGTCGGACGGATTGAGTATCAGCAGGAGCAGCGTGACGAAGGCGAGCGCGGGAAGGGCCAGGGCCCACCAGGGCAGCCTGATGTCCGGGCGGCCCGAGCGCGCCGGGTGGAGCCGGGTCTGCGTAGGGGCCGACATGACGCCTCCGTGAGTCTTCGAGTGGTCCGTGTCCGCCGCTCGCGGTCACACTTCGAAGTTACGGAGTTCTGAGCCCTCAACCCATCCGGTGATCCACCCAGTTGACCCTGACACTCGCCCCCTAGGGGATGGTGGTGCTAGCCCCACCATCGGGCCCGTGGAAGGGCACGGCGGTCACGGCGAGGCGATCGTCGCGATGATGGCGATGATCACGAAGATGGCGAGGAAAGAGCCGAAGACGAGGAGCATCTTCTTCTGGCCGTTCTGCGGGTTCGGGTCGAGCACTGGCGACATGCACCAAGTCTCGCACCCGCCGAACGGCCCCGATCGCCGGGGTGGGGCCGAGCGGACCGCAGTGGTGCCCGAGGGCGGGCTCAGCGGGCCGCCTCGTCCTCCACCGTGCGGTCGCGGCCCGCCAGGACGCCCACCACCATCTGCGGGATCATCAGACAGGTCATGAGCGCGATCGGCAGGCCCCAGCCGCCGCTGTGCTGGTAGAGGACGCCCACCAGGAGCGGACCCGGGATGGAGATCAGATACCCGGTGCTCTGCGCGAACGCCGACAGCTGGGCGACACCCACGCCGGTCCTGGCCCGCATCCCGACCATGGTGAGGGCGAGGGGGAACGCGCAGTTCGAGACGCCGAGGAGCACCGCCCAGGCCCAGGCTCCGCCGGCCGGCGCGGTGTACAGGCCGGCGTATCCGGCCAGGCCGCAGATGCCGAGCACGACCACGATCGGGCCCTGATGGGGCAGCCGGGTGGCCATGCGCGGGATGACGAAGGCGAGCGGCACGCCCATCACCATCGTGACGGCCAGGAGCAGCCCGGCCGTGCCCGCGGGGACACCGGCGTCGCGGAAGATCTGCGCCATCCAGCCCATCGTGATGTAGGCGGCGGTGGCCTGGAGCCCGAAGAAGACGGCGAGCGCCCAGGCGGTACGGCTGCGGGTGATCCGCAGTGCGGGCTCCACGCGCGCGTGCGCCTCGGTGACCGGCTCCGCACCCCGCTGCCGTGCGAGCCGGATCCACGGCAGTACGGCGGCGGCCGCCAGCCCTGCCCACACCGCGAGCCCGGACCGCCAACTGCCGCCCAGTGCGTCGGTCATGGGCACCGTCACCGCGGCAGCGGCGGAGGTGCCGATGGCGAGGGCCATCGAGTACAGGCCGGTCATGGATCCGACCCGGTCCGGGAACCAGCGCTTGACGATGACCGGCATGAGGACGTTGCTGACCGCGATGCCCATGAGTGCGAGGGCGCTGGCGGCCAGGAATCCGGCCGTGCTCCCGGCGTACGGCCGGATCAGCAGGCCCGCGGTGATCGCGGCCATGCCGGCGCACACCACCGCGCCCGGCCCGAAGCGGCGGGCGAGCCTCGGGGCCATGACCCCGAAGAGCGCGAAGCAGAGTGGGGGCACGGAGGTCAGCAGGCCGGCCACGCTGCCGCTCATGCCGAGCCCGTCGCGGACCTCTTCCAGGAGGGCGCCGAGACTGGTGATGGCGGGGCGGAGGTTGACGGCGGCGAGCATGATGCCGAGGGCGACCAGCCGTGTCGTCCACGCGCGTGTGGGCGTCGGGGATTCGCCGCCCCCGTGTGCCGAGCTGCGTATCGCCGTGGACTTCGCCGTCAGGGTTTCCTCACTTGCCATGAGGCCTATCATAGAATCATGGGATGATTGGTTGTCCACCCTCTGGCCGCCCCCGGCCGCCCGTCCCGTGCGAAGGTGAGCCATGCCCCTGAGCCACACCCGCCGGTCGGCGCTGTCCGAACAGGTCATCGCCGCGCTGCGGAACCAGATCACTACGGGTGAGTGGCCGGTCGGCTCGCGCATCCCGACGGAGCCCGAGCTGGTCGAGCAGCTCGGCGTCGCCCGCAACACGGTGCGTGAGGCCGTCCGCGCACTCGCGCACAACGGCCTGCTGGACATCCGCCAGGGCTCCGGCACCTACGTCGTCGCGACCAGCGAGCTGGCGGGAGTGATGCACCGCCGCTTCGCCGACGCCGATCCGCGGCACATCGCCGAACTGCGCTCCACGCTGGAGTCCGGTGCCGCGAAGCTGGCCGCCGAGCGGCGGACCGAGAAGGACCTCAAGCAGCTGGACGCGCTGCTGGTGCGCCGCGAGGAGGCCTGGGCGTCCGGCGACGCGGAGGCCTTCGTGGCGGCGGACGCGACCTTCCACCTGGCGGTGGTGGCCGCCTCCCACAACGACGCGATGACGGCCATGCACGCGGACCTGAGCGAGGTGCTGCGGGACTGGCTGCGCGAGGACGTCGGCGAGGAACTGACCGCGGAGACCTACATGGACCACACACGTCTGGTCGACGCGATCCGCACGGGCGACACCTCTGCCGCGGCCGACGAGGCCGCGAGCTATCCGTTCCTGTGCCGTCCCGGGCGGTTCACAGCGCCCGCTTCCGGTGACTGACCCACACCGAGCGGACCTCTTTCCAGCAGCGGCCGGTCAGGCGCACGGTCTGCGCGGGCCCGGCCTCGACCGCGGCGCCGTCACTGTCGACGTCCCACCAGCGGTCGCACTCGATGTGCAGTCGGACGCTGTCCGTTCGCGGATACGGGTTGTGGCAGAACGCGGTCACGTACGAGCCGATGAGCCTGCTGCGGCACGCCGCGCCGAACGGCTCCGGCGCGGCGGGTTTCCGTACCTCCACGCGCGTGTGCGGCATCGCCTCGTACGACAGGGCGAGTACGAGAACGACGGCGACGGTCACTGAGGTCAGGCTGCTGGAAAGGCGCACAACGGGGACCTCCTCGGCCGTGCTGGGGAGGGAAGCGTGTGGTGAACGCGTAATCCAGGGTGTGCGGCTGTGCCCCCTCCCCGCCCGGCGGGTGGGCCGAACGGGTGACGCACAGAGGGCCCGCGCTCCGACAGGAACGCGAGCCCTCTGCTACTGCCGGCCGAGCGTCACGCACCGATGGCGTGCAGACCCCCGTCGACGTGGATGATCTCGCCCGTGGTCTTCGGGAACCAGTCGCTCAGCAGGGCGACGACACCCTTGCCGGCCGGCTCCGGGTCCTTCAGATCCCACTCCAGCGGGGAACGGCTGTCCCAGACGGCGGCCAGATCGCTGAAGCCCGGGATGGACTTGGCGGCCATCGAGCCGATCGGCCCCGCGGAGATCAGGTTGCAGCGGATGTTCTGCTTGCCCAGGTCGCGTGCCATGTAGCGGCTGGTGGCCTCCAGGGCGGCCTTGGCCGGGCCCATCCAGTCGTACTGCGGCCAGGCGTACTGCGCGTCGAAGGTGAGGCCGACGACCGAGCCGCCGTTCTGCATCAGCGGCAGACAGGCCATGGTGAGCGACTTCAGGGAGTACGCCGAGACGTGCATGGCCGTGGCGACCGACTCGAACGGGGTGTTGAGGAAGTTGCCGCCGAGGGCGTCCTGCGGCGCGAAGCCGATGGAGTGCACGACGCCGTCCAGGCCGCCCAGCTCCTCGCCGACGACGTCGGCCAGACGGCCGAGGTGCTCGTCGTTGGTGACGTCGAGCTCGATGACCTTCGTGGGCTTGGGCAGCTTCTTAGCGATGCGCTCGGTCAGCGTGGGCCGCGGGAACGCGGTCAGGATGATCTCGGCACCCTGCTCCTGGGCGACCTTCGCGGTGTGGAAGGCGATGGAGGACTCCATCAGCACACCGGTGATCAGGACGCGCTTGCCCTCGAGAATTCCGCTCATGGTGATCAGTGACCCATTCCCAGTCCGCCGTCAACGGGAATGACGGCTCCAGTGATGTACGAGGCGTCGTCCGAGGCGAGGAACCGCACCGTCGCGGCGATCTCCTCCGGCTGCGCGTACCGGCCGAGCGGCACCTGCTTCACGATGCCCTCGCGCTGCTCGTCGGTGAGCACCTTGGTCATGTCGGTGTCGACGAAGCCGGGTGCGACGACGTTGAAGGTGATGTTGCGCGAGCCCAGCTCACGGGCGAGGGAGCGCGCGAAACCGACCAGTCCGGCCTTGGACGCGGCGTAGTTCGCCTGGCCGGGACCACCCATCAGACCGACGACCGACGAGATGAGGACGACGCGGCCCTTCTTGGCGCGCAGCATGGCGCGGTTGGCGCGCTTGACGACGCGGAAGGTGCCGGTGAGGTTGGTGTCGACGACCGAGGTGAAGTCCTCCTCGGTCATGCGCATCAGGAGCTGGTCCTTGGTGACGCCGGCGTTGGCGATCAGCACCTCGACCGGGCCGTGCTCGGCCTCGATCTCCTTGTAGGCCTGCTCCACTTGCTCGGTGTCGGTGATGTCGCACTTGACGGCGAGGAAGCCGGACGGCGGCTCACCCGAGCGGTATGTGATGGCGACCTTGTCGCCGGCGTCGGCGAAAGCGCGGGCGATGGCGAGGCCGATGCCCCGGTTGCCTCCGGTGACGAGAACCGAGCGGCTCAACGGATCACCCTTTCGATAGCGGTTTGGTACCCCCGCCCGAACACCTGGATGACAGGCGGCTTTATCCAAAAACCTATCGGTCCCCGCCCTTCGACCGACAATCCGGCACCGACAGCGGCTCACGGCACTCACTGTGGGGTCCCTACAGAATGACGCGCACGTCAGCCGGAAACATGTGGTCCCCGGGCGGGATGGGCGACATGATCGGAGCCGACAGGCGACGACAGCAGGGAGACCTCCGTGCCTCATACGATCGACGAAACCTTCACGGCACTTCCCCTACGCGCCCTGGCCGACGCCGCGCTGGCACGCGCGCGTGCGCTGGGGGCCGAGCACGCGGACTTCCGGTTCGAGCGGGTGCGCAGCGCGTCCTGGCGCCTGCGGGACGCCAAGCCCGCCGGATCGTCGGACACCACGGACCTCGGGTACGCGGTGCGGGTCGTGCACGGCGGGACGTGGGGGTTCGCGTCCGGTGTGGATCTGACCCTCGATGCCGCCGCGAAGGTCGCCTCACAGGCGGTGGCGATGGCCAAGTTGTCCGCGCAGGTGATCCGGGCGGCCGGGTCGGAGGAGCGGGTGGAACTCGCCGACGAGCCCGTGCACGCCGAGAGGACGTGGATCTCGTCGTACGACATCGATCCGTTCACCGTGCCCGACGAGGAGAAGGCCGGACTGCTGGCGGACTGGAGCAGCCGGCTGCTTGCGGCGGACGGGGTCGATCACGTCGACGCCTCACTGCTCACCGTCCATGAGAACAAGTTCTACGCCGACACCGCCGGAACCGTGACCACCCAGCAGCGTGTGCGGCTGCATCCGCAGCTCACGGCGGTGTCGGTCGACGAGTCGAGCGGCGAGTTCGACTCCATGCGCACCATCGCGCCGCCCGTAGGCCGTGGCTGGGAGTATGTGACGGGCACCGGCTGGGACTGGGACGACGAGCTCGCCAGGATCCCCGAGCTGCTCGCCGAGAAGATGCGTGCGCCCAGTGTCGAGCCGGGGCTGTACGACCTGGTCGTCGACCCGTCCAATCTGTGGCTGACGATCCACGAGTCCATCGGCCACGCCACCGAGCTGGACCGAGCCCTCGGCTACGAGGCCGCGTACGCCGGCACCTCCTTCGCCACCTTCGACCAGCTCGGCAAGTTGCGCTACGGCTCCGAGCTGATGAACGTCACCGGTGACCGCACCGCCGAGCACGGCCTCGCGACCATCGGGTACGACGACGAGGGCGTCGAGGGCCAGTCCTGGGACCTGGTGAAGGACGGCACGCTCGTCGGCTACCAGCTGGACCGGCGGATCGCGAGGCTCACCGGGTTCGAGCGGTCCAACGGGTGCGCGTTCGCCGACTCCCCCGGCCATGTGCCCGTGCAGCGCATGGCCAATGTGTCCCTGCAGCCGGATCCCGCCGGGCTGCCCACCGAGGACCTGATCGGGGGCGTGGACCGCGGCATCTATGTCGTCGGCGACCGGTCCTGGTCGATCGACATGCAGCGCTACAACTTCCAGTTCACCGGCCAGCGGTTCTTCAAGATCGAGAACGGACGGCTCACCGGTCAGCTGCGGGACGTGGCCTACCAGGCGACGACCACCGACTTCTGGGGCTCCATGGCGGCGGTCGGCGGTCCGCAGACGTATGTCCTGGGCGGCGCCTTCAACTGCGGCAAGGCCCAGCCGGGCCAGGTGGCCGCGGTCTCGCACGGCTGCCCGTCGGCCCTCTTCAAGGGCGTCAACATTCTGAACACCACGCAGGAGGCCGGTCGATGAGCGCGCGTACGAGCAAGCCGCACGAGGTCGTGGAGCGGGCGCTGGAGCTGTCCCGTGCCGACGGCTGTGTCGTGATCGCCGACGAGCAGTCGACCGCCAACCTGCGCTGGGCGGGCAACGCGCTCACGACGAACGGCGTCACGCGCGGGCGCACGCTCACGGTCATCGCAACCGTCGACGGCAAGGAGGGCACCGCCTCCGGGGTCGTCTCGCGCTCCGCGGTGACCGTCGACGACCTGGAGCCGCTGGTACGGGCCGCCGAGGCCGCCGCACGCGGAGCCGGGCCCGCCGAGGACGCGCAGCCCCTGGTGACGGACGTACCGGCGTCGCCGGACTTCACGGACGCCCCGGCCGAGACGTCGTCCACCGTGTTCGCCGACTTCGCCCCGGCGCTCGGTGAGGCGTTCGCACGCGCGCGTGCGGGCGGCCGCGAGCTGTACGGCTTCGCCAACCATGAGCTCGTCTCGACGTACATGGGTACGTCGACCGGTCTGCGGCTCCGTCATGACCAGCCCAACGGGACGCTGGAGCTGAACGCCAAGTCGCCCGACCGTGCGCGCTCGGCGTGGGCGGGGCGCTCGACCCGGGACTTCAAGGACGTCGACCCGGCGGCGCTCGACGCCGAGCTGGCCGTACGGCTCGGCTGGGCGGAACGGCGGATCGAGCTGCCCGCGGGCCGGTACGAGACGCTGCTGCCGCCGACCGCCGTCGCGGACCTGCTGATCTACCAGATCTGGTCGGCGTCGGGCCGGGACGCGACCGAGGGCCGCACGGTGTTCTCCAGGCCCGGCGGCGGCACCCGTGTCGGCGACACACTCACCGAGCTGCCGCTGACCCTGCGCAGCGACCCTAACGAGCCCGGCCTCGAGTCCGCCCCCTTCGTGATCGCGCACTCCTCCGGTGGCGACCAGTCGGTGTTCGACAACGGGCTGCCGCTGACGCCCACCGAGTGGGTGCGCGCCGGTGAGCTGGGGCACCTGACGACCAGCCGGCACAGCGCCGGGCTGACCGGGCTGCCGGTGGCCCCCGCGATCGACAACATCATCCTGGACGGGGGCTCGGACCGGTCCCTGGAGGAGATGGTCGCGAGCACCGAGCGCGGGCTGTTGCTGACCTGCCTGTGGTACATCCGCGAGGTCGACCCCGCGACACTGCTGCTGACCGGCCTGACCCGGGACGGGGTGTACCTCGTCGAGAACGGCGAGGTGACCGGCGAGGTCAACAACTTCCGGTTCAACGAGTCCCCGGTGGATCTGCTGGGGCGGGCGGCGGAGGCAGGGCGCACGGAGAAGACGCTGCCGAGGGAGTGGAGCGACTGGTTCACCCGGGCCGCGATGCCCGCGCTGCGGGTGCCCGACTTCAATATGAGCTCTGTCAGTCAGGGCGTATAACCTCGTAGTCGGCTGTCGCTCGACGGCCGACAAGATCACTTCAGGGAGATACGAGAACCGTGACGGACATCGTCGACGAGCTGAAGTGGCGCGGGCTGTTCGCCCTGTCCACTGACGAGGACGCTTTGCGTAAGGCGCTCGCGGACGGGCCCGTCACGTTCTATTGCGGCTTCGACCCGACGGCGGCCAGTCTCCACGTCGGCCACCTGGTGCAGGTCCTCACCATGCGCCGGCTCCAGCAGGCGGGCCTGCGTCCGCTCGCCCTGGTGGGCGGCGCGACGGGTCAGATCGGCGACCCCCGCCCGACCGCGGAGCGCACGCTGAACGACCCGGAGACGGTCGCCAACTGGGTCACCCGGCTGCGCTCGCAGATCGAGCCGTTCCTCTCCTTCGAGGGCGAGAACGCCGCGGTGATGGTGAACAACCTGGACTGGACGGCCGGGATGTCCGCCATCGAGTTCCTCCGGGACATCGGCAAGCACTTCCGCGTCAACAAGATGCTCACCAAGGACTCGGTCGCCCGGCGCCTCCAGTCCGAGGAGGGCATCAGCTACACGGAGTTCAGCTACCAACTGCTCCAGGGCATGGACTTCCTGGAGCTGTACCGGAGGTACGGCTGCACGCTCCAGCAGGGCGGCAGCGACCAGTGGGGCAACCTCACGGCCGGCCTCGACCTGATCCACAAGCTGGAGCCGCACGCCAACGTGCACGCCGTCGCGACTCCGCTGATGACCAAGGCGGACGGCACCAAGTTCGGCAAGACCGAGGGCGGCGCCATCTGGCTCGACCCGGAGATGACGACGCCGTACGCGTTCTACCAGTTCTGGCTGAACGTGGACGACCGAGATGTCTCCACCTACATGCGGATCCTGTCCTTCAAGTCCCGTGCGGAACTGGAGGAGTTGGAGCAGCAGACCAAGGAGCGGCCGCAGGCCCGGGCCGCGCAGCGCGCGCTCGCCGAGGAGCTGACGACGCTGGTGCACGGCGCCGACCAGACGGCCGCCGTGATCGCCGCGTCGAAGGCCCTCTTCGGCCAGGGTGAGCTGGCGGAGCTCGACGACAGGACACTGGCCGCGGCGCTCTCCGAGGTGCCGCATGTCCAGGTCGCCGAGCTCGGTCCGGTCGTCGACCTGTTCGCCGAGGTCGGGCTGGTGGCGAGCAAGTCCGCTGCGCGGCGCACCGTGAAGGAGGGCGGCGCGTACGTGAACAACGTGAAGGTCGCCGCGGAGGACTCCGTCCCGGTGGAGGGGGATCTGCTGCACGGGCGTTGGCTGGTGCTGCGGCGTGGGAAGAAGAATCTGGCGGCGGTCGAGGTCGTCGGCGGGTAGCGCTGTGCGGGATGCGCCGTAGGGGTGCGGTGGTCTGCGGGCCCACGACTTCGTCGTGGCTTGTCGCGCAGTTCCCCGCGCCCCTTCGGGCGCTTCAGTTCGGGGCGCTTTCCGTCACGTGCGTTGCTTGTTCTTGCCCAGCGTCGCCATGTACGCCATGTCGCCGAGGAAGACGATGATCAGCGCGGCCACGAGTTGGAATACGTGGCGGCTCCAGTCGATGCCGGCGGTTTCGTCGACGCCGAAGCCCCGGGCGATGGCGTTGCCCGCCACGGCGCCGAGCATGCCGAAGATGGTGGTCAGCCAGAGGGGACTGTGCTGCTTGCCCGGCAGGATCGCCTTCGCGATCAGCCCCAGCACGAATCCCACGATGATCGCCCACAACCAGCCCATGGCTGCCTCCTCGTACGGCTCGACGTGAGCATTACGCCCAGTGTCGGCCCGTTCGCGCTACGGCGCATGTCGGGTACGGCGGTACACGCTCCGGCGCATGCCACTTGCCCTGGCAGGAGGTGCCCCGGTCTCGTAGACGACGCAGGTGCGGCGTAACGTGGAGGCTGTCCGGGCTCGGCTCCTCCGCCCGGGCGGAGCGGGTACGGGCCGGGGAGAGTCCGATGCGGGCGGATGGTGGAATGTGATGCGGAAGCAGCACACCGGCGGCAACGCCCAGGTATTCCGGATCACCGGGGCCAGGGCGGGCCTTCAGGATGATGTGCGTGGGCGGCAGCGCCGGTACGTCATCTCGATGTCGGTCCGAACGGTGTCCGTGATCCTCGCAGCCTCGCTCTGGAACGTCGAACGGCACGTCGCGATCGTGGCGTTGGTGCTCGGGGCGGTGCTCCCCTACATTTCGGTGGTGATCGCCAACGCCGGGCGGGAGAACGCGCCGTCGCTCCCGTCGACGTTCGTGACCGCGCCGACGCCGCCGATGATCGCGCCGCCGCGCGACGACGACGGCTTCACGGAACCGGTGCCGGAGGATGTCACGGCCGATCCAGGACCGGGTGGAAGAGCCGAACGGCACGACCGGAGATGAGCTTTACGGACGCCTTCCGAACGGAGGTCGGCTCCGCACCAAGCTCAGGAAAAGCTCAGATCAATCATGTTGTTCCGGTGCCGGGCGACCGGTATCCCGTGACATACTTTGTAGGCGCTCCGCATCCCCCGTCGGAGCGACAGACCGACGCCGGGCAGCTCCCCCCGTGGCTGCTCGGCGTCGCCTTTTGCGGACCTTGCGAGACGAACCTGTGAGTGACGAGACGCCGATCTGCTCCGCGAAGGGCTGCCGTGCCGCGGCCGTATGGGTCCTCGCGTGGAACAACCCGAAGATCCACACGCCGGAGCGGCGCAAGACCTGGCTCGCGTGCGAGGAGCATCGCGAGCATCTCTCGCAGTTCCTCGGTGTACGGGGCTTCCTGAAGGACGTGGTCCTGCTGACGGAGTGGGAGCACTCCGAGCAGTCCCAGTCCCCGACCGATCAGCCCTAGCCCCCGATCGCCGACATCGGCCTCTGCGGCTGGATGAACGTCGGGTCGTCCAGCCCGGCGCCTGCCTTCTTGCCCCACATCGCCAGGCGCCAGATACGCGCGATCTCCTCGTCGGGGGCGCCCGAGCGGAGGGCGGCCCGGAGGTCTGTCTCCTCGGTGGCGAAGAGGCAGTTGCGTATCTGACCGTCGGCCGTGAGGCGGGTGCGGTCGCAGGCGGCGCAGAACGGCCGGGTGACGGAGGCGATCACACCGACGCGGTGCGGGCCGCCGTCGACGATCCAGCGTTCGGCGGGGGCCGAGCCGCGCTCCTGCGAGCCCTCCTCGGTCAGCTCGAAGCGGGTGCGCAGCGAGGCCAGGATGTCGCCTGCCGTGATCATGCCGTCGCGCTTCCAGCCGTGCTGGGCGTCCAGGGGCATCTGCTCGATGAAACGCAGTTCATAGTCGTGCTCGACGGCCCAGGCCAGGAGGTCCGGGGCCTCGTCGTCGTTCAGACCCGGCATCAGGACCGTGTTGACCTTGACCGGGGTCAGTCCTGCCTCGCGGGCGGAGTGCAGGCCCTCGATGACGTCCTTGTGGCGGTCCCGGCGGGTGAGGGCCTTGAAGACATCGGGCCGGAGGGTGTCCAGCGAGACATTGACCCGGTCCAGGCCCGCCGCCTTCAGGGCGCTCGCGGTGCGCTTGAGGCCGATGCCGTTCGTGGTCAAGGACATCTGGGGGCGGGGGTCCAGGGCGGCGACCCGCTCGACGATGCCCACCAGGCCGGGGCGCAGCAGGGGCTCACCGCCGGTGAAGCGGACCTCCTCGATGCCCAGGGAGGTGACGGCTATGTCGATCAGGCGGACGATCTCGTCGTCCGTGAGCAGGTCGGGCTTGGCCAGCCACTGCAAGCCCTCCTCGGGCATGCAGTAGGTGCAGCGCAGATTGCACCGGTCGGTCAGCGAGACCCTCAGGTCGGTGGCCACTCGGCCATAGGTGTCGATGAGCACGTGAGCCCCCTCCCTCGCAGCGGATCAATCATTTCCCGACACCTGCGAGCCTACGCGACGTCACTGACAACAACAGGGTCCCGATCCCACCAGGCAGGACGCGGCCGCGTCGTAGGGACCTACGACGCGGCCGCGAAGCGGGGTGGGATCAGTGCGCCCCGGTGCCCGTGAGGGAGCGGACCTCCAGCTCGGCGTACTTGCCGGTGTCCGGCTCCTCCTTGGACAGGTAGGTGCCGAGGAAGCCCATCAGGAATCCGAACGGGATGGAGATGATGCCCGGGTTCTTCAGCGGGAACCAGGCGAAGTCGACGTCGGGGAACATCGCCTTGGGGTCCCCGGAGACGACCGGCGAGAACAGCACCAGGCCGACGGCGACGATCAGGCCGCCGTAGATCGACCACAGGGCGCCCTGTGTGGTGAACCGCTTCCAGAACAGGCTGTAGAGGATGGTCGGCAGGTTGGCCGACGCGGCGACCGCGAAGGCCAGCGCGACCAGGCCGGCCACGTTCAGGTCGCGGGCGAGGGCGCCGAGCGCGATGGAGACGATGCCGATGAAGACGGTCGCCCACTTGGCCGCCCTCATCTCCTCCTTCTCGGTGGCCTGTCCCTTGCGGATGACGTTCGCGTAGATGTCGTGCGCGAAGGACGACGACGAGGCGAGGGTGAGGCCGGCGACCACGGCGAGGATCGTCGCGAAGGCCACCGCCGAGATCGTGGCGAGGAGGATCGCGCCCCACGCCGAGTCGACGCCGCCGAGGTGCAGGGCGAGCAGGGGTGCCGCCGTGTTGCCGGACGGGTTGGAGGCGATGATCTCGTCCTGCGAGATCAGGGCCGCGGCGCCGAAGCCGAGCGCGATGGTCATCAGGTAGAAGCCGCCGATGATGCCGATCGCCCAGTTCACGGACTTCCGGGCGGCCTTGGCGTTGGGCACCGTGTAGAAGCGGATCAGGATGTGCGGCAGACCGGCGGTACCGAGCACGAGGGCGATGCCCAGGGAGATGAAGTCGATCTTGGAGGTGCCGGTCGCGCCGTACTGGAGGCCCGGCTCCAGGAAGGCGGCGCCCTTGCCGCTGTTCTCGGCCGCGGTGCCGAGCAGGTCGGAGATGTTGAAGTTGAACTTCAGCAGCACCAGGAAGGTGATCAGGATGGTGCCGCTGATGAGCAGCACGGCCTTGACCATCTGGACCCAGGTGGTGCCCTTCATGCCGCCGATGGAGACGTACACGATCATCAGGATGCCGACGAGGGCCACGATGGCGACCTTGCCCGCGTCCGAGGTGATGCCGAGGAGCAGCGAGACGAGAACGCCGGCACCTGCCATCTGGGCCAGCAGGTAGAAGATCGACACGACGATCGTGGAGGTGCCGGCCGCGGTGCGGACCGGGCGCTGGCGCATGCGGTAGGCGAGGACGTCACCCATGGTGTAGCGGCCGGAGTTCCTGAGCGGTTCGGCCACCAGGAGCAGGGCGACCAGCCAGGCGACCAGGAAGCCGATGGAGTACAGGAAGCCGTCGTAGCCGAAGAGGGCGATGGCGCCCGCGATGCCGAGGAAGGACGCGGCGGACATGTAGTCGCCGGAGACCGCGAGGCCGTTCTGGAAGGCGCTGAACTGGCGGCCGCCCGCGTAGAAGTCGGCGGCGTCCTTGGTCTGGCGGCCCGCCCAGACGGTGATGACCAGGGTCGCGACGACGAACACCGCGAACAGACTGATGATCAGTGGCCGGTGCTCGCTGGCCTCGCCGGCCGCAAGCGTGATCGCGGGGCTCATGCGCCGCCCTCCATCTGGGACTTGATCGCTTCTGCCTTGGGGTCGAGGTTCGCGGCGGCGTGCCGCGAGTACCACCAGGCGATGAGGAACGTGGTGACGAACTGGGCGATGCCGAGGACGAAGGCCACGTTGATGTTGCCGACCACCTTGGTGCCCATGAAGTCGCCCGCGTAGTTGGACAGCAGGACGTACAGCAGGTACCAGGCGATGAAGCCGACGGTCAGCGGGAAGGCAAAGGAGCGGTAGGAGCGGCGCAGTTCACCGAACTCCGCGCTCTCCTGCACCTCGACGAACTCCTCTGTGGAGGGGAGTTGGTGTTGTTCTTTCGAGGGGGGCGGTGCGTCGGTAGCCACGGAGTCTCCTCGCGTTGCGGGTTATGGTCGTACGGATGGTGATGTGGATCACCTGAGCCGGGTGGCGATGTTAGTGGCCGCCGAGCGTGATCCAACAGGGGCTCGATCCTGCTCGGGCCTCCTGCCCAAGGTCACGGCGCCACGCGAGGACCGGTTCAACTCCCGGCACTTCTTTCCGAAGTCACCTCGGGTAAGTCATTGCTGGCCAGCGCTGTCGGGGGATAGTTTCGCCCTGCGCCACCCGACATGTACCTGCCCGAGCACCACCTGTGCCTCGGGCCTGTTTCGTTTCCGGATGATGTGGAGATCCCATGCCTCATCTGCGTTCCAGACGCCGGCTCGCTCTCGCCGTGCCGGTCGTTCTGTCGTTGACCGCCTCCCTCGGCTTCCTGCCCGCGGCCGCCTCGGCCGCCCCGACCGCGGAGCCGGCCGCGCAGGCCGCGGACGCACCCCGATTGGCGTACGTCGTCAACACGAAGACGGACCATCGCACCATCGCCTCGGTGAAGAAGGCGATCGCGGCGGCCGGCGGCACCGTCGTCGAGACGTACGCGAAGATCGGTGTGATCGTCGTGCACTCGGCGAACCCGGACTTCGGCGTCCGGATGCGCGCGGTCCGCGGGGTGCAGTCGGCGGGTGCCACCCGCACCGCACCGCTGACCGCCGCCGGGACGACGGACGAAGGCGCCGCACAGCTCCTGACGAAGGAGCAGGCCGCGAAGGTCACCAAGGCCTCCGCCGCCGCGGGCGAGAGCGAGCCCCTCGAGGCCGACCAGTGGGACCTGCGGGCGATCGGCGCCGACAAGGCCGCGCAGATCAACCCGGGCAGCAAGAAGGTCACCGTCGCCGTGATCGACACCGGCGTGGACGACACCCACCCCGACATCGCCCCGAACTTCTCCCGCTCGCAGTCCGCGAGCTGCGTCGGCGGCAAGGCGGACACCAGTGAGGGCTCCTGGCGGCCGTACACCGCGGAGGACTACCACGGCACGCATGTCGCCGGTGAGATAGCCGCGGCCCGCAACGGCATAGGTGTCGCCGGGGTCGCGCCGGGCGTCAAGGTCGCCGGCATCCAGGTGACCGACCCCGTCAACGGCCTCTTCTACCCGGAGAGCGTCGTGTGCGCGTTCGTGTTCGCCGCCGACCACGGCGTGGAGATCACGAACAACAGCTACTACGTGGACCCCTGGCTGTACAACTGCCTGGACGACCCCGACCAGAAGGCGATCGTCGACGCGGTCAACCGGGCCCAGCTGTACGCCCAGCACAAGGGCACCCTGAACGTCGCCGCGGCCGGCAACTCCAACCACGACCTGGACGCGGACTCCCTCGTCGACGACTCCAGCCCCGACGACTCCACGCCGGTCGAGCGCACCGTCGACCCGCACGAGTGCTTCGACGTGCCGACCATGCTGCCGGGTGTCGTCACGGTCAGCGCCGTGGGCGTGAACAACGTCAAGTCGTACTACTCCACCTACGGCAAGGGCGTCGTCGACGTCGCGGCGCCGGGCGGCGACCGGCTGTACCAGATACCGGACACGCCCTCGAAGAACGGCCGCATCCTGTCCACGATGCCGAACAACTCCTACGGCTTCCTTCAGGGCACCTCGATGGCATCGCCGCACGCCGCGGGTGTCGCCGCGCTGCTGAAGTCGACGCATCCGAAGGCGACTCCGGCGCAGCTGCGGGCGCTGCTCAAGGCACAGGCCGACAACCCTGGCTGCCCCGATTCGTACGACCAGGACGGTGACGGCACGCAGGACGCGGTGTGCGAGGGCCCGAAGCGGGTCAACGGCTTCTACGGGTTCGGCATCGTCGACGCGCTGGACGCGGTGGAATAGCCGAACGCCTCGGCGCGGCCCCGACGGGCCGCGCCGCCCGGACTTCCCGCACGGTCCGCCCGTACCACGAACGAACTGGAG
Source organism: Streptomyces sp. NPDC051963 (assembly GCF_044593495.1). Lineage (NCBI taxonomy): Bacteria > Bacillati > Actinomycetota > Actinomycetes > Kitasatosporales > Streptomycetaceae > Streptomyces > Streptomyces sp. NPDC051963. Next base: position 1,301,075 of record NZ_JBIUCC010000002.1, on the reverse strand, counting down.
AGACCATGACAGCGCCTCACGCGCGCTACCGCAGAGCGATGGCGATCCCGGTCGGGATGGCCATGGCGACGGCACTCGCCTTCCTCCCGAACGTCACCGCGTCCGCAGCCGAGGCCCCCGTCCCGGCCGACGCGACGTCGCTCAGCTATGTCGTCAACGTCCGCCCCGGGCACGGCGTTCCCGGCCAGGTGAAGAAGGCCATAGCCAAGGCCGACGGCACGATCGTGACGTCGTACGACAAGATCGGTGTGATCGTCGTCCACTCGGCGAACCCCGACTTCGCGAAGATCCTGCGCACCGTGCGCGGGGTGGACTCGGCCGGCAACACGCGCAACGCGCCGCTGCCCGCGCAGTCGACGACCGATGTCGGCACGCCGAAGGTGATCAGTGCGGCCGAGGCCGACGCCGTCGAGGCCGTCGACGGGCAGGACCCGTTGGAGCCGTTGCAGTGGGACCTGCCCGCCATCAAGGCGGACAAGGCGCACGAGAAGACGCTGGGCAGCTCCAAGGTGACCGTCGCCGTCATCGACACCGGTGTCGACGACACCCATCCCGACATCGCGCCGAACTTCGACCGCGACGCCTCCGTCAACTGTGTGACGGGCAAGCCCGACACGACCGACGGAGCCTGGCGGCCGGGTGCGACGGAGAGCCCGCACGGCACGCATGTCGCCGGTGAGATCGCGGCCGCCAAGAACGGCGTCGGCATGACGGGCGTGGCACCCGGAGTGAAGGTGTCCGGCATCAAGGTGTCCACCACCGCCGGCTACTTCTACACGGAGGCCGTCGTCTGCGGCTTCATGTGGGCGGCCACGCACGGCGTCGACGTGACCAACAACAGCTATTACACCGACCCCTGGTACTTCAACTGCAAGGACGACCCGGACCAGAAGGCGCTCGTGGACGCCATCTCCCGGGCCTCGCAGTACGCGGAGCGCAAGGGCACGGTCAACGTCGCGGCGGCCGGCAACGAGAACTACGACCTCGCAGCCGACGAGATCACCGACCCGGTCTCCCCGAACGACGCCACGCCCACCGAGCGGGTCATCGATCCGTCCGAGTGCTACGACATCCCGACCCAGCTCCCGGGTGTCGTGACGGTCGCGGCGACCGGCGCGAAGGGCATCAAGTCGTCCTTCTCCAACCACGGTCTCGGCGTCATAGACATCGCCGCCCCCGGTGGCGACTCGACCCGCTTCCAGACCCCGGCCCCGCCGGCCACCAGCGGCCTGATCCTGGGCACGCTGCCCGGCGGCACCTGGGGCTACATGGCCGGTACGTCGATGGCGTCGCCGCATGTCGCGGGCGTCGCCGCGCTCATCAAGTCGACGCACCCGTATGCCCCGCCCGCCCTGGTGAAGGCCCTCCTGTACGCCGAGGCCGACGCCACGCCGTGCACGGACCCGTACGACATCGACGGCGACGGCAAGGTCGACGCGGTGTGCGAGGGAACGAAGAACCGCAACGGCTTCTACGGCTGGGGCACGGCCGACGCGCTGGACGCGGTGACGAAGTAGTGCGGTGACGCAGTAATACGGCCTGTGGGGGGGCCGGGCGGTTCTCCCGTCCGGCCCCTCCCGTGCGTGTTGATCGGGTCAACGCTGCATAGTGCTGGTCATGTCTGACATCCAGTACGTCTGGTCCGCGCTCGGCGGTGATCCCGCTCTGGTCCGGCGGATCTCTGTGACCGCCCGCAAGGGCGCCCTCGAAGCGCGGCTTCCGGTACGGGAATCGGCGCGGGCCTGCGTGGGCGTGTGCGCGCTGGCGGCCGCCGAGTCGGTGGCGCGGCGGAACGGGCTCGGTGAGGTGCCCGGGGTGCGGGTGGACGACGGCGCCGTGGCGACGGCGTTCGTCAGTGAGCGGCATCTGCTCGTCGACGGGCGGGCGCCGGTCACCTTCGCCCCGTTGTCGCGGTTCTGGCGGACGGCGGACGGATGGGTGCGGACGCACGCGAACTATCCGCATCACCGGGCGCGGTTGCTCTCCGCGCTGGGGCTGTCCGACGACCGGGTGTCCGTCGTCGAGTCGGTGCTCGCCGGGCGATCAGCCCTGGAGGTCGAGGAGGCGGTCTACGCCGCCGGCGGCCTGGCGGTCGCGCTGCGCACGCCCGAGGAGTGGGCCGTGCACCCGCAGGGCGTCGCGGTGGCCGGGCGACCGCTGGTCGAGCGCGGGCGGCTGGACACGACGCACGCGCGCGTGCTCGCGCCGGTCGACAGCGGTCCCCTGCTGCCCGCTGCCGGGCTGCGGGTGCTGGACCTGACCCGGGTGATCGCGGGGCCCGTCGCCACCCGCGCGCTCGCCCTGCTGGGCGCCGACGTGCTGCGCGTGGACGCGCCCCAGCTGCCCGAACTGCCCGACCAGCACGCCGACACGGGCTTCGGGAAGCGGTCGACGAGGCTGGACCTGGTGGCCGACCGACGTGTCTTCGAGGAGCTGCTCGCGGCGGCGGACGTGGTCGTCACGGGGTACCGGCCGGGCGCCCTGGACCGGTTCGGTCTGTCGCCCGAGGCACTGGCCGAGCGTCGGCCCGGGGTGGTCGTGGCGCAGCTGTCGGCGTGGGGTGCGTACGGGCCGTGGCGGGAGCGGCGCGGGTTCGACAGCCTGGTGCAGGTCGCGACCGGTATCGCCGCCGTCGAGGGCTCGCCGGAGCGGCCCGGCGCGCTGCCCGCGCAGGCGCTGGACCACGGCACGGGCTATCTGCTGGCGGCCGGGGTGCTGCGCGCGCTGACCGAGCAGTCGTACGACGGCGGCAGCAGGTTCGTACGGCTGGCGCTGGCGCGGACGGCGGCGTGGCTGATGGACGGGGTCGGTCGCGGGGACGCCGGGGACTTGACGCACGACGGCCCGGATGGCCGACTGGCTGAGACCGACAGTCCGCTCGGGCGGCTGCGGTACGCCTTGCCGCCGGTCTCCTTCGCGGGCGGTCCGGTCGACTGGGGGCGGCCGCCGGGGGGCTGGGGGTCCGATCCGGCGCGGTGGGCCTGAGCGGTGGAGCCGCGGAGGGGGGTGGATGGCCGGTATGGCAGGGGGACCGAGTCCCTGAGTGTCGGGGCGCCCGAAAACGTATCCATGGACGGAATGCCGTATCGCCGGCCACTTGGCGCTTGCCCGTTCTGCGACGGTTGGTGAAGATCTTGGGGTGACCTTGACAAGACCCACTCCCGGGGTGGAGGACGAAGGGGCCCTACGGCGCCCCGGTGCCGGCCGGGCTGTCGCCGTGCTCGTGCTGGCGGTGCTGGCGGCACTGATCCCGCTGCTCGGTCCGTCCGCCGCGCTGAACGGCACCGGGGAGGCCGCCGCGCCCGGCACCGGGGGTATCGCCCTGCTGCGGGCGGTGCTGTTCGCGGCGCTCTGCGTCCCGGTGGGCGAGCTGTTCGTGAACCGGCTGGCCCGGGCCGTGCCCGGCGCTCCGGGTGAGGCTCCGCGCAGTTGGGCGCCGTACGCGGCCGGCGTCGGTTTCGTCGCCGCGCTGGGGCTCGCCTCGGTCGTGGCCACGGGCAATCTGGTGCCGGACAGCCTGTCCGAGATCGACGTCGGCGGCCTCTATGCCTCGCGTGACGGCAAGCTGGCGCTGGTGGAGGTCAACGCGTTCCTCGTGGCGGGCCTCTGCGTCTTCTCCGGGCGGCCGGCCACCGTCGGCTGGCCGTTGGCCGCCGTTGTCGTGGCGGAGGCGCTGCGTGCGCACCCCACGACGGAGCACGACCCGCTGATCGGCTCCGGACTGACGCTCGTTCATCTGGCCTGCGCGGCGCTGTGGGCGGGCGGGCTGCTGCACGTGCTGCGCGGACTGCGGCACGACACGCCGACGGGAGTGGCGTTGTTGGGGCTCTACGCGCGCGTGGCCGCCGTTCTGCTCGCCGCCATCACCGCGACCGGGGTGTGGAGTTCGCTGCGCCGGATGCCGCAGGACACCGTCCTGGATCAGCTGACGACGACGGCTTACGGACGCGTCCTGCTCGCCAAGGTGCTCCTCGTGGCCGCCGTCGCCGCACTCGCCCTGTGGGCCCGGATCCGGCTGCGCCACGCGGCCGACCCGCTGACCGCCCGCTCCCCCGCGCGGGCGGAGGTCGTGGTGCTGGGGCTGGTGGTCGCGGCCTCGGCGCTGCTGACGGCGGTGCCGGTGCCGATCAGGTGGTGAGCCTCTGTAGGTGATCCTCAGTTGGTGAGCTTCAGTTGGTGACGAGCGCCTTGGGTGCCGGTGGCGTTTGGACGACCGTCGGCGTCCCTCTGACCAGCAGGAGCTGGGCGGCGGCATAGGTCAGCATGATCCAGAAGTCGGGCCGTGGCGGTTGCGGCCACTCGGCGACGCCGGTCGCGATGAGGGTGTCGGAGAGCATGAAGAGGGCGCCGCCGAGCCCGGCGAGCAGTCCGAACCGGGTGACGGCCCCGAATGCCATGGCCGTGAGCAGGGCGCTGTAGCCGGCGACGGGGACGCGGAGGTCGGCGGGGAGGTCGGGCCACAGCAGGGCGACGGTGGTGACGAGGGCGGTGGCGTAGGCGAGGGCCAGAAGGGCGGTACGCGCGCGTGGAGCCGTACGTGCAGCGCCGTCCCCCTTGAAACCGCCGTACCTCTTGAAACCGCCGTACCTCCTGAAGAGGACGAGGTAGCAGACGTGCCCGGCCGCGAAGGAGGCCATCCCGGCGAGGAAGGCGGGCTCGGCGTCGGACAGGAGCAGGACGTCGCCGCCCCAGCCGAAGAGGAGCGCGGCGAGGAGAAGGCGGGGAGCGCCGCGGACGTAGGCGTGGGCGGCGAGAAGCGGCATCAGCAGCGGCTTGGCCACGGTGTGCCCGGCGTCGGAGCCGACGGCCAGGAAGACGAGGTCGGCGACGGCGGCGAGGGCGAAGGCGCCGAGGAAGGCGCGCGAGGGGCTCACGCGGGCGTCGTCTCCTCGACGGGCGCCGGAGTGGTGGGGGCGGGCTGCCAGCCCGGACCCCGGAACACCCGCCCCGCGCGTTCGCGCCAACTGCCCGCCGCCTTCAGGTCCTTGGCGATGGCGCGGTACTCGTGCGTGGCGACCTTGAGCGGGTTGTACGTGTGGATGTTCTTGGTCAGCCCGTACACGGGCCGTTCGGTCTCGGCGACGAAGGAGCCGAAGAGACGGTCCCAGACGATGAGGATCCCGCCGAAGTTGCGGTCCAGATAGCCGCCCTGCGAGGCATGGTGCACCCGGTGGTGCGACGGCGTGTTGAGGACGAACTCGAACCAGCGGGGCATCTTGTCGATGCGCTCGGTGTGGATCCAGAACTGGTAGACGAGGTTCGCCGAGGAGCAGAACGCGAGGGCTGCCGGATGCACACCGCACGCGATGAGGGGGACGTAGAACGGCCAGACGGTCAGGGACGTCCAGGGCTGGCGCAGGGCCGTGGTGAGGTTGAAGTTCCGGCTGGAGTGGTGGACGACGTGGCAGGCCCACAGGATGCGGATGACGTGGTGGCCGCGGTGCGACCAGTAGTAGAAGAAGTCCTGCGCGAGCAGCATCAGCGGGACCGTCCACCACAGGACGGGGACGCGAAGCGGGGTGAGTTCGTAGATCGCCGTGTAGATGGCGACGATGGGGATCTTCCAGAGCAGGTCGAAGACGAGACTGCCGAGGCCCATGGTGACGCTCGTCGCGGCGTCCTTCGCCTCGTACCCCGCGGCGTCGTCGTCGGGGTGAATTCGGACGCTGATCATCTCGACCACGGTGAGCAGCACAAAGGCGGGTATCGACCACAGCACGACATCGGGCAGGTTCGGCATGGAGGCACCGTAGAACCGCTGGTCGTCCGGGGCTAGACGTTGTTACCCACAAGTATTACCGGGGGTACGCGCTTACTTGTTGGTGATCTCCACCAAGTCGGCCACCTCCATCACGCCCCGTCACACCCCCGCGGCCCCCAACAACGACCCGGCCGCGTAGGTGACCCCCATCGCCAGCACCCCGCCCCCCACGTTCCGCAGCACCGCCCGCCCGGGCTCGGCTCCGCCCAGCCGCGCACTGCTCCACCCCGTGACGACCAGCGCGACCACCACCGACACCACCGTGACCGGGAGCCGCCAGTCCGACCCCGGCAGCACGATCGCCAGCAACGGCAGCAGGGCGCCCACCGTGAAGGCGACGAAGCTCGCGCCGGCCGCGTGCCACGGGTTCGTCAGGGCCTCGGGATCGATACCGAGCTCCACGCGCGCGTGCGCCTTGAGCGCATCACGCTCCGTCAGCTGGACGGCGGCCTCCCTGGCCACGTCCCGCGACAGCCCGCGCTCCTCGAGAAGCTCCGTCAGCTCCTCCAGTTCCGCCTCCGGTTGCTCCCGCAGCTCCCGTTCCTCGACGTCCAGCGCGGCCTGCTCCGAGTCCCGCTGGGTGGACACCGACACGTACTCCCCTGCGGCCATGGACATGGAACCGGCGAGCAGGCCCGCGAGCCCCGCCGTCAGCAGTGCCGAGCGGTCGTCGGTGGCTCCGGCGACGCCGACGACCAGACCGGCGGTGGACACGATGCCGTCGTTGGCGCCGAGGACCGCCGCCCGCAGCCAGTTGAGCCGTGCCCCGAGGGCGCCGCCGTGGGGCTCGTCGTGCGTGGGTTCCGTCACCCGGGGAGGATCGCACTCGGGGCGCCGCCGGAGTAGTACCGACGCTCCCGCCCCGACGCACCGCACGGACATTCGCGCCGCCCGAACGCCCGGGCGGGAGACGGCACCTGACGGACAGGACTGTCGGACCCGGCCCGTATCCTCAGTGACCATGCTCGAAGACCGTACGACCGCAGTGTCCTCCGCCACGGTGTGGCCGACCGCGTATCCCCAGGGATACGCGGTCGTTGACGTGGAGACCACGGGCCTGGCCCGGGACGACCGGATAATCTCCGCGGCCGTCTACCGGCTGGACGCGCGCGGCGAGGTCGAGGACCACTGGTACACACTGGTCAACCCGGAGCGGGACCCGGGCCCGGTGTGGATTCACGGTCTGACGAGCGACGTGCTCGAGGGCGCGCCCCTGTTCCAGGACATCGCCGAGGAGTTCGCGACCCGGCTTGAAGGCCGGGTGCTCGTCGCGCACAACGCCGTCTTCGACTGGCAGATGATCGCCCGGGAGTACGCACGCGCGCGGAGCGAGGCGCCGGTGCGGCAGCGGCTGTGCACCATCGCGCTCTCGAAGGAGCTGGGCCTGCCGCTGCCCAACCACAAGCTGGAGTCGCTCGCCGCGCATTTCGGCGTCGTGCAGCAGCGGGCGCACCACGCGCTGGACGACGCGCGCGTGCTGGCGGAGGCGTTCCGGCCGAGCCTGTACGCCGCAGCGCAGAGCGGCGTACGGCTGCCGCTGCACGAGTGCCGCCCGCTGACCGAGTGGACGGACCGGCCCGCGCCCCGGGTCGGACAGCAGGCGAGCGGCTACAGCAGCTACCGGCCCAGCAGTTGGCGTCCGGCCCGCAGGAGGCCCGCGTGTCCGTACCCCAACCCCGGCCGCTATGTAACGGGCAAGCGGCTCAAGCAGGGCATGCGCGTCGCCTTCTCCGGAGACACCTCCGTCGAGCGTGAGCTGCTGGAGGACCGGGCGACCGAGGCCGGGCTCCATGTCGCGACGAGCCTGTCCCGGCTGACCAGCCTGCTGGTCACGAACGACCCGGACTCAGGCACGTCCAAAGTCGTCAAGGCCCGCCAGTTCGGCACACCGGTGGTCGACGAGGCGGCGTTCGGACAGCTCCTCGGGGACGTGGAACCGGCATCGGAGCAGTGACCGTACGGACGGGTGATTGCCGCGCGACTCGCCCGGAGCCCTCTCGCCCGGGCCAGGGCGACGGCCCACCCTGTGGCGCATGGCGACATGTGAAGTTTGCGGCAATAACTACGGAATGACCTTCGAGGTCCACGCACAGGGCGCGGTGCACGTCTTCGACTGCTTCTCCTGCGCGATCCACCGCATGGCACCCATCTGCGAGCACTGCCGCGTCCAGATCATCGGGCAGGGCGTCGAGGTCGAGGGCCACTGGTACTGCGGCGCCCACTGCGCCCGCGCGGAGGGAAAGGTGGGGATCGTCGACAACGTCTGACCCGGTACCCGCCTGACCGCACCCCACGACCGAGTTGTACGGTCGTGGGGTGTACCGCTTCCTGTTGTCCCGGCAGTGGGTGATCCTCACGCTGGTCGCCCTCCTCCTCATCCCCACGATGATCAGGCTGGGCATCTGGCAGATGCACCGCTACGAGATGCGCACCGCCCGCAACGAACTCGTCGCCGACGCGCTGGCCGCGAAGCCGGTACCCGTGGAGAAGCTGACCTCCGCCGGACACACCGTCACCACCGACGAGCGGTACCACCGGGTGACCGCGAAGGGCCGCTTCGACACCGACCACGAGGTCGTCGTCCGCCGCCGCACCAACTCCGACGACGAGGTCGGCTATCACGTCCTGACCCCGTTCGTCCTCGACGACGGCAAGGTCCTGCTCGTCAACCGCGGCTGGATCCCCGCGGACAGCCCGAGCCAGACCACGTTCCCCAAGATCCCCGCTCCGCCCCGCGGCGAGGTCACCGTCACCGGACGGCTGATGCCCGACGAGACGACCGAGGCGAGCGGCATCAAGAACCTCAAGGGCCTGCCGGACCGGCAGATCATGCTGATCAACAGCGAGCACGAGGCGCAGCGCCTCGACGCCCAGGTGCTCGGCGGCTACATCGCCCAGACTGCACCCGAGCCGAAGGGCGACACCCCGGAGCTGCTCGGCAATCCCGGCAACGAGGACGCGGCACTGAACTACGCGTACGCCATCCAGTGGTGGCTGTTCTCCGCGGGCGTCCCCATCGGCTGGGTCATCCTGGTCCGCCGCGAGACCCGTGAGCGGTCGAAGGACGAGGACGGAGCGGACGAGACCGCGCCGGCCGAACCCGCGGCGGTTTAGACAGAGCCCGCGGCCCGTCGCTCCCGGCCCCGGACCGGATCGTTCGCCACTCTCCCGGCCCCGGACCCGATTGCCCGTCACTCTCCCGGCCCGGTCTGGATTGTGCCTGACCCCCGCCGGGAACCCGGAATCCGTGCACCCCCGAATCGAGGACTACGCGCTCATCGGCGACGAACAGACGGCGGCCCTGGTCGGACGGGACGGCTCGGTCGACTGGCTGTGTCTCCCCCGCTTCGACTCGGCCGCCTGCTTCGCCAGGCTGCTCGGCGACGAGGAGAACGGCCACTGGCGCATCGCGCCCAAGGACGCGAGAGGTCTCTGTACGCGCCGCCGCTACCGCCCGAACACCCTCGTCCTGGACACCGAGTGGGACACCGAGGAGGGCTCGGTCCGCGTCACCGACCTGATGCCGCAGCGCGATCTCGCCCCCGATCTCGTACGCATCGTGGAAGGACTCAGCGGCCGGGTCACCGTCTGCAGCTCGCTCCGGCTCCGCTTCGACTACGGCTCGATCGTGCCCTGGATGCGCCGCTCCGACGGTCACCACGTGGCCATCGCGGGCCCGGACTCGGCGTGGCTGCGCACCGAGCCCGCAGTGCGCACCTGGGGCGAGGACCTCTGCACGCACTCGGAGTTCACGGTCGAGGAGGGCGAGCGGGTCGCCTTCGTCCTGACCTGGCACCCCTCCCACGAGCCGCGTCCGCCGCTCGTCGACCCGTACGAGGCACTGGACGCGAGTGTCGAGGACTGGCAGATCTGGGCGGAGCGGTGCCGCTACGACGGCCCCTACAAGGAAGAGGTCGTACGCTCCCTGATCACCCTCAAGGCCCTCACCTACAAGCCGACCGGCGGCATCGTCGCCGCCCCCACCACCTCGCTCCCCGAGGAGCTGGGCGGCGTACGCAACTGGGACTACCGCTACTGCTGGCTGCGCGACTCCACCCTCACGCTGAACGTGGGTCTGTCCGCGGGGTACTGGGAGGAGGCCGAGGCATGGCGCAACTGGCTGCTGCGCGCGGTCGCCGGTGACCCGGCCGACCTTCAGATCATGTACGGCCTGGCGGGCGAGCGGCGGCTGCCCGAGTTCGAGGTGCCCTGGCTGTGCGGCTTCGCGGGCTCGGCGCCCGTACGCATCGGCAACCAGGCCGTGCAGCAGCTTCAGTTGGACGTCTACGGCGAGGTCATGGACTCGCTGGCGCTGGCCCGGGAGGCGGGACTGTCCACCAGGCCGCACATGTGGGCGATTCAGGCCGCCCTGGTCGAGTGGCTGCGCTCGCACTGGCGGCAGCCGGACGAGGGGCTGTGGGAGGTGCGCGGCGGCCGCCGTCACTTCGTGCACTCGAAGGTGATGGTCTGGGTGGCCGCGGACCGGGCGGTGAGCGCGCTGGAGAAGAACCCGAAGCTGGAGGGCGACCTCGACGGCTGGCGCGAGCTGCGCGACGAGGTGCACCGCGAGGTGTGCGAGAAGGGCTACGACGCCGAGCGGAACACGTTCACGCAGTACTACGGCTCCCGTGGGCTCGACGCGGCGCTGCTGCTCATCCCCCGGGTCGGCTTCCTGCCGCCCGACGACCCACGCGTCACCGGCACCATCGAGGCGATCCGCGCCGAGCTCAGCCATGACGGCTTCCTGCACCGCTACAGCACCGACACCGCGACCGTCGACGGACTGCAGGGCAGCGAGGGCACGTTCCTGGCCTGCTCGTTCTGGCTCGCGGAGGCGCTGCACATGGCGGGGCGTACGCAGGAGGCACGCGAGCTGTTCGAACGGCTGGTGGGGCTCGCCAACGACGTGGGCCTGCTGGCCGAGGAGTACGACCCGGTCGCCGGCCGGCAGCTCGGCAACTTCCCGCAGGCGTTCAGCCACATCGGTCTGGTGAACACCGCCCTCGCCCTGTTCGGGGGCGACACGGCAGGATAGGGGCCATGGATCTTGGACTGAAGGACCGGGTGTACGTCGTCACCGGAGCCACCCGCGGGCTGGGCAACGCGGCCGCGCGCGAGCTCGTCGCCGACGGGGCGAAGGTGATCATCACAGGGCGGGACGCCGAGGCTGCCGCCGCGGCCGCGTCCGAGCTGGGGCCGAACGCCGTCGGAGTGGGCGCGGACAACGCCGACCGGGAGGCGCCGGCGCGTCTCATCGCGGCCGCGCGTGAGCACTTCGGCGGGTTCGACGGGGTTCTGGTGAGTGTCGGCGGTCCCGCGCCGGGGTTTGCCGCCGACAACACGGACGAGCAGTGGGAGACGGCGTTCGAGTCGGTGTTCCTCGGGGCGGTGCGGCTGGCGCGGGCGGCGGCCGGGGAGTTGGACACGGGCGGCGTCATCGGTTTCGTACTGTCTGCCTCCGTGCACGAGCCGATTCCGGGGCTGACCATCTCCAACGGGCTGCGTCCCGGTCTGGCCGGGTTCGCGAAGTCCCTGTCGGACGAGCTGGGCCCGCGGGGGATCAGGGTCGTCGGACTGCTGCCGTCCCGGATCGACACGGATCGCGTGCGCGAGCTGGACGGGCTGTCGGCGGACCCCGAGGCCACGCGGGCGGCGCACGAGTCCCGGATTCCGTTGCGGCGGTACGGGACGGCGGAGGAGTTCGGGCGGGTGTCGGCTTTCCTGCTGTCTCCGGCCGCGTCCTATCTGACGGGGATCATGGTGCCGGTGGACGGCGGGGCACGGCACGGGTTCTAGTCACACCGCGGTACGTCAAGTCACCCTTTCCGCACGGTGCTTGGCCGCCCTCAGCCGTACCTCTGCCGGCAGCGTCTTGAGGCCCGCCGAGTCCCTCGCGTGGGCCAGGGCCTGGGCTGTGACGTGGTTGAGGGCTTCGCCGGGGTCCACGTGGGGTTCCAGGAGGAGGCGTACGCGGGCCTCGGGGGTGCTGCGGCGGCCGGTGAGTTCCGCGTGGGCGCGGGCGATGCCGTCCAGTTGGCCCGCGTCGCCGGCCAGTACGCCTTCCAGGGCCCGGCCGCGCAGCAGGGCGCCTTCGCCGTCGCCGGTGTCGACCAGGACCTCGGCCAGACGGTGCCGGCGCAGCACGGCGGTCAGCCACCACAGGGCGAGCAGGACGAGGACGGCCAGTACGGCGATGACGGTCGGCCACCACCAGCCGTCGTCCCGCCAGCGGGTGCGCTCGGCCTCGTTCAGCAGCACGTCGTGCCGTCCGTCGTGAATCCACCAGGAGGGCGGGTTCACCCCGAGCCCGACGGCGAGCACGGAACCCCCGATCACGACCAGCAGCAGGCCCACGACCCCGAGCAGTACCCGATTGACGACCCTGAGCACCGCGCTCACCCCTTCCGTCCGGGCCGCCGGACGTGTACCGACAGCGCAGGGGGCCGGGACAGCCCGAGACCCTTGATCGCTTCGGCGAGTGTGTCGTCCAAGTCGGCGCGTACGTCGTCCAGTTCCCGGAAGTGCGAGACCGCGCGGATGTCGGCCCTGGAGCGGCGCATCCGCACCTTTGCCGACTGCACACCGGACACCTCCATGGCCCGGTCGCGCAGTACGAGGGCGGCCGCGTCCCGGTGGAGGCCGGCGCGTACGTCGGGGTGGGTGCGCCGCATCGTCAGCACCGCCCGCAGGCCGGGGGTGGCCGCGAGCAGGATCAGCCAGAGGCCGAGGGCCGCGGCGACGCCCGCGCCGACGAGCACCCAGATGTCGTCGAGGGGGCGTTCGGCCAGCTGAGCGGCGAGTTCACGGCGCCAGGCCATGGCCGGCCGGTCGGCGCGGACGGCGGCGATGTCGTACAGGAAGGCACCGGCGACCAGCAGGAGCAGCACCGCGACGAGGGCGGCCGGGATCCGGCGTGCCGACCAGAAGCGGCCGCCGCTTTCTCCGCCGACGGGTTCGTAGTCCGCCGCGGAGGCGGACTGGCCGAGCCCGCCCTCGTCGGCCTTCTCCGCCTTCTCCAGGACGGGCAGCCGCTGAGTGCTCTCGGACCCCTGGGACTCGCTCATTGCGTCCTCCCCTGCGTCACGCCGGGTACCGGTACCGGATGCAGCCGCTCCACCTGGACGGCCACCTCATGCACCTCCATCCCCACCAGAGCGACTACCCGCTGGATGACGTGCCGACGCACGGACGCGCACTGCCGGCCGACGTCGGAGGGGTAGCCGAGGTCGAGGGTCACCCGGACGCGGACGGTGTCGTGGTGCACGACGACCGAGGCATGCGGCGGAGCGGCGTCCACGGGCAGCACGCCCAGCGCCTCACGCGCCGCCTGCGAGGCGATCTTCGCCACGACCCGGTCGGCGATCCGCGTGGCACCGCGTTCCCCGGGCGGTACGGCAGTGCTGGGTCTGCGGAGCTCGGCGGCCCCTGTGCTCACGGACGTCACCGCCGTCGGTCGTCACGGGAGCGGAAGAAGTCGCCGATGTCCAGGTCTCCCTCCAGGAACCGGCCGACCACGAATCCGATGGCGCCCAGCGCAGCCACCAGCAGGAAGGCGCCGAACCCGCCGAAGTATCCGGCGAAGCCCAGGGCCATTCCGGCGATCATGCCGATCACAGCCATGCTCATGGTGCGCTCCTTGGCGGTTCGGTCGCCGACGGGTCACTGAATCCGGGGTTCCTGCTCCTCTTCTTCTTCCTCCGGCAGCTTCACATCACTCACCGCGATATTGACCTCGACCACTTCGAGCCCGGTCATCCGCTCCACGGCCGTGATCACGTTCTCGCGTACATCCCGGGCCACATCGCCGATCGACACGCCGTAGTCGACGACGATCTCCAGATCGAGCGCGGTCTGCACCTCCCCGACCTCGGCCTTCACACCCCGTGTCACGGACTTCGACCCGCCGGGCACCCGGTCCCGTACGGCTCCGAAGGTCCGCGACAGCCCGCTCCCCATGGCGTGTACGCCCACCACATCCCGGGCAGCGAGCCCGGCGATCTTCTCCACCACTCCGTCGGCGATCGTGGTCCGCCCCCGGCTCGCCGCTTCCCCGCCCCCGCGCTTGATCGCCTTACGGGTCTGCACCGGCGGCTCGTTCTCGCCCTCCGGGGTCTGCGTCCGGTTCCGCTCCGTCATGTCGGTCATCGCCGCACGTCCCTTCGGTCGTCGTCCCTCAACACCACCGTAAGCGCGGTTCCGCCCTCGCGCGTCGGGGATGCGGCAGGCTGGGGCAATGACGTCCGACCGGTTGGCGCAGACAGTACGACAGCAGCTGGGGCTGGGCAGACTCGTCCCGCTGGGCAACCCGCGCGACGGCGCGTGGATCACGGAGCGGGCGGCCGAGGCGGTGCTCCAGCGCTCAGCGGAGGGGGTGCGCGGGGTGCGCCTGGGCGCGGTGCGGATCGCGCTCACCGATCCGGATGACGCCCAGGAACCGGCCGTACAGCCTCCACCGAGCGCACTGCTGCCCGGTCCGCTCCGTCTGACGGCGGACTTCGCCGCGACGGCTTCGGCGCCACTGCCGACGACGGCTGCCCGTCTGCGCAGCACGCTGGCAACGGCCGCGATTCAACAGCTGGGGCTGACGGTGACGGACGTGGACCTGCGGGTGACGGCCCTGCTGGACGAGGACACAGCGCCCACGGCCGTACGACCGCCCGAGCCGAGGGCGGCTTCGGAAGCCCGGGAGGGTGATGAAGCCCGGGTGGCCGAGGCAGCGCTCGGCGTCCCGGGGGTGACCGGCCTGACGGGCACACTGGGCCGGGCGGTTCACATCGAAGAACGGCAGACCGACGACACCGTCCTGCCACACCGTCACGTACGAGTGGAACTGGCGACCGCCGCGGACCACCGAGCCCTGGACGTGGCCCGGGAGGTCCGCGCGGCGGTGTCGAAGGCGCTGCGGAACGCCCCGACGGTGGCGGTGCTGGTGACAGCGGTCACCTGACCCCGCCGCTCATGCGACCCCGCTGTTCATTCGCCCAGCCCGGCCAGCGCCCTGAGCCGCCGAGCCTGCGCGGCCCGCTCAGCCGCGCACTGCTCCTCGTAGGTCCGCTCCCCTGCCCCGCGCAGCAGCGCCTTCGTCTCGATCACGGCATCCCGAGGCGCGGCGACGATCGCCGCCGCCAGATCCTGTACGGCCGCGTCCAACTGGTCGCCCGGCACCGCGATGTTCGCCAGGCCCGTGCTCACGGCTTCGTCGGCCGGTACAGAGCGCCCGGTCACGCAGATCTCCAGCGCCCGCGCATACCCGACGAGCCCCACCAGGGGATGTGTGCCGGTCAGGTCCGGCACCAGGCCCAGGCTGGTCTCGCGCATGGCAAACTGCACGTCGTCCGCGACGACGCGCAGGTCACACGCCAAGGCAAGCTGGAACCCGGCTCCGATGGCATGCCCCTGGACGGCGGCGATGGACACGATGTCGCTCTGCCGCCACCAGGTGAAGCCCTCCTGGAACCCGGCGATGGACGCGTCCACCTCGGCGTCGCTGCCGCGCGCGAGGTCGATGAACGACGGCTCGCCCTCGATGCCTTCGGGCGTGAACATCCGCCGATCGAGACCGGCGGAGAAGGACTTGCCCTCACCGCGCAGCACGACCACACGCACGCTGCCCGGCAGCAGCCGCCCGGCCTCGCCCAGCGCACGCCACATAGCGGGGCTCTGCGCGTTGCGCTTGGCCGGATTGGCCAGCGTCACCGTGGCGATCGCGTCGTCGACGGTGAGCCGTACGCCGTCCTTGTCGAGTACGGGACCTTCGGGACTTTGGGCAACAACGTCCTGGTCGGGCGAAGCCATGGGGCGCCTCCGATGTGTGCGGTCATCGTGGATGCCGTACCACACGGTAGGCATCGTTAAGTGACTGCACAGTAACCACCCGGCCGATCAGTCGACCGACCGGGTGGCCACCATCGAAAGCGGTGGGCCGCCCGGGCTCAGGACGATGCGGCCTTTTTGCCCCGCGTCGCCCCGCCACGCCCACGCAGCGTGACGCCCGACTCGCTGAGCATCCGGTGTACGAAGCCATACGAGCGACCGGTTTCCTCGGCCAGCGCTCGGATGCTCGCACCGGAGTCGTACTTCTTCTTCAGGTCTGCCGCGAGCTTGTCGCGCGCGGCGCCGGTTACCCGGCTGCCCTTCTTCAGAGTCTCGGCCACCCGTGCCTCCTCATGGGAAGTGCGCTCTGGTCCCCTCATGATCACCCCTCCGGGCCCTGATGGCCACCCATTCGGCAAGGTCCGTAAGACAGGGTTTTGACGACAGGAGCGCATCCCCACATACGGAATCTGTGATTCCGCAGAGAGCTGTCCGTACGGCCGAACGGGTTGTTCCGCGAAGTGCCTGGTCAGGGATGTAGGACGGCCGAGCCCTTGTCGATAAAGGGCTCGGCCGGTAAATCGATGTAGGACACACCTCGGTACGAGGAGATCTCACACAGATGATGGATCAAGGATGAGCCGAATGATCCATACGCTGTGGATCACGCATTCGATCAAGCCAGGGCGACGAGATCCGCGTAGTCCGCGCCCCACAGGTCCTCGACTCCGTCCGGAAGCAGAATGATCCGCTCCGGCTGGAGCGCCTCGACCGCGCCCTCGTCGTGGGTGACGAGGACGACCGCGCCCTTGTAGGTGCGCAGTGCGCCGAGGATCTCCTCGCGGCTGGCCGGGTCGAGGTTGTTGGTCGGCTCGTCGAGCAGCAGGACGTTGGCCGACGACACCACGAGGGTGGCGAGGGCGAGGCGGGTCTTCTCGCCGCCGGAGAGAACGCCGGCGGGCTTGTCGACGTCGTCGCCGGAGAACAGGAACGAGCCGAGCGTCTTGCGGACCTCGACCAGGTCGAGGTCGGGGTTGGCGGAGCGCATGTTCTCCAGGACCGTGCGCTCGGGGTCGAGGGTCTCGTGCTCCTGCGCGTAGTAGCCGAGCTTGAGGCCGTGGCCCTCGACGACCTCGCCGGTGTCGGGGGTCTCGACGCCGCCGAGGAGGCGCAGCAGGGTCGTCTTGCCGGCGCCGTTGAGGCCGAGGATGACGACTCGGGAGCCCTTGTCGATGGCCAGGTCGACGTCGGTGAAGATCTCCAGCGAGCCGTACGACTTCGACAGGCCCTCCGCCATCAGCGGGGTCTTGCCGCAGGGCGCGGGCTCGGGGAAGCGGAGCTTGGCGACCTTGTCGGAGGCGCGAACGGCTTCGAGTCCGGCGAGCAGCCGGTCGGCACGCTTGGCCATGTTCTGCGCGGCGACCGTCTTGGTGGCCTTGGCGCGCATCTTGTCGGCCTGCGAGTGCAGGGCGGCGGCCTTCTTCTCGGCGTTCTGCCGCTCGCGCTTGCGGCGCTTCTCATCGGCCTCGCGCTGCTGCTGGTAGAGCCGCCAGCCCATGTTGTAGACATCGATCTGGGCGCGGTTGGCGTCCAGATAGAAGACCTTGTTCACGACCGTCTCGACCAGGTCGACGTCGTGGGAGATCACGATGAAGCCGCCGCGGTAGGTCTTCAGGTAGTCGCGCAGCCAGACGATCGAGTCCGCGTCCAGGTGGTTGGTCGGCTCGTCGAGCAGCAGGGTGTCCGCGTCGGAGAACAGGATGCGGGCCAGCTCGATACGGCGGCGCTGACCGCCGGAGAGCGTGTGCAGGGGCTGGCCGAGCACCCGGTCGGGCAGATTGAGCGCGGCGGCGATGGTGGCGGCCTCGGCCTCGGCGGAGTACCCGCCCTTGGTGAGGAACTCGGTCTCCTGGCGCTCGTACTGCTTGAGTGCCTTCTCCCGGGTGGCGCCCTGGCCGTTGGCGATGCGCTGTTCGTTGTCGCGCATCTTGCGGATCAGCAGGTCGAGGCCGCGCGCGGAGAGGATGCGGTCGCGGGCGAGGACGTCGAGGTCGCCGGTGCGGGGGTCCTGCGGGAGGTAACCGACCTCGCCGGAGCGGGTGATGGTGCCGCCGGCGGGGTTGCCCTCACCGGCCAGGCACTTGGTGAGGGTGGTCTTGCCGGCGCCGTTGCGGCCGACCAGGCCGATGCGGTCGCCCTTGGCGACACGGAAGGTGGCGGACTCGATGAGGACGCGGGCACCGGCGCGCAGCTCGATACCGGAGGCGGAGATCACGGTCAGACTCCAGGGCGGAGGGGGTTGGCGGGTGGGCGGCTGAGGACGTTCCCGCCGTCTAATGCGCGAGGAGAATGGCCATGGAGGCAATTCTAACGGGGCGATGCAAGCACTTTTCCGGCGTTCCGGTGTTCGGACGGCCGCCGGGGCCAGGGATGCCTGATGGGCAGCGCCCCACCGTGACGTACGGCACGTGAGGAGGGGGGCCGGCGGCGCGTCCCCCGTTCGGACGTCCGCCCGGGCCCTGGCCGGGATGCCGGGTGAGGATGGCTCCGGGGGACGACTTGCGCAGAGGGTGATGGCACCGTGCAGTTCGACGACGACGCGCGGCTGGACACCTCCGAGGTGCAGGATGTGCGCGGCAGCCGGATCCCCGGCGGCAAGGCGACCGTCGGCGGCGGCCTCGCCGGTCTGATCGCACTGCTCCTGGCGCTGTTCCTGGGTGTCGGTCCGGACCAGCTGGGGCTGTCCTCCGGCAGTGACCAGCCGGCCGCCACCGCTTCCGGACTGGCTCAGGTGCAGCAGTCGTGCCGCACCGGACAGGACGCCAACGCACGGGACGACTGCCGCATGGTCGCGGTGGTCAACAGCGTGCAGGACTTCTGGGACCAGGAGTTCGAGCGCCGCGGCGGTACGTACACGCGCTCGCCCACGGTCTTCTTCAGCCAGCGGGTGAGTACGGCGTGCGGGGCGGCTACGTCCGCGGTCGGGCCGTTCTACTGCCCCGGCGACCGGAAGGTCTATCTGGACCTCGGGTTCTTCGACGACCTGCGGACGAAGTTCGGCGCCGAGGGCGGGCCGTTCGCGCAGGCGTACGTGGTGGCGCACGAGTACGGGCATCACGTGCAGGACCTGATGGGCACGCTGGGCCGGTCGCAGGACGGGCGGACCGGCGCGAACAGCAACGCGGTGCGGGTGGAGCTCCAGGCGGACTGCTACGCCGGGGTGTGGGCGCACCACGCGACCACGACGAAGGACGAGTCGACCGGGCGGCCGCTGATCACCAGCCTCACGGACGCCGACGTCCGGGACGGTCTGGACGCGGCGGCGGCCGTGGGCGACGACCGGATCCAGGAGCGGTTCCAGGGCCGGGTGACGCCGGAGACATGGACGCACGGGTCGGCCGAGCAGCGGCAGCAGTGGTTCGACCAGGGGTTCGCGACCGGGGACATGGGGCGGTGCAACACCTTCCGCTGAGGGCCGCACCACGGTCGAGAGGGCGTTGTCAGTGGTGGGTGCAAGACTGGCAACAGGCAGCAGATCCCGGCGATTTCCGGCGGTTCCGGCAGTTTTCCAGTGTGGGCAAGGGAGTGATCGTCATGGCGGGCACGGGCGGCGCGAGTCCGAGCATCTACCCGACACTGCTGTACGCGGACGCGAAGGCCGCGATCCGGCAGCTCACCGAGACCTTCGGCTTCAGCGAGCTCTCGGTGTACGAGGGCGAGGACGGCTCGGTGATGCACGCGGAGCTGGCGCAGGGCAACGGCGCGATCATGCTCGGCTCGAAGGGCCGCGGCGGTGTCTTCGACGCGGCGATGAAGGACGCGGGCACGACGGGGGTGTACATCGTCGTGGACGACGTCGACGCCCACCACCAGCGCGCGGTGGAGCACGGCGCGGAGATCCTGATGCCCCCGACGGACCAGGACTACGGCTCTCGGGACTACATGGCCCGGGACCTCGAGGGCAATATCTGGAGCTTCGGCACGTACGCCCCGGAGATAGCCGGCTGAGCCCCGGGGACGGGGGCTGAGCGGGCGCTAGCTTCCCCCGGTGTGCACCTGGAAGGCCGCCCGGCGCACGGCCTTGGCCAGGGCGGGGTCGGGGTGCGCCGCGGCGAGCGCGACCAGGACCTGGACGGTGCGGGGGTGCCCGACGGCACGCACCTCGTCGAGCAGCATGGGGACGGTCGGCTGCACCGCGGACTCCAGGTGCCGTACGAGCAGCGGGGCCTCGCCGTGGTCGGCGACGGCGGCGGCCGTGTCGACCCACAGCCAGGTGGCCTCTTCGCGGGTGAGGACCTCATGGGCGTCCTCGGGGTCGAGGCCGTCGTGCTCGGCGAGCCACAGCAGGGCATAGGGCCTGAGCGTCGGTTCTTCGGCCACGGAGCGTACGTCGGGCTCGGCGGGGGCTCCGACGACGCGCAGCGCCTCGAAGGCCAGGCCGCGCAGCAGGGCGTCCTCGCCGCGGGCGGCGTCGAGCAGTTCACTGACGGCGCTGCCGACGGGGCGGGCGGCGAGCCAGGCGCGGTACTCGTCGCGGGCCGCCTTCGGGCGGAGCTGGGCGCAGCCGCGGAGCATGCCCTCGGCCGCCTGCTCGATGTTCCCGGCGGGGCTCTGCGCGGCGACGCAGATCTGCTCCAGCTTGACCCAGACCGCCCAGCTGCCGAGCGGGGTCAGCGTGGCCTGTCCGTCACCACAGGTGAGGGCGCCGACGGAGGCCAGGGCGTGCAGGGCCCAGTCGAGGAGCGGGTCGAGGGGGGCGTCGGTGACCTCGGCCGGCGGCTCGGGCTGGGGACCGTAGGGGATTTCGCAGCGCTCGGTGCGCAGTTCGGTGACCCGCTGTTCCAGGAGGTCTAGGAGCTGCTCGACCGGGACGGGGCCGGCGGAGAGCTGGAGGAAGGAGAGCACTTGGGGCATGGCCGAGACGACCTCGGCGACGGCGGCGGGCTCGTGGTCCGCGGGTTCCGGATGGGCGAGCGACCAGGCGTCGAAGAGGGCGACCCAGCCGCGCAGTACGGCGCTGTCGTCACGGTCCCAGGCACGCAGCCGCCAGCCGGGGCGGGCGCTGTCGCCGTGCACCTCGACCAGACCGGCGAGGCGGGCGGTGTCCCAGTCGGCGCGGACCTGAGCCACGGTCAGGCTCAGGTCGCCGGCGGCCAGTTCGGCGGTCGAGTCGGAGAGGGTGCCCTTGCCGTCGGGGCCCGCTCCGTCGCGGCCGGGGCGCAGTGCGGTGTCGGCCCAGTGGGCGACGCGGGCCGCGGAGGCCAGACCGGAGCGAGCCATTCTGGCCAGTTCCGCCTGGGCGGGAGTGCCTTCCGGGGGGCGCGGTGCGGGGCGGCGCGAGCGCCGCTGGTTCATCGCTCGGGGGGCGGCGGCCAGGGGTCGCGGGCGGACGAGTCGAAGCCTGGAGTCGCGCGGGATACGGGACGTCACGGGTGCAGTCTTCCGGTTGACGGTCGGAAAACCCAAACGGAATGTCACGGCGGGCGACGGGGATGGCCAACGCACGGGGTTCTGCGAGCGGCGGAGGGCCGAGAACAGGCCAGTGATACGGCGTTAAACGGAATCTGCGGGACCGGACTGCGGGGCGGTCACATCAACGGTGTCAGGAAGCGGCGCAGCGTCTCTTCGTAGGACTCCGGGTCGGCGTTCCACATGGCTCCGTGCGGGGCTCGCTGGACCGGGTGGAGGGAGACCAGGTCGGGCCGGCCGGCGGCGAAGCGGCGGGAGAGGGCCCAGGGGGCCACCGCATCGTCGGGACCGTGGAAGATCAGGGCCGGCATCGAGAGCCGGGCGGGGTCGGCGGCCTCCGCGATGCGGTCGCCGTGCACTCCGGTGCGGCCCTGCGCGGCGCGGACCGCCAGCGGCAGCAGCACACCCGGGGTACGCCGGGCGGAGGCCAGGGCGCGCAGCGTGGCCTCCCAGCTGAGCACCGGGGAGTCCAGGACGAGCCCCGAGACCCGGTCGCGGAGTCCCGAGTGCGCGGCGGCGCGCAGCGCCATGGTGGCGCCGGTGGACCAGCCGTGCAGGACGACCTGCTTGGCGCCGTACCGCACGGCGTAGCGGATCGCCGCGTCCAGGTCGCGCCACTCGGTCTCGCCGAGGTGGTTCAGACCGTCCGGTGAGCGGGGTGCGCCGAGGTCGCCGCGGTAGGCGGGGGCGAGCACCGGGAAGCCACGGCGGTTGAGGAACTCCATGATGTTCATGGCGTGCTCTCGGGTGGTGCCGAGGCCGTGCACCGCGATGACCCAGGTGTCCCGCGCGCCGGGCACGAACCAGGCGGGCAGGGAGCCGAGTTCGCCGGGGATGTCGATGTCGGCGTGGTCCAGGCCGAGGGCGGCGCCGGGGTTGCCGACGTACATGTTCGGGGTGAGCCACACCTTGTCTCCGGGCACGAAGGTGCCGTGGGTGACGCGTTCCAGGCGGCGCACCACGGAGTCGGCGGAGTGGTTCGCCGCTTCGAGGACGGGACCGACGACGGCGTGCGAGGCGTCGCCGGCGAGGCCGTAGGTGCCGGGGCGCAGGGAGGCCAGGGCCCGGGTGAGCGCGATCTGGCCGGCGGCCGTCGCATGCACGGTGAGCCGGGGTTCGCTGGGCAGTGGCCGGCCCGCTGGCGCCTTGAGCGCGGCATCGCTGGCGAATCGCCCGGCGGCCACGCTGGCTGCGCCGGCTGCCAGGGCTACGGTGACGGCCGCGGCCGCCGCTTTGACAGTGCGCACGGATTCAGTGTCGGGGCGGACGGGGCTGTAGGCCAGCCGAAAGCGAGACGTGCGGCGGCGCGTGCGCGACATCGGGCACCCTCACCCCCGCTGCCCGTACCCCCGCAGCTTCTCCCCCACCTCGCGCAACTGCTCTCCCGACAGCAGGCTCGGTGACAGCCCCGGTACCGAGGACGCCGTGAGCCACAGGCGGCACATCCACTCGAGCTGGGCTGTGCGGTCGTAGGCCTGGTCCAGGGTGTGGGCGTAGGCCATCGTGCCGTGGTTCTGGAGGAGACAGGCGGAGCGGTCGGTCAGGGCGTGGAGCATGTTCTCGGCCAACTCGTCGGTGCCGTACGTCGCATATGGGGCGACTCGGACGGGTCCGCCGAGCGCCGCGGCCATGTAGTGGATCAGCGGGAGCTCGGCGACGAGGGTGGAGACGGCCGTGGCGTGGACCGCGTGGGTGTGGACGACGGCTCGCGCGTCGGTCGTGCGGTAGACGGCGAGATGCATGGGCAGCTCGCTGGTCGGGACGAGCGTGCCGAGCACCTGCCGGCCGTCGAGGTCGACGCCGGTCACGTCGCCCGGCGCGAGACGGTCATAAGGGACGCCCGACGGCGTGACCAGGACCGTGTCCCCGACGCGTACGGAGACATTGCCGGACGTGCCGACGACGAGCCCCTCGGACACGGTCCTGCGGGCCGTGGCGACGAGGTCCGCCCAGGCGTCCGCCTCCTCCTCGAGCACACCCCTCCGCCACGGCTCCCCCACAACCTGCGCTTCCTCCTGCGCACCCCGCGCGTCCCGCTGATCCCGCCGCTGCTCAGCCATGCCGCGATCCTGCCAGGCGCGGCGTCAACCCGCCGTCGGGCGGGGGCACTTTAGGGCAGGGGACGGGCGCCCGGAAGAGTGCATACAGGTACAGATACCCCTCGCTCCGGGCTTGGCCGGAGATCGATGAGCGTTCAAGGATCTTCCAGTAACCTCTGGGGGATTTGTCGTGCACGTCGCCATTCCGGGGGGAAATATGGCTCGTGATCGCAAACCGTTCCGTCATCGCACCCATGTCATAGCGGCATCCATGACGGCGCTCGCCGTCGGAGGGATCGCCCTCACCGAGGTTCCCGCCTTCGCCGCGAGCAGGCCGAAGGGACACGACGTCTCGTCGCACCAGAAGAACGTCAACTGGAAGAGCGCGGCGAACAAGGGCGCCAAGTTCGTCTACGTCAAGGCGACCGAGTCCCACACCTACCGCAACCCCTACTTCAGCCAGCAGTACCAGGGCTCGCGCAACGCGGGCCTGGTCCGCGGGGCCTACCACTTCGCGCTGCCCAACAAGTCGTCGGGCAGGACCCAGGCCGCCTACTTCATCCGCAACGGCGGAGCCTGGCGGGCGGACGGCTGGACTCTGCCGCCCGCGCTCGACATCGAGTACAACCCGTACGACAAGAAGCACAGTTGCTACAACATGAGCAATTCCAGGATGGTCGCCTGGATCAAGGGGTTCAGCAACGAGGTGAAGCGGCTGACCGGACGCCGCCCGGTGATCTACACGACCGCCCACTGGTGGAACAAGTGCACCGGCAGCAGCCGGGCCTTCGCCTCGAACCATGCGCTGTGGGTCGCCCGCTACAACTCGTCGACGGCGGGCACCCTGCCGGCAGGGTGGGGGTTCTGGACCTTCTGGCAGTACGACAACAGCGGCAGCCTGCCCGGCGACCAGAATCTCTTCAACGGCTCCCTGTCCCAGCTGAAGAAGTTTGCCCGAGGCTCCTAACTCTTGGGACGCATGGGCCGCACGGAACCCGAGGGGCAATATCGGCACTTCTCGGCACCCTGCGGCCCCCCTCAGTTCACCTTCCGTTCATTCAGGTTACCTACGTTCAACCGGCCAACGACCTCGAACGATTGCCTGGGTAAATGGAAAGCTTCTCGCTGATCCTCGCGATTGTGGTGGTAACCGCACTCGCGTTCGATTTCACGAACGGTTTCCACGACACCGCCAACGCGATGGCCACGACCATCTCGACCGGTGCGCTCAGACCGAAGGTCGCGGTGGCCATGTCCGCCGTCCTCAACCTCGTCGGCGCCTTCCTCTCGGTGGAGGTCGCCAACACGATCTCCAAAGGGCTCGTCGACGAGACCGGTATACGTCCCGAGGTCATCTTCGCCGCCCTGGTCGGCGCGATTCTCTGGAATCTGCTGACCTGGCTGGTCGGGCTCCCCTCCAGTTCCTCGCACGCCCTCATGGGCGGTCTGATCGGCGCCACCATCGCCTCGGCAGGCGTCGGTGCGGTCCACGGCGACGCGCTCGTCACCAAGGTGCTGATCCCGGCGATCGCCGCCCCGATCGTCGCCGGTGTCGCAGCGTTGCTGGCCACGCGCCTGTCGTACTCCCTCGGCAAGAAGGCCGACGGCAAGGCGGCCGCGAAGGGCTACCGGGCCGGCCAGATCGCCTCGGCCGGTCTGGTCTCGCTGGCCCACGGCACCAACGACGCGCAGAAGACGATGGGCATCATCACCCTCGCCCTGGTCGCCGGCGGCGCCATCGCCCCCGACTCGAACCCTCCCACCTGGGTGATCCTCTCCGCGGGCCTGGCCATCGCGCTCGGCACCTACCTCGGCGGCTGGCGCATCATCCGCACCATGGGCAAGGGCCTCACCGACCTCCAGCCGCAGCAGGGCTTCGCCGCCCAGACCAGCGCGGCCACGGTCATCCTGGCCTCCTCCCACCTCGGTTTCTCCCTGTCCACCACGCACTCCGTCTCCGGCGCGGTGATGGGCGCGGGCCTCGGCCGCAAGGGCGGGGTCGTCCGCTGGTCCACGGCCACCCGGATGTTCGTCGCCTGGGGTCTGACGCTGCCGGCGGCGGCCCTGGTCGGTGCCGTCGCGGAATGGGTCACCGGTTTCGGCAGCTGGGGCACCGCCCTGGTCGCGGTCTTCCTGATCGCCTCCAGCGCCGCGATCTGGCAGCGCTCCCGCCGCGAGGTCGTCGACCACACGAACGTCAACGACTCGGCGGAGGAGCCGGCCGGCGTGGTGACGACGGCGATCGCCGCGGTGACCCCGCCGCCCGCGGGCACGACGGCCGAGGAGCTGACGGCCACGATCCCCGCCCCGTCCTCGGAACCCGCGCCCTCGCAGGCCACGGTCTGACCCCCACCCAGCACTCGAGAAAGCAGCATCATGAAGATCGACTGGGCGACCCTGGGCTCCGTCTTCGGCGTCAGCCTCGTGGTCACCGTGGCCCTCGTGGCCCTGTTCACCCTCGGCGTCGCGGGCCTGTCCCGGCGTGAACGCGCCACGGTCCAGGGCGACTCCGCGGCGCTCGCGATCACCGGCGCATACGCCTGCTTCGCCGCGTGCGCGGCGGCGGTGGCCTACGGGATCTATCTGATCGTCGCGTGACACGCCGCGCGTGAAGGCACCCAGGGGTGCGGGACGGATCACCGTCCCGCACCCCTCGTGTGTGGGCCTCAGCACACTCTCCCGTTGCAGGTCAACGGCAAGTTGACGCCCCTTCCGGCCCCATGGTGGACTGCCGGAGCCATATACGGCGGCAGGAGAGGAAGCCGGTGTGAATCCGGCGCGGTCCCGCCACTGTCACCGGGGTAGCAATCCCCGGGAGCCAGGAACTCTCACCGCCGGTCT
The DNA here is from genome assembly GCF_044593495.1 of Streptomyces sp. NPDC051963. Lineage (NCBI taxonomy): Bacteria > Bacillati > Actinomycetota > Actinomycetes > Kitasatosporales > Streptomycetaceae > Streptomyces > Streptomyces sp. NPDC051963. The sequence continues at coordinate 1,275,152 of NZ_JBIUCC010000002.1, read as the reverse complement.
AGTCGAACCAGGGCGTGGACACCCTGAGTGAGGACATATCGCGATGCTCGGCTGCCGTTCGAGGTGCAGTACCAGGTCTCTGCCTGACCCCGTGGCCGGCTGAGCCGCATGCGTGCCGATCGCGTCTTCGCGTACGGCGCCGCCGCCGGACTCATCGGCGACCTGCTGCTCGGCGATCCGCGCCGCGGGCATCCGGTCGCCGCGTTCGGGCGAGCCGCCGGGGCCGTGGAACGGGTGCTGTGGCGTGACCATCGAGGGTGGGGCACCCTGCACACCACCGTGTGTGCCGGCGGCACCGTCGCACTCGGTGCCGTCGCCGCCCGGATCGTACGGTCCTCCCCTGCCGCGTCCGTCGCCCTGACCGGCGTCGCCACCTGGGCGGTGGTCGGCGGGACTTCGCTCGCCCGTGAGGCGCGGGGCATCGGACGGGCACTGGAGGCGGGGGACGTCGAGGGGGCGCGGGCCCGGCTGCCGCATCTGTGCGGGCGGGATCCGCAGGCGCTGGATGCGGACGGGATCGCCCGCGCTGTCGTGGAGTCCGTCGCCGAGAACACCTCCGATGCCGTCGTGGGGGCGCTCGTGTGGGGCGCCGTCGGCGGTGTGCCGGGGCTGCTCGGGTTCCGGGCCGTGAACACGCTGGACGCCATGGTCGGGCACAAGTCTCCCAAGTACCGGCGCTACGGCTGGGCTTCGGCCCGCCTCGACGACCTCGCCGGCTGGCCGGGGGCGCGGCTCACCGCCGTACTCGCCGCCGTGGCCGGTGCCGAGCCGCGGGGGGCCCTGCGGGCCTGGCGTGCCGACGCCGCGCAGCATCCGAGTCCCAACGCGGGGCCCGTGGAAGCCTCGTTCGCGGGGGCGCTGGGGGTGCGGCTCGGGGGAACGCTGTCGTACGGGGGGCGGATCGAGCACCGGCCCGTCCTCAACACCGAGGGGCGTCCCGTCGCCACCCACGACATCGAACGGGCCGTACGGCTCTCCCGTCGCGTCGGCGTGCTCGCGCTCGGCGTCGGTGTCGCCGGCCGGCTGCTCGCCAGGCGACGTACGAAGGGACGTACCTCATGAACGGCGGTCTGCTCGTCGCCGGCACCACCTCCGACGCCGGTAAGAGCGTCGTCACCGCCGGGATCTGCCGCTGGCTCGTGCGACAGGGGGTCAAGGTCGCGCCCTTCAAGGCGCAGAACATGTCCCTGAACTCGTTCGTCACCAAGGAGGGCGCGGAGATCGGGCGGGCGCAGGCCATGCAGGCGCAGGCCTGTCGTGTCGAGCCCAGCGTGCTGATGAATCCCGTGCTGCTCAAGCCCGGGGGCGAACAGAGCAGTCAGGTCGTGCTCATGGGGAAGCCCGTGGGCGAGCTGAGTGCACGTGGCTATCACGGTGGGCGGCAGGAGCGGCTGCTCGGGACCGTCCTCGACTGTCTTGCCGAGTTGCGGGGCACGTATGACGCGGTGATCTGTGAGGGGGCCGGCAGTCCTGCCGAGATCAATCTGCGGCGCACCGACATCGTCAACATGGGCATCGCCCGGAATGCCGGGCTGCCCGTGCTCGTGGTCGGGGACATCGACCGTGGCGGGGTCTTCGCCTCGTTCTTCGGGACCGTCGCCCTGCTGTCCCCCGAGGATCAGCGGTACGTCGCCGGGTTCCTCGTCAACAAGTTCCGCGGAGATGTGTCCCTGCTCGAACCCGGGCTGGAGATGCTCCACGGGCTCACCGGACGGCGCACGTACGGCGTCCTGCCCTTCCGGCACGGCCTCGGTATCGACGAGGAGGACGGGCTGCGGGTCTCAATGCGGGGGACGGTGCGCGAGTCCGTCGTCGCTCCCCCGGTCGGAGACGACGTGCTGCGGGTCGCCGTCTGCGCCGTCCCGCTCATGTCCAACTTCACGGACGTCGACGCCCTCGCCGCCGAACCCGGCGTCGTGGTGCGGTTCGTGGACCGGCCGGAGGAGCTGGCCGACGCCGATCTCGTGATCGTTCCGGGCACCCGCGGAACGGTCAGGGCCCTGGAGTGGCTCAGGGCACGGGGGCTGGCCGACGCCCTGAAGCGCAGGGCCTTCGAAGGGTGGCCCGTGCTCGGGATCTGCGGTGGGTTCCAGGTGCTCGGTGAGCACATCGAGGACGACGTCGAGAGCCGCCGGGGACAGGTCGACGGGCTCGGGATCCTCCCCGTGCGGGTGCGGTTCGCGAGGGAGAAGACCCTCACCCGGCCGGCAGGACAAGCCCTCGGCGAGCAGGTCGACGGCTACGAGATCCATCACGGGGTCGCCGAAGTCCTGGGAGGGGAGCCCTTCCTGGACGGCTGCCGGGTCGGACAGACCTGGGGCACGCACTGGCACGGTTCATTGGAGTCGGACGGTTTCCGGCGGGCGTTTCTGCGTGAGGTGGCGGCCGCCGCGGGCCGTCGTTTCGTGCCGGCCCCCGACACGTCGTTCGCCGCGCTGCGCGAGGAGCAGCTCGACCGGCTCGGCGATCTGATCGAACAGCACGCGGACACGGACGCGCTCTGGCGGCTCATCGAGTCGGGCGCGCCACAAGGACTGCCTTTCATTCCACCGGGAGCGCCCGTATGAGCACAGTGTTGTTGTTGTCGACCGCCGACACGGATCTGCTGGCGGCACGGGCCGCTTCCGCTGCCGACTACCGGATCGGCAACCCGACCCGAGTGGATGTGGCGCAGGAGCTGCCCGCGCTCGTCGAGGGCGCCGACATCGCCGTCGTACGGCTGCTGGGCGGCAAGCGGGCCTGGGAGGACGGGCTCGCCGCGCTCAAGGCCTCCGGCATCCCGACCGTCCTGCTCGGTGGAGAGGCCGTCCCCGACGCCGAGTTGATGGCCGAGTCGTCCGTGCCCGCCGGCGTCGTCGCGGAGGCGCTCAGGTATCTCGTCGAGGGCGGGCCGGAGAACCTGACCGAACTGGCCCGTTTCCTCTCCGACACCGTGCTGCTCACGGGCGAGGGGTTCGTCGAGCCGCAGAAGATGCCCGAGTACGGCGTCCACGGCGAGCGTGCCTGCGTCGAGGGCCGGCCGACGGTCGGCGTGCTCTTCTACCGGGCGCACCATCTGAGCGGCAACACGGGCTTCGTGGACACCCTGTGCGACGCGATCGAGGCGCGGGGCGTCAACGCCCTTGCCGTGTACTGCGGTTCACTGCGCGGCGCCGACGCGGGGCTGTACGGGCTCCTCGGCACGGCGGATGCGCTGGTCGCCACGGTTCTCGCCGCCGGCGGCACCCACGCCTCGCAGGCGTCGGCCGGCGGTGACGAGGAGGCCTGGGACATCGGGGCGCTCGCCGACCTCGACGTGCCTGTGCTGCAGGGGCTCTGCCTCACGTCGTCCAGGGCGGCCTGGGACGAGTCCGATGCCGCCCTCTCCCCCATGGACGCGGCGATGCAGGTCGCGATCCCGGAGTTCGACGGCCGGCTGATCACGGTCCCCTTCTCCTTCAAGGAGCAGGGCCCGGACGACGTCCCGGTGTACGTCGCCGACCCCGAGCGGGCTGCGCGGGTCGCCGGGATCGCCGTACGGCACGCGCGGTTGAAGCACAAGGCGAACGCGGACAAGAAGCTCGCGCTCGTCTTCACCGCCTACCCGACCAAGCACTCGCGCGTCGGCAACGCGGTCGGCCTCGACACGCCCGCCTCCGCGGTACGGGTGCTCGACGCCCTGCGGGACGCCGGATATGCGCTGACCGAATATCCCGACAACGGCGACGAGTTGATCCACCGGCTCATCGAGGCCGGAGGTCACGATGTCGAGTGGCTGACGGAGGACCAGCTGGCCTCGGCGCCCGCGCGCGTGCCGCTCGCCGACTACCGGGCGTGGTTCGACACGCTGGATCCGCAGCTCAGGGACGCCATGCTGGAGGCGTGGGGCGAGCCGCCGGGCAGCCTGTACGTGGACGGGGACGACATCGTCCTCGCCTCGCTCCAGTTCGGGAACGTCGTCGTGATGATCCAGCCGCCGCGCGGCTTCGGCGAGAACCCGATCGCGATCTACCACGACCCCGACATGCCGCCGTCGCACCACTACATGGCGGCGTACCGGTGGCTGGAGAACTCGTTCGGCGCCGACGCCGTCGTCCACATGGGCAAGCACGGCACCATGGAATGGCTGCCCGGCAAGGGACTCGGGCTCAGCGGCGGCTGCGCGCCGGATGCCGTGCTGGGTGAACTGCCCCTCATCTACCCCTTCATCGTCAACGACCCCGGCGAGGGCACCCAGGCCAAGCGGCGCGGACACGCCACCGTCGTCGACCACCTCGTGCCGCCGATGGCGCGGGCCGACACCTACGGCGACCTGGCGAAGCTGGAGCAGCTCCTCGACGAGTACGCGCTCGTCTCCGACCTGGACCCGACGAAGGCCCCGGCGGTCCGCGCGCAGATCTGGACGCTGGTCAAGGCGGCCGAGCTGCACCACGACCTGCACGTCGACGACCAGCCGGACGACGGTGACTTCGACGAGTTCGTGATGCACATCGACGGCTATCTGTGCGAGATCAAGGACGTGCAGATCCGGGACGGGCTGCACATCCTCGGCGGCGGGCCGGTCGGCGAGCCGCGCGTGAACCTCGTGCTCGCCGTGTTGCGCGCCTCTCAGGTGTGGGGCGGACAGGCCAACGCGCTGCCGGGGCTGCGGGCTTCGCTGGCCGAGCACTTCGGGCTGAGCGAGAAGGAGTTGCTGGGCGAGCCGGGCGCGCCGGTGAAGGTGCCGGACGGGCTGACCTCGCTGGTCGAGGGGCCTGCGCGCACGGGAGCCGACGCGATCGACCTCCTTGAGCAGTTGTGCCGCCGGTTCGCCGAGGGCATGGAGGAGCGCGACTGGAACAGGACGGCCGTTCCCGCTCTGGTGCGCGAGGTCGTGGGCGTCGAACTCCCGGATGCCGTCGCGGTGTTGGAGTTCGCCTGCGACGAGGTGGTGCCGCGGCTCGCGAGGACGACCGACGAGATCGACCACATCCTCAAGGCACTTGACGGCGGTTACGTCCCGGCGGGCCCCTCCGGCTCCCCGACCCGCGGTCTCGTCAACGTCCTGCCGACCGGCCGCAACTTCTACTCCGTCGACCCCAAGGCCATTCCGTCCAGGCTGAGTTGGGAGGTCGGGCAGTCGCTGGCGGACTCGCTGGTGCAGCGGTACCTCCAGGACACCGGCGAGTACCCGAAGTCCGTGGGTCTCACGGTCTGGGGCACGTCCGCCATGCGCACCCAGGGCGACGACATCGCCGAGATCCTCGCGCTGCTCGGCTGCCGCCCGGTGTGGGACGACGCCTCACGCCGGGTGACCGGCTTCGAGGTCGTACCCCTGACGGAGCTCGGCCGGCCCCGCATCGACGTCACGGTCCGTATCTCCGGCTTCTTCCGGGACGCGTTCCCGCACGTGGTCGGTCTGATCGACGACGCCGTCCGCAAGGTCGCCGAGCTGGACGAGCCCGTCGAGCAGAACCATGTGAAGGCGCACGCCGACGAGGACACCGCCGAGCACGGCGACCGGCGGCGCGCGACGGCCCGTATCTTCGGCTCCAAGCCGGGCGCGTACGGCGCCGGGTTGCTCCCGCTCATCGACGCCCGCAACTGGCGCTCCGACGCCGACCTCGCCGAGGTGTACGCGGTGTGGGGCGGCTACGCCTACGGGCGCGGGCTGGACGGACGGGCGGCGCGCGGGGACATGGAGACGGCGTTCAAGCGGATCGCGGTCGCCGCCAAGAACGTCGACACGCGCGAGCACGATCTCGTCGACGCCGACGACTACTTCCAGTACCACGGCGGCATGGTCGCCATGGTGCGCCATCTGACCGGCACCAGCCCCGAGGCCTACGTCGGCGACTCCGCCACCCCCGACCAGGTCAAGACCCGCACCCTCGGCGAGGAGACGCACCGCGTCTTCCGCGCCCGCGTGGTCAATCCGCGCTGGATGGCGGCGATGCGGCGGCACGGCTACAAGGGAGCCTTCGAGATGGCGGCCACCGTCGACTATCTCTTCGGCTACGACGCGACGGCCGGGGTCGTGGACGACTGGATGTACGAGAAGCTGAGCGCGGAGTACGTCTTCGACCCGGAGAACCGGGACTTCATGAAGAAGTCCAACCCCTGGGCGCTGCGCGGCATCACCGAGCGGCTGCTCGAAGCCGCCGACCGCGGACTGTGGGCCGAGCCCGACGCGGACACGCTCGAACGGCTGCGCGCCACCTACCTGGAGCTCGAAGGCGATCTGGAGGGCGACGAGAAGTGAGTACCCCGTTCCCGTTCACGGCCGTGGTCGGCCAGGACGATCTGCGGCTCGCGCTGCTGCTGAACGCCGTGTCACCGGCGGTGGGCGGCGTGCTGGTGCGCGGCGAGAAGGGCACCGCCAAGTCGACGGCCGTACGCGCGCTCTCGGTGCTGCTGCCGGAGGTGGACGTGGTCGCCGGGTGCCGTTTCTCCTGCGCCCCGGGCGCACCCGACCCGGCCTGCCCGGACGGCCCGCACGAAACCGGCGCCGGGGTGCAACGCCCCGCCCGCATGGTCGAGTTGCCCGTCGGCGCCTCCGAGGACCGGCTCGTCGGCGCGCTCGACATCGAGCGGGCGCTGGCCGAGGGCGTCAAGGCCTTCGAGCCCGGCCTGCTCGCCGACGCACACCGCGGAATCCTCTACGTCGACGAGGTCAACCTCCTCCACGACCACCTCGTCGACCTGCTCCTGGACGCGGCCGCGATGGGCGCCTCGTACGTGGAGCGCGAAGGCGTCTCGGTCCGTCACGCCGCCCGTTTCCTGCTCGTCGGCACCATGAACCCCGAAGAGGGCGAGCTGCGGCCGCAGTTGCTCGACCGGTTCGGGCTGACCGTCGAGGTCGCGGCCTCCCGTGAGCCGGACCAGCGGGTGGAGGTCGTACGGCGACGGCTCGCCTACGACGACGATCCCGCCTCCTTCACCGCCCGCTGGGCCGACGAGGAGGCCGCCGTACGGGCGCGGATCGTGGCGGCGCGGAAGCTGTTGCCGTCCGTGCGACTCGGCGACGGTGCGCTGCGGCAGATCGCGGCGACCTGCGCGGCCTTCGAGGTGGACGGAATGCGCGCCGACATCGTGATGGCACGGACGGCCACCGCGCTCGCCGCCTGGGCCGGGCGGACCGAGGTGCTGGCGGAGGACGTACGGCAGGCCGCCCTGCTCGCGCTGCCGCACCGGCGGCGGCGGAATCCCTTTGACGCGCCGGGACTCGACGAGGACAAGCTCGACGAGACGCTGGAGGAGTTCTCCGGCGACGACGACCCCGACCCCGATCCCGACGGCGGCGGACCGGGCGGGGGCGGCGGGCAGTCGCCCGAGGACGACGGTCCGCAGGGCGGTGACACGGGCGCCCGGCCCGAGGCCGGTGAGGGCGGCGAGCCGCAGGCCTCGGGCGCCGGGGAGCAGTCCGCCGTACGGGCCGCGGAACCCTTTCGTACGAAGGTGCTGAGCGTCCCCGGCATCGGGGAGGGTGCCGCCGGGCGGCGTTCGCGGGCGCGGACCGAGCACGGGCGGACGACGGGGGCGCGGCGGCCCCGAGGGGCGCTGACCAAGCTGCACCTGGCGGCGACCGTGCAGGCGGCCGCCCCGCATCAGCGAGCCCGTGGGCGGGTCGGGCGTGGGCTCGTCGTACGGCGGGACGATCTGCGGCAGGCGACCCGGGAAGGGCGCGAGGGGAATCTCGTGCTGTTCGTCGTCGACGCGTCCGGGTCGATGGCGGCCCGGCAGCGGATGAGCGCCGTGAAGGGGGCGGTGCTGTCGCTGCTGCTGGATGCGTATCAGCGGCGGGACAAGGTGGGGCTTGTGACCTTCCGGGGTTCGAGCGCCGATGTGGCGTTGCCGCCCACCTCGTCCGTGGATGCCGCGGCTGTTCGGCTGGAGTCCCTGCCGACCGGTGGGCGGACGCCGCTGGCTGCCGGGTTGCTGAAGGCGCATGACGTGCTGCGGGTGGAGAGGCTGCGGGATCCGGCTCGGCGGGCGCTGGTCGTCCTGGTGACGGACGGGCGGGCCACCGGTGGGCCCGAGCCGGTCGCGCTCGCCGGGCGTGCGGCTCGGCTGTTCGCGGCCGACGGGGTCGCGTCCGTCGTCGTCGACTGCGAGGCCGGGCCCGTGCGGCTGGGGCTCGCCGGGCAGCTCGCGGGTGAGCTGGGGGGTACGGCCGTGACGCTGGACGAGCTGCGGGCGGACTCCATCGCCGGCCTGGTGAAGGACGTACAGAGGAGGGCCGCGTAATGCCTCAGGGACAGCCGAGTGTCGTGCCGGACGACGGACTGACGACCCGTCAGCGGCGCAACCGTCCGCTGGTCGTCGTGCACACCGGCGTGGGCAAGGGCAAGTCCACCGCGGCCTTCGGGCTGGCGCTGAGGGCCTGGAACCAGGGCTGGCCCATCGGGGTGTTCCAGTTCGTGAAGTCGGCCAAGTGGAAGGTCGGCGAGGAGCGGGCGCTGCGGGTGCTCGGGGACTCCGGGGAGGGCGGGTCCGTCGCCTGGCACAAGATGGGCGAGGGGTGGTCCTGGGTCCAGCGGGATTCCCAGATGGACAACGAGGAGAAGGCCCGCGAGGGCTGGGAGCAGGTCAAGCGGGATCTGGCCGCCGAGACGTACCAGCTGTATGTGCTGGACGAGTTCGCCTATCCGATGCACTGGGGGTGGGTCGACGTCGATGAGGTCGTCTCCGTGCTGCGGGACCGGCCGGGGAACCAGCATGTCGTGATCACCGGGCGGAACGCGCCCGGGAAGCTGGTCGACTTCGCCGATCTCGTGACCGACATGTCCAAGGTCAAGCATCCGATGGACGCCGGGCAGAAGGGGCAGAGAGGCATCGAGTGGTGACATCCGTTCCCCGGCTGGTCATCGCCGCGCCCTCGTCCGGCAGCGGCAAGACCACCGTTGCCACGGGCCTGATGGCCGCGTTCGCCGCGCGGGGGCTTGACGTGTCTCCGCACAAGGTGGGGCCGGACTACATCGATCCCGGGTATCACGCGCTCGCCACCGGGCGGGTGGGGCGGAATCTCGACGCGTACATGTGCGGGCCGGAGTTGATCGGGCCGTTGTTCGCTCACGGGGCTCGTGGGTGTGACCTCGCCGTGGTCGAGGGTGTGATGGGGCTGTACGACGGGGCCGCGGGGGAAGGTGAACTGGCGTCCACGGCTCAGGTCGCGAAGCTGTTGCGGGCGCCGGTGGTGCTGGTCGTCGACGCGTCGTCGCAGTCGCGGTCCGTGGCGGCGTTGGTGCACGGGTTCGTGTCGTGGGATCCGCAGGTGCGGGTCGGGGGCGTGATCCTGAACAAGGTCGCGTCCGATCGGCATGAGGGGTTGTTGCGGGAGGCGTTGGAGTCGGTGGGGGTGCCGGTACTGGGCGTGCTGCGGAGGGTTGCGCAGGTGGACACGCCTTCGCGGCATCTGGGGCTGGTGCCGGTCGCCGAGCGGCGGGCGGAGGCCGTGGACGCGGTGGCGGCGATGGCCGAGCAGGTTGCGCGAGGGTGCGATCTGGAGGCGCTGCTCGGGGTGGCGCGGAGCGCGGGTCCGTTGTCGTGTGCGGCCTGGGATGCGGCTGAGGTGCTGGCTTCTTCGCCCCCGCCGCCCCTTCCCGTCCCAACCCTGGGGGCTGCGCCCCCAGACCCCCGCTTTCGGCCCGAAAGGCCTCGTCCTCAAACGCCGGACGGGCTGGAAGATGCCCGCCAGGGCTTCAAAGCGCCCGTTGTTGCCGTCGCCGGCGGAGAAGCGTTCACCTTCTCCTACGCCGAGCACACCGAACTCCTCACCGCCGCCGGTGCCGAAGTCGTCGCGTTCGATCCTCTGCGGGATGAGCAACTGCCGGACGGGACGCGGGGGTTGGTGATCGGGGGTGGTTTCCCCGAGGTGTATGCCGAGCGGCTGTCCGCCAATGAACCGCTGCGGAAGGCTGTCGCCGCTCTCGCGGAGGGCGGTGCTCCTGTCGCCGCCGAGTGTGCCGGGCTGCTGTATCTGTGCCGGGAGTTGGACGGGCGGCCGATGTGCGGGGTGCTGGAGGTGAGCGCACGGATGAGCGGGCGGCTCACGCTCGGGTATCGGGACGCGGTGGCCGTGAGCGACAGTGTGCTTGCGGTGGCCGGGACACGGATGCGGGGGCATGAGTTTCATCGGACGGTCGTCGAGCCGGAGGCGGGGGCGGCTCCCGCATGGGGCGTGCGCTCCCCGCGGCGGCGGGTCGAAGGTTTTGTACAACAGGGCGTGCACGCGAGTTATCTGCACACGCACTGGGCGTCCGAGCCCGGTGTCGCCCGTCGGTTCGTGGAGAGGTGCCGGACGTCATGAGCAGCAGCAGGTTGATCGGAGTCGGTGTGGGTCCCGGCGATCCGGAGCTGGTGACCGTCAAGGGCGTCAACGCTCTGCGTGCCGCGGATGTCGTCGTCGTTCCCGTGATGGACACCGGTGAACGGGGGCGGGCCGAGGCCACCGTGTTGCACTACGTGCCCGAGGAGAAGGTCGTACGGGTCGTCTTCGCGCTGAACGAGCGCAGCGACCGGGAACGGCGCGAAGCCGCCTGGGACGCCGCCGGGGAGCGGGTCGCCCAGCTGCTCAAGGCGCACGAGGCCGTCGCCTTCGCGACCATCGGCGATCCCAACGTCTATTCGACGTTCACCTATCTCGCCCAGACCATCGGCGAGTCGGTGCCCGGAACGGTCGTGGAGACCGTTCCCGGCATCACCGCCATGCAGGATCTCGCCTCGCGGTCGGGGGCCGTGCTCACCGAGGGGACCGAGCCGCTGACGCTCGTGCCGGTGACCGCCGGGGCCGCGGTGCTCAAGGACGCGCTGGCCGGGCCGGGGACCGTCGTCGCCTACAAGTTCGGGCGGCAGGCCGCGGAGGTCGCGGAGGCGCTCAGGGAGACCGGGCGGCTCGAGGACGCCGTATGGGGCTCGGCGCTCGGGCTGCCGGAGGAGTCCGTACGGCCCGCCGCGGAGCTCGACGGCTCGCCCCTCCCCTATCTGTCGACGCTCATCGCGCCCGCGCGACGCGACGGCGGGCGGGGCGGCAAGCTGTGAACGGCCGCGGTGCGGGCGGCTCAGCCGGAGATGCCCACGACCAGCCAGATGAAGGCCGCCCCGGCGATCGTGCACAGCAGCGTCGAGCGGGCGGGACGCGCCTGGTGGGCCTCGGGGAGGATCTCGGACGCGGCGAGGTAGAGCAGTGCGCCGCCGAAGAGGCCGAGGTAGTAGCCGAGCGCTTCCTCCGGGATGGTGAACAGCAGCGTCGAGGCCGCGCCGAGGACGGGGGCCGCGGCGTCCGCCACCAGCATGGCGACCGCCCGGCGGCGGGCGTTCCCGTACAGGCGGGTGATCGTGTACGTGTTGAAGCCGTCCGCGAAGTCGTGGGCGATGACGGCGAGGGCGACCGCCACGCCCATGTCCCCGCCGACCTGGAACGCGGCGCCGATCGCGATGCCGTCCATGGCGCTGTGCCCGACCATCGCGGCCGCGGCCGACATGCCCACCTCGGGCGTCCGGCCGTGACCCGTCGGCGCCGCGCGGGCGGCCAGCAGCCGTTGCACCAGGTGGGCGAGGAGGAAGCCGGCCACGAAGAGCACCAGGGCCGCGGGTACGCCGAAGACGTCCGTGTCCGCCGCGTCCAGCGCCTCCGGCAGCAGGTCCAGGCCGACCACGCCCAGCATCAGTCCGCCGGCCAGGCCCAGGACCAGATGACGGCGGTCGGTCACGCGCTGTGCCGTCCAGCCGCCGGCCAGCGTCATCAGGAACGCGCCGAGCGCGACGAAGACCGCCATAGAGCCTTGCTATCCGATCACTGTGCGTGCGCGCATGTCCGGCACTCCCGAACGCACTGACTTTTCGCCCGACTTCGCAGCACCGCCGAATTTCGTAAGACCGCGTTGCAGTTTGTAAGACCGCTTCTGCTTGTACGAGAGGACCGATTCCCCATGGCCGATGCCACCGCCGGCAAGGTGACCTTCGTCGGTGCCGGCCCCGGCGCCGCCGATCTGCTGACGTTCCGTGCCGCGCGCGCCATCGCCGAGGCCGATGTCGTGATCTGGGCGGCCAGCCTGGTCCAGGCGGAGGTTCTCCAGCACGCGCGCGAGGACGCGGAGATCCTCGACTCGGCGACGATGTCCCTGGAGGACGTGGTCGCGGTGTACGAGCGGGCCCGGACCCATGGTCTGCGGGTCGCCCGTATCCACTCCGGGGACCCCGCGCTCTGGGGCGGTACGCAGGAGCAGCTCGACCGGTGTGCCGTGCTCGGCATCGCCACCGAGATCGTGCCCGGTGTCTCCGCGTTCTCCGCCGTGGCCGCGCTCGCCCAGCGGGAGCTGACGATCCCCGAGGTCGCGCAGTCCGTGGTGCTCACCCGGCTCGGCGGGGGCAAGACGCCGATGCCGCCCGGCGAGGAGGTCCGGGAGTTCGCCAAGCACGGCACGACCATGGCGATCTTCCTGTCGGCCGCCCGCAGCGGGCAGCTCGTACGGGAGTTGCTGGAGGGCGGCTATCCGACGACCACGCCGGTCGTGGTGGCCTACCAGGCGACCTGGCCCGAGGAACTGGTCGTGCGCTGCACGATCGAGACCCTGGAGGAGACCGTCAAGGAGCACAAGCTCTGGAAGCACACCCTCTTCCTGGTCGGCCCCGCCCTCGACGCCCAGGGCACCCGCTCGCACCTGTACCACCCCGGCCACTTCCACGGTTACCGCAAGGCCGACCCCGAGGCCCGCAGGGCGCTGCGGGAACGCGGGGCGAGTACATGATCACGGTCATCGGTACGGGGACGGGGGCGCCGCCCGCCGAGGACGTCCTCGGCGTCGCGGAGCTGGTCGTCGGGGGGCAGCGTCATCTCGACGCCGTACGGCTGCCGTCGGGGGCCGAGCGGGTCGTGCTCGGTCCACTGGCGCCCGCCCTCGACCGGATCGAGGCGTACGTCGGCAAGCAGGCGCCGGTCGTCGTGCTGGCCTCCGGTGACCCGGGGTTCTTCGGGATCGTCCGTGTGCTCGCCGAGCGCTTCGGCCCCGGGCTGCTCGACATCCGGCCCGGGGTGTCCTCCGTCGCCGCCGCCTTCGCGCGGGCCGGGCTGACGTGGGACGACGCGGTGGTGGTCAGCGCGCACGGGCGGGAGCTGCGGACGGCGGTCAATGTGTGCCGGGCGCAGGCGAAGGTCGCGGTGCTGACGGGCCCCGGGGCCGGTCCCGCCGAGCTGGGGGCCGCCCTGCTGCACAGTGAGCGCGTCCTCGTCGTGGCGTCCGCGCTGGGCGACCCCGAGCGTGAACGGGTGGAGCGGGTGACGCCGCGTGAGGCCGCCGGGCGGGACTGGGGTACGGCGGTGAGTGTGGTGCTGTGCCTGGACGAGGCGCGGTTCTCGCAGGGCGTGCGCACGGTGGCCGGACCCGCTGTCGGGCCGGCCGGATGGGCGCTGGACGAGGCCGCGTTCGCCCACCGCGACTCCATGATCACCAAGTTCGAGGTACGGGCGCTCGCCCTGGCCCGGCTCGGACCGCGTCTCGGCGAGCTGGTCTGGGACATCGGCGCGGGCTCCGGCTCCGTGGCCGTCGAGTGCGCACGGCTCGGCGCCGCCGTAGTCGCCGTCGAGAAGACCGGGGACGGCGTCGAGCGGATCCGCGCGAACGCCGACGCACACGAGGTGGACGTGCGGGTCGTCCACGGGAGCGCGCCCGGCGCGCTGTCCGAACTCGACGATCCCGACGCCGTGTTCGTCGGCGGGGGCGGACGCGACCTGCCCGCCATCGTCGCGGGATGCGCAGGGCGCGCCCGCCGCACGGTCGTCGTCGCGATGGCCGCACTCGACCGGGTACCGGCGGTGCGCGAGGCGCTCACCGGCGCCGGGTTCAGCTGCGACGGAGTGCTGCTCCAGTCCTCGCGGCTCGCGCCGCTGCCGGGAGACGTGACCCGGCTCGCGGCGACCAATCCCGTTTTTCTGCTGTGGGGCGTCAGACCTCAAGAACCCGACGACATCAAGGGAGTTGCCCAGTGATCGGCCTCATTTCCGCCACCGCGGCGGGCGCGGCTGCGCGAGACCGGCTGGCCGCCGCGTGGCCGGAGCGGACCCGGGTGTACGACGGCCCGGTCGGGGACGCCGTACGGCTCGCGTTCGCGGAGTGCGAGCAGCTGGTGTGTTTTCTGGCCACCGGGGCGGTGGTCCGGCTGATCGCGCCGCTGCTGTCCGACAAGCGGGCCGATCCCGGTGTGGTGTGCGTCGACGAGGGCGGGCGGTTCGCCGTGTCGCTGGTCGGCGGGCATGGCGGCGGGGCCAATGAACTCGCCCTGGAAGTGGGCGAGTTGCTGGGCTCCGAGCCCGTCGTCACCACGGCGACCGACTCCGTCGGCGTGCCGGGTCTCGACATGCTCGGGTTCCCGGTGGAGGGGGCCGTGTCCGCGGTCTCCCGTGCGCTGCTGGACGGCGAACCCGTCACCCTCGAGACCGAGGTCCCGTGGCCGCTGCCGCCCCTCCCCGTGGCACCGCACGGTGCGTACACCATCCGGGTCACCGACCGGACGGTCGAACTCTCCGGGCACGAGGTCGTCCTGCGCCCGCCGTCGCTCGTCGTCGGTGTGGGCGCCTCCAGGAACGCCCCGGCCGACGAGGTCCTCGGGCTCGTCGAGGGCACGTTGCGGGAGGCGGGACTGTCCGGCCGTAGCATCGCCGCGCTCGCCACCGTCGACGCCAAGGCCGAGGAGCCCGGGATCGTCGCGGCCGCCGAGCGGCTCGGGGTGCCGCTGGTGACGTACTCCGCCGAGGAGTTGGCCCGGGTCCGGGTGCCCAACCCCTCGAACGCGCCGCTCGCCGCCGTCGGCACGCCTTCCGTGGCGGAGGCGTCGGCGCTCATCGGCGGCGGTGAACTCCTCGTGCCCAAGCGGAAGTCGGCGATGGTCACCTGTGCCGTCGTACGCCGCCCCGCGCGCGGGCGCCTCGCGGTCGTCGGGCTCGGACCGGGCGCCCGGGATCTGCTCACCCCGCGCGCCAAGGCCGAACTGCGGCGCGCTGCCGTGCTCGTCGGCCTCGACCAGTACGTCGACCAGATCCGCGACCTGTTGCGGCCCGGCACCCGGGTGCTGGAGTCGGGGCTCGGCGCGGAGGAGGAGCGGGCCCGGACCGCGGTCGAGGAAGCCCGGCGCGGACAGGCCGTCGCCCTGATCGGCAGCGGCGACGCCGGTGTCTACGCCATGGCCTCCCCCGCGCTCGCCGAGGCCTCCGACGACATCGACGTCGTGGGCGTACCCGGCGTGACCGCCGCGCTCGCGGCCGCCGCGATCCTCGGTGCGCCGCTCGGACACGACCATGTGTCGATCAGCCTGTCCGACCTGCACACGCCGTGGGAGGTCATCGAGCGGCGGGTGCGGGCGGCGGCCGAGGCGGACATCGTCGTGACCTTCTACAACCCGCGCAGCCGCGGCCGCGACTGGCAGCTGCCGAAGGCGCTCGCGATCCTCGCCGAGCACCGGACGGGAACGACGCCGGTCGGAGTCGTACGGAATGCCTCACGGCCGGACGAGTCCGCTCGGCTGACGACCCTGGCCGCCCTGGATCCGGCGACGGTCGACATGATGACCGTCGTCACCGTGGGCAACACGGCGACCCGGGACATCGCGGGGCGCATGGTGACGCCGCGCGGTTATCGCTGGCAGGAGGAGGCCCTGTGAACCGCGTGGTTCGGTCGACCCCCTGCACCCCGCTGCACCACCCCCTTTCATACGCCGAGGAGAAACAGTGACCACCGCTCCGCCCGCCCTGCTCATCGCCGGCCATGGCACCCGGGACGATGCCGGAGCCGAGGCGTTCCGTGCCTTCGTACGGGAGTTGGGGCTGCGCCACCCCGAACTTCCGGTCGCGGGCGGCTTCATCGAACTGTCCCCGCCGCCCCTGGGCGACGCGGTGGCCGAGCTGGTGGAGCGCGGGGTACGACGGTTCGCCGCCGTACCGCTGATGCTGGTCTCCGCCGGGCACGCCAAGGGGGACATCCCGGCGGCGCTGGCCCGCGAGAAGGAGCGGCACCCCGGGATCTCGTACACCTACGGCCGTCCGCTGGGCCCGCACCCGGCGCTGCTGAACGTGCTGGAGCGGCGGCTCGACGAGGTGCTCGGCGGTCCGGCCCGCACGCCCTACGACCGGGCGGACGTCACCGTGCTGCTGGTCGGGCGGGGGTCCACGGATCCCGACGCCAACGCCGAGGTGCACAAGGCGGCCCGGCTGCTGTGGGAAGGGCGCGGATACGCGGGCGTGGAGACGGCGTTCGTGTCGCTCGCCGCGCCGGACGTGCCGAGCGGCCTCGACCGGTGCGTGATGCTGGGCGCGCGGCGGATCGTCGTCCTGCCGTACTTCCTGTTCACCGGCATCCTGCCGGACCGGGTGAAGGCGCAGACCGAGGGGTGGGCGGCCGCGCATCCCGAGGTCGAGGTGGTCTCGGCCGAGGTGATCGGCCCGGAGCCGGAGCTGCTCGATCTGGTGATGGAGCGGTACGAGGAGGCCGTGCAGGGCGATCTGCGGATGAACTGCGACTCCTGCGTCTACCGGATCGCGCTGCCCGGCTTCGAGGACAAGGTGGGTCTGCCGCAGCAGCCGCACTTCCACCCGGACGACGACGGGCACCACCAGCACGGGCACCACCACGGCGGACATGCGCATGCGCACTGAGGGCGGGCACGACCTGCGGCACCACGGTGACGCCGAGGTGCGGGACGACGGCTCGGCCCTCGTCGACCTGGCCGTCAACGTCCGTGCCGACACGCCTCCGCCCTGGCTGCGCGAGCGGATCGCCGCCTCGCTGGCCGGGCTCGCGGCCTACCCGGACGGGCGCCGCGCGCGTGCGGCGGTGGCGGCGCGGCACGGGCTCGCACCGGAACGGGTGCTGCTGACCGCGGGGGCCGCCGAGGCCTTCGTGCTGCTGGCGCGGGCGCTGAAGGTGCACCGACCGGTCGTCGTGCAC
Source organism: Streptomyces sp. NPDC051963 (assembly GCF_044593495.1). Lineage (NCBI taxonomy): Bacteria > Bacillati > Actinomycetota > Actinomycetes > Kitasatosporales > Streptomycetaceae > Streptomyces > Streptomyces sp. NPDC051963. The sequence goes on along the minus strand of NZ_JBIUCC010000002.1, from coordinate 1,258,257 downwards.
CCGCAGTTCACCGAGCCGGAGGCCGCGCTGCGGGACGCCGGCCACAGCGTCGACCGGGTGGTGCTGCGGGCGGAGGACGGCTTCCGGCTGGACCCGGCCGCCGTACCCGAGGACGCCGACCTGGTCGTGATCGGCAACCCGACCAACCCGACGTCGGTGCTTCATCCGGCCGAAGAGATAGCCCAACTGGCCCGTCCCGGACGGACGTTGGTGGTCGACGAGGCGTTCATGGACGCCGTGCCGGGCGAGCGGGAGGCGCTGGCCGGGCGGAGGGACGTACCGGGCCTGGTCGTCCTGCGCAGTCTGACCAAGACCTGGGGGCTGGCGGGCCTGCGGATCGGGTACGTGCTCGCCGCGCCGGAGACCATCTCCGACCTGGAGCGCGCCCAGCCCCTGTGGCCGGTGTCCACGCCCGCGCTGGCCGCGGCCGAGGCCTGCATGGAGCCGCAGGCGCTCGCGGAGGCCGGGCATGCCGCCCACCGGGTCGCCGCCGACCGGGCCCATCTGGTGGCCGGACTCGGGCAGTTCGACGGGGTGCGGGTCGTGGCGCCCGCCGAGGGCCCCTTCGTTCTCGTACGGCTGCCGCACGCGGCCGACGTACGGCGGCGGCTGCGCGAGCTGGGGTTCGCGGTGCGGCGCGGGGACACCTTCCCCGGCCTGGACGAGGAGTGGCTGCGGCTGGCGGTGCGGGACCGGGGGACGGTCGGCTCCTTCCTTCACGCGCTGGACCGGGCACTGGCGCGTCACTGAGCACCTGCTCCCAGCCCCGCCCTCAGCCGTACGGTCGGACGCCGGTCAGCTCCGGCGGCGACGTGACAGCACCACCGCTCCTCCGCCCGCCAGGACCAGGGCGATCGCGCCGCCCGCGATGTACGGGGTCGCCGAACTGCCGCCGGTCTCGGCCAGCCCGTCCTCGGCCGGAGCGGCCTGGTCGCCCTGCGGCTCGACCTCGGCGCCCGGCTCCTGGCTCGGGGCGGCGGGAGCGGCAGGCGCTTCACAGGTCGCCTCGGCGAGTGTGAGGGTGCCCGTCACCTCGGCCACGTTCAGCTTCAACGGGTTGACGGAGACGGTGAGTTCGAGGGCGGTGGCGGCCGCCTTGGTCGTCGTCGTCTCCGTCTTCGACAGATCCAGCCGGACTTCACCGATGCCGGGGACCTTCACGTCCGTGGTGCCGCCGGTACTCACCGTCACCTTCTTGCCGAGCACGGTGACGGCTCCCAGCAGGTTCGAGGAGGCGCTGGGCGTCTCACCGGCCTCGCAGGTCGCCTTCGACGTCACGCCGTCGACCTCGATGAGCGACAGCAGCGGCAGACCGGGGACGTGGAGCTTCGCATGGGCGAGGTTGGTGGAGGCCTCGGCCTTGCCGTCGGCGACCGTCGCCTTCGACTGCGCCACGTCCGCGCGCAGCACCTGGATGGGCTGTCCGCCCTCGACCCCGTTCAACTGGGCGGTGAGCGCGGTCTTTTCGGCGCTCTGCGGCGCCTGCACTTCGTTGAGCGAGACCGTGAGCGGGACGTTCACGGTCTTGTTCAGCAGGGACACATCAAGCCCGGTGCGCAGTACGACGGCGCTTGCGCGGCCGTCCTCGGTCGCGTGGGCGGGGCCCGCGCCGGCCAGGGCCGCGGGACCGGCGGCCAGCGCGGTGGCCGTCGCGACTGTGGCGAAACGCCGTGCGGGCATACGGAAACTGGAGCCATTCAAGGTGGGGACCCCCAAAGGAGACTTGCCTGGGACCCGGCAAGGATTACGCACTGAGGGTGAACCGGCGGCATTCCGGTGCCACTTCACCCCATCGTGGGTTTTCCGTGAACCTTTTCGAATCGCTCGGCACGGATGTTCCCCACAGTCACTCGTTCAACTGCCTTGACTCGAACGCGCCGGTTGACGCTCCGGAGCACCAAGAGGCGCATACGTCAACTCGACGCCGCGCCGGGCGCCGACAGGCAACGCGGCACAAGCGCTCCTATGCTGAGGGGAAAGGGCCTTGCGGCCCTGGTCGCGGGCTTCTCTTCGGGTGCTTGGAGTCAGCCCATGACGCGTTCGTGCGGACGACTGCGCAGGGGGGCCGTGACTGCCGTGGCGGTAGGCGCGCTCGCGGTTCCCATCGGGGGCGGAACCGCTTTCGGGGCGCCATCGCTCGCCCCCACCACCGCCGCCACCGGCACCCCCACCGGTACCGAACCACCATCGCCCTCACCCTCGGCGACAGACGGTTTCGTGACGCTCACTCCCGAGGTGAAACAGCAGGTCGACGACGCCGTGCAGCAGGTCATGTCAGAGGCGAACGTGCCCGGCGTGACCGTGGGGATATGGACGCCCGACCAGGGGACCCATGTGAAGTCGTTCGGCGTCGCCGACAAGAGCGACGGCCGGAAGATGTCGCCGGACCTGTTCATGCGCATCGGCAGCGAGACCAAGACCTTCACCGTGACGGCGCTGCTGAAGCTGGTCGACGAGGGCAAGGTCGGCCTCGACGACACCATCGACCAGTACGTCGACGACGTGCCCAACGGCGACAAGATCACCCTGCGTCAGCTGGCCGGGATGCGCAGCGGGCTCTTCAACTACTCCCAGGACCCGGACTTCTTCAAGGCGCTGACGTCCGATCCGCAGGACCCCTTCACCCCGCAGGAACTGCTCGCCTACTCGTTCAAGCACCCCGTGCTGTTCGCACCGGGCGCGGAGTTCTACTACTGCAACACCAACCTCATCCTGCTCGGTCTGGTCGTCGAGCAGGCCGGCGATCAGCCGCTGAACGACTACATCCAGGAGAACGTCCTCGAACCGGCCGGCATGGACGACACGGTCTTCCCGACCGACGCGACGTTCCCGAACCCGCACGCGCAGGGGTACACGGACCAGACCGCGGACGGGAAGGTCGCCGACTCCGCCGACTGGGATCCCTCATGGGCCTGGGCGGCCGGCGCGATGATCTCCACGCTGGAGGATCTGCGCCTGTGGGCGCCGACCGTCGCCACCGGCGTCCTGCCCGACGGCACCACCCTGATCAGCCCCGCCACCCAGAAGCAGCGGCTCACCACACCGCCCACCACGATCCCGGGCGCCGGGTACGGCCTCGGCATCTTCAACGTCCAGGGCTGGATCGGGCACAACGGCTCACTGCCGGGCTACGAGTCCCTGACGATCTACCTCCCGTCGGCCCAAGCCACCATCGTCGTGCTGCTGAACACCGACATCAACTACAAGAACACCGAGCCCAGCACGCTCTTCGGCGACGCGATCACGAAGATCGTCAGCCCGGAGCACATCTTCAACCTGCCGGCCCAGAACGCGGCCCACTAGGGTCTGCCGCTCAGCCGACGACCCGTCCGTTCAGGACCACCCGCCGCGGTGCCGCCAGGACCCGTACGTCCGCTCGTGGGTCGCCCTCGTACACGACGAGGTCCGCCGGTGCCCCCTCGTCGAGGCCGGGGCGGCCCAGCCAGCTCCGGGCGCCCCAGGCGGTCGCGGAGAGGGCCTGGACCGGTGGGATGCCGGCGGTGACCAGTTCCGCGACCTCGCCCGCCACCAGGCCGTGGGCCAGGGAGCCGCCCGCGTCCGTGCCGACGTACACCGGGATACCGGCGTCGTAGGCGTTGCGGACCGTGTCGTAGCGGCGCTCGTACAGCCGGTGCATATGGGCCGACCAGCGGGGGAACCTGGCCTCGCCGCCGGCGGCCAGCTGCGGGAAGGTGGCGATGTTGACCAGGGTCGGGACGATGGCGACGCCCCGTTCGGCGAACAGCGGGATCAGGTCCTCGGTGAGGCCCGTCGCGTGCTCGATGCAGTCGATGCCCGCCTCGACCAGGTCGCGGAGGGAGTCCTCGGCGAAGCAGTGGGCCGTCACACGGGCGCCCAGGCGATGGGCCTCGGCGATCCCCGCCTCCACCGCCTCACGCGGCCAGCAGGCCGACAGGTCGCCGAGGTCGCGGTCGATCCAGTCGCCGACCAGCTTGACCCAGCCGTCGCCGCGGCGGGCCTCCTGGGCGACGTACGCGACGAGGTCGTCCGGCTCGATCTCGTGCGCGAAGTTGCGGATGTAGCGGCGGGTGCGGGCGATGTGCCGGCCGGCCCGGATGATCTTCGGCAGGTCCTCGCGGTCGTCGATCCAGCGGGTGTCCGAGGGCGAGCCCGCGTCGCGGAGGAGCAGCGTGCCGGCCTCCCGGTCGGTCAGCGCCTGCTTCTCGGCCACGTCCGCGTCGACCGGGCCGTGCAGGCCGAGGCCGACATGGCAGTGGGCGTCGACCAGTCCGGGCAGCGCCCAGCCCTCGACGGTGCGGATGTCGCGGGCGTCGGCGGGACGGTCGTACGAGATCCTCCCGCCGATCACCCAGAGTTCGTCGCGGACGTCGTCGGGCCCGACGAGGACCCGGCCCTTCACGTGCAGCACCGCACCCTGATCGCTCATGTACGGCACCCTAGCCAAGCCGCTATCGGTCCTTGCCCACCTGGTCCGACGTCTCCTCCTCCACCTCCGCCATCGCCGGATCCAGGAGCCGGGACAGGAAGTGGCGGGTGCGTTCGTGGCTCGGGTTGGTGATGACCTGCTCCGGGGTGCCGTCCTCGACGATCACTCCGCCGTCCATGAAGACGACGCGGTCGGCGACTTCGCGGGCGAAGGTCATCTCGTGGGTGACGACCATCATGGTCATGCCCTCCTGCGCCAGCATGCGCATGACCGCCAGGACGTCCCCCACCAGCTCGGGGTCGAGCGCCGACGTCGGCTCGTCGAAGAGCATCACGTCGGGGCCCATCGCCAGTGCGCGGGCGATGGCGACGCGCTGCTGCTGACCGCCGGACAACGACGACGGGTACGCGGTCGCCTTCTCCGACAGTCCCACGCGGGCCAGGTTCTCGGCGGCGACCTTCCCGGCCTCGGCCTTGCCCCGCCCCAGCACCCGGCGCTGCGGGAGCGTGAGGTTCTCGGTCACCGTCAGGTGCGGGAAGAGGTTGAACTGCTGGAAGACCATGCCGATACGGCGACGTACGGCGTCGATGTCGACATCCGGGTCGGTGAGCTCCGTACCGCCGACGAAGACCTGGCCCTTGGTGGGTTCCTCGAGCAGGTTCACACAGCGCAGGAGCGTCGACTTGCCCGAGCCGGACGGGCCGATCACGCACACGACCTCGCCCTGGCCGATCTCCAGGTCGATGCCGCGCAGCACCTCGTTGTCGCCGAAGGACTTGTGCAGGTCCCGGACTTGGATCTCTGGACGACTCACTTGACGGCCTCCTGGGCCTTCGTCTCCATGCGGCGTACGACGAAGCCGAGCGGGATCGTGACGAGCAGATAGCACAGGCCCGCGACCAGGATCGGCGTGGAGTTGGCGGTCTGGCTGGCCAGATCGCGGCCGAACTTGGACAGTTCGCGCTCCTCCAGGGTGACGCCGAGGAACAGCACCAGCGAGGAGTCCTTGAACAGCAGCACCAGTTCGTTCGTCAGCGGCGGGAGGATGATCCTGAACGCCTGCGGGACGATGATCGAGACCATGGCCCGGGCCGGTGAGAAGCCCAGTGAACGGGCCGCCTCCATCTGCCCCTTGGGCACCGCCTGGATGCCCGCGCGGATCGTCTCCGCCATGTACGCGGCGGAGACGAGACCGAGGGCGAGCGCGACCTTGCCGTAGGTGCCGCCGGGGATCTCGGTGCCCGGGAAGGCGAGCGGCACTGCCACGCCCACGAAGATGAAGATCAGCAGGGCGGGCAGACCACGGAAGATCTCGATGTAGATGCTCGCCAGCCAGCGGTACGGCCCGACGGACGACAGCCGCATCAGCGCGATCACCATGCCGAGGACCAGGCCGAAGACGAAGCCGGACAGCGTGTACAGCACGGTGTTCTTCAGCGCCAGCGTGATGACGTCCGGGAACATCTGCTCGGCGATGTCCCACTGGGCGAACTGGTTCTTCAGCCGGTCCCAGTCGGCCGAGACCGCGAAGGCGACCACGGCCGCGACGAAGACGGCGTACTGGATGCCGCGCGAGACGCGCCGCTTCTGACTCCGGGTCAACCCCTTCTTGCGGGGCTGGACTTCAGTGCTCTCGGTGGTCCCGCTCATGAGGAGGCGGAGGCCGAGGGCGACGCGGCGGAGTCGTCGTACGGGCCGATCCACTGCTCGTACAGCTTCTTGTACGTCCCGTCGGCCTTGGCGTCCGCGAGCGCCTTGTTGATGGCGGCCAGGAGCTTGGCGTTGCCCTTCTTCACCGTGAAGCCGTACTGCTCACCGGTGTTGACCTGCTCGGCGACATCGAAGGCGGCGGCGTTGGCCTTGTCCTTCAGCCAGCCCTGGACGACCGGGTAGTCGATGACGACGGCCTCTACCTGGCCGGTGCGCAGACCGTTGAGGACGGCGTCGGAGGACTCGAAGGAGACCGGGTCCAGGCCCTGGCTCTTGGCGTAGTCCTCGCCGGTGGTCTGCGCCTGGGCGCCGACCTTCTTGCCCTTGAGGCCGGCGAAGGACGTGATGCCGCTCTTCTTGTCGACCAGCACGGCCTGGGTGGCGTCGAAGTACGGGTCCGAGAAGTCGACGTTCTTCTTGCGCTCCTCGGTGATGGTCATGCCGGCGGCGGCCAGGTCGCACTCGTCGGAGTTGAGGAACGCGCCGGTCTTGAAGTTCTCGAACGGTGTGTCGAGGATCTCCTGCTTCACGCCGAGGTTCTTGGCGACCAGGTCGATCAGGGAGACGTCGAAGCCCTGCACCTTGCCGTCGATCTCCGACTGGAAGGGCGGGTACGGCAGGTGGGTGCAGGTGGTGAGCTGACCGCCCTTGACCAGGGTGACCCCGCCGGCGGCGGTCTGGGTGCCGCTGCCGCCGTCGTCCGATGAGCAGCCGGCCACGAGCACCAGCCCGGCCGTCGCGGTGGTGGCGGCCAGAATGCGGGCCCGGCGCCCGAGGACCGTGATCACGGGGGACCTCCTGTGAGGGAACAATAAGTTCCGATTATAAGGAGAAGTTTGAGTACCTCAAACCAAACCGATGGCTGAGCCGCTGTCCGGCCTAAGAAGTCGCCGGTCGGGGCCGGATCCGGGGCGCCGGTTACGCTCGTTGGCGTCGCTCCCCGTGAGCGATCCGTCGATCCCCGTGAGCGAAGAGAGCACCGCCGTGACCCACCCCTTCCTCGACCTGGCCCCGCTGAGCGCCACGCACTTCGCGTCCATCGAGGACCGCGTGGCACGACTCCTCCGTACCCAGCAGGACGTCGTGATCATGCAGGGCGAGGCGTTGTTGCCGCTGGAGGGCGCGATCCGCGGGACCACCGGGCCCGGCACGACCGCGCTGAACGTGATCACCGGCCCGTACGGGCAGACCTTCGGCGACTGGCTGCGGGACTGCGGCGCCACGGTGATCGATCTCGCCGTGCCCTTCCACACGGCGGTCACCGCAGCGCAGATCCGGGACGCCTTCGCCGAGCGCCCGGAGATCGACTTCGTGTCGCTGGTGCACGCGGAGGCGGCGACCGGCAACACGAACCCGGTCGCTGAGATCGGTGAGGTCGTACGGCAGCACGGCGCCCTCTTCTACCTGGACGCCGTCGCCTCCATCGGGGCCGAGCCGGTGCTGCCGGACGCGTGGGGCGTGGACCTGTGCGTGATCGGGGCGCAGAAGGCGATGGGCGGACCGGCCGGGGTGTCGGCCGTGTCGGTGAGCGAGCGGGCGTGGGCACGGATGGCGGCGAATCCCCGGGCGCCGCGCCGGTCGTATCTCTCGCTGCTCGACTGGAAGGAGCGGTGGATCGACGGCGGACGCCGTGCGCTGCTCCACGCCCCGGCCCAGCTGGAGATGCTGGCGCTCGAAGCGTGTGTGGAGCGGATCGAGGCGGACGGTCTGGACACGGTCATGGCCCGGCACGCCGGTGCCGCCGCGGCGACGAGGGCCGGGGCGTCGGCGCTGGGCGGCGGGCTGGAGTCGTACGTGCACGAGGCGGCGGACGCGGCGCCGGTGGCCACGACCCTGCGGGCACCTGCCGGGACGGTGGCGTCCGAGCTGGTGGCCCGGGCGCTGGCGTCGGATCCCGCGCTGCCGCTGGCGGCGGGCGGGGGCGCGTTGGCCAAGGAGATGATCCGGGTGAACCACTACGGCGTCGACGCGACGCGGGATGTCGTGCTGGCAAGCCTGACGGCGCTGGGCGCCGCGCTGGCCGAGAAGGACCTGGGCGTGGATCCGGAGGCGGCCCGGCGGGCGGCAGAGGCGGCCTGGCGGTAGCACCCGCGGATCGACCCCAGGTCGATGTCAGTGCCCCGTGCCATGCTCGCCCCATGACCACCGACACACCCCTCACCCTCCCCGACGGCCGCCCCGTCCCCCTCATGACCGGTGACGAACTCCCCATGCTGCAAAGCTGGTTGGCGTTTCACCGGGCCACTCTCGCGCTGAAGTGCGCGGGGCTGGACGACGCCCAGGTGCGGCTCGCGCCGGTCGAGCCGTCCTCGCTCACGCTCCTCGGGCTCGTCCAGCACGTCACCGAGGTCGAACGGAACTGGTTCCAGCGGGTGTTCGCCGGCCTTGACGTGCCACCGGTCTACGGCGAGGAGACCGGGTACGTACTGGATCCTGAGCGCGGGCTGGACGAGGCGCTCGCGGTGTGGCGGCACGAGGTCGCCCGGAATGACGAGCTGTGTGCCGGACGGTCGCCCGACGACATCGGGCGGATGGTGGACGCGCCGTTCACCGGTCTGGAGGTCAGCCTGCGCTGGGTGCTCATCCACATGATCGAGGAGTACGCCCGGCACAACGGCCATGCGGACCTGCTGCGGGAGCGGATCGACGGGGTGACCGGAGCCTGAATTCGATATTGAATTACAGGATTCTCGACGTGCAATTCGGGAATTCAATCGAGAGCAGCTTCCCGTATTCTTCTGCCCGCTTTCCCTCGACCTAAACACCAAGATTTCGCGAACGCCAACCGGTGTAATTCGGGCAGATCTCGTGAGGGTTACATGGTTGTGACGCGTTACACATCGCTGCCGATTTGCCCCTTATCTGCCGGGCCAAACAGCCCATACCTCTCACTTTCACGTCTCGGCTCGCGCCCGCGCGATAACACACGGACCGTCGACACGTAACCCCGTCCGGCCATGCAATTCGGATTTTCCCTCGGTAAATTCAATTCGCATGACTGCCGCACAAGCAGACCTGCACATCGACCGTCCGGCGGTGTCGGACGGCGCCGCACTCTGGCGAATCGCCAGGGACTCGGGGAAGCTCGACCTCAACTCCTCGTACAGCTATCTGCTGTGGTGCCGTGACTTCGCCGGTACGTCGGCCGTGGCGCGCGCCGCCGACGGAAGGCCCGTCGGCTTCGTCACCGGGTATGTGCGGCCCGAGCGCCCGCGGACCCTGCTCGTGTGGCAGGTGGCCGTCGACTCCGAGCACCAGGGACAGGGGCTCGCGGCCCGGCTGCTGGACGGGCTCACCGCGCGCGTCGCGGCCGAGCGTCCGCTGACCGACGTCGAGACCACCATCACGCCGGGCAACGCCGCGTCCGAGCGGCTCTTCATCTCGTACGCCGAACGCCACGGTGCGCGCGTCGAGCGTGAAGTCCTCTTCGAGACCGGGCAGTTCCCCGACGGTCCGCACGATCCCGAGGTCCTGTACCGCATCGGACCCCTGTCTCTCTGACCTTCCCCCCACACACTTACGCTTCGAGGAGCGATTCGTCGTGACCATCACCCAGCCCGACCTCAGCGTCTTCGAGACCCTGGAGTCCGAGGTGCGCAGCTACTGCCGCGGCTGGCCCACCGTCTTCGACCGTGCTCAGGGCAGCCGTATGTACGACGAGGACGGCCACGAGTACCTGGACTTCTTCGCCGGCGCCGGATCCCTGAACTACGGACACAACAACCCCGTGCTGAAACGGGCGTTGATCGACTACCTGGAGCGGGACGGCGTCACGCACGGGCTCGACATGTCGACCACCGCCAAGCGCAGCTTCCTCCAGACCTTCCAGGACCTCGTCCTGCGCCCGCGTGATCTGCCGTTCAAGGTCATGTTCCCGGGGCCGACCGGCACCAACGCCGTCGAGTCCGCGCTGAAGCTGGCGCGGAAGGTGAAGGGGCGCGAGGCCATCGTGTCGTTCACCAACGCCTTCCACGGCATGTCGCTGGGGTCGCTCGCCGTCACCGGCAACGCCTTCAAGCGGGCCGGCGCGGGCATCCCGCTGGTGCACGGCACGCCGATGCCGTTCGACAACTACTTCGACGGCACGGTCGAGGACTTCCTGTGGTTCGAGCGGCTCCTGGAGGACCAGGGGTCCGGGCTCAACAAGCCCGCCGCCGTGATCGTGGAGACCGTGCAGGGCGAGGGCGGCATCAATGTGGCCCGCCCGGAGTGGCTGCGGGCGCTGTCCGAGCTGTGCGAGCGGCAGGACATGCTGCTCATCGTCGACGACATCCAGATGGGCTGCGGGCGCACCGGCGCCTTCTTCTCCTTCGAGGAAGCGGGCATCACGCCCGACATCGTCACCGTGTCCAAGTCCATCAGCGGCTACGGCCTGCCGATGTCGCTGTGCCTGTTCAAGCCCGAGCTGGACATCTGGGAGCCGGGCGAGCACAACGGCACCTTCCGCGGCAACAACCCCGCCTTCGTCACGGCCACCGCGGCCCTGGAGGCGTACTGGGCCGACGGATCCGCGATGGAGAAGCAGACCCGGTCCAAGGGCGAGCAGATCGAACAGGCGATGATCTCCATCACCGAGGAGAACCTCGCCGACATCAAGGAGTACCGGGGCCGCGGTCTGGTGTGGGGCCTGGAGTTCCACGACAAGGACCGGGCCGGCCGGGTCGCCACGCGCGCCTTCGAACTCGGGCTGCTCATCGAGACGTCCGGCCCCCAGAGCGAGGTCGTCAAACTGCTGCCGGCCCTCACCACCACCCCCGAAGAGCTCGACGAGGGCCTGCGCGTCCTCGCTCGTGCCGTACGCGAAACCGTGTGAATCACCCGAGATAAGGAGCTGTTCAGCACCGTGATCGTCCGTTCGTTCAAGGACATCGAAGGCACCGACCGGCACGTGAAGGCCGAATCCGGCACCTGGGAGAGCAAACGCATCGTCCTCGCCAAGGAGAAGGTCGGCTTCTCCCTGCACGAGACGATCCTGTACGCGGGTACGGAGACGTCGATGTGGTACGCGAACCACATCGAGGCCGTCGTCTGCGTGGAGGGCGAGGCCGAGCTGACCGACGACGAGACCGGGCAGAAGTACACGATCACGCCCGGCACCATGTACCTCCTCGACGGACACGAGCGGCACACGATGCGGATCAAGCAGGACTTCCGCTGCATCTGCGTCTTCAACCCGCCCGTGACCGGACGGGAGGACCATGACGAGAACGGCGTGTACCCGCTGCTCACCGAGGAGGGCTGACATCTCATGACCACGATCACGGACCTGTACCCCACCCGAGGCGCTTCCGAGGTGGCCGTACCCCGCCAGGACCCCGTCGTCTGGTCCGCGCCCGGCACGCCGGGCCCCTTCTCGGCGGCCGACCTCCAGGCCTTCGAGCGGGACGGCTTCGCCGCCCTCGAGCAGATCATCACCGAGGACGAAGTCGCCGTGTACCGGCAGGAGTTGGAGCGGCTCGTCACCGACCCGGCGATCCGCGCCGACGAGCGCTCCATCGTCGAGCCCAAGTCCCAGGAGATCCGCTCGGTCTTCGAAGTGCACCGGATCAGCGAGCTGTTCGCCACGCTGGTGCGTGACGAGCGGGTCGTCGGACGGGCCCGGCAGATCCTCGGCTCGGACGTGTACGTCCATCAGTCGCGGATCAACGTCAAGCCCGGCTTCGGGGCCAGCGGCTTCTACTGGCACTCCGACTTCGAGACCTGGCACGCCGAGGACGGCTTGCCCAACATGCGCACGGTGTCCGTCTCGATCGCGCTGACCGAGAACTACGACACCAACGGCGGCCTCATGATCATGCCGGGGTCGCACCGGACGTTCCTCGGCTGTGCGGGGGCCACGCCGAAGGACAACTACAAGCAGTCCCTCCAGATGCAGGACGCGGGCACGCCGTCCGACGAGGCGCTGACCTCGCTGGCCGGCCAGTACGGCATCAAGCTGTTCACCGGCCGGGCGGGTTCGGCGACCTGGTTCGACTGCAACTGCATGCACGGGTCGGGCGACAACATCACGCCGTTCCCGCGCAGCAACGTGTTCATCGTGTTCAACAGCGTGGAGAACGCGGCGGTCGACCCGTTCGCGGCCCCCATTCGGCGCCCGGAGTTCATTGGAGCGACGGATTTCACGCCCGTGAGGTAGAGGACCTCTCGCCAAGTAGAAGCCCTCTGGTGAGCGGGCGGCGTCACAGCCAGGCCAGTGACGCCGCCCGCTCCAGCACGTTCCGTACGGCCGTACGGTCGCCCGTGGCGCCGTGCGGGACCTCGTCGGCGGTGTGACGGCCGCCGATCAGCAGACAGAAGTCGAGGGGATCCAGGACGAGTTCGGCCCGTACGGGCTCGTCTTCCGAGCCCAGCACCCATTCCTCGCCGCCGGTGACCGCGAACAGCACCGGCGGCGCGGTGGGTCCGAGGGCCAGGCCCAGGATGCGGACCGCCAGCCGGACCAACTGCCACAGGTGCTGCTCGGGCGGCGGCGGGACGGCCAGGCCCAGGGCACGGCCGATGTCGTCGGTGTGGATCCACGCCTCGAAGGCGCGCACCACGAAGTGGTCGGCGACCGGCAGCCGTGCCCCCATCAACGTCACGGCGTGGGCGGCCCGTTCGGCGTCCAGGGCTTCGGGGCTGGCGAGCAGCGCGTCCGCCTGCGCGGACCAGTCCGCGACCGTCTCGTCCGGGCTGCGGCCGTACTCGTGGGCGATGACGTCCTCGGTCCGCCGGCTCCAGGCCTCCGTCCAGCCGGCGCCGTCCGCGATCGTCGAGGGCGGCACGCGCGCGTCGATGCCGAGCAGTCGCGCGAGGTGTTCGTCGGCGGCGAGGAGGTGGGCGATCGTCGCGTGCACGTCCCAGTCGTGCACGACCGGCGTGCCCCAGCGGCCGGCGGCCTCGGGCAGCAGCGCCTTCAGACCGGCGACGGCCGCCGCGTACGGGGCCGCGTGCGCGGCGACGCGGGGGGCGCCGGGGCGGGTGCGCAGAACGGCGGACAGGACGTCGGACGCGGGGCGTTCAGGGGTGTCGTACGAGCGTGGGCCGTCCAGCAGACGGACCGTCCGGCGCCACCGCTCCGCCTGCGCGGCGCAGCTCTCGCACTCGGCCAGGTGCGGCGGGACCGTCCGCTCGTCGGCCGGTTCCAGTGCACCGAACGCCCAGGCGGCCAGCAGATCCCGTACACCGTCGTGGTCCGTGGTCACCCCGTACCTCCTCGCACCCTGTCCATGGCCATCATGCGCCTCTTTCCAGCGCCGGATCGGGCGGGTCGGCCAAAGATTCGGCCAAGGTGCGCAGAGCCGTACGCAGCCTGGTCTTGGCGGTGCCCTCGGGGATGCCGAGTTCGACGGCCGCCTGGCGGTAGGTGCGGCCCGCGAAGTAGGCGAGGTGCACCACTTCCCGTTGCGGCTGCGGGAGTTCGGCCAGGGCGGAGTGCAGAAGGAGGGAGCGTTCGCGGTCGACGACCGTCTCGTCGGGTCCCGGTGCGGCGTCCGGGATGGTCTGCAGCGCGGAGTCGTCGGCGCGCGCGTCCTTGCGGTGCCGGGCCTCACTGCGCACCCAGTCCACGGCCCGCCGGTGGGCCAGCATGGACAGCCAGGTGCGCATCGAGCCGCGGCTCGCGTCGAAGGCGTACGGTCTGCTCCAGAGCTGGGCGAAGACCTCCTGCGCCACGTCCTCGGCGGCGCCGGGACTGCGGGTCACCCGCATGGCGACGCGCCGCACCAGGCCGCCGTACGCCGTGTACACCTCGGCCAGCGCGGACTCGTCGCCGTAGACCAGCCGCCGGTGCAGCTCCGCGTCGGCGGGCAGCTCGACGGACGTATTGCCCGTGGACTCCACGGCACCACCACCCCTGGTGCCCTTCCTAGCGTCCTCGCGCGGCCCGCGCCAGTGGTTCAGGGAGACAGGGCGTCCAGGAGACGGTCGACATCGGCGGTCGTGTTGTACAGATGGAAGGCGGCGCGCAGGTTGCCGGCACGGTCGGAGACCTCGATTCCGGCCCTGCTCAGTTCGGGTTGCCGGTGGCCGAGTCCGGGCACGGACACGATCGGTGACCCGGGGGCCGGGACGGGTGTGTGGCCGAGGGTGGCGAGGCCGCTGCGGAACCGGTCGGCGAGGGCCAGATCGTGGGCGCGCACGGCGTCCGCGCCGAGCTCCTCCATCAAGGTGAGGGAGCGGCGGGCGCCCGCGTAGGAGAAGAGAGCCGGGCTCTCGTCGAACCGCCGTGCGGAGTGGGCGAGTTCCTCGACCGGGCCGTAGCAGGATTCCCAGGGATCCTCCCCCGCGACCCAGCCGGCGAAGACCGGGGTGAGGGCGCCGAGGTCCTCCGGGACGACCAGGAAGGCGACGCCGCGCGGGCAGAGGAGCCACTTGAAGGCGACGGAGGTGACGTAGTCGTAGGCGCCCGCGTCGAGGTCGAGCCAGCCGATGGCCTGGGACGCGTCGACGTAGGTGCGCGCCCCGTGAGCCTGCGCGGCCGCGCGGATCGCGGGCAGGTCGGCGATCCGGCCGTCGGCCGACTGCGTGGCGCTCACCGCGACCAGCGCGGTGCCGGGCCGTACGAAGTCGGCCATCCGCTCCAGCGGCACGGTGCGCACCTTGAGGTCGCCGCGGATGTGGAACGACGTCACCGTGGAGCTGAAGTCGGCCTCGGCGGTGAGGACTTCGGCGCCCTCGGGGAGGGAGGCTGCGATCAGGCCCGTGTAGACGGCGACCGAGGCCCCCGCCGCCACCCTGCGGTCGGGTACCCGGGTCAGGCGCGCGAAGGAGGCGCGGGCGGCCTCGACGTCGGCGAACATGTCGGTCGGCCGGCCGGCGGCCGAGGCCTCCACGGCGGTCCGTATGGCGGCCACCGTACGGGCCGGCATCAGCCCGGTGCTCGCCGTGTTGAAATAGGTGTTCTTCGGGGCGAACTCGGAACGGACGAGGCTCTCGAAGGTCTCCATGAGTCCACTCTGGGCTCCGGTGAAGTCGTAGTCCATTGCGATTTTCTGCGTGGTTCCGCGAAGGAACGCTTATACGTCAGCCCCGGCCTGCGGCTTTTGGCTCTGAGGCACCTCGCAGCCATCCGGGCCGCAGGCGTCCGCGTCGCCCCGGTCGATGAGCGTCAGCGGTGAGCGTGCGTCCCACGCCTGGGTCAGGGCCTGGCTGAAGAGCTCGGCGGGCTGGGCGCCCGAGACGCCGTACTTCCGGTCGAGGACGAAGAAGGGCACGCCGTTCGCCCCCAGCTCGGCCGCCTCGCGTTCGTCGGTCCGGACGTCGTCGGCGTAGGCGTCGGGGTCGGCGAGGATCTTGCGGACGTCGCCGGCGTCGAGGCCGGCGGCCGCGGCCAGCTCCACGAGGCGTTCGTCGTCGTTGAAGACGGAGCGCTCCTCGGCGAAGTTCGCCCGGTAGAAGAGCTGGATCAGCTCGTTCTGCCGGCCCTGTTCCTTGGCGAAGTGGAGCAGCCGGTGCATGTCGAAGGTGTTGCCGTGGTCACGGCCGCGGGTGCGGTAGTCCAGGCCCTCGGCGGCGGCCTGCGCAGCGAGGTTGTCCTCACCGGCCTCCGCCTGCGCCTCGCTCATCCCGTACTTCTTGGTGAGCATCCGGATCACCGGCTGGATGTCGTCCTTGGCCCGGCCCGGGTCCAGCTCGAACGACCGGTGCACCACCTCGACGTCGTCCCGGTGCGGGAAGGCCGCGAGCGCCTTCTCGAAGCGGGCCTTGCCCACGTAGCACCAGGGGCAGGCGATGTCGCTCCAGATCTCGACGCGCATGTCTTCGGCTCTCCAGGTCGCACGGGAACGGAGACTCCCTCCGCGGGATGAGTGAACGTTCAAGCGGCGACGTTCATTCCCCGTCGACCGTGAGGCGGAGCCGCAGGTGGTGCCCCTCGCCGGACGGCTCCGCGACCCAGCCCCGGCTGCCGTAGAAGGCCTGGGCCCGCCGGTTGTCGACATGCACATCGAGTACGGCGGTGCTCTTGCCGTCGGCCCGCCACTGCTCGACGCAGGCCGTATGCAGGGACGTACCGACACCGGAGCGCCAGTGACCGGGGTCGACGTGGAACTGGAACAGCGTGACCGCGTCCGGCGGGGCGCCGTCCGGGGTGCGGAAGGAGGCGATGCCGGTGATACGGCCGTCCTCGACGGCGCACAGCACATGGGCGTCCGGCCGCTCGATCACGCTCCGCCAGGCGGCGAGCCAGTCCGTGCCGTCCTCCGGGACACCGTCCGGGTAGTACGTCGCCCGCGCCCGCTCGTGCAGCGCGGCCACGGTCTCCGCCTCGGCTGACAGGGCCGTACGGATCACTCGGTTTCCGGTCGGACGCTCGCTGATCATGCCAATGAGGACGTGCCCACCGGGGCGCCGGTTCCGATCGAGAGCTGAAGGCGACGGCCGGGCCGTCGGCCCCCGAATCTAGGTCATTTTACGGATGCCGTCGCAAAAGTGCTCCTCATAGGGTCCACGGCGTACGCCGATCAAACCGCCCGTGTGCGGATGAGTCGAGCTTCAGGCCGTTTCCCCAACCCATTACGTGAGGACTCCCATGAGTACCGATGTTTCCCGTCGTCAGGTGCTGGCCACCGGAGCGGCGCTGGCCGGGTCGGCGGCGCTGATCGCCGGGTCGGAAGGAACGGCCGGGGCGGCGACGGCGCCGGCCGGTAGCGGTGAGGAGAGGTCGAAGGTGAAGCCGACGATCGTGCTGGTGCATGGCGGCTACGCCGATTCGTCCTGCTGGAACGCCACCATCCGTGTGTTGCAGGACAGGGGCTACAGCACCGTCTGCGCGGCGAACCCGCTGCGGGGCATTCCGACCGACGCTCCGTACATCGCGAGCCTGCTGGACTCCATCAGCGGACCGGTCGTGCTGGTCGCGCACTCCATGGGTGGAACGGTCATCACGAATGCCGCGGCAGGGAAGGCCAACGTCAAGGCGTTGGTCTACATCGCGGCGTTCGCGCCCGACGTGGGCGAGACGCAGGGGGAGCTCATCACCAAGTTCCCCGGCAGCGAGGTCGAGCCGGTGAGTGTGCCGGTCCCGTACACGAAGGCCGACGGCACGACCGGAATCGACCTGTACCTGAGCAAGGACGGCCAGGCGGCCTTCGCCGCTGATATATCCACCGGTGACTTCCGGGTCCTTCAGGCCACGCAGCGGCCGTTCGACGCCGATTCGTTCGTCTTCCCGACCACGGCCGCCGCCTGGAAGACGATCCCGTCGTGGGGTCTGGTCGCCGGCCGCGACAAGGCGATCCCGCCGGCCTGCGAGCGCTGGATGTACAGCCGTGCGAACGCACGCAAGGTGGTTGAAGTGCCCCAGTCCTCCCACGTCGTGATGCTCAGCCACCCCAGGGTCGTCGCCGATCTCATCAGCGACGCCGCCAGGTCGGTCGGCTGACGCTCGGGACAAGCGCCCCGGTCCGGCACCATGGACCGGGGCGCCGAACGTTCGCAGGATGGAGGCATGCCGAGCCATGACCCGACCACTGCGGATCAACACGCCCACGTTCATGGGATGTTGAAGCCCCCTCCGTCCCCCGCCCTCACCCTCGCCGCCTCCCTCCTCGGCTTCTCCCTGATCACCCTCGACGCGTCCGTCGTGAATGTGGCGCTGCCGTCCATCGGATCCGCGCTCGGCGGCGGGATGTCGGGCTTGCAGTGGGTGGTGGACGCGTACACGCTCGCGTTCGCGGCGCTGATGCTGTCCACCGGTGCCTTCTCGGACCGGGTCGGGGCGAGCCGGGCGTATGCGATCGGTATCGCGGTGTTCACCCTCGCCTCGGCGGCCTGCGGTCTGGCGCCGAGCCTGCCGACGCTGATCGGCGCGCGCGTGGCGCAGGGGGTGGCCGCCGCGCTCGTCCTGCCGGCCTCGCTCGCGCTGGTGCGGCAGGCGTATCCGGATCCCGCCCGGCGGGCCCGTGCGGTGGCCGCATGGGGGGCGGGCGGTTCGGTGGCGGTGGCGCTGGGCCCGGTGGCGGGCGGCGCGCTGACGACGGCCTGGGACTGGCGGGGCATCTTCTTCATCAATCTGCCGCTGGGCGCGGTGGCCCTCGCCCTGCTGGTACGGGCACCGCGCTCCGTACGCCGGCCGGCCCCGCTGGACCTGCCGGGGCAGACGGCGGCGATCGTGGCGTTGACGGCACTGACGTTCGCGGTCATCGAGGGCGGAGCGACGGGAGTTGCCGCGCTGGGTACGGCGGTCGTGGCGGTGCTCGCCTTTCTCCGTATCGAGGCCCGCCGCCCGCACCCCGTGGTCCCCCTCGGGCTCTTCCGCAGCCGGGAGGTGACCGCGGCGGTGGTGGCGGGCGCCGCGTGCAGCGTGGCGTTCTACGGGGCCGTGTTCGTCTTCTCGCTCTTCTTCCAGCAGGTGCAGGGGCACTCGGCGCTCTACGCCGGACTGATGTTCCTGCCGATGGCGGGCCTGATCGGGATCACGAACGTGACGTCGGGCAAGATCGCGGGACGGTACGGGCCGCGGCGGCCGATGCTGATCGGTCAGGGGCTGGCCACGGCGGGCCTGCTCGTCCTGTTGTACGTCGACTCCGGCACGTCTCCCGCCCTGGTGGCCGTACTCCTCGTGCCGTTGGCGGTCGGCTGCGCGCTGACCGTGCCGCCGCTCACGGCCGTGATGATGGAAGCGGTGCCGGCCGAGCGGGCGGGTCTTGCGGCCGGGGTGCTCAACGCCGCGCGGCAAGTGTCCGGTGGACTGGGGATCGCCGTGTTCGGGGCGCTGGTCGCCGGTGGGTTCGTGGCGGGGATGCGGGTGAGTCTCGGGCTCGGTGCGGCGCTGTTCGCGGTGAGCTGTCTCCTCAGCCGCCGTCTTCCGGCGGGATAGGCGGGCTGCCTTCGTGCGTCAACCCCTGGGTTGACGCCGGAATCAACCCCGCGGTCAACTCGCGGGCCGACGATCGGATGCGTCCCGCGCGGCACGCTCGTGGGTATGACGACGACTGACTATCTGATCTCCGCGGCCCTGGTCCTCCTGGTCATCCCGCAGATCCGCGGTACCCGGCAGACGCTGCGCAATGCGCTGCTGCCCGTGGCGTGCGTCGCTGCCGCGGCCGCCTACTACCTGAAGTCCTTCCCGACCGAGGGGCACGACGTCCGGCTGTACGTCCTGGGTGTCGTCGCCGGTGCGGTCCTGGGCATCGCCTGTGGTGCCACCACGCGGATGAGCCGTGCCTCGGACGGCGTCGCCCTGGCGCAGGCCGGGGTGGTGGCCGCGGCGCTGTGGATCGTGGGCATGGCCGCTCGCGCCGGGTTCGAGTACTGGGCGACCCACAGCGGCGTCACGACGATCGCCCGGTTCAGCCGGGACAACCTGATCACCGGTTCCGCCGCCTGGACGGCAGCGCTGCTGCTGATGGCCCTGGCACAGGTCACGTTCCGGCTCGCGGTGGTGCGGTTCAAGGCCCGGCAGATCTCCTCGCACGCCCCCACGGCGGCCCGGGCCTGAGCCCGATGGCGCTCCGACAAAGTCCCCGACCCGGCAGCAACCCACCGGCTCGGCCCCGGCTTCCCGGGTCCGGGCCGGTGCCCGTCGCGCCGGTCACCGGGCGTCTCCCTATCCTTCACAGCATGACGGATCTCGCGGGCGAAGCGTCGGCCGTGGTCAGTCCACGGCTGGCCGCGGCGCTCGCCGACGTCCGGGCCCGGCGCGAGCGCCGGAACCGGCGGCTGCGGCCCGTGCTGTGGGGGATCATGGCCACCATCGTGGTGCAGGCGCTGTACTCCGATCCGGCGCCCGGCGGGCACGGGGAGCATCTCGTCGTCACCCTCGTCCTGGCCGGTTGCCTGCTGCCGCTGGCCGCCGTCGCCTCCGGGCTGTGGCAGGTGGTGTCCCCTGCCACGTGTGTTCTGTTCTGCCTGCTGATCACCGGGTTCGGGCTCGCGCTCGGTGTCGTCCAGCCCGGTTCCACGTCCGTCCTGCCGCCGTCGGTGGCGGTGCTGTCCGCGTTTCTCGTACTCCCGCGGCGCCAGGCCGTCGTCCTCGGCTCGGTCGTGGTGGGCGGTCTCGTCGCCGCCGAGCTGATCGGGGCGAACGCCAGCGCGGGAAACCTGCTCAGCCAGCTGCTGTTCTGCGTGGTCCTCGCCCTGATGGCGATCACCATGCGGCAGGCCGGTGACAACGAGGAACGGGCGGAGCTGCTGCTCGCGCAGTTGGCGGACGCCCGGGAGGCCGAGGCCGAGGCGGCCGCGCTGGCCGAGCGCACCCGTATCGCCCAGGACCTGCACGACGTACTCGCCCAGACCCTGTCGGGGCTCGCGGTGCAGGTGCAGGCCGGGCGGCGGATGGCGCGGCGTGATGGCGCCGGCGAGGACCTCCAGGAACTCCTCGACCGGGCCGGGAAGCTCGTCAAGGAGGGACTCGGCGACGCACGGCGTGCGGTGGGCGCGCTGCGCGGACAGCAGACGCCCTCGCTGGACCGCCTGCCCGAGCTGGTCGAGCGCTACCGCGTCGATCTGGAACTCGACGTCACCCTGTCGGTCACCGGGGTCCGCCGCGCCCTGGCCTCGGACGCGGACCTGGCGCTGTACCGCGGCGCCCAGGAGGCGCTGACCAACGCGGCCCGGTATGCCCGCGGGGCCCGCACGACGGTGACCCTCCGCTATGAACCGGAGAGCACGATCCTGACGGTCGAGGACCGGCGCACCACATCCGAGCCGCCCCCGGCCGCGCCGGTCGAGGGCTCCGGCCTGGGGCTGAGGGGCATGCGGGAGCGGCTGAGCGCGGTCGGCGGCAGCGCCGGTGCCGGACCGACACCGGAGGGCTGGCGGGTACGGATGGAGGTCCCGGTATGACCGAGCACGACGGCGAGCGGATCACGGTCCTGGTCGCGGACGACCAGCAGGTCGTACGGGGCGGGCTCGTCCTGCTGATCGGCATGCTGGACGGCATCGAGGTGGTCGGCGCGGCCCGTGACGGCGCGGAGGCCGTCCAGCTGGCCGAGCGGCTGCGCCCCGACGTCGTCCTCATGGACCTCAACATGCCGGTACTGGACGGCGTCGCGGCCACCTCCGCCGTACGGGAGAGGGCGCCGGACAGCGCGGTGCTGGTGCTGACCACCTACGCCGACGACGACTCCGTCTTCCCGGCGCTGCGCGCGGGCGCCCGCGGCTATCTGACCAAGGACGCGGACGACGACGAGGTCGAGGCCGCGATCCGCAACGTCCACCGTGGACGCACCTGGCTCGACCCCGTGGTCCAGGCCCGGCTCGTCGCCACCCTCCAGCCCGAGGCCGCCGCGCCCGACACCCGACGGGATGCCTTGCCGGACGGTCTGACCCCGCGCGAGGCCGAGGTGCTCACCCTCATCGCCCAGGGGCTGTCCAACGATGAGATCTGCGCCCGGCTCGTGGTGAGCCGGGCCACGGTGAAGACACACATCAACCGCATTTTCGCGAAGATCGGCGCCACCGACCGCGCCCAGGCGGTGGGATACGCCTACCGCAACAACCTGGCCGACGGCGGCTGAGCGGCCTTGGTGAAGTCCGGTGCGGTATCGCGCCCCGTAAGGGGCGCGGGGAACTGCGCGACCAGCCCCCACCGGGCCCGCGGGTTCATCACCGCGCTTCCCGCGGAGCGCTCAGCTGCCGTCTCGCAGGTCCTTCGGCCAGTCCGCCCTGAACTCGATGTGGTCGTACGTCACCACACACCCCTCCCCCATCGGCGACTGCGTCATGAAGCCGACCAGGGCGGCGCCGGTCTCCTCCGCCCCGCCCAGCGTGAACAGCCGGACGAAGGTCCAGCGTTCGCCGTCGCGGGAGGCGTGAAAGGCGAAGGAACGGCCGGTCCGGCTCACCCGGAGCCAGACGGAACTGCCCTCCACGGTGAAGGAGTTGGCGTCGTCCGAGTGACCCCGGGTGACCACCGTGCAGACGGTGGGCACGTCCGGGGAGTACTCCAGGCACAACTTGGCCCAGGCCCGCTCGCCGACATGGACGTACAGCACCCCCGCGTCGAAGGCCGCCGCGAACCCGACGGTGACACGGGCGATCAGCTGAAAGTCGCCGACGGGGGCACCGAGGAGGCGAGGCGCGTCGGACGCCGGGTCCAGCCCCTCACCGGTGGGCGGGACGAACCGATCCTGCCGGGGCCCGGCCCACCCGGAGAGGAACCCGTCCTCGTAGGCCCAGTGCCCGTCGGGTCCATAGGTGCGGAGGGGGAAGGGAAGTTCGGAGAGTTCCACGTCCATCGCTCCAGTATCTCAGGCCTGGTGGAGCCACCTGGGGGCGCGGGGAACTGCGCGACCAGCCACAGCCGGCCGGCAACCCCGCGAACAACCGCACCCCGACGGCGCTACCGCTCCAGACGCCCGTTGTACCGCCGGGGCAGCCCCAACGGATTCTCGTCCCGCAGCTCCGCGGGAAGCAGCGCCTCGGGCGCCCCCTGGTACACAACGGGCCGCAGCCACCGCTCGATGGCCGTGCCGCCCACGGACGTGGACGTCGACGTCGTCGCCGGGTACGGCCCCCCGTGATGTTGCGCGGGCGCCACCGCGACCCCCGTCGGCCACCCGTTCACCAGCACACGGCCGGCGATCGGCGTCAGCTCCGCCAGCAGCTCGGGCCCACGCCCCTCCCCCGCCGCCTCCTCGGAGGACAGATGCACGGTCGCGGTGAGGTTGCCCGGCAGGCGGGACAGCACGACCTTGGCCTCGGCCTCGTCCTCGTAGCGGGCCACGACGGTGACCGGCCCGAAGCACTCCTCCAGGAGCAGCTCGTGCTCGCCCTCCGCCGCCAGCTTCTTCGCGGGCACGGTCAGGAACCCCGCGCTCACGGTGTGCTCACTGCCCGCGCCCGGCGTCACCGGCGAGTCCACGTCGGGCAGTTGGGCCCGCTCGGCGACCCCGGCCACGAAGTTGTCCCGCATCCGGTGATCGAGCAGCACGCCCGCCTCCGTGTCGCTGACCGCCTCCGTCAGCGACTTGACCAGCCGGTCGCCCGCAGCGCCCTGCGGCGCCAGCACGAGCCCTGGCTTCACACAGAACTGTCCGACGCCCAGCGTCATGGAACCGGCCAGGCCCGTACCGATGGCCTCGGCGCGCTCGGAGGCCGCGGCCTCCGTGATGAGGACGGGGTTCAGCGAACCCAGCTCGCCGTGGAAGGGAATCGGGACCGGACGTGCGGCCGCCGCGTCGAAGAGGGCACGCCCGCCCCGTACCGAACCGGTGAAACCGGCCGCGGCGACCAGCGGGTGCTTGATCAGCTCGAGGCCCGCCTCGAAGCCGTGGACGAGACCCACGACGCCGGCGGGGATGCCGTGCGCCGCGGCGGCGGCCCGCAGCACGGCCGCGACCAGCTCGGACAGGGCCGGGTGGTCGGGGTGGGCCTTGACGACGACGGGGCAGCCCGCGGCCAGCGCGCTCGCGGTGTCGCCGCCGGCGACCGAGAAGGCGAAGGGGAAGTTGGAGGCCGAGTAGACGGCGACGACGCCGAGGGGCACCTTGTAGCGGCGCAGGTCCGGGATCGGCGGGGTCGCGGTGGCGTCGGGGTGGTTGATGACGACGTCGAGGAAGGCACCCTCGTCGACGATGCCGGCGAAGGCGCGCAACTGGTAGCAGGTGCGGGCGAGTTCACCGGTCAGCCGGACCGGGCCGAGCGCGCTCTCGGCGTCGGCGGCCTCGACCAGCTGGTCCTTGGCCGCCTCCAGCCGGTCGGCGGCGGTACGCAGAAAGGCAGAACGGACCGTACGGTCGGCCAGGGCACCGCGCGCGTCCTGCGCGGCGCGGACGGTGGCGTCCACCTCCTGGGCTGTGGCCTCCACCGCAACCTGTTCCCGCTGCTTCCCGGTTCGGGGGTCGACACTCCAGACTGGTGCTGCTGCCACCGCGGGTCCCTCCACACATGTAATGCCGCAGTACGGGGTCATTCACCAGGGTCGTTCGATATACTGAACGCTGTCTCTGATGATGAATATGCTGTCGGAGACTATATCTTCAGCTTCTCGTCGAACGAAGGGGTCAAGGGCGATGTCGGCTGGCGAGACGGGGGGCGGAGCGCAGGTCAAGTCCGCGGTGCGGACGGTTGAACTGCTCGAATACTTCGCCGGACGCCCGGGAATGCACTCGCTCGCGGCGGTCCAGGAGGCCGTCGGATACCCCAAGTCCAGCCTGTACATGCTGCTCCGCACGCTGGTGGAGCTGGGCTGGGTGGAGACGGACGCGACGGGCACGCGGTACGGCATCGGCGTACGGGCCCTGCTGGTCGGCACGTCGTACATCGACGGCGACGAGGTGGTCGCGGCGGCCCGGCCGACGCTGGACCGGCTGTCGGACGACACGACGGAGACGATCCACCTGGCCCGTCTCGACGGCACGAACGTCGTCTACCTGGCCACCCGGCAGTCGCAGCACTATCTGCGCCCGTTCACCCGGGTCGGCCGCCGCCTGCCCGCGCACTCGACCTCGCTGGGCAAGGCGCTGCTGAGCACCTACACCGACGAGCAGGTCCGCAAGATGCTCCCGGAGACGCTCCCCGCCCTCACCGAGCACACGATCACGGACCGCGAGAAGCTCATCGAGGAGCTGCACCAGGTCCGGGAGCAGGGCTTCTCCGTCGACCGCGAGGAGAACACGCTGGGGCTGCGCTGCTTCGGCGTCGCGATCCCGTACCGCACCCCGGCCCGGGACGCGATCAGCTGTTCGGTGCCGGTGGCCCGGCTGACCCCCGCCCATGAGCAGATGGTGAAGGACGCGTTGTTCGACGCGCGGGACCGACTGACACTGGCGACCCGTAGGCTCTGACCCATGGATGTGGTTCTCCGCGCGGTTCACGACAGCGACCTGCCTGTCTTCTACCGGCAGTTGAACGACCCGGAGGCCCTGTGGATGGCGGCCTTCACACCGAAGGATCCGGCCGACCGGGATGCCTTCGACGCCCACTGGAAGCGGATCCGGTCCTCGCCGGACGTCGTCATGCGGACGATCCTGGCGGACGGTGACGTGGTCGGGCACTCGGCGGTCTTCGGAGAGCCGGACGAGCGCGAGGTGACGTACTGGATCGACCGGGCCTACTGGGGGCAGGGCATCGCCACCGCGGCACTGCGAGAGCTGCTGGCCACGGTGCCCGAACGCCCGGTGTACGCGCGGGCGGCGGCGGACAACGAGCCGTCCCGGCGGGTGCTGGAGAAGTGCGGATTCCGGCTGACCTCCCGGATCAGAGGGTTCGCCCAGGCGCGGGGCGAGGAGATCGACGAGATCGTCCTGACGCTGGAGGGCTGAGGCCGCCTCCCCCGTCCGGCGGAGGCGGATCGTCGTGGGGCAGGAGGTGCTCCGCCCGGTCCGCGCGGGAGCGTGGGCGTATGACGCAGACACTGGTCGCCACCAGGTCCCGTCGGCTCCTCCGTGCCGTCGCCGTGGTCTCCTGCGTGCCGTATCTCGCCCTCAAGGTCGCCTGGGTCGCCGGGAGTCGGGTGGGGATACCGGAGGGCAGTTCGCTGCTGGAGCACCGGACTTCGATGGCCGTCGCCAACAGTCTCTCCGTGGTCCTGGACAGTGCCGTGATCGTGCTGGCGCTGGTGCTGACCCGGCCGTGGGGCCTGCGGGTGCCCGCGTGGCTGCTGGTGTTCCCGGTCTGGGTCGCGACCGGGCTGCTCGCGCCGATCATGACCGGGTTCCCGTTGCAGCTCCTCGTGAAGGCCCTCGGCGGCAGCGTGAACAGGGCCGCCGACACCGGCCGGGAGCCCTTCCTCGACGAGTGGGTGTTCAGGGTCGTCTACACCGGGTTCATCGTGCAGGGCCTGGCCCTCGGCACGCTGTTCGCGCTGTACGCCCGCGACCGCTGGGGCCACCTGTGGTGCGGCCGGGTGTGGGAGCTGCCCCTCGGCGCGGTCGGCGCCGCCCAGCGCGTCACGGCCGGCGCGGCCGCCGTACTCGCCCTGCTGCCCCTCACCCTGCACCTCCTGTGGGCTTTCGGCAGTGCGGCCGGGCTCAGCGCGGGGCGGGCCGACGACCGCACCTGCGACTTCTACGTCCTGGAAGCCATGACCGCCGTCTTCCTCGTCGCGGCTGTCGCCGGAGCCTGCCTGCTCGCCTTCCGCACCGCCCCCTCCTTGCCCGTCAAGGTGCCCCTCGCCCTCGCCTGGATCGGCTCCGCCGCCACCGCCTGCTGGGGCGGCTGGCTCGCCCTCGCGTCCCTCCCCGGCGTGGACGACATCACCGACCGCCCCACACCGGTCATGCACCTCGCCTACGCTGGCCAGATGATCGTCGGCATCCTGGTGGCGACCCTCGGCACCCACTTCTTCGCGGAGCGGTCCGCCGGGGTGGTGCGGCGACCGGTGCCGGACCGCTCCGTCGCCGCGCCGGCACGGACACCGGCGTCCGAGCGGTCCACCGCCGTGGAGAACCGACCGGCGTGAGAGCGTCCGGCCGGTTTCTGTTCGGGCGGCGGGCCCGGCGGCGTTGGATCCATCTGATCCTCGGTGGGGCGCTCGCGATGCCGTACGTCCTGGTCGGCTCGGTGGTCGTAGGACCGGCGACCGGTTCCACGGACGTGTTCGGGTCCTTCACCCTCCAACTCCTCTCGTTCGCCGCCGGGTTGCCCCTCGCCGCCCTCACCTCTCTGTTCCCGCTGACCCGGCCGCTGGAAGTCGCCGTCGTGCGGTCGCTGTGCGGTGTGGACGGGGACCGGCTCGCCGACGGGCCCGCGCGGACCCGGTCCGCGAAGGGGCGTACGGCGGCCTGGTTCACGCTGCATCTCGGGTTCGGCGGGGTCGTCGCCGGGATGTCGCTCGCGGTACCGCCGTTCGCCGTCGTGCTGATCGTGCTGCCGGCCCTCGCGGGGCTCCGCGACACCCGGCTCGAACTGCCCCAAGCCCTCGACCACGCCTGGGCGTTGGCGTTGTCGCCGGTCGCGGGCGTGGCCATGCTCGTCGCACTCGCCGCCTGCGCCGCCGGCTCGGGCGCGCTGCTGGCCCGCTGGGCACCCGCCCTGCTCGGCCCCACCACCGAGGACCGGCTCGTGGCCGCCGAGGCACGCGCCGCCGACCTCGCCGTACGCAACCGGCTCGCCCGCGAGCTGCACGACTCCGTCGGCCACGCCCTCAGCGCCGTCACCCTCCAGGCGAGCGCGGCGCGCCGCGTCCTCGACACCGACCCGGAGTTCGCCCGCGAGGCCCTCGCCGCGATCGAGGAGACCACCCGCCGCACGGTGAGCGAACTCGACGCCGTCCTCGGCGTGTTGAGGGACGGCGACTCGACCGTCCCGGCTCCGACACTCGCCGCCGACCTTGCCGGCCTCCTGCGCCGCACCCGCGCCGGCGGTCTGCACATCACGGACACGATCGGCGTGACCCCCGAAACCCTGCCGCCCGTCGTCTCCCGCGAGGCCTACCGCATCGTGCAGGAGGGCCTCACCAACGCCCTCAAGCACGCGGCCGGCCAGCCCGTGACCCTCCGCATCGAGGCCGCGGACGAACACCTGGACATCACCGTTGAGAACCCACTGGACAGTTCGGCAGCGCCCCATCCAGCGAAGCGCCCCCGCGGACACGGCCTGCCCGGCATGACCGACCGTGCCCGACTGCTCGGCGGCACCGCGCAGGCGGGCCCGGTCGAGGGCACCTGGCGGCTGCACGTACGACTGCCGACGAAGGGACCCGCATGACCCGCCCACCCATCCGTGTCGTCCTCGCCGACGACGAGCGCATGGTCCGCACCGCCCTGCGCGCGATCCTCTCCGCCGAGCCGGACATGGAAATCGTCGGCGAAGCGGCGACCGGGGCCGAGGCGGTGTCCGTCGTACGGAACCTCACACCCGACGTCGTCCTCATGGACGTGCGCATGCCCGAGATCGACGGCATCCGGGCCACCGAACAGATCCTCGCCACACTCGACGCACCGCCCCGCGTCGTCGTCGTCACCACCTTCGAGAACGACTCCTATGTGTACGACGCACTGCGCGCCGGCGCCGCCGGGTTCCTGCTCAAGCGGGCGGAGGCCGAGGCACTCGTGCAGGCGGTACGGCTGGTCGCACACAGCGACAGCCTGCTGTTCCCGTCGGCCGTACGGGCCCTCGCCGCCGAGCACGCGCGCGCGTACGCCACGCCGCCGGCCTGGGTGGCGAGGCTCACCGGACGGGAGAGCGACGTGCTGCGGCACATGGCGGCCGGGCTGACCAACGCGGAGATCGCGCGGCGCATGGGGGTCGGCCCCGCCACCGTGAAGACGCACGTGGCGGCCGTCCTCGCGAAGACGGGCACCCGGGACCGCACCCAGGCGGTGATCGCCGCGTACGAGGCGGGATTCCTGAAGTCGCCCTGACCGGGTTCATGAACACCCGATGAGAATGGCGAGCGGAATGGAACGATCCGCACCATCTCGATCGTCTTCTGAGCGGGATGAACAAGACGATCAGGCGCGCATCCGTCTTCGCGCTGCTGCTGGTGTTCGCTCTGCTGGTCAGGGCGACGTGGGTGCAGTTCTACGACGGCCAGGCGCTCGCAGACGACAGCAAGAACCGACGGAACGCGATCGAGACGTACTCATCGCCCCTCGGGAACATCATCGTGGCCGGGGAGTCGATCACCGGCTCCGCACGGACGAAGGGCAGCGACCTCGCGTACAAGCGCACGTACACCGACGGCGAGCTCTACGCCGCGGTGACGGGCTACGCCTCGCAGAGTTACGCACCCACGCAGCTGGAGGGCATCTACCAGGACCTGCTCAACGGCACGGACACCCGGCTGAAGACCATGATGGACACGGTCACCGACAAACGGGCCGATCCGGGCAACGTGGTGACGACGATCGACCCGGCCGTGCAGAAGGCGGGGTACGACGCGCTCGGCGACAAGAAGGGCGCGGCCGTCGCCATCGACCCGACGACCGGCAAGATCCTGGCGGTCGTGTCGACCCCGTCGTACAACCCGTCGTCGCTGACCGACGCGGACACCGCCGGGAACGCCTGGACGAAGCTCAACAAGGACTCGGACAAGCCGCTCACCAACCGGGCGCTGCGCCAGCCGCTGCCGCCGGGGTCGACCTTCAAGCTGGTCGTGGCGGCGGCCGCGCTGGAGGACGGGCTGTACTCGAACGTGGACGAGAAGACGGTCAGTCCCAATCCGTACACGCTGCCGGAGACGACGACCCCACTGAAGAACGAGAGCGCGTCCGCGCCCTGCGAGAACGCCACCATCCGCACCGCCCTCCAGTACTCCTGCAACAACGTCTTCGGGAAAATGGCCGTCGACCTCGGCCAGGACAAGCTGAAGGCGATGGCCGAGAAGTTCGGCTTCAACGACGAGACGCAGGACGTGCCGGTGCGCGCCTATCCGAGCGTGTACCCGTCCGGGATGGACAAGGCCCAGACCGGGCTGACGGGCATCGGCCAGTTCGACGTCACGGCCACGCCGTTGCAGATGGCCATGGTGTCCGCCGCCATTTCCAACGGCGGCGAGATGGTCACCCCGCACATGGTGTCCGAGATCACCGACAGCGGTGACGATGTGCTGGAGAACTACGACGACGCGGCCGACACCACGCGGATCGTCAGCTCCGACACGGCCGACCAGTTGCAGTCCGCGATGGAGACGGTGGTGTCGAAGGGCACCGGCACCAACGCCCGGATATCGGGCGCGACGGTGGGCGGCAAGACCGGTACCGCCCAGCACGGCGAGAACAACAGCAAGACGCCGTATGCCTGGTTCACGTCGTACGCGAAGGCCGGTGACAAGCAGGTCGCGGTAGCGGTCATGGTCGAGCAGTCGGACGCGGCCCGCTCCGAGGTGAGCGGCAACGGCCTGGCGGCCCCGGTGGCCAAGGCAATGATGCAAGCAGCGTTGCAGTAACGCCCCGAAGGGGCGCGGGGCGTATCAATATGCGGCTCCGCCGCGCGTGCGCGACCAGCCACAACGAACCTGCGGCCGGTCGCGCAGCGCCGCACTCACTTCACGCCGAGAACCTGCTCAATGGGGTCGATCGCGAAGTAGACCAGGAACAGCACCGACGCCCCCCACAACAACCAGTGCACCTCCTTCGCCTTCCCCAGCACCGACTTGATCACCACGTACGCCAGGAACCCCGCCCCGATGCCGTTGGTGATCGAGTAGGTGAAGGGCATCACCGCGATGGTGAGAAACGCCGGGATGGCGATCTCGTACTTGTCCCAGTCGATGTGCTTGACCTGGGTCATCATCAGGAACCCGACGGCGACCAGCGCGGGCGCGGCCGCCTGGAGCGGGACGATGGTGAGCAGCGGGGTCAGGAAGAGGGCGAGGGCGAACAGGCCGCCGGTGATCAGGTTGGAGAAGCCCGTGCGCGAGCCCTCGCCGACACCCGCCGCCGACTCGATGTAGGACGTCGCGGAGGACGAGGACGCCGCGCCGCCCGCGACCGCCGCCGCACCGTCGATGAGCAGGACACGGCCGAGGTTCGGGACGTTGCCCTGCTCGTCGAGGAGGCCCGCCTCCGCGCTGACACCGACGACCGTGCCCATGGTGTCGAAGAAGTCCGACAGGATCAGCGTGAAGATCAGCAGGACGACCGTGATGGCCGTGGTCTCACCGAAGGCGCCGAACAGGCTGAACTGGCCGAGGAGCCCGAAGTCCGGGGTGTCGACGATCTTGTCGGGCCACTCGGGCGTGGTCAGACCCCAGGCCTTGATGTCGGCGATCGAGTTGATGATGAGCGCGACGATCGTCATGGCGACGATGCTGATCAGGATCGCGCCCTTCACCTTCCGGGCGAGCAGCGCGATGGTGAGCAGAACTCCGAGGCAGAAGACGAGGATCGGCCACCCGGTGAGCGTGCCGGTGCCACCGAGCTGAACCGGCACGGTGGTGTTCGCGACATCGGGGATGCGGCTGACGAAACCGGCGTCGACGAAGCCGATGAACGCGATGAACAGGCCGATGCCGACGCTGATCGCCTGCTTGAGCGGCTGCGGGATGGCGTGCATGACGGCCTCGCGCAGGCCGGTCACCACCAGCACGCAGATCAGCAGGCCTTCCAGGACGATCAGGCCCATTGCGTCGTCCCAGCTCATCAGCGGGGCGATCTGGAAGGCGACGACCGCGTTGAGGCCGAGGCCGGCGGCGAGGGCGAGCGGCAGATTGCCGCCGATGCCCATGATGATCGTCATCACCGCGGCCACCAGGGCGGTGGCGGTGGTGAGTTGGACGGCGTCGAGCTGCTCGCCGAACTTGTCCTTGGCGCTGCCGAGGATGATCGGATTCAGGACAAGGATGTAGGCCATCGTGAAGAACGTGGCGAAGCCGCCGCGTATCTCACGGCCGAAGGTGGAGCCCCGTTCGGAGATCCTGAAGAACCGGTCGAGGCTGTTCCCGGCGGATGGCGCGGGACTTGGCCGGTCGGCCACCTTCTGTGCATCGGACATGGTCACGTACTCCTTGTTGCCTGAATGATCGGTGCGGATGCTGGCTGGATTGTTCCCGTGTTGAACCTGTTTCAGGTTTTCTCCGTGTTACGGAATCAGAGCTGCTCACTGTGCGGCCTGCCATACGTCGTTCGAAGCGTCGTACGAACCTGGCATTCGAACGCTGCTACGCTTCCGCACCTCGACCGGATGATCGCCGGACGATCACATGTCCAGCACATGCCACGCAGAGCCAGGAGAGGTCGCCCGTGGGCACAGTCGTCGACGACGCCGCCTCCGTGGAGTTCCATGCCTTCTTCGAGCGTCACTACGCCGAACTGTCGCGTCTCGCCCATCTGTTGACGGGTGAGTCGGACGCCGCCGACGATCTGGCCGCCGATGCGCTGCTGGCGTTGTGGCATCGCTGGGACCGGGTGCGCGCCGCCGACCATCCGGTGGCGTACGCCCGCGGAGTCGTCGCCAATCTGGCCCGTACCCGGATCCGCAGCGCGGTTCGCGAGCGACGGCGTATCGCCCTGTTCTGGTCGCAGCGCGAGGAGAAGACCGAGAACCCCGACATAGCGGGCGTGGTCGATGTCCAGGAGGCGCTGCGCAGACTGCCGTTCCGCAAACGGGCCTGTGTGGTGCTGCGGCATGCGTTCGACCTCTCGGAGAAGGACACGGCGCTCGCCCTGGGCGTCTCGGTGGGTACGGTGAAGAGCCAGACCTCGAAGGGAATGGCCGAGTTGCAGAGGTTGCTCGGCACACAGGGTGCTCCGCAGAGGGTGCATGCGGCGATGGCCCGCACCGGTGACGCCGGAGGAAGGAACCGATGACGATGCGGCGGGACGTGCACGACGAGCTGCGCGCCCGGCTGCACGAGGCGGCCGGACAGCACGAGCCCGACCGCGCGCGCATCCTGGCCCGCGTCGAACGCGGTATGACCGAGCAGACCCGGCCCGATCACCGGGCCACCCTCCCGCCCGTGTTCGGCTGGGTGCGGGTGGTGAGCGCGACCGCGGCGGTCGCGAGCGTACTGGCGGTCGGCGGTTACGCGGTGGCGTCCGCCGTGCAGGACGAACCCGCCCCGCAGCAGTCGGTCGCCGTCTCGCCGACGCCCACACCGACGCCCGACGCGACGAGCCGCGCCCCCGTCCCGCCGGTGGACCCGGCGCCGAGCGACCCGCCGGAGTCCAGGGCGCCGAGCAGCCCCGAGACATCGCCGTCCGCGCCCTCCGCCACGCCGGCGCCCGCGCGCGGCGAGGAGGACGGCCCGCTCTGGTCGGACGGCTCGGTCGACCCGCACAGCAACGACTTCTGGGCGCAGAGCAATGTGACCCTGAAGGTCGATGAGCAACTGACCGCGCTGACCGTCCGGTTGAAGGTCAAGCAGACCGGCGGGGTCGGCTCCGCCGGTGCCTGGCGGTCGCTGCCCGAGCAGGACTTCACGCTCACCGTCGGCGAGCAGGACGGATTCCTCGTCTACACCTGGGTGCTCAAGGAGGACCGTACGGTCGCCAAGGGCGAGTGGGTGTTCGCGGGCCAGTACAACCACGCGCGCGGCGGTCGTGACGCGGCGGACGACGGCTACGCGGCGACGGCTGCGGTCGGCGGCCAACAGCTCTCCGTGGCGGGCGACTTCAAGGCTCACGAGGGCGACGACTCGACGTCCGAGGGCGATTCGTAAAGAAGTTCCGAGGACGCGGCAACCCTTTCCGCACGCGTGGCGACCAGGAGACGTAAGGATCCCCTCCCACGCAAGGAAATGGCATGACTGCACGAGCTGAACAGCGCGTCCGCCACCGTCGCCGGGTCACCAGGCGGCGGGCGGTGATCGGTGGAGCGACCGCCCTCGGCATCACGGGCGCGGCGCTCTTCACCACGACGATGCTGTCCTCCGCGGGCGCCGCGTCCGCTTGGCCGACCGCCACGGGCAAGCAGGCCGTGAGCAGCACCATCAAGGTCTCCGGCACGTACGACGGCGGCTACAAGGAGTTCTACGGCAGCGGTGCCCTGGGGGGCGACAGTCAGGACGAGGGTCAGGACCCGGTCTTCCAGCTGGCGGACGGCGCCGTCCTCAAGAACGTGATCATCGGCACCCCGGCCGCGGACGGCGTCCACTGCGCGGGCAGCTGCACGCTCCAGAACGTGTGGTGGACGGACGTCGGCGAGGACGCGGCGACCTTCAAGGGCAAGTCCGCCTCGTCCGTGTACACGGTGTACGGCGGCGGTGCGAAGAACGGGGCGGACAAGGTCCTCCAGTTCAACGGCGCGGGCAAGCTGGTCGTGACCAAGTTCCAGGTCGAGGGCTCCGGCAAGCTGGTGCGGAGCTGCGGCAACTGCTCCACGCAGTACCAGCGCACGATCATCGTCAACGACGTGGACGTGACCGCGCCGATGAACTCGATCGTCGGGATCAACTCGAACTACGGCGACACGGCCGCGTTGCGCAAGGTCCGCATCCACGGCGACAGCAGCAAGAAGATCAAGACGTGTGTGCGCTTCAAGGGCAACAACACGGGCGCCGAACCCACCGAAATCGGCACGGGCCCGGACGGGACCTTCTGCCGGTTCACGGCATCCGACCTCTCGTACCAGTGAGTGAACACGCTCCCTCCCCACGGCTTCCTGCCGCGGAAACAACCACATGTTCCATTTCGACGTCCCTGCTAGTGCACAGACCTGCTGATCTGAGCCCCCCTCGATCAGCAGCGTCGGCCTGAGCCCCCCTCAGCCGGCGACAGAACGCCCCCGCCGGTGACGACCGGCGGGGGCGTTTCGCTGTGCGCGTTCAGTTCATCGTGGAGCCGATGGTGGTGGAACCGGTCGTCAGGAAGGTCGTCGCGGGCAGCGAGCCGTCCGACTTGCGGGCTCCGTACGCGGTCGTCGCGTCGGTCGACTCGAAGGACGGCGCACTCACCCCGCTGTCCCAGTTGTTCGCCGCACTCACCGTCCCGGAACCCACCTTCGACAACCCGCCCTTGTTGCTCACGGCAAGATTCCGCGCCAGCCGCGCCTTGCCCGTGGCGAAGTAGAACCCGGCCTCGGCATTGGCGTACGCGGTGTTGCGGTTCAGCACGATCGCACCGGGGTTGGAGTTCTCCGTGAACCCGTTCAACGTGTTGTCCCAGGCGGCGTCGTTGTTGACGACATGCGCGACCGTGACACCCCCGCCGCCCAGCTTGAACCCGTTGCCGTTGCCCTCGAACGCGGAGTCGCCCCACCGGTTCTTGCCGTTGCCGAAGGCCCAGGAGTGCTCGATGGTGACCGGTGAGGAGAACTGCCACAGGTCGAGGCCGTCATCGGAGTTGTTGTACAGCCGCGCCCCGGTGATCTTGTTGCCGGTACCGGAGCCGAACTTCACGGCGATCCCGTCGGCGTTCTGGCCGTGTCCGGCCGGGTCGTAGTTGCCGTAACTGTCCAGGTTCTGGACGAGGTTGTCGGTCGTGCCGTCGCCGCGCAGGGTGAACCCGGAGTCGCCGTTGTTCGCGGTGACGAGGTTCTTGAAGATGCCACCGACGGACGAGGTGGCGACGAAGCCCTGGGCCGGGGAGTTCTGGAAGGTGAGGTTCTGCACGGTCCAGTAGTCACCGTAGATCCCGGCCAGCCAGGAGCCGTCGGCCAGCTGGGAGCCGTCGATCCTCACCTTCTCGCCGCCGTACGCCTGGAGCGTGATCCGCGCCGAACCGGTGCCGTTCGCCGTGGACTTGAGGGTGGCCGACGGGGTGTACGTGCCCGCGCGGACCTGGATCGTGGTGCCCGCGGTGGCGTTCTTGACGGCCGATTCGAGCTGCGCGGTGGTGGAGACGGTGACCGTCGTCGACGCGGCCTGGGCGCCGCCGTTCGACAGGCCGAGGCAGACACCTCCCGCCCCCGCGGAGACGGCGACCGCCGCGGCGATCGACAGGGTGCGGGTCCTGCGATGGCGTCCGGTGCTCTGACGCACGAAGCGTTCCTTTCCTAGGGGAAGTTACGCGATCCAGTCGCCGCCGCGGCCGGACGAGGTTGCCGCGTCCCACCGAAACTTTCGCTCACGTTCTCCTGCCGCTCACCGATTGACGCCCTGCCCCCGTCCCGTGACACTCCGAAGGCAACAGAAACCCCCACAGTCCCACAGGATGTGTCATGCGACGCCACAGACGCCGTTCCGCCCGCACCTTCCTGATCCCGTTCCTCGCCCTTCTGCTGGGCCTGCTGGCCGCACCGCCCAGTTCCGCACAGTCCGGAGCACCACCCGTGACCCAGTCCAAGTACGCCGGCTATCTCTTCGCCTACTTCACCGGCGAGGGCACCGCCGACGGCGAGCAGATCCGCTACGCCCTCAGCCGCGGCGACGACCCGCTGCACTGGCGGGAGTTGAACGCGGGCAAGCCGGTCCTCACCTCGACCACCGGGGAGAAGGGCCTGCGCGATCCGTTCGTGATCCGCTCCCCCGAGGGCGACAAGTTCTATCTGATCGCCACCGATCTGCGCATGTACCAGAACAGCAGCGGCAGTTGGGACGACGTCCAGCGGCACGGCAGCAAGTCCATCATGGTCTGGGAGTCCACCGACCTGGTCCACTGGACCGACCAGCGCCTGGTGAAGGTGTCCCCGGACAGCGCGGGCAACACCTGGGCGCCGGAGGCCTACTGGGACGACACGCTCGGCGAGTACGTCGTCTTCTGGGCGTCCAAGCTGTACGCCGACGACGACCCCGACCACACCGGATCGACGTACAACAAGATGCTCTACGCGACCACGAAGGACTTCCGCACCTTCAGCGAGCCGAAGGTCTGGGACGACCCCGGCTACTCGGTCATCGACTCGACCGTCGTGAAGCACAAGGACACCTACTACCGCTACACCAAGGACGAGCGGGACCCCACCTCCTCCAGCCCCTGCTCGAAGTTCATCACCGCCGAGAAGTCGACGACGCTCACGGACACCTCGTACGACTTCGTCTCGGACTGCATCGGCAGCGGTTCGATCGACCGCGGTGAGGGCCCGACGGTGTTCAAGTCCAACACCGAGGAGAAGTGGTACCTGTTCATCGACGAGTACGGCGGCCGGGGCTACGTGCCCTTCGAGACCACCGACCTCGACTCGGGCAGGTGGACGATGTCCGCGAACTACCAGCTTCCCGCGAGCCCCCGCCACGGCACGGTGATGCCGGTGACACAGGCGGAGTACGACCGGTTGCTGGCCGCGTACCCGGTCACACCGACGTCGGTCGTGGACGCCACGGCGAAGGGCCAGGAGGGGTACGCGGTCGTCACGGAGACCACGAGCAAGGTCGTGCTGCCGATGGAACCCGCCGCGGACCTACGGCACTTGGCGCCCAGGTTCGCCGTCGGCGCCGGCGCGACGGTGACCCCGCCGTCCGGCACGCGCCGCGACTTCCGGAGACCGCAGACGTACACGGTGACGGCGGCGGACGGAACGGCCAGAACCTGGACCGTCGAGGCGGTACCGACCCGCAGCCCGGTCCTGCCGGGGCTGTACGCCGACCCAGACATCCGCTACATGGACGGCCGTTACTGGATCTATCCGACCACGGACGGCTTCCCGGGCTGGAGCGGTACGCAGTTCAAGGCGTTCTCGTCGAAGGACCTGGTCCACTGGAAGGACCACGGCGTGATCCTCGACCTGGGTGCCGATGTCTCCTGGGCCGACAAGAACGCCTGGGCTCCCGCAATCGCCGAGAAGAACGGCAAGCACTACTTCTACTTCTGTGCCGAGCAACAGATAGGCGTGGCGGTCGCCGACTCCCCCGCGGGCCCCTTCAAGGACGCCCTCGGCAAACCCCTCGTCGCCAAGGGCGGTTCCCTCAGCGGCCAGATGATCGACCCGGCCGTCTTCACGGACGACGACGGCACGTCGTATCTCTACTGGGGCAACGGACACGGGTACGTGGTGCCGCTGAACGACGACATGACCTCGTACGACCCGTCGAAGGTGCGGGACATCACCCCGGACAACTTCCGCGAGGGCTCCTTCGTGGTCAAGCGCAAGGGGACGTACTACTTCATGTGGTCCGAGGACGACACCCGTAGCGAGAACTACCACGTCGCCTATGCGACGGGACCGTCCCCGCTCGGCCCGTGGACCGAGCGGGGCACGATCCTGTCCAAGCGCCCGGAGTACGGCATCAAGGGCACCGGCCACCACTCGGTGGTGAACACCCCCGGCACCGACGACTGGTACATCGTCTACCACCGGTTCGCCCTGGGCGGCCCCGGTGAGGCGGGCGGGGACGGCACGCACCGGGAGACGACCATCGACCGCATGGAGTTCGCGGCCGACGGCACCATCAAGCCGGTGGTGCCGACCCTGGAGTCGATCAGACCCGTACGGCGGTGACTCAGTTCATCGTCGCGCCGATGGTGGTGCTGCCCGTGGTCAGGAAGGTGGTCGCGGGCAGCGAGCCGTCGGACTGGCGG
Organism: Streptomyces sp. NPDC051963; assembly: GCF_044593495.1. NCBI lineage: Bacteria > Bacillati > Actinomycetota > Actinomycetes > Kitasatosporales > Streptomycetaceae > Streptomyces > Streptomyces sp. NPDC051963. Next base: position 1,220,436 of record NZ_JBIUCC010000002.1, on the reverse strand, counting down.
GCGTTGTAGGTGGTCGAGGCGTTGGTGGAGACGAAGGACGGGGTCGCGATCCCCGAGTCCCAGTTGTTGCCGGCCGAGACGACCGACGAACCCTTGCTCACCGAGCCGCCGCCGTTGCTCACCGCGAGGTTCTTGCCGAGGCGGGCCGCGCCGGTGGCGAAGTAGTAGCCCCTGTTGCCGTTGGCGTACGCGGTGGTGCGGTTGATGACGATCGCACCGGTGTTGGAGTTCTCGGTGAAGCCGTTGCCGGCGTTGTCCCAGGCGGCCGAGTTGTTGACGACGTGCGCGACGACCTCGCCGTCGCCGCCGAGCTTGTAGCCGTTGCCGTCCCCGGCGAACGCCGAGTCACCCCAGCGGTTCCTGCCGTTGCCGAAGGCCCAGGTGTGCTCGACGGTGACCGGCGAGGAGAAGGACCAGAAGTCGATCCCGTCATCCGAATTGTTGTACAGACGGGCGCCGGTGATCAGGTTTCCGGTGCCGGAGCCGAACTTCACGGCGATTCCGTCGGCGTTCTCGCCGTGGGTGGCGGCGTCGTAGTGGCCGTACGAGTCGATGTTCCTGACCGTGTTGTTGACCGTCGCGTCGCCGGTGAGCGTGAAGCCGGAGTCGCCGCCGTTGATGGTCTTGATGTTGCTCCACACCGTGCCGGTGCAGGACTGGCAGACGACCGCGCTGTCCGGGGAGTTCTGGAAGGTGATGCCCGAGACGGTCCAGTAGTCGGCGGTCAGCTTGAAGATCCAGTCGCCGTCGGGGAGGTTCGAGCCGTCGATCTTCACCGTCTCGGAGCCGTACGGCTGAAGGTGGACGCGGCTGGACGAGGTGCCGTTCGCCGTCGACTGGAGGGTGGCCGTCGGGTAGTACGTGCCGCCGCGCACCTGGATGGTGGTACCGGCGGTGGCGCTGCTGAGGGCGCTGCTCAGTTCGGCCGAGGTGTCGACCACCACGGTCGCGGCCTGGGCCTGGGTGGGGAGGACGGCAAGACCGGCGCCGAGCGCCACGGCCGTGCCCAGAACGAGTGCGGTACGACGAGACATGGAGTGGGTGTCCTTTCGTCGATGCGGGTAGGGGATGAGGGTGGGGGGGGACGTTCACAGGGCGGGGTGCCGACGGGCCGCCCAGTCGCCGAGATACGTTTCCTTCGTGTGCAACGCGGCTTCATCGGCGGTCAGTTGAGGCCGGTTCTCCGGCGCCGTGATCACCGCGCCCGGCCCGCTGTTGCCGTACTCGCAAAAGCGCATGGACTGCCAGGGATACGCCTCCCGCATGTTCGTGTACGGCGTCACCGCGTCGATGCCGGGTCCGATCCGGGTGTCGCGGACCACGAGGGAGGGCCAGGCGGTCGTCTCGTACGTCGGGACCCAGGGACGGGCCAGCTTGTACGCCCCGTCCTCGGCGGCGGAGGTGATGCGGGAGCGGACGGCGAGGATGCCGTAGGGGTTGGCGCGGGCGGTGGACGGGGCGAAGACCATGCCCTTGGGGGTGAAGGCGACGTCCCGTTGCAGGGTGTGGAAGTGGCACTCCTCGAACACGGCCGTCGCCCGCCCGAAGACGAAGTCGACGTCTCCTTCGATGTAGCAGCGGCGGAAGTACTGCCGGTCGAAGGCGGTGAGCGCGCTCGTCTCGACGAACAGGGTGTCCTGGTGGGCCAGCAGCCGGACGTTCTCGAAGCGGGTGCGGTCGCCGTAGGTGTAAGCCGCCACCGCCTGCGTTCCGGTGATCTCCGGGTGGTCGGCGCGCAGCCAGTCGTTGGCGAGGGTGAGGTCGCGGACCGTGAGTCCTGGAGCGGCGGAGGAGAAGGTGGCGGATCCCGCCGTTCCGTACGTTCCCGAACCGTCCGGCTTGGGCGTCCCGTTGGCGTTGTCGTGGACGATGACGACGTCGCGGGGGTCGCGGGTGGCGCCGCGCACCGTCAACTCGGCCAGTCCGACGGGGATGGTGACGACTTCGCGGTACGTCCCCGGGTGCACGACGATCGTCCACCCGGGCCCGTCCACCGCGTCGACGGCGGCCTGGACGGAGCCGCCGGGCCGGACATGGAGGACCTTGCGGTCCCGGGCGAGGGCGGGGCTGGTGCCGACCGCCACCAGCCCGCCCGCGATACCGGTGATCAGCGTGCGTCTGCGCATGTCACCGCCCCTTCCATGGGGTCCAGTCGCCGAGGTACGCCTCGCGTCTCGCCGACTCGGCCTGTTCGGCGGTGAGTTGGGGCCGGTTGTCGGGGACGATGATCGCCGCGCCGGGCCCGGTGTTGCGGTACTCGGCGAACCGCTGGTTCTGCCACGGGTAGCTGTCCGACATGTTGGTGTAGGGCGCGACCGCGTCGATGCCGGGACCGATCCATGTGTCCCGCACGACGAGCGAGGGCCGGGCGGTGGTGTCGGAGCTGGGCACCCAGGGGCGGGCCAGCTTGTAGTAGGCGTCGGGTGCTTCGCTGCTGATCCGGCCCCTTCTCACCAGGTATCCGAGCGGGCTCGCGACCGCTGTCGAGGGCGCGAGGACGAAGCCGTAGGGGGCGCCGGCCAGGTCGGTCCGTGCGAGCGTCCGGAAGTGGCAGTGCTCGTAGACGGCCGTGGCCCGCCCGAAGACGAAGTCGACGTCGCCCTCGGCATAGCAGTGGGAGTAGTACTGCCGGGCGGTGACGCCGAGGGCGAAGGAGTCGGCGTACAGGGTGTCCTGGTGGCCGAGGAACCGGCAGTGGTGGAACGCGGAGCGGTCGCCCTGGACCTTGATGGCGACGGCCTGGGTGCCGGAGACGCCGGGGTGGTCGGCGCGCAGCCAGTCGTTGGCGAAGGTGATCCAGCGGGCGGTGAAGCCGTCGGCGCGGACCAGGGTGGTGGCGGAGCCGGTGGTGCCGTAGGTGCCCGACCCGTCGGGTTTCATGGTGCCCGCCGCGTTGTCGTAGACGATGACGACATCGCGCGGGTTCTCGCTCGCGCCGATCCAGGTCATCTCGGCGGCGGCCTGGGTGCGCTGCCCCGTGGCGGGGTCGACGACTCCGGCGGTCACGGTCTCCCGGTACTCACCGGCGGCGATGACCAGGGTGTACCCGGCGGTGGTGGCGGCGTTCACGGCGGCCTGGACGGTGGTGAAGTCACCGTTGCCGCGCCGGTCGACGTACAGGGTCTTCGGGGTGAGGCGGGCGGCCGGTGAACCGTGGCGGCCGAACGGGCGCCGCCCGGTGCCGGCCCGCGCGGGGGCGGCGGCGAGGCCGAGGGCGGCGCCGGCTCCGGCGCTCGCCATGAGGAATCGTCTGCGGGACATCGGGAACTGCGAGGGCATGCGGGTGCTCCTTCGCGGTGCGGCTCATGGGGAGGGGCGGTCGGGCCCGGAGCGGGGTGCGGCCCGCTCCGGGCCCGTTCGCGGTACGTCAGCGCAGTCGGCCGGCGCCCGCGCGGTGATCGACGATCGCGGGAACGGCACGCGCCGGGTCGACCTTGGTGCGCAGGGTCGGCGTCCAGCCGGCGCCGGACTGGAGGGTCTCGCCGGGGAGCTCCGCGTTGTGCACGGCGATGAGGTCGGTCGCCGTGCCGTTGACGACGTTCCCGGCGGCGGTGACCGGCGCCTCGTTCCACTTCTTCAGCACCTTGGCCGCGCTGACCCCCTCGGGCAGCGTGAACGCGTTGTGCTCGGCGACGAGTTGGGACTCCTTGCCGATGCCGAAGCTGTAGGCGTAGGTGTCGTCGGCGACGAAGTGGTTGTTGTAGGAGTCGACCTGCCCGAACCGGACCCGGGGCGCCCGCTCCACGAGATCCGAGAACAGATTGTGGTGGAAGGTCACCTTCAGGTGCCCACGGTCACCGACGGCCGTCGACTCGCTGTCGCTGTTGCCGACCAGGATCGTCTTGTCGTGGTCGGCGAAGACGTTCCAGGAGGCGGTGACGTAGTCGGCGCCCCGGACGACGTCCAGCTCGCCGTCGTGCTGCTGGTAGAGCATGCCGAAGTAGGTGGGCGCCGCGCTGTCGGGGTGCCCGCCGTCGGTGAAGGTGTTGTGGTCCAGCCAGACATGGGTGGAGCCGTAGACGACGGCGCTGTCGTACTCGGAGTTCCAGTTGCCGGTGGAGCCGTCGGTCGGGTCCCACTGCGGGAAGCAGTCGACCGGGCTCTCGAAGGTCAGATTCCGGACGATGACGTTGTCCACGCGGGTGATCTGGAGGCTGGCGCCCTTGATCCCGGCGTTCCTGCCCACACCGATGATGGTGGTGTTGGCCGGCACGCTGACCTTGATCGCCTCGGACTGCCGCGCGGCGGAGACGCGCCGCAGCCCCTCCGGACTGTCGTCGGGCTCGGCACTGAGGTCGGTGTCCAGCCCCCAGCTCTCGGGCGAGTACTTCGCCAGATACGCGTCGAAGTCGTACCCGTCCGCGGCGAAGGCATCGCACCCGTCGGCCACGGCGTCGATCGTCCCCTTGACCTTGATGATCTTCGGCGCAGCGCCACCGTCCGCCAGCGCGGCCTTGAACTCGCCCCAGGTACTGACGGTGTGGACATGCTCGGCGTCAGCAGCCGCCCCTCCGCTGGTCCCGGTTCCATACGCACCCCAGCCGTCGTTCGCGCCGAGGGTCTGCCGGGCGAGGTCGCGGGGCTGCGCCTGGGCGCCCGGACCGACGGTGACCAGCACGAGTGCGGCACACCCGGCAACGACACCGGCTCTGGTGATGGCATGCCCATGCCATTTCTGTGTGTTCATTGTGCGGCTCTCTTTCTGAATACGGGGGGTGGCTCTCGTCTCGCTACGGGGGTCGGGTTAGGCGGCGCCTTCAGGCCAGCTGATCCAGCCCTCGGGAATCTCCTCGTCCAGCCGTCGCACGTCCCGCGGCTCCAGCACCCGGGTCCGCACCAACTCCCGCGCGACCAGCCGCGCCACGGCGATCGCGCCCGGCGGATTGAAGTGCGTGTTGTCCTGCTCGGTCCCGGTCCAGTTGAAGTACCTCTTCGTCTCCTCGACCCCGAGCTCCTGCCACAACGCGAGCGACAACGCCTGGACATCGAGCACCGCCACCCGCTCCGTCTTGGCCAACGCCCGCATCGCCGCCGGATAGTCGCCATGACTCGGCACAGCGTTGCCGCCCACGTCGAACCTGCGCCGCTCTACGGGGGTGGCGAGCACGGGCCGGGCACCGTGAGCCCGGGCGCTCTCGATGTACAGGCGCAGATAGTCCTGGTACGTCGTCCAGGGCTCGGTGTACCGCGTCGGGTCGGTGGTCTTCTCGTCGTTGTGCGCGAACTGGACGAGAAGAAGGTCGCCGGGCTGGGTCAGCCCGAGAATGACGTCGAGCCGACCCTCGTCGACGAAAGACTTCGAACTCCGACCGTTCACCGCATGATTGGCGACGGGCCTGTCCTTGTGCAGGAAGAAGGGAAGTGCCATACCCCACCCGGTCTCCGGGGCGGCGTCGGCGTATTTCTGGGCAGCGGTGGAATCACCGGCGATGTAGAGAGTACGTGTGCGGCGTTCCGCGGACTGAGCCGTACCGGTTGCACTGAAACCGACGGGCACGGCGGCAAGCGCCGCAGCGGTGACTTGTCTACGGGTGAGTGACAACGTGGGTGCCCCTTTCCAACCTCAGGGGCGCGGGGAACTGCGCGACCAGCCACAACGGACCCGCAGCCCCCACGACCCGAACCACCCGACCTCTCAGCCGGTCTGTTCGTTCCACTCCGCCTGAGCCGCATTCAACTGCTCAGCCATCGTGTCCAAAAACTCCTTCGCGCTCATATCCCCGAGCAGCACTTTCTGGAAGTTCGGCTCGTTGTCCGCCTTGGAAATCGTGTTCCAGTCAGGCAGGTAGTACGGCAACTGCACAATCGACGTAGACCCGTCCGACAACGCCTGCGCAGCCAACTTCGTGGGCTCGGCCTCAGAGATCCACGAGTCCTTCGCCGCATCCGTGTTCGCCGGCACCTGCCCCGCGGACTTGTTGAACTTCGAACTCTCCTCGTGCGACGAAGCGAACTCGATGAACTTCCACGCCGCGTCCTTGTTCTTGGAACTCTTGAACAACCCCAGCCCGTCCACGGGGTTGGACACCTGGACCCGCGTACCGGCGGAGCCCATCGGCTGCGGAATGCCCCGGAACTTGTCGACGCCCAGCGCCTTCACATGGTCCTGGTACGACCCGAGGTTGTGGTTCAGCATGCCGATCGTGCCGGAGTCCCACTGCGCGACCATCTTGGTGAAGTCGTTGTTGAGGTCGGCGGCGGGAGTGACCTTCTTGAAGAGGGCCGCGTACTTCTCCAGCCCCGCCACGTTCTTCGGGTCGTTGACGGTGGTCTTCTCGCCGCTCGCGTCCCAGAACGACGTGATCCCCGACTGCCCGTACATGGCGTCCAGCGCCTGCGCGATGGATCCGGCGCCACCGCGAATCGTGTACCCGAACTCGTTCTTGCCCGCGTCGGTGAGCTTCTCCGCGGCCTTGTAGAAGGCCTCCCAGGTGAGCGGCTCCTCCAGCCCGGCCGCCTTGAACAGATCGGTGCGGTAGTACAGGACGCCGTTGTTCGCGGAGGTCGGAATCGAGTACAGCGTGTCGTCACGACCGCCGGCCGCCTTCAGCGACTCGACCATGTCCTCGTTGAGCTTGCCTTTCAGGGACGACCCGGCGAGCCGCTCGTCGAGCGGCTCCAGCGCGCCCTGCGCGGAGAACCCGGCGAGCATGGCCGCGCCGACGCCGCCGACGTCGGGCAGGCCGCCGCCCTGGAGGGCGGTGTCGACCTTGGACTGGTACTCGGTGGAGGCGATGCCGACGTACTCGACGCCGATGTCCGGGTTCGCCTTCTCGAAGTCGGCGATGATCTCTTTCCAGATGTCGGTGCGGACACCGCCGTTGTTGTCCCAGAAAACGATCTCGCCCTTGCCGCTGCCTTCCGAACCCTTGTCACCGCCCGCCCCGCTGCCGTCGTCACCGCAGGCGGTGGCGGTCAGCGCGAGGACGGACCCGAGGGCGACGGCGGTGACAGCGCGCCTGCTTCTGCGGATGCTGATCTTCATTGGTCGGCTCTCTTCTTCTGGATCCAGCGGAGATATGAAGTTGTGGGGGTCAGTGACGGGCGTACGACGCCCAGCCGAACAGGAGGACTACGCAGTCGGGTCGTCGGCCGGTACGTGAAGCACGGCCCCGATCCGCTCCTGCGGCCCGGAGAACCGCTGCACGATCGCGGGCACGGCGGCGGCCGGATCGAGCCGGTAGTCGTAGAAGTCCCGCGGATCGAAGGCCGCACCCCACTCGTCGTGCCGCCCGGTGGTGTTCCTCAGGATCGACCCGCGCTGCACCAACTCGGCGGTGCCGTCGGCCTGGTAGGGGTGCTGGACGTCCTGGTAGTAGGAGTTCTCGATGACCATCTTGGTCCGGCCGCGCGACCAGTTCCCGTACGTCCACACCGGGTCGCCGGGATCCTCCTGGGCCGTCAGATAGTTGTTGTAGAGGTGCGCGTAGGCGGCGTTGTCGACGGACGGGTTGCGCTGCTTGGTGTGGGCGAACCAGTTGTGGTCGATGGTGATCTGCGTCTTGACGTCGGTCGTCCAACCGAGCCCGAACGTCTTGTTGTTGTCCTCGAACCGGTTGTAGGAGACCGTCACGTACTCGCTGTCCTTGCGGACGTCGAGCTGTCCGTCGCAGATGTGCGAGAAGCGGTTGTGGTCGACCCACACGTGGTGGACGGTGTCCATCTGGATGCCGTCGAAGTCGGTGTCCTTGCAGTCCCAGTCGCCCTCGATCGCCGAGTCGCGGATCGTCAGATTGCGGATGATCACGTTGTGGGTGCCGGGGGCGAGATGGAACTCGCCCTGCACCAGCTCGCCGCTCGCGCCGGCCCCGACGATCGTCTTGTCCGAGGCGACCTCGATGTTCGCGCCGAACGGCTCGGCGGTGATCGTGCCCTGGACCCGGATGACGTACGGCTCCTCGGCGGCCGCGTACTTCATCAGCGAGGCCTGGTCGGTGACGGTGACGACCTTGCCGCCGGCGCCACCGGAGGTACCGCCCGCGAGGGAGGCGAAGCCGTGCGGCCGGTCGCTCCAGCGGGACACCGGGGCCGGGGCGGCCTTGGCCTCCCCGACGGCCCCGAGGCAGAGCGCGGCGACCAGGCCCACGACGGCGGCCAGGACCAGGCCGTGCCCCGGTCTCGATTGCGGCAAGCGCTTGCTATGGAAGTGCGTCATTGCGGCTCCCAACAGGCGTACGGGTGACGTGAGTTACAGAGGGCTGATCCGGAAGTGCGTGAAGGCCGCGGCGCCGGCGTGTCCCCCGCCGACGGGCGCGAGCGCGAACAGTCCGAGCAGGGCGCCGACCCAGCGCCAGGGGGTGGCGGCGAAGACGGGACCGGAGGACGTCCAGCCGTCGCCGATGTCGTAGGAGAAGCGGCAACGCGCCCCGGACCCGATCTCGATCCGCAGCCGTGCCCGTCCGTCGGGTGCGAGCCGCGGGTGGGCGGCGTCGCGCTCCCGCTCGGCCACGGCCTCGGCGAACCGGTGCACGAGATGGACCGCCCCGTCGGCGCCCCGCTGGAGCCCGATCCAGCTGAACGCGTCACCGAGGACCGCGAGCCCGGCCCGCGCCCCCGCGTCCTCGCTGTGCAGCCGTAACCCGACCTCCACCGCACACGGCGACCCGGGCAGCCGCTGGGTGAGGACGTTCGGGAGTTTCCGCAGGTCGTGAGCGTCGGCCGAGCGGACGCAGGTGAGGCGGAGGCCGTCGCCGGAGTGCTGGGTGGCCCAGCCGTCCTGCGAGTTGGCGGTCCATGACCACTGGCGGCCGAAACGTCCGCCGGGGAAGTCGTCGTCGGTGGCGGGCGCCGCGGTCGGCTGCGGCGGCAGGTCCGGCCGTCGGTGTACGGCGACGGGGGCGCCGTCGTCGCCGAGGACCGGCCAACCGTCCGGGCCCCAGCGCATCGGCTGGAGATGGACGACCCTGCCGTACGCGCCGCGCTGCTGGAAGTGCACGAACCAGTCCTCGCCGGACGGGGTGCGCACCCAGCCGCCCTGGTGCGGCCCGTTGACGTCGGTGTCCTTCTGCTCGAGGACGACCCTCTCCTCGTACGGCCCGAAGAACCCGCGCGAGCGGAAGGCGCCCTGCCAGCCGGTCTCCACTCCCCCGGCGGGGGCGAGGATCCAGAACCAGCCGTCGTGCCGGTAGAGCTTGGGCCCTTCGAGGGTGAACCAGCCGGGGATGCGGTCGCCGTCGACGATCACCTTGCCCTCGTCGAGAAGTGACATCCCGTCAGGGTGCATACGGTGGCCGGTGAGACGGTTCTTGACGCCGGAGCGGGACTTGGCCCAGGCGTGGATCAGATAGGCCTCGCCGGTCTCGTCGTCCCAGAGGGGACAGGGGTCGATCAGGCCCTTGCCGGCCTTGATGAGGTGGGGGCGGGTCCAGGGCCCGCGGATCTCGGGGGCGTTGATCTGGTGGATGCCCTGGTCGGGGTCGCCCCAGAAGATCCAGAAGCGGTCGTCGTGGTGGCGCAGGGAAGGGGCCCAGACCCCGCAGTCGTGGCGCGGGGACCTGAACTCGGCCGCCGGTTCGAGGCGGTTGAGGGCATGGCCGACCAGGGTCCAGTTGACGAGGTCGCGGGAGTGGAGCAGGGGCAGGCCGGGTGCGCGGCCGAAGCTGGAGGCCGTGAGGTGGAAGTCGTCGCCCACGCGGACCACGTCCGGGTCGGACCAGTCGGCGTCGAGGATCGGGTTGCGGTAGGTCTCGGTCGTCATGGGCTCACCGCCTTCCGAACCAGGGACGCCGCTTCGAGCCGGCCGATGCGGCCGTCGGCGACGACGGTGACGATCCGGCGGACGGCGGTCTCGCCGGGCGGGATCGGCAGCCGCTCCTCGGCGGCGAGGGACGAGCCGACGCCCGGGTACTCCCCGGCGCGCACGAACCACTGGTCCTGGCGGGTCTGTTCGGTGGCCCCGGCGAAGACCAGGGTCCAGGTGGAGCCCGCGAGAGCCACCCAGGTGGCGCGGGTGGCGTGGACCTCCTGCTCGCCCTCCCGGTCGACGGTGAAGACGTCCGGCGCAGGCGCCTCCTTGCGGGCCCGCCAGAAGAAGCCGCCGTATGCCGCGCCGGGGCGGCCGTTGGTGGCCGGGCTGCCGATCGAGAGCGGGTCGGAGGTGACATTGGTGAGGGAGAAGGTGAAGTCCAACGCCCAGGCGGCGTTGGTGAGTTCGGTGGCCGCCACCGTACGGCGCTCACGCAGCAGCTCGGCTCCCGCGGCCACCCAGCGCAGCTCCTCCACGAAGCCGTCGGGGTCCCGGAGCTGGAAGGTGGTGTGCCGCTGGGCCCCGTGGTTGTCCAGCTCCGTGGGGCCCCGGTCGGGGACGTAGGTGCGTCCGCCCCAGAAGTTGTGCCCCTCGACGTCGGGAACGGCGACACCGACGCCGAGGTGGTGGGTGTGGTCGGCGGGGCTCAACTCGGTGACCGCCGTACCGGCCAGGGTGGTGACGGGGTGCAGATACGGGCGTGGGGAGAGCCGGGCGGGCAGCTCGGGCCGTGTGACGTAGCGGGCTACCGGGCGGCCCGCGACGCGCAGGACCGGGGAGTCGGTGGTCGTCATCAGGTACTCACCTCTTTCGGGCGCACTTGCGGGAAGGCCCAGGGGGCGCCCAGCTCGGAGTAGAGGGAGAGGGTGTCGGCTGCGGCCGTGACGAGTCCGTCGACGCCGGGGATCACGCGGCGGCCCTCGTCCGGGAGGAGGTACCAGGCCTCCTGCGGCAGTGGTTCCGGGTCGGGGGCCAGTCGAATCGCTTCAACGACCTTCATGAAGGCGCCCGTCGAGTCCGGCGCGACCAACAGCCGGGCGCCGGTGGTGAGATGGTCGACGAGGTTCTCCAGCAGGTCCGTGCGGGCGTACTCGGTCTCCTCCGGGCCGTGGTCGGCGCGCTGGAGCAGCACGCGGTCCTGCTTGTACCAGAAGGTGATCCGGCCGCGGGTGCCGTGCACGAGGACGTACGGCTCGTCGGGGTGCTCGGCGCACAGCGTCGCCGCGACGGTGACCGAGTGGCCGTGGACGGTGGTGACGCGGACGCAGGAGGTGTCGTCGGACTCGATGTCGTTCGCGCGCAGCAGCTCGGTCTCGATGTCGGTGACGTCCTCGGCGCGTGTGGTGCCGTTCAGCGCGAGGGCGGTGGCGACGGCGTGCGCGAGCGGGTTGGTCAGCGCACCGTCGATCACGTCCACGCCGTTCAGGCGCCGCTTGCCCGCCCACGGCGCACGCCGGTAGTACGCCTCGGGGCGCGCCCAGGCCCCGGCCCCGCCGATGCCGACCAGCTCCCCGATCGCGCCCTCGGCCATCAGCTCACGGATCACCGGCACCGCGTGCGAGCCCATCGACTGGAAGCCGATCTGGCAGGCGACCCCCGCCCGGGCGACCCCGTCGGCCATCCGGCGGAACTCGGCGTAGGACGGGGCGGGCGGCTTCTCCAGGAGGAGGTGCACGCCCCGCTCGGCGGCCGTCAGGGCGAGGTCGGTGTGGGTCGGGATCGGTGTGCAGATCACGGCGGCCCGGGCCCCGGTGGAGTCGAGAAGGGCGCCGAAGTCGGCAGACTGGGCGGGCGGTTCGCCGCCGAACTCCTCCTCGGTCAGCGGGGTCAGCTCACAGATGCCGACCAGTCGTACCAGTCCCTTGTCCTGGAGCCGGCGGATGTTCTCGACGTGCCAGCGGCCGTGGCCACGCGCGCCCGCCAGGACGATGTCCACGGTGCTCATGGGATCCTCCCCGCGCCCGCGCCGCGTGCCACCTCTCGGTCGGCCCGTTCAGTGCTGTCGATCTTTGTGTGCAGGGCGCTGCCGTTCCGCTCGGCCGCGGCCCAGCCGTCGTTCGGGGCCAGGGTGTTGCGGCCGATGTCCCGGGCGTCGGCATGGGCGGGCACGCAGAGCACCCCCAAGAGGGCTGAGGCAACGGTGATCTGACGGAGTCTCATCCCTTCACCGCCCCCGCGCTGAAGCCGGTGATCAGCCACTTCTGGATGAAGGCGAACACGATCACCACGGGCACGGCCGCGATGATGCCGCCCGCGGCGAGTGCGCCGAGGTCGACGCTGTCCGCGCTCATCAGGGTGTTGAGGCCGACGGGGATGGTCTGCTTGTCCTGGTTGTTGAGGAACATCAGGGCGAACAGGAAGTGGTTCCAGGAGTGCACGAAGGCGAAGGAGCCGACGGCGATCAGACCGGGGCGCAGCAGCGGCAGGACGACGATCCGGAAGGCGGTCATCCTGTTGCAGCCGTCGACCCAGGCGGCCTCCTCCAGGGAGTACGGCACGTTCTTGATGAAGTTGCTGATGAGGATCATCGACAGGGGCAGCTGGAAGACCGTCTCCGCGAGGATGACGCTGCCCAGCGAGTTGATCATCTGCAGTTCGGCGAAGATCTCGAACAGCGGCACCAGGAGCAGCGCGCCCGGCACGAACTGGGAGCACAGCAGCCCCAGCATGAAGGCCCGCTTGATCTTGAAGTCGAACCGGGCGAGGGCATAGCCGCCGGCCAGCGCGACGAGCGTCGTCATCACCAGGGTGGCGACGCCGACGAGCACGCTGTTCTGGAAGTAGGTGCCGAAGGCACGCTCCGTCCACACCTTCTCGAAGTGGTCGAAGGTCATCGGCCAGGGCACCAGCGAGGTGGAGCCGGCCGGGCGGAGCGCGAAGAGCAGGATCCAGTAGAAGGGGATCAGGGTGAAGATCAGGTAGATCCCCAGCGGGAGGTAGATCTGCCAGCGCGGGGCCTCGTCCCAGGCGCGGCGGTACTTCGCCGGACGCTGCGGCTCGGGGACCGGGCGACCCGCGGCCGGCGCGACCGCGGTGGCCTCTTGGGTGGTGCTCACTTGTCCTCACCTCCGAACTTGCTCAGCCGCAGATAGACCATCGAGCAGAAGAGCAGGATCACGAACGCGACCGTGGTCAGGGCCGACGCATAGCCGAAGTTGTGGGCGTCGACGCTGGTGTTGGCGATGTAGAGCGGGAGTGTCGTGGTCTCGCCGGCCGGTCCGCCGCCGGTGAGCGTGTAGAGCAGGTCGACGTTGTTGAACTCCCACACCGCGCGCAGCAGCGTGGACAGGATGATCGCGTCCTTCAGATGGGGCAGCGTGATGTGCCAGAACTGCTTCAGCCGGCTCGCCCCGTCGACCTCGGCCGCCTCGTACAGGTCCTTGGAGACGGACTGGAGGTCGGCGAGGATGAGGATCGCGAAGAACGGCACCCCGCGCCACAGGTCGGCGACGATCGCCGCCGGGAACACGGTGGAGGTGTCCGACAGCCAGCTGGTGCCGTAGGAGCCGATACCCATGTCCGCGAGGTAACGGGTGATGCCCGTCTGGGAGTTGTAGAGCAGCACCCAGATCGCGGAGGTCAGCACACCGGAGACGGCCCACGGCGAGAACACCATCGCGCGGCCGAGCCCCCGCCCCACGAACGTCTGGTTGACGATCAGCGCCAGCGCCAGCCCGAACAGCAGTTGCAGCCCGACCTCGACGACCACCCACTTCGCGCTGAAGACCAGCGTGTCCCAGAAGACCGGGTCCTCGGTGAAGGCGTGGACGAAGTTGTCGAAGCCCGCGTAGCCGTTCCGCCAGGGTTTGGTGGGGTTGTAGTTCTGCAGGCTGTAGTAGAAGACGCTGAGCACCGGGTAGGCGATGAAGCCCAGCATCAGCACGGCTGCCGGGGCGATCAGCAGGTACGGCAGCCTGCGCGGGGTGGCGGAGGCACGGCGCCGCCTCGGTGGCGCGGGCGGTTTCGCCACGGCTGCGGCTTGGGCCATGACTGTTCTCCGTTCGGTTACGTTTGCTCGTGCTGGTGAAGCGCTTGCCGATCAACGTTCGAGATCTCGGCCGAAATACTGTGCGGTCGAGGCCGGTTCAGCCCGCGTACGGGTCCTGCACCTTGCCCGGCCGCGCGAGGAACTCGAAGTCGCAGCCGGTGTCCGCCTGGGTGATCTGTTCGTTGTAGAGCGCGCCGTATCCGCGCTCGTACCGCACGGGCGGCGGCGTCCACCGCGCCCTGCGTCGCTCCAACTCATCGTCGTCCACGTTGAGTTGGAGCGTCCTGGCCTCGACGTCCAGGGTGATCGAGTCGCCCGTGCGCACCAGCGCGAGCGGTCCGCCGACGTACGACTCCGGCGCCACGTGGAGGACGCACGCGCCGTAACTCGTGCCGCTCATCCGGGCGTCGGAGATCCGCAGCATGTCCCGTACGCCCTGCTTGAGCAGATGGTCGGGCAGCGGCAGCATCCCGTACTCCGGCATGCCCGGACCGCCTTTGGGCCCGGCGTTGCGCAGCACGAGCACGCTGTCGGCCGTGATGTTCAGGGCGGGGTCGTCTATGGTCCGCTGCATCGTCCTGTAGTCGTCGAAGACGACCGCGGGACCGGTGTGCTTGAGCAGATGGGGCTCGGCGGAGATGTGCTTGATGACGGCGCCGTCCGGGCAGAGGTTGCCGCGCAGGACGGCGACCCCGCCCTCGTGCGCGACCGGGTTGTCGCGCGGCCGGATGACGTCGTCGTTGTGCACCTGCGCACCGGCGATCTGCTCGCGCAGGGTGTCGCAGGAGACCGTCGGCCGGTCCAGGTGGAGCAGGTCCGGGATGCGGGAGAGGAACCCGGGCAGGCCGCCGGCGAAGTGGAAGTCCTCCATGAGGTACGTCCGTCCGCCCGGCCGTACGTTGGCCAGCACCGGGACGGTGCGGGCGATGCGGTCGAAGTCGTCGAGGGTGAGGCGGACGCCGGCCCGTCCGGCCATGGCGATCAGATGGATCACGGCGTTGGTGGAGCCGCCGAGGCCGAGGACGGTCGTCACGGCGTCCTCGAAGGCTTCGGCGGTGAGGATGTCGCTCAACTTGCGGTCCTTGTGGACCAGTTCGACGATCCGCAGGCCCGAAGCCGCGGCCATCCGGTCATGGCCGGAGTCGACGGCGGGGATGCTGGACGCGCCGGGGACCGTCACGCCGAGCGCCTCGGCGGCGGCCGTCAGCGTGGACGCCGTACCCATGGTCATGCAGTGACCGGGCGAGCGCGCCAGACCGCTCTCCAGCTCGGTCATCTCGCAGTCGCCGATGAGGCCGGCGCGCTTGTCGTCCCAGTACTTCCACATGTCGGTGCCGGAACCGAGGACCTCGCTGCGCCAGTGGCCCGGCAGCATCGGCCCGGCGGGCACGAAGACCGCGGGGAGGTCGGCACTCGCCGCCCCCATGAGCAGCGCGGGCGTGGACTTGTCGCAGCCGCCCATGAGCACGGCTCCGTCGACCGGGTAGGAGCGCAGCAGTTCCTCGGTCTCCATCGCGAGCAGGTTGCGGTAGAGCATGGGGGTCGGCTTCTGGAAGGTCTCGGAGAGGGTGGAGACCGGGAACTCCAGCGGGAAGCCACCCGCCTGCCAGACACCCCTCTTGACGGCCTGCGCGCGATCCCTGAGATGCACATGACACGGATTGATGTCGGACCAGGTGTTGAGGATCGCGATGACCGGCTTGCCGAGGTGCTCCTCGGGGAGGTAGCCGAGCTGGCGGGTGCGGGCGCGGTGACTGAAGGAACGCAGGCCGTCGGTGCCGTACCACTGATGGCTTCTGAGCTCGTCGGGACGCTTCCTGTCGGTCATATCGACCACCCGGCGGCGATGGCGGCGACCTCGGCGCGTTCGCCCTCCGGCAGCGGCCTGCTCGGCGGGCGGACGTCGCGGCGGCACAGGCCGAGCGAGGCGAGGGCTTCCTTGACGACGGTGACGTTGTTCGCGGAGCCGTTGGCGGCGCGCAGTTCCTCGAAGCGGCGGATCTGCTCCCAGACCTTCATGGCGGCCGGGTAGTCGCCGGATCGAAGCGCTTCGATCATATTCAGCGAAACGGCAGGAGCGACGTTCACGAGCCCCGAGGTGAAGCCGGTGGCGCCCGCGGAGAAGTACGAGGGGGCGTACGGCTCGGCGAGACCGGCGACCCAGACGAAGCGCTCCAGACCCGCGTCGCGGGCGAAGGCGGCGAACTTCGCGGCGTCCGGGACGGCGTACTTGACGCCGATGACATTCGGGCAGGAGTCGGCGAGTTCGGCCAGTCGCAGACCGCTCAGCTGGGCGTTGCGGATGTACGGGACGACGCCCAGCTCGGGCACGGCCTCGGCGATGGCGCGGTGGTAGTCGACCCAGCCGGCCTGGGAGACGTACGGGTGGACGGGCTGGTGGACCATCACCATCTGGGCGCCGAGCTCACGGGCATGGCGAGCGGAGGCGGCGGCGGTGGGTACGTCGTGCCCGACGCCGACGAGGACGGCGGCCCGCTCGCCGGCCTCTTCGATGGTCAACTCGGTGATGAGCTGCCGCTCCTGGGGAGTCAGGGCGTAGAACTCACCCGTGTTCCCGTTGGGCGTGACGATGTTGACGCCGCCGTCGAGCAGCCGGCGCAGCAGGGCCCGGTGGATGTCCTGGTCGACGCTGCCGTCCTCGGCGAACGGGGTCACCGGGATCGCCACCACGTCGGCCAGAGCCGCCCGCTGGGTCTCGAACGCCACGCCGCTCATGCGTTTCCTTCCGCTGCCTGTACCTCTGCCTGGACCTCGTCCTGGGCCCCGGGGAAGGCCCGCTGCACGAACGACGCGATGTGCGCGTGGAGGGCGCCGGCCGCTCCGTCCGCGTCGCCCTCCAGGGCCAGCCGCAGGATCTCCCGGTGCTCACCGGCCTCCCGCTCCCAGGAGGGGGAGGCCGCCCAGGCGACGGCGGAGACCAGGGCGGCCTGGTCGCGGACCTCGTCGAGCATCCGGCCGAGCAGCGGGTTGCCGCACGGCAGATACAGGGCGCGGTGGAACTCCCGGTTGGCCAGGGAACGTTCGGCGGTGTCGCCGGCCGCGTCGGCGCGGGTCAGCGCGGCGCGCGCGGCATCGAGCGAGGCGCCGCGCTTCACCGCCCGCTTCAACGCCTCGGGCTCCAGCAGCAGGCGCACGTCGTAGACCTCGCGTGCCATGTCCGCGTCCACCATGCGCACCGTGACGCCCTTGTACTGGTTCATCACGACGAGCCCGGTCCCGGCAAGGGTCTTCAACGCCTCCCGCACCGGGGTCTTCGACACCCCGAACTGCGCGGCGAGATCGGTCTCGACCAGGGCCTGGCCGGGCGTCAACTGCCCGGTGAGGATGCGGCGTTTGATCTCCTCCTGCACGTATTGCGTGCGGGAGGGGATCGGCGTGGGCACAGAGGTCATGCGCGCCTCTCGGATCTCACATATCGCGTCTCATATATGACGTACGAAGTACGACGCGTTGAAGGTAGGAGGGGCACTGTGTTTCGTCAATGCTTCTGACAAAAGAAGGCTTCTGAAAGAAGTCGGCGTTGCCCGACGTCAGTTGGGGCCGCGGCTCACCCCTTGGGCGTCCACCCGGGGTCCCGCCCGCTCAGCCCCACCGTCCGGTCCAGCAGCGGCGCGTCGGCGGGCACCGGGACCACCGGGCCGAAGATTCCCCCGCCCCGGCTGGGATCGTCGGCGGCGGCGAGAAGGAAGTCGTACGCCGCCTGGAGCGCGGCCGGGTCGGGGGTGTACGGCCGGCCGATGGCCCGGGCCAGATCCCAGCCGTGGATGACCAGTTCATCGATCGCGACGGCACCGGCGACCGCTCCGGGCATGTCGAAACCGCCCGCACGCGTCATCCCGGTCCAGGCGGCCGGGTCGCGCCAGGCGTCGGCGAGTTCGTCGAGCACCTTGGGCATCTCCTCCCGCCAGCCCGGGCCGACGTCCGGCAGGGAGCCGCCCGGGTCGGTGTCCGTGGTCGGGCCGAGCTCCTTGCGACCCGCATCACGGAAGGCGGCGGCCAGCCCCGCCAGATGCCCCAGCACATTGCGCACCGCATACTCCGGACACGGCGTCTCCCCGCCGAGCTGCGCATCGCGCACACCATCGGCGAGCCGCGCCAGCACACGGGCCTGCGGTCCCAGATCCAGGATCACGTCATCGGTCATGGGCTGCTCCTCACGGTTTCCAGGACCTCGGATACCCGGGGCCCTGAAGTGTGGACCGCCCGCGACGCGAAAACTCATCGCACGCCCGTCTCCGACGGCGGGGCTCAGGTCCTGGTGAGTGCCGAGCGCACCGCCTCCAGGTCGGCGTCCGACGCCAGCCCGGCGTGATACAGCCGGATCTCCGTCGCCCCGAGCTCCTGTGCGCGGGCCATGTCCGTGGTGAGGGTGCCCGGGCTGCCGCCCATGCCGGAGACCACGGTGAGGTTGGCGGCGAGCACCGCGTCCTTGCGGGTCTCCGCGAACGGCGTCAGCAGGGCCGGTCCCCCTGTGCACGGCACGACCACGCCGTCCGCGACGGAGAGGATGTGCGCGGGGTCGACGCCGGCGTTGGCGCCGACGTGGTAGGTGACGGGGTCGGCGTGCAGCAGGATCCGGAAGCCGTCGGGGGCAGCCGCACGGACCGCGCGGATCGCCGTCTCCTGGAGTGTGCGGGCGGTTTCGTCACGCCACGCGCGCGTGGCCGCCGCCGTCTCGGACCCGAGCAGCTTCTCGACGCCCGCCCAGCCCCCGTCGTCCGGCACGCCGTGCCACAGCGGCTCCAGTGCGTCCCGTACGGCGGCGGCGAGCGCGTCGGCGTCCAGGCCCTGCTCGCCGTAGCCCTCGCGGCACGTGGGGCAGAAGCAGAGCGCCATCAGGTACATCCCGGCGTCGCCGAGCGGGACCCCGCCGGTCTTGTCGTGGGCGTGCAGGTGCTGCAGCCCGTACCAGCCGAGGGACTCCAGTTCGGTGCCGCGCGCGCCGGGTCGTACCGCCGCCTCGGCGGCCAGGTCGATCAGGTACGCGCGCGTGGCGGGCTGGGCGATACAGGGCGCCCACGGATAGCGGTCGCCGTAGGCGTTGACGACCGAGGTGTGCGGATGCTCGGCGCCCATACGGGAGTTGTGCGCGAGGACGACCCAGGTGTGCACCTCCAGGCCGGCGTCCGCGAGCGCGGCGGCCGCCTCGCCGTAGGCGTCCCCGGGGGCCCAGTCACCGGCCGCGTACGGGCGCAGCGCCCGCCCCTCCCAGCGGTCGTCCGTCGGATGGAGCACGGCGGCGTACTCGGCGGTGACGATGCGGTGGAGCGGGTGGCGGGGGGTGAGGGCGCGGGTGGAGTGGTAGGCGGTCGCCAGGGTCACCTGCTCCACGCCGAGGGAGGCGATGCGGGCCGCGGCCTCCGGGTCGCCGTTGACGTCCCAGGGGTAGACGAATGCCGACGCCTTCACACGTCCTCCCGCAGCAACTCGTGGCCCCGGTCGATGAGTTCGGCCAGCTGCTTGACATGTTCCTCGGCCGGTTCGTGCAGCGGCGACCGTACCGCTCCGACGTCGAGCCCCCGCAACCGTACGCCCGCCTTGACCAGAGCGACGGCGTATCCGCGGCCCTGGGCGCGCAGATCGACGAACGGCCGGTAGAAGCCGTCCAGCAGGCGGTGCGCGGTGGCGTCGTCGCCGGAGCCGAGGGCCCGGTGGAAGGCGAGGGCGACCTCCGGGACGAAGCAGAAGACGGCGGAGGAGTAGAGGGTGATGCCGATACCGCGGTAGGCGAGCTGGGTCTGCTCGGCGGTCGGCAGTCCGTTGAAGTAGAGGAAGTCGCCGGGGAGCTCGGTGCGGACGACGCTCACGATGCGCTGCATGAGGTCCAGGTCGCCGAGCCCGTCCTTGAACCCGATGATCCCGTCCGTGCGGGCCAGCTCGACGACCGTCTCCGGGGTGAACACGGCGTTGTCTCGCTGGTAGACGATCACGGGCAGCGCGGTCGCGGCCGCCACCTCCCGGTAGTGGCGCAGCAGCCCTTCCTGCCCGGCGACCACGAGATACGGCGGCATGGCGAGCAGCCCGTCCGCCCCGGCCGCCGCCGCGAGACGCGCGTACCGCACGGCGAGCGCGGTGCCGTATCCCGCGCCCGCGACGACCGGGACGCGCCCCTCGGTCGCCTCGACGGCCGTG
Organism: Streptomyces sp. NPDC051963; assembly: GCF_044593495.1. Classification (NCBI taxonomy): domain Bacteria; kingdom Bacillati; phylum Actinomycetota; class Actinomycetes; order Kitasatosporales; family Streptomycetaceae; genus Streptomyces; species Streptomyces sp. NPDC051963. Next base: position 1,200,550 of record NZ_JBIUCC010000002.1, on the reverse strand, counting down.
CGCACACAGGCCTCGAACTCCTCCGGCGTGAGCGCGTGGAACTCCCCGGTGCCGCAGCAGGCGAACACGGCGGCGGCCCCGGCCTCGACTCCCCGGCGCACATGGGTGCGGTAGACGTCGAGGTCGACCGAGCCGTCGGGGCCGTAGGCGGTGACGGGGAAGAACAGCGGCCCGCTGGGGATGCTGAGTCGAGCGGCGAGGGGGGCTGGCGTCACGGGCTCTCCCTAGAACAGGCCGGTGCACGTTTCTGATTCACGTCCATATTCATGAACAAGCTCACGCTAAGGTCCCACATGGAGAGGGTCAAGTTCGCAAGCAGGGATGACAAGAGCGGATTGACCACCGCCGCAGGACACTTGACGCGACTGGTCGACGATCCATAGCGTGTCCATGAATGTGAATGCTGTCCACGAATGCGTCCGTCTACTCAAGGAGACCCGAGGATGCCCGCTCCCCGCACCCTTCTGCTCACCGGTGCCGCCGGCGGGCTCGGCACCCTGATGCGGGAGCTGCTCCCGGACTACGGCTACACACTCCGCCTGCTCGATCTGCGCCCGATCGAGGGCGAGCCGGACGCGATCGTCGCCGACCTCGCCGACAAGGACGCCGTGCGCGAGGCCGTCCGGGGCGTCGACGCGATCATCCATCTCGCCGGCATCTCCCTGGAAGCCCCGTTCGAGAAAATCCTGAAGGCGAACATCGAGGGGACGTACAACCTGTACGAGGCCGCCCGCCAGGAGGGCGTCGAGCGCATCGTCTTCGCGTCCTCCAACCACGCGGTGGGCTTCACGCCCCGCCCGCAGGGCGCCCCACCTGTTGACGCGAGTGCGCTGATCCCGATCGACACCCCGCGCCGCCCGGACACCTTCTACGGCCTGTCCAAGTCCTTCGGCGAGGACCTCGCCCAGTTCTACTGGGACAAGCACGGCCTGGAGACCGTCTCCGTGCGCATCGGCTCCTGCTTCGCCGAACCGACCAGCGTGCGCATGCTCTCGGTGTGGATGAGCCCGGCCGACGGCGCCCGCCTCTTCCACGCGGCCCTGACCGCCGAGCACGTCGGCCACACCGTCGTCTACGGCTCCTCCGCCAACACCCGGCTGTGGTGGGACCTGACCACCGCGCGAGCGCTCGGCTACGCACCGCAGGACGACTCCGAGCCGTACGCCGAGAAGCTCATCGCCGAGCAGGGCGAGCTCGACCCGGAGAACGTGGCGCACGCCTACCTCGGCGGCCACTTCGTGAGCGACCCGCCGATCTGGCCTTACTGATACGTGCGCAAGAGCGCCTCCGGGACGGGCGGGCACCGAACGGGCCCGCCCTTCGCCGTATCCGGGCACCGGTCGTGCCCGATCTCACGCCCTGTTCGACAGCCGCCCTGGTCCGAGGCGGGCAAGCGGAGAGTCGAACGGGCACACACGGGCAGTATCGGGCGCGCAACAGACCTGGTCAGTGCCGCGCCCCCGCTGTAGAACTTCCTCCATGGGCCTCACCGGGCCCGAACGGGCAACGAGTGAGCCGAAAGGGCGGCTGAAAGCGCCCGTAGGCGAACGAACCAAAAACGCAGCGGCGCGTAGCACGGAGGCAGGTGTCGGCCATGAGCACCAGGACGGCAGAGGAACGCCAGCGGGAGATCGTCCAGGTCGCCCGCGCCAGCGGCTCGGTCGACGTCACCGCGCTCGCCGCCGAACTGGGCGTGGCCAAGGAGACCGTACGCCGGGATCTGCGCGCCCTGGAGGACCACGGTCTGGTGCGCCGCACACACGGCGGCGCGTATCCCGTGGAGAGCGCCGGTTTCGAGACGACGCTCGCCTTCCGCGCCACCAGCCATGTCCCCGAGAAGCGACGCATCGCGGCCGCCGCGGCCGAGCTGCTCGGGGACGCCGAGACCGTCTTCGTCGACGAGGGGTTCACCCCGCAGCTCATCGCCGAGGCGCTCCCCCGGGACCGGCCGCTGACCGTGGTCACCGCGTCCCTGCCGGTCGCCGGCACGCTCGCCGAGGCCGAGCACATCTCGGTACTGCTCCTCGGCGGCCGGGTCCGCTCCGGCACCCTCGCCACCGTCGACCACTGGACGACGAAGATGCTCGCCGGCTTCGTCATCGACCTCGCCTACATCGGCGCCAACGGCATCTCCCGCGAACACGGTCTGACCACCCCCGACCCCGCGGTCAGCGAGGTCAAGGCACAGGCCGTACGCGCCTCCCGGCGCACCGTGTTCGCGGGTGTGCACACCAAGTTCGGGGCGGTCAGCTTCTGCCGGTTCGCCGAGGTCGGCGCGCTGGAGGCGATCGTCACCAGCACTCTGCTCCCGACGGCCGAGGCCCACCGCTACTCACTGCTGGGCCCGCAGGTCATCCGGGTCTGAAAGTCCAACGCACCTCCTGTAGGGCGCCTTCACGCCCGGCAACACCCTTTATCTCCCCAAATGTTCAGGAGCGATCCATGCGAACCCAGAGCCGACGGAGGCCGCGAGCGACATTCGCCGCGGTCGCCGCAGGGACGCTGCTCGCCCCGCTGCTCACCGGCTGCTGGGTCGGCGCGGGCGGGGCCGGGGCGGGCGGCAACTCGATCAACGTCCTGATGGTGAACAACCCGCAGATGGTGGAGCTCCAGAAGCTCACCGCCGCGCACTTCACCAAAGAGACCGGCATCAAGGTCAACTTCACCGTGCTGCCCGAGAACGACGTCCGCGACAAGATCAGCCAGGACTTCGCCAACCAGGCGGGCCAGTACGACGTGGCGACCCTGTCCAACTACGAGATACCGATCTACGCCCGCAACGACTGGCTGCACGAGATGGACTCCTACGTCGCCAAGGACCCGGCCTACGACGAGCAGGACATCCTCAAGCCGATGCGCCAGTCCCTCACCGCCGAGGACGGCAAGCTCTACGGCCAGCCCTTCTACGGCGAGTCGTCCTTCCTGATGTACCGCAAGGACGTGTTCGAGAAGGAGGGTCTGACCATGCCGGCCCACCCCACCTGGACCCAGGTGGCGGACCTCGCCGCCAAGCTCGACGGCGCCGAGTCCGGGATGAAGGGCATCTGCCTGCGCGGCCTGCCCGGCTGGGGCGAGGTCATGGCACCGCTCACCACGGTCGTGAACACCTTCGGCGGCACCTGGTTCGACAAGGACTGGAAGGCCCGGCTCGACTCCCCCGAGTGGGAGAAGGCCGTGAAGTTCTATGTCGACCTCGTCCGCGACCACGGCGAGTCCGGCGCCCCCCAGTCCGGCTTCGCCGAGTGCCTGAACAACATGACCCAGGGCAAGGTCGCCATGTGGTACGACGCCACCTCCGCGGCCGGCTCCCTGGAGTCCGCCGACTCCCCGGTCAAGGGCAAGGTCGGCTACGCCCCCGCCCCGGTCGAGAAGACCGAGTCCTCCGGCTGGCTCTACACCTGGGCCTGGGGCATCCAGGACGCCTCCCGCAACCCCGACAAGGCCTGGAAGTTCGTGTCCTGGGCGTCCAGCAAGCAGTACGAGCAACTGGTCGGCGACGAGGTCGGCTGGTCCGACGTACCGGCCGGAAAGCGCGCGTCGACGTACGACAACCCCGACTACCGCGCGGAGGCCGCCGCCTTCCAGGAGATGACCAAGGAAGCCATCGAGGGCGCCCGTCCGGAGGACCCGGGAGTGCAGCCGCGCCCCGCGCCCGGCATCCAGTTCGTCGGCATCCCCGAGTTCACCGACCTCGGCACCAAGGTCTCCCAGGAGATCAGCGCGGCCATCGCCGGACGCCAGTCCGTGGACTCGGCCCTGGAGAAGTCCCAGCAGCTCGCCGAGAAGATCTCCGAGGAGTACGAGGGACGATGACCGCCACGACCACCGCTCCGATCGCCGCACCATCCGTCCGCGCCATGAAGGGCCCCTCGGGCCGTATGCGCGCCTGGGCCACCCGCGCCCCCCTCCTCCCCGCCCTGATCTTCATGATCGTCGTGACCCAGCTGCCGTTCGTGGCCACGCTGGTGATCTCGTTCTTCGACTGGAACGCGCTCTACCCCGACGCCCGCGAGTTCACCGGCTTCGGCAACTACTCCGAAGTCCTCACCGACGCGGACCTGCGCCGCTCGGTGTGGACCACGATCCTGCTCACCGTGGCCGTGGTGCTGGCCAGCCTCGTCCTCGGCCTGGTCCTGGCCCTGCTCCTGGACCGGAAGTTCAAGGGCCGGGGACTGGTCCGCACCCTGCTGATCGCCCCGTTCCTGGTGGTCCCGGTGGCCGCCGCCCTGCTCTGGAAGCACGTCCTCTACAACCCCGAATACGGCCTGTTCAACGGCCTGTTGCACTATGTCGGCGGCCCACAACCGGACTGGATCTCCAACACACCGCTCCTCGCGGTCGAGGCGGCCCTGGTCTGGCAGTGGACCCCGTTCATGATGCTGATCCTGCTGGCGGGCCTGCAGAGCCGCGACCAGGCGCAGATGGAGGCCGCGCGGGTGGACGGCGCGAGCGACTGGCAGATCTTCCGCTATCTGACGCTTCCGCACCTGCGCCGGTACCTGGAGCTGGGCGCCCTGCTGGGCTCGATCTACATCGTCCAGAACTTCGACGCGGTCTTCACGATCACCTCGGGCGGTCTGGGCACCGCGAACCTCCCGTACACCGTCTACCAGAGCTTCTACCAGGCCCATGAGAACGGCCTCGCCTCGGCCGCAGGCGTCCTGGTGGTCATCGGCTCGATCATCATCGCGACCTTCGCCCTGCGCGTCGTGTCGTCCCTGTTCCGCGAGGAGGTGGGCCGCGCATGAGCGACATCGCCGTACGCATCCGCAAGCGCAAGGGCGTGAGCCTGGGCCTGGTGGCCTGGCTGGCCGGCATCGTCTTCTTCCTGCCCATCGCCTGGATGGCGCTGACGTCCTTCCACTCGGAGGAGGACGCGGCGACCAACCCGCCGTCCTTCGGAGCGGCGCTCACCCTGGACGGCTATCGCGAGTTCTTCGGCACGGGCGGCGGCGCCAGCCCCTGGCCGTCCCTGATCAACTCCACCGTGGCATCGGTGGCATCGACGCTGTTCGTACTCCTCCTGGCCCTCCCGGCGGCGTACGCGCTGTCGATCCGCCCGGTGAAGAAGTGGACGGACGTACTGTTCTTCTTCCTGTCCACGAAGATGCTGCCGGTGGTGGCGGGCCTGCTCCCGATCTACCTGTTCGCAAAGAACACGGACATGCTGGACAACATCTGGCTGCTGGTCATCCTCTACACCTCCATGAACCTGCCGATCGCGGTGTGGATGATGCAGTCGTTCCTGTCCGAGGTCCCGGTGGAGGTGATCGAGGCGGCACGGGTGGACGGCGCGAACCTGCCGACCGTCCTCGCGCGCGTGGTGGCCCCCATCGCCCTCCCCGGCATCGCCGCGACATCGCTGATCTGCTTCATCTTCAGCTGGAACGAACTGCTCTTCGCGCGGGTGCTGACCGGCGTCGTGGCCGAGACGGCCCCCGTCTTCCTGACCGGCTTCATCACCAGCCAGGGCCTGTTCCTGGCGAAGGTGTGCGCCGCGTCGCTCGTGATCTCCCTGCCGGTGCTCGCCGCGGGGTTCGCCGCCCAGGACAAGCTGGTCCAGGGCCTGTCGTTGGGAGCCGTGAAATGAAGGCCGCCGTCATCGAGTCCGTGGGCCGGGCCGTCGTCGCCGAGGTCCCCGACCCGACGCCGGGCCCCCGCCAGGTGGTCGTCGAGGTCGCCGCGTGCGGCCTCTGCGGCACCGATCTCCACATCCTCCAGGGCGAGTTCGCGCCCAAGCTGCCGATCGTGCCCGGGCACGAGTTCGCGGGCGAGGTGGTCGGGGTCGGCACGCAGGTCACGGAGTTGTCGGTGGGCGACCGAGTGGCCGTCGATCCCTCCCTCTACTGCTACGAGTGCCGTTACTGCCGCACGGGCCACAACAACCTCTGCGAGCGCTGGGCGGCGATCGGCGTGACGACGGCCGGCGGCGCGGCACGCTACGCGGTCGCTCCGGTGGCGAACTGCGTACGGCTCCCCGAACACGTCCGCACCCAGGACGCGGCACTGGTGGAACCCCTGTCCTGCGCGGTCCGGGGCTACGACGTCCTCCAGTCCCGCCTAGGCGCCCACGTCCTCATCTACGGCTCCGGCACGATGGGCCTGATGATGCTGGAGCTCGCCAAGCGGACCGGCGCGGCGAGCGTGGACGTGGTCGACGTCAACCCCACCCGTCTGGAAACCGCCCGCAGCCTGGGCGTCTCCGCCTCCGCCGCGAACCCCGACGAGCTCGACCGCCCCCAGGGCTGGGACCTCGTCATCGACGCCACCGGTAACGCGGCGGCCATCCAGGACGGTCTGGAGCGGGTGGCGAAGGCGGGGACGTTCCTTCAGTTCGGGGTGGCGGACTACGCGACGCGCGTGACGATCGACCCGTACCGCATCTACAACCAGGAGATCACCATCACCGGCTCGATGGCCGTCCTCCACAGCTTCGAGCGCGCGGCCGAACTCTTCGCGACCGGCGTCCTGGACCCCGACGTATTCATCAGCGACCGAATCCCACTGGACCGCTACCCGGAAGCCCTGGACCAGTTCGCGTCGGGCGTGGGCCGCAAGATCGTGGTGGTGCCGTAGATGTTCCCGTCCTCCAGGGGGCTCCGCCCCCTGGACCCCCGCTCCTCAAACTCCCCCAGAGGGGGGACCCCCAAGGGGCTGGATTTCGGCGCAGGTCCGCAACATCCAGCCCGTCCGGCGTTTGAGGACGAGGGGGTCTGGGGGCGCAGCCCCCAGGGACGGGACGGGTAGGGGCGGCGGGGGCGAAAACCCCTGGGCCGGACCACCCCACACCCGTACGATCCGGACCATGCCAAGCCCGCACGGCTTCCACTACGAGGCCCACCCAGACGGCACCGTCCGCATCACCCACCACGGCCACCCCGCCACCACCCTCCGCGGCCCCCGAGCCGAAGACTTCCTCACGGAGGTGGAATCCGGCGACGCCCAACTCGTCATGGCCCGCTGGACGGGAAACTACAAGCACGGCAACGAACGCACCGCCCGCAACCACCCCCGCAACCGCCGCTGAACCCGCTCGTCCAATTGGCCGCAGAGTAAGGGAACGGTAAAACGCCCTCGCTCGTTCACCGGGCATGACAGCTATGACCCCCGGCTCGAACATCCCTCTCTCCACCGCGCGCGTGACGGTGGACGTCGCCGCCCCGGTGCGGCTCGACGTATCGGGCCTGCTGCTCACCGCCGACGGCAAGGTCCGCTCGGACGACGACTTCATCTTCTACAACCAGCCCAGCGGCCCCGGCGTGACATACAGCTCGGGCGGCGGCACGGCCCCCGACGCGATCACGGTCGACACGGCCGCGCTCCCCCCGGGCATCGAGAAGATCGTGGTCACGGCGAGCCCGGACGCCGCAGGCCAGACCTTCCAGGGCATCGAACCCACGGCCACGATCCGCAACGCGAACGACAACAACGTCCTGGCCACCTTCACGCCCCCGCAGCTCGGCACCGAGACGGCCCTGGTGGTCGTGGAGATCTATCTGCGCAACGGCGCCTGGAAGGCCCGCGCGGTCGGCCAGGGTTACTCCAACGGCCTGGCCGGCATCGCCACCGACTTCGGCGTCAGCGTGGAGGAACCGGCCCCGGCCGCCCCCGTCGCCCCGCCGCAGCCCACCATGCAGCCCCCGGTCACCCCACCGGCCCCGCCCATGTCCACGCCCCCGGCACCCCAGGCTCCCGCCGCTCCCCCGGCCCCGCCCGCGCCCCCCGCGCCCGGCGCCGGGAAGATCAACCTCGACAAGGGCCGGGTCAGCCTTCAGAAGAACCAGACCGTGTCCCTCGTCAAGGGCGGCCGCCCGCTGCTCTCCCAGGTCAAGATGGGCCTCGGCTGGGAGCCTGCGTACCGCGGCAAGGACATCGACCTGGACGCGTCGGTCATCGCGTACGGCCCGCAGCGCAATCACATCGACAGCTGCTACTTCGGCAAGCTGTCCATCGTGAACGGCGCGATCAAGCACTCCGGCGACAACCTCACGGGCGAGGGCGGAGGAGACGACGAGGTCATCGTCGTCGACCTCGGCCGGCTCCCGCAGGAGGTCACCGGCCTGGTCTTCACCGTCAACTCCTTCTCCGGCCAGAAGTTCACCGAGGTGGCCAAGGCCTACTGCCGCCTCCTGGACGCGGCGACCGGCGAGGAGCTGGTCCGCTTCGACCTGACCACCGCCGAGCCGCAGACCGGCGTACTGATGGCGAAGATGATCCGCCAGTTCTCCGGCGAGTGGGAGATGACGGCGATGGGCGACTTCGTCAAGTCCCGCACGGTACGGGGCATGGTGAAGCCGGCGGCCCAGTCGCTGTAGAAGTCACTGCAGGAGTCGATGTACGAGTCGCTACGATTCGCAGGGCGCCCCCGCCAGTGGGGGCGCCCTGCAATCAACGACCCTTCAGCCCTGCAATCAGGGAGCCCCCCCCCCCATGCCCACCCCGCCTGCATCAGGCCCTCGTGACATCCTGGCCCGCTATCAGCAGGCGATGCTGGACATGTCCGCGGACGACCTGGCGGACCTGTACGCGGTCGACGGCGTCCACGAATTCCCGTTCACCGCCCCCGGTATGCCCCCGCGCTTCCAGGGCAGCGAAGAGGTCCGGGCCGGCTATCGGGCGGCCTGGGGCGGGAGCCCGGCGCAGCCGCGAGAGATCCACGACGTCGCCGTGCACGAGAGCACCGACCCCGAGGTGATCGTGGTCGAGCAGACCGTCAGCGGGACCCTGACCTCGACCGGCCAGTCCTTCTCCGTCCCGGGACTCCTCGTCATCCGGGTCCGCGACGGCCTGATCGTGCACGTCCGTGACTACATGGACGGTCTCGGGCTGGCCCGCGCGATGGGCCGCGCCTAGAACAGGGCGCTGTACGCGTTGAGGGCGGGCTGTCCGCCGAGATGGGCGTAGAGCACGGTGGATTCAGGGCCGATCTCCCCGCGCGAGACGAGGTCGATCATCCCGGCCATCGACTTGCCCTCGTAGACGGGGTCGGTGACCATCCCCTCGGTCCGGGCGGCGAGCCGCATCGCCGCGAGCGTCACCTCGTCGGGAATGCCGTAGATGCCCGCGTGGTACCGCTCGTCCAGCTCGACGTCCGCTTCCGTCAACTCCTTCTGCACACCGATGAGTTGCCCGGTGCGCTGGGCGATCCGCGCGATCTGCTCCCGGGTGCGGACGGGGTCGGCCGACGCGTCGATGCCGATCACGCGCCGCTGCCGCCCGCCCGCCTCTTCAAGCGCACGGAATCCGGCGACCATGCCGGCCTGTGTCGACCCGGTCACCGAGCACACGATCACGATGTCGAAGAAGACGCCCGACTCCCGCTCCTGCTCGGCGACTTCATAGGCCCATCCGGCGAAGCCGAGCCCGCCGAGCGGATGGTCGGAGGCACCGGCGGGGATGGCGTACGGCGTGCCGCCCGCCTCCTCCACCTCGCGCAGCGCCTGCTCCCAGCTCTCCTTGAAGCCGATCCCGAACCCGGCCCGCACGAGCCGTACGTCGGCGCCGGCGAGTCGGCTGATGAGGATGTTGCCGACCTTGTCGTACACGGAGTCCGGCCACTCCACCCAACTCTCCTGCACGAGCACGCACTTGAGCCCGGCGCGGGCGGCACAGGCGGCGACCTGGCGGGTGTGGTTCGACTGCACCCCGCCGATCGAGACGAGCGTGTCGCAGCCCTTCGCGAGGGCGTCGGCTATCAGGTACTCCAGCTTGCGGGTCTTGTTGCCGCCGTACGCGATACCGGAGTTGCAGTCCTCGCGCTTGGCCCAGAGGGAGGCGCCACCGAGATGATCGGTGAGCCGCTCCAGCCGGTGCACGGGCGAGGGGCCGAGGAGAAGGGGGTAACGCTCGTACGAGGAGAGGGACATGGAGCCTCCTTGGCTCAGTCGGGGTCGGCCAGGTCCAGGAGAGTGCGCCAGATTTCCGCGGTGACACGGACCGCCTCGTCCACGTCCGCGTCCGCGCAGGCCACGATCAGCCGTTCGTGCAGCCCGGGAGAGCTACAGGTGCCGCCCTCACCGAAGCGGCGTCGCTCCAGCCGGCGGATGAGGGGGGTGTAGCGGGCGGCTGTGGCGGCGGCCGCGCGGTTGCCGCCGGCCCTGACGAGGACGTCGTGCAGTTCGTCGTCGGCGCGCAACGCGGTGTCGATGTCGCCCGCGCGGACGGCGTCCGCGAACCGTTCGTTGGCCGCACGCATCATCTCGATGTCCGCGGCGGTCAGCCGGGGCACCGCGACCCGGGTGACCAGCTCGTGCATAGCTCCGACGACCGCGGCCGCGTCCCGTACGTCGGCCGCGACGACCGGGGTCACCCGCGTGTAGCTCTGCGGCTTGCTCTCCAGCAGCCCCTCGTCCACCAGCCGCGAGAACGCCTCCCGCACCGGCGCCCGGGACAGCCCCAGCCGCTCGGCGAGATCGGCATCCCGCACGACCGCGCCGGGCTCGATGTCACCGGCGACGATGGCGTCCCGGATCGCTTCGTAGGCGCGGTCCCGGAGCAGGGTGCGCGGTATGGCCTCCACGAACTGAAATGTTAGATGTCAGTGCTGCTCGCGGACAAGGGTGTACACGCAAAGGTCCGGCACCGAATGTCGATGCCGGACCGCACACGCCTACGCCGTCGAGCGATCCGGCTCAGCGCCGCTGCCGCTTCCAGGGCCCCGTGATGGCGAGCATGATCCCCGGCGTCTGGATGTTGGCGTAGAGGATCTTGCCGTCGGGCGAGAAGGTGACGCCGGTGAACTCGCTGTACTCGGGCTCCTCCTCGGTGCCCAGGTTCAGTTCGTTGCGGGCGATCGGGTAGGTCCGGCCGCTCTCGGTCGCGCCGAACAGGTGCTGGATGCCGTTGCCGTCCTCGGCGATGATCAGGCCGCCGTACGGGGAGACGGTGATGTTGTCGGGGCTGTCGAAGGCGCCTTCCTCGGAAGGGTCGGCGTTGACGCCGAGCAGGACCTTCAGGGTCAGCGTGCGGCGCTTGGGGTCGTAGAACCAGACCTGGCCGTCGTGCGGCTTGCCGGGGCTCTCGGCACGGGCGAACGAGGAGACGATGTAGGCGCCGCCGTCGCCCCACCACATGCCCTCGAGCTTGCGGCAGCGGGTGATCTGGGCGTCGGTGAACTGCTTGCGGGTAGGCGTGGTCCTGGCGTCGCGGTCGGGGACCTCGATCCAGTCGACGCCGTAGACCGTGCCGATCTTGGTGGCGCGGGAGAGGTCGTCGATGAACTTGCCGCCGGAGTCGAAGCACTTGGCGGCCTGGAGCTCGCCCGCGTCGTCGGCGAGGTGGCGCAGCTTGCCGCGGCCGTGGCAGAAGCCGTCCTCCGGGACCCAGCGGTAGAGCAGGCCGTTGGGGCCCGCGGCGTCCTCGGTGAGGTAGGCGTGGCCGCGCTTGGGGTCGATGACGACGGCCTCGTGGGCGTAGCGGCCGAGCGCCTTGATCGGCTTGGGGCTCTTGTTGGCGCGGCGGTCGGCGGGGTCGACCTCGAAGACGTAGCCGTGGTCCTTGGTGAAGCCGTTGGTGCCGGCCTTGTCCTCGGTCTCCTCGCAGGTCAGCCAGGTGTCCCAGGGGGTGCTGCCGCCGGCGCAGTTGGTGGCGGTGCCGGCGATGCCGACCCACTCGGCGACCTTGCCGCCGGGTCGCACCTCGACGACCGTGCAGCCGCCGGCCGCCGCCGGGTCGTAGACGAGGCCCTCGGTGAGCGGCACGGGGTGGGGCCAGTTGGCGCGGGGGCCGGCGAGCTCGTGGTTGTTGACCAGCAGCGTGGTGCCGCGCGGGCCGTCGAAGGTGGCCGTGCCGTCGTGGTTGGACGGGGTGAACTCACCCGACTCCAGCTTGGTCTTGCCGCTGTAGGTGATGACGCGGTACGTGAAGTCGGCGGGCAGCGCGAGGAGGCCGTCGGGGTCGGCGATCAGCGGTCCGTACCCGACACGACCGTGCGAGTGCGCCGCCTGAGTACCCTCGCTCTCGATGTCGGTGGCGGCGAGCGCGTTCGGGGCGGTGGCGAGGGCGCCGACACTGCCTGCGAGCGCAACACCGGCGCCAGTGATCGCGGAGTTTCTGGCGAAGTCCCTGCGGGTGAGCGACATGCTTACTCCTGTGACGGTGGGTATGCCGTGGAGGGTGGCGGACCTCGGTTGCGGCGCAACGTTCCCGCCGCCGCATGAACGCCGATTGAACAACGCCCAAAGGGGCGCGGGACTGCATCAGATATGCGTCTCCGCCGCGTGGGCGCGACCAGCCCCCACAAACCCGCACACACCACCCGCCCGTTACCCCCCGTGCTGCGACCGCGCCTTGAACGCCGCCTTCCGCGCCTCCTTGGCGACCCGCTTGTCCGGATGCAACCGCCCCATCGCCTCCAGCACATCCGCGGTCGCCGGATGCTCCACCCGCCAGGCCGCCGCGAAGAAGCCGCCATGCTGTTCGGCGAGCCCCTCCACCAGTCCTCGCAGCTCCTCGGAGTTGCCCTCGGCGGCGAGTTGGGCGGCCACCGTGTCGATGGTCAGCCAGAACACCATGGCCTCGGACGGCGCGGGAACGTCGGGCGCCCCGTGCTCGGTGAGCCAGACCCGGGCCAGCCCGCCCAGCTCCGCGTCGTCGAGCACCTCCCGCAGTGCGGGCCCGGCCTCCGGGCCGACCAGCGACAGCGCCTGCTGGCAGCGCAGCCTCCGCAGCGGCGCCCCCGCGTCCGACCCGCGCGCCGCGGCCAGCAACTCCCGTGCCGCGGCGAGGGGTTCACGGCGGGCCAGCCACTGCTCGGTCTCGGCCTGCGCGGCGGCCGGCGGGAACGTGGACGTCCCGTCGAGCAGCGCGTCCGCGCCCTTGTCCGCGAGGTCGCCGACGGCCGGCGCCTCGATCCCGGCCTCCAGCAGTCGCGCCCGCAGCCCGTAGAGGCCGAGCGGGGTCAGCCGGACCATGCCGTAGCGGGAGACGTCGGTGTCGTCGATCGGCGCCGCGGGCTCCTCGTCGGCGTCGGCCATCAGCGCCTCGTCGACCGGCTGGAAGTCGACGAGTCCGACCGGCGCCAGCAGCCGGAACTGGTCGTCGAGGCGCATCATCGCGTCGGAGACCTGCTCCAGGACGTCGTTGGTGGGCTCCCCCATGTCGCTGGGCACGATCATGGACGCGGCCAGTGCGGGCAACGGCACGGTCCCGTCACCCGGACCGTCCTCGCTGACCGTCAGCAGGTACAGGTTCCCCAGCACGCCGTCGAGGAACTCCGCCTCCGCCTCCGGGTTCCAGTCGAGGGAGGAGAAGTCGATCCCGCCGCCCTCGTCCACCGCCTCGACCAGGTCGTCGATGTCCGGCACGCTCGCATCGGCCAGCACCGTCTCCAGCGCCGCGAGCCAGACCGCGAGCACGTCGTGCGGCGAACCGCCGGTGAGCAGCGCGAGATCCTCGCCCACCCCGACCGTGCCCTCCTCCTCGTCGACGACCTCGACGAGCCCGGTGTCGACGGCGACCCGCCAGGCCTCACTGGCGAAGGCCGCGGCGTCGTCGCCGGTCAGCCCGAGGGCCTCGGCGGCCATGGGCAGCTGTTCTTCGACGAGTCCACCGCCTGCGTCGACCCGGGTCTCGGACCCGGCCCAGCGGGCGAGCCGTACGGCCCGGGACAGCAACGGCGTGGACAGCGCGTCCCGCGCCAGCTCCGCTTCGGGGTGCAGCCGCACCGGCGGCAAGGGGGAGCTGTCTGACATCGGCTGGTTCTCCTCGGGCACGTCCTACCACTCTGGCGCTCAGCCTAGACGGATTTCGACCCATGCCGCCCGGTTCATCTCCCGGTCAGGCCGTGTACATGGCTGGAACCTTGACAACTGGCGTGATCAGGCAGGAGATTGACGCGCGTAGAAACAGGGGGGACAACTGTTCACTCTTTTCTACGCGCGTCATCCGCGCGTCATTCGCGCCTCATGCGTCACCCTCGCACCACCCTCGTCCCGGCGCCCACGTACGTCCCCGGAGGGATCCCTTGCCGAGCAAGAGTTCCGCGCGTCTCGCCGCGCTCACTGTCGCCGCCGTCTGTTCCGCGGCGTCCACGATCGTCCTCACCTCGCCCGCGCACGCGGACTCGGTGCGCGTCCATGACATCCAGGGCAGCACCCGGATATCCCCGTACGCCGGAGAGACGGTCACGGACGTGGCCGGAATCGTCACCGGCATACGCACCTACGGCTCGTCCAGAGGGTTCTGGCTCCAGGATCCGAGCCCGGACGACAACCCGGCCACCAGTGAGGGCGTCTTCGTCTTCACCAGCTCCGCTCCGAAGGTCGCCGTCGGCGACTCGGTCACGGTGTCGGGCACGGTCTCGGAGTACGTCCCGGGCGGCACGTCGTCCGGCAACCAGTCGCTCACCGAGATCACGCGGCCGACGGTGACCGTGGTCTCCAGCGGCAACGCGGTCCCGGCCGCGACCAGGATCGGCGCGAAGTCGGTGCCCGCCGCCTACGCCCCGGCCGGCGACACCGCCGCGAACGGGTCGGTCAACGGCCTGACGCTCCAGCCGTCGACGTACGCCCTGGACTACTACGAGTCCCTGGAGGGCATGAACGTCCAGGTCTCCGACACCCGCGTGGTCGGCGCCACCGACCCGTACACCGAGCTGTGGGTGACGGTGAAGCCGCGCGAGAACACCACCCGCCACGGCGGCACGCTCTACGGCTCGTACACCTCGCAGAACACCGGCCGCCTCCAGATCCAGTCCCTCGGCGCGGTCGCCGACTTCCCGGTCGCGAACGTGGGCGACACCCTCACCGGCACCACCGCCGGTCCGCTGGACTACAACCAGTTCGGGGGTTACACGCTCGTCGCGAGCGAGATCGGCACGCTGAAGAGCGGCGGCCTGGAGCGGGAGACGACCCGCAAGCAGTCCCGGAGCGAGCTCGCGGTGGCGACGTACAACGTCGAGAACCTCGACCCGTCGGACTCCTCCTTCGAGGAGCACGCGGCCGCGATCGTGAACAACCTCCAGTCGCCCGACATCCTGTCCCTGGAGGAGATCCAGGACAACAACGGCGCGACCAACGACGGCACGGTCGCCGCCGACCAGACCGTCCGGAAGCTGATCGACGCGATCGCCGCCGCGGGCGGGCCGACGTACGACTGGCGCTCCATCGACCCGACCAACAACACGGACGGCGGCGAGCCGGGCGGCAACATCCGCCAGGTGTTCCTGTTCAACCCGGAGCGGGTCTCCTTCACCGACCGCGCGGGCGGCGACGCCACCACCGCCGTCGGTGTCACGAAGGTGCACGGCAAGGCGCAGCTGACCGCCTCCCCCGGCCGGATCGACCCGGCCAACACGGCCTGGGCGAACAGCCGCAAGCCGCTGGCCGGCGAGTTCGTCTTCCGTGGCAAGACCGTCTTCCTGATCGCCAACCACCTCAACTCCAAGGGTGGCGACCAGGGTCTGACCGCGCAGTACCAGCCGCCGGCCCGCAGCTCGGAGACCCAGCGCCACGCCCAGGCGACGGCGGTGAACGCCTTCGTCAAGGAGATCCTGGCCAAGCAGAAGAACGCGGACGTCATCACGCTCGGCGACATCAACGACTTCGAGTTCTCCGACACCACGAAGATCCTCGAGAGCGACGGCGCGCTGTGGTCGGCGATCAAGTCGCTGCCGAAGAGCGAGCGTTACACCTACGACTACCAGGGCAACAGCCAGGTCCTCGACCAGATCCTCATCTCCCCGTCGATCCGCTACAGCTGCGACTTCACGTACGACAGCGTGCACATCAACGCGGAGTTCAACGACCAGATCAGCGACCACGACCCGCAGGTGCTGCGGTTCAGGCCGTAACACCCCGTGTGCTCAGGGCTGGCTGAACACGCCGTTCAGCCAGCCCTTCCACGTCTCCTCGTCCGCCTTGGCGTCGGCGCCCGGTGCGAAGTCGTGCACGGACATGCCGACCATGTAGTTCCAGTGGTTGCGTCCGAAGAAGCGGATGAGGGCGTCGTCCGTGCGCAGTCCGAGGAAGTACGGGTTGCGGAAGTCGACGACGGCGTCGAGGAGTCGGCCCTCGGGACCGCGCACCTGGACGGCCGCGCCCTCGGCGGTGTCGTCCGCGAGCCCCAGCGCCCGCCCCACGGTGACGAACGCGTCGGAGGTCTTGGACTCCTCGGGTCCGTCGAAGGTGGCGAAGGCGGTGACCGGGCGGCCCCGGAAGCGCGTGAGGTACTCGCGCAGGGTGTGCATGTAGAAGTCGGTGTGCCGGTTCGCGCCGTCGTACTGGTTGTCCCAGTCGTCGACGAAGATCCCGCTGTGCACGTACCGCACCCAGGCGCGGCGGCCCTCGTCGCGCGGCTCGATGGTGTAGTCGAGCTGGTTGAGGGTCTGTTCGGAGATGCCGTCGACGTCCTCGACGCGGTTGGTGTATCGGTGCGGCGGGTCCCAGGCGGTGACCTTGGACCCGAAGGGCCCCGCGCCGCCCTCACGCGGTTCGGGCGCCTCCATCGGCCACAGCCAGCCGCCGGTCCCGGCGGTCACGGCCTCCCACACCTCCTCGGGCGTGGCGTCGACCTCAAACTCGCGGGCGATCTCGAATTCCTTGGACATGGTGCACTCCTGGGTATCAGCTCTCGGAAATCTCTGCCTGTTCGACCGTGGGCTCGGGCTGTTGCTTCACCGTGGGATGGACGGCCACGACGATCCGGTGGTCACGGCCGCCCTCGGCATCGGAGGCGTCGTACTTGCGGATCAGCCCGCTCACGCCGGCCGTCAGCTCCTCGATGAACGCGGCCCGGTCGGCGGCCGAGGCGAAGCGGACCTCGCCGTCGAGCGCGTACGTCGCGAGCCGCTTGCGGGCCTTCGTCGCGCCGGTGATCAGCTGACCGACGTCCCGGACGAGCCGGGCGCCCAGCGCCAGCAGCCAGCGCGCGGACAGCTGGTCCCGGAAGCGGTCCGGGTCGGGCTGCACGGAGGCGAGCGCGAGCGGCGAGATGACGTACGACGCCGCCGTCGCGCGCATCAGCCGCTCCGTGACGTTGCCCTTGCGGCGCTCTCCCGACAGCTCGACCAGGCCGTGCCGCTCCAGCGCCTTGAGGTGGTAGTTCACCTTCTGGCGGGGCAGTCCGACCTTGCCGGCCAGCATGGCGGCCGACGCGGGTCCGGCCGCCAGCTCGGCGAGCAGCCGGGCCCTGATGGGGTCCAGGGAGACGGCTGCGGCCTCGGGGTCCTCGATCACGGTCACGTCCAACATGGATCCACTGTCCCACCGACAACTTTTTTTGTCCAGGAGGGTGAAGTTTTCGGTGCGGCGTGGTCGTAGCGGCTGGCACCGATGCCCTCGCCGGGTGCCGCGAGTGCGTCGCCGTAGGCCTGGCCGCTCTCCCCTTCGGCGTAGTTGAGGACGTGGGTCCCGTCGGTGGCGAGATGGAAGTGGGCCGATATCAGGCCGCGATGGCCGGTGGAATCGTCGGCGAGCGCCTGGACCACGAGGTCGACCCAGTCCCGCCGCCTGCCGGCGGCCTCCGGCTCGAAGTCGATCCGCACGGTCACGATGAGCCCCGGAACCCGGGGGTCGCCGGCCGTGCGCTCATGGCTGCGGTAGCGCCGGTACCGGGCGAGCGCGACCCGCTCGATGCCGGCGTGGAGCCGTCGTGCCCGGTGTAGACGTGGTAGCCGAACAGGTCGCCGGCGGGCCACGGGCGGCGCTCCCAGGTGCGGGCGATCACCTCGGCGGTCTGCTGCTGCCACTCGGGCGTCGCCACCCGCCAGATACTGAAGAAGGGCGCCGAGACCTCCGGGCGGACGAGGTCGTCGTGCGCTGCGACTCCACCGCCATCGCCACCCTTCCACTGCGGGTCACGGGTCCGGCGAAGCCCGGTGCGGTTCGGCAGCGCCCCAAAGGGCGCGGGGAACTGCGCGACCGGCCACGACGGCGCGGCAGACGATCAACGGCACATCGCTGCCCCGCGGCGCAGCCGCATATCGGCACAGCCGGCGGAGCGCTTGGCGCCGACGTCCCCGCCGCGGCGCACGGAGCTCACCGTCCTGGGCGGAGTGGGGTTCCCGGCGGCGGACGAGGGGAGCCGACGCGGCTCAGTGGTGGCCGTTGTGCCGCCGCCGCAGCAGCCCCGCCACGACCACCGCACCCGCGGCGGCGCCAACGATGACCACCGGCCGGGGGTGCCGCAGACCGGCCTGGACGACGTTCGCGACGGGGCGCGGGACGCTGTGCTCCACGGTGTGGCCGGCGTGGGTGGCGGTGCTGCGCAACTGCACGGTCATCGCGCCCGCCCTGTCCTTGAGGTCGGCGGCTCGGGTCTTCAGGTCGGCCTTGTCGGCCAACTCCTCGACGGTACGGCCGAGTCGGCTCGCGGTGTGTCCGAGCTGCTGTCGCAGCTCATCGGGTCCCTTGACCCCGCCGACCGTGTGCTCCGGTGCTGTCCTGTCCGTCATCGCTGTGCCTTTCCCGGGTGATGGCCCTGCTCGGAAGGCCCGGGTACCCGCACAGGACCCCGCTACCCCTTCCCGCGTCCACCGAGGCGGGCCAGCTGGGTCTGGAACCAGTCGAGGCGGGCCTGCAACAGGGCAGCCTCCGCGACAAGTTCGGGCATGTCGAGGTCGGCCGCCGACACCGCCGTGGCGCCGCTCCCCGCGATCACGCGCAGCCGCTCCCCGGCCAGTCGCGCGAACCCGGCGAGCGACAGGGACGTACGACCGCGGACACAGGCCGCGCAGGAGGGGGCCAGCCCGTACCAGCCCGGCCTGCCCCAGCCGGCGTCGGCGAGGGCCGCCGCGACGGCTCCGCACGCGCACGGTCCGACCGTCGCGGTACGCACCCGCTGCCGCGCATACCGGAAGCCGCGCTCGAACCGGATGTAGGCGCCCAGGACCGAGACCTCCAGCAGCACGGCCGCACGGTTCTCGGCGGTGGTGAGCAGCGCCTCGGCCGCCGTACGGTCGTGCACACAGTGGAAGCCGCAGTCGCAGCGGCGGTGCGGCGCACGGTGCCGCAGTCCGTAGACGCACCGGGCCTCGTCGAGGACCCCGTACGGCAGCGCACCGCCCAGCGACACACCGGTGAACCCGGCCCGGGTGCCGTCCTGGGACAGCACCGGGTGGGCGATCTTGTATCCGGTCGGCGGCTCCGTCGGGCGTTCCTCCGGAAGCCGCAGTCTCATCGGGCGGCCGGTACCTCTTCGGGCGCGGACGCCTCGACTTCCCTGATCTCCTCGGGGAGTTCGAGTTCTTCGTCGTGGCTGCGCGGCTGCTCTTCCGCGACGCCGGTGGCGAGTGCCTTGCCGAGCTTCATGACGCCTCCCATGGCCCTGCACGTCGGTTGACCGTCTGGGCCATGGTGACCCATGAGGGCCCGCGTTGGACATAGGGCCTCAACCCTTCGGCGCACACGCCACCCGGCCCGACATCACAGCATCACTTACCAATACCTCGTAGAAGAATTAAGTGGAGCTACGAGGTGATCGCGCCGAGACTACTACCATGACTACGGACTCCCCCTTCGGCCGCGCCCTCTGCGCCATGATCACGCCCTTCACCGAGGAGGGCGCGCTCGACCTCGACGGAGCGCAGCGGCTCGCCGAGCGGCTGGTGTCCGAGGGCTGCGACGGACTGGTGCTCTCGGGTACGACGGGCGAGTCGCCGACCACCACGGACGCCGAGAAGTCGGCGCTCGTCGCCGCGGCCCGGGAGGCGGTGGGCGACCGGGCGACGGTCGTGGCGGGCGTCGGCACCTTCGATACGCGGCACACCGTCGAACTCGCGCTGGAGGCCGAAAAGGCGGGCGCGGACGGTCTGCTGGTGGTCACGCCGTACTACAGCAAGCCCCCGCAGGACGCCGTCGAGGCCCACTTCCGCGAGGTGGCGGACGCCTCCGGTCTGCCGATCGTGCTGTACGACATCCCCGGCCGCACCGGCACGCGCATCGAGCCGGACACCGTGATCCGGCTCGCCGAGCACCCCCGTGTCGTCGCCGTCAAGGACTGCTCGTACGACTTCCTCGGCGCCCAGAAGGTGCTCGCCCGCACGGACCTGGCGTACTACGCGGGCTGCGACGAGCACAACCTCGCCCTCTACGCGGTGGGTGGGGCGGGCTACATCAGCACGGTCGCGAACATCGTGCCGCGTCAACTGCGCGCGGTGCTCGACGCGTTCGAGGCGGGCGACACCCCTGTCGCCGCCCGCCTCCAACAGCGGGCCACACCGCTGATCGAGGCGATGATGTCGGCGGGCCTGCCCGGCACGGTCACCGCCAAGGCCCTCCTCAACGCACTCGGTCTGCCGGCTGGCCCGGTCCGCGCGCCGCTGCGCCCCGCCGACCGGGGGGCGGTCGACGGGTTGCTGGCGGTGTACGAGGAGTTCACGGCCGGCTGATCAGCGCCGGGCGAAGACGGGCTCCCACTCCGAGCGGTTCAGATCCCGGTTCTGCTCGCGGGCGCCGCTCAGCGGTACGACCTTGTCGCTGCCGATCGTGACCAGCACGAGGCGCGGCAGGTACGGCTCGTCCAGGCCGGTGGTCCGTTCCCAGGCGATGAGCCGCCGTTCGTCGGCCCAGGCCAGGAGTTCCGCGCCACGCACCTTGGTGATCTCCTCGCCGGTGCGGGGATCGCGGATCGAGGAGTACGACTTGCCGGGGTCGACCTCCCTCGTCAGACCGAGGGCGGCGAGGCTGCCGTCCGGGGACAGCCGGGCGCCTACGTCGGACCGCAGGTACCGTTCCTCGGCGGGGGCGGCGACCTCGCGGCCGGTGCGGTCGTAGAACCGCTGCATCCCGCTCTTGGTGCCGATGACCTGCGAGTACACCAGCTCGCCGGTGCCGCTGAAGGCGAAGTCCTGGCGGTCGTTGATATCCGGGCCGGACGGGACGGCGGCCCATGAGCCGCTTCCGGAGGCCACGTCGAGGATGTGAAAGCCGCTGCGGCTGGACCGGCCGAGGTGGCCCGCCATCCACTGGGCCCCGCCTGAGGAAGTCTTGAACTTGACGCGCAGATCCGGGTTCTCCTCGTACGTCGTCGCCACGAGCCTCCTCCCATCGCGCGAGAACGCCAGACCGCCGACTCCGCGCTCGACCGGGATCCACCGCTGGACCTCCCCCGTCGCGAGGTCCAGCAGGCCGATCCGGTGGGCGGGCAGCAGCCCCCGTTCCAGGACGGCGGCGGTCCTCGCCCCGGGTGCGACGGCGACGTAGGACCACCGCGTGTCCTTCTCGTACCGTCCCGTCTCCGGGTCGAGGAGCCAGTAGGTGCGGATCGCGGCACCGCGCTGCTCCGACTGCTCCTGGAGCTGTGCCGTGTAGTACGCGGCCAGCGCCACGTTCCCTGCCGCGATCAGCTCACGTGGCGGCGACTGGTCGGGGTGGGCGACGGTCGCGTCCCCGTCCAGCACGCCCGCCGGACGTACGTCCTTCCTGCCGGAGTCCAGCAGCGGCACCGCCACCGCGACGGCGACCACGGCGGCGGTGGCCGCGGCGACGGAGGCGAGCCTGCGCGTGCGGCGACGCCGACGGGCTGTGAGCACGCGGTCGGCGAAGCCCGGTGCGGCGGAGGGCTGCTCGGCGGCCAGCTCGCGCAGGGAGTCGCGTACGAGTTCGTCGACGTTCACGGCCGTACCTCCACGGGCGAGTGGTCACGGGACGGGGGCTGCTCGGCATCGGCACCGGCCTCCGCCTCGGCTTCGCCGAGGGCGGCGAGTTCGGGCGCGAGGGTGCGCAGTCGAGCCAGGGAGCGATGCGTGGTGGACCGTACGGTGCCGACGGAGCAGCCCACGAGGCGGGCCACGTCGGCCTCCGGCAGGTCCTCGAAATAGCGCAGCACCAGCACGGTGCGCTGGCGCGCGGTGAGCCGGGACAGCGCCGCGCGCATCACGACGCGCAGTTCGGCCGCGGACAGGGTGTCCGGGCCTGAGCCGCTCTCCGGCGGTTCGGCGACGCTGAGTTCGCGTCTCGGCCATTTGAGCCGCCAGCGGCTGACCTGCTGGCGGTACAGGATCTGCCGTACGTACGCCTCCGGCTCGTCGATACGGTGCCAGCGGCCCGCCGCCTTGATCAGCGCGTTCTGCAGCAGGTCCTCGCCGGCGTGCCGGTCGCCGCCGCTGAGCAGGACCGCGGTCTTCAGCAACGCGGACGACCGGTTCGCCACGAACTCCCGAAAACTGTCCTGTGCTGCGGCATCCATCGTCACCTTCTCTTCCCCCGGGTGGGCACTGTGCCCGGCCCCTGTGTTCCTTGTGACGCCTGCGGGTGTCCGCTGCTATGCCGCCCGGCGCAAAAAGGCCCGGGGGGCGTACCGCGTGCGGTACGCCCCCCGGGCCGGGAACAGGCCGGGGTCAGCCCCAGCGGTACCCGTCGCCGAACAGCAGGAAGTGCTCCAGCACGTCCTCCATCGGGTCGTCGACCTGGCCGACGTTGATCAGGCCGACCCTGGGGCCGTTGTGCGAGGCCGTGTTGGTCTCGTCGGCGTGGGCGGTGCCCACCGGGAGCCAGCACACCATCACGGCGGTGACCGTCCCGGTCAGCAGCCTTGCCACGGTCCTCGCCCGCTCGCTCGTCATTGCTCAGCCCCTTGTTTCGCGGTTCGGCAGTTGATCGGACGCTGCGTCCACCCGTTCATCTGCCTAAACCTTGATCAGGTCACGCTGAGTAACCCGTTTGTGTAAGTCAGTTGTGGCTGTGCAGGATCTCGTTCAGACCGCCCCACACCGCGTTGTTCGGGCGGGCCTCGACCGTGCCGGTGATCGAGTTGCGGCGGAAGAGGATGTTAGAGGCGCCGGACAGCTCACGGGCCTTGACGATCTGGCCGTCGGGCATCGTGATACGGGTGCCCGCCGTGACGTAGAGGCCCGCCTCGACCACGCACTCGTCGCCGAGCGCGATACCGACGCCCGCCTCGGCGCCGATCAGGCAGCGCTCACCGATGGAGATGATCACGTTGCCGCCGCCGGACAGCGTGCCCATCGTGGACGCGCCGCCGCCGATGTCCGAGCCGTCGCCGACGATCACGCCCGCGGAGATACGGCCCTCGACCATCGACGTGCCGAGCGTGCCCGCGTTGAAGTTCACGAAGCCCTCGTGCATGACCGTCGTGCCCTCGGCGAGGTGCGCGCCCAGGCGGACACGGTCGGCGTCGGCGATGCGGACGCCCTTGGGCGCCACGTAGTCCGTCATCCGCGGGAACTTGTCGATCGACGTCACCTGGAGGTGCAGGCCCTCGGCGCGGGCGTTCAGGCGCACCTTCTCGATGTCGTCGACCGCGACCGGACCGAGCGAGGTCCAGGCGACGTTGGCGAGGAAGCCGAACATGCCGTCCAGGCTCTGGCCGTGCGGCCTGACCAGGCGGTGGGAGAGGAGGTGCAGACGGAGGTAGACGTCGTGGGCGTCGGTCGGCTTCTCGTCGAGCGACGCGATGACCGTGCGGACCGCCACCACCTCTACGTCACGACGGGCGTCCCGGCCGATCGCCTTCGCCGCACCCTCACCGAGCAACTCCACGGCCCGCTCGGCCGAGAGCCGCTCGGTACCGGAGGGGCCGGGCTCGGCGGCAAGCTCGGGCGCCGGGAACCAGGTGTCGAGGACGGTGCCGTCAGCGGCGATCGTGGCAAGCCCGGCGGCAACGGCGCCGGCAGCGCCACCGGTGGTGGTACGAGATGCAGTCGTGTCGGTCATGAGGGCAACCTAACCGGCACGGGGCGGCGCGGGCCAACCGGCGGGGGTGGTGTCTCAGGGGGCGGGCCGGTGGGGTGGGCCCGGCGCAGGTTGTCCCCCTCCGCCGGCCTCAGCGCGCTCGGCGCGGGTCACAGGGGATGATCCGCGCCAGTGCCTCGCGGGCGTACTCCTCATCGTACGGCTCGTCGGTGAGGAGGACCTGTAGGCAGATTCCGTCCAGGAGCGCGACCAGGGCCCTGGCCGTGAGCGGGTCCGTGCGGGGGATGAGGTGGTGGGCCAGGTCCTGGGCCCATTCGGCGGCCACGGGGCGGAGGGCGGGGCGGCGGAGGGCGGCGAGGTAGAGCTCGTATTCCAGTTCCACGTGGGTGCGGTCGCCGGCCAGCCATTCGCCGATCCAGGCGGCGAGTTCGGCGGCGACGTCGGTGCGCGGGTCCTCCAGCGCACCCCGTGCGGCAACCGCTTTGGCGAAGCCCTCGTTGGCCTGGCGGAGGGCGGCGACCATCAGGTCGTCCAGGGTCTTGAAGTGGTAGGTGGTGGAGCCCAGCGGTACGTCGGCCTCGGCCGCGACCGTGCGATGGGTCAGACCGGCAAGGCCTTTCCGTCCTACGACCCGGATGGCGGCGTCGATGATCCGCTGGCGGCGTTCGGGATCGTAGCGCCTGGCCATCAGTGCGCTCCCCCGAGGTTCAGCACCACCACTCCGGCGACGATGAGCAGGATTCCGGTGACCTTCGTGAGGGTCAGGGCCTCACCGAACAGCCAGAGCCCGAGGACGGCGATCGTGGCGGTGCCGACGCCCGCCCAGATCGCGTAGGCCGTGCCGATGCCGACGGTCTTCAGCGTCTGGGCGAGGAGGGTGAAGGAGACGACATAGCCGAGCGCCGTGAGGAGGGACGGCCAGAGCTTGCTGAAGCCGTCGCTGTACTTCATGGCGGTCGTCGCGGCGACCTCGGCCGCGATGGCGCCGATCAGTGTCAGGTATCCCATGTGTACGAGCGTACATAACCGGTGGGGTGCGGAGGGGCCGCGTCAACTGCCCAGCCCCGCAAGGGAATGTGGAAACCGCTCTCTTCAAACGGCTGCTCCCCAGCCCCGGGGTCCACTACTGTTTCACCGTTCACATACCGGGTCTTCGCAGCCGCGGCCTGCCCTGCTCTCATGGGCGCCGCTGGAGGACAGTGCATGCCACAAACCCCGCCCCGGCCTCCCCGGAACCAACCCTGGGAACACGGCTTGGCCCCGGACACCTCCCGGATACCGGGAACGCGACGCCTCTGGCTGGCCGGCACGGTGGCGGTGGCCACCATCGCCGCCTGTGTCACGGCAATCGTCATGACGGACAGGGGAGTTGACGAGGCGTCAGGATCGTTGGAGCCGTCGCCCGTCAACGCGACGCTGCCCGGCCTGATCTCCTTCGGCTCACCGTCGCCGAGTCCGACGGCCCCTCCCAAGGGCAAGGGCGGCCCGCCCTCGGCCGAGCCCACGAAGACGCCGCCGTCACGGCACACTTCCACGCCCAAGCCCTCGGCCGAGCCCTCGAAGCCGACGGCGCCCGGGGCGAGTTCACCGACCCCCGTCAGCAACTGGAGGTCGGTCCGCGCGGCCAACTACACCGACCGCTACTGGCATGCGGCCGACGACTCCGTCGCCCTCGACCGGATCACCTCCGCCGCGGCCGCCGAGGACGCCACCTTCAAGGTGGTCGACGGCCTTGCGAAGTCGTCCTGTTACTCCTTCGCCACCGCCGACGGCAGGTATCTGCGCCACCGCAACTTCGTCCTGCGCGAGGAACGCGACGACGGCTCGTCCCTCTTCGAACAGGACGCCACCTTCTGCGCCCGCCCCTCGTCCTTCTCCGGCGCGGTCATGCTGGAGTCGGTGAACTACCCGGGCCGTTTCCTGCGCCACAGGAACTTCGTGGTCCGCCTGGAGTCGTACCAGCACAGCGACCTGTACCGCCGGGACTCGGCGTTCCGGCTCGTGGCCGCGCTGGGTGACTGAAGCCCGGCCGGCCGAAGCCCCGTAGCCGAACGACCGAGGCCCCCGGAATCGCTCCGGGGGCCTCGGTACAAGCCGTTCGGCTGCTCAGACGTTGAACCCGAGCGCCCGAAGCTGCTCGCGACCGTCGTCCGTGATCTTGTCCGGGCCCCACGGCGGCATCCAGACCCAGTTGATCCGGAGTTCGTTGACGAGGCCGTCCGTGGCGGACTTGGCCTGGTCCTCGATGACGTCCGTCAGCGGACAGGCCGCCGAGGTCAGGGTCATGTCGATCGTCGCGATGTTCGCTTCGTCGACGTGGATGCCGTAGATCAGGCCGAGGTTGACGACGTCGATGCCCAACTCGGGGTCGACGACGTCGTACAGCGCCTCGCGGAGTTCTTCCTCCGAGGCCGGCTTCATCTCAACGGTGTCACTCATGCCGTCTTCCTTTCAGCGGCGTCGGAGCCCAGCGCCTGGGCCGTCGCGTCCTTCCACGCCATCCAGCTCAGCAGCGCGCACTTCACCCGGGCCGGGTACTTGGAGACACCGGCGAACGCGACCGCGTCCTCCAGCACCTCCTCCATCGCGTCGTCCGGCTCGATCCTGCCCTTGGACTGCATCAGCTCCAGGAAGGTCTCCTGGACCTTCTGGGCGTCGGACAGCTCCTTGCCGACGAGGAGCTCGTTCAGCACGGACGCGCTCGCCTGGCTGATCGAGCAGCCCTGGCCCTCGTACGAGACGTCCTTGATCGTCGTGCCGTCGTACTTCACACGGAGCGTGATCTCGTCGCCGCACGTCGGGTTCACGTGGTGCACCTCGGCATCGCCATCCCGCAAGCCCCGCCCGTGCGGGTTCTTGTAGTGGTCCAGGATGACTTCCTGGTACATCGAATCCAGCTTCACGATCAGCCTCTCAGCCGAAGAAGTTCCGTACGTGCTCCAGTCCGTCGACCAGAGCGTCGATCTCGGCCGGCGTGGAGTACAGATAGAACGACGCTCGCGTGGTCGCAGGAATTCCGTACCTCAGGCAGACCGGCCGGGCGCAGTGGTGCCCGACCCGGACCGCGACGCCCTGCTCGTCGAGGACCTGGCCCACGTCGTGGGGGTGTATGTCACCGAGCGTGAAGGAGATCGCGGCTCCCCGGTCCTCGGCCGTGGTCGGGCCGATGATCCGCAGACCCGGGACCTCCGCCAGGCGACGCACCGCGTACTCGGTCAGCGCATGCTCATGGGCGAGGATCTTGTCCATGCCGATCGACTGGAGATAGTCGATCGCCGCTCCCAGGCCGACCGCCTGCGCGATCGGAGGCGTGCCCGCCTCGAACTTGTGCGGCGCCGGGGCGTACGTCGACGAGTGCATCGACACCGTCTCGATCATCTCGCCGCCGCCCAGGAAGGGGGGAAGATCCTCCAGCAGCTCCTGGCGGCCCCACAGGACGCCGATGCCGGTCGGGCCGCACATCTTGTGGCCGGTGAAGGCCACGAAGTCGGCCTGGAGGGCCTGCACGTCCAGCGGCATGTGGGGCGCCGCCTGGGAGGCGTCGATGCAGACGAGAGCGCCGACCTCCTGTGCGCGGCGCACGATCGCCTCGACCGGGTTGACCGTACCGAGGATGTTCGACACCAGCACGAAGGAGACGATCTTCGTCTTCTCCGTGATGATCTCGTCGATGTTGGAGAGGTCGAGGCGGCCGTCGTCGGTCAGGCCGAACCACTTCAGCTTCGCGCCCGTGCGCTGCGACAGCAGCTGCCACGGCACGATGTTGGAGTGGTGCTCCATCTCCGTGATGACGATCTCGGTCTCGTGGTCCACGCGATAGGGCTCGTCGGCCCAGCCCAGCATGTTGGCCACGAGGTTCAGCGACTCGGAGGCGTTCTTCGTGAAGATCACCTCGTCGCGGCTGGGCGCGTTGATGAACGCGGCGACCTTGTCGCGCGCGCCCTCGTACAGCGCCGTGGCCTCCTCGGCGAGCACATGCACACCGCGGTGGACGTTGGCGTTGTAGCGCTCGTAGTACTCACTCAGGGCGTCCAGCACCTGGCGCGGCTTCTGGGAAGTCGCCGCGTTGTCCAGGTACACGAGCTTCCGGTCGTCGTGGACCAGTCGGTCCAGGATGGGGAAGTCCTTGCGGATCGCCTCGGTGTCGAGGAGGCCCGGCAGCTGTGTCACGCGGATGCGCCACCCTTCGTGTAGGCCTCGTAGCCCTCGTTCTCCAGCTTGTCGGCGAGTTCGGCGCCGCCGGACTCCACGATGCGACCGGCCGAGAAGACGTGGACGTAGTCGGGCTTGATGTAGCGCAGGATGCGCGTGTAGTGCGTGATCAGCAGGGTGCCGACCTCGCCGGTCTCACGGACGCGGTTGACGCCCTCGGAGACGACGCGCAGGGCGTCGACGTCCAGGCCGGAGTCGGTCTCGTCGAGGATCGCGACCTTCGGCTTGAGGAGCTCCAGCTGGAGGATCTCGTGGCGCTTCTTCTCACCGCCGGAGAAGCCCTCGTTCACGTTGCGCTCGGCGAAGGCAGGGTCCATGTTGAGGCGCTCCATGGCCTCCTTGACCTCCTTCACCCAGGTACGCAGCTTGGGGGCCTCGCCGCGGATGGCGGTGGCGGAGGTGCGCAGGAAGTTGGAGACCGAGACGCCGGGGACCTCGACCGGGTACTGCATCGCCAGGAACAGGCCGGCGCGGGCGCGCTCGTCGACGGACATCTCCAGGACGTCCTCGCCGTCGAGGGTGACGGTGCCGCCGGTGATCGTGTACTTCGGGTGACCCGCCAGGGAGTAGGCGAGGGTCGACTTGCCGGAGCCGTTCGGGCCCATGATGGCGTGCGTCTCGCCCTGCTTCACGGTGAGGTCGACGCCCTTGAGGATCTCCTTCGTGGCGTTGTCGGCCTCGACGGTGACGTGCAGGTCTCGGATTTCAAGCGTTGCCATGGGTGCCTCAGGACTCCTGGGTGAGGGAGACGAGCACATCGTCCCCTTCGATCTTTACGGGGTAAACGGGAACGGGGCGCGTCGCGGGAAGGCCGGACGGTTTGCCGGTGCGGAGGTCGAAGCTGGAGCCGTGCAGCCAGCACTCGATCTGACAGTCCTCCACCTCGCCCTCGGAGAGCGACACGTTCGCGTGGGAGCAGATGTCGTGGATCGCGAACACCTCACCCTCGGTCTGCACGACCGAGACCGGCGTGCCGTCGAGTTCCACCCGCTTCGGGGTGTCCTCCTCCAGCTCGCTCAGCCCACAGGCGCGTACGAAGGTCATCGGCCCGGTCCAGACACGGTCTCCAGCTCCTCGTCGATCTTCACGAGGAGACGCTCTTCGATGTCGTCGACGCCGATCTGCTGGACCAGCTCGGCGAAGAAGCCGCGGACGACCAGGCGACGGGCCTCGTCGGCCGGGATGCCGCGGGCCATCAGGTAGAAGAGCTGCTCGTCGTCGAAGCGGCCGGTCGCCGAGGCGTGGCCGGCGCCGACGATCTCGCCGGTCTCGATCTCGAGGTTCGGCACCGAGTCGACCCGGGCGCCGTCCGTGAGGACGAGGTTCCGGTTCATCTCGTAGGTGTCCGTGCCCTCGGCCTTGGCCTCGATCAGCACGTCGCCGATCCACACCGCGTGCGCTTCGTCGCCCTGGAGCGCGCCCTTGTAGGCGACGTTGGACTTGCAGTGCGGGGTGTTGTGGTCGACGAGGAGACGGTGCTCCTGGTGCTGGCCGGCGTCGGTGAAGTACAGGCCGAACAGCTCGGCCTCGCCGCCGGTGCCGGCGTACGCGACCCGCGGGTGGAGGCGTACGAGGTCGCCGCCGAAGGTGACCACGAACGACTTGAAGGTCGCGTCGCGGCCGATCAGCGCGTTGTGCTGGCCGACGTGCACGGCCTTGTCGTCCCAGTCCTGGACGGAGACGACGGTGAGCTTGGCGCCGTCGCCGAGGACGTACTCGACGTTGCCGCCGAAGACGCCGTCACCGGTGTGGTCGATCACGACGACGGCCTCGGCGAAGGCTCCGAGTTCGACCAGGAAGTGGCTGTAGTCCGTACCGCCCTGGCCGTGCACGGCGATCCGGACCGGCTCGCTCAGCTGGGTGTCCTTGGGGATCGAGACGACCCCCGCCTTCTCGAACGCGCTGAACACCTGGGCCGCGACCCGGTCCACCGGCTTGCCGGCCCGGCCGAGGCGCTCGTCGTCCCGGCCCACCTGCTTGTAGGTGACACCGGCGGGCGCCGTGACCTCGTACCGGAAACCGCCGTCGGCGACCGCGGTGCCGTCGTGCAGCCCGCGCAGGCGCTCCAGCGGGGTGAACCGCCACTCCTCCTCGCGGCCGTGCGGAACCGGGAAGTCCGCCACGTCGAAGGACGGGGGCGCGCTCATGCGCGTGGCGACGGTCGACTCGGCGGCCACCGCGATCTGGCCCGCGGTGGTGGACCCCACGGGGATGTTCTGAGCCTCAGCCATGGCTGTCGGTCTGCTCTCTTCCTACGTCAGATTTCGCTGGCTGCTGTGCAGAGGACCCGGTCTTAACCGACCGCGCCTTCCATCTGCAGCTCGATCAGCCGGTTGAGCTCGAGGGCGTACTCCATGGGCAGCTCCTTGGCGATCGGCTCGACGAAGCCGCGCACGATCATCGCCATCGCCTCGAACTCGCTCAGACCGCGGCTCATCAGGTAGAAGAGCTGGTCCTCGGAGACCTTGGAGACGGTCGCCTCGTGGCCCATGGACACGTCGTCCTCACGGACGTCCACGTACGGGTACGTGTCCGAGCGGGAGATGGTGTCGACGAGCAGCGCGTCGCACAGCACGTTCGACTTGGAGCCGTGGGCGCCCTCGCCGATCTCGACGAGACCGCGGTAGGAGGTGCGGCCGCCGCCTCGCGCCACCGACTTGGAGACGATGTTGGAGGAGGTGTTCGGCGCCATGTGGACCATCTTGGAGCCGGCGTCCTGGTGCTGCCCCTCGCCCGCGAAGGCGATGGACAGGGTCTCGCCCTTGGCGTGCTCGCCCATCAGGTAGACGGCCGGGTACTTCATCGTCACCTTGGAGCCGATGTTGCCGTCGATCCACTCCATGGTCGCGCCCTCGTAGGCGACGGCGCGCTTGGTGACCAGGTTGTAGACGTTGTTCGACCAGTTCTGGATGGTCGTGTAGCGGCAGCGGGCGCCCTTCTTCACGATGATCTCGACGACCGCGGAGTGCAGGGAGTCCGACTTGTAGATCGGGGCCGTGCAGCCCTCGACGTAGTGGACGTAGGCGTCCTCGTCGACGATGATCAGCGTCCGCTCGAACTGGCCCATGTTCTCCGTGTTGATACGGAAGTAGGCCTGGAGCGGGATCTCGACGTGCACACCCTTCGGCACGTAGATGAAGGAGCCGCCGGACCACACCGCGGTGTTCAGCGACGCGAACTTGTTGTCGCCGACCGGGATGACCGTGCCGAAGTACTCCTTGAAGAGCTCCGGGTGCTCCTTCAGCGCGGTGTCGGTGTCCAGGAAGATGACGCCCTGCTCCTCCAGGTCCTCGCGGATCTGGTGGTAGACGACCTCGGACTCGTACTGGGCCGCGACACCGGCGACGAGGCGCTGCTTCTCCGCCTCGGGGATGCCGAGCTTGTCGTACGTGTTCTTGATGTCCTCGGGCAGGTCCTCCCAGGACTCCGCCTGCTTCTCCGTGGAGCGCACGAAGTACTTGATGTTGTCGAAGTCGATGCCCGACAGGTCGGAGCCCCAGTTCGGCATGGGCTTCTTGTCGAAGAGGCGCAGACCCTTGAGACGGAGCTTGGTCATCCACTCCGGCTCGCTCTTCTTGGCGGAGATGTCCCGGACGACGTCCTCGTTGATACCGCGCTTGGCAGAGGCACCAGCCACGTCGGAGTCGGCCCAGCCGTATTCGTAGTTGCCCAGACCCTCGAGCTCGGGGTGGGCGGTCTCCTCGATGGGGAGCGTCATGCGGGGTTCCTCCCGGCGGTGCTTGCAGATGCGTTATGGGTGTTCTTGGAAATCTTTGGGATGAATGTCGTACAGACGCCGTCACCGTGGGCGATGGTTGCAAGTCGCTGGACATGCGTGCCGAGCAGCTGCGAGAAGATCTCCGTCTCGGCGTCGCACAGCTGCGGGAACTTCTCCGCGACATGGGCCACCGGGCAGTGGTGCTGGCAGAGCTGCTCACCGACCGGTGCGCTGCGCGCCGTAGCAGCGTACCCGTCCGCGCTCAGGGCCTTGGCCAGGGCTTCGGTCCGCTCTTCGGGGGCCGCCGCCTCGATCGCCTTGCGGTACGCGTCGGCCTGCTCGGCGATCCTCGCTCGGGCGAAGGCCACGACCGCCTCGTCGCCGCCGAACCGCTCCTGGATGTAGCGCAGGGCGTCCGCGGCGAGCTTGTCGTACGACTGATCGAAGGCGTCGCGTCCGCAGTCGGTCAGGGCGAACACCTTGGCGGGCCGACCGCGTGTCCGCGCGCCGTACACCCGCTGCTCGCGCGCCTGAACGACGTCGTCCGCGACCAGCGCGTCCAGATGCCGGCGTACGGCGGCCGAGGTGAGCCCCAGCCGTCCAGCCAGCTCGGTGACGGTCGAGGGCCCGTGGTCCAGGATGGATCGCGCGACCCGGTTGCGCGTCGAACGGTCCGAGCGCACCCCAGCCGCGAGCTCCTCCTGCGGGGTACCCGTGTGGGTCTCCCGAGCCTCGCCGACGTTTTTCACAACGCCATTGTTGCGTAATTCCTCAGAGCCAGGCAAGCGGCGTCCGGCTCACTGGACGGTGCCCTGCGTCACTTAGGTATACCTAATCTGACCTGCGGAAACGATCATTGATCGATCAATTCGCTGGCGCTTTCAAGACCCTTCCAGCACACTCCCCAACCATGCCCACACCCCCTCCGACCGGCCCTCTTGTCACCCGGAGCACCATCTCCGACGACCTGCGCGAGCTGGGGGTCAAACCCGGCGAAACGCTCCTCCTGCACTCCTCGCTCAGCTCGCTCGGCTGGGTCTGCGGAGGCGCTGTCGCGGTCGTCCAGGGATTACTCCATGCGCTCGGCCCGGACGGCACACTCGTGGTTCCCGCCCAGTCCGGCGACCTGTCCGATCCGGCGGTGTGGAGCAATCCGCCGGTGCCCGAGGAGTGGTGGGCGACGATCCGGGCCACGATGCCCGCGTACGACCCTCTCGTCACGCCCGCGCGCGGCGTCGGCGTCATCCCGGAGACCGTACGGACCTGGCCCGGCGCCCTGCGCAGCGCCCATCCGCAGACGTCGTTCGCCGCCGTGGGCCCGCGCGCGGCCGAGGTGACCGACGGGCACGCCTCCGACTGCCGGCTCGGCGAGCGCAGTCCGCTGGCGAGGCTGGAGACGCTCCACGCGCGCGTGCTCCTGCTCGGCGCCGGCTACGACACCTGCACCGGCTTCCACCTGGCCGAGTACCGCATCCCGTCCCCGAAGGTGAAGGTGGGCCGACCGGGACCGGAGGGCTGGGAGTCGGTCACCGAGGTGTCGATCTCCTCGGAGCGGTTCGACGAGCTGGGCCATGACTTCGAGCGGGACCGTCCTGTCGTACGAGGGAAGGTGGGCGCGGCCGACGTGCGGCTGTTCCCGCTGGTGGACGCGGTGGCGTACGCGGAGCGGTGGCTGACGGTGCACCGGCCCCGCGAGGAGGAGATCTGAACCCGCCGGTCCGGCGGGGTGAGCGCGTACCTAGACTCTGGCCCATGCGAAGTGAGCCCGTGGTCCAGGTCCAGGCCCTGGTGAAGCGGTACGGCACGAAGACCGCGGTGGACGGCCTCGACCTGGTGGCCGGAGCGGGTGTGACCGCCGTGCTCGGACCCAACGGCGCGGGCAAGACGACGACGGTCGAGACCTGCGAGGGGTACCGCAAACCGGACTCGGGCACGGTGCGGGTGCTGGGCCTCGACCCGGTGCGGGAGTCCGCTCGGCTGCGTCCGCGGATCGGTGTGATGCTCCAGTCCGGCGGCGTCTACTCCGGCGCACGGGCCGACGAGATGCTGCGGCACGTGGCGAAGCTGCACGCGCACCCGCTGGACGTCGACGGGCTCATCGAGCGGCTCGGGCTCGGCGGCTGCGGCCGGACCACGTACCGGCGACTGTCCGGCGGCCAGCAGCAGCGCCTCGCGCTGGCAATGGCCGTCGTGGGCCGCCCTGAGCTGGTGTTCCTGGACGAGCCGACGGCGGGCCTCGACCCGCAGGCACGCCGCGCGACCTGGGACCTGATCCGCGATCTGCGCACGGACGGCGCCTCGGTCATCCTCACCACCCACTACATGGACGAGGCGGAGCAGCTCGCCGACGACGTCGCGATCGTCGACGCCGGCCGCGTCATCGCCCAGGGCTCCCCCGAGGAACTGTGCCGCGGCGGCGCCGAGAACACGCTGCGGTTCACCGGTCGCCCCGGTCTGGACGTGGGCTCCCTGCTCAAGGCCCTGCCCGCCGACTGCGCCGCCGCCGAGCTGACCCCGGGCTCCTATCGCGTCGTCGGCAAGGTCGATCCCCAGCTGCTCGCCACGGTCACGTCCTGGTGCGCTCAGCACGGGGTGATGCCGGACCGGATCTCGGTGGAACGGCACACCCTCGAAGACGTGTTCCTGGAGCTGACCGGCAAGGAGCTGCGCTCATGACGACGACCGTGGGCGCGTACGCGCCGAAGCCCGGTGCGGCCCCCCTCCCCCGCATGATCGCGGCGCAGGCGGTGCTGGAGACCAAGATGCTGCTGCGCAACGGCGAGCAGCTGCTGCTGACGGTGGTCATCCCGACGCTGCTGCTGGTCCTTTTCAGCACGGTGGACATCGTCGACACCGGCGCCGGCGAGGCCGTCGACTTCCTCGCCCCCGGCATCCTCGCGCTGGCCGTGATGTCGACGGCCTTCACCGGCCAGGCGATCGCGACGGGCTTCGAACGCCGCTACGGCGTCCTGAAGCGCCTCGCCTCCTCCCCGCTCCCCCGCTGGGGCCTGATGACGGCCAAGACGGCGTCGGTGCTGGTCACGGAGATCCTCCAGATCGCCCTGCTGACGGTGATCGCCTTCGCCCTCGGCTGGTCCCCGCACGGCAACCCCCTCGCCGTACTGCTCCTCCTGATCCTCGGCACGGCCGCCTTCTCCGGCCTCGGCCTCCTCATGGCGGGCACCCTGAAGGCAGAGGCGACCCTGGCCGCCGCGAACCTGGTCTTCCTGCTGCTGCTCGTGGGCGGCGGCGTGATCGTGCCGATGGACAAGTTCCCGGCAGGCGCCCAGGACGTGCTTGGCCTGCTGCCGATCTCCGCACTGTCCGACGGATTGCGGGACGTACTCCAGCACGGGGCCGGGATGCCGTGGGAGAACCTGGGGATCCTGGCCGTGTGGGCGGTCGTGGCGCTGGGGGCGGCGGGGAGGTTCTTCCGCTGGGAGTAGGTGCCGGACCAGACCCTCGTGAAAGCGTGCACAAGCGGCCCCCTACGATGGGCCCGTGCCAAACGTGACCCGCGCCGATGCCGTAGCCGCCGTGCGCAACCCGCTCGCCTTCATCGCCGCCCGCTGGACCCCCACGCCCCGGACGGTGCAGCGGGCAGCCCTGTCCGCGCTCGTCATGTCGGTGGTCATCGTGGTCACCGGCGGTGCCGTGCGGCTCACCGGGTCCGGGCTCGGCTGCCCGACCTGGCCCAAGTGCACCGACGAGTCGCTGACCGCCACCAGCGCGATGGGCTTCCACGGCTACATCGAGTTCGGCAACCGCATGCTGACGTACGTGCTGTGCGCCGCGGTCGGCTGGGCGATCATCGCCGCGCGCTCCGAGAAGCCGTACCGACGCAGCCTGACGCGACTGGGCTGGGCGCAGTTCTGGATCGTGATGAGCAATGCGATCCTCGGCGGCATCGTGGTGCTGGTCGGCCTCAACCCGTACACGGTCGCGGCGCACTTCGTGGCGACCTCGGCCCTCATCGCGGTCGCCACGGTGATGTGGCAGCGCACACGCGAGGGTGACGCGGCGCCCCGTCCACTGGTCGGCAGGCCTGTGCAGCAACTCGTGTGGTTCCTGGTCGCGGCCGCCGTCCTGCTGATCCTGGTCGGCACCGTGGTGACCGGCGCGGGTCCGCACGCGGGCGACTCCAGCGAGGTCGAGCGGATGCCGCTCGACTGGGAAACCGTCACCAAGCTGCACGCCGTGCTGGCCTGGATCGTGGTGTCGCTGGCCTTCG
Organism: Streptomyces sp. NPDC051963; assembly: GCF_044593495.1. Lineage (NCBI taxonomy): Bacteria > Bacillati > Actinomycetota > Actinomycetes > Kitasatosporales > Streptomycetaceae > Streptomyces > Streptomyces sp. NPDC051963. The sequence continues at coordinate 1,164,798 of NZ_JBIUCC010000002.1, read as the reverse complement.
CCCTGTGGTTCGTCCTCAAGGCGGTCGACGCCCCCAAGGGGCCGCTGCACCGCACCCGGGACCTCTTCCTGATCCTGCTCGCCCAGGGCGCCATCGGTTACGTCCAGTACTTCACGGACCTCCCCGAGATCCTGGTCGGCGCCCATATGCTCGGCTCGGCCCTGGTGTGGATCGCGGTGCTGCACGTCCTGCTGTCACTGCGCGAACGGCCCGCCGGGGACGTCGACATCCCCCGCCCCACGGAGTCCGGGTCAGCCGTCGGCGCCGGAGTCTGACCCCCGGGTGCCGGGCCTCTCCGACGAGGCCGGCCCGGCATCAGCGCCCTCGGAGCGATCCGGCGTCATGCGGTCCGAGCTCCGCTGGGCGGGTGCCAGCAGCGTCTCGAACACGGCGAGCAGCTTCTCCACGGTCTGTCGCGAGAACATGCCCACGAGCGCGGCCATGCCGGCGACACCGTACGGATTGATGTCGTTGGACGACGCCAATGTGGTGGTCAGTCCGCCGCGCAGCAGGAGGTAGACGACGAGCGCGAGTACGGCCCCCACGAACGGCTCCAGGGAGTACATCAGCAGCCAGCTGCGGCGCAGTTGACGGTTGCCGACGTACTCGTAGAGTGAGCGCAGCGAGTGGATCAGGGCGCCCATGCCGCCGGCCGCGAGGACCACCAGGAAGAGCCGGGCGTCACGCAGCAGCCCGATCCGCCACCACAGGATCCGTACCCGTACCGGCCGATCCGGGGTGATGCCCGTCGCACCGGACTGGGTGGCGGGCGGCGGCCAGGCCTCCACCAGGACGGTGGTCAGTACGACGGTCACGACGAGCATGACAGCGGTCAGGGCGAGGATGTCCCGCTTCTTCGCGAACCCCTGCCCGATCGGCGTTCTCCCGCTGCCGTCCGCGTCCTCGCCCGCCCGGTCCGACGGCCGCGTCTCCCCCTCCGCCACCACAGTCCCCCGATCTCCGCTGCCCCGCCTGTCTAGTCCCGGCCGGGTCCCGGTGCCGCGGCCAGTCCCGCCTGCTCCAGGCAGGCGGCGCCGCGCGGGGTGATGGCCCAGGCGTTGTGCCGCCACTGCCGGCTCTTCCAGGCCACGCCGGACGCCAGCAGCTTGCGGCCGATCCTGCTGACCTCGGTGATGTCCACATCGAGCCGCTCGGCGAGCTGTTCGTTGCTCAAGCCGGGCTCCTGTGCGACGGCCGTCAGGAAACGCGCCGCGTGTCCGCGCGGATCGAGGCTCAGCTGGAGCCCCGTGGGCAACCTGCGCAAGGCCCAGTACGTCACGTCGATCAGACCGAGCAGACGTCCGCACTGTTCGGCGGTCTTGGGGTCCTTGCCGTCGTCGCCGTCGCCGCCGAACTGTCCGTACAGCACCCGGAGTCCGTCGTGTGCCGCGCGCAGGGCGGGCTCGTCGGCGGCCAGCGAGGCGTCGGTGATCAGCATGCCGAGGGAGCTGAAGCAGCCCTCGGTCATGCCGTAGTCCACCCGCATCTCGTCCAGCAGACTTCGTATCTCGGTCGTCCGGTCGCGCCGGTCGCTCTCCTGCTCCCTCATGACGTCCCCCGATCTCCCACTCGACTTTGGGGTCCCCTCCACACTGGCTGGATGTCAAGTGAGTGTCAAGTGATGCCATCATGATTCTTTTTCCCGCGATCTTTTCCCGTGATCTTCCTCGCCGATTCCCTTTTGTTACATATTCATCGACACGTTTAATGTGCATATGCGGCAGGCGCCGTTAACATCCTGGTTACGTGCTCCGGCGCGTACACGCTTCGGGGGGATGAACCATGAACGACAATTCGTCGCGCAACACCACGCATTCGATCAACGGGATCGAATTACCTTCCGACCCGGCCGATCTCTTCGTGATTCTTTACGATCTGCTTCCGGAAGAGCGCTTCCGTGCCAACGAAGCGATCGATTGGATGCGCAATTCGACCGTTCAAGGGATCGCGGACCACGTCTGCAAGAGCGTGCTCGGGACCGGCCGGGTCAGCGACCGGCTGGCGGGCGACATCGTCAGGAACATCGACAACCACGGCCATCTCGGCATGTTCGCCGCCCTGTTGGGCCTCGACTGGGCCGTGGCCGCGGCCAATCCGTTCAGCCCGGGCTACGACGAGCCGACCATGTCGTGGCTCAGCATCCGCTACATACGCCACAACCGCCTCAACAATCCCCGGGAGACGGCGGGGCTCCTGCTCCCCCGTTGCGCCCGACCGGGAAAGGTGATGGCGGAGTGGGAGAACAAAGCGGATTTCTTCAATGTGCACCGGGTCGCACCCGAGGACTGCGCCAGAATCCACCTAGGCCGGATCCCGAGCCGCAATGATCCGGCGTTTTCGGGAGAGAAACCGATTTCTGTCGGCGCTGTTCCGGTGCTGGAAAAGTACACCGAGCTGGAGTTCGAATTCCAGGCGAAAGGTCCGGTCCGGAGGTATCGCACGAGGCCCGTGTCGGGCCGTCTCCGCGACCGGGTCGGCCAGGTGTTCCGCAATCTCCAGGAGTCGGGCGCCGAGATAGGCGTGCTGCCCGAGAGCACCCTGTCCAGCGCGCTCCTCGACCACTGGAAGACCCTGCTCAGAGAACAGCCCGAGGACAGCGGTCTGCAGTGGATGCTGCTGGGCACCGGCCCCCTCGACGACACGAACCCGCCGCCGAACCGTGCCGTCCTGGTGGACTGCCGAACCCGCCAGACCATCCTCCAGCAGGACAAGATGGCGGGCTTCACCCTGACCGCGGACCTGGCCAACCAGTGGCGGCTGCCCGGGGAACCGCACCGGGGACTCGCCCGCGAGGACATCGCCCGGGGCCTCGACATCACCGTGCTGGAGAGCACACTGGGCCGCATCGCCGTCTTCGTCTGCGAGGACGTCAAGCAGTCGGTCCGCTGGGCGGCCAAGCTCCAGGCCTTCGGGGTCTCGCACGTCTTCGTCCCGCTGTTCGCCGCTCCCATCCTGCGCGCCAGGCCCCAGTGGGAACGTCAGGCGGCGCAGCGCTGCATCGAGGAGTTCGGCGCCTGGGTCGTCCTGTCCAACAGCCTGGCCGTCGGCGCGGAGATGCGCACTCCGCCGCACGCCCCGCAGGGCGACGGATTCAACTGTGCCGTGGTCGGACCGCGCTCCCACACAGCCACGACATACGCCGACTACGACACGCAGTTCTGCCGCGCCGACAGCGCCGCGGACGTGTCCCGCGTGCACTACCGGAACGACACACCGGTGACCGCCGAGGAGAACACCGCCCTGCCTCTGCCGACGGTGCAGCCGGGCTGGTCGGAGGTGGAGCCGACCTGGGCGGACGCGGCAGAGGATCCGGACTGGGCGACTGGATGACGGCGCGCCTCGGCGACCGTCGGTACGGGCCCGGCCCCGGCGGCGGCACGGAACCGTCTCCATGCCGCCGCCGGGCACACCGCTCCGGCTCACTCCAGCCCGTACACCCGCCGAGCGTTCCCCGCCGCCACCATCCCCGCCACCCGCTGCGCGTCCGCCAGCGACCACGCCCCGTCGGCCACCCAGCCGCCGAGCACCCGCCCGAGCGCCTCGCGGAAGAGCCGCGCCCCCACGACATGAAGTTCGGGCAGTCCCTGGGCCCCGCTGGAGAAGACGATCTTGCCGAAGGGGGCCAGTTCCAGGATCTCGGCGAGGATGGTCGCCGCGCGGGCGCCGGTGCGGACCAGGGCGGCGCCCGAGTCGGCGTAGACATGCGGGAAGACGCCGGCGAGGTGGGCGGCGTGCCGGTGGTAGGGGTAGCTGTGCAGCAGGACGAGGTCCGTGCCCAGGCCCGCGGTCGCCCGTACGAAGTCCGTGAGCAGGACGGGGTCGGTGCGGTCGATGCGTAAGCCCGGTTCACCGAGCCCGGCATGCAGCTGAAGGGGCAGCCCCGACGCCACCGCGATCCACAGCAGATGCCGCAGCAGGACGGGGTCGGTGAGCTCTCCGCCGACCCGCCGATCCGCCAGCCAGCGCCCGGCCGCGCCCCTCACCTCTCCCGGCCCCGGCGGCTCGGGCGCCAGCGCCAGACCGTGCCGCACGCCGGCCACGGACGTGAAGGCGACGGCACTCCCGGCGGCCCCGTGCACCGACTCGGCGAGGTTGGCGAGGAACGACTCCACCGTGCCGGAGGTGTCGGCGACCTGTTCGGCGAGGAGCTCCAGCCGCACGATCTCGCGCGCCTCGGCGGACGCCGCGGACGCCAGCTCGTCGGCGCCGGTGAGGTCGCCGGGCAGCCCGGTGTCGATCAGATACGTCGTGATACCGCTGCCGCGCAGCAGCCTGCGGCCCGATTCCAGTACGCCGAGTTCACGGCGCCGGGCGAGATAGCGGGCGGGCGGACAGTGCGGTTCCAGGCCGAGCAGCGGGGGGCACCAACGCCGTACGGCGAACCCGGTCTGGGTGTCGAAGAGGGTCGTTCCGGGCGCGGGCGGGCCCTCGGTGCGGGCCAGCTGGGCCTCGAAGGTGCCGAGGCCCAGCTCTGTTCTCAGCACGCCATGGCAGTACTGGTCCACGAGGGACGGCGTTTCGATCATCCGGGCTCCCCGTGGTCGGACCGTGCACTCCTACGGTCCTAACGGGTGAGCCCGCGTTCAGGTGTTGCTCGCACACACCCCGTGCGAACGACCGACGGATGTCAGCCGGGTGCGGGGCCCCGCTACCGGCCCTGGGACCCGCCCAGCTGAAGGCCCGCCATCCGCTTCCACTCATACGTTCCCGTGGTCACCTTCGCCGCGAACTCCCCGTCGAAGTCCTCGTGCACCGTGATCCCGGACTTCTCCACGGCCTGCCGGGCGATGTCCATCGAAGGGGCCACCAGGTCGCCCCAGCCGCCGTCCTCTCCGACGAGGACGATGCGGGCGCCGCGCTCGCCGATGTAGGCGACCTGGGCCTCGGCGCCGCCGTGGGCCTTGGAGAAGGTGCTGATCTGCCGGGCGAGCCGGGCCGCCTTGCGCTCGGCCTTAGCGGCCTTAGCGTCAACCTGCTGCGTGTCTGCCATGGCCAGGATGCTACTCACGAGTAGATGAACTTGGCGAGGCCGGGGCTCTGTGACGTACGTCGATGCGCGTCAGCGCAGGAAGGGGTCCACCGCGACCGCGACGAAGAGGAGCGACACATAGGTGATCGACCAGTGGAACAGCCGCATCTCCTTGAGCTTCGCGCCCGTCACCTCGGCCTTGGCGCGGTTCTGCAGGCCGTGCGCCTCCCAGAGCCAGAAGCCGCCGGCCAGCAGCGCGACGAGCGTGTAGAACCAGCCCGTGTAGCCGAGCGGGGTCAGCAGCAGGGACACCGCGACCATCACCCAGCTGTAGATCACGATCTGCTTCGCGACGACCTTGTTGGAGGCGACGACCGGCAGCATCGGGACGCCCACGCGTGCGTAGTCCTCCCGCACCTTCATGGACAGCGGCCAGTAGTGCGGCGGCGTCCAGAAGAACATGACGAGGAAGAGGATGATCGGCGCCCACGACATGGAGTTCGTGACGGCCGACCAGCCGATGAGCACCGGCAGACAGCCGGCGATGCCGCCCCAGACGATGTTCTGCGAGGTACGGCGCTTGAGGATCATCGTGTAGACGACGACGTAGAAGAGGAGTGCGCCGAGCGACAGCCAGGCGGACAGCCAGTTGACGGCCAGGCCGAAGAGCAGCGTGGAGACGACGGCCAGGGTGATGCCGAAGACCAGGCACTCGCGCGGGCTGACCATGCCGGTGACGAGGGGGCGCTGCGAGGTGCGGTCCATGAGCGCGTCGATGTCACGGTCGATGTACATGTTCAGCGCGTTGGCGCCGCCCGCGGAGAGGTAGCCGCCGACGCAGGTGAGCAGGACCAGCTTCAGGTCGGGAACGCCCTGCTCGGCCAGGAACATCACCGGAACGGTGGTGATCAGCAGCAGCTCGATGATCCGCGGCTTGGTCAGCGCCACGAACCCCTTGACACGGGCCCCGAGCGGCCGGTGGCTCGGGCTCTGGCTCGTCCCGATAATCCCCGCTGGACGGGATTCAACGGCCGTCACGCACACCCCTGACAGAGACATCCCAGCGAGCCCCCGGTGTGAAGTCCCGGTAAAGGCTCGCGCGTACCACGCCACTCTAGACGTTGCCCAGACCCGGACATTCGCGGGGGTGGGGTCGTGTTGAGCGACGCCTGTGGACGAGCCCGGCGGCCCTCGATTGAGCACTCTTACGAGCGGCTCCGTATTCAGATGCCGAACACGGAACGGACCGGTCGGGAGGCGGATTCCGAGGAGTCCCGGCAGTCTGGAATGACTCGAAAAATCGCACGTACCCACGGGGGTAGGCTCGACAACGGCCGGGGCGTTCAGTGCGCCGGCAAACGACGTGCATGACATGCACCGGCATTCGACATGCGTGACATTTCGACATGCGTGACATGTGGAGAGGAGCCCTGACCCAGGGTGAGCACCGAGCCGACCACCACAGACCTCGAGTGGACCGAGTTGGACCAGCGGGCCGTCGACACCGCCCGCGTCCTGGCCGCCGATGCCGTACAGAAGGTCGGCAACGGCCATCCCGGTACGGCGATGAGCCTGGCGCCCGCCGCCTACACCCTCTTCCAGAAGGTGATGCGGCATGACCCGGCAGACGCCGACTGGACCGGACGCGACCGCTTCGTGCTGTCCGCCGGACACTCGTCCCTGACCCTCTACACCCAGCTGTACCTGGCCGGTTTCGGCCTGGAGCTGGACGATCTGAAGGCCTTCAGGACGTGGGGTTCGAAGACCCCGGGCCACCCCGAGTACGGGCACACCACCGGCGTGGAGACCACCACCGGCCCGCTCGGCCAGGGTGTCGCCAACGCGGTCGGCATGGCGATGGCCGCCCGCTACGAACGCGGTCTGTTCGACCCGGACGCACCCGAGGGCACCTCGCCCTTCGACCACTTCATCTACGCGATCGCCGGTGACGGCTGCCTTCAGGAGGGCATCTCCGCCGAGGCGTCCTCGATGGCCGGCCACCAGCAGCTGGGCAACCTGATCCTGCTGTGGGACGACAACCACATCTCGATCGAGGGCGACACCGAGACCGCCGTCTCCGAGGACACCGCTCTGCGGTTCGAGGCGTACGGCTGGCATGTGCAGCGCATCGCCCCCAAGCCGGACGGCGACCTGGACCCGCACGCCATCTACAACGCCATCGAGGCCGCGAAGCAGGTGACGGACAAGCCGTCCTTCATCGCGATGCGCTCGATCATCGCCTGGCCCGCCCCGAACGCCCAGAACACCGAGGCCGCGCACGGCTCGGCGCTCGGCGACGACGAGGTCGCGGCCACCAAGCGGGTCCTCGGCTTCGACCCGGAGAAGTCCTTCGAGGTCTCGGACGAGGTCCTGAACCACACCCGCCAGGCGCTGGAGCGCGGCCGTCAGGCCAAGGCGGAGTGGGAGAAGTCCTTCCAGGAGTGGCGCAACAACAACGCCGAGCGCGCGGCCGAGTTCGACCGCATCAGCAAGGGCGAGCTGCCGACGGGCTGGGAGGAGAAGCTCCCGGTCTTCGAGACGGGCAAGGGTGTCGCCACCCGCGCCGCGTCCGGCAAGATCCTCCAGGCGCTGGGCGCGGTCATCCCGGAGCTGTGGGGCGGCTCGGCCGACCTGGCCGGCTCCAACAACACGACGATCGACAAGACGTCGTCGTTCCTCCCCGCGGACAACCCGCTGCCGGAGGCGAACCCGTACGGCCGGACGATCCACTTCGGCATCCGCGAGCACTCCATGGCCGCGGAGATGAACGGCATCGCGCTGCACGGCAACACCCGTATCTACGGCGGTACGTTCCTCGTCTTCTCGGACTACATGCGCAACGCGGTGCGCCTGTCGGCCCTGATGCACGTGCCGGTGACCTACGTCTGGACGCACGACTCCATCGGTCTCGGCGAGGACGGCCCCACCCACCAGCCCGTCGAGCATCTCGCCTCGCTGCGCGCCATCCCGGGCCTGAACGTCGTGCGCCCGGCCGACGCCAACGAGACCGCGATCGCCTGGCGCGAGATCCTCAAGCGCTACACCAAGGTCTACGGCAAGGGCGCACCGCACGGTCTGGCGCTGACCCGTCAGGGCGTGCCGACGTACGAGCACAACGAGGACGCCGCGCGCGGTGGTTACGTGATGTTCGAGGCCTCCACGGGTACGCCGGAGGTCGTGCTGATCGCGACCGGTTCCGAGGTGCACGTCGCCGTCGAGGCGCGCGAGCAGCTGGAGGCCGACGGGGTGCCGACGCGTGTGGTGTCCATGCCGTGCGTGGAGTGGTTCGACGCGCAGGACCAGGGGTACCGGGAGAGCGTCCTGCCGCCGGCCGTGAAGGCGCGCGTCGCGGTCGAGGCCGGTATCGGTCTCACCTGGCACAAGTACGTCGGGGACGCCGGTCGCATCGTTTCCCTGGAGCACTTCGGTGCTTCGGCGGACGGCAAGGTCCTCTTCCGCGAGTTCGGCTTCACTGCCGAGAACGTGGCCGCCAAGGCGCGGGAATCGATCGCCGCAGCCCAGCGCTGACGCTCACATACGACACGTAGGAGATGCATTTTCCATGACAGACGCACTCAAGCGCCTCTCCGATGAAGGCGTCGCGATCTGGCTGGACGACCTGTCGCGCAAGCGGATCACGTCCGGCAACCTCGCCGAACTGATCGACGAGCAGCACGTCGTGGGCGTCACCACCAACCCGACCATCTTCCAGAAGGCGATCAGCAGCGGCGACGGCTACGAGCAGCAGCTCGAGGACCTCGCCGCCCGCAAGGTCACCGTAGAAGAGGCCGTCCGCATGATCACCACGGCGGACGTCCGCGACGCCACCGACATCATGCGCCCGGTCTTCGACGCCACCGGCGGCCAGGACGGCCGGGTCTCCATCGAGGTCGACCCGCGTCTGGCGCACAACACCAAGGCGACGATCGCCGAGGCCAAGCAGCTGGCCTGGCTCGTCGACCGCCCGAACACGCTGATCAAGATCCCGGCGACCAAGGCGGGCCTGCCGGCGATCACCGAGGTGATCGGCAACGGCATCAGCGTCAACGTCACGCTGATCTTCTCGCTGGAGCGCTACCGCGAGGTCATGGACGCCTACCTGGCGGGCCTGGAGAAGGCCAAGGCCAAGGGCCTGGACCTCTCCCTGATCCACTCGGTGGCCTCCTTCTTCGTGTCCCGCGTGGACACCGAGATCGACAAGCGGCTCGACGCCCTCGGCACCGACGAGGCCAAGGCGCTGCGCGGCAAGGCCGCCGTCGCCAACGCCCGGCTCGCCTACCAGGCGTACGAGGAGGTCTTCTCGACCGCCCGCTGGAGCGCGCTGGAGGGCTCGGGCGCCAACAAGCAGCGTCCGCTGTGGGCCTCGACCGGCGTGAAGGACCCGGCGTACAAGCCGACCCTGTACGTCGACGACCTGGTGGCGCCGAACACGGTGAACACCATGCCGGAGGCCACGCTCCAGGCCACCGAGGAGCACGGCAGCATCACGGGCAACACCATCGCCGGCACCTACGAGCAGGCCCGCGCCGACATCGACGCGGTCGAGAAGCTCGGGATCTCGTACAACGACGTGGTCCAGGTTCTGGAGGACGAAGGCGTCGAGAAGTTCGAGGCGTCCTGGAACGACCTGCTCAAGTCGACCGAGGCGGTCCTCGACCGTCTCGCCCCCTCGGAGGGCTGACATCTTGTCAAGCAGCAACCCGCTGCGTGACCCCGCAGACCGACGGCTCCCGCGTATCGCGGGGCCGTCGGGCCTGGTCATCTTCGGCGTCACGGGCGATTTGTCCCGGAAGAAGCTGATGCCCGCGGTGTACGACCTCGCCAACCGAGGTCTCCTGCCGCCGGGCTTCTCCCTCGTCGGCTTCGCACGCCGCGAGTGGCGACACGAGGACTTCGCACAGGAGGTCCACGACGCGGTCAAGGACCACGCCCGTACGCCGTTCCGCGAGGAGGTCTGGCAGCAGCTCATCCAGGGGATGCGCTTCGTCCAGGGCACCTTCGACGACGACGACGCCTTCGAGCGGCTGCGCGGCACCATCGAGGAACTGGACAAGGCACAGGGCACGGGCGGCAACTTCGCCTTCTATCTGTCCGTCCCGCCGCGCTCCTTCCCGGTGGTCATCCAGCAGCTGAAGAAGCACGGCCTGGCCGACCAGACCAGCGGCTCCTGGCGGCGCGCGGTCATCGAGAAGCCCTTCGGCCACGACCTGAAGTCGGCCGAGGAACTCAACCAGACCGTCGAGGAGGTCTTCGCCCCCGACCAGGTCTTCCGCATCGACCACTACCTGGGCAAGGAGACCGTCCAGAACATCCTGGCGCTGCGCTTCGCCAACACGATGTTCGAGCCGATCTGGAACCGGTCCTTCGTCGACCACGTGCAGATCACGATGGCCGAGGACATCGGCATCGGCGGCCGGGCGGGCTACTACGACGGCATCGGCGCCGCCCGTGACGTCATCCAGAACCACCTGCTCCAGCTGATGGCCCTCACGGCCATGGAGGAGCCCGCCTCCTTCGACGCGGACGCGCTGGCCGCCGAGAAGACCAAGGTGCTCGGCGCGGTGCGGCTGCCGAAGGACCTGGGCCTGGCCACCGTGCGCGGACAGTACGCGGCGGGCTGGCAGGGCGGCGAGAAGGCGGTCGGGTACCTCCAGGAGGAGGGCATCGACCCCCAGTCGAAGACCGACACCTACGCCGCGATCAAGCTGGAGGTGGACAACCGCCGCTGGGCGGGCGTCCCCTTCTACCTGCGCACCGGCAAGCGGCTCGGCCGCCGTGTCACCGAGATCGCGGTCGTCTTCCAGCGGGCGCCCCACTCCCCCTTCGACCACACGGCGACGGAGGAGCTGGGCAAGAACGCGATCGTCATCCGCGTCCAGCCCGACGAGGGCGTCACCGTCCGCTTCGGCTCCAAGGTGCCCGGCACCTCGATGGAGATCCGGGACGTCTCCATGGACTTCGCGTACGGCGAGTCCTTCACGGAGTCGAGCCCCGAGGCGTACGAGCGGCTGATCCTGGACGTTCTGCTCGGCGACTCGAACCTCTTCCCGCGCACCGAGGAGGTCGAGCTGTCCTGGGAGATCCTCGACCCGATCGAGGAGTACTGGGACAGGAACGGCAAGCCCGCGCAGTACCCGTCCGGAACGTGGGGCCCCGTCGAGGCGGACGAGATGCTCGAACGAGACGGACGGAGCTGGCGCCGGCCATGAAGATAGACCTCACGGACACCACGGCCAGCAAGGTCAACAAGGCCCTGGTCAAGGGGCGCCGCGACATCGGCACGCCCGCCGTCGGCATGGTGCTCACCCTGGTCATCGTCACCGACGAGGAGAACGCCTACGACGCCCTGAAGGCCGCCAACGACGCGTCGCACGAGCACCCCTCGCGCACGCTGGTCGTCATCAAGCGCGTCTCGCGCTCCCCGCGCGACCGCACGACCTCACGCCTGGACGCCGAGGTACGGGTCGGCGCGGACGCCGGCACCGGCGAGACGGTGATCCTGCGGCTCTACGGCGAGGTCGTGAACCACGCCCAGTCCGTCGTCCTGCCCCTGCTGCTGCCGGATGCCCCGGTGGTGGTCTGGTGGCCGGTCAACGCGCCCCTCGACCCGGCCAACGACCCGCTCGGTGCCCTGGCCCAGCGCCGGGTCACCGACACCTACGCCGCCGAGCAGCCCGTACGGGAACTCAGCGCCCGCTCGGACACCTACGCACCCGGCGACACGGACCTCTCGTGGACCCGCATCACGCCCTGGCGCTCGATGCTGGCCGCGGCCCTGGACCAGGTCGTCTGCGAGGTCGAGGCGGTCGAGGTGGAGGGCGAGGAGTTCAACCCGAGCTGTGAGCTGCTGGCGATGTGGCTCGCGGACCGGCTGGACGTCCCGGTGAAACGGTCGCTGTCGTCGGGCCCCGGTCTGACGGCGGTCCGCATGGACACCAACTGCGGTCCGATCGTCCTCGACCGGGCGGACGGCTCACTCGCGACCCTGTCGATCCAGGGCCAGCCGGACCGTGCGGTGGCGCTGAAGCGCCGCGACACGGCCGAGCTGATCGCGGAGGAGCTGCGGCGGCTCGACCCGGACGACACCTACGCGTCGGCGTTGCGGTTCGGCGTGGAGCGGCTGAACGCGGCGAACGGGAACGGGAAGGCCGTGGCGGAGGCGCCGGTTCGCAAGCCGGCCGCCGAGGCCGGTGAAGCCGACACGGGCGGCGAGGCCGACGCCGTCGCCAAAGGAGCCGCGGCCGAGGCTCCTGCCGAGTCTGCTGCCAAGGCTCCCGCGAAAGAAGCGGCGGCGAAGGCACCGGTGAAGAAGGCGGCGGCGAAGTGAGCACCCCGCAGCTGGTCGTGCACCGCGACAAGGAACTGATGGCGCAGGCCGCCGCGGCCCGGCTGATCACGAAGATCGTGGACGCCCAGGCCTCGCGCGGCTCCGCGTCGGTGGTGCTCACCGGCGGCCGCAACGGCAACGGCCTGCTCGCCGCGCTGTCCTCCGCCCCGGCCCGGGACGCCGTCGACTGGGGCCGGCTCGACCTGTGGTGGGGCGACGAGCGGTTCCTGCCCGAGGGCGACCCCGAGCGCAATGTCACGCAGGCCCGCGAGGCCCTGCTGGACTCGGTTCCGCTCGACCCGAAGCGGGTGCACGCCATGCCCGCCTCGGACGGCACGTACGGCGCCGACGTGGAGGCGGCGGCCGCCGCCTACGCCGAGGAACTGGCCCGTGCCGCCGGTCCGGAGAACCACGGCGCCGTGCCCACCTTCGACGTCCTGATGCTGGGCGTCGGACCGGACACCCACGTGGCGTCGCTGTTCCCCGAGCTGCCCGCCGTACGGGAGACCGAGCGCACAGTGGTCGGTGTGCACGGCGCACCCAAGCCCCCGCCGACCCGGGTCACCCTCACGCTCCCCGCGATCCGCGCGGCCCGCGAGGTGTGGCTCCTGGCGGCCGGCGAGGACAAGGCGAACGCCGCGGCGATGGCCCTGTCCGGCGCGGGTGAGGTCCAGGCTCCGGCGGCGGGTGCGTACGGCAGACAGCGCACCCTGTGGCTGCTGGACGCCGCGGCGGCGTCCCAGCTGCCGCGATCGCTGTATCCGCCGGCTTCGCCCTGAGCACAGCTCTCCTGAGCACAGCTCTTCTGAAGGCCCCAGGTGGTCCGCCTGGGGCCTTCTGCACGCCGGGAACTCTCATGGGGCGATGTTGTGGTTGAGCCGGAACAGGTTCCCCGGGTCGTGGCGCCGCTTGATCTCCGTCAGACGGGCGTAGTTCCCGCGGTAGTTGGCCCGTACGCGGTCCTGGTCGTCGCTGTCCATGAAGTTGACGTATCCGCCCTCGGCTGAGTGGGGCCGGAGCGCCCCGTAGTAGGCCCGCACCCAGTCCTTGTGCGCCTCGCACTCCTCCCGGGTGCCCAGGGTGGGGCTCAGCGCGGTCGAGAAGTCGACATCGCGGTAGGAGAAGGCGGTGTCCTCGGGCCCGACCCGCTGGACGGCGCCGTCGAGGGGGAACACCACCGTGGCGCTCTCGATGGTGGGGGTCGAGGCGCCGTACTCGACGTACGCGTCGATGGCCCCGTCCGGCAGGCCACGGCTGAAGGTGCCCTTCCAGTAGTGGAAGAGTCCGGCGGGCAGCAGTTCGTCGAAGAGCGTGTTGATCATCGGGTAGGGCATGCGACCGACGCTCTGCCCGAGGACGGGACCGAGTCCGGCAAGACGTGCACGAATCGAGTCGTCCTGGTCCTCGGGCCCGGTCCAGCAGGCGACCACTCCGCACATCGGCCGGCCGTGCCAGCGCTCCGGCAGGAACGGCACCGGCGGCCCGAGACCGACGACGAGCAGCGCGCCCAGCCCCTCGTCCGCGTCGGCGATCATCTCCCGGTAGCGGCGGATCACCTCGCCGTCGAGGGGATAGAAGGTCGGCCCGCCGAGAATGTCGGCGATCGGATGCAGCCGGTACTCGAACGACGTGACGACCCCGAAGTTCCCGCCCCCGCCGCGCACCGCCCACATCAGGTCGGCGTTCTCCTCCTCGGTGCAGGTGAGGAAGGACCCGTCGGCGGTCACCAGGTCGACCGAGAGCAGGTTGTCGCAGGCCAGTCCGCAGCGCCGGGCGAGATAGCCCATGCCGCCGCCCGTGGTGAGACCGCCGATGCCGGTCGTGGAGACGACCCCGCCGGTGGTGGCCAGGCCGAAGGCGTGCGTGGCGTGGTTGAAGTCGGCCCAGGTGCAGCCGCCCTCGGCCCGTGCGGTGCGCGTCCCGGGATCGACGCGGACTCCGCGCATCCGCCCGAGGTCGAGGACGACGCCGTCGTCGCAGGTCCCGTGGCCGGGGACGCTGTGGCTGCCGCCGCGCACGGCGAGCGGCAGCCCGTGGTCGCGGGCGAAGTCCACGGTGGCGACGGCATCGCCCGCGTCGACGGCCCTGACGACGATCGCCGGCCGTTTGTCGATCATGGCGTTGTAGACCTTGCGGGCATCGTCGTAGTCCGGGTCACCGGGTTCGACGACCTCGCCGCGCACGGCTCCCCGCAGCCGCTCCAGCAGTCGCTCGTCCAGCGCCGTTCGGTACGTGGTCATGGCCGCCACCGGCTCTCCGTGGGCGTCGGGAAACGGGTACGGCACCGGTGTACGCCAGCAGCCCGGCGGCTCGCATCGCCGGAATCGCCCATCTCGTCGCGTGCGGCATGGGCAGAACAGCCCATGCGTCAGGTCAGGCGTGCGTCAGGTCAGCCCATGCCGGAAGGCGTACGCCGTCGCCGCCGCCCGCGAGTTCACGTCGAGTTTGGCGAAGATGTTGTTGAGGTGCCGGGCGACGGTGTGCTCGCTGATCGTCAGTTCCGCGGCGACGGCCCGGTTCGTCGCACCCGCGGCGACCAGCCGTAGCACCTGGACCTCCCGCTCGGTGAGCCGGCGCTGCTCCCCCGCGCTGCCGAGCAGTGCCGCCGCCCGCCGCGCGTCCGGCACGGCGCCCAGCCGCTCGAAGGTCGCCCGTGCGGCCCGCAGCTCCATGCGGGCACCCTCGTCGTCGCCGACGGTGCGGTCGGCGGCGGCCAGCGTCATCCGGACCTGCGCCTCCTCGTACGGGACGTCCAGCGCCAGCCACAGGGACAGCGCGCGGCGCAGCAGCGGCAGCGCACGGTCGAGGTCGTGGTCCGCGTAGGCCACCGCACCGCCCGCCGACGCGGCGACGGCATGCAGCAGCGTCGTGTGCGACTCACGCCGGCGCTGCCAGTCGCGGGCCAGGCCGTCCAGCTCGGCGGCCGCCGTGCGGGCCTCGTCCGACCTGCCGAGGGCGAGTGAGATCTCGACCTGAGCGGCGAGCAGCCGACAGCGCCCGAGCCTGTCCTCCCCGTCGCCTGCGAGGGCCATTCGCAGTGCGGTGGCCGACGCCTCGGCCCGGCCCTGGGCCAGCCGCAGCAGGGCGAGGCCCGGCTGGGGGTCACGGCCGAGTTCGTGCGCCCGCTCGTACGCCGCCTCGGCCGCGGACAGATCGCCGCGGCGGCGCTGGATGTCCCCGGTGACGTAGAACGCCTCGCCGGCCGTCCTGCGTTCGTTGGGCAGCAGCTCCGCGCAGGTGCGCACGGCCTGGTCCAGCGCCTGGGGCCAGCGGCCGCGCAGCTCCAGCACCTCCACGCGGTGCACCCGGCACAGGCCCCGGAAGTTGTTCTCCGCGGGCATGGCCGCGCACCATTCCATGGCCGCGTCGGTCCACTCGGCGGCGCGGGCGAGGTCGGCGGACGCCATGCAGCGCTGGAGGCCCAGGCAGTAGATCCACCCGGTGAAGAACGAACTCAGCTCGCCCGCCATCACCGAGCACATCGCGTCGTCGAGCAGGTCGAGCCCCTCGGCGACCCGCCCCTGGTCGAGCAGGACGCCGGCCTGCGTCTGGAGGCTCATGGCGTGCAGGTCGGGGCTGCCGCAGCGCCGTGCGATCTCCGCCATGCGCCGGGCCACGGCCAGTGCCTCGTCGAACGCCCCGCGCGCCGCGGCCTCCTCCGCCTCCATCCAGGCGAGATAGCACTGCTCGACGCACTCGGGCTCCGTCTTCAGATGCCGCCGCGCCCGGCGCAGCCACCCGGCGGCCATCGCGGTCCGTCCCGCCAGCCGGTGCTCGTAGAAGAGCATCCAGGCGCAGTACCCGGCCCGCCGCTCGGCGCCCGCCGTCACATACCCGGCGTAGGCCTTCATCCGGGCGGTGATCGACTCCTCGATGCGGCTCGTCCACCAGGCCGCGTCCGCGTAGGCCGCGAAGTCGTCCGGGGTGAGCGGGGCAGCCGCGTCGCTGAGCAGGCGGTAGGCCTCGGCCCACGCCTCCCTGGCGACGGCGTCCCGGGCGCGGCGAACGGCCTCCGAGGCGGCGCGTTCGGTGCTCGCGCCGGTGCCGGTGCTGTGCTGAGCCACCCGTGGCTCCCTTCTCGCGCCCTGCGAGCCCCCTACCAGGATAGGCAGGTCGGGGCCGGCGACCTCATTTGACCGACCCGGCCATCACCCCCTGCACGAAGTGCCGCTGGAACGCGAAGAACACCACGACCGGCACGATCAGCGACACAAAGGCGCCCGGCGCCAGTACGTCGATGTTGCTGCCGAACTGCCGTATCTGGGACTGGAGTTCCACGGTGAGCGGCTGGGCGGAGCTGCCCGCGAACAGCAGGGCCACCAGCATGTCGTTCCAGACCCAGAGGAACTGGAAGATGGCGAGGCTGGCGATGGCCGGGCGGCCGACCGGCAGGATGAGGCGGGTGAAGATGCGCCACTCGCTGCCGCCGTCCATCCGGGCCGCCTCCAGCATCTCCTTCGGTATCTCGGCGAAGTAGTTGCGCAGCAGGAACACGGCGAACGGCAGCCCGTAGGCGACGTGGAAGAGCACCACACCCGGGATCGTACCGAACAGGCCCAGCTGGCCGAAGAGTTTGGCCACCGGCAGCAGCCCGATCTGCACCGGCACCACCAACAGCGCGACCACCAGCAGGAAGATCGGCTCTCGGCCGGGGAAGTCCAGCCAGGCGAAGGCGTATCCGGCGAGTGCCGCGATGACGACGACCAGGGTCGTGGCCGGCACCGAGATCAGCACGGTGTTCCAGAAGGCCTGGGTGATGCCGGCGTTCTGAAGCAGCGCGGAGTAGTTGTCGAAGGACAGCTGGCCGGGGCTGGTGAACACCGTCCACCAGCCGCCCGTCGCCGTGTCCTCGGCGGACCGCAGCGAGGACAGGAACAGCCCGGCCAGCGGGGTGAGCCAGATCAGGCCCAGCACCACGAGGACGGCCTGGACCAGGCTGTTGCCCAGGCCCCGTCGGACGGCGTTCATCGCTGACTCCTTCGGAAACGGCGGACGTTGAAGACCATCGCGGGGATCACCAGGAGCAGCAGCAGCACGCCCAGCGCGCTGCCGAGTCCCTGATCGTTGCCGCCGCCGAAGGACACCAGCCACATCTGCGTCGCCAGGACGGTCGCGTCCTCCTGAACCGGGCCGGGCGCGATGATGTAGACGAGGTCGAAGACCTTCATCACGTTGATCACCAGGGTCACGAACACCACGGTCAGCACCGGCCCGAGCAGCGGCACGGTGATCTTCCGGAAGATCTGCCACTCGTTGGCGCCGTCCATCCGGGCCGCCTCCAGCGCGTCCCGGGGCAGCGTCGCCAGCCCCGCGCCGATCAGCACCATCGCGAAGCCGGTCCAGATCCACAGATACGCCCCGATGATCGCGGGCGTCACGAGCGCCGGACCGAGCCAGGAGACGCCGTCGTAGGGCGGGGCGAAGTTCGACGCGGGCAGTCGCACGGTGTACGAGCCCTCGGCGAGCCCCTCGAAGCGGAAGGAGCCGTCGGACGCGGTGGTCGCCGTACCGACCGTCTTCCCGTCGCGCACCGCCTCCACCGTCATCTCCGGCAGCCCGCTCTCCTGCCGGTCGACCCGGCCCTGCTCCCCTCCCCCGCCGGGGGTGAAGTCCAGGTACACGACACCGCGCAGCTCACCGGTGGCCGCCTCGCGCCCGGCCGCCGCGTACGCGGGCTCGGCGCCGTCCGGCACGTCGCCGGGCAGTACGCCGACCAGGCCGAGCGCCACCGTGTCCCCCGGCGAGACGTCCGCGGTCGTCCGGTACGCCCCGTCCGCCGCCTTGGTCATCCCCTGGCCGTCGCGCGCCCGCGCCGTCGGATACGACGACGTGCCCTGGAAGGCGTCGTGCACGCCGACCACCGCGGCGTTCAGCACGCCCTTGTCCGGATCCTCGTCGTAGGCGAGCCGGAAGATGATGCCGGCGGCGAGGAAGGACACGGCCATCGGCATGAACAGCAGCAGCTTGAACGCCGTCGCCCAGCGGACCTTCTCCACCAGGACGGCCAGGACCAGCCCCAGCCCGGTCAGCAGCGTCGGCGCCACGACGACCCAGACCGCGGTGTTGCGTACGGCCTTGAGGGTCGCCGGGTCGCGGAACATCTCGGTGTAGTTGTCGCCACCGACGAACTGGGTCCCGGACGCGTCGAAGAAGCTGCGGCCGACGGAGAAGAGCACCGGGTAGACGACGAGGGCGCCGAGCAGGAGCAGGGCGGGGAGGACGAACAGCAGGGCGACGATCCGCCCCCGCCGCCGCAGACGCCGGCCGCGTCCGGCACCGGCGGCGGCCGGGGGGCTCGTCTCTTTCACGAGGGTTGCGGTCATGGCCGTCAGTTCCCGTACGCCTTGGCCGCCGCGCCCTCCAGCTCGGCTGCGGCGCCCTTCGGGTCCGAGGGGTCGCGCAGGAAGTCCTGGAGGATCTTCCACTCGCCCGCGCCCTTGGTGCCGCCGAAGGCCGCCGGCGCCTGGTCGGACATGTCGAAGCGGACCGAGTCGCCCGCACCGACCAGGGACTTGGCGGTGGCGCGGGTGACGTCGTCGCCGTACGAGGCGAGGTCGAGCCCCTTGTTCGGGGACAGGAAGCCGCCGGCCTCCGCCCACACGGCCGCGGCCTCGGGGGTCGCGAGGTACTCCAGGAGCTTCATGCCGGCGTCGGCATTCTTGCCGTCCTTGAGGACGACGGCCGCGTCCCCGCCGCTGACCACCGGTGCGGCGCCGCCGCCGACCGCCGGGAACGGGAAGAAGTTCGCGTCCTCGCCGATGCTCTTGCCGAACTGGTCCTTGGCCACCCCGGCGACGAAGTCGCCCTCGTAGACCATGCCCGCCTCGGGCTTCGGCCCGAACACCTTCTCCACCGAGCCCGGGAAGTCGGTGTTGAGGGCCCCCTTCTGACCGCCCGCGACCAGCTGCTTGTCCTTGAACAGCGTGCCGAGCGTGGTGAGCGCCTCGACCACACTGGCGTCGGTCCACTTCAGCTCATGGGCGGCCAGGGCGTCGTACTTCTCGGGTCCGGCCTGCGAGAGGTAGACGTTCTCGAACCAGTCGGTGAGCGTCCAGCCGTCCTGCCCGGCGACCGAGAACGCGGCAAGACCGGAGTCGGAGACGGTCTGCCCGGCCTTCAGCATCTCGTCGTACGTCGCCGGAGGCTCGACCCCGGCCTGGGCGAGGGCGTCGGGGCTGTACCAGACGGTCGACTTGTGGGCGGCCTTGAAGTACAGGCCGTACAGCGTGCTGTCGACGCTGCCGTACGTCTTCCAGACATCGGCGTAGTGGGCGCCGACGGACTGCTGGGCGGTCTTGGACAGGGGCTTGAGCCAGCCCTCCTTCGCGAACTGCTGGAGCACGCCGACCTGCGGGACCATCACGACGTCGGGGGCGTTGCCGCCCTCGATCTTGCTGCCGACGACGGTGGAGACGTTGTCCCCGGTGGACACGAACTGGGTCTTCGCGCCGGTCTTCTCGCTGAAGGCGTCGAGCACCTTCTGGAAGTTCTCCTGCTCGCTGCCGGACCAGACGCCGGCCACGGTGACGGTCTCGCCGTTGAGCGCCTTGTCACCGCCGCCGGCCGTGACCGGGCCGCCGCCACAGGCGGTGGCGCCGAGCGCCAGTACGAGCCCGGTGCAGCCGGTGAGCAGGGTGGTACGTCGTCGCATCATCGTTGATGTCCCTTCGGAGGATGGGGAATTGACGGGAGGTCACTGATCCACCAGGCGGCCGTCGAACCGGGCAGCACCCCGTCCTGCGGGCACTCCCCGCTGGCCAGCAGCGGGGTGCCGGCAACCGGTGCGGGCACGGGCGCCGTGGTGAAGTTGACGGCACAGACCAGGTCGTCGCCGCGGACGAAGGCGAGGACGCCCGGCGGGCTGTCCAGCCAGCGCAGCGAGCCCTCGCCCAACTGGGGCAGGGAGGCCCGTAGTTGGAGGCCGTCGCGGTACAGGTGCCAGAAGGAGCGGGTGTCGGCGAGGGCCCGGTCGGTGGCGTGCTCGGCGAACCACTCCGGTTGCGGCAGCCACGACTTGGCGCCCTCCACGCCGGAGGTGAAGCCGAACGGCGAGGCCTGTCCCGACCAGGGCAGCGGCACCCGGCAGCCGTCGCGGATCCGGGCCCGACTGCCGGTACGGCGGAAGATCGGGTCGGTGAGCACATCGTCGGGCAGGTCGACGACCTCGGGCAGACCCAGCTCCTCGCCCTGGTAGATGTACGCGGCTCCGGGCAGCGCGAGCAGCAACAGCGCGGCGGCGCGGGCGCGGGCGGCCCCGAGACCGCTGCATTCGGTGGCCGGTTCGCCGTAGCGGGTGACGGTGCGGACCTGGTCGTGGTTGTTGAGGACCCAGGTGACCGTCGAACCCGTGCCGGCTATGTCCTGCATGGCCTCGGAGACGACCTTGCGGAAGGCGTCGGCGTCCCAGGCCGCGCCGAGCAGGTCGAAGAAGAAGGCCTGGTGGAGCTCGTCGGAGCGGACGTACTCGGCGTGTTCGCGGGCGGTCGGGACGGACACCTCGCCCACCAGCAGCCGCTCACGGCCGTCACGGGCGGCGTACTCCTCGCACACGGCCCGCCAGTGCCGCCACACGTCGTGCACCTCGGGCTGGTTCCACGCGAGCGGGTTGACCGAGTCCCGGGTGCGGGCGTCGGCCTCCGGGTCCGGGGAGTCCGGCAGCTCCGGGTGCTTGAAGAGCCCGGCGGCGACATCGACGCGGAAGCCGTCGACGCCGCGGTCGAGCCAGAAGCGGAGGGTCCGGTCGAACTCGGCGCCGATCTCGGGGTTGCGCCAGTTCCAGTCGGGCTGCTCCGGCGTGAACATGTGCAGGTACCACTGTCCGGGGCGGCCGTCCGCCTCGGTGACGCGGGTCCAGGCCGGGCCGCCGAACATGGCGTGCCAGTTGTTGGGCGGCTCCGCGCCGTCGGGGCCACGGCCGTCGGCGAAGTGGAAGCGGGCGCGGGCCGCGCTGCCCGGTCCGGCGGCGAGTGCCTCACGGAACCACGGATGCTCGCTGGAGCAGTGGTTGGGGACGATGTCGAGCAGCACCCCGATGCCGAGCCGCCGGGCCGCCGCCATCAGTTGGTCGAACTCGGCGAGGTCGCCGAAGAGGGGGTCGACGTCGCAGTAGTCGGCCACGTCGTAGCCGTGGTCGTGCTGGGGCGAGGGGTAGAAGGGGCTCAGCCAGATCCCGTCGACGCCGAGCTTCTTCAGATACGGCAGTCCGGCCCTGACGCCCGCGAGATCGCCGATGCCGTCGCCGGTGCTGTCCAGGAAGCTGCGGACGTACACCTGGTAGATCACCGCGTCGCGCCACCAGTGCTGCTTGTTCAACCCATTGACCTGTCTCTGCGAGGGCTGACGGTTATGCATGCATGTTAAGTAGACGTGTCGCAGAGGTGTCAATGAATCGGTCACGCCTACCGAGCAGTTGGCCGGGCAAATACGGACTTATTTGGACGCAGAATGGCAGGTCGATACGTCGGCGTTACCTAACAAGTAACTATCGACGGGAGACGGCCGCGAGCTCACGCGCCAGCCGTCGCACCGCGTCCCCGGGCGTCTGGCGCCCGGTCATCGCGTCCTGCACGGCCGCCTGCACCACCAGGCTGACCTGGTCGTAGCGCGGGCTCTTGGGGCGCGGCGCGGCGGTGAGCACGCTCTCGCGCAGGGTCGGCAGATACGGAAAGCGCCGGATCAGCCCGGGATCGTCGTAGAGCGCGGCGCGCACCGGTGGCAGCGTGCCCCGGGTGAGGACCTGGCGCTGGACGGGCTCGCTGGTCAGATACGCGATCAGGCGCGCGGCCGTGTCCGGGTGCCGCGCATGGGTGTTCACGGCCAGATTGGAGCCGCCGAGCACACTCGCGCCCGGCCCGTCGGGACCGGGCAGCGGCGCGACCCCGACCTTCCCGGCCAGCGGGGACCCCGCGGCCGAGGCGGCGGCGTAGGCATACGGCCAGTTGCGCAGGAACAGCAGGCTGCCGTCGAGGAAGGCCTGCTTGGACTCCTCCTCCTTGTAGGTCAGCGCCTCCTGCGGGATCCAGCCCTCACGCACTCCGCGGGCCAGGAACTCGACACCCTCGCGGGCCGCCTCGGAGTTCACGGTGACGCGCTCGCCCTCGTCGCCCAGGATCGTGCCGCCGGCCGAGTACACGGCCTCGGCCGCGTTGACGGTGAGGCCCTCGTACGGCAGGAACTGGCCGGCGTAGCCGTCGAGGCCGTACTTCGGGGCGACGGTCTTCGCGGCCCGCTCCAGCTCGGCCCAGGTGCGCGGCGGCGCCAGGCCCTCCCTCGCGAGCACGTCCTTGCGGTAGAGCAGCAGGCCCGCGTTGGTGACGTACGGAACGGCGTACAGCCGCCCGTCGTAGGTCGCCGTGTCGACGACCGGGGGCAGGAAGGAACCGAGCGGGAAGCGGTCGCGCGGCAGCGGGCGGATCCAGCCGGCCGCCGCGAACTCGGAGGTCCAGGCGACGTCGATGTTGAGGACGTCGAAGCGGCCGCGGTCGCCGCCGCGCAGGTCGGTGATCATCTGCGCGCGGGCCTCGTCGGCCGAGTCCGGGAGCTCGACGAGCGTCACCTTCTCGCCGGGATGGGTGCGGTTCCATCCCGCCAGCAGGGGGCCGAGGTAGCTGGTGAGGTCTCCGGCGGTGGCGACGGTCAGGGGCCCCCGCCCGCCCCCGGCCGGCTCGGCGGCCCGTGCGCCGGAGGCCACGTAACCGGTCAAGATCACCACGAGGACGAGAAGGCCCCTACCGGCGGCGTGTATCCACCGCATAGGTTCCTCCCTGTGCACCGGCGCCGAGCACCTTCGCCCGGAGTCAGAGGCCATGTATACCTGTTAGGTATGGGCGATACTAGGGTCGGCAGCACATTACAAGGACGCGGGGAGGAGAGGACGAGTGCGCCTGCCGCTCCTGGCACTCCTCGCGCGCGGACCGGCCCACGGCTACGAGCTCAAGCAGGACCTTGAGCAACTGCTGGGCTCCGCGTACCCTCAGCCGAACATCGGCCAGATCTACGTGACCCTCGGCCGCCTCGAGAAGTCGGGACTGATCGAGGGCGAAGAGGTCGAGCAGTCCAGCCGGCCCAACAAGAAGATCTACCACCTCACCGACGCCGGGCGCGAGGCGCTGCACGCCTGGTACGAGGAGACGGCGGACGAGCCACGGGTGCGGGACGAGTTCTTCATGAAGCTCGCCCTCGCCCCGCAGACCGGACTGGCCGAGCAGATCGTGCTGATCAACAAACAGCGGCGCCAGTACCTGAACACCATGCGCAGCCTGTCGAAGCTGGCCGCCGCCGAGAACCGGGACAACCGAGTCGCCCACCTGTTGATCGAGGGCGCGATGCTGCATCTGCAGGCCGACCTCGACTGGTTGGAGCGCTGCCAGGAGGAACTGGAGGAGTCGGAGTGAGCGAGAGCCCCACTCCTCTGCTGCGCGCCGAGGACCTGGTCAAGACGCACCACGGCGAGGGTGCCCCGGCGCATGCCGTGCGCGGGGTCGATCTGTCCGTGATGCGGGGTGAGTTCGTGGCCGTCACCGGCCCGTCCGGCGCCGGCAAGTCGACGCTGCTGCACCTGCTCGGGGGGCTACAACGACCCGACAGCGGCAGCATCTGGCTGGACGGCGAGTCGACGGACTCCTACACCGAGGCGCGCTGGGCCGTGCAGCGGCGCCGGCGCATCGGGATCGTCTTCCAGTTCTTCAACCTGGTCTCCAACCTCTCCGTCGCGGACAACGTCGAGCTGCCCGCCCTTCTCGCCGGGGTCCCGCCGAAGCGTGCGCGCGCCGAGCGGGACGCGCTGCTGACCGAGCTGGGGCTGACCGGCAAGGAGCGGAGCATGCCGGGGGAGCTGTCGGGCGGTGAGCAGCAGCGGGTCGCGCTGGCCCGCGCCCTGGTCAACCACCCGCCGCTGCTGCTGGCCGACGAGCCCGCGGGCAGCCTGGACAGCCGGGGCACCCGCGAGGTGATGCGGCTGCTCACCCGCTTCCACCAGCGCGGCCAGACCATCGTGCTGGTCACCCACGACGCCCGTCTGGCGAGCGCCGCGGACCGGGTCATCAGCTTCTTCGACGGACGCATCGCGGACGACGCCGAACTGACCGGCACACCGTCACGCCGGGTCGGCACGTCCGGCGTGCTGGAGCTGAAGGACTGATCCGCGGTGGACGACGAACTGACGCCCGGCCGCCCGGCCGCGCACGGGCCGGGACGATCCGGGTCGAGGGACTGAGGCCCATGCGAGCAACCCTGCGCTGGGTCCACTCCGATCTGCGCACACACCGCGGCGAGGCGCTGTTCATCGTGCTCGCCACCGCCGGAGTCGTCGTCTCCCTCCTCCTTGCGACGGCACTCTTCAGCTACGCCACCAACCCCTGGCAGCGTGTCTTCACCCAGTCACGCGACGCGCACGTGTGGATCCACACCGCCCCCTCCGCCGACGCGCGCGGACTCGCCGCTCTGGACGGCGTCGAGTCCCTGGCGGGCCCCTACCCCACCGAGTCGGCCACCGTGACCTCCCGCGGTGTCCGCGCCTCGGTCGAACTGCGCGGCACCACCGCCCGCCCCGACATCGGGCGCCCGCTCCTCACCTCGGGCCGCTGGCTGGACGGCACGCAACCCGAGGGCGTGGTACTGGAGAGCCATCTCGCCCGCGCCCTGCTCGCCGAGCCCGGAGACGTCCTCACCCTGCCCGGCACCGCGCGCACCCTGACCGTCGCCGGGATCGCCGACAGCGCCGAGCCGCGCTACCGCCCCGGCGAGCACCCGGGACTCGTCTGGGCGCTGCCCTCCGCCGTACGCGCCCCGGACGGCGAGGTGACCGGACTGCGCCTGACGGATCCCGACGAGACGGACTACGCCGTCCAGCGCGCCGTCACCGTCCTCGGCGCCGGCGCGGTCAGCGAGGTCTCCACCTGGCAGCAGGCCCGCTCCGAGGCACAGGGCGAGACCCGGCTCCTCGGCCAGGTGCTCGGTCTGTTCGGGCTCGGCGCGCTGCTCGCCGCCGGACTGGCCGTGCACGGGGTGATCGGCACCCGCATCCGGGGCCATCTGCGCGACATCTCCGTGCTGAAGGCGATCGGCTTCACGCCCGGTCAGGTCGTCCGCGTCTTCCTGCTCCAGCATGTCGCCTACGCCCTGTTCGGCGCGGTGGCCGCGGCGGCGCTCACCCAGGCTCTGGGGCGCCGGATCCCTGGCCGCCTCGGGGACGCGGTCGGCATGTGGCAGGGACTGCCGGGGCACACCGCGGCTCTGCTGGCGATACCCGTGGGCGCCGTGCTGTTCATCGCCGCGACGACCGGGCTCGCTGCGTGGCGCGCGGGCCGGGTGTCCCCGGTGCCCGTGCCGCGGACCGCCGCGCCGGCGACCGGCCGGCTGTCGGGGCTGGCGCGCGGGGCGCTCGGGCTGCGGCTGCCGCCCGCTCTGGTCCTGGGCTGGCACAAGGCGTTCCCGCGCCGGCCGCGGACGCCGGCCACCGTCGCCCGGCTCGCGCTGCCCCTGCTGCTGATCGTGGTGGCGATGAGCGCGTGGACCACCATCGAACGCTTCCACAGCAGGCCCGACCAGGTCGGCCTCGCCGCCGCGCTCACCGTCCGCCCCGACAGCGAGGTCGGCGACCGCGACGTCCGGGCCCTGCTCGACCGCGACCCGCGGATCGCCGCGGCGCACGCGGGCGTCGAGGTGGCGGCGCTGGTACCGGGCCAGACGGCCACGATCGCCCTGCGCGGTCTCGGCACCCGCCAGGACCCCTACCCGTACGCCCTCGCCGAGGGCCGCCCGGCGCACGGCCGGGACGAGGCGGTGGCCGGGCAGGGGCTGCTCGATCTGCTGGACGTGCGCGTCGGCGACTGGGTGCGCATGACCGTGGGCGACCAGCCGCAGATCCTGCACATCGTCGGCCGCAGCATCGAGCCGGAGAACGCCGGCCGGGTCATCTCCACCTCGCTCGACACCCTCCGCGAGAACGACCCCCGGCTGCGCCCCACGCTCTACCAGCTGAGCCTCCAGCCGGGCGCCGTGGCCCACGAGGTGGCGGACGACCTGGACACGGCTGCCCACGGGCACCTGGACGTGCACGCCGTGCCGAATCCGGCGGACGGGCTGTCGCCGCTGCGCGGAGTCGTGCTCGGGCTGATCGCCGTCCTCGCCCTCATCGGGATCGTCGAGCTGCTGACCGTGATCGGCGGCAGCGTCCGCGAGGGCGAGCGGGACCTGCTGGCACTCAAGGCCGTCGGGCTGACCCCGCGGCAGATCACCGCCGTCACGGTCACCGCAACCGCCTGCACCGCCCTGGCCGCGGTCCTGCTCGGCACGGCACTGGGAGTGCCCCTGGCGCACTGGCTCATCGACGCCCAGGGCAGGTCCAGCGGCATCGGCGCCGGGATAGCTCAGGGGCCCTCGCCCCTGCTCCTGGTGCTGTTCGGCGCAGCCGCCGTACTCGGCGCCGCCGCCCTCGCCGCCCTGCCCGCGACCCGCGCGGCCGGCCGCCGACTCGCCGACACCCTGAGCGCGGTGGCATAGAGCCCCGCGGGAAGCGGACGGCCCGGAACGCCCGCCTCCCGCAGCACGCTCACCGTCGGCCGCGCAGCTCCCGGTACTTGGCGACCAGGGCCTTGCTCGACGCGTCCAGGCCGGGCACCTGCGCACCCTCGGTCAGCGCGGGTTCGACGCGCTTGGCGAGGACCTTGCCCAGCTCGACGCCCCACTGGTCGAAGGAGTCGATGTTCCAGACGGCGCCCTGCACGAACACCTTGTGCTCGTAGAGGGCGATCAGCTGACCGAGGACCGACGGGGTCAGCTCGCGCGCGAGGATCGTGGTCGTCGGGTGGTTGCCCAGGAACGTCTTGTGCGCCACCAGTTCCTCGGGCACACCCTCCGCACGCACCTCGTCCGGAGTCTTGCCGAAGGCCAGCGCCTGCGTCTGGGCGAAGAAGTTCGCCATCAACAGGTCGTGCTGCGCCCCCAGTTCGTCGCTCAGCTCGGCGACCGGCTCGGCGAAGCCGATGAAGTCGGCCGGGATCACCTTCGTGCCCTGGTGGATCAGCTGGTAGTAGGCGTGCTGTCCGTTGGTGCCGGGCGTGCCCCAGACGACGGGGCCCGTCTGCCACTGCACCGGAACGCCGTCCCGCCCGACGTACTTGCCGTTGGACTCCATGTCCAGCTGCTGCAAGTAGGCGGTGAACTTGGACAGGTAGTGGCTGTAGGGCAGCACCGCGTGCGACTGGGCGTCGTGGAAGTTGCCGTACCAGATGCCCAACAGGCCGAGCAGCAGCGGCACGTTGTCCTCGGCGGGTGCGCTCCTGAAATGCTCGTCGACGATCCGGAACCCGTCGAGCATCTCCCGGAACCGGTCCGGACCGATGGCGATCATCAGGGACAGGCCGATCGCCGAGTCGAACGAGTACCGCCCGCCGACCCAGTCCCAGAACTCGAACATGTTGGCCGTGTCGATGCCGAAGTCCGACACCTTCTCGGAGTTCGTCGACAGCGCCACGAAGTGCTTGGCGACGGCCTCCGGACCGGCCTTCAGCTCACCCAGCAGCCAGTTGCGCGCCGAGGTCGCGTTGGTGATCGTCTCGATCGTGGTGAACGTCTTGGAGGCGATGATGAACAGCGTCTGATCCGCGTCCAGATCACGGACGGCCTCGTGCAGGTCGGCCCCGTCCACGTTCGACACGAAGCGGACCGTCAGATCGCGGTCGGTGAAGCTGCGCAGCACCTCGTACGCCATCGCCGGGCCGAGGTCGGAGCCGCCGATGCCGATGTTGACCACGTTCTTGATGCGCTTGCCGGTGTGGCCGGTCCAGGCGCCGGAACGGACGCGCTCGGCGAAGCCGGCCATCTTGTCGAGGACGGCGTGCACACCAGGCACGACGTTCTCCCCGTCGACCTCGACCACCGCGTCCCGCGGGGCACGCAGCGCGGTGTGCAGTACGGCGCGGTCCTCGGTGGTGTTGATCTTCTCGCCGCGGAACATGGCGTCCCTGAGGCCGAACACATCGGTGGCGACGGCCAGCTCGCGCAGCAGCCGCAGCGTCTCGTCGGTGACGAGGTGCTTGGAGTAGTCGACGTACAGGTCGCCGACCTGGAGCGTGTAGCCGGAGCCGCGGCCGGGGTCGGCGGCGAACAGCTCGCGCAGCTGCGCCGCGCCGAGTTCCTCGCGATGCTTGGCCAGCCCGGTCCACTCGGGCGTCTGGTTGAGCCGGGTACGGCCGTCTGCGTTCATGTCGGACTTCAGCCTTCTTCCTGCCTGCTCGTACTGCGTGCGTACCTTGCCCCGCTGCCGGTCCCAACCTAATTGATCAGCGCGGGACATGACCTGCCGTGGCGCCGTCGTGCGGCGCAACAACACGTACGTTCACCTTGAGCGCGGGTATCAGCGCGGTGACGGACAGGACGAAGAAGGCGGCCGCGAGCAGGGCCGGGGTGTTCAGTCCCCAGGCGGTGGCGACGGCTCCGCCCAGCAGGGCGCCCAGCGGTGCCCCGGCGACGCCGACCGTCCGGAAGGCGGAGCTGACCCGGCCCAGCAGCTCGGCGGGGCTGCGCTGCTGCATCAGGGTCGTGCTGTTGACGTTCCACACCATGTTCATGAACCCGAACACGGCCATGGCGGCAGCCAGCGCGACCAGGCTGCGCACCGAGCCCATCACCACGAGCGCGCCGGTCTGCACGATCCCGGCGAGCAGCACCCCGCGGACCCGCCCCACCCGGGCGATGAGCGGACCGCCTGCCACTCCGCCGGTCAGGCTGCCGACGGTGAACGCCGTCATGGCCACCGCGTAGCCCGTGGTGCCGGCGTCCAGCCAGCCCGTGACCAGGAGCACCAGTGTGGCGATGAGGGCGCCCATGCCGATGTTGCACAGGGCGGTGGCGGCGCACAGGCCGCGCAGGACCTTGTCCCGCCACAGGGTGCCCAGCCCTTCCGCGATCTCCCGGCGCAGGGTGCTGCCCGCCGGTCTGGGCTTACGCTCGGTCGGCTCGGTCCGCAAGGAGGCGACCAGTGCGGCCGCCACCAGGAACGTGACCGCGTCGGCCGCGAAGGGCACCGCCGCTCCGGCCGCGATCAGCAGGGGCACGACCGGCGCGCCCAGCAGACCGCCCGCGACGCGCTGGCCGGTCATCAGGCGCGTGTTCGCGCCGCCGAGCGCCGCGCGATCCACCAGGGCGGGCAGCAGGGCCGTCGAGGCGTTGTCGAAGAGCGTCTGGAGGGTGGTCAGGGCGAAGGCCAGCGCGATCAGCAGGGCGATCGAGGCGTGTCCGAGAGCCACCGCCACCGCGAAACACGCGACCAGCAGGCCGCGTACCGCATCGACCATCCACATCGCGCGCCGCTGGTCCACGCGGTCGGCGACGGCGCCGCCCAGCAGTCCGAAGACGATCCACGGCAGATAGCCACAGGCGGTCACCGCGGCGATGAGCAGCGGCCGGTCGGTCAGCGTCGCGGCGAGCAGCGGCAGCGCGGCCGTACGCAAGGCGTCACCGAAGCTGGAGAGCGCGGCGGCACTCCACAGCCGCCCGAATCCTCCACGCCACGTCGGCGCGCATGTGTCCCCCACCTCGACCGTCGCCACGTCTCCCCCTCACGGTTCGCCCGATGCACAAACCGTAGAGGGCACCACTGACAATCGGCCGGGGAGCAGTCGGCCACGGGCACCAAACAGCTCCGGCCCGGCACCGCTCGGTGCCCGGCCGGACCTCAACTCCTAGATTTCACCCCGCAGTTTGGCGAGTGCCTCGGCGAGGATCGCCTCGCCGTCCGCATCGCTGCGCCGCTCCCGTACATACGCGAGGTGCGTCTTGTACGGCTCGGTGCGCGGCGGGTCCGGCGGATTGTCCCGGTCCTGTCCTGCGGGGAAGCCGCAGCGCGGGCAGTCCCAGGTATCGGGGACCTGCGCGTCGCTGGCGAAGCTGGGCTGCGTCTCGTGCCCGTTGGAGCACCAGAAGGAGATGCGCAGCCGGGGCGCGGACTCGCCCCGCTCGGCCTCGCCCATCGGCCCCGCCCCGACCCGGCTTCCTCGGATCGCGTTGCCACTTGCCACGGTCGTAACTCCCTGCGTGATGGTGCCGCGAAGCGAGTCGGCGTTTCGCTTCGCTGCGAGCGCCTCAGTCTACGTAAGGCCCAACGCGCGTCCAGTGATTGGAGTTACAGCCCTCACACCTAGACGCAAGCCCCATGATAGGCCGCGCTCAGCTGCGCGTACCGAACATGGGGCCTTACGTACGGATTGTGCGTGCCGTTCAGTTGTTCACCTTCATCATGATGCCGAGCACGACGATTGAGGCGAACCACAGCAGACCGACCACCACGGTGATGCGGTCGAGGTTGCGCTCGGCGACCGAGGAGCCACCGACGGACGACTGCATGCCGCCACCGAACATGTCGGAGAGGCCGCCGCCCTTCCCCTTGTGCATCAGCACCAGCAGCATCAGCAGCAGGCTGAAGACGATCAGGGCGATCGAGAACCCCATAACCACGGCTGGACCAACTTCCTCGGATCTGGATAGACGACGGGGGCACAGCACGCTGTCCATGTGCGGCACTGCCGCGTGGCGCTATGCCCCCGCAAGGGTACGACGTTCCGTCGCTACCGCATACTCACTGGTCGCGGAAGCGCACGATCTTGACGAACTCGTCCGCGTCCAGCGACGCCCCGCCGACCAGCGCACCGTCGACATCGGCCTGGGCCATGATCTCGGCCACGTTGCCCGCCTTGACGGAGCCGCCGTACTGGATGCGGACCTGGTCGGCCAGCTCCTGGGAGTACAGCTCGGCGAGCTTGCCGCGGATGGCCGCGCAGACCTCCTGGGCGTCCTCGGCGCCGCAGACCTTGCCGGTGCCGATGGCCCAGACGGGCTCGTAGGCGATCACGATGGACTCGGCCTGCTCGGCCGGGAGGTCCTTCAGACCGCCCTCGACCTGGGCGAGGGTGTGCGCGACGTGGTTGCCCGCCTCGCGGATCTCCAGCTCCTCGCCGACGCACATGATCGGCGTCAGCCCGTGCTTGTAGGCGGCCTTGACCTTGGCGTTGACGATCTCGTCGGTCTCGGCGTGGTACTGCCGGCGCTCGGAGTGGCCGATCGCCACATACGTGCACTTCAGCTTGGCCAGCATCGGGCCGGAGATCTCGCCGGTGTAGGCGCCGGAGTCCTGTGCCGAGATGTCCTGGGCGCCGTACTTGATCTTGAGCTTGTCGCCGTCGACCAGGGTCTGCACGGAGCGCAGGTCGGTGAAGGGCGGCAGAACGGCGACCTCGACGGCCTCGTAGTCCTTGTCCGCGAGGGCGAAAGCGAGCTTCTGGACATGGGCGATGGCCTCGAGGTGGTTGAGGTTCATCTTCCAGTTGCCCGCCATCAGCGGCGTGCGCGTGCTCATTAAGGTCAGTCCTCCAGTGCGGCGAGGCCGGGGAGCGTCTTGCCCTCGAGGTATTCGAGGGAGGCGCCGCCACCGGTCGAGATGTGGCCGAATGCGGTCTCGTCGAAGCCCAGGATGCGGACGGCCGCGGCGGAGTCGCCACCGCCGACGACCGTGAAGCCCGGGGAGTCGAGGAGGGCCTGGGCGACCGCCTTGGTGCCCTCGGCGTAGTCGGGGTGCTCAAAGACGCCCATGGGGCCGTTCCAGAAGATGGTGGCGGCGTCGGTGAGCTTCGAGGCGTACAGCTTGCGGGACTCCGGGCCGATGTCCAGGCCCATCTGGTCGGCGGGCATGGCGTCCGCGGCGACAACGGTGGGGTGCGCGGGGGCCTTGGTCTTCAGGTCCGGGAACGCGGAGCCGGTCAGCACGTCGACGGGGAGGACCAGCTCGACGCCGCTCTTCTCCGCACGCTCGATGTACTCCTTGACGGCCGGGATCTGGTCCTCCTGGAGGAGGGAGACGCCGACCTCGTAGCCCTTGGCCTTGAGGAAGGTGTACGCCATTCCGCCGCCGATGAGCAGACGGTCCGCCTTGCCGAGCAGCTGGTCGATGACGGCGAGCTTGTCGGAGACCTTGGCGCCGCCCAGCGCGACGACGTACGGACGCCGGACGTCCTCGGTGAGCTTCTTCAGGACGCCGACCTCGGTGGCGATGAGGTACCCGGCGTAGTGCGGCAGCCGGGCCGGGAGGTCGTACACCGAGGCGTGCCCCCGGTGGACCGCGCCGAAGCCGTCGCCGACGTAGACGTCCACGAGGGCCGCCAGCTGGTCGGCGAACTCGCCGCGCTCGGTGTCGTCCTTGGAGGTCTCGCCGGCGTTGAAGCGGAGGTTCTCGATGACCGCGACCTGGCCGGGCTGGAGGCCGTTCACCGCGTCATGGGCGGCGGGGCCCACGGTGTCCTGGGCGAACGCGACCGGGGCGCCGAGGAGTTCGGCGAGCCGCTCGGCGGCCTGGAGCAGGGAGAACGCCGGGTCCGGGGCGCCCTTGGGGCGGCCCAGGTGGGAGGCGACGACCACCTTGGCGTCCGCGTCGGCGAGGGCCTTGACGGTCGGCAGGACGGCGCGGATGCGGCCGTCGTCGGTGATGAGGCCGTCGGCCATCGGCACGTTGAGGTCGGCACGGACGAAGACCCGTTTACCGGCCACGCCTTCGGCGAGAAGTTCGTCGATCGTCTTCATGAGGACTCCTGGAACGGGGCTCTTGATCGTAGGAGGGCTGGTCGATCTGCACACGAGCGGGCTCGCTGTACGTGAGTCAGGGCTCGGACAGCGCGTGCGCTGCCCGAGCCCTGCTCTCACATCGAGATGCCTGCTCTGTGGATCAGAGCTGGTTGCCGACGAAGACCGTGAGGTCGACGAGGCGGTTGGAGTAGCCCCACTCGTTGTCGTACCAGCCGAGGATCTTCACCGACGTGCCTTCCTGGACCATGGTCAGGGAGGAGTCGAAGGTGCAGGACGACGGGTCGCTGACGATGTCCGAGGAGACGATCTCGTCCTCGGTGTAGGTCAGGTAGCCCTGGAGCTCGCCCTCGGCGGCCTTCTTGAAGGCGGCGTTGACCTCGTCCTTGGTGACCTCGCGCGACAGCTCCACGACCAGGTCGGTGGCCGAGCCGGTCGGGACCGGGACGCGCATCGCGATGCCGTCCAGCTTGCCCTTGAGCTGCGGCAGGACCAGCGCGGTGGCCTTGGCGGCACCGGTGGTGGTCGGGATGATGTTCTCGGCGGCGGCACGCGCGCGACGCAGGTCCTTGTGCGGGAAGTCAAGGATGCGCTGGTCGTTCGTGTACGCGTGGACGGTCGTCATCAGACCCTTGACGATGCCGAAGTTCTCGTCGAGGACCTTGGCCATCGGCGCCACACAGTTGGTGGTGCAGGAGGCGTTCGAGATGACGTGGTGGTTCGCCGGGTCGTACTTGTTCTCGTTGACGCCCATCACGATGGTGATGTCCTCGTCCTTGGCCGGAGCCGAGATGAGGACCTTCTTGGCGCCGCCCGCGATGTGCTTCTCCGCGTCGGCCTTCTTCGTGAAGATGCCGGTCGACTCGATGACGATGTCGACGCCCAGGTCGCCCCACGGGATGTCGGCGGGGTTGCGCTCGGAGAGCACCTTGATCGTGTGACCGTCGACGGTGATCGTGTCGGCGGTGTGGGTGACCTCGTGCTTCAGGCGGCCCAGGATCGTGTCGTACTTGAGCAGATGAGCGGTGGTCGCGGTGTCACCCAGGTCGTTGACAGCCACGATCTCGATGTCTGCACCCTGCTCCAGCAGCGCGCGGAAGTAGTTACGACCGATGCGGCCAAAGCCGTTGATGCCTACGCGGATCGTCACGAACCGATCTCCTCGTTGGTACGCCGGTTTCGAGACCGGCGAGCTGTATGGGATGTCCCCGACCGCCTACGACCCTACCTCCCTGAGGCCCGGGGAGTGACATCGAGATGCCCCATACACGGCAGGGGGGTCCGTACCCGCCAGTAGGGGTACGGACCGCCCTGCCCGAGAGACGTGATCTCTCACGGAACACCCGTAATGACTACGGAGAGTCGGTCAGCGTTGACCGGTCGGTTCACCCGTCGAGTGCCTCCAGTGCCTTGCCGATCAGGGTCGTACGGCCGACGGGCGCGGCGACGTGCTCCAGGCCGAAGCCCAGCAGCACGGTGTCGTCCGTGGTGACCGCGCCGTACGTCTTGAACAGCTCACCCGTGCGTCCCCAGTCCTTGACCACGGCGGGGCTGCCCGCGGGCGGTCCCGGAGTGCTCCAGGCGCCCAGCGACGTCTCGAAGCCCTCGGTCTCCACGGCGTTGCCGCCGATCACGACGGACGCGTTGTCGGCGAGGACACCGCGGCCACCGCTGCCGGGGTCGGTGACGTAGCCGAGGGAGACCTCGACCGTCTTCCCCGCGTAGGCGGAGAGATCGAAGGAGACCTCCTGCCAGCCGGCCGACGCCCCGGTGAAGCTGTTCCAGGAGCCGGACGTGCCGGTGGGCGTGCAGGCGTCCCCGGCGAGTGTCAGATACCGCTTGAGGGCGGGGTGCGCCTGGATGAAGTACCCGGCCTCGCACTCGGTGGGCACCGCGGTGCTGGTCGCGCCGCCTGCCTCCGGGAGCGTGGTCCAGTCGTCGGCACCGGCTGTGTGCGCCTCCAGGAGCGCGTGGTCGTAGCCCCTCTCGGTGTCCCAGAGCAGCCGGGTGCGCAGCGTCGGCTTTTCGGACGCGGTCACCGAGGTGAGGTCGATGGTGCGGGCGAGACGGTTCCAGGCGTAGTCGCTGTGCGTGACGGCCGCCATGGAGGTGCCTTCGTACGGGCCGTACGGGTTGGCGGTGCCGGGGTAGGCGCCCGCTCCCGCGCTCTCGAACTGCGGGTAGGTTTCCACGGACAGCGTGTCTGAGGTGACGCTGTAGGAGCCCGCCGCGTTCAGCGGGTTGCCGGGAGCGCCGCCCAGTGGTGTGGTGGCGCCCGCCAGCAGGCCCGACCCCTCGAAGGACGTGGCGTCCGGCAGGGACGTACGGGTGTAGGCGCCCAGGTAGTACTGACTGAAGTCGTTCGACAGGGTGCCGCCGCCGAGGTCGACGGAGCCGCCGGCCTGCTCGCCGGCCTCGATCAGCTTGCCGCCCTCGTTGAGGAAGGCGCGCAGCTGGAGCTGGGTGGCGTTGCCCGGGACGCCGGCGCCCGTGTAGTGGACGACCGTGTCGAAGTGGCCGAGCACGCCGAGCGCGTCGGGCGCGCCCTGGGTGGCGACGTCCCAGACGAGCGCCTTGCGGCCGTTGGCCTTCAGCGCGTCGACGTAGGTCTGTGCCTGGGTCGCGGCCGCGCCCTCTTCGGCGACGACGAGCGTGTCGGCCCGGGGCCGTTCGGCGATGGTGTAGGTGAAGTGCTCGCTGGAGGTGGGCTTTCCGCTCCTGGTCTCGCCGCTGAACCAGACCTCGACCTTGTCGCCGGGTTCGCCGTCCTTGACCTTGGCGCGGTACTCGTCGAAGTAGAGGTTGTCCTCACCGCCGTACGTCTCGCCGCCCTTCCAGGGACGCAGCGCCATGTCCCATGTACGGCCGCCGTTGACGCGG
Organism: Streptomyces sp. NPDC051963; assembly: GCF_044593495.1. Taxonomy (NCBI): domain Bacteria; kingdom Bacillati; phylum Actinomycetota; class Actinomycetes; order Kitasatosporales; family Streptomycetaceae; genus Streptomyces; species Streptomyces sp. NPDC051963. The sequence continues at coordinate 1,129,051 of NZ_JBIUCC010000002.1, read as the reverse complement.
TACTTGAGCTCCTTGTCGCGGACCGACTTCCGTACGACGACGGAGACTTCCTGGTCGGCGCCGCGCGAGTACGACGTCTTGAACGGCGCCGGGGTGAAGTCGGCGGCCTTCAGACCGAGCGCGGACGACGGCTGGTCGGGGTGGGCGGCGGACTCGGCGACGGAGAGCGCGAACGGGACGTTCTTGGCGAACTCCTGCTGGATCAGTGTCTCGTCGTCCGGGAAGGTGAAGATCGACCGGCAGTCGGCCGCGTTCCACTGATCGTCGGGGTCGACGTTCGAGGCGGTCTGGCAGGTCGACATCTCGGGGGTGAACATCGCTATTCCGTTGACGTTCGCCGCGTGGCCGTCGGCCTCACCGTTGGTGGTGTAGAGCTCCGAGGAGACCTGGGGGTGGTAGCCGGGGATCGCGGAGTTCTCCGGCGTGCCGGCGAGGGACTTGTACAGCACGTCGTCCGGGGTGGGTGTGGCGACCTGCCAGCCGACGCCGTAGAGGAGGAGTTCGGCGGCGGAGTGGTAGTTGATGCCGTACTCGAAGCCGATCCGCCGCTCGAAGGCGTCCAGCGCCTGGGTCTCGGGCTCGGAGCCGGGGGCCGCGCCGCGGTAGGTCTCGCTGGTGGGGTTGGGGGACGAACCCTCGTCGTCGTAGCCCCACTTGTAGGAGAAGTTGCGGTTGAGGTCGACGCCGTCGCCGGTGCTGATGGCGCCGTCGCCGTTGACGTCCCGGAGGTTCTTGCGCCAGAGGCGGTTGTCGGAGCTCTGGAAGGTGTAGTCGTAGCCGTCCGGGTTGGCCGAGAGGAGGAACCACACCTCGGTCGAGTCGACGATCTTCTTGACGCGCTTGTCGGTGGCGTAGTTGTCGACGTAGTAGTGCATCAGCCGCCGGGTCATCTCCGGTGTGATCCACTCGCGCGCGTGTTGGTTGGACGCGTAGAGGACGGAGGGCTTGGCGCCGTCCTTGGTCTTCTTGGCGTTCTTGGTGAGCTTGAGCGCCAGGATGTCCTGGCCGTTGACGGTCTTGCCGATGGAGACGACCTTGGTCAGGCCGGGGTTGGCCTGCGCGGTGGCGAGGATCTCCTGCTGGAGTCCGCCCTCTCCGCTGTACGGGCGGAACACGCCCTCGGCCGCGGCCTCGACGCGGGCCCGGGCCTTGCCGGAGAGCTTGTGCTCGGTGAGGTCGACGCCCTGTTTCTCCAGCTTGTCGGCCTCTTTGCCGGTGAGGTAGACCTCGACGGTGGCCGTGCCCTTGTCGGGCACCTGCTCGCCGAGTTCGTGGCCGTCCTGTCCGGTGGCCAGCAGCAGGGGTACCTGCTTCTTGGTGACTTCGGCGCGGAAGACCTTGACCTCGTCCTGGTCGGAGGAGGAACTCCCGCTCTGCGCCTGAGCCATGGGCGCGATGCTCGCTCCGCCGATCAGGAGCGCGCCGACAGCGAGGATCGATCTCGCTCTGTGTCTCATGAACCCCCCTAGCAGTGGTCCGCCGCAGTGGCGAACAGATGCCAGGCTCATGACAGTTCATGATCGAGTCAAGGGCGCCACGAGGATGTGCAACACGCCGGTGCCGACGCCCAGTTGGGCGTCGGCACCGGCGTGTTGCGTACGCGTTCGGGTCAGCCGGCGTCGGCCATCTCCTCGGTGAGGCTGGATTCGGTGCCCGGGATGCCGAGGTCCTGGGCTCGCTTGTCGGCCATCGCGAGCAGCCGGCGGATACGGCCCGCCACGGCGTCCTTGGTCAGCGGCGGGTCGGCGAGCGCGCCGAGCTCCTCGAGGGAGGCCTGCTTGTGCTCCATGCGCAGCCGGCCCGCCGCCGCGAGGTGCTCGGGCACGTCGTCGGCGAGGATCTCCAGGGCGCGCTGGACCCGGGCGCCGGCGGCGACGGCCGCGCGCGCGGAACGGCGCAGGTTGGCGTCGTCGAAGTTGGCGAGCCGGTTCGCCGTGGCGCGGACCTCGCGGCGCATCCGGCGCTCTTCCCAGGCCAGCACGGACTCATGGGCGCCGAGCCGGGTGAGCAGGGCGCCGATGGCGTCGCCGTCGCGGACGACGACCCGGTCGACACCGCGCACCTCGCGGGCCTTGGCTGCGATCGACAGCCGGCGGGCGGCACCGACGAGTGCGAGCGCTGCCTCGGGACCCGGGCAGGTCACTTCGAGGGAGGACGAGCGGCCGGGCTCGGTCAGCGAGCCGTGCGCCAGGAAGGCGCCGCGCCAGGCGGCCTCGGCGTCGCAGGTGGCCCCCGAGACGACCTGCGGGGGCAGGCCGCGGATCGGGCGGCCACGGCCGTCGACCAGGCCGGTCTGCCGGGCCAGCTGATCACCGCCGGCGACGACCCGGACGACGTAGCGCGAACCGCGGCGCAGCCCGCCGGGTGCCATCACGATCAGCTCGGAGCTGTGGCCGAAGATCTCCAGGATGTCCCGCTTGAGCCGGCGGGCCGCCATGGCGGTGTCCAGCTCCGCCTCGATCACGATGCGCCCGCTGACCAGGTGGAGGCCGCCGGCGAACCGCAGAACGGCGGAGACCTCCGCCTTCCTGCAGCAGGTCCGGGTGACGGGGAGCCGGGAGATCTCATCCTTCACCGCTGCCGTCATCGCCATGGGCCGATCCTTCCATGCATCCGAAAAATACGGTCGTACGCGGCGGCCAGGAGCTCCGGGTCATGCCTGGGGCTCCCGTCCCTCCGGGCCACCGGCGCCAGCTCGACCGCCGCACCGAGCCGCTTGGCGGCCTCGGTGAGTACATCGCGATCGGGCACGGCGGCCTCGTCGGCCAGCACCACGTCCAGGGCGAGTTTAGGGGCGTGTCGTCCCAAAACCTCCAAATGACGCTGCGGTGAGAAGCCCTCTGTTTCTCCGGGCTGCGGCGCGAGGTTCAGGGAGAGTACCCGGCGTGCCTTCGTCTGAGTGAGGGCGTCCAGCAGTTCGGGCACGAGCAGATGCGGGATGACCGAGGAGAACCAGGAGCCGGGGCCGAGCACCACCCAGTCCGCGTCGAGGACCGCCGCGACGGCCTCGGGGACGGCGGGCGGGTCGTGCGGTACGAGGTGCACGGACTGCACCTCGCCGGGGGTGAGCGCGACGGTGGCCTGGCCGCGGACGGTGTCGATGTCCTCGGGCCGGTCCGGGTCGTGGCCCCTGACCAGGGCCTGGAGCTCCAGCGGTACGGCCGACATGGGCAGCACGCGCCCGTGCGCGCCGAGCAGCTTGCCGACCAGGTCGAGGGCCTGGACATGGTCGCCGAGCTGCTCCCACAGGGCGACGATCAGCAGGTTGCCGACCGCGTGCTCGTGCAGGTCGCCCTTGGACTGGAAGCGGTGCTGGATGACGCGGGCCCAGGTCTGGCCCCAGTCGTCGTCCCCGCACAGCGCGGCCAGGGCCTTGCGCAGGTCGCCGGGCGGCAGTACGCCCAGTTCGTCGCGGAGCCGGCCGCTGGAGCCGCCGTCGTCGGCCACCGTGACGACGGCGGTGAGGTCGCCGGTGATCCGGCGCAGCGCGGCGAGCGAGGCGGACAGGCCCATGCCGCCGCCGAGGGCGACGACCTTGGGCTGGGTACCGCGGCGGCGTGGACGGCCGCCGCGGGCCTCGGCGGGCCGGCCGGCCCGGGCCTCGGGCACGGCCCGGCGCAGCCTGCTCAGCCGCGGTGTTCGTGCTGTCATTCCCGTCCCATGTCCCGGTGTACGACCACCGTCTCCACACCCTCGGCCGCCAGACGCGCGGCGAGCTTCTCCGACATGGCGACCGAGCGGTGCTTGCCGCCGGTGCAGCCAATGGCGATGGTCACATAGCGCTTGCCCTCACGGCGGTATCCGGCGGCGATCAGCCGCAGCAGCTCGGCGTACCGGTCGAGGAACTCCTTGGCGCCGGGCTGGTTGAAGACGTACGCGGCGACCTCCTCGTTGGTACCGGTGTACGGGCGCAGCTCCGGGACCCAGTGCGGGTTGGGCAGGAAGCGCATGTCCGCGACCAGGTCGGCGTCGACCGGAAGGCCGTACTTGAAGCCGAAGGACATGACGGTGGCCCGCAGCTCCGGCTCCTCCTCGCCGGCGAACTGGGCGTCCATCTTGGCGCGCAGTTCGTGCACGTTGAGGCTGGAGGTGTCGATCACCAGGTCGGCGTCGCCGCGCAGTTCGCGCAGCAGTTCGCGCTCGGCGGCGATGCCGTCGACGATGCGGCCGTCGCCCTGGAGGGGGTGCGGGCGGCGCACCGACTCGAAGCGGCGGACCAGGGCGTCGTCGGAGGACTCCAGGAAGACGATCCGCCGCGTGACGTGCTTGGCCGCCAGGTCGGCGAGGGACTCGCGGAGGTTGTCGAAGAAGCGGCGGCCGCGGACGTCGACGACGACCGCGATCCGGGCGACGTTGCCCTGGGAGCGGGCGCCGAGCTCCACCATGGTGGGGATCAGTGCGGGTGGGAGGTTGTCGACGACGAACCAGCCGAGGTCCTCCAGACACTTGGCCGCGGTCGAGCGACCGGCCCCGGACATGCCGGAGATGATCACCAGCTCGGGGATGGCCGCCTCCGGGACCCCGGCTGCGTCGATGGCCGCACTCACCTGTTCTCCGTCGCTCCGGCTTTCCTGGCCCGCGTCCTGCTGTGCGGGATCCTCGCCGGTTTCCTTGTGTGTCTGATCTCGGTCGGCTGTGGGCTGCTTGTCCTGCTCGGTCATCTCTCCGTCCCCCGTCGCTCGTCCGGGGTGCCCGCGGACACGGGCTCCCCCAGGGTGCCCGCCGTCGTCTCGGGCGCCCCGTCTTCCATGTCGTCCATGATCTCTCCGGTCGCCGTGTTCACGGCGGGTGCCGCCGGGGCCGCCTGGGCGAAGGCCACGGCGATGGTCTCGGCTGTCTTGCGACCTATGCCTGGAACCTCGCAGATCTGGTCAATTGTCGCGGATCGCAACTTTTTCACCGATCCAAAGTGCTTGATGAGTGCCTGCTTGCGTGTCTCGCCGAGGCCCGGCACATCGTCCAGGGGGCTCGCCCTGAAGCGCTTGGCGCGCTTGCTGCGCTGGTAGGTGATCGCGAAGCGGTGGGCCTCGTCCCGGACGCGCTGGAGCAGATAGAGGCCCTCGCTGCTGCGGGGCAGGACGACGGGATCGTCCTCGGCCGGCACCCAGACCTCCTCCAGGCGCTTGGCCAGGCCGCACACGGCGATGTCGTCGATGCCCAGTTCGTCCAGGGCCCGCTTGGCGGCCGCGACCTGGGGCCGGCCGCCGTCGACGACGACGAGCTGCGGCGGGTAGGCGAAGCGCTTGGGCCGGCCGTTCTCCTCGACGAGGCTGTCCTCCTCGCCCCACTCCCCAGTCTTCTCCTTGTCGGCGAGGTACCGCTTGAAGCGGCGGGTGATCACCTCGTGCATGGAGCGGACGTCGTCCTGGCCCTCGAAGCCCTTGATCTGGAAGCGGCGGTACTCGCCCTTGCGCTGGAGGCCGTCCTCGAAGACGACCATGGAGGCCACCACGTCTTCGCCCTGGAGGTGCGAGATGTCGTAGCACTCGATCCGCAGGGGGGCGCTGTCCAGGTCGAGGGCCTCGGCGATCTCCTCCAGGGCGCGCGAGCGCGTGGTGAGGTCGGAGGCGCGCTTGGTCTTGTGCAGGACGAGTGCCTGCTGGGCGTTGCGCTGCACCGTCTCCATGAGGGCCTTCTTGTCGCCGCGCTGCGGGATGCGCAGGGAGACGATCGAGCCGCGGCGGTCGGTGAGCCACTGCTGGACCGGTTCGACCGGGTCGGGCAGCGCCGGGACGAGGACCTCCTTGGGGACCGAGTCCCCCGTCTCCTCGCCGTAGAGCTGCTGGAGGGCATGCTCCACGAGGGCGCCGGTGGTGATCTCCTCGACCTTGTCCGTCACCCAGCCGCGCTGGCCGCGCACCCGTCCACCCCGGACGTGGAAGATCTGCACGGCCGCTTCCAGCTCGTCCTCGGCGACCGCGATGAGGTCGGCGTCGGTCGCGTCGGCGAGCACGACCGCGTTCTTCTCCATGGCCTTCTTCAGGGCCTCGATGTCGTCGCGCAGACGGGCCGCCCGCTCGTACTCCATCTCCTCGGCCGCCGCCGTCATCTGCTTCTCCAGGCGGCGCAGGTACGTGCCGGTCCGGCCGGCCATGAAGTCGCTGAACTCCTCGGCGAGTTCGCGGTGCTCCTCGGCGGAGACCCGGCCGACGCAGGGGGCGGAGCACTTTCCGATGTAGCCGAGGAGACAGGGGCGGCCGGTGCGGGCGGCGTTCTTGAAGACGCCGGCCGAGCAGGTGCGCACGGGGAAGACGCGGAGCAGGAGGTCGACGGTGTCGCGGATGGCCCACGCGTGCGCGTACGGCCCGAAATAGCGCACGCCCTTCTTCTTGTGGCCGCGCATCACCTGCACGCGCGGGAACTCCTCGCTCATCGTCACCGCGAGGTACGGGTAGCTCTTGTCGTCGCGGTACTTGACGTTGAACCGGGGGTCGTACTCCTTGATCCAGGAGTACTCCAGCTGGAGCGCCTCGACCTCCGTGGACACCACGGTCCACTCCACGGACGCGGCCGTGGTGACCATGGTGCGGGTGCGCGGGTGCAGGCCCGACAGATCCTGGAAGTAGTTCGCCAGGCGCTGGCGCAGGCTCTTCGCCTTTCCGACGTAGATCACCCTGCGGTGCTCGTCACGGAACCTGTACACCCCGGGAGAGTCGGGGATCTGTCCCGGCTTGGGGCGGTAGCTGGAGGGGTCGGCCATGTTTCACACCCTACTGGCGAGGGGTGACAGCGCGACGAGCCTGTGGACAACGCCTACCTGGTCTCGAGGAAGGTCAGCACCGCGAGGACCCGGCGGTGGGCGTCGGTGTCCTCCTGGAGGTTCAGCTTGCCCAGGATGCTGCGCACATGCTTCTCGACGGTTCCCTCGGTGACCCACAGGCGGCGGCCGATGCCCGCGTTGGAGCGGCCCTCGGCCATGAGGGCGAGCACCTCGCGCTCGCGGGCGCTGAGGTGGGAGAGCGGATCGTCGCGGCGCTGGGCGGAGAACAGTTCGTGCACCAGGGACGGGTCGACGACCGAGCCGCCCCGGCAGATCCGTTCCAGTGCCTCGATGAAATCGTCGACGACCGTGACCCGGCTCTTCAGGAGGTAGCCGACCTGGCGACCGCTCGCCAGCAGCTCCAGGGCGTCCTCGACCTCGACGTACGCGGACAGGACGAGGATGCCGGTGGCGGGGTGGCGCTCGCGGATCGTACGGGCCGCCTTCAGGCCTTCGGTGGAGTGGTCCGGCGGCATCCTTATGTCGACGATCGCGACGTCGGGTCTCTGCTCGGCGACCAGTTCCAGGAGGCGTTCCGCGTCACCCGCCTGGCCCACCACGTCGTATCCGACGCGCTCGCAGAGGCTGGCCAGTCCTTCGCGCAGCAGGACGTCGTCGTCGGCGAGGACGACCCGTCCCCGCGCGGGCTGCTGCGATGCGTCCATGGTCCCGGCTCCCCTTGCCCGACCGCTGTGCTGCGCCCCAACAGCCTGCCCGACCGCCTGGGTTACGGCTAGCCGGAAGCGGAATTGGAGGGTGCCCGTGACGACACGGGGACATCGGCGGGCGATGCTCGAACCAGCGGTTGCAAACGGACCGGCCGTCTCCGCCAGAAGGGGGCCGGTCACGGCGAAGGGCGCGGCGGATGCGGCGGACGCGGATCGAGAAAGCACGGCGGCCGGCCCGGACCCGCCGCGACCCGGACGACCTGTACGCACCGAGCGAGGCCCTGGACCCCAGGGACCCCGACATCGTGCGCGCCAAGCGTCTGCGACTCGCCGGGAACGGCGGGACCGACCGCCTCTAGTGCCGGACGGCAGGCCCACCGTCCGAACCGGCCGCCCGGAGCGTATGCGCACGTCACCGAGTCCTGGGTCTCCCCGTCCCGGACGACTCCCCTCGTATGCGTTCCGGGCGGTCACACATCCCTCGCGGCCCCGTTCAGGGGCAGTCTCACGGTCAGGGTCGTGCCCTGACCCGGCGGGCTGCCGACCGTCAGCCTGCCGCCGATCGCCTCGACGCGGTCGATGAGGCCGATCAGTCCGGAACCCCGCCCGGGCTCGGCTCCGCCCGTGCCGTCGTCGGCGATCGTCACTTCCAGGGCGTCGTCGTACGTGCGCGCCGTCACCTGTACGACGCTCGCGCGCGCGTGCTTGGCGGCGTTGGTGAGGCATTCGGAGGTGACGTAGTAGACGGCCACCTCGGTCTGCTCGGCGAGCCGGTCCGGCGGCAGGCGGAGGTCCAGTTCGACGGGGACGGAGGAGCGGCGGGCCAGCGCGCGCAGGGCCGGGCCGAGGCCGCCCTTCGAGAGGATCACCGGATGGATGCCGCGGGCCACCTGGAGCAGGTCCGTGAAGGCGTCGTCCAGCCCCTTGGCGATGTGGTCGAGCTGCTCGGGCAGGGCGTCGGGCTGCTCCTCCAGCATCGACTGGGCCGTCCTCAGGTCCAGTTGGAGGGAGACCAGCCGCTGCTGGACCCCGTCGTGCAGATCGCGTTCGATACGGCGCCGCGAGGCATCGCCGGCGGCCACCACGCGCGCGCGTGACGCCGCGAGCTGGGCCCGGCTGTCGGCGTTGGCGAGGGCGGTGGCGGCGAGTTCCGTGAAGTCGGCGAGCCTCGACTCGGTGCCCGGGGACAGTGGTTCGGGGCCGGCGGCGGCCGCGACGACGGCGCCCCACAGACGCCCGTCGACGACGATCGGCGCTCCGACGGCACGCTCCACGCGCGCGGGGCGCCGCGTCGCCGCCACCTCCGCCGCGACCGCCTCGCTCTCGGCTGCGGGACCGCGGGCGGCGCCGACGACGGTGGCGGTGCCGTCGGCGGCGTACCGCAGGACGGCGACGGAGCCGCTGCTCAGGACCGTCCCGACCTGGTCGGCGACTTCGGAGAACACCTGCTGCGGCGGCGCGCTGCGGGCCACGAGGGTGGCGACGCGGCGCAGCGCCGCCTGCTCACGGGCCGTGCGGCGGCTCTCGGTGACATCGCGTGCGGCGGCGTAGAAGAGGCCCTCGTCGGTGACCGGGCGCGCGCTCCACTGGAGCCAGCGTTCAGTGCCGTCCGGCCGCATGAGGCGGTTCTCGAACCCGGCCAGCTCCACACCGCCGGCGAGCCGTTCGAGTGCGGCACGCGTGCGTGCCCGGTCGTCCGGGTGCACGAACTCCAGCCAGGGCGTGGCGAGGAGAGCCTCGGCGGTGTGGCCGAGGGTCCCCTCGAAGGCGGGGTTGACGCGTTTGAAGAAACCGTCGAGTCCGGCGATGCACAGCAGGTCCAGGGAGAGGTGGAAGATGCTCCCCAGTTCCTGTTCCGCCTGGTGGCGCCGCCCGTGGGCCGCGGCGAAGGACGCCATGGTGCCGTCCATGCCGCCCAGCAGCCGCGCCCAGGTCCCCCGGAACGCGCCGACGTCCGCCCGGTGCTCGAGCCGGTTGTCGTCGATCGCCTCGTTCATGGCGTGGATCTCGGCGGCGAGCCGTTCGGTGGTCACCCGCAGCTCGCGGAACGTGTCGGCGACATCGCCGAGTTCGTCCCGGCCGGCGTACCGGATGTCGTACGACAGATCGCCCTCCGACAGCGCCCGGGCACCCGCGGAGACCTCGCTCAGCGGCAGGGTGATCGAGCGTCGCAGCGCCAGCGCGAGGGCGGTGACCGCGGCGAGGACACCGAGGGAGACGGCGAGGTCGCGTATCTCGCGCTGCTCGGCGGCGTCGAGGTCGTCGACGGCGGTGCGCCCCAGCTCGGCCGCGGCCCGCTCCTGGATGCCTCGCAGGGCGTCGATCCGGGCCGTCGAGGCGGCCATCCAGCGGTCGTACGACGGCCAGTTCCGTCTGCCGTCCGGGTCCGCCAGTGTGTCCCGGGTCCTGCGCACGACCAGGCCGGGGTTCTGAAGGAGAGTGGCGTAGAGCCGACTCTTGAGGGTGTCGGAGGCGGTCTGCTGGAAGGCGTCGAGGCGGGACTGCTCCAGGGCGGACCAGCGGTTCGTGGCGGGGGTCCGGGCGGGCGGGGCGTGGAAGAGGACGGCGAGTTCGACGCGTTCGCGTTCGGCGGCCTCGATGGCGTCCAGCAGCGCCAGGTGGGCGTCGGCGGCACGGCCCGACTCCCGGGTGGGTCGGCCGGATTCGAGGGTGGCGACGGTGCTGAGCAGATCGTGCACGATCGTGTCGTACCGGCCCGCGAGCTGCGGGGCGGTGAGCGAGCCGGTCCTGGTCAGGATGCGCAGCGCGTGGAGCTTGCGGTCGGCGGCGTCGAGCCGGCCGGGGACGTCGGGTTGACCGGTCCAGGAGCCGATGCCGGCAAGGATCTGGTGGAGGGCTGTCTCGGTGACCCGCTGGGCGGCGGACCGTTCCTCCAGCGTGGTCGGGCCGGGTCGCAACCGGGCCCGGACTGCTGCGATGCGTTCCCGGGCGACGGCATCGGTGAGCGCGGTCGTCGCGAACGACACCTGTGTCGCACCGCGGAACTCCCCCAGGGCCCGTGCCTCCCGCCACTGGCTCACAGCGCCGACCAGGGTGAAGCCCAGCATGGTCGTCACCGGCAGCAGTACGAGGAGCATCAGCTTGCGGCCGATGCGGAGACGGGCGAAGAAGGGGATGCGGGACGGGGTGAGTGGTCGGGGGCGGAGCATGGCCGGCTCTCAGGTTCCAGGGGCGGATCCCCGCGAACTCCGCGGGGAGACCGAACGGTTCGGTGGCCCGGCCTGCGCAGCATCCGTGGCCGCCTGGAGGCCCTGCTTGCGCATCCCCTTCAGCATGCCGCCGGGCCCGTCGGCCGTCCACGGGCGTCCCACGGGCAGCAGGGGTCGGTCTACGGCCCGTTCGTCGGATAGCCGTCGTGAGCGGCCAGGTCCTTGTCGATCCGCTTGACCGCCGTATCCAGGGTGGACTTGACGGGAGCCCTGTCCAGCATGATCTTCGCGAAGGCACGGGAAAAGGCATCGGTGATCGTCGGATACGCGGGGGTCTGCGGCCGGGGACGGGCGAATCCGCCCCGCAGCTGCTCGATGAACAGGTGCTCGGCGCCGCCGGGGGCGTACTTCGTCGAGAGCTTCAGGGCGCTGTCCGTGGCCGGGATCGCCCCGTTGGCCTCGCTCATCCGGTGCACCTGCGCGGGCTCGAGCAGGTAGGAGAGGAACCGCCAGGCCGCGTCGCCGTCGGTGGCGCCCGCCGGGATGCCCCACTGCCAGGAGCCCATGCCGGTGACGGTGCCCGCGCCGAAGTCGGGCAGCGGAACGATCGTGACGTCACCGGGAAACGCCTTGTCGAACTCGCCGTACACCCAGTGCCCGCACCAGCTGATCGCGCTGCGGCCGGCCACGAACGCCCGGTCGTCCTTGACCAGGTCGACGAGTCCTTCCTCGACCCAGTTCTGCATGGTGGTCAGCGCCCCGACGGACTCCGGGCCGTTCAGAAAGCCGTCGGCCGTGCGTCCGCCCCGGGGGTCGACGAGGTCGCCGCCCGCCGACCACACGGCGGGCGCGAAGCCGTAGGTGTTCCACTCCTCGCCCGGCGACGAGTAGACGAGTCGGAGATCGAGCGGAGCGTCGTAGCCCTGCTTGCGGAGTTCGCGGAGGATGCCGGTGAATTCGGCGGCGGTCCAGGCGTCGCCGGGGCCGGTCGGGATGCGTACCCCGGCCTCTTTCAGGGCCGACGTGCGCACGAACAGGCCGAGGCCCGAGTCGAAGGTGCCGATGCCCCACAACCGGCCCGCGTAGCTGCCCTGCCTGCGGATCGAGGGCAGCAGATCGTCGCGGACGCTCTCGGGCACACAGGAGTCGATCGACTTGAGCTGTCCCGACCAGGCGTAGCTGTACAGGTTCGGCCCGTCGAAGTCGAGCAGGTCGGGCAGGTCTCCGCTGGCCGCGGCGGACAGCACGAGGTCGGTGTACGGGCGGTTCTCGGGCAGCGTGACCAGCTCGACCCGCACCTGCTGCTGCACCTTGTTGAACTCGCGGACCTGCGCCTCGAGTGTGCTGAGCTCACCGCTCGGTCCGGCGTGGAACCACACCTTGAGGTGCACGGTGCCATCGATCTTCCCGTCACAGGTGGTGTCCTGGCGCACCGCGCGTGCTTCCTCCGACCTGCCGCCGCCCCCGCTGTCACAGGCGGCCATCAGCAGCGCGGCGCACAACGCCCCCGGGACCACGACGCCCCGGGCCCGGCGGACGACGGGCCACGCGCGCGTGGCCGTGCCCGTGCTCTCGTGCGACACCTTCGTGGCGTTCATGACGCACCACCTCGACCGGGCGACACGGGCCTCCCCAGGGCGTCGTCATGCTACCGCCGGTCGGCGGGCGACTGCGCTGGGTGAGTCCGAACCGCCGCCTCCGGCACAGGACTTCAGCACTTTCCGGCTAGCAGGAAGGCGGAGCCGCCCCCTCATTGGCAATCTGTGCCCATGACCCTGCGCTGTCTCCTCGTCGATGACAGCGCCCGGTTCCTGGAGGCGGCACGCGCTTTGCTGGAGCGGGGTGGTGTATGCGTCGTCGGGCTCGCCACTACGGGCGTGGAAGCGGTCGCGCTGGCCCGTCGGACGGCGCCGGACGCGGCCCTGGTCGATCTCGACCTCGACGGCGAGAACGGCTTCGACGTGGCCCGGCGGCTGACCGGCACCGTGCCCGCGGTGATCCTGGTCTCGACCCACTTCCGGGAGGACTTGGAGGAACTCATCGCGGCCAGCCCCGCGCGCGGGTTCCTGCACAAGTCCGCGCTGTCCGTCCGAGCGATCCAGGAGCTCGTCGACGACGACGGTTCGGGCGCGCCGCCTTGACTTCGCGGACGACGATCCGGCCGGGAGTGCACCGCTCGTTCCGCATGAGGTGTTGTCGGGACTTGGTCAACACGCTTCAATGCGGGGGAACTCGGGGCCGTGAGCGTAGGCGTACGGATGTGAAGACGTCCCCGGCGCCGACGGGGGTGGCCCCCGGACAGCCGCGCGAACGGTCTGACCAGCCGTTGAACATTCGACAGAAAGGCCCCTGCATGCCGCACGCCACCCAAGCCGCGGACGTCGCCGCCGCCGAACTGGACACGGCCCTGCGGGGCGGTCCGTTCCATGTCGCGCTGCGCGCCGCGATCGCCGCCCGTGGACTACCGCTGCAACGCGTGCAGCACCATCTGTCCCGCTACGGCGTCAAGGTCGGCGTGACGAGCCTGAGTTACTGGCAGCAGGGCGCCCGGCGCCCGCAGCGCCCCGAGTCACTGCGAGCCGTCAGGGCGTTGGAGGAGATCCTCCAACTGCCGGAGGAGTCACTGATCCGGCTGCTCGCCGACACCGAGGAACCCTCGGCCGCGCAGCGGCCCGCCGGCCGCTCCTACCGCTCCTTCGTCGAGGCCTCCGGCGTCCTGGAACGGCTGCTGGCCGAGCTCGGCTCACCGCCCGACGGCGGACTGCACGCCCTCGGGCACCACGAGCGGGTACGGATCGGGGCGCACCGCGAACTCCATTGCCGCGAGTCGCACCACATCGTGCGCGCCCACCGGGACGGCGTCGACCGCTTCGTCGCCGTCCACCACGGCGACGAGGGGTGCGCACCGGAGCGCATGACCGTGCACGCCCTGGAGAACTGCCGCACGGGACACGTCCGTTGGGATCACGACACGGGCGTGCTCGTGGCCGAGCTGCTCTTCGACACCCGGCTGCGGGCCGGCGACACCTTCCTCTTCCGGTACGGCGTCGAGGACGGCACCGCCGGCGTGTCCCGCGAGTACGTCCGCGGATTCGGGCCCGCGGGCGGCCAGTACGCCCTCCAGGTGCGGTTCGACGAGCACGCCCTGCCGGTGCACTGCCACCGGTTCGCCCAGCACTCGGCGGCCGCACCGCGCAGCGGCAGGCAGGAGCTGGCGCTCAGCGGGCAGTACCACTCCGTTCACATCGTCGAGCCGCGGGTGCGGACGGGGTTGGTGGGCATCGGGTGGGACTGGGAGGGTGCGGTCGCGCCTGAGGACACGGTCGGTCCTGAGGACACGCTCTGATCGGGCGGCCGTTGGGGCAGTTGCTCGGGGAGCCGTTGGATCAGTTACTGGGGCAGCTGTTGGATCAGATGTCGGGTCAGTTGCCGAGGCAGGCGTTCGACCGCTCGTAAACGTTTGCGCAAGCGTTTACGTCTGCCGTCGAATGGGATACCTTCCCGGTCAGGGGGCCCGCGCAGGCCCGGGGAGGGGAACGGGAAGTGCCCACCATGGCGGATGTCGCACGGAGCGCCGGGGTGTCCGTGGCGACCGTCTCGCATGTGCTGAACGACACCCGGCCGGTGCTGCCCCACACCCGCCAGGCGGTCCTGGACGCCATAGAGGAACTCGGCTACACCCCGAACGGCCTCGCCCGCTCCCTGGTCACCTCCCGCACGCGGTCCATCGGGCTGGCGGTGTCGGCCATCAGCAACCCGTACTTCACGGAGATCCTCCAGGGCGTCGAGGCCGGCGCCCTGGAACACGGCTACAGCCTGCTCATCGCGGACCCGCACGACGACCCCGGCCATGAGCGCAAGGTCGCCCAACTCCTGCACGAGCGACGCGTGGACGGCATGATCGTCGCCCCCTCGGCGGACCCGCGCGAACTCCTCGCCTACCTCGACCGGCACGCCGTACCGACCGTGCTCCTCGACCGGGTGGTCGACGCACCCGGGGCGCCGCGCTTCGACCAGGTCTGCGCCGAGAGTGCGGAACCGACGACACAGCTGGTCAGACATCTCGCCGAGCTGGGCCATCGGCGTATCGGCCTGGTCGCGGGCCTGCCCGGGCTGAGCACCACCGCCGAGCGGATCACCGGATACCGGCATGGTCTCGCGGCCGCCGGTCTCCCGTACGACGAACGCCTCGTCGTGCACGGCGACTCCGAGTCCGCGGGTGCCGAGCGGGCCACCACCGCCCTGCTCTCCCTCGCCGCACCGCCCAGCGCGCTGGTCACCGCCAACAACGCGATGACGCTCGGCGCCCTGCGCGCACTGCGCACGCACGGCCGGTCCGTGCCCGACGACATCGCGCTGTGCTGCTTCGACGACTTCGCCTGGGCGGACCTGTTCTCGCCCCGGCTCACCGCGATCGCCCAGCCCAGCAGGGAGATCGGCGCCCAGGCGGTCAGGGTGCTCCTGGACCGTCTCGCCTCCCCGGACCGGCCCGCCCGGACCGTACGGCTCGACTGCGCCTTCGTCCACCGCACCTCGTGCGGCTGCGCCGAGCAGCCCGGACAGCCCCGCACCCCCGAGAAAGGAACCGTCTCGTGATCGTCGTCGCCGGTGAGGCCCTGATCGACCTGGTACCGCAGGGCCGGGGCGCCCTCGCGGGCCTTCAGCCGGCGCTCGGCGGCGGCCCGTACAACACGGCGGTCGCCCTCGGCCGCCTCGGCTCCCCCACGGCCTTCTGCTCCCGGACGTCGTACGACGCCTTCGGCGAGGCCCTGCTCGACGGGCTGCGGCGGGCGGACGTGGATGTCTCGGCCGTGCAGCGCGGCGCCGAACCGACCACCCTCGCCGTCGCCACGATCGACTCGAACGGCTCGGCCGCCTACTCCTTCTACGTCGAGGGCACCGCCGACCGGCTCTTCACCGCGCCCGACCAGCTTCCCCGGTCGGCCCACGCGGTGTCCTTCGGCACCTGTTCACTGGTCCTGGAGCCGGGCGCGACCGCCTACGAGGAGCTGATGCGGACCGCGTCCGCGCGGGGCGTGTTCACCACGCTCGACCCGAACATCCGAACGGGATTGATCCCCGACGCGGACGCATACCGCGCGCGCTTCAAGAGCTGGCTGCCCTCGGTGACACTGCTCAAGCTCTCCGAGGAGGACGCCCTGTGGCTGGGCGGCACCCCGCACGAGTGGCTGGCCGCGGGACCCTCCGCCGTTGTGATCACGCAGGGCGGCGACGGACTGACCGCCTTCACCCGGGACGGCGGCGTGCATTCCGTGCCGGGCGAGCAGGTCGACGTCGTGGACACGATCGGCGCCGGCGACACCGTGAACGCGGCCCTGCTGCATGGGTTGTCCGCGTGGGACGCCCTGTCTCCGGACGCGCTCGCGAAGCTGGGCCCCGAGGGCTGGACCCGGCTGCTGCGGTTCGCGGCGCGGGCGGCGGCGATCACCTGCTCACGGGCGGGGGCGGAGCCGCCGTACGCCTCTGAGTTGGGTGATCTGTAGACGACGCTTCCGGTCTTCCGATATGCCTCAGCCCCACAGGGCGTCCCTGTGAGGCTGAGGCACTTCGCTGCGGATCCGCTCAGGCCTTGCGGGCCCGCGTCGTCTTCTTCGCGGCTGCGGTCTTCTTGGTGGCGCCCGCCGCCTTCTTGGTCGCCGCGCTGTTGGCGGTCCTGGCCGTGGCCGTCTTCTTCGCGGGTGACTTGGCCGCGACCGTCTTCTTGGCCGCCGTCCTGCGTGGGGCCTTGACGTCGGCCGCGTCGCTGATGCGGTCGGCGCTGAGGATCTCCCGCAGGAACTTGCCGGTGTGGCTGGTAGCGACTCCGGCAACCTCCTCGGGCGTGCCCTCGGCGACGACGAGACCACCGCCGGCACCACCTTCGGGACCCATGTCGACGACCCAGTCGGCCGTCTTGATCACGTCGAGGTTGTGCTCGATGACGATCACGGTGTTGCCCTTGTCGACCAGGCCGCCCAGCACCGTCAGCAGCTTGCTGATGTCCTCGAAGTGCAGACCGGTGGTCGGCTCGTCCAGGACGTACACCGTGCGTCCGGTGGAACGCTTCTGGAGTTCGCTCGCGAGCTTCACGCGCTGGGCCTCGCCGCCGGACAGGGTGGTCGCGGACTGGCCGAGACGGACGTACCCGAGGCCGACGTCGTGCAGGGTCCTGAGGTGGCGGGCGATCGCGGGGACGGCCTCGAAGAAGTGCAGGGCCTCCTCGATCGGCATGTTGAGGACCTCGGCGATGGACTTGCCCTTGTAGTGGACCTCCAGGGTCTCCCGGTTGTAGCGGGCGCCGTGGCAGACCTCACACGGGACGTACACGTCCGGGAGGAAGTTCATCTCGATCTTGATCGTGCCGTCGCCCGCGCAGTTCTCGCAGCGGCCGCCCTTGACGTTGAAGGAGAAGCGGCCGGGCAGGTAGCCGCGGACCTTCGCCTCGGTCGTCTCGGCGAACAGCTTGCGGATGTGGTCGAAGACTCCGGTGTACGTCGCCGGGTTCGACCGCGGGGTGCGGCCGATCGGCGACTGGTCGACGTGCACGACCTTGTCGACCAGGTCGTCGCCGTCCACGCGCGTGTGCCGCCCGGGAACGCTTCTCGCGCCGTTCAGTTCGCGGGCCAGGTGCGTGTACAGGATGTCGTTGACCAGCGTCGACTTGCCGGAGCCGGACACACCCGTGACGGCGGTGAACACGCCCAGCGGGAACGAGACGTCGATGTCCTGAAGGTTGTTCTCGCGGGCGCCGTGCACCGTGAGCCGGCGGGACGGGTCGTGCGGACGCCGGATGTCGGGCAGCGGGATGGCCTTCTTGCCGGACAGGTACTGCCCGGTCTGCGACTCGGCGTTGGCGAGCAGCTCCTTCAGGGAGCCGCTGTGCACGACCTTGCCGCCGTGCTCACCGGCGCCGGGGCCGATGTCGACGATCCAGTCGGCGACCTTGATGGTGTCCTCGTCGTGCTCGACGACGATGAGCGTGTTGCCCATGTCCCGTAGCCGCACCAAGGTCTCGATGAGCCGGTGGTTGTCGCGCTGGTGCAGCCCGATGGACGGCTCGTCGAGGACGTACAGGACGCCGACGAGGCCCGAGCCGATCTGGGTGGCCAGGCGGATGCGCTGGGCCTCGCCGCCGGAGAGCGTGCCGGCCGCGCGGTTCAGCGAGAGGTAGTCCAGGCCGACGTCGACCAGGAACCGCAGCCGTTCGTTGACCTCCTTCAGTACGCGCTCGGCGATCTTCTTGTCGCGGGCGTTGAGCTTCAGTTCGCCCAGGAATTCGGCGCAGTCGCTGATGGACATCGCGGAGACCTCCGCGATCGACTTCTCCATGATCGTGACCGCGAGGACGATCGGCTTCAGGCGCGTGCCCTCACACGTGGGGCAGGGCACCTCTCGCATATAGCCCTCGAAGCGCTCACGGCTGGCGTCGCTCTCGGCCTCGCTGTGCCGGCGCTTCACGAACGGGACGGCGCCTTCGAAGGGCGTGGTGTACACACGCTCGCGGCCGTACCGGTTGCGGTAGCGGACCTCGATCTGCGTCTTGTGTCCGTGGAGCAGTGCCTTCTTGGCGCGCTGCGGGAGACCGGCGAAGGGGATGTCGGTCCGGAATCCCAACGCGTCCGCGAGGGCGCCGATCAGACGGCCGAAGTAGTCCTTGGTGTGGCCGTGCGACCAGGGGTGGATGGCGCCCTCGTCGAGCGACTTGTCCTCGTCCGGGACGATCAGCTCGGGGTCGACCTCCATGCGCGTGCCGATGCCGGTGCACTCGGGGCAGGCGCCGAAGGGCGAGTTGAAGGAGAAGGAGCGCGGCTCCAGCTCCTCGAAGGACAGGTCGTCGTACGCGCAGTACAGGTGCTCCGAGTACATACGCTCGCGCTCGGGGTCGTCCTCCGGGAGGTCGACGAAGTCGAGCACCACCATGCCGCCGGACAGGCCGAGAGCGGTCTCCACGGAATCGGTGAGGCGGCGCTTGGCGGTGTCCTTCACCGTGAGGCGGTCGACGACCACCTCGATGGTGTGCTTCTCCTGCTTCTTCAGTGTGGGCGGATTGGAGAGCTGGACGGTCTCGCCGTCCACCCGCGCCCGGCTGTACCCCTTGGTCTGGAGATCGGCGAAGAGGTCGACGAACTCCCCCTTGCGCTCGCGCACCAGCGGCGACAGCACCTGGAAGCGGCTCCCCTCCGGCAGCTCCAGGACCTTGTCGACGATGGCCTGCGGCGACTGCCGTGTGATCGGGCGGCCGCACTCGGGACAGTGCGGCTTGCCGATGCGGGCGAAGAGCAGCCGCAGATAGTCGTAGACCTCGGTGATGGTGCCGACCGTCGAGCGCGGGTTGCGCGAGGTCGACTTCTGGTCGATGGAGACCGCCGGGGACAGGCCCTCGATGAAGTCGACGTCCGGCTTGTCCATCTGACCGAGGAACTGGCGGGCGTACGAGGACAGCGACTCCACGTAGCGCCGCTGGCCCTCCGCGAAGATGGTGTCGAAGGCCAGCGAGGACTTGCCCGACCCCGACAGGCCCGTGAAGACGATGAGCGAGTCGCGCGGCAGGTCGAGCGAGACATTCTTGAGATTGTGCTCGCGCGCGCCACGGACGATGAGACGGTCGGCCACGCCGGTCCGCACCTTTCTTGAGAGAAGTGACAGGGGCGGGGCCCCCATCGATTTCTCAGAGTAGGGGGAGCCACTGACAACGCCGGGTCGGATTCCCGAAGGGTTAACAATCCCGGGCCATCCAGCATGCCCGACGCCGCCCCCGACGATATAGCACGCCCATTCGATTTACGGCACTCGTTCACCACCTTCACCCAAAGGTGTGGCGAGGCTAGGGTCAGCACCATGATTGATCACGCTCGTGACCTGGTGTCTGTACATGACGCGACGGAACGGCTGCTCACCGCAGCCGCCAAACTGGACAACGCGGCGGTGACCGAGCCGTCACGGCTCCCCGGCTGGACCCGTGGCCACATCGTCGCCCACCTCGCCCGCAACGCGGACGCCCTTGTCAACGTCCTCGAGGGCCGGCCCATGTACGTCTCCGCCGAGGCCCGCGACGCCGACATCGAGCGGGACGCCCCGCGCCCGCTGGACGTACAGCTCACCGACGTCCGTGCCACCGCGGCCCGCTTCCAGGACACCGGCGCGGCTCCCGCGGACTGGTCCCGCACGGTGGAGCTGCGCAACGGCGTCACCGACTCCGCGTCCCGGGTGCCCTTCCGGCGGTGGGTCGAAGTGGAGCTGCACCACGTGGATCTCGGGATCGGGTACGAGCTGGAGGATCTGCCGGAGGAGTTCGTCGAGCGGGAGACCGACTTCCTCGCGGCACGGTTCAGCGGTCACCCCGACGTACCGTCCACGCGTCTCACCGACGGCACGCACGCGTGGAGCACGGGCCGGGCGGCGGACGCCCCAGCAGTCACCGTCACGGGGAGCCGACCCGACCTGCTCGGCTGGCTCGCCGGGCGGCGCGACGGAGCCGGGCTGACCACGGACGGTGGCCCGCTGCCCGCACTGCCCCCGCTGTAGGGGCGCGCGGCTCTCGGGGCACCTCCCCCGCTATAGGCTGCCGCCATGACGTACAGCGGAGAGGTGACGGTCGGCGGCCCGGCTGACGTGCACGAGCTCAAGGACCTGATGATCACCAAGATCGCGGTCGGTCCGATGGACAACAACTGCTATCTGCTGCGCTGCCGGGCCACGGACGAGCAACTGCTGGTGGACGCCGCCAACGACGCGGAGACACTGCTCGGCATGATCGGTGGCGACGGCATCGCGTCCGTCGTGACCACACATCAGCACGGGGACCACTGGCAGGCGCTCGCCGCGGTCGTCGCGGCCACGGGGGCCCGTACCTACGCCGGCCGGCAGGACGCCGACGGCATCCCCGTGCCGACCGACGTCCTGGTCGACGACGGCGACACCATCCGGGTGGGACACGTGGAGCTCACCGCGCGCCATCTGGTCGGGCACACACCGGGCTCCATCGCCCTCGTCTACGACGACCCGCACGGACACCCCCACGTCTTCACCGGCGACTGTCTCTTCCCGGGCGGCGTGGGCAACACCCGCAAGGATCCGAAGGCGTTCGCCAGTCTGATCCACGACGTCGAGACGAAGATCTTCGGCGCACTCCCGGACGAGACCTGGGTCTACCCGGGGCACGGCAACGACACGACGCTGGGCACGGAACGGCCGCATCTGCCGGAGTGGCACGCGCGCGGGTGGTGAGCGCGGGGCGTGAACCATGACGTGCCGCGGGGCGTGAACCATGCCGCGTCGCGGGGCACGGGACCCGTGAATCGGGCTGAGCACGCGCTGCGTTGCGTGCTCAGCACACGCTGCAATGCGAGCGCCCCGCACGCACCACTCCTCCGCACGCCGTGCGCCGGCGCCTCGTACGCGCCCCGTGTGAATCTTTCACACACGCCGGAGCCATGCGCACGCTCCCGGCGTGCGTGGTTGCGCAGTCAACTGGAAGCAGCCCCGCGCAGGATGACGGCTCCTGCGTGGCACGGGCCGCCGGTCCTTCGATCCCCGCCCTCGACCGGCGGCCCCGGCGTATGCCGCAAAGTGTCCGCGGTTCTGGAGCCGACGCGCCTGTAAGGGGCGAGGCCCTGGACAGCGGGACTTACGCCTCGGCCTGCGCCGCACCCACGAGCGCGGCGACCCGCTCCACGCCGAACACATACCCCTGTACCCCGCACCCCGCGATGACCCCGTTGGCACGCAGCGAGACATACGAGTGGTGACGGAACGACTCGCGCTGGTGGATGTTGGAGATGTGGACCTCCAACACGGGCATGCCGTCACAGGTGTTGAGTGCGTCCAGAATCGCCACCGACGTGTGCGAGTAGGCGCCGGGGTTGATCACGATGCCGCAGTGGTTCAGCCGTGCCTCGTGGATCCAGTCGACCAACTCACCCTCGTGGTTGGACTGCCGGAAGTCCACCGTGCCGCCGTGCGCCGCCGCTGCCTTGGCGCACATCGCCTCGATGTCGGCGAGTGTGTCGGAGCCGTAGATCTCCGGCTGGCGCTGGCCGAGGAGGTTCAGGTTGGGGCCGTTGAGGATCATGATCGGGGCGTTGGCCAGGGTGCGGGGCACGGTTCCTCCGGTCCGTTGCGGGTGGGGCGATCCATGGAGGACCGCTGCTCAGACCCGGTTTATCACGGTGCACCGACAGCCCGAGGGGCCCTACCCTCCTCGGATGACGACGATCGCGTACCCACCCAAGCCGTCACCCGGTGACCGAATCGCCGTGATCTCGCCCTCCCCGGGTCTCCCTGGGCTCTTCCCGCGCCCGTACGAGCTGGGCCTGGAGCGGCTGCGCAAGGAGTTCGGCCTCGAACCGGTCGAGTACCCGGCGACCCGGAAGATGGGCTCGACACCCCGGGAGCGCGCCTCCGACATCCACGCTGCCTTCGCCGACCCCGACATCAAGGCGGTCGTCGCGGCCATCGGCGGCGACGACCAGATCACCGTGCTGCCGCTGCTGGACCGGGAGTTGATCCGGGCGAACCCGAAGCCGTTCTTCGGGATGAGCGACAACACGAACCTGCTCGCGTATCTGCGCAACACGGGGATCGTCGGCTACCACGGCGCCTCCGTGATGGTCGAACTGGGCCGTCCCGGCGCCATGCATCCACAGACGGCCGACTCCCTGCGGGCGGCGCTCTTCACCTCGGGCGAGTACGAGCTGCGGCCCGCCGAGCACTGGCGCGACATCGACCGCGACTGGGCCGATCCGGCGACCTTCGACGCGGAACCGGAGACCCGGCCGGGCACCGGATGGACCTGGCGGAACGCCGACCGGGTGATCGAGGGCCGCAGTTGGGGCGGCTGCCTGGAGATCCTCGGCCGGCTGCTGACGGCCGACCGCGAGATCGCGCACGACCTCACGGAGTACGACGGCGGAGTGCTGTTGCTGGAGACCTCGGAGGAGTTGCCGAGCAGCGACGAGGTCTTCCGCACCCTGCAGAACATGGGCGAGCGCGGGCTGCTCCAGCGGTTCGCGGCGCTCCTGATGGGCCGCCCAAAGACGTGGTCGTTCGAGCACCCCAACAGCCCGGAGGCGAGCGCGCGTTACGCCGCCGAGCAGCGCGAAGCCGTGGTGCGCGCGCTGGAGGCGTGTGCCCCCGACATCCCGGTCGTCTTCGATGTGGACCTCGGACACACCGATCCCCAACTCGTCATCCCCTATGGAGGCACCATCCGCGTCGACGGCCCGGCCCGGCGCATCACCGTGACGTACTGACACGCGTCCCGCGCCCCCGCGCGCTCCCGTAACCGTTGATCACCGTGGGTAGTTGACGCGGCATGCACGACGTACGCACCGTAAGGGCACCCTCCATGCTGCGGCTCGCGGCCGCCTCGCTCGCCGGGACGGCCATCGAGTTCTACGACTTCTTCGTCTACGGGACCGCCGCGGCGCTGGTCCTTGGGCCGCTGTTCTTCCCGACGTTCTCACCGGTGGCGGGGACACTGGCCGCCTTCGGAACGTTCGGCGTGGGCTTCGTCGCCCGGCCGCTCGGCTCGGTGCTGTTCGGGCACATCGGGGACCGGCACGGCAGACGGCCCGTCCTCGTCGGTTCGCTGCTTCTCACCGGCGCCTCCACGGTGGCGGTCGGCTGCGTACCGACGTACGACACGATCGGTGTGACCGCCCCCGTGCTGCTCCTCGTCCTGCGGTTTCTTCAAGGGCTGGGGCTCGGCGGGGAATGGGGCGGGGCCGTTTTGCTGACCGCGGAGCACGCGCCCGCCGAACGGCGCGGGCTGTGGTCGAGCTTTCCGCAGGTCGGGCCCGCGGTGGGGTTCCTGCTCGCCAACGGCGTGATGCTGGCGCTGTCGGCGACGCTGACCGACGCGCAGTTCGCGGCCTGGGGCTGGCGCGTGCCGTTCTGGGCGGCCGGGGTGCTCGCCGTGGCGGGACTGTGGCTGCGGTCGTCCCTCACGGAGAGTCCCCGTTTCCTCGAAATCGACGACCACGCGCGTGTGCCGCTCGCCGAGGTGGCACGCGACCACTGGAGGCTCGTGCTGCTGACCGCGGGTGCGCTCGCGGCGGGTTACGCGATCTTCTATGCGGTGACGACCTGGTCCCTCGCCTACGCGACGGAGCGGCTCGGAGTGAGCCGTACCGTCATGCTGACCTGCATCATGGCCGCGGTTCTGGTGAAGGGCTCGCTCACACCCGTGGCGGCGATGATGGGCGATCGCTATGGCCGGCGGCCTCTGTGTCTGGTGGGGTGCGCGGCTGCCGCCCTGTGGATGTTCCCGATGGTCGCGCTGCTCGCCACGGGGGCACCCCTGCTGATGTTCCTCGGCTTCCTGGGGGCGATGCTGGCGTTCATCACGATGTTCGCCGTGATCGCCGCCTATTTGCCGGAGCTGTACGAGCCGCGGGTGCGCTGCACGGGCGCCGCGGTGGGCTACAACCTCGGCGGCGTACTCGGCGGCGCGCTGACGCCGATCGTGGCGACGACACTCGCCGAGCAGGGCGGCCGTGTCCCCTGGGGTGTGGCCGCGTATCTGACGGGGATCGCGCTGCTCAGTCTGGGATGCTTCGCGCTGCTGCCGGAGACCCGCCCGGTGCGGGTGGTGGCGCCGGAGCCCGCCGCGGGATGACAGCTGGCGCGTAAGCGTTTGCGCAAGCGCTCGCGCGAGCGTTTACGCGCCACCTGTCGATGAATCGCCTTATGGATTGATCGCCAGCTCCAAGTACGCGGCGAACAGCACCAGATGAACCCCTCCTTGGAGTGGGGTGGCCCGCCCCGGTACGACCGTCAGCGAGCTGACCACCACGGTCAGCGTGAGCAGCACCATGTGGGTGGAGCCGAGGCCGAGGACCAGCGGGCCGGACAGCCAGACCGACGCCAGCGCGACGGCGGGGATCGTCAGGCCGATGCTGGCGATCGCCGAGCCGAGCCCGAGGTTCAGGCTGGTCTGGACCCGGTCGCGGCGGGCGGAGCGCAGCGCGGCGATGGTCTCGGGGAGCAGCACCAGCAACGCGATGATCACACCCACGACCGCCTGGTGGAGTCCGGCGGCCTCCACTCCGGACTCGATGGTCGGCGACACCCCTTTGGCCAGGCCGACCACGCCGATCAGGGCGAGGCCGAGCAGCCCCAGGCTGATTCCGGCGGTGCGGGCGGAGGGTGCGTCCGCGTGGTCTTCGGCGGTGATCACCTCGCCCTGGCGCGTGATCGGGAGGAAGTAGTCGCGGTGCCGCACGGTCTGGGTCGTGACGAACAGGGCGTACAGGATCAGCGAGGAGAGCGCGGCGAAGGTCAACTGGACGCTGGAGAACTCCGGTCCGGGCTTGCTCGTGGTGAACGTCGGCAGCACCAGGCTGAGCGTGGCCAGGGTGGCGACCGTGGCGAGGGCGGCGCCGGTGCCCTCGGGGTTGAAAACGGCCGTGCCATGACGCAGTGAGGCGACCAGGAGGCACAGGCCGACGATGCCGTTGCAGGTGATCATCACGGCCGCGAAGACCGTGTCCCGGGCGAGAGTGGAACTCTTGTCGCCGCCGTCCGCCATCAAGGTGACGATCAGGGCGACCTCGATGATCGTGACGGCGACGGCGAGAACGAGGGAGCCGAAGGGCTCTCCGACCCGGTGGGCCACGACTTCGGCGTGATGTACGGCGGCCAGTACGGCTCCGGCGAGCACCAACGTCACCACGGCCACAACCGCGCCGGGCAGGTCTCGTCCCCATGTGAGCAGCAGGAGGATCGCGGCGAGCACCGGCACGAGGAGCGTCCACCGGGCCGTGAGCGACCTGAGCCGAGCGATCATGCGGTGATCGTCGCAGACCCGTACAGGCCTCGCATTCCGGTCCGTCCGGCCGGGCGGCGCCGTGCTCCGGCCCTGCGGGACCCGTCCGGGGGCTTCGGGCTACTTGAGCTCGCGCATGTCCAGCACGTCACAGTTGGTGAAGGTGCGCTCGCCGATGCACAGCGCGCCCAGTTGCTCGGCCAGCTTGCCGGTCTCGGGGTCGTCGCTGTTGCGCATGGCCTCGTCGTGCGAGTCGAACTCGATCAGGGCGAGGTAACGGCGAGGGTTGTCGCGGTCCTTCAGGAGCATGCGATGTGTGGGGCCGCCGCCCTTGTCCGCGTTGCGCTGGGCGAACTCCTGGAGCTGCTGCTCCATTTCCTCGAGGCGCTCGGTCTCGAAGTCGATGATCTGCACGAACTTCATGGGGTGCCTCCACCGGGACGCGGCGCCCCCGGGCCGGGAACGCGCTCAAGACCAAAGCAAGCACCAGGAGCGGTGCCCGGCAATTCGCCGCGCACCGCTCCCGGTGATGGTTGTTCCTACGCCCGAAGCGGTCAGGCTTCGATGTCGGCCTTCGGAGCGCCTTCGGTCTCCTTCTGCGCCTCCTCGGCCGCCGCCTGCTTCCGCGACGCCCGCAGACTGGTGATCGTGGTCACGATGAGGACCGAGCAGATCACGCCGAGCGACACCGGGATGGAGATCTCCGGGACGTGGACCCCGGACTCGTGCAGTGCGTGCAGCACCAGCTTGACGCCGATGAAGCCGAGGATGATCGACAGGCCGTAGCTGAGGTGGACCAGCTTCCTCAGCAGGCCGCCGATGAGGAAGTACAGCTGCCTCAGACCCATCAGCGCGAAGGCGTTGGCCGTGAAGACGATGTACGGGTCCTGGGTCAGACCGAAGATCGCGGGGATGGAGTCCAGCGCGAACAGCACGTCCGTGGAACCGATGGCCAGCATCACGACCAGCATCGGGGTCATGACCCGCTTGCCGTTCTGCCGGATCCACAGCTTGGTGCCGTGGTAGCGGTCGGCCACACCGAAGCGGCGCTCGGCGGCCTTGAGGAGCTTGTTCTCCTCGAACTCCTCGTCCTCCTCGTCCGACCGCGCCTCCTGGATCAGCTTCCAGGCGGTCCAGATCAGGAAAGCCCCGAAGATGTAGAACACCCAGGCGAAGTTGGCGATGACTGCAGCGCCCGCGGCGATGAATATCGCGCGCAGCACCAGGGCTATGAGCACGCCGACGAGCAGCACTCGCTGCTGGTACTGCGAGGGCACCGAGAACTTCGCCATGATCAGGACGAAGACGAAGAGGTTGTCGACGCTCAGCGATTTCTCGGTGATGAACCCGGCGAAGAACTCACCGGAAGGCTGCCCGCCGCCGAAGACGAGCAGGCCGAGCCCGAAGAGGCCGGCCAGGACGATCCAGACAACCGTCCAGATTCCGGCTTCCTTGATGGATACGTCGTGCGGCTTGCGGCCGATGAAGAAGTCGACCGCGATCAGGGCGGCAAGCCCCAAGATGGTCAGGACCCACAGGGTCAGGGAAACATCCACTGCGCCTCCGGCAGTACGTAACGGCAAATGTCAGCGTCGTCGCTGCCGGAGGTCTCTTCCACCCAAGTGGGCCGACGCCCCGGGATCTGGCCTGATCCGTATTGACGGGAACGCCGCAGTAGTCAGGGAGTACTCCCCTCCGCACGTAAAACACTACCCCAATCACCAAGGAAAGGTAAAGCGCTTGGCAAAAGAAAGGCCAAATGGCCTGGTCAGCGGCGCTTTACCTGTGCTTGGTGCGAGCCATGGCGACCTGGGTGAGCACCTGCTGGAGCACCTGGCTGCCATGCGGCACCAGGCACGGCTCGTACGTCCACGCATGGCCGACCCACGGGTCGGCCAGGTGGTCGTCCGGCACCGGCGTGAGTCGCATCAGCGAACGCCACAGCGGGTCGAGCAACGGGCCGTAGCCTGCGGCCTCCTCGCGGTCCGCGACCATCATCAGGTGGACGCCGACGGCCGGGCCCTCGTCCGCGAGGTAGCGCAGCTGGGTCACGGCCCGGTCATCGAAGCCGTGCGGGAAGTCGTTGACGATGAGCAGCTGCTCGGAGGTGTCCAGGCCGGGTGGTAGCGAGTCGGCCGCGCCGGCGCGCACCGCCATCTGCACCAGGTCGACGCGCTGGGTGAGCCGGGCGAGGACGTCCGACACACCGGCCGCCCCGATGGCGGGCGGGGCCGCGAGCATGCCGGTCTGCACCAGTGGTGCGAGCGCCTGCGCTCCCGAACCGGCAGGGTCGATGACGTGCACGGTGAACTCACCCGCCGGATAGACGGCGAGCAGCCGCGCCGCGTGCGCCACCGCCGTATCCATGGCCAGCCGCCGCAGGTCGTGCGAGTCGGTGAACGAGCCGTCGAGCGATCCGGCACGGCCGCTGTCGATCCACAGACCCCGTTCCAGCGGCAGCCGGACCAGCATGGGTATGCGGAGCTGGGCGCACTCCGGCAGATGGAGGTCGCCCAGGCGCAAGGCCATGGGGATCTCCATCGGCACCCGGTAGGCGTGCCAGGCGGGGTTGTCCCAGCGGGCGAACGCCGCAGGCAGCGCCGGCTCGACGACATCGGCCTCCGCGGTGAGCTGGGCGAGGTCCCGGTCGAGTACCGTCCTGGCCTGGTCGACGAGTTGAGTGTGCTTGGCCCGAGCGGTCTCGCGGGCGGCGTCGCCCTGTCCCCCGATCCGGCTGCGCGGGTCGGACAGGACCTGGTCGAGCTCCTTCTCCATCCGGGAGTCGGCGAAGTCGACGGCGCTGCGATAGGCGGCCATGGTGCGGGCCAGGTCCTCGAACATGCCCCACACCTGGTTGTAGAGCCGCTCCTCCATGGACCAGCCGGTCGCGTCACCCGCGACGGGCCGTGCGGGCTGCCCCGGCTGGGCCGGGGGTGCGGTCGGCGGGGGCGGCGGCGGAGCGGCGTTCTGCCGACGTGGGTGGCTGTAGTCGATCGGGCCGTCGGCGCCGGGCGTGGCCGGCTGGGTGACGGCCGAGGGGTCCGGCTGGCCGGAGGTAAAGCCCTGCCGGGGCTCCGGGGCGCCCTGAGGGCCGTACGGAGAGCCCGTCTGGTCCGGCCCGAGCGCCGGTGCTGCCGCCTGCCGGGAGCGGTCGGCGTCCGGGGTGCGCGGTGCCTGAACCGAGCGGGCCAGGCCCTGGGCCACCGCCTCGTTGATACCGCCGGCGAGTTGGTGGGCCTGGGGCAGGCCCTGGTCGGCGAGGAGCTCGGCGAGACCGCCGGCATACCCCTGACCGACGGCACGGACCTTCCAGGCGCCCTGTCTGCGGTACAGCTCCAGGGCGACGACGGCCGACTCGGCCTCCAGGCCGGTGATGGTGTAGCTGGCGATCTCGGTCCCGTCGAGACCGGTGACTGCGAGGAAGGGGGCGGCGACGGCGCCGAACCGGGCCGGGCTGCCCGCCCCGGAGGGAAGGGCGAGCAGCACGCTGACGCGATGCACGGCCTCGGGCACAGCGCCGAGGTCCACAGCGAGGCGATGGTCGGCGGCCGCCTGCCTGGAGACCTCGAGGCCCGGCAGCGTGGGTGTGCCCGGGTGGGCCACCCACTCGACGCCGTGGATCTTGCCGTGCTCGTCGCTGAGCGTGGCTCCGGCCACGATCGGCTTGCCGGCCGAGACCCGGATCTCGAGGCGGGCCTGGGAGAGCGGGTGGTTCTGCCCCCGCACCAGCTCAGCCGTCATCCCTTCGTCCCCCTGTGCTTCGTCGTGTGCCGCTCGCGGGGCGGCCTTACAGGTGCGGCAGGATCGCCGGCATCAGGTCCTGGAAGGTGCGGCCGTTGGTCGGTGTGCCGAGGGCCGTCATCGTCCAGCCCGGGCCCGTGCGGTGCACCTTCGCCATGATCTGGGCGGTGTACGCGCCGCCGCCCGCGAGCGTGTAGCGGGCGAGCTCCTGGCCGTTGGTCTCGTCGACCAGGCGGCAGAACGCGTTCTGCACTTCCTGGAAGGTCTGGCCCGTGAAGGAGTTCACGGTGAAGACGATCTGGTCGATGTGGACCGGGATGCGCGCCAGGTCGACGAGGATCGCCTCGTCGTCGCCGCCCTGGCCGACGCCGCCGACCAGGTTGTCACCGGTGTGCCGCACCGAGCCGTCGTCACTCACCAGGTGGCGGAAGAAGACGACGTCGACCGGCTGCTTGTCCGCGAACAGTACGGCGGAGGCGTCGAGGTCGACCTCCCGCGTGCGCGAGCCGAACAGCCCGCGCCGGGGAGCCGCCTGCCAGCCGAGACCCATGCGCACCGCGGTCAGGCTGCCGCCGTCGTTCTTCTGCAGACTGATGGCCTGACCCTTGGTCATGTTGACGGTCACGCGCCGATTCCCCTCTCGAGCTGTCCCCTGTTGCCGCGGAGTCCGCGGATGACCTGAACCCTACGCAGGGCCACTGACAGTGACGTACCCCGGTCCGCACTTTGTGTCGGTCTTGCAACACAGTGCGTTCGACACCAGATCACCCGGGCGTCAACCCCGGTGGTGGACCGGCGCCCGCGGGCCCGTCAGGACAGACCTGCCTCCTGCATCTGGCGCAGTTCCTTCTTCATTTCGGAGACCTCGTCGCGCAGTCGGGCCGCGATCTCGAACTGAAGGTCCGCGGCGGCGGCGCGCATGCGCTCGGTCATCTCCTCGATCTGCCCGGCGAGTTCGGCCGCCGGACGGTCGGTCGGCACCGTCTCCTTGGCCTTGCCCTTGGCGGACTTGCCTGCCTTGGCCGCCTTGCCGCCGAGCGAGGGCACGGGTGCCTTGGCGCTCTTGCCGTCCTTCATCTTGCGATAGCCCGAGCCGAGCAGCTGCTCCGTGTCGACGTCTTCACGGGCGATCTGCGCGACGATGTCATTGATCTTCTTGCGGAGCGGCTGGGGGTCGATGCCGTTCGCCTTGTTGTAGGCGACCTGCTTCTCCCGGCGTCGGTTGGTCTCGTCGATGGCCTTCTCCATCGCCGGGGTGATCTTGTCGGCGTACATATGGACCTGCCCGGACACATTGCGCGCGGCGCGGCCGATGGTCTGGATCAGGGACGTGCCGGAGCGCAGGAAGCCTTCCTTGTCGGCGTCGAGGATCGCCACGAGTGAGACCTCGGGCAGGTCGAGGCCCTCCCTCAGGAGGTTGATGCCGACCAGCACGTCGTACTCACCGGCGCGCAGTTCGCGCAGCAGCTCGACGCGGCGCAGGGTGTCGACGTCGCTGTGCAGATAGCGGACCTGGATGCCCATATCCAGGAAGTAGTCGGTGAGGTCCTCGGCCATCTTCTTGGTGAGCGTGGTGACCAGGACGCGTTCGTCCTTCTCGGTGCGCTTGCGGATCTCGTGCACCAGGTCGTCGATCTGGCCCTCGGTGGGCTTGACGACGACCTCCGGGTCGATGAGGCCGGTGGGGCGGATGATCTGCTCGACCCGGCGGTCGGAGCGGGAGAGTTCGTACTGCCCCGGGGTCGCCGAGAGGTAGACGGTCTGGCCGATGCGCTCCTGGAACTCCTCCCACTTCAGGGGCCGGTTGTCGAGCGCGGAGGGCAGCCGGAAGCCGTGGTCGACAAGGGTCCGCTTACGGGAGGCGTCGCCCTCGTACATCGCGCCGATCTGGGGCACGGTGACGTGCGACTCGTCGATGACGAGCAGGAAGTCGTCCGGGAAGTAGTCCAGCAGGGTGTTCGGCGGGGAGCCGGGCAGACGGCCGTCGAAGTGCATCGAGTAGTTCTCCACGCCGGAGCAGGAACCGATCTGGCGGAGCATCTCGATGTCGTACGTGGTGCGCATCCTCAGGCGCTGCGCCTCCAGGAGTTTGCCCTGCTTCTCCATCTCGGCCAGGCGCTCCCCGAGTTCCTTCTCGATGTCGTTGACGGCCCGCTCCATGCGCTCGGGTCCCGCGACGTAGTGGGAGGCCGGGAAGACGTACAGCTGGTCGTCGTCGCTGATGATCTCGCCGGTGAGCGGGTGGAGCGTGGACAGTGCCTCGATCTCGTCGCCGAACATCTCGATGCGGACGGCCAGCTCCTCGTAGACCGGGAAGATCTCGATGGTGTCGCCGCGGACGCGGAAGGTGCCGCGGGTGAAGGCCATGTCGTTGCGCGTGTACTGGATGTCCACGAACCGGCGCAGCAGCTGGTCGCGGTCGAATTCCTCGCCGACTTTGAGGGGGACCATGCGGTCCACGTACTCCTGCGGGGTACCGAGGCCGTAGATGCAGGAGACGGAGGCGACCACGATGACGTCGCGCCGGGTGAGCAGCGAGTTGGTGGCGGAGTGGCGCAGCCGCTCGACCTCCTCGTTGATGGAGGAGTCCTTCTCGATGTAGGTGTCCGACTGCGGGACGTATGCCTCGGGCTGGTAGTAGTCGTAGTACGAGACGAAGTATTCGACTGCGTTGTTCGGCAGGAGCTCCCGGAACTCGTTGGCCAGCTGGGCGGCCAATGTCTTGTTCGGGGCCATCACCAAGGTGGGCCGCTGAAGCTTCTCGATCATCCACGCGGTGGTGGCGGACTTGCCGGTGCCGGTCGCGCCGAGGAGGACGACGTCCTTCTCGCCGGCCTCGATGCGCCGGGCTAGCTCGGCGATGGCCTGCGGCTGGTCGCCGCTGGGCTGGTAGGGGCTGACGACCTCGAAAGGCGCCACCGTGCGTTCGATGCTGGAAACGGGCCGCATGGAATCCACCGTACGACCCGCCACCGACAACGCGGCCGGATCACCTGTTCTGCGGGGTGCGGGTGCCCCGGTCGCCCACCTTGCGGCGGGTGCGGATCACGGGGCGGCGGGTGGTGTGCGTGACGGCGGAGTGGGCCGGTATACCGGGCTTGTTCTCGACCGGAACCCTGACGGGCTTCCCCATGACCATCAGCGGGTCGAAGAGCACGACGACGCCCGCGAGGAGGAGGAAGGCCAGCGGGCCGACCATGATGGGCGCGATGATGCCGGCCGGCGAGTCTCCCGAGACGGGGGCGCTCGTGGCGTGGACGTGGACCTTGAGGGCGGCCATGCCCGTGTAGTGCATGCCGCTGACGGCGAGGCCCATGACGAGGCTCGCGCCCACGCTCCACATGAAGCCTCTGACCTGCCCGGCCGCCCACAGGGCGGCGATGGCTGCGGCCACGGCTATGACGACGGACGCGGCCACGGTGGAGGTGTTGTACTCCAGGTTTCCGTTGAGGCGCATTCCGGCCATGCCCAGATAGTGCATGGAGGCGACGCCCAGGCCGGTGATGGTGCCCCCGGTGAACAGAGCCGTTCCCTTCGCACCCTTGTAGCCGACCATGAAGATCCCGATGCCCACCATCACGATCGCGACGCCGAGGCTGGCGAACGTCATCGCCATGTCGTAACGGATCGGCGTCCCCACGACGGTGAAGCCCATCATCGCGACGAAGTGCATGGTCCATATGCCGGAGCCGATCGCCGCCGAGCCGAGGGCCAGCCAGCCCGGTCTCCAGGACTTCGTGACCAGCATCGACCGTGTGGTGCAGCGCAGACCGAGCGCACCGCCGAGGCAGGCCATCAGGTAGGCCACCACCGGTGTGACGAGTCCGTAGCTGAATCCGTCGACCGTGCCCTGCATGCGCGGCTGCCCTTCCGCCCTGTTACGTCCCGGACCTACATGAACCAAGCCCCCCTCCCAGGACCACCGACGAGCGGTCAAGGTTGTGGCAGAGAGTATGTCTCCCCCCGGAATGGTCGAACGATTATCCGGCAAAGAAACACGCCCTTGCCGCACTTGTGCGGCACCAGTGAGCGGAGTCGGGCAACTTCATTCAACCTGTGGCCATTCTGCGCCCCTCTGCCGTTGACCCTCCGCTGTCACAGTCGACCTGTCTGTGATCGCTCGACGCGAGGAGTACGCATGCACGCGCGTGCAGTTGCCACCGCGACCACCGCGCTGGTCCTGGGCACGGCCGCCTTCCTGCTCCCCAGCCCCGGCGCGCGGGCCGACCAAATCGCCGAGCGGGCCACGGTCATCGCCCACCGGGGTGCCTCGGCGTACGCGCCCGAGAACACCCTGGCCGCGATCGACAAGGCGGCCGAACTGGGCATCGACTGGGTCGAGAACGACGTACAGCGCACCAAGGACGGCGAGCTGGTCGTCCTGCACGACGACAGTCTGGCGCGCACGACCGATGTCGAGGAGGTCTTCCCCGGCCGGGCTCCCTGGAAGGTCAAGGACTTCACCGCGGCGGAGATCGCACGTCTCGACGCGGGCAGCTGGTTCGGCCCCGCGCACGCGGGTGCGCGCGTGCCGACGCTGGAGCAGTACGTACAGCGAGTCGAGCGCCACCACCAGAAGCTGCTCCTGGAGATCAAGAACCCCGCGCTGTACCCCGGCATAGAGCGGCAGACCCTCAAAGTCCTCAGCAACGAGGGCTGGCTGGACCGGCAGCACCTCACGGGGCGACTGATCGTGCAGAGCTTCAGCGCGGACAGCGTGCGAACCGTCCATGCGCTGAAACCAGGAGTCAAGACCGGCTTCCTCGGTACGCCCTCCGTGACGGACCTGCCGGAGTACGCGCGCTTCGTCGACCAGATCAACCCCTCCTACAGCACCGTTTCCACGGGCTATGTGTCCACTGTCCACACCTTCACCGGGCCGCACGGTCGGCCCCTGGAGGTCTTCACATGGACCGTCGACGACGCGGAGACCGCCCGACGGGTCGCGGGGTTCGGAGTCGACGGCATCATCACCAACAAGCCCGACGTGGTGCGGGACGCGGTCGCGGGGTCCTGAGTCCCACGCTGCCCGGGCGTTGTCAGTGGCGGGCCGTACGGTGGGGCGTATGGACAGCCATGGGCAGTACGAGCAGCAGGTCGTGTGGACCGTCGTCGGCACCGACATCGGTCCGCTGCTGCTGGCCGCGACCCGCGACGGCCTGGTCAACGTCGTGTTCCACGCCACGGAGGCGGTGCGCGACAAGGCCCTCGACCGGCTCGGATCCCGGCTGGGCAGCGAGCCCGTCGAGGCAGCGGACTCCCCCTTGCTGGCCGAGGCGATACGCCAGGTCGAGGCGTACTTCGCCGGTGAGCGACGCGACTTCGAGCTGCCGCTGGACTGGTCGCTGATCTCGGGGTTCAACCGCCAGGTGCTGCGCGAACTGGCCTCCGGCGTGGCGTACGGCTCGGTCGTCGGCTACGGCGATCTGGCCGGGAGGGTCGGTCAGCCCGGCGCCGCCCAGGCGGTGGGGCTGGCGATGGGCGCCAATCCGCTGCCGGTCGTCGTGCCCTGCCACCGGGTCGTGGAGAGCGACGGCGGCATCGGAGGGTTCGGGGGCGGCCTGGAGACGAAGCGGAAGCTGCTGGCGCTGGAGGGCGTGCTGCCCGAGCCGCTGTTCTGAGGGCCGGGCAGGGCGCCGTTTCCCAGGGTTCCGGGGCTGAGGCGTCGAGTCCGCTGCGCCGGTCCCGCGCCAAGACTGGCCGGAAGGCCGAGCCAGTAGCAGACTCGACCATGCGCACAGCCACTGGCATCCGATGGCTCGGAGCCGAAGGGACGGCGATTACGCATGAGCGGAAACAGGGCAGTCGCGTATCTCAAGCCGGGCGCGGTGGAAGTCAGGACCATCGACTACCCGACGCTTGAACTCCAGGACGGGCCGGGGGTCGCACCCGAGAACGTCG
Source organism: Streptomyces sp. NPDC051963 (assembly GCF_044593495.1). Lineage (NCBI taxonomy): Bacteria > Bacillati > Actinomycetota > Actinomycetes > Kitasatosporales > Streptomycetaceae > Streptomyces > Streptomyces sp. NPDC051963. The sequence continues at coordinate 1,094,044 of NZ_JBIUCC010000002.1, read as the reverse complement.
GCCGCAAATGCCGGCACGGGGTGATCCTCAAGGTGCTCGCCAGCAACATCTGCGGAAGTGACCAGCACATGGTGCGCGGGCGGACGACCGCGCCCGAGGGGCTGGTCCTCGGACACGAGATCACCGGCGAAGTCGTCGAACGGGGTCCGGACGTCGAGTACATCGACGTCGGCGACATCGTCTCCGTACCGTTCAACATCGCCTGCGGGCGGTGCCGCAACTGCAAGGAACGCAAAACCGGCATTTGTCTGAACGTCAACCCGGCCCGCCCCGGTGCGGCCTACGGCTATGTCGACATGGGCGGCTGGGTCGGCGGCCAGGCCGAGTACGCGATGGTTCCGTACGCGGACTTCAACCTGCTGAAGTTCCCGGACCGGGACCAGGCACGCGCAAAGCTGCTCGACCTGACCATGCTGTCGGACATCTTCCCGACCGGCTTCCACGGCGCCGTGAGCGCGGGCGCCGGGGTCGGTTCGACGGTGTATGTCGCCGGGGCGGGCCCGGTCGGTCTGGCGGCGGCCGCGTCGGCACAGCTGCTGGGTGCCGCCGTGGTCATCGTGGGCGACCTCAATGCCGAGCGCCTCGCCCAGGCGAGGAGCTTCGGCTGCGAGACCGTCGACGTCTCGCGCGGCAGCGTGGACGAACAGATCACACAGATCCTCGGAGAGCCCGAGGTGGACGCCGCGGTCGACGCGGTCGGCTTTGAAGCCCGGGCCCACGGTCCGGATGCCCCGGAGGCGCCGGCGACGGTCCTCAACTCGCTGATGGGCATCACGCGCGCGGGCGGTGCCCTGGGCATTCCCGGGTTGTACGTCACGGACGACCCGGGCGGCGTCGACGATGACGCGAGGTCCGGGACGCTGAAGGTACGGCTCGGCCTCGGCTGGGCCAAGAGCCACCAGTTCACGACCGGGCAGTGCCCGGTGATGCAGTACCACCGGAGCCTGATGATGGCGATCCTGCACGAGCGTGTGCACATCGCCAAGGCCGTCAACGCGACCGTCATCGGTATCGAGGACGCACCGCGCGGCTACGCCGAGTTCGACCAGGGCGCAAGCCGCAAGTACGTGCTCGATCCGCACGGGGCGCTGAAGGACGTACAACCGGTCTGAACGTCCGGAAAGGGGTGCCCACGCACGCGTGGGCACCCTCTTTCACGGCCCTAGTCGTAGTGGCGGGCCTCGAAGACGTTCCCGTCCGGGTCGCGGAAGTAGAAGCTGCGCTTCGCCAGGCCGCGGGCGCCGAAGGAGTCGTACGAGATCTCCGACACGGGAACGGCGCGTTCTTCCAGGCGGCCGCGGAGGGCGTCGAAGTCGTCCGCGGGCAGGGCGACGCAGACGTGGTTGACCGGGTGTCCGGCGCTGTCCGCAGCGCCGGGGAGCATCTTCATGCGTTCCGCCATGGTCTGCGGCATCAGGTCGAGGATGGTCTCCTCATTGAGGCGTACGGAGGGAAAGGGCACCTGACCGGTGGCGAAGTCGGTGAGCCTCAGGGGCTCCATGCCGAGGGTCTTCTCGTAGAAATCGGCCGAGCCGATCGGGTCGTCCACCCAGAGAACGACGTGGTCGAGACGTGTGTTGTTGTCCGTCATGCACCCCAGGCTGGTGTCGTCCCCCACAAGCCGCAAGGGTTTGACCGGGTGTGCCACCCGCCAGAGATGAGGGAGGACCGAACGACAGGAGGCAGGCGCGTGGTGCTGACGGTGTCCGAGGAAGTGCGCGAGGCGATCGACGCGCGTCGACCGGTGGTGGCCCTGGAATCCACGATCATCGCGCACGGGCTGCCACGCCCACGCAATCTTCAGGTGGCGCTGGAGCTGGAGGACGTCGTACGGCAGCAGGGCGCCGTGCCGGCGACGATCGCCGTGCTGGACGGGCGGCCTCATGTCGGCCTGGACAAGGAACAGCTGGAGCGGGTAGCCAACGAGGACGGAATCCGCAAGCTGGGCCATCGCGACCTGCCGCTCGCCATGGCGGCGGACGCGAGTGGCGCGACCACGGTGTCGGCGACGGCGCTGCTGGCGGCTCTGGCCGGCGTCCGGGTGTTCGCGACGGGTGGTCTGGGCGGGGTGCACCGCGAGTGGACGGCGACACAGGACGAGTCGGCCGACCTGGGGCTGCTGGCGCGGACGCGGATCACTGTGGTGTGCGCGGGGGTGAAGTCGATCCTGGACGTGCCGGCGACGCTGCAACGGCTGGAGACGCTGGGCGTCGCCGTGGCGGGCTACGGCACGGACCGCTTTCCCGGCTTCTATCTGTCCGACTCGGGGCATCCGGTGGACTGGGCACTGGAGACTCCCCAGCGGGTGGCCGACGTCATGCGGGCGCAGGACGCGCTCGACGGGCCCGGGTCTGCGCTGATCGTCGCCAATCCGGTGCCGGAGGACGAGCAGCTGGATCCCGAGCTGCACGCGCGCGTGCTGGCCGACGCGCTGCATGCGTGCGAGGCGGAGGGTGTCAGCGGTCAGGCGGTCACGCCGTTCCTGCTCGACTACCTGGTGCGGCACACGGACGGTGCCTCGCTGCGCGCCAACCTGGCGGCGGTGCGCGGCAACGTACGGCTGGCGGCGCGGATCGCGGCGGCCTGGGCCGGGGCGTGAGGGTGCGGCCGCACGGCGCGCTCCTGGTCGTCGGGGATGTCGTCACGGACGTCGTCGCCCGCCACCACGGGCCGCTGGCCCCCGGTACGGACACGGCTGCGACGATCCGGACGGTGCCGGGCGGCGCGGGCGCCAATGTGGCCTGTTGGGCAGCTCATTGGGGCTGTCCTGAGGTGCGGCTGCTCGGTCGGGTGGGTGCGGACGCGAGCGCGTGGCATGAGGAGGAGCTGGTCGGCTGCGGCGTACGGCCCCACCTCGTCATCGACCCGCAGGCCCCGACCGGAACGGTGATCTGCCTGGTCGACGCGGATGCAGCGGCCGAGCGGACGTTCCTCACCGACAGCGGAGCGGCGTTGCGGCTCGAGCCCCGGGACTGGTCGGAGGCGATGCTGGACGGCGTCGCATGGCTGCATCTGTCGGGCTACCTGCTGTTCTCCGAACCGAGCCGGGCGCTGGTGGAGGTGGCTGTGCGGACGGCCCGCGCGCGTGGTGTGCCGGTGAGTCTGGATCCGGCGTCCGCCGGTTTTCTTGTGAACCTGGGCGTCGACCGGTTCCTGGCGCTGGTGGAGGGGGTGGACGTGCTGCTGCCCAGCCGGGACGAGGCGTGCCTCCTCACGGGGCTGCCCGATGCGGCGGACGCGGCGGCCAAGTTGAGCCGTCAAGTCCCGCTGGTGGTCGCCAAGCAAGGCGCGGAGGGCGCGCTGGTGGCCCGGTCCGGCTCCGTGCTCGCCCGCGTCCCCGCCGCGTCGGCGACGCCGAGGGACACCACGGGAGCGGGAGACGCCTTCACGGGCGCCTTCCTCGCGACGCTGCTCGCGGGAGCCGAGCCCGAAGCCGCGGCGGCGGAAGGGTGCCGGGCGGGTGCGGTGGCGGTTGAACGGGTGGGTGGCCGACCACCGGTGCGCACCTGACGACGGGCTGCCCTCCCGTGCCAGGACTCCCGCTGCCCCGCTGCCCGTCCTACGCCCTGCGCCCCCATGCCGAGATCATCGGGGCTGTGGTCAGATCCATGGTGCCGGAGCCTACGTTCACCAGGTGGCGGTCGATGTCGGCGTCCGTGGCGAGGCCCTCGGTGACGAGTTGGTCGCGGATCTGACGGATCGTCGCGGACTCCAGGGCGGCACAGGCGGGCGAGGCGACCGGGAAGTACGCATCGGCCTCGACGCGGTGCAGGCCGGTCTCACGCAGCAGGCGCGGGAGCCTGCGGCCGTAGGCGAGGTCGGCGCCACGGTCGGCGAGCAGCTGACGGAAGCCGCCCCGCAGCCGGTTCGCCAGCTCTTGGTCGGGGCCGTACTCGTCGGGGCAGGTCAAGGGCTGCAGGGCCGGGTCGGCGTCCTCGATCAGCAGCCGCCCGCCGGGGCGCAGGGCGCTGACCATCGAGGCCAACGCCCGTTCCCGGTCGGGCACATGGACGAGGACGAGCCGGGCGTGCACCAGGTCGAACCCCTCTCCCGGCGGCTCGTGGGCGCCCACGTCGTGGACGCGGACCTCTACCGGCGGTCGGGCGGCCGGGGCGAGGCGCGAGGTGTCGATGTCGGTCGCGACGACCTTTCCGGTCGGACCGACCTTCTTCGCCAGCCAGGACACCACGGAGGTGCCACCGGCGCCGACCTCCCAGCAGCGCCAGCCGGGTCCGACGCCGAACCCCTCGAGATGCCGGAACGTCGTGGGGTCGAAGAGGGTGGCGAAGGCGTCGAAGCGCTCTGCCGCCTCCGTCTGCCGGTTGTCGAGGAGATATCCATCGCTTCGCGTCATGCCGTGATCATCCCATTCGTTCCACTTGCCCGGACCGGTCGACGCTCCGGTACGACGATCAGTTCAGAGACGGCTGTGCTCCATCTTCGCCACGGCGTCGCGGGCGACACCAACCCTTGTCCACAGCCGGGAACAAAGCGGAATTCGCTGTTCCCACAGGCCATCCCGCCGATCCGGCGGAGCTGGCAAACTGGCACGCCAGGGCGCAGAAATGCGGCACGGAGATCCACGCAAGGAGATCCAGATGGCGATGGCAGGGAATCTGCGGAAGGTCACGGGCCTCGGCAGGGTCGGCGGCCTCCGCAGAGTGGCACGGCTGGCCCGGCGACGCCCGCGCGTCGACTTGAGCCATCCTGCCCGGTCCCCGCTGGGCTCCTCGGTGGTGAACTGCGTGACCTACCGGGACGGCGCCCGGGACCTCGCGGGCGGCGATCTCGTCGACGCCGTGCAGCGGGTGCGCAAGCACGGCGACGGTTTCGTCTGGCTCGGCCTCCACGAGCCGACGGACCAGGAGTTCGCGGGCATCGCCGAGCTCTTCGACCTGCATCCGCTGGCCGTCGAGGACGCGATCGAGGCCCACCAGCGCCCCAAGCTGGAGCCCTACGGCGACACACTGTTCGCGGTGTTCAAGACGGTCTGTTATGTGGAGCACGAGGAACTCACGGCGACCAGCGAGGTGGTGAACACCGGCGAGATCATGGTGTTCGTCGGCCGGGAATTCGTGATCACGGTGCGGCACGGACGGCACGGCTCGCTGGGTCCGCTCCGCGAGGAGCTGGAGTCCGCCCCCCAGCAGCTCGCCAAGGGCCCGGCCGCGGTGCTGCACGCGATCGCGGACCATGTGGTCGACGACTATCTGAACGTCACCGACTCAGTGCAGGAGGACATCGACCAGGTCGAGACGGCGGTGTTCGCGGAGAACGGCGCGCGGGTCGACCCGGGGCGCATCTACCAGCTCAAGCGCGAACTCCTCGAACTGAAGCGTGCCGTGGCCCCGCTCGGCCGCCCGCTCGATGACCTCGCCACCCGGCCGATACGGGTGGTCGATCCGGAGATACAGGCCTATTTCCGCGACGTCTCCGACCACTTGCTGCGCGCCAAGGAACAGATAGCCGCCTTCGACGAGTTGCTCAACTCGATCCTTCAGGCGCACCTCGCGCAGGTCACGGTCGCGCAGAACGAGGACATGCGGAAGATCACAGCGTGGGCCGCGATCGTCGCCGTACCGACGATGGTCTGCGGGGTGTACGGCATGAACTTCGATCACATGCCGGAACTGCACTGGCGGTTCGGCTACCCGCTGGTCATAGCCGTGATATCCGTCGCCTGCTTCTCGCTGTACCGCGGCTTCCGGCGCAACGGCTGGCTCTGATCGGCGTCACGGCCGACCGAGACCCGCTCCCATCCGGCGCCGTCGTCCGGACGGGAGCGGCGTGAGTGGCGTGAGTGGCGTGAGTGGGTCGAGCGGGGTGATCGTGCGGGGTCAGTGCGTCGCGGTCCTCGCGTAGACGGACCCGGCCCAGGTGGCGATCTGGTCCTCCGTCAGGTGCTGGGCCAGGTCGGCTTCGCTGATCATGCCGACCAGGCGCTTGTTCTCGATGACGGGGAGCCGGCGGATCTGGTGCTCCTGCATCTCGTGGAGTACGTCGCTGACGTCGGCGTCCGACGCAACCCATCGCGGGGTGCCCTGGGCCATCTCGCCCGCGGTGACCTTGGCCGGGTCGCGACCCATGGCCACGCAGCCGACGACGATGTCGCGGTCGGTGAGGATGCCGCAGAGCCGGTCGTCCTGGTCGCCGATGGGCAGGGCTCCGACGTTGAGCTCACGCATCAGCTGGGCGGCGCGGTCGAGGGTTTCGTGGGCGGGGATCCACTGGGCACCGCGGTGCATGATGTCTCCGGCGGTGGTCATGGGCGTACCTCCCGATGCCGGACGGCCGGCGCGGCGCAGGACGCTCCGCTAGTCCCGGCGCCCCTCATTCTCGCCGTGTCGCCCGGCGGATGCACCCGGAACGACCCGAAACGTCGGGATGACGTTCGAGGGCGAGGGGTGTGCCTCAAGCCGATGGCTTCGGGGGGCTCTCAGGCGGAGAAGCCCACGATCTTCCGGGGAACGACTCGGATGATCACGCGCACCTCGTCGTCCTTCTCCGCGGGCGGGTCGATGCCGAGGTACTTGTGCGAGAGCTCGTGCGGGAGCCGCTTGTCCTCGTCGGGGAGGATCTCGGCGGTGCCGCGGATCTCGACCGAGGTGTAGGGGTTGGCGAGGTCGAAGACCGACAGGCTGATGCGGGGGTCGCGACGGAGGTTGCGCACCTTCTGGCGTCCGTCGGTGGAGGAGAACAGCACGGTGTCGCCCTCGCGCTGGATCCAGACCACCGAGTTCTGCGGAGCTCCGTCGGGGCCGAGGGTGGCGACGCTGGCGAAGTTCTTGCCATCGAGGAGGGCGCGGACCGAGTCGTCGAAGGAGGGGAGAGGGGAAGGCGATGAAGCCGATGCGGCCGATGCGGCCGATGCGGCCGCAGCCGCGGAATCTCCGGTGGAGGTGGTCATGACGCCACCCTAATTAAATGCACGCGCATATAAAAGCGATTTGCTGAATCACCCGAATCAGTCGAATCAGCCGAATCAGCCACTCCAGGCCGGATGCCGGGGGTCGTCGGCGCGCACCAGGACGTCGGCCGTGCCGGCGGGGTCGGTCTCGTCGTCGTAGCGCTCGAAGGCAGGGAGGGTCCACTGCTCGGCTTCGGGGGTACGGCGGCGCAGGGCGCCGGTGGAAAGGAGGACATGGACGGACAGATCGAAGGGGAACCAGTGGCGCAGCAGGAGGGGACCATGGAGCAACAGGAAGCCGCCGGGCGGGAGTTGGACGTAGGGGCTGCGGGTGGCGCGGTCGGTGACCGGGTCCCACAGATCGGGCAGGACGCGGCCGTTGCCGGTGGGTTCGAGCGGGCCGAACACTTCGCGCCATACGGCCGGGGTGTCGAACCAACCGTTGTAGTAGGCCTCGACGTCCCGGTGGCCGTACTCCAGACGCACCGAGGCGGGGCGCAGGAACCCCTCCACGCTCACGACGAGCGAGGGGCGGCCGCGTATGCGCAGCGCTTCGGAGACGCGTTCGGCGAGGTCTCCCGGGCGTGCGGCAGAGGCACCGTCGAAGGCGATGCGCGGCCACGGGCTGCCGTCGGCCGTCTTCAGGTCGAGCAACCGCTCGGCAAGGAGGTCGCCGAGCCGGTCCCAGGTGATCGCTTCGAGTCGCACACGGCCATGATGCGCCAGTTCCCGGTCAGGATGCGTGGGCCTCCTGGGCGCCGGCACCCACCGTCGTATGGCGCCAGCCTCGCGAGGCGGGGTGGGCACAGTCGAGGAACAGGGAGCTCACCCCGGGCGGACCCGGGCAGACCCGGGCGGGCAACCGGGGCACGACTCTGCTCGCACAAGGGCGTGCCGGTCCTCCGTCTGCTGGGCGGCCGCGAGATGCCGGAGCACAGTACGTCGGCACGGTGACGAGGGGCGGAAATCCGGCGTGGATCGCGGGGCACCAGCGGGAATGAACCGCATATGGCACCCCTTGCAACTCCCGTGCGCCACGCCGGGCTTCTGGTCTTCCAGCCGGTCAAGAGACGGAGCTGCTCCGCATGTCACCGCGGGCCGCTGCCACTGCTGGTCCTGGAAGAGGGCGTGCCGCGGTGTCTCGACTGTGCCGACCTCGGCCATCTGGTCTTTCTGCCGCGCGGCGACACGGCGTTGACGCGCAGGTCGCGGGAGGAGAGCGGGCTGTCGGCGGTGGTCGTGCGGTTCAACCGGCGCAGGGGTCGGTACGAGCGGCAGGGCGTCCTGGTCGAGGAGGCGGCGCTCGCCCGGGCCGAGGAGCGGTGCCTGGTGGACGCGGAGGCACGGCGGCGGCGACGGGTGCGGGATGCCGCGCGGCGGGCCGGGGAGGACCTGCGGTTCACGGCGGCGTTCGCGGCCGAGATAGGGCGGCTGTTTCCCGGCTGCCCTCAGGAGCGGGCGTGGGAGGTCGCGGCTCATGCGTCCGTGCGCGGCAGTGGGCGGGTGGGGCGGAGTGCGGCGGGGCGAGCGCTGTCCGAGGGGGCGGTGACGTCGGCGGTCGTGGCGTCCGTGCGGCATGTGGACACGCCGTACGACCAACTGCTGATGAGCGGGGTTCCGCGACATGAGGCGCGGCGGCGGATCGCGGCGGTCGTGGAGGCGAGGCTGGGGGCTTGGCGGGTGGCGGGGGTGGCTTGAGGCCGGTCGGGAGTGCCGGGGCGGTCCCTCGGCGCCTCCCACTGCCGGTGAGCCGGGACCGACGAACCGGTGCCGATGAGCCGGGACCGACGAACCGGGGCCGACGAGCCGAGGCCCGGTCGACGGCTCAGAGTGGGATCGGGCCCTGGACTCTCGCGTATGTCGTCGCGCGGATGGGCCATGGTTACCGATCTCGTACGGGTTTTCACTTGTGGTGACGGATGGTGCCGGGCAGGATCTCGGCCGACGCGGGAGTTGATGTTGAGATGGCGATCGACGGGCCGTACTTCGTGCTGACGGTGGTGGGTGTGGTGGGGACCGGGCTGGTGGCCGGGGTCTTCTGCGCGTTCTCGACCTTTGTGATGCGGGGGTTGGCCGCGCTGCCGCCCGCGCAGGGTGTCGCCGCGATGAAGGCGATCAACGTGGCCGCACTGCGGCCGCCCTTCATGCTGGTGTTCATCGGCTCGGCCGTGCTGTGCGCGGTGATCGCGGTGGTGACGTTCGTGCTGTGGCCGGACGAGGGCACCGTGGAGTTGTTGCTGGGCAGCGGGCTGTATCTGTTCGGCTCGTTCGGGCTGACGATGGTCGCGAACGTGCCGCGCAACGACGCGTTGCTCAAGCTGGACGCGGGAACTCCGGAGGCGGCCGCGTACTGGCCGACGTATGTGCGCGAGTGGACCGCGTGGAATCACGTCCGCACGGTCGCCTCGGCCGCAGCGGCGGTGTCGTACGTGCTGGCCATCGCCTGAGGCAGCACGTGCCCCGCCGCACGGAAACCCCGGAGAAAGCGCTGTCCCGCACTCTGCGGGTGTGGCCGGAGGGACGTATCGTGGCCGAAAGAGTGCCGCCCGATGACGCACGGCCTGTCGCACGCGTATCTGAGGAAGACGGCCATGGCCGATCCCAAGGGTTTCATGACGACGCCCCGCGAGGAATGGCCCCGCAGGCCCGTCGAGGAGCGGGTCCGGGACTGGGACGAGGTGTATGTCCCGGGGGCGTTGCTGCCCATCATCAGCAAGCAGGCCGATCGGTGCATGGACTGCGGGGTGCCGTTCTGCCACGAGGCGTGTCCGCTCGGGAATCTGATCCCCGAGTGGAACGATCTGGTCTCCCGGGAGGACTGGCGGGCGGCTGCAGACCGGCTGCACGCCACCAACAACTTCCCCGAGTTCACCGGCCGGTTGTGTCCGGCGCCCTGCGAGGCGGGCTGTGTGCTGGCCATCAACCAGCCCGCGGTCACCATCAAGAACGTCGAGTGCGCCATCGCCGACCGGGTCTGGGAGGAGGGGTTCGCGCCGCCGCGGCCACCGGACCGGCTCTCCGGGCGGACGGTCGCGGTGATCGGGTCGGGGCCCACCGGGCTTGCCGCCGCACAGCAGTTGACCCGGGCCGGTCACACGGTCGTCGTGTACGAGAAGGACGACCGGCTGGGCGGGCTGATGCGGTACGGCATCCCCGAGTTCAAGATGGAGAAACGGCATCTGGAGCGGCGGCTGGAGCAGATGCGGGCCGAGGGCACGAAGTTCCGTACGTCGACGGCGGCCGGGCGGGACATCGGCGCCGCGGAGCTGCGGTCGCGGTACGACGCCGTCGTGATCGCCACGGGAGCGACAGCATGGCGTGAACTTACCGTGCCGGGGCGGGAGTTGGCCGGAATTCAGCAGGCCATGGAGTATCTGCCGCTGGCCAACCGGGTGTGCGAGGGTGATCTGGAGTCGTCGCCGATGTCGGCGGCCGGGAAGCATGTCGTCATCGTCGGCGGCGGTGACACCGGGGCGGACTGTCTGGGCACGGCGGTGCGCGAAGGTGCCGCGTCCGTCACGCAGTTGGACATCTACGCACAGCCCGGCGGTGAGCGGGACGACGACGCCGAGCCCTGGCCCACGTATCCGAAGATCTACCGGCTGTCGGCCGCGCACGAGGAGGCCGGTGAGCTGCGGACGGCGCCGGCGGCGGATGCGGACGCACGGCTGTTCGCGGCGTCCACGCTCCGCTTCACCGGCGACGGCAACGGGCATGTGCGGTCACTGCACTTGGTCGAGGTGGACGCGGAGCGGCGGCCGCTGTCGGGGACCGGGCGGACGTTGCCCGTCGACCTCGTGCTGCTCGCGCTCGGCTTCTCCGGGCCCGATCGGGGGGACGGGCTCGTCGACCAGTTGGGGCTGGCGATGGAGCCTCGGGGCACGGTCGCGCGGGATGCCGACTTCGCCACGAACGTTCCCGGCGTGTTCGCCGCCGGGGACGCCGCGCGGGGGCAGTCGTTGATCGTGTGGGCGATAGCGGAGGGACGGGCGGTGGCGGCGGCCGTCGACCGTCATCTGACGGGGAGTTCGCGGCTGCCGGCGCCGATCGGGCCGTATGACCGGCCGATGGTGGTGTAGCGGCGACGCCGAGTCACCGCGCCACATATCAGGTCGCAACAGAGCCCCGCCGCCTCAGCGTTCGTCCGTGCCCGCCACCTTCCCCGTCGACAGGGCCACCCGGTTCCACGTGTTGATCGCGAGGATCAGGGACAGGACGTGGGCCAGCTCCGACTCGTCGAAGTGGGCCGCGGCCTGGGCGTAGACGTCGTCCGGGACGCCTCCGTCGGCGATCAGCGTGACCGCTTCCGTGAGGGCGAGGGCCGCTTGTTCCTGCTCGGTGAAGAAGTGACGGGCCTCGCGCCAGACGGGGACCATGTGGAGCCGGTCCTCGCTCTCGCCCGCCTTGCGTGCGTCGTTGGTGTGCATGTGCAGGCAGTACGCGCAGTGGTTGAGGTGCGAGGCGCGGATCTGGATGAGCTCGACGAGGGCGGGGTCGAGACCCTCGCGGGCGGCGGCGTCGAAGCCGATGAGGGCGCGGAAAACCTTCGGGGCGGTCTTGGCGAGGTTGATGCGGGTCTTTTCAGCCATGGCCTGCGTGGTCGGCATGGTCACAGCGGAGGCGGAGGCAGTTGCGGTCGCGTTCGTGTTCGTCGTCATGGGCATCAATCTATGAGCCGGAAAGACCCGCTGTAGGGTGCATTTCCATGACGGAATCATGGGTCAATTCCGCGGAGCGGATCGGTGCCGACCTGCATCTGGAGCTGTCGGGACCCGGCGGGCGGCGGGCCGCACTGATCCGGGCACTGCGCGATGCCGTGCGCGGCGGCCGGCTCGCTCCGGGCACCCGGCTGCCGCCGTACCGTTCGCTCGCCGCCGATCTCGGCGTGGCCCGCAACACGGTGGCCGACGCGTACGCGGAGCTCGTCGCGGAGGGTTGGCTCACCGCCCGTCAGGGCTCGGGCACGCGGGTTGCCGACCGGGCCGAACCCCTGCGACACGCCGAGCGGGTGCCCAAAAAGGCACCTCCACGCGCGCGTGGCCCACGGCACGATCTGCGCCAGGGCACCCCGGACGCGTCGGGGTTCCCGCGCGCGGCCTGGCTGGCCTCCTACCGGCGGGCCCTCCAGTCGGCACCGAACGAGGTGTTCGGACCCGGCGATCCGGCCGGGCGGCGTGAGTTGCGGGAGGCGCTCACCGAATATCTGGCACGCGCGCGTGGCGTACGCACCGAGCCGGGCCGCATCGTTATCTGCTCCGGCTTCGCCCATGCCCTGCGGCTGCTCTTCGGGGGCGGCGTACTGCGCGGACCGCTGGCGGTGGAGGCGTACGGGCTGGGCTTCCACAGAGAACTCCTCCATGCGGCAGGAGTCCGGACCGTGCCGCTCCCCCTCGACGACGACGGCGCCCGCGTCGACCGGCTGGCGCGTGAGCGCGCCGTACTGCTCACCCCCGCCCACCAGTTCCCGACCGGCGGCCCGCTGCACGCGGAGCGGCGGGCCGCCGTCGTCGACTGGGCACGCGCGCGTGGCGGGGTGATTCTGGAGGACGACTACGACGGTGAGTTCCGCTACGACCGCAAGCCCGTCGGCGCCGTCCAGGGCCTCGACCCCGAGCGAGTGATCCACATCGGTTCGGTCAGCAAGAGTTTGTCGCCCGCGCTGCGGCTCGGCTGGATGGTGCTTCCGGAGCGGTACGTGGGCGGCGTACTCGAAGCCAAGGGCGAGCGGGAGGCGTGGGCGAGCGTCCTCGATCAGCTGAGCCTGGCCGATTTCATCGTCTCCGGGTCGTACGACCGTCATGTGCGGCGGATGCGGCAGCGGTACCGGCGCCGCCGCGACCGGCTCGTCGCGGCGCTCGCCGAGCACGCGCCGCACATCGAGGTCACCGGTGTGGCAGCCGGACTGCACGCCGTACTCAGGCTGCCACCCGGCACCGAGCGGTCCGCCCTCAAGGCCGCCGCGTGGCGAGGCGTCGCGCTCGACGGGCTGGCCGAATTCCGGCACCCGGAGACCGACATGCCGATCGACGACGGACTGGTCGTGGGCTACGCGACGCCCTCGGAGCACGCATACGCGGCGGCACTGGACGCGCTGTGCGACGTACTGCCGTCGGCGAACTGAGCACAGTGCCGGCCCTCGACAAGCTGAGCCGATGCCTGCCGTCAGCGAACCGACCCGGTCACCGAATTCGCCTATGGCCGAAATATGACCAAGGCCCGTCAGACCGGCAGCCCGCTGTCGCATCTCGCGGTGCTGGCCCGTGAGCTGGGGCTCCCCGATGTGGTCGGTGCCACGGACGCCGTACGCCGCGTCCCGCCCGGCACCCGCCTCACCCTCGACGGGACCACCGGCGACGTACAGGCGTGGGAGGGGCCGTGAGGCGCGTCGCGCTCGTCATCGGGGCCCTGGCCGCCACCGGAGCCGGGACCTACCTGGTCGTGTATCTGTACCGGTGGCAGTGGCAGCGCGCCATCCTGTGCGGGGTCCTGCTGCTGGTCGTCGAGGTGATGCTGCTCGGGCTGGTGACGCTGGGGCGGCTGGCCCGGATCGAGGAGCGGGTGCGGGACACCGACCGGCGGCAGCGGGAGCTGATCGCGCGGCAGGAGGACGTACTGACCCGGCTGCGCACCACGGCGTCGGAGCCGGAGGGCAACGGCCGGTTCCGTTGGCTGGAGGACCCCGCCGAGCGGACGTACGTCTTCGTGCCGGTCGGGTCTGAGTGAGCTCGGCCAACTCGACGATCAGCGCGGCGAGCAGCGCGGATCCGACGACGAAGACGGTGACGACCCGCGCCGTCCCGCCCCGCGAGCGTCGCGTGCCCGGCGGCGGCAGGTCCTCCAGGTCGTCGTCCACGACCGGGGCGGGCGCGCTGAGGACGGCCGCCCGCCGCGCGAGCCGCCGCTCGGGCGGAAGCCGAGAACACCAGCAAGGCGACCTCCGTGCCCTTCCAGGTCGATACGCGCGACGCGAGCATGACGACCGAACGGCGGTCCCTCGCCGCCCAGCAACTCTGGGAGCGGTGCCCGGACTCCACGTCCGTGCCGTTGCACCACGCGACACTCGGTGACCTCGGCGACGGTCTGTTCGCCGGAGCCGTGCGGCCCGCGCTCGGCGAGCACGACCGCATGCGGCTGCGCGGCTGCCTGGAGGACGCGACGCTCGACCGTGCGCACCTCATGGTGGCCGGCATCGGCATCGGCGACGCCGGCGCCCGTGACGACCGAGGCATGACAACCGAGACATAAAGTACAAAACAGATAGCTCGAACAGATGAGCACACGCCCGGGGTTACGATGCCAAAGCGCCCTCGTCCCCTAGTCCCCCGGGTCGCTCATGGCTGTCGTCACCGCAACCCCGCGCCGCCCTGTCCTGCCCAAGCGCCCGCTGCCACAGCGGGCCATGCGGATCCTCGCCGCCGTCGTCATCGGCTACTTCGCCCTGTGGGCTGCCGGCGCGGGGGCATCCTGGGCCTTTCGTACTGGGTGAAGGCGGAGACACCGGCACCTGCGGGGACCCGTACCGTCCAGGGCGTCCACAACTTCCGGCCGGTCGACCCCGACCGAAAGCTGTGGCGGGGCGCCGCCCCCTCCCCCGCCGGGTACCGGGCGCTGACGGGCATGGGCTTCACCACCGTCGTCGACCTGCGCGCCGAGGACCTGAGCGCGGCCCAGCTCGCCGAACCCGGCGAGGCCGGGCTGAAGTCCGTACGCCTGCCCATCCGTGACGGGCAGCCGCCGACGCCCAAGCAGGTCCAGCATCTGCTGAGCATCGTCGCCAACGCGTCCGGGCCGGTGTTCGTGCACTGCGGTGCCGGAGTCGGCCGTACGGGCACGATGGCCGCGGCCTACCTCGTGCACACCGGTGAGGAGTCGTCGACGCAGGCGGTCCGGCGCAACCTCGCGGTCGGACCGCCGTCGATCGAGCAGATCTACTACGGGCTGAATCTCAGCCCCGACAAAGCGGAGCAGCCGCCGATGCCGGTGATCGTCGTCAGCCGCCTGGTGGACGCACCGCGCCGCTTCGCGTCCTGGTTCTGAGCCCGCCCGACCCGAGCCCCCCGCCGGTCACGGCTTGCGCCCCACCGCCCCAAACCCGGGAATGACCCCGTCGTCCTGCCCCGGCACCGGCTCGCCCAGCTCGGGGTGCCACTGGTGCGGCAACTCGACGCCTGGCTCTACCAGTTCGAGACCGTCGAAGAAGCGGGTGAACTCGTCGCGGGAGCGCAGGGCCAGCGTCACGCCCGCGGCTCTCAGTTTTTCCACCGCCGCTTTCGACTCCTCCGGGGTGAAGTCGGCAGTGGCGTGAGTGACCGTCAGGTAGCTGCCGGAGGGCAGCTCGGACAGCAGCCGGGCGACCAGAGCGTGGGCGCCGTCCTCGTCAGGGACGAAGTGCAGCAGGGCGACCAGGGAGAGCGCGACGGGCCGGGTGAAGTCGAGGACCTTCCTGGCGCCGTCGATGATCGTGTCCGGGTCGCGGACGTCGGCCTGGAGGTACTCGGTCACGCCCTCGGGCGTGCCGCGCAGCAGGGCCCCGGCGTGGGCGAGCACGATCGGGTCGTTGTCGCAGTAGACGATGCGCGCGTCGGGCGCGATCTCCTGGGCGACCTGATGGAGGTTCGGCTCGGTCGGGATGCCGGTGCCGACGTCCAGGAACTGCCGTATGCCCTGCTGGGCCAGCCGGCGGGTGGCCCGCTGCATGAAGGCACGGTTGACGCGCGCCATCACCGGGACCCTGGCATCGAGGGCGAGCATCTGACGGCCCATGGCCTCGTCGACCGGGTAGTTGTCCTTGCCGCCGAGGTACCAGTCGTACATCCGCGCGGGATGCGGCTTGCTGGTGTCGATCTCGACGGCGTTACGGCCGGTGTCCTGCCCGGTCATTCGGCACCCCGTAAGCGTGTAGGACGGAAAGTAATCAAGTCAGTACCAATTTAGGGAAGTTGATGAATCAAATCGCAAGGCAAAGTCAGGACAGCAGGAAGTCCGCCTCCCCCGCCTTGGCGCCCTCGATGAACGCCGTCATCTCGTCGGAGGTGTAGATCAGTGCCGGCCCGTCGGGGTCGGTTGACTGCCGTACGGCGATCCGGCCGTCGGCGAGCTTCATCGCTTCCAGGCAGTTGCCTCCATTGCCGCCGCTCCACGGCTTGTGCCAGCCCTCGCTGCCCAGTTCCCGGGCGGGCATGCCGTTGTAGATCCGCTCGGCGCGGATCCGCGGCCTGGGCTGGGACTTGATGCGTTCCATTCACAGCTCCTTGCGGAGATCCCGGAGGATCTCCTTCGTGCGATGTGCCGTAGCGGCCTGCGCCGCCATGCGGTCCATGACCTCGAGATGGGTCGCCACCTCTTCACGCGCGTCCAGATAGACGGCGCCGGTCAGGTACTCGCTGTAGACCATGTCCGGGAGTTCGGGCATGGCAAATCGGAACAGCACGAAGGGCCCGTACGTGCCGGGGTGCGGCCCGCTGGAGAACGGGGCGACCTGCAACGTCACGTTGGGCAGCTTCGTGACCTCGAGCAGCTTGTCGATCTGAGCACGCATCACCTCCGGGCCCCCGATGGGCCGACGCAGGGCGGTCTCGTCCATCACCGCCCAGAGACGGGGGGCGTCGGGACGGGTGAGCAGATCCTGGCGCTGCATGCGCAGCGCGACATGGCGCTCGATGTCCTCGGGCCGGGTCTGGCCGATGGCACCCGATTTCAGGACCCCGAGGGCGTAGTCCTCGGTCTGGAACAGGCCGGGGACGAAGTGCGGTTCGTAACTGCGGATCAGGGCAGCCGCGCCCTCCAGGCTGACGTACATGGAGAACCAGCCGGGCAGGATGTCGTGGAAGCGCTGCCACCAGCCGGGTTTGTTGGCCTCCTCCGCCAACTGCACGAAGGCCCCCGCCTCGTCCTCGGAGACGCCGTACGACTTCAGCAGCAGTTGGAGATACGGGATTTTGAGGCCGACCTCGGCCATCTCCATACGGCGGACGGTGGCGGGGGCGACGCGGAGGACACGGGCGGCTTCCTCGCGCTTGAGACCGGCGCGTTCCCGCAGGTCGAGGAGGCGCCGGCCGAGGACGACCTGGCCGACCGTCGGCGCGGACCGCGGCTCGCTCACGCTCCACCTCCACGAAAAAGAATCCTGACAGCCCGGCGGCGCCATTCGAAGACCTATTCGAAGATCTGGTCAGACCTGCGGTGGTCTCAAGTGGCGCCGCTCAACGTGCTGTTGCGAGCAGTGTGCCACGGCCCTCGACGGCGTCACACAGCACTCTGCAATTTTCAGAGTGACACTTGCCAAGTGTTCACGGCGGGGCGATAGTGGCAAGCGTGATTCCGTCCGCGCCTTTAGGAACAGACGCCGCCACAGGCCCGCTCGGCCTGGGCGCCGGTGGGGGTCCCCCCGCTCGAGCCCATTCGAGAGTGGGGGAGGGAGTCGCCCCAGGTGGGGCCGCTACCGAGCGCCGGTTCCGCTTCGAGCTGGCCGCCCATCCGGGTTCTCCCGCACAGGCGAGACGTCTGACGCGCGCCCGGCTGACCGGCTGGTCGGTGGGTGAGGACGCCTGTGACTCGGCGGTCCTGGTGATCTCCGAGCTGGTCACCAACGCGATCGTGCACACGGCGAGCACCCACATAGTGTGCGAGCTGCACGACGGCGGTGACCTGGTGCGCATAGCCGTCCGTGACGAGGGTTGCGCTCCGGGAGAGCCCCACCCGGCCTGCGGGCGGTCCGAGGAGGAGCACGGGAGGGGATTGTTCCTCGTCGACGCACTGTGCCGGGCCTGGGGCGCCCAGGAACACGGCCTCGGCCTGCTGGTCTGGGCGGAGCTGGCGCGCGAGACCGCGGAGGGCATCCCGGGACCGCGGGGCGACCTCGGCTGGGGAGCCCGCCCGAAACCCGGCCCGTCCGGCGGCTCGACCGGCGGCGAGGAGAACGCGGACCGGCACGAGAGGTACGACGGACACGAAGCGCAGCAGCGCCACGGCCTCGCGGCGCGTCCCCACGACGGGCACGGGGCGGGGGCCGAATGGCTGTAGGCGCTGGGTTCGGCGGCCGAGGGCTGACCCTGGACACGCTGGTCCGCCTCCGCCGCGGACTGAACTCCCCCACCGCACCCCGGCGACTGCCCGTCCCCGAGGGCATGATCGTCCCCCTCGGCTGCGACGCGGTGGCGGTGCCCGCCCACCTCGGCCCGCTGGTGCTCCCCCGGCTGCCCCGCGTGGGCTGCGTCTACGCCGACGAGACGCACTGGTGGTGGATCGTCCCGTCCGACTCCGACTACGCCCTGGAGTGGCCGGCCCCCGTGCGGTATGCCACGGGCGCGCTGATCCCGGACAGCCCGCACGCGCCCGGCCTGATCCACCGCCCGGACGGCAAGCTGCCCTACACCCCGCCGATCCCGCTGTATCTGGCCGTGTGCCGGGTGACGGGCACGACCCCCTTGTGGTCGCGGCCGGTGACCGCGTAAGTACAGGGCGTGCGCCCGCGCGCTCCCACCTCCCTTGTCTGCGCTCTCCCCCGTGGGCATATGTCCCGCGATAGTGGCCGTCGTCCACGTCCGGGGAGGCCACGGTGGTCAGTAGCAAGCGCGATACGGAAAGGCCCGAGGTCTCCGAGTCGGAGCAGCTGCTCTTCGGCGGCCCGTTGCGCTACGACACGGGCTGGAACCAGCATCGCGACGCATTTCTGGAGCTGAACTTCCGGGCCATGCTGGCCCGGCTGCCCGGCATGCTGACATCCAGCCTCCGGCTGGCCTGGCAGGCCGACCGGCAGGCGGCGCGGACCGTGCTGATCGCCGAGGTGAGCCGGGGTCTGGCGCAGGCGGTGAGCCTGCTCGCGGTCAACAGCGTGCTGGGCCGCCTGTTGTCGGGCGGCGCCATCGAGGACCGGCTGCGCGGCGCCGTGCCCGCACTGGTCACGGTGTCCGCGGTGATGTTCGTATCGGCACTGCTGCGGGCGGCGTCGACGTACGCGACCGGGCGTCTTGAGCCGAAGGTGGAGCGGGTGGCCACCGAGCGGTATCTGGAGCGGGCGGCGGCCGTGGAGCTGGCCGCGATCGAGGACCACGCCTTCCACAAGCTGCTGGACACCGCGAAGTACGGCGCCCAGTCGGCCCGGCGCATGATCTCGTACAGCACCCGAGTGGTGAACGCGATGATCTCGCTGATCGCGGCGGCCGGCGTCCTGACCGTCCTGCATCCGGCCCTGCTGCCCCTCCTCGCGACGATGACGCTGCCGAGCGCGTGGAGCGCCCTGACGAACGCACGGCGCCGGTACCAGTCGTTCCACATCTGGGTGCAGCACGTCCGTGCGGGGCACCTCATCAGCGAACTGCTCATCGAGCCCGCCGCGGCACCGGAGATCCGGCTGCACGGTGTCGGCCCGTTCCTGCTGCGCCACTACCGGGCGATGGCGGAGACGGCGGAGGCGGAGCAGGCACGGCTGGCGCGGCTCGCGGCCCGTACGGGACTGTTCGCGGCGGCCTGGACGGGCCTGGCGATGGTGGCGACGTACGCCACGCTCGGCGGTCTGCTGCTCGCCGGGGCGATGGCCCTGTCGGTGGCGGGCACGGCCGTGATCGCCATCCGCACCGGCTCCTCCAGCCTCGACACCCTCGTCCTGGAGGTCAACGCACTCCACGAGGAGGCGCTGTTCGTGGGCGATCTGCAACGGCTGTACGTCGAGGCGGCCGAACGGGCGATCCCGGTCGGCGGGGACGCCCTGCCCGAGGACCCACGCGAGATCCGCTTCGAGAAGGTCACGTTCAGCTACCCGGGTGAGTCCACCCGCCCCGCCCTGGACGATGTCACGCTCACCGTCCCGCTCGGCCGGATCGTGGCGCTCGTCGGGGAGAACGGCTCCGGCAAGACGACCCTGGTGAAGCTGCTGGCGGGCCTGTACACCCCGGACGGGGGCCGGATCCTGTGGGACGGGGTCGACGCGGCCGAAGCGGACCGGCATCAACTCGCCGAGCGCGTCGCGATGGTGGCGCAGGACTTCAAGCGCTGGCCGTTCACGGCCCGGGTGAACGTGGCCATCGGCCGCTCCTCCGCCCCGCTCACCGAGGAACGCCTGGCCGCCTCCGTCACCGAGGCCGGCGCCCAGGATGTGGTCGCCGACCTGCCACGCGGTCTGGACACCCTGCTGGCCAGGCACTTCAGCGGCGGGCACGAGCTGTCCGGCGGCCAGTGGCAGCGGCTCGGGATCGCCCGGGCGGCCTACCGGCGCGGCAGCATCCTGATCGTCGACGAGCCGACGGCGGCCCTGGACGCACGGGCCGAACTGGAGGTCTTCGAGAAGATCCGGGCCCTGGCCTCCACCGGCCAGACGGTCATCCTCATCACCCACCGACTGGCGTCCGTGCGCCACGCGGACCTGGTGCACGTCCTCGATCAGGGCCGGCTCGTGGAGTCCGGCACACCCGACGAACTGCTCGCCACCGGCGGCGTCTATGCGGAGCTGTACTCCCTCCAGGCGGAGCAGTTCACCACGCGGGTGCCGAAGGCGAGCTAGCCGTCATCAGGCGGCGATGTCGGCGACGGCGTCGCCGCCCCGCACGATCACCAGGAACGTGTCCGTGGCGAGGTCCATCACGACCTCCGCGGGCAGGCCTTTCCGACGCTGCGCCTGTGCGAACTCCTCCGCCGGCCAGGAACCTCGCGGTCCACCTGCGGGAAAGCGCTCGAGCACTGTTCGCCCGTTCACCCTGCACCTCCATGTAGCGCTGACTCATAGAGTTAAACGCCAAAGTCGGGGTGAACGCCTCGCGAAGTGACGGTACTGAGACGTAGTTGACACTCGTTCACCGCAGAGTGTGAGGACTCGTTCACTAATTCGAGGAGTCCGTCACTCTCTGTATCAACCTTCGTACTCGTCGTGATACCGAATACGCTCACTGCCCGCAGGCGCCCCGAGCGCGGACGCGCGCCCCTTGGGCTCCTCCCACTCCTCCTGCCTCCCCAGCGCGGTCAGATCCAGCAGGCTGGTGGTGGAGCCGAGCCCGTCGAGGCCTCGTTCGTACGTCGAGTAGGTGTGGAAGACACGGTCGCGGTCCCGCAGGAAGCAGCTGACGCCGGGCCGCTCGGAGAGCTCCCCCTCGTGCTCCAGGGTCGCCTCGAAATCGTGGTTGAAGTCGCTGCCGTACGACGAGTACCAGGGCAGCGTCCAGCCCATCCGCGCCTTGAACGGCAGGATCTTCGTGTACGGCGCCCTGGAGACGGCCGCGAACGTCGTCCCGCGCGCGTGCAGATGCGCGAGATGGCCGATCTGGTCCAGGAAGCCCGAGCAGCTGCGGCAGCCGGCGTCCCACTCGGGCGCGAACATGAAGTGGTAGACGACGAGTTGGTACCGCCCCTCGAAGAGGTCCAGCAGCGTGGCCTTGCCGTCGCCGCCCTCGAACACGTACTCCGTGTCGACCTCGACCATGGGCAGCCCGCGCCGCTGCGCGTGGAGCGTGTCCCGCGCGCGCGTGATGACCTTCTCCTTGATCAGCAGTTCCTCACGCGCCGCGCGCCACTGTTCGCGCGAGACGATCTCCGGAAGCGACATGGCCCCTCCTGTGCAACGGTCCCGTTCTGAGTGGTGACCGGAGGGGGCAGCGGAACTCATCGCGACTCGCGAAGATTTTTTTCTCGGTTTCTCAGTACGTCACTCGGCTTCTCATTCCTCCACCCGAATTCTCAGTACGTCACCGCAAGCGCGACCAGGCCTCGGGCGCGCAGCGAGGGACGCCACCGCAACTCGTCCTCGGCGAGCGCCAGTTCCGGGAACCGCTCCAGCAGCGCGGCCAGGGCGATCTCGGTCTCGGCGCGGGCCAGCGGTGCGCCGAGGCAGTAGTGGATGCCGTGGCCGAGGGCGAGGTGGCCGGAGGCATCGCGGCCGAGGTCCAAGCGGTCGGGGTCGGGGAAGCGGGCCGGGTCGCGGTCCGCGGCGGAGGGGGACACCCAGACCGTCTCGCCGGCGGGGACGGTGACGCCGCCGATGGTCACGTCCTCGACGGGGAAGCGGCGGATGGCGAGCAGGGCGGGGCCTTCGTAGCGGAGGAACTCCTGTACCGCGCCCGGGAGTTGCGACATGTCCTTGCGCAGGTCGGCCAGTTGCTCGGGGTGTTGCAGCAGGGCGAGCACGGCGTTGCCGATGAGCTGCACCGTGTTCTCGTAGCCGGCGAAGAGGATGAGGAAGGCGAGGGACATCAGCTCGTCCTCGCTGAGCCGGTCGCCCTCGTCGCGCACGGCGATCAGGTCGGAGAGCAGGTCGTCGGCGGGCTCGCTGCGCTTGTCCGCGAGGAGTTGCGTGAAGTAGCCGAGCATGGCCACCACCGCCTCCTTGGCGGCCTCGGGCCGTGCGGCCGGATCCGGGGCGACGAGCGTGTCGGTCCAGACGCGGAAGTCCAGGCGGTGCTGGTCCGGGATGCCGAGCAGATCGCAGATGACGGTGATCGGCAGTGGCGCGGCGTAGGCGGCCACCAGGTCGGCGGTGCCGTGCGGTCCGAGCGCGTCGAGGAGTCGGTCGGCGGTACGCCGGATCGGCGTACGCAGCTGCTCGATACGACGTGCGGTGAAGGCCCGGCCGACCAGGCGCCGGACGCGGGTGTGGTCGGGCGGGTCCATGTTCAGAAGGTTGGCGTCCAGCGCGGGAGGCAGCGAGAACCCCTTGTAGGTACCCGCCGTGGCATGCCGCTTGTCCAGGGACAGCCGCGGATCGGCGAGGGCCGCGCGCACGTCGTCGTACCGGGTGACGATCCAGGCGGGGGTGCCGTCGGGTCCGGCGATGCGGTGCACGGGCGCGGTGTCGCGCAGGCGCCGGTAGACGTCGTACGGGTGGTCGAGGAGGCCGTCGGCGGGATCCATGGGATCAGCCTAAGGGCGCTGCCACCTTCACGAGATCACCCGCCCGACTGCGTTATGCCCTGGGCGAGTTGACCGACGACGTCGAGAACTCCCCGGCCGAAGGCGGTGGGGGCGATGAGTATGCCGAACACCAGCACGATGGCCACGGTCGCCTTCTCGTCGTTCCGGCTTCGGGCTTGGGTTCGGCGCCCCAGCCGCAGCACGATGATCACAGCTAGCAGCACCGCGACGTTGATCGTGAGCTCCACCGGCCGGCCCTCCGTCAGACGAGTACGTCCCGGCCTACCTGTGTAGCGTGAAACCACTTACCGCGACTGCCCGGTCACCGGTGGTTGGCGCCAAAGCACTACTCTGCGACCGGTTTTCACGTCTTGTAATCCTGGATGCGCCGACCATGGCTCCGGTCGAGCAGCGCCGGCATCCGCTCCCCCAACTCCCTTACCACCGCCGGAACATCGAGGGTGAGCAGCTCTCGGTCGCGCATCAGGACCCGCCCGTCGACGATCGTCGTGCGTACGTCGGAGGAGCGAGCACTGTGGACGAGGGTCGCGGCGAGGTCGTGGACGGGCTGGGCGTGCGGGCCGGTGAGGTCGACGAGGATGATGTCCGCCCGGCGGCCGGGGTGCAGGGTGCCGAGGGTTTCGCCGAGGCCGACCGCCCGGGCGCTCTGGAGCGTTGCGTGGTGCAGAGCTTGACGGGAGGTCAGCCAACGGGGATCGCCGGTGGTCGACTTCTGGATGAGGGCGGTGAGCGCCATCGACTCCCACACGTCGAGGGAGTTGTTGGAGGCGGCGCCGTCCGTGGCGAGTCCGACGGGGATGCCGATGTCGTACAGCGCCCGGATCGGCGTGGTGGTGGGCCAGGCGAACTTGAGGTAGCCGCGGGGTGCGGACGCGACGGCCACGCGGCCCGCGGCGCTTTCCAGAACGGGCAGGTCGCTGTCGACGATGCCGGTGCCGTGGGCGATCAGGACATCGGTGTCGAGGATGCCGGTGCGCTGAAGGACCCCGATCGGGGTGACGCCATGGCGTTCGAGACTGACGTCGGTCTGGTCGCGGTTCTCGGAGGCGTGGATGTGGACGGACAGGCCGTGTTCGCGGGCGAGTTCGGCGGTGGCGGCGAGGTCGGCGTCGTCGACGGTGTACGGCGCGTGCGGGGCGAGGGTGGTGGTGATACGGCCGCCGGCACCGCCCCGGTGACGTAGCGCGAACTCCAGGGATTTCTCCCGCCCTTGAGGACCCTGGGAGGAGAAGAATGCCTCCCCGAGATGAGCCCTGATCCCGCATTCGTCGACGACGGCGGCGACCGCGTCCATCGCGAAGTAGTGGTCGGCGAAGCAGGTGACACCGCCGCGGATCATCTCGGCGCAGGCGAGCCGCGCGCCCAACTCGACGTCCTTCTCGGTGAGGTTGGACTCGATGGGCCAGACGACGTCGTTGAACCACTCCTCGGTCGGCAGGTCCTCGGCGACGCCGCGCAGGGCGACCATCGGGGCATGCGTATGACAGTTGACGAGCCCGGGCATGGCGACCTGGCCGCGCGCGTCGATCCGTTCGCGGGTCGGCAGGCCCCCGGCTTCGTCGGCGCCGGTCACAGCCTCGACGAGCCCGTCCCGTACGACGATCGCGGCGTCTTCCTCGAACCCGATCCGCTCGTGATCGTCGTGCACGAGGACGGTGCATCCGGTGATGATGAGATCAGCTTCCGCGGGAGAAGGCGTCATCGGGCCAACGTACGACGGTCTCGTGCGCTGACGTGAGCCGAACCGCTCATCCCGTCGCGACCCTGTCGCCGGGCGGACCCGGGCCGTCACCCTGGCCTCACCACAGCCCGCCCACACGGCTTCTGGAAAGGAGCCCGGCATGATCATCGGCACCTGGAACCTGGAGAACCTCTTTCTGCCCGGCGGCCCGTCCGGCCCCAAGGACAAGGCCGAGTACCAGACGAAGCTCCGCTCCCTGGCCGCCATGATGTCTGGCTTCGAGCCGGATCTGCTCGGTGTGCAGGAGGTCGGGGAGGACGAGGTGCTGCGGGACCTGATCGCGGTGTTGGGCGGCAACTGGCACACCGCGCTCTCCCGGCACCCCGACAGCCGGGGCATACGGGTCGGCTTCCTCAGCCGTACGCCGCTGGAGGTGTTGGCGGACACGACGGCGTTCCCGGTGAAGCTGCGCCCGGTGCAGGTGGACGACCGGGGCACGGTGGTGTCGAAGGCCGGCCGTGGCTTCCTGGCGGTGGAGACGACGACGGACGCGGGCCCGTTGCGGGCGGCGGTCTGCCATCTGAAGTCGAAGCTGCTGACGTACCCGGGAGGCCGCTTCCACGCACGCGACGAGGGCGAGCGAGCGCGGTTCGGGGCGTACGCGCTGTACCGGCGGGCGGCCGAGGCGACGGCCTTACGTGCGCTCGCGGACGAGTTGCTGGCGGGTGACGGCCGTGAGCGGGACGTGGCGGTGCTGGGCGACCTCAACGACGAGGTGCAGGCGGCCACCACACAGATCCTGCTCGGCCCGCCCGGCTCGGAGATCGGCACGCCCGGTTTCAAGGCGAGTGACCAGGGAGACGCCGCCCGCCTGTGGGACGTGGCCCCGCTCATCCCTGCCGAGCAGCGTTTCTCGCGCATCAATTCCGGGCGGCGCGAGCTGATCGACCATGTGCTGGTCAGCCACCGGCTGGTGCAACGGGTGACGGAGGCGGGGACGGGGCCGCGGGGTGCGGCTATGCCGTGGTTGCCGTCCGTGGGGCCGGACCCTGCCGAGCGGCGCGGAGCGCCGGGGTCGGACCATGCACCGGTGTGGGTGCGGGTGGGGCCGTAGGCACCAGCGGGGACTGACACTGCACTATGCAGGTGCTGCGGTGACCCGGATCTTGGACTGTCCGTGCGGGAGCTCCTCCCAGTCGTCCATGAACCGGGCCCGCAGGCCGTGCTTCTCGGCCAGCGCCACGAGGGTTTCGGTGCGGTAGTAGAAGTCCTCCCGCAGTACCTGGTGTTCCTCGCCCTCCATGCGGTCGAAGGTGAAGTCGAGCCAGCCGCCCGGCGCGAGCACCCGGCCGACGTTGGCCAGGCACTCCTCGATGACGGGGAGCGGGGAGTGCGAGAAGACGCTGTGTGCGTGTACGACGTCGAAGTGGGCCTCGGGCAGGAAGCGCAGCGTCAGGTCGCTCACCGGGGTCAGGGTGGGGAGCCGCTGCTCCAGGCCCATGTCCACGATGGTGTCCTGGGCGGCGATGAGGATGTCGGGCGAGATGTCGATGCCGTAGTAGTGCCCGGGCTCCAGGTGGCGGATGAACCGCCAGCCGCCGCGCAGGTTGCCGCAGCCGATCTCCAGCATGCGGTGCTCGGGGCGCAGGCCGTGGCCGACGAGATAGTCGAACTGCATGGCCCCCAGCGCCAGCCAGCGTTCCCGGCTGCGGCTGCCGACCGCCGTGTCCGGGTCGGCGCGGGTGTCGGAGCGCATCACGGCGCGGTAGTAGGAGACGTGGTCCGGGTGGCGGTGGCTCAGCCACATGTCCCGTGCGGCGCGCGCCAGATGACGGGGTACGCGGTCGGGGTGGCGCAGGGCGTAGCCGAGGCGGTGGCCGAGGGCGGAGCGGTTGGCGGTGAGGTTCTTGGCGGGCATGGGGCCGTTGCCTTCCGGGCTGATGGCGTGTGATCAGCTTCAAGCCTCGGGGCGTGGACGGGGTGGACGGCTCGGCCGACCGGGGCAGGTCCGAGGGCGGTTCGGGTGAACGCGATGTCAGCCGATCGGTTGATGCGGTCCGGCGTCGGCCGCGTTAGACACGGGGGATGAGGCAGCGAAAGACACGGAGGATGAGGCAGCGCACGGTGAGACAGCGAACGGTGGGACCTCCGTCCCCCACGGCCACCGATCCCGACGAGCAGCGGCTGGCCGCGGTCGTGCACATCGCGTTCTTCCTGCTGCTGTGCTCCTCGTTCGTACGGTTCCTGACCCGCGACCAGGGTGGTGCCCGTACGGGATGGGTGGTGGCGCTGTTCGCCGTCTTCTGTCTGCTCTACGTCCTCGGGCACTTCGTGGCTCCGGCCCCCCGCCCCGGTTCGCCGCCGACCGCACGCCATCTGGCCTGGCTGGGTTCGGTGTCCGCGGTCTGGGTCGTGCTGCTCGTCCTCGCGCCGAGCGCCACGTGGTGTGCGATGCCGCTGCTGTTCGCGGGTCTGCACGCGCTGCCGCCGCGGCTGTCGGTGCCACTGGCCGCCGTACTCACCGGGCTGGTCGTCGTCTCCGAGGTGCGCGTGGCCGAGGGCCCGCTCAACCCCAACATGGTCGTCGCCCCGCCGGCCATCGCCGCGGTGGCCACGGCCGTACTGGTCCGTCTCCAGCGTCAGGCGGCCCGGCAGCGCGCCCTGATCGACGACCTGGTCCACACCCGCCGCGACCTGGCGGCCACCGAACGCCGGGCGGGCGTCCTGGCGGAACGACAGCGCCTGTCCGCGGAGATCCACGACACCGTCGCACAGGGCCTGTCCAGTCAGCAGATGCTGTTGCAGGCCGCCGAGCGCGTGTGGCGGACGGACCCGGACGCGGCCCGCGGGCACGTCCGCAAGGCGGCCGATATCACCTCCCGCAGCCTCGCCGAGGCCCGCCGTTTCGTCCACGACCTGGCACCGGCCGACCTCGCGGAGCGCTCCCTGCCCGCGGCGCTCAGCGCGCTCGCCGAACGGGAGAGCGGTCCCGGTCTGACGGTGGAGTTCCGGCTCGACGGCGCCCCGGGGCCGCTCCCGGAGCGGGTGGAGGCCGCCCTTCTCCGTATCGCCCAGGGCGCGCTGGCCAACGTACGCGAACACGCCGCCGCGACCCGGGCCGCGCTGACGCTGACCTGCCTGGACGACCAGATCTCGCTGGATGTCGCGGACAACGGGCGGGGGTTCGACGTGGACACCGCCTCACCGCCCGAACCGGACGGGGCACGCGGACACGGGCTGCCGGCCATGCGGATCCGGGCCCGTCAGCCGGGTGGCACGCTGACCGTGGAATCGACGCCGGGCGAGGGCACGGTCGTATCGGCCGCGATCCCGCTGGCCCTCAAGGAGGCGGTCACATGAGCACGCCCGTCCGACTGCTGCTGTGCGACGACCACGCCGTCGTACGCGCCGGCCTGCGCGCGCTGCTGTCCAGCGCCGACGGCATCGAGGTGGTCGGCGAGGCGGGCAGCGGCGAGGAGGCGCTTGCCCTGGCCGCGCGCGTGCACCCCGACGTCGTACTGATGGACCTCCAGCTCGGCGAAGGCATGGACGGCGTGACGGCAACCCGTCGCCTGACCGCAAGCGGGCCGGGCGGGGCGGGCGGGGAAGGTCGTGAAGTGGCCCCCCGTGTACTGGTGTTGACCATGTTCGACACCGACGCCGACATCACCCGCGCCATCGAGGCGGGCGCCACAGGCTACCTACTGAAGGCGGAACGCCCGGACGAGCTCTTCACGGCAATCCACAGCGCCGCGTCCGGCCGTACGGCCCTGTCGGCGCCGGTCGCCGACCGCCTCCTGGCCCGGATGCGCAGCCCACACCCCACCCTCTCCGAACGCGAGCACGAGATCCTCGGCCAACTCGCCCGCGGCCTCGGCAACCGCGAGATCGCCCGAGCCCTGTTCATCAGCGAGGCGACGGTGAAGACCCATCTCGGCCGGATCTACGGCAAGTTGGGGGTGGAGACAAGGTCGGGCGCGGTGGCGGTGGCGAAGGAGCGACGGCTGTTGCAGTGAGGGCGTACTGGACGGTTGTGGTGCGGCCGCACTACACAGCCAGGGGCAAGTCGGGCAGCCGTAGCCCCGTCCGTTCCCGCCCCTTCTCCAACTCGCCCAGCAGCTCGTCGAGTTGCTCCCTGTCCCGGGCCGAGAGACGACCCGAGTCGTCGAGGTGGACGGCGCAGGCGGTGGTGGCGTCGACGAGCCGTTCGAGGGTGTCGACGATCTCGTCCGCGCCCTCCGAGTGCCGGGCGAGCGCGGGGAGTTCGGCGGCGGCATGGGCGATGGCGGTACGGGCCTCGGCGAGCGTGCGGTAGGCCTCGCGGCGGAGGGTCCAGCGGGCGGCGCGGGTGTCGGGGTCGGGCAGGGTGCGGGACTCGCGGAGCACATGGGCGAGGTACGCCTGCGCGGCACCGCCCGCCGCCGTGAGCCGGGCCCGCACTCGCCCGCCCCGCTGTCCCGGCATCGGGAGGTGTCCCACGACCAGCACGATGGCGCAGGCCAGCAGCGTCTCGCCGATGCGGCTCCAGGAGGCCACGGGCTCCCCGCCGACCATCACCAGGGCGAGGACGAGCACGGTGACGACGGCGGTCTGGGCGGCGAAGTGCCGCGTGGCGACGGGGATCAGGGCCCCGCTGACCGCCACCAGCGCGATGAGCCCTTCGGGCCGGGGCAGTACGGCGGCGAAACCGGCGAAGACGACAGCCCCCAGGACGGTGCCCGCCGCGCGATTCAGCACCCTGGACGCGAGCGGCCCGAGGTCGGGCTTGACGAGGAAGACGGCGGTGGCGGGCAGCCAGTACCAGTGCTCGTGCTCCCCGTACCACTGGGCGTGGTGCAGCGCCTGGGCGATGGCGGCGCTGGCCCCGAAGCAGAGGGCGACCCGCAGCCCGTACTCACGCCCGCCGACCCCGAACACCAGGCGGAACGGACTGCCGGCGGTCCTCCTCCGCGTGTGCAGATCGCTCCCCCGCCCCTGGTCGAAGGCGTCGGCGGCCTGCAACAGGGCGTCGTCGAGGGCGCGCAGGGCGGGCGCGGAACGGTGCGGTGCGGGCAGCGGCCCGGTGTGGGTGTTCTCCCGTACGGCCGCGGCAAGCCGCCGGGGCCCCTCGGCCGCCCGCCCGGTCACGGCCTCCCCGGCCCACGCGAGCGCGGTCGCGGCCTCGGCGAGCGGCAGCGCGGCGGCGTACTGCGCATGCAGCCGCCTCTCGACCCCGGAACTGGCGTACCGCCGCAACCGCGGCCCCGCCAGAGCGTCCTGCGCATGGTCGAGCGCGGCGGTGAGCGCGGCACGGCGAGCAGTGCTCTGGTCGGTCCCGGCGGCTTCGAGGAGATCCGCGATGGCGTCGTACACAGCGGCTACGGCAGCCCGCTCCCCGTCGAACCGGAAGTCGCCGACGGTGGCACCGGGGGTGGGAAGGGCAAGGCGCAACGTGATCAGCCACCCCGCCCCGGCGAGATAGGCGAGGGCGCGCTGCCACCCCTCCTCCGGCAACGGCATCCCGGCCCCGATGGCGGAGGCGACGAGCACCTGCGTACCGGCGCCGGAGGCAACGGGCCCGATGGCACTGATCCCGCCGGCGAGCAGCCCGACGCAGGTGAGAAGAAGCGTGAGCACGACCGCTCCCACATGGTCTCCGGCATACGTCCCGACGAGCAGCCCGCCCGCCCCCGCCAGCGCGGGCACCCCGAGCCGCCGGACGGACGCCCGCCGGCTGCCGGGCCGGTCGTTGATCCCGGCGAGCATGGCGGCGATGGCGGCGACGACACCGATCGAGGTGCGGTCGAGGAGAACGGCGACGAGGAGAAGTGGCCCGGCGGAGAGGGCCCCGCGCACGACCGCACTCCAGGGGACGGGGCCGCGCTGGGCGCGGAGGGCGTGAGCAAGCCAGGGCGGCAGGGCGAACGGCACGGCGGGGCGGGACACGGAGAGTGGGCTCCTGTCGTCTCGTCGAGGGCGGGGGTGAGCCTTCGGGCGACGGTGGCCGGGCTGTGAACTGGTGTGGTGTCCACGGTAGATCGCGTACTTGGAGGGGATGGGGCGGCCGTATTTCCAGGATGTGACGATCGAAGGGAAAGGCGCGTTCTTTATGAACGCAATCCCGGTACAGCGGCGCCGTGACCGCGGAAACGAAGGCGGACCCGGGGGCGTAGCCTGCCCCCGGGCCCTGTGATGCCGCCCATGTTCACACGCCGGCACGCTTGAGAGTGCAGGTCAGTCGTTATGTCGTCGCGTCCTGCCTTTGGACCACCGCACATCGAGCTGTGCGGACTGGACTTGAACCAGCATTTCGACGCCCTGGGGCCTGCACCCGGTCGATCCGGCGATCGACGGCGAATGCTGAGTCTGGAGCGAGAGTCTGAGATTGATCGCGGTCTGCCTCTGCCAGTTGGGCTACCGCGGCAAGGGAGTTGCTCTTGAGTGCCGCGAGGAGGACTCGAACCTCCACTGGAACCGCGCATTCACGACAAGCTTCAGCTTCAGCTTGCGCTCTTCGCGCACCCCGGCCGCAGTGGACCGGGGAGTCTATGAGGTTACCCGCTACCCGAAGAGGTAGCCGAACACGGCGTCCCCGACCCGCTGGTCGACGACATCAACGCCGTTCGCTTCCTCCCGCGCGAACTTCACGGCCTGCTGCAACTTCTCGACCCGGTCGAGGAGTTCATTGACACGGCGAGCGGGAAGAGCCCCGGAGAACTTCACGGTCGTCCAGTACCCGACGGGAATGTCCTCGTAGTAGACCTCGACCTGGGCGGGATGCTTCTCGGTCGCCTCTGCCTTGACGTGGTTACGAGGCACCTTCTTGGTCCTGAGCGTCCGCACCGGCTCGGTCTTCCACGCATCGGTGGACGGGTCCTGCACCCAGGACTCGGAGGCGTCGAGGACGGGCAACTTCCGTACGAAGGTGTTGAGATCAACGAGCTGCTTCTCAAGAAACAGCAGGTAGGACACGGGCACATCGGCAACGAGCACCCGCCCGTCCACCTTGACGTCCGCACGGGCCGCGCAGTTGGCCCAGTCCTTGGTGGCGGTCACATCGAACAGCCGGGTCAGGGTCGCCGCGGTCTCCCGCAACACCCCCTCGGCCTGCACCTGAACCCGCGTCGACTCAGGCGGCAGTTGCTCGCCCTCCTCGTCCTTCGGCTGGTACGTCCGCGAGATTCCGGCCAGCAATGCGGGCTTCTGCAGCCCGTGGTGAGCAGCCGTCAGGTCCTGGTGGGCCTTGGACTTGATGCCCTTCTCCACTGCGATGATCTGGTTGAGTTTCGCCACGTGTAGGACGGTAGCAGGGGGAACTGGGGCAACTCGAACGATTATTCGCCCCAGCGTCGGCGGCGGACAGGGGCGCGGATCACTCAGCGCGGCGTTCAGAACTCCCAAAGGTCTCGGTGCCGGTGGCGGGTCGGTGGGTGGTCCAGCCGTGAAACGTCCCAGATGCCCCTCGTCCGCATCGGGTGATTGTCAGTGGGACGCGCTTCAATGGGATCTGTCGTCACTCAGCGTCACACGTGAAATGCGTTCGGGGGAGGTGGCCATGTCGAGCCACGAGGAGGACGGGCGGCGGAGCGGGTTAATTCGGATGCGCCCACGAGCCAGGGCCCTGATGATCGGCAGGTTGGCCGCAGTCGTCCCAGGGAGCCGCAATGATCCAGCGTGTCACTGTCCCGGGCCTCTTCCCACCGCCCACCTACTCCCACGCCTCCGTCGTAGAGGCCGGCACGAAACTCGCGTTCCTCGCCGGGGCCGTCCCCCTCGACGCCGAAGGAAAGCTGGTCGGCGAGGGGGACCCCGTCCGGCAGACCGAGCAGGTGCTCGCGAATCTCGGAGAGCAACTGCGCGCTGTCGGAAGCGACTTGGCGCACGTCCTGGCCACCGATGTGTACGTGGTCAGCAGTGACACCGCCGTGCTGTCCGCCGTATGGGATGTCGTCGAAGCGTCCGGGCTCAGCCTCGGGCCGCACTCCTCGACGCTGATCGGTGTGGCGTGTCTCGGGTACACCGGGCAGCTGGTGGAGATTACGGCTACCGCTGTGATCCCCGAAGCCGCTTAGGAAAGCCGGAGAGCCCCATGTTGATCGAGCACCGCGGGCAACGCCCCGTCGTCCCCGACTCCGCCTACGTCGCCCCGACGACCGTCCTCTGCGGTGCCGTCACCCTCGGGGAGCGGGCCCGGGTGCTGCACGGTGCCGTGCTCACCGCCGAGGACGGGGAGGTCCGCGTCGGTTCGGACGTCGTCGTCATGGAGAACGCACTGGTGCGTGGGCGGGCCGGGCACCCCGCCGTCATCGGCGACGCCGTGCTCGTCGGGCCGCACGCGCACGTCAACGGGGCGACCATCAGTACCCGGCATCAATTCGCCGCCGGCCGCCCCCACACCCGCCTCTTCACCACGGGCTTCGCATAGCTGCCCGCTCGGCTCGTCGTCAGCCCCATCGTCACCAGCGACTCCGCCAGCTTCACGGCCGCCCCGACCCCGTCGACCACCGGCAGCCCCAGCTTCTCCCCCACCGCCCGCTGGAGCCCAGTCATCCCGGCGCATCCGAGGACCAGGACCTCCGCCCCGGCCTCCCGGGCCCGTTCGGCGGCCGTGAGGAAGGCGGCCTCCGTACGGTCCGGGTCGCCCAGATCAAGGACTCCCAGCCCCGTGCCGACGACGGCGGCGCAGTTCCGCCCCACTCCCGCCGTCTCCAGGCTGTCCTCGATCTGGCCGCACGACCGCTCCAGCGTCGTCACGACCCCGTACCGCCGCCCGAGCAAGCACGCCAGATGCGCGGCCGCCTCCGTGATGTCGACGACCGGTACGTCGACCAACTCCCGCACGCCCTCGCGCCCGTGCTCTCCGAAGCCCGCCATGACCACGGCGTCGTAGGACGGGCCCTCGTACGTCCGCAGGGCATCGATGACCGCCGCGGCCGACAGGTAGCTGTCGAGCCAGCCCTCCGCCGACTCGGGTCCCCACGCGGGGGTCAGCCCGGTCACGATGGTGCCCGGGCCTGCGGCGGCCCGGGCACCTCGTACGATCTCCGCGGTCATCTCCTGCGTGGTGTTGCAGTTGGTGACGACGATCCGCACGCTCCTCAGACCTCCACGGGCTTCTCGGGAACGGACGCGGAGGTGGCCGCCCGCTCGCTGCGGCACAGCAGCACATACAGTCCCGCCGCCAGTGCGGTACCGATGAACCACGAGTACGGCGCCACATCGCTGAACGTCTTCACCAGCGCCAGCACCGCCGCGACCCCCGCCGCCGGCAGGAACGCCCACAGGGCCTTGGGGTTGACGCCCTTGCGGTAGTAGTAGCGGGAGCCGGGGGTGGCGTCGAAGAGCTCGTCGACATCGATCCGGCCGCGCTTGACCCAGTAGTAGTCGACCATGATCACGCCGAACAGGGGTCCCAGGAAGGCGCCCAGGCCGCCGAGGAAGTACTGGACGACCGTCGGGTTCGAGAAGAGGTTCCACGGCGTCACCACCAGCGCCGCCACCGTGCTGATCATGCCGCCGACCTTGAAGGTGATCTTCTGCGGCCAGACGTTGGCGAGGTCGTACGCCGGTGAGACGAAGTTGGCGACGATGTTGACGCCCATGGTGGCGATGGCGAAGGTCAGGGCCGCCAGCACCAGCACCCAGGTGTTGCCGACCTTGGCGACCAGCTCCGCCGGGTCGGTGATGGCCTCGCCGAAGACCTCCAGCGAGCCGGCCGTGACGATCACCGAGACGACCACGAACGCCGTCGAGTTGATGGGCAGGCCCCAGAAGTTGCCGCGCCGCACGGTGCGATAGTCGGGCGCGAAGCGGGAGAAGTCGCAGAAGTTGAGCATCAGCGTGCCGTAGGTGGCGAGGATCAGCCCGATCGCGCCGAACCACTGCCGCCACTGCTCACCGACGGATACCGGATGCGGGGTCGAGGTGAGCGAAATCGTCCAGCCGGCCTTGGCGAGGACCCAGACCGCCAGCGCGATCATGACCAGCCAGATCGCCGGACCGCAGAAGTCCTGGAACTTCCGCACCGACTCCATGCCCTGGCTGATGATCATCGCCTGGATCAGCCACAGCGACAGGAAGGAGACCCAGCCGAGCGCGTCCAGGCCGAGGAAGGAGTTGTGGGTCCAGGACTCCAGGCCGGGCCAGGCGGCGAGCAGCATCACGTTGACCGCGACCGACGCCAGATAGGTCTGGATGCCGTACCACATGATGGCGATCACGGCCCTGATCAGCGCCGGGATATTGGCGCCCCAGACGCCGAAGCTGATGCGGCTGACGACCGGGAAGGGCACGCCGTGGCGCTGGCCGATCTTCCCCATCCAGTTCATGCCGATGTAGATGATCACGAAGCCGACGAGCAGGGACGTGAAGACCTGCCACACGTTCATGCCGAGGACGAGCAGTCCCGCAGCGAACGTGTAGTTGCCCAGGTTGTGGACGTCGGACATCCACATGGCGAAGAGGTCGAAGACCTTCCAGTTGCGCTTGCCCGCGGGCGCGAGGTCTTCGTTGGTGAGCCGGGGATCGGGGACGAACGCTGCTGTGCCGGTGGCTTCGACACGGTCGGCGAGGGACACGGGGCCTCCATGGACGGGGGACGGAGGAGGGCGGCTTTGCGGTGACTTGCTTACGGCGGCTTGGCTCCGTTGGCTTGGCTCCGGTGGCTTGTTTCCTGCCACCCGGCAAGTGGTTTGGTATACCAAACTGCCGCCATAGTCCTCCCGTCAACCGTTCCGACCGATGTCGGTGCCGTTAACGCTCCGTAAAACACCCTCGGAGTCGGAGAAGATGGCTCCATGAGCTCCCCGACGAAGACCGAACCCCTGGGCGCAGTCCGCGAGCGCGTTCTGTCCACCCTGCGGCAGGAGATCATCGCGGGCCGCCTCCGCCCCGGTGACCGGCTGGTGGAGCGGGAGCTCGCCGAGCGGTTCGGGGTCTCGCGCGTCCCGGTCCGGGAGGCGATCCGGGCCCTGGTCGCCGAGGGGTTCGTGCACTTCGAGACGCCTCGCCGTACGGTCGTGCGGCGGCTGGCCCCGAGCGATGTCAGGGAACTCTTCGAGCTGCGCGAGGCGTTGGAGGTGTACGCGGCGGGGCTGGCCGCGGCCCGCGCGACACCGCAGGATCTGGCCGAGGTCGAGGAGCTGCTCGACCTCGCGGCCACCGCCACGGGAGCGGCGGACGCTGAGGCCATCACCGACATCAACAGCCGTCTGCACGACCGCATCGTGGCCATGGCGGACAACAGCCTGCTGATCGAAGCCCTCGAACCGGTCGCCGGCCGCCTCCGCTGGATGACCCGACGGAACGAGGAATGGGCCCAACTCCTCGTCGAACACCGCGAGTTGTACGAGGCGATCGCTTCCGGCGACCCGGAGCGGGCCCGCGCGCACGCACTCGCCCACGTCCGGACCAACTACCGGTCGACGGTACGCCAGCTGTTCGGCGAGGCCGAAATCCCCTAACGGATCGGGTATTTGTCCGTCAGCGGACCGCGTATTTGTCCGTCGCCGCCACCAGCGCCTCGGCCACGCCCGGCGCGCCGGCGTCGTGTCCCACCTCGTCGATCATCACCAACTCGCTTCCCTCCCAGGCGTGATGGAGCCGCCACACGATGCCGAGAAGGTTGCCGAAGTCCAGGCTGCCCTGAACGAGCGTGCCAGGGATGCCCTTGAGCAGGTGCGCGTCGCGCAGAATTACGGCCTCGTCAGCTGCGCCCAGAAAGTGATCGTTGCCGAAGTAGTGGGTCACGGTCCGCGCGAAGCCCATCCGGAACGCCGAGTCCTCGTACCGCGGCACCGAACGGGGCGACGCGGGAATGATCGCGGTCTCCCAGTCGGTCCAGGCCCGCGCCGCCCGCTCCCGCACCTGCGGATCCGGCGACTCGATCAGCCGGTTGTACGCGGCCGCGAGGTTCCCGTCCCTCTCATGGACGGGCAGTTCACCGACGAACCGTTCGAACGCCGCCGGAAAGATCTTCCCAAGTCCCCTGGTCAGCAAGGCCACTTCGGAGTTGGCTCCGGTCGCCACCCCCGTCAGCACCAGCTCCGAAACCACCCCCGGACACGTCTGCGCATACCGCAGCCCCAGCACCGAGCCCCACGACACTCCCCACACCAACCACCGCCCGATCCCCAACTCCCGCCGCAGCAGCTCCAGATCGGCGATGAGGTGAGCCGTCGTGTTGACGCTCATGTCGGTGTCGTACACGCTCGCGGACGGGGTCGAACGCCCGCATCCTCGCTGGTCGAGCAGCACGATCCGGTAGACCGCAGGATCGAACAGGCGCCGCGGGTACGGCGTACAGCCGGATCCCGGACCGCCGTGCAGCACCAGCGCGGGCTTGCCGTGCGGGTTGCCGCAGGTCTCCCAGTACACGCGATTGCCGTCACCGACGTCGAGCATGCCGTGGTCGTACGGTTCGATCTCCGGGTAGAGGGCCATCCGGGCACCCTAATGTCCGTACGACGGCCCGGGCGCCTCGTTTTAGGGCCAGGGCGCCTCGCTATTGCGTTTGGCGCAGCCCCGCCGCCCCTGCCGCGTCGCGCAATACGTCCCGCAACATCGCGGGCGTGAGCCTGCCGGTGAACGTATTGCGCTGGCTGACGTGGAAACAGCCGTAGAGGTCGAGTCCGCTGAGCGGGACCCTGGTCCCGTGCGCGAAGACGGGACGCGGCCTCGGTACGCTCCACCCCGCCTCGGCCAGCGCCGGCAGCGTGGCCTGCCAGCCGAAGGCACCGAGCACCACCACGGCCCGCAGCGTCGGCCGCAGCAGCGTCAGCTCCTGAACGAGCCAGGGGCGGCACGTGTCCCGCTCACCGGGGGTGGGCTTGTTCGCGGGCGGGGCGCAGTGCACGGGCGAGGTGACGCGGACGCCGTGCAGCTCAAGACCGTCGTCGGCCGCCACGGAAGTGGGCTGCGACGCCAGCCCGACGTCGTACAGCGCCTGGTACAGCACGTCCCCGGAACGGTCGCCCGTGAACATCCGTCCCGTGCGGTTCCCACCGTGCGCGGCGGGCGCGAGTCCCACGATCAGCAGCCGGGCGTCCGACGGCCCGAACCCCGGCACCGGCCGCCCCCAGTACGTCCAGTCGGCAAAGGCGGCGCGCTTGGTACGGGCCACCTCCTCGCGCCACGCGACCAGCCGCGGGCAGGCCCGACAGTCCGCGACCCGCTGGTCCAGATCGGCAAGGACGTCCATAGGGCCCACGGTAGCCCTACGCCCAGGCCATCCGGCCCGCCCAAGCCACCCGGGCCCCATGCCGTCCCGCCGACAGCCGCCCCGCCCCGCCCCGCCCCTGGGAAATCCCGGCCGGTTCACCCGGTACGGGGATTAAGGTCAAGACATGGCTTCCGAAGCTGCGGACTACGACGAGACGCACGACGGGCGACCTGGTACGTCCAAGGGGCCCGGCGGGTCCGGCAGGCCCGGCGGGTCCGACGGATCGGCCACCGACGAGGCCCCGGCGACTGCTCCCGCACCCGACGACGCAATCACCGCCGCCGAGGCCGCCCGCCCGCAGAGCGGCGAGACCGTCCGCATCGACAGCTGGATCTGGTCCGTACGCCTGGTCAAGACCCGCTCGATGGGCGCCGCCGCCTGCAAGGGCGGCCATGTGCGCGTGAACGGCGAGCGCGTCAAGCCCGCCCACTCCGTCCGCGTCGGCGACGAGGTCCGCCTCCGCCACGAGGGCCGGGAGCGGATCGTCATCGTCAAGCGCCTGATCCGCAAGCGGGTCGGCGCCCCGGTGGCCGTCCAGTGCTACGTCGACAACAGCCCGCCGCCCCCACCGCGCGAGGCCGTCGCCCCGGCCGGCATCCGCGATCGCGGCGCGGGCCGCCCGACCAAGCGCGACCGACGCGAACTGGAACGCCTGCGGGCACTGCGCGGACTCAGCGGCCGTCCCACCGGAGGCCGCCCCGAAGACCGCTGACCGCTGATGCCCGGCCGGTCCCCCTCAAGCCCGCCGTCGCACCAACCGCACCAGCCACAGCAGGTCCGCGTTGTGCCGTCGCCGAGCCCAGGCGATGAGCGCGAGCGGCAATATGAGGATCAGCGGGGTCGCGGCGTTCTCCCCGTTAAGGGACGTGAGCGTGACGACGAACGCGCCCACCATCAGACCGCTCAACGCCATCGCCGCGACCGACTCCAGCACCGGAATCAACAGCGCTATGCCTCCGGCCATTTCGAGGGCGCCGATGATGTACATCCCCGTGCTGCCCCAGCCCATCGCGTCGAAGATCTCTGCGGCGCTGGGGTGCGCGATCAGCTTGGGCAGCGCGCTCGCGAAGACATAGAAGACGGCGAGGAACACCTGTAGACCGCGCAGGGCGATGCGGGCTCGGCGACCTTGGGCGGTCGCTGACTCGGCGATGACCGGGCGGGCCGTGACGGAAGCGGCAGTGGTGACGGGGACGTTGGTGACGGCGGCGGGGGTGACGGCGGCGGTCTGGGACATCGGGATCTCCTCCGTGAAACGGTCCGTGGTGCTGTCACAGAGGTAGACCAGCGCCCCGTACAGAACTCATCGCCGTCCGCCACCCCCTGTAGGTCCCGTCGACTCGCGCTCCCTATGCGGGAACCGCCCGCACCCATGTCCGGTCGTCCGTCAGGTACTTGTCCACCTTCAGCCCCGCCTCCGCCAGCGCCCCCTCGAACTGCTCCTTCGTCAGCGGCCGGGCCCGGAACGTCTGGGTCCAGACCGCGTCCGGGAACTCGTACTCCGCGCGCACCGAGTTCACCCCGTCGCCGACCGGCTCCGATGACGCGAGCCGGACGGTGAAGCCGCCGGGATCGAGGCGCTCGCGCGGCACGTTCGTGTGGTAGTCCTCTCCCTCGCGCTGGATCAACACGCAGCCGCCGTCGGCGAGATGACGCACGCAGGTCCGCAGCAGCCCTCGCCGCACCTCGATGTCGCCGCTGTGCACCAGGAACGACGCAAGCAACGCCACGTCGAACGTCTCGTCCAGGTGGAGGCCTTCGATCGGGCTGCATATCGTGCGTGCTCCGCGGACGCGTTCGAGCATCTCCGCCGATTCGTCCACCGCCGTGACCGTGAAGCCGAGTTCGAGAAGCGGATGGGTCATACGCCCCACACCGCAGCCCAGCTCCAGGATGTGCGCACCCGCCGGCACGGCTCCGGCGATGATGTCCTGCTCTCCCCCGACAGGCAGCCGTGAATAGAACTCGACCGCGCAGCCGTCCGGGGTGATCGCCCCGGGTCCCGTCCCCTGATGTCCACTTCGCATGTTCAGTCCCATGCCCGCACAACGGCCCGTATCCGCACGGTCGTTCCCACCCTGCCCGGGTTCACCCGTTCGAGTTGCCACCGCACCGCTGGCTCCACGCGGAGCCCCCGCTCACAACGGAAACCACCCATGTCCGATGTACCAGTGACCACCCACCCGCAGATGATCCCCCACCGCCCGCTCCACCGAAGTACGCCGCGACAGGCTCTCCACGGGCAGATCCGGGTTGCCGAAAACGAACTGCACCGGCTCCGCGTCCGCGTGCCGCAAGTCCTCCCGATCCTCCCCGTCCTGCCCGTCCTCCCGGTCCTCCCAGGCGACCCGGAAGCGCTCCTGGAACCGCACGATGTTGGAATCCCCCGACAGATACTGCTTCAACTGCGGGTCGAGCAGCCAGGAATGGCAGACCGCGACCTGCCACCGCTCCTCGGGGTAGTGCCGGGCGAAGAACTCCCGGGCCAGCGCCAGTGAACGGTCACAGGCCGCGGGCGACAGCGGACCGTGGAAATCGCAGATGTGCAGGTTCAGACAGGCCGCGCCCGGAGCCACGTCCAGCCCGGCCGCGGCGAGGGCGGACGCCGTACGCTCCCCGAGTCGTGCCCGCTCGAACTGAAGCCGCCCCAGCTGGTACAGCTCCCCGCGGAAGTGGTAGCTGAGCCAGTTCACCACGTGCAGCCCGCCCCGGCCGTTCCGCCGCCGGTGCACCGCCATGTTCCGGCCGAGGTCGGCGAGGGTGCGCCGGGACACGTCCGCGGGGATGCCGCGTGCGCGGTGGTACGCGCGTGTGTGCGGCAGCGCCGCGAGGAACACGTACACGGCGAAGTAGCGGCCCAGCGCCGCCGGGGCGCCGGCGACGAGCTCACTCAGCTGTGGTCCCTTCTCCACTTCTCCGATGTCGCTCACCAGCACCTGGACACACTCCTCCAGGAGCCGCATTGCTCCGGCGTCTGCGGTCAGTGTCCGCCGCAGTGCCACCAGTTCGTTGATGTCCTCGTGGGGTACGGCAAGGTCGAGCAGGATCTCGGGCAACGCGTCGGTGTCGGGCAGCACGGCGTGGTCTCCCCCTCCTCGGGCGGCTACTGAGCTCTCCTCTGGCGGCTACTGAGCTCCTTGGTGAACGTCCGAGCCGAGGAGTACGTTGCAGACAGGAGTAGTGATCCTGATGCGTACGGGCAGTGAACCGGCGACTGCGCGCAGTGCTCTGCGGGCGCGCTTCTGGCTGAGCGTGTGGGGGCTGGTCTGGGCGATCTTCGGCACGGTCGCGTTCGCGCTCGCCGGACGTCCCGGGTGGGCCGTCGCCTGCGGGGTGCTGTGGCTGGTGATCGCCGTCGACATGACGCTGATCCTTCGGCACATCCGCCAGGGCCCGCACTACCAGCCGGGCCCCGACATCCCGCCGTACCTGCCGCCGGACCAGCGATCTCCGTACCGGCCGCCTGATCAGCGACCTCCGTACCGGCCTCCGGGGCAGCGGCACCCTTAGCGCGCCGCCGGCGGACGCTCACGAATCGAAGCGTGCGGCCTTCAGGTACTCCGGGTTCGGATCCAGCGCGGCCGCCAGCCGGAAGTGGCGTTTGGCCTCGTCGGGCCGCGCCTGGCGCTCGTAGGTGCGGGCAAGGGCGAAGTGCGCGAACGCGTTGTCCGGCTCGCGCTCCAGGACGATGGTGAACTCCAGCTCGGCAGGTCGCAGTTGCGCGGCCGCGAAGAACGCCCGCGCTCTCAGCAGCCGTGCGGCGGTGTTCTCCGGGTGCGCCGCGATCACTCCGTCGAGCAGTTTCACCGCGCCCCGCGGGTCCCGTGCGGCGAGCAGATGCTCGGCGGCACGGAAGTCGATGACATGCGTCTCCGGAGTACGTCCGGTCGATCCGCTGGTCTCGGGCACGGCACAGTCCTTCCCTGGCTCAACAGGTTCAACGCCCGCAACAGGGCGGCGATTCCACAGCCGGCATCTCTCGGCGCCGCCCGTCCGGGATCACGGTCACAGCATCAGGGCCGCGAGCACAATCCCCAGCACCACCAATGCCGCTCCGACCACCACGAACCCCCGGTCCAGGCCCGTGCGCTCGCCGCCGAGCAGCACCGTCTCGCGGGGGTCGGCGGCGTCGTACGCCAGTCGCACCCCACCGCCGGCGGCGAGCGGCAGGCGCCGGCTGCGCGGGACCGGCGAGGCGATCTCGACGACCCGTCCGTCGGGGGTCTCGAACTGGAGCAGCGGGCGCTCCGAGCCGGGCGGCGGAGGCTTCACCAGCGCCTCGGTGATCTGTCCCGCCCCGGTGATGCGCCGCGTCCGCCGCAGACCGTACGCGCCGGCCAGCAGCGCCACCAGACCACCCAGCATCAAGTACGCCACGACGACGATCGGTCCCGCCCCCTTCGCCACGACTACCGCGACGCGTGCGCCCGTCTGACGAGGTCCGCCCAGACCTCACGCACGCGTGCCCGAAGCTCCTCCAACGGTACGTCGTTGTCGATGACGATGTCCGCGATCTCCAGGCGCTTCTCGCGGGTGGCCTGTGCGGCCATACGCGCGCGTGCGTCCTCCTCGGTCATGCCGCGCAGCCGCACGAGCCGGTCGAGCTGGGTCTCGGGGCTCGCGTCGACGACGACCACGACGTCGTAGAGCGGCGCGAGGCTGTTCTCCGCGAGGAGCGGGACGTCGTGGATGACGACGGCGTCCTCGGTGGCGGCGCCTTCGAGCTCACGCGAGCGCGCTCCCACCAGGGGGTGCACGATCGCGTTCAGCACAGCCAGTCTGTCGGGGTCGGCGAAGACGATCGAGCCCAGTTTGGGGCGGTCCAGGCCGCCGTCCACGCCGAGCACCTCGGCACCGAAGGCGTCGACGACCGCCGCGAGACCGGGAGTTCCCGGCGCGACGACCTCGCGTGCGATGCGGTCCGCGTCGATGAGGACGGCACCCTGCTCGACGAGCAGCCGTGACACCTCGCTCTTGCCGGCGCCGATGCCACCGGTCAGACCCACTTTCAGCATGACCGGCAGCTTAGGCCCTGGCACTGACAGGGCACCCGGTCAGGTGTCTCCCTCGCGCTCCGCCAGGAAGCGCTCGAACTCCTGCCCGATCTCGTCCGCCGACGGAATGTCCACGGGTTCGGCGAGCATGTTGCCCCGCGTTTCGGCGCCCGCGGCGGCGTCGTACTGGTGCTCCAGGCCCTGGACGAGGGAGACGAGTTCCTCGTCGCCTTCCTGGATCTGCCGGTCGATCTCCGTCTGCGTGCGGTGGGCGTCCGTGCGCAGGGCGTGCGCGATGCCCGGGAGGACCAGTCCGGTCGCGCCGGTGATGGACTCCAGGACGGTCAGCGCGGCGTCCGGGTACGGGGACCGCGCGATGTAGTGCGGCACGTGCGCGGCGACGCCCAGGACCTCGTGACCGGCCTCCATGAGGCGGTACTCGACCAGTGCCTCGGCGCTGCCCGGAACCTGCGCCTCGTCGAACGGGCTGCGGTGGCCGGGCACCAGGTCGGTGCGGTTGCCGTGCGGGGTGAGGCCGACGGGGCGGGTGTGCGGGACGCCCATCGGGATGCCGTGGAAGTTCACGGACAGCCGCACGCCGAGCCGCTCCACGACCTGCTGGACGGCCGCGGCGAAGCGCTCCCACTCCACGTCCGGCTCGGGGCCGGACAGCAGCAGGAAGGGCGCTCCGGTGGCGTCCTGGACCAGCCGCACCTCGATGGTGGGGTCCTCGTACTCCGTCCACCGGTCGCGCCGGAACGTCAGCAACGGGCGACGGGCGCGGTAGTCCACGAGCCGGTCGTGGTCGAAGCGCGCCACGACCTGGTGCGGCAGAGAGTCGAGGATCCGGTCGACGATCTGGTCGCCGGTCTCGCCCGCGTCGATGTAGCCGTCGAAGTGGTAGAGCATGACAAGGCCGGCCGACTCCTGGGCGAGCGCCATGTCGACGACCGCCAGGCCCTTCGGCTCCCATGCGTACAAACCCTGCGGATCAAGCACTGTGACCGCTCCTCCTCGTGTTCGTACTGCACAACACAGCCCAGGACACGGGCATTCCCACCCGTGTCCCTGATCAGGCGTCCCTTACCGCCTTTTCATACGGCATCTTGCGGCGCTGTGGTGTGGAGTCGACCGCCGCCCCAGCGGCTCACGAGGACAGCACGCGCGCGTGGAGGGCTGTCACCGCCTTCCGGGCGGACGTGAACGCGCCGTGCTGCCAGGCGTCGGTGTAGCTGAGCCAGTCGCCGGCGAAGTAGACACGGCCGGCCGGCTCGTTCAGCGGCTTGTAGCGGACGTCGTCGGGACCACCGGGGGTGTCGTGCCAGGCGGCCTCCAGGTGGGGCGTCTGACGCCAGTGGTGCGAGAAGGAGGAGGCAAGCTCGGTGCGGTACTTCTCGCCGTAGATCTTCACTCCCGCGGCCACCGCGCGCGCCTCGCGCTGCTTGGGGCTGAGCTTCGCGTACGCGTCCGCGTCGTCGTCGTAGTTGTAGTAGCCGATGACGATGCCGCGTTCGCCGTGGAAGCCGTACGACGGATGCCAGATGTGGGTGACGTCCTGGTCGGTCTCGGTGATGCCGCCGTAGATTCGGTGGTCCAGTTCCCACCAGCGGGACCTGTACTCCAGCCCGATCTTGGCCGCGGACGACGGTGTGATCGCCTCCAGCGCGGACTGCACCCCGGAGCCCAGGTTGTGCGGCACCTTGGCAAGGATGTTGGGCGGCAGGGCGGCGACGCAGAAGTCGGCCTCGACGACCTTCGTGCGCCCGCCCTGCGCATACGCGACGGACACCCCTCGTCCCGTGTCGGTGATCTTCGAAACGACCGCCCCCGTACGCACCCGATGCGCGCCGATCGCCTTGGTCAGCGCCCTGGGTATCCGGTCCATGCCGCCGACCGGCTGGAACATCAGCATGGCCTGGTCGAAGCCGAACTCGAAGGAGAAGTAGCGCCCGGCGCCACTGG
Organism: Streptomyces sp. NPDC051963; assembly: GCF_044593495.1. NCBI lineage: Bacteria > Bacillati > Actinomycetota > Actinomycetes > Kitasatosporales > Streptomycetaceae > Streptomyces > Streptomyces sp. NPDC051963. Next base: position 1,049,447 of record NZ_JBIUCC010000002.1, on the reverse strand, counting down.
CGAGGACCTCGGAGGCGGTGGGGACGTCCCCGAGCAGCACGCCGGGGGTCCCCGCGGCGGCGGGGACGGTGGTGTACCCGCGGCGGTCGCCGCCCTCGTACGTCAGTTTGTCGCCGAGTTCGCCCCAGTCCTTGAGGAACTCCACCAGCCGCTCCTGGTCGGTGGCCGTCAACTCCTTGTCGAGCGCCCCCTTGTTGGTGGCCTTGGCGAGCAACTCGGAGACATAGCCGTAGACATCGGCCTTGGCCGTGCGGTAGCGCATCGGCTTGGTCATGCCGGCGGACTCGTTGTAGATGTACGCGTCGGCGTTGACGTTGGTGAACACCTCGATGGGAACGCCGAGTTCCCGGCAGTAGTCGAGGGTGACCATCCACTGCGGTATGCGCGCGGGACCGGCGTTCATGTAACCGCCGTCGCCGAAGCGCGCGGTCTGCTTGTTGCCGTTGATGTCTACGGTCGTGTCCCCGCCGCGGACGGTGAAGTTACGGCCACCCGTGCGGTCCCTGGCCTCCAGAACCGTACAGTCGTAGCCGGCCTTGCCGAGTTCGTACGCGGTGGCGAGTCCCGCGATGCCGCCGCCGACGATGACGACCTTCGCGGCGCCGCGTCCGGTGAGCGTGAAGTCGCCCGCGCTGAGCGCACGGAAGGGCTGGTCACGCTGGGCGGCCTGCGCGGTGGGGGCGAGCCCGAGGGCTCCCATGGTGGCGAACATGGCGCCGGCGCCGCCGGTGAGACCGACGTCGCGCAGGAAGGTGCGGCGGCTGGTTCCGGACGCGGGCTGAGTGTGTGGCATCGGTCGCTCCCCTATTCCGGTCTTGATCGACCGGGGAAGCCTCCCAATGGCCGGTTACGGCCCATCAGTTACTCGTGTATCCCGCACGTTTCTGCAAGGGCGGGGACAGCGCCCTCAGGGGCGCGGGGAACTGCGCGACCAGCCACAGCCGGCCCGCAGCCAACCCACAACCGCATGCACACAACACTGAGGGACCGCACCTCGAAAGGTACGGCCCCTCAGTCAGGACCTACGGCTCAGTGAGCGTCAGCTCTGGCCACCCGCGAGCTTCTCGCGAAGCGCGGCAAGCGCCTCGTCCGAGGCCAGCGCACCGGAGTTGTCCGGGCCCTCGGAGGAGTACGAGCCGCCGCCACCGCCGGACGCGGCCGGAGCCGCACCCGCCGCGTCGCCGCCCTCGGCGGCAGCCGCAGCGTCCGCCTCGCGGGACTTGATGACCTGCTGCTGGTGCTGCTCGAAGCGCTGCTGCGCCTCGGCGTACTGGTGCTCCCAGGCCTCGCGCTGGGTCTCGTAGCCCTCGAGCCAGTCGTTGGTCTCGGGGTCGAAGCCCTCCGGGTAGATGTAGTTGCCCTGGTCGTCGTACGACGCGGCCATGCCGTACAGCGTCGGGTCGAACTCCACCGAGGCCGGGTCGGCACCGAAGGACTCGTTGGCCTGCTTCAGCGAGAGGCTGATGCGACGGCGCTCGAGGTCGATGTCGATGACCTTGACGAAGATCTCGTCGTTGACCTGGACGACCTGCTCCGGGATCTCCACGTGGCGCTCGGCCAGCTCGGAGATGTGGACCAGACCCTCGATGCCCTCGTCCACGCGGACGAACGCACCGAACGGAACCAGCTTCGTGACCTTGCCGGGCACGACCTGGCCGATCTGGTGGGTGCGGGCGAACTGCTGCCACGGGTCTTCCTGGGTCGCCTTCAGCGACAGGGAGACACGCTCGCGGTCCATGTCGACGTCGAGGACCTCGACGGTGACTTCCTGGCCGACCTCGACAACCTCGGAGGGGTGGTCGATGTGCTTCCAGGAGAGCTCGGAGACGTGGACCAGACCGTCGACGCCACCCAGGTCCACGAAGGCACCGAAGTTGACGATCGAGGAGACCACACCGGAACGGACCTGACCCTTCTGGAGGGTCGTGAGGAACGTCTGGCGGACCTCGGACTGGGTCTGCTCCAGCCAGGCACGGCGGGACAGGACCACGTTGTTGCGGTTCTTGTCCAGCTCGATGATCTTGGCCTCGAGCTCCTTGCCCACGTAGGGCTGGAGGTCGCGAACGCGGCGCATCTCGACCAGGGAGGCCGGGAGGAAGCCACGGAGGCCGATGTCGAGGATGAGACCACCCTTGACGACCTCGATGACGGTACCGGTGACGATGCCGTCCTCTTCCTTGATCTTCTCGATGGTGCCCCACGCCCGTTCGTACTGGGCGCGCTTCTTCGAGAGGATCAGGCGGCCTTCCTTGTCCTCCTTCTGGAGAACAAGGGCTTCGATCTCGTCACCGACGGCGACGACCTCGTTCGGGTCGACGTCGTGCTTGATCGAGAGCTCACGGCTCGGGATGACACCTTCGGTCTTGTAACCGATGTCGAGGAGAACCTCGTCCCGGTCAACCTTGACGATGACGCCGTCGACGATGTCACCATCGTTGAAGTACTTGATCGTCTCGTCGATAGCGGCGAGGAAGGCTTCCTCGTTACCGATGTCGTTGACCGCAACCTGCGGGGTGGTGGCGGTGGTCTCGGTGCTGCTCGTCATGTGGGAAAGGGCTCCGGTACGGACATTGAAGTCGTAGGTACTGCTTACGCCGGGAGCCCGTTTCGCTCTGAAGAAGCCGGACAGCCTAGGAAGCGCCACCCAAAACAGCTGGTGGCGCCTCGACAACCGAGGGGACATACAACAGATGCGAGCGCAGCCTGCTACGTCTGAGGAGCGCAGGCCCGCAGCGCAACTTGTAGCATACGGGGGCAGCCGGACAGGGTCAATGCGCGAAGGCGCACACCCGGGGCGGATCGCCGCAATCCCGGCACAATACGTGTCCCTTGAGGCCACGCATGGCCCAAGAAGCCCCGCGCGTGACACCACCGCGCCACGGGTCGGACGGAAGAGCCCGCAGACTAATACGAGGGAGCCGATCATCCAAGAGCCCGAAGCGTTCGAGCCGGAAGCCACCCGACGTGACGCGGACGTCACGGAGAGCGCCCGGGCCAACCGGGGTTGGTGGGACCGCAACGCGGACGAGTACCAGACCGAGCACGGCACGTTCCTCGGGGACGAGCGATTCGTGTGGTGCCCCGAGGGCCTCGACGAGGTGGAGGCGGAGCTGCTCGGCCCGCCGGAGGACCTCAAGGGCAAGGACGTCCTGGAGATCGGCGCCGGTGCGGCCCAGTGCGCCCGCTGGCTGGCCGCGCAGGGCGCCCGCCCGGTGGCCCTGGACCTCTCCCACCGCCAGCTCCAGCACGCGCTGCGCATCGGCGCCGCGTTCCCGCTGGTGCAGGCGGACGCGGGCGCCCTGCCCTTCGCCGACGCCTCCTTCGACCTGGCGTGCTCGGCCTACGGCGCGCTGCCCTTCGTCGCCGACCCGGTCCTGGTCCTGCGCGACGTCCACCGGGTCCTCCGCCCGGGCGGCCGCTTCGTCTTCTCCGTCACGCACCCGATCCGCTGGGCGTTCCCGGACGAGCCAGGCCCCGAGGGGCTGAGCGTGTCGGCCTCCTACTTCGATCGCACGCCGTACGTCGAGCAGCACATCGAGGACGGGGTCGGGCACGCGGTGTACGTCGAACACCACCGGACGCTCGGCGACCGCGTCCGGGACGTCGTCGCGGCGGGGTTCCGGCTGGTGGACCTGGTCGAGCCGGAGTGGCCGGCCTGGAACACATCGGAGTGGGGCGGCTGGTCACCGCTGCGCGGGCAGCTGCTCCCGGGGACGGCGATCTTCGTGTGCGAGCGCGATTGAAGGCACGCGCGCGTGAGGGGTCGTCGGGAGGGCGTACGACACTAGGGGCGTGATCCGTTACGACGCCCTGGATGTGCTGCCGGTACGTGGTGCCCTGCCGGGCCTGGACGAGGCGCTGGACGCGCACGGCACCGCGGTCCTCGTGGCACCGCCCGGCACGGGCAAGACGACCCTTGTGCCGCTCGCCCTGGCCGGACTGCTCGGGGACGGCCCCGCACGCCGTGTGATCGTCGCCGAACCGCGGCGGATCGCGGCGCGGGCGGCGGCCCGGCGGATGGCGTGGCTGCTGGGCGAGAAGGTCGGTGAGAGCGTCGGCTACACCGTGCGCGGGGAGCGGGTCGTAGGGCGGCACGCACGCGTGGAGGTCGTCACGACCGGTGTGCTGTTGCAGCGACTTCAGCGGGACCAGGAGCTGGCCGGCGTGGACGCGGTGGTGCTCGACGAGTGCCATGAGCGGCATCTGGACGCGGACACGGTGGCGGCGTTCCTGTGGGACGTACGACAGACCCTGCGGCCGGAGCTGCGGCTGGTGGCCGCGTCCGCGACGACCGACGCGCAGGGGTGGGCGCGACTGCTGGGCGGGGCGCCCGTGGTCGAGGCCGAGGGGGTCTCGTATCCGGTGGAAGTGGTGTGGTCGCCGCCGCCGCGTCCGGTACGGCCGCCGCACGGGATGCGCGTCGATCCGGCGCTGCTCGCGCATGTGGCGTCGGTGGTGCGGCGGGCGCTGGCCGAACGGTCGGGGGACGTGCTGTGTTTTCTGCCGGGGGTCGGGGAGATCGCCCGTGTGGCCGGGCAGTTGGACGGCCTGGGGGATGTCGATGTGCTTCAGGTGCACGGGCGGGCGCCGGCCGCGGTGCAGGATGCGGTGCTGTCGGCCGCCGCGCGGCGCCGGGTGGTGCTGGCGACGTCCGTCGCCGAGTCGTCGTTGACGGTTCCCGGAGTGCGGGTGGTCGTCGACTCGGGGCTGGCGCGGGAGCCGCGGGTGGATCATGCGCGCGGGCTGAGCGCGCTGACGACGGTACGGGCCTCGCAGGCGGCGGGGCGGCAGCGGGCGGGGCGGGCCGGGCGGGAGGCGCCGGGGGCGGTGTACCGGTGCTGGGCGGAGGCCGAGGACGCGCGGCTGCCGCGTTTCCCGTCGCCGGAGATAAAGGTCGCCGACCTGACGGCGTTCGCCCTCCAGGCGGCGTGCTGGGGGGATCCCGAGGCCACCGGTCTGGCTCTGCTGGATCCGCCGCCGGGTGGGGCGATGGCGGCGGCCCGGGCCGTGCTGTCGGCGATCGGTGCGGTGGACTCCGTCGGGCGGGCCACGGACCGTGGGATGCGGTTGGCCCGGCTGGGGTTGCATCCGCGGCTGGGGCGGGCCCTGCTGGACAGCCCTGGTGCGGGTGCCGACGTCGTGGCGCTGCTCTCCGAAGAGGTGCCTCGGGACTACGGGGACGACCTGGCGGCTGCTCTGCGCACTGCCCGGCGGGGCGGTGACTCCTATGCGGGGCGTTGGCGGACGGAGGTGCGGCGACTGCGTGCGGCCTCGGAAGGGGCCTCCCCTCCACCCGGCCGCGGCTCCGACGACCGTCTTGCCGGGCTCGTCACCGCCCTGGCGTTTCCCGAGCGCGTCGCGAAGAAGGACGGCGGTTCCTATCTGATGGCCTCCGGGACCCGCGCCGAACTCGGTGCGGGCAGCAGGCTGAGCGGGGCTCCCTGGATCGCCGTGGCCGCGGCGGACCGGCCCATCGGCAAGGGGCACGCGCGTGTGCAGCTCGCCGCTGATGTGGACGAGGACATGGCCAGGTCGGCGGCGGCGTCACTGTACTCCGAGGACCAGGAGGTGCACTGGGCCGACGGGGACGTCGTCGCACGGCTGGTGGAGCGGCTGGGGGCCATCGAGTTGGCGGTGCGGCCGCTCAAGAACCCCGACCCCGTCGTCGTACGCGATGCCCTTCTTGAAGGGCTGCAACAGGAAGGGCTCGCCCTGCTGCGCTGGACGCCCGATGCGGACGTACTGCGGCAGCGGCTCGCCTTTTTGCATCTGCACCTGGGGGAGCCGTGGCCCGACGTCTCCGACGACGCGCTGCACGCGCGCGTGGAGGAGTGGCTGGAGCCCGAGTTGAGTCGGGCGCGACGGCGGGGGGAGCTGGCCCGGATCGACGCCGGGGCGGGTCTCACCCGGTTGCTGCCCTGGGCGTCGGGTGACGCCGCACGGCTCGACGTGCTCGCCCCCGAGCGGATCACCGTACCCAGTGGGTCCAGGATCCGGATCGACTACGCCAACCCCGAACAGCCCGTCCTCGCGGTGAAGTTGCAGGAGATGTTCGGGCTCCAGGAGTCGCCGCTCGTGGCCGGCGTGCCGGTCCTGGTGCATCTGCTCTCCCCCGCCGGCCGGCCCGCCGCCGTCACGGCCGACCTCGCCTCCTTCTGGAAGGACGGCTACAAGGGAGTACGGGCGGAGCTGCGCGGCCGCTATCCGAAGCACCCGTGGCCCGAGGATCCCGCGACCGCCGAGCCGACCCGGCACACCAACGCCCGGCTCAGGCGCTGACCGGCTCCGGTTCCGTCGTCTGCACGCCCACGGGGTCGGCCGGGCGGCGGCTGCGTGCCTCCAGATAGAGCGAGAGGGACAGCAGGGCGGCGCCGAGGAGCAGGAATCCCCATGGCAGGTACGACGTCATCAGCAGGACGAGGGTGCGGTTCGACTTGACCAGGTCGACGGTGGAGACGATGTAGTCCTCGCGCATCTTCACGTGCCCGGCGAACGCCGTGACCTTGTCGCGGTCGCCGAGCAGGGTGCCGCCGCGGAGCTCCTCCTTGTGGATCTCCTCGCCGTAGACGGGGGCGCCGGTGAGGGGTTCGACCCAGAACTTGCGGACCGTGGTGTACCAGCGGGTGGTGCCGGTCTTGGCGATCGATTCCGGTGTGATGCCCTCGACCGGCATCGTCCGGGGCATCGGCACCTTCGTCCACGGGATGGTCTGCTCGAAGTAGTAGACCTCGACGCCGCGGAAGTCCTGCGTGCCCTTGTAGTGGATCGGAGCCGTCACGCGTGCCTGCGCGTCGAAGTACTCGTAGTCCCGTTTCTCCGTCATGAACGGCCACTTGAACTCGAGGCCGTCCCGGCGCACCGGGTCGCCGTCGACCATCTCGCCCGTGGCGTGGACGGGTTCCTGGCTGTGGGCGTCGAAGATGTAGCGCTCGGGGATCTTGGAGACCATCTTGCCGTCGGGGCCGACGACGTACGACAGCCCGTCCCAGACGACGACGTCCTTGCCCGCCGTCTTCTCGATCTTCTCGGACTCCTCCACGTTGCCCTTGAGGGTCTGCACGATGGTGACCTTGGGTACCTTGCGCGCCTGCATGGTGCCGTAGTCGAGGAGGGTCGCGTCCTTCGCCTCGAGGACCATGTCCTGGTACTGGTTCGGCGGGATCTTGGCCAGGCGTGGGAAGGCGTACCAGCGCAGCAGTGGGGACAGCGCCGCGAAGAGCACGGCGAGGGCGAGCAGGATCAGGCTGGCTTTGCGGCGCATCTCGGCCTCCCTCCCGGGTGGTCAGGGGTGTGTGGGCACCGTTGTCAGGAGCGGCTTGGGGGAGGTCTCGCCCGTGGGTGAGCCCAGCGCCGTGAGGGTGAGCACAAGGGCGAACGCGACGGCGAGGCCGGTCGCGGCGGCGATCAGGGCGCGCATAAGGACGCCTCCCGACGGGCGGAACTGATACATCGTCAGGTCCGGCACCGTAGCAACGGGCGGGTGAGATGAGAACACGTTGCACACACAACGACGGCGCCCCCTCGGTGAGGGGGCGCCGTCGTGGTCGTACGAAGAGTTACGCGCTGGGGCTCGCGGACGGGCTCGGCGAGCCCGTCTCCGCGGCCTTCTCCACCGTCAGCGTGATCGTGAGCGTCGCCCCGCCGGCGGTGTCGATGCGGAGCAGGAACGCACCGGTGGTGTCGTCCGCGTACAGCTTGGGCAGCTTGAGCAGGCCGTTCTCGTCCGTCTTCAGGCTCTTCAGGGAGCGTACGGGCTTGCCGTCCGCGTCCTTGAAGTAGGGGCCCTTGTCGTTCTCGGACGCGTCGAGCACCGACTTGATCAGCGTGGCGGTGGCGGCGACCTTGCCGGCGACCTCGCCCCGGTATGTCGCCTTCACCTCGACCTGCTCGGCGAACTCGCCGCCCACGGGGCAGGTCAGCGCGGTGCTGCTGGTGCGGGTGAGGACACTGGCGACGCGCTCGGTGACGGTGGCCGTGTAGTCCAGGGCGCTGACCGTGCGGCCGACGACGGTGGCGCGGACGGTGAAGTCGCCCGTCTTCTCGCCCGCCTTGAGCGCGGGCGCGACGGCGACTCCGGAGGCGTTCGTGACGATCGTGGCCACGCTCTCGCCGCCGGTGAACGTGGCGTCGGAGCCGCCGGTGATCGTGAAGCGGATCCTGACCTTGCCGACCGCCTCGCCGTCCTCGGTCTCGGCACGGGCGCTGATCTTCTGGGTGAACGCGTCGCCCGCCATCGCGGTGAGGTTGGCGGTGCCCGCGTCTTCCAGGTGGTCCACCGTGTCGGTCGGGGTGGGAGTGGGGCTCGGGCTCGGCGAGCCCGACGGCGGATTCGGGCTCGGGCTCGCTGAGCCGCCACCCTCGTTCGCGGGGGGCTTCGGGCTCGGCGACACCGTGCCGGGCGGCTTGGGCGAGGGGTTGGGGCTCGCGCCGCTGTTGCTGTCGTCGCTGCGGTCGTTCGGCAGCGTGCCCGTGCCGTCCGGGATCTCGTGCGTGCCCTTGCGGTAGTACTCCAGCCACGACAGGACGAGGTTCAGGTAGTCCTGCGAGTTGTTGTAGCTGAGGATCGCGCTGTCGAGGTCGGACTGGGTGGAGAGGTCCCAGCCGTACCGGCACAGGTAGTGACCGGCGGCGAGCGCGGCGTCGTAGACGTTGTTGGGGTCCTTCTCGCCGTCGCCGTTGCCGTCGCGGCCCGCCCACGACCAGGTGGACGGGATGAACTGCATGGGCCCGACGGCTCGGTCGTAGGTGCTGTCGCCGTCGAACACGCCACCGTCGGTGTCGCTGATGCTGGCGAAGCCGTTGCCGTTGAGCTGCGGGCCGAGGATCGCACCGATGGTGTTGCCGGCGGCGTCGACGCGGCCGCCGCGGGCCTGGCCCGACTCGACCTTGCCGATGGCGGCGAGGAGTTCCCAGGGAAGGTTGCAGCCGGGCTTGGACTCCTGGAGCGCCGACGCGGCCTTCTTGTAGGCGTCGAGGACGGTCGCGGGTATGCCCGCTTCCGCCGCCCCGGTGGAGACGGGGGTGCCGACGGTCGGTGCGGGGCTGGGGGTGTTGAGCGGCGGCAGGTCCGTGTAGTACGGCGAGTTGCCGGTCGCGCTCTCCGGGGTGCCCGTGGGGTCGACGTCGGGGGCGGACTGGGCGTCGCCGGCGGTCCGTCTGCCGGAGTCGTCGACCGTGACCCCCGGAGCCTGGGACGCGGACAGCGCTGCGACCGCCAACGCGGCCACGGCCGTCGTTGCCGCACCCGAGCGCAGCCTCCTGCCGAATTGCGCCGCCATAAAGTGAACCCCTCCCGCGGGGCGCTCCGCGCCCCTCTCCAACTGCTCTGTTCGCCCTGTAGTGACGATCGACCCGCCGCGGGGGTTGCCCTCGCGGCGCCTACGGTGTTCTGTTTCGAGTGGCCGGTCACGCTCCTCGGCATGCCGACTCACGTGACCCTACGACAACTTGCTTTGCACGGGCACCCGTTCGAGCCGGGTCTTAACCGGTTGGCCATATGTCGTTGTGCCGCCGCGGCGCCCCCGGTCATCCCGCATACTTGACGCCGATGATCATCGGGGCCGACAGGTCCGCCAACGACCGTCGCGGGAGATGCAGTTGCCGTTCACGCTGAGCCATGCGGCGGCCGTGCTGCCCGCCCTGCGTCCCGACGGAACCGGCCGCGGCCCGCTCGTACCGGCCGTCCTCGTGGCCGGTTCCTTTGCGCCCGACATGACCTACTACGCGGCGAGTGTCCTGTCCGGGGGCATGGAGTTCGGAGATGTCACACACTCGTTCGCCGGCGTCTTCACCATCGATGTGGTCATCGCCTGGGCACTAGTCGGCCTGTGGCTCCTGGTGCGTGAGCCTCTGGTGGCGCTGCTGCCACGGGAGCGGCAGGGCCGGGTGGCCTCCTTGCTCCGCTGCGGGGCGCCACGCGCGCGTGTACGGCCTTCGCTGGTGGCGCGGTGGTACGTCTCCGCCGTGCTTGGCGCGCTCACCCATGTCGTATGGGATGCGTTCACGCATCTCGACCGCTGGGGCATGCGGCTGTTCCCCGTCCTCGGCGAGGAGGTGGCGGGCTCTCCGTTGTACTGGTACCTCCAGTACGGCGGCTCCGCGATCGCCGCGGTCGTGATCGCCGCGTTCGTCGCATACGCGCTGCGACAGGCGCCGTCGGTCGAGCCGGTCGGGGTGCCTTCCCTGTCGGTACGGGACCGGTGGACCGCCGCTGCAGTGATCGGCGGGTGTGCGGTGGTGGGCGCGGCGCAGCGGGCGGCACGCTGGTGGGACTACTGGGGCTCCACCGCGAAACCCTGGGAACTGATCCCGACCCTCTGCTTCGGAGCAGGCGCCGGCCTGGTCCCGGGACTGCTCCTCTACGCCCTCGCCGTCAGGGCGCGGCGCGGGTCCCCGGCGGTTCCGGAGCGGAGCCGTTCGACCGCCCGCTGACGGTGGAACCGGTGGCGATGAAGACGGTGACGGTCTGCACGGGACGGGAGCGGGGCAGCCGGGAGAGGGCGAGGGCCACGTAGCTGCGGGCCAGGTCGGTCCACAGGCGCCAGTCCTGTTTCTTTCCCGGGAGGTGTACGGCGACCTGCTCGCGGCGGGTGCCACGGTGCCGTAGCCCTGCGGTCGCCCGGCGGAGGGCCGCCGGCAGGTCGGTGGGGATGCGGGCGGTGCTTGCGGCGGCCGAGAAGACCGGGACCGGTGAGGGCGGCGTGGACGGGGTCGCGGCGGTGTGCGCCTGCGCCTGTGCCCATGCCGTCCGGCGGTTGAGCATGCGTATACCCATGCGGGCATCTTTGCGGGCGGCGGGGGTGGGGGCGTCCTCGCGGGGGCCACGTGGGTGACGGGGCCTCCGGCGGTGGAGCCGGGTGCCGAAGCGTCTGCTGGGTAGCGGTTGTGTCGGGGCTGCGGGTGGTGTGTGGCTGGTCGCGCAGTTCCCCGCGCCCCTTGGGGCGTGCAGTCCCGCCTGCGAAACAGCACAGGGCGGCCCGCCGTCAGCCACGCTGAGCGCCGAGTGAGCAATGACCTGCCCGGCGCTCAGCCCACCCACTCGGCCCAACCGCGGGCGGCTAGTGCGCTGCCGACTCCCAGTCCGGGCCCGCGCCCACCGAGACGCCCAGGGGGACGCGGAGGTGGACGGCGTCGGCCATTTCACGGCGGATGAGTTCCTCCGTCGCGGCACGCTCTCCGGGGGCGATCTCCAGGACGATTTCATCGTGCACCTGGAGCAGCATGCGGGAGGTGAGGTCGGCCTCGCGCAGGGCCCGGTCGACCTTGAGCATGGCGATCTTGACGATGTCGGCCGCCGTGCCCTGGATCGGGGCGTTCAGAGCCATGCGCTCGGCCGCCTCGCGGCGCTGGCGGTTGTCGCTGTTGAGGTCGGGGAGGTAGCGGCGGCGTCCGAACAGCGTCGCCGTGTAACCGGTCGCCCTTGCCTCGTCGACGGCCCGGCGCAGATAGTCCCGTACACCGCCGAAACGCTCGAAGTACGCGTCCATCAGGGCACGCGCCTCGGCCGCCTCGATGTTCAGCTGCTGGGAGAGGCCGAAGGCCGACAGCCCGTACGCCAGGCCGTACGACATCGCCTTGATCTTGCGGCGCATCTCCGCGTCCACCGCGCCGGGCTCGACCGCGAACACCTGCGAGGCCGCCGTGGTGTGCAGGTCCTCCCCCGAGGTGAACGCCTCGATCAGACCCTCGTCCTCGGAGAGGTGGGCCATCACGCGCAGTTCGATCTGGCTGTAGTCCGCCGTCATCAGGGACTCGAAGCCCTCGCCGACGATGAACCCGCGGCGGATCGCCCTGCCCTCGTCGGTGCGGACGGGGATGTTCTGGAGGTTGGGGTCGGTCGACGACAGGCGGCCCGTCGCCGCGACGGTCTGGTTGAAGGTGGTGTGGATACGGCCGTCCGCCGCGACCGTCTTGATCAGGCCCTCCACCGTGACGCGCAGCTTGGCCTGCTCACGGTGGCGGAGCATGATCACCGGCAGTTCGTTGTCCGTCTGGCCGGCGAGCCATGCCAGCGCGTCGGCGTCGGTGGTGTAGCCGGTCTTGGTGCGCTTGGTCTTGGGCAGGGCCAGCTCGCCGAAGAGGACTTCCTGGAGCTGCTTGGGCGAGCCCAGGTTGAACTCGTGCCCCGCCGCCGCGTGCGCCTCCTTCACCGCCTGCTGCACGGCGCCGGCGAACATCTGCTCCATGGCCTCCAGGTGGGCCCTGTCGGCGGCGATGCCATGCCGCTCCATCCGGGCCAGCAGCACTGAGGTCGGCAGCTCCACGTCCCGCAGGAGGTCCGCGGCGCCCACCTCCTGGAGCCGCTCGCCGAAGGCCTCGCCCAGGTCGAGGATGGCGCGGGCCTGGATCATCAGGGCGTCGGCCTCGGCGCCGTCGTCCGTGCCGAAGGCGAGCTGGCCGTCGGCCGTGGCGGCGGGGGCGAGCTCGCGGTGGAGGTACTCCAGGGACAGCGCGTCCAGGTCGAAGGAGCGGCGGCCCGGCTTGACGAGGTAGGCGGCGAGCGCGGTGTCCATGGTCACGCCGTCGACGGTCCAGCCGTGCTCGGCGAAGACGCGCATGGCGCCCTTGGCGTTGTGGAAGACCTTGGGGCGGCCCGCGTCGGCCAGCCAGGCGGTGAACGCCGTCTCGTCGGCCTCGTCCAGCTGGGCGGGGTCGAACCAGGCGGCGGCTCCCCCGGGCGCGGCCAGCGCGACCTCGGCGACCGAGCCCGCGCCGAGCGCCCAGGTGTCGACGGTGGCGATACCGAGGGTGTCGGTGCCGTGCTCGGTGAGCCAGGGCGCGAGCTCGCCGGTGGTGAGCACCTTGCCGTCCAGCTCCACGCCCTCCGTGGAGACCGGGGTGGACTCGGCCTCCTCGGCGCCGGGGTCGACGGCGAAGAGGCGCTCGCGCAGCGAGGGGTTGCGGATCTCCAGGGTGTCCAGCACCATCGCGACCGCCTTGCGGTCGTACGGTGCGCGCTCGAGGTCGGTGACGGTCTTCGGCAGCTCGACCTGCCGCTCCAGCTCGGTGAGCCGGCGGTTGAGCTTGACCGCATCCAGGTGATCGCGCAGGTTCTGCCCGGCCTTGCCCTTGACCTCGTCGACGCGCTCGACCAGCTCGGCGAAGGAGCCGAACTGGTTGATCCACTTCGCGGCGGTCTTCTCGCCGACGCCCGGGATGCCCGGCAGGTTGTCGGACGGGTCGCCGCGCAGGGCCGCGAAGTCGGGGTACTGCGCCGGCGTCAATCCGTACTTCTCGAAGACCTTCTCCGGGGTGAAGCGGGTCAGCTCGGAGACGCCCTTCGTCGGATACAGCACCGTGGTGTGCTCGGAGACCAGCTGGAAGGAGTCCCGGTCGCCGGTGACGATCAGCACCTCGAAGCCATGGGCCTCGGCCTGGGTCGCGAGGGTGGCGATGACGTCGTCGGCCTCGAAGCCGTCCACCGCGAAGCGCGGTGCGTGCATGGTGTCCAGCAGTTCGCCGATCAGCTCGACCTGGCCCTTGAACTCGTCCGGGGTCTTCGAGCGGTTCGCCTTGTACTCCGTGAACTCCTCGGAGCGCCAGGTCTTGCGGGACACGTCGAAGGCCACCGCGAAGTGGGTGGGCGCCTCGTCGCGCAGCGTGTTGGCCAGCATCGACGCGAAGCCGTAGATCGCGTTCGTCGGCTGGCCCGTCGCGGTCGTGAAGTTCTCCGCGGGCAGCGCGAAGAACGCGCGGTAGGCCAGCGAGTGCCCGTCCATGAGCATCAGCCGCGGGCGGTCGCCACCGGGGGCGCTGTCGGTCTTCTTCGATGCTGTTTCTGCCACGTCCCCGATCCTGCCACGTGGCACTGACAGTCGGGACCCACCGCCGGATCGGCGGTGCCCGACCGGTTCCGCATACGGTGCCTGCGCCCGGCGCCGAGCCCGACCTCGATCGTTGTCGGCGGAGCGTGGGAGGATCGTAGATATACCTCACACACGCAGTCGATGTATCTCACACACGCAGTCGCAGCAGTCGTATTAGGAGAGCGTGCGATGGCAACGAAGCCGCCCCAGGGCGATCCGGTTCAGGACGCGCCGCAGGTCGCCGAGCCGCAGCACGCGGCGGCGGGGCTCCCGGCCATCGGGCACACCCTGCGTATCGCGCAGCAGCAGATGGGTGTGAAGCGGACCGCGCTGACCCTCCTGCGCGTCAATCAGAAGGACGGGTTCGACTGCCCGGGCTGCGCCTGGCCGGAGCCGGACCACCGGCACAAGGCGGAGTTCTGTGAGAACGGCGCGAAGGCGGTCGCCGAGGAGGCCACCCTGCGCCGGGTCACCCCGGAGTTCTTCGCCGCGCACACGGTCGCCGACCTCGCCACCCGCTCCGGCTACTGGCTCGGCCAGCAGGGCCGGCTCACGCACCCCATGTATCTCCCCGAAGGGGGCGAGCGCTACGAGCCGGTCAGCTGGGAGCGTGCCTTCGACATCGTCGCCGAGGAGCTCACCGCGCTCGGCTCCCCGGACGAGGCCCTCTTCTACACCTCCGGGCGCACGAGCAACGAGGCCGCGTTCCTCTACCAGCTGTTCGCCCGCGAGTTCGGCACGAACAACCTGCCGGACTGCTCCAACATGTGCCACGAGTCGTCCGGCTCGGCGCTGTCCGAGACGATCGGCGTCGGCAAGGGCAGCGTCCTGCTGGAGGACCTGTACAAGGCCGACCTGATCATCGTCGCCGGCCAGAACCCGGGCACCAACCATCCGCGCATGCTCTCCGCCCTGGAGAAGGCCAAGGCCAACGGCGCGAGCATCATCAGCGTGAACCCGCTGCCCGAGGCGGGCCTGGAGCGCTTCAAGAACCCGCAGACCCCGCAGGGCATGCTCAAGGGTGCCGCGCTCACCGATCTGTTCCTCCAGATCCGCATCGGCGGCGACCAGGCCCTCTTCCGCCTCCTCAACAAGCTGATCCTTCAGACCGAGGGCGCGGTCGACGAGACCTTCGTCCGCGAACACACGCACGGCTACGAGGAGTTCGCCGAGGCCGCCCGCGCCGCCGACTGGGACGAGACCCTGACGGCGACGGGCCTCACCCGCGCGCAGATCGAGGAAGCCCTCGGCATGATCCTCGCCTCCGAGCGGACGATCGTCTGCTGGGCGATGGGCCTCACCCAGCACAAGCACGCCGTGCCGACCATCCGCGAGGTGGTCAACTTCCTTCTCCTGCGCGGCAACATCGGCCGCCCGGGCGCGGGCGTGTGCCCGGTGCGCGGCCATTCGAACGTACAGGGCGACCGCACCATGGGCATCTTCGAGCGCCCCTCCCCCGCCTTCCTGGACGCCCTGGAGAGGGAGTTCGGCTTCGCACCGCCGCGCGAGCACGGCTACGACGTCGTACGGGCCATCCGCGCGATGCGTGACGACAAGGCGAAGGTCTTCTTCGCGATGGGCGGCAACTTCGTCTCCGCCTCCCCCGACACGGAGGTCACCGAAGCGGCGATGCGGCGGGCCCGTCTCACCGTGCACGTGTCGACGAAGCTCAACCGCTCACACGCCGTCACGGGCGCGCGTGCGCTGATCCTGCCCACCCTCGGCCGCACCGAGCGCGACCTTCAGGGCAGCGGCGAGCAGGTCGTCACCGTCGAGGACTCCATGGGCATGGTGCACGCCTCCCGCGGCCGCCTGGAGCCCGCGAGCCCGCAGCTGCTGTCCGAGCCGGCGATCGTGTCCCGTCTGGCCCGTCGCGTCCTCGGCCACGAATCCCGCACGCCCTGGGAGGAGTTCGAGAAGGACTACGCGACGATCCGCGACCGCATCGCGCGCGTGGTCCCCGGCTTCGAGGACTTCAACGCCCGCGTGGCGCACCCCGGAGGCTTCGCGCTGCCGCACGCCCCGCGCGACGAGCGCCGCTTCCCGACGGCCACCGGCAAGGCCAACTTCACCGCCGCGCCCGTCGAGTACCCGGCGCTGCCCGAGGGTCGGCTGCTGCTCCAGACGCTGCGCTCGCACGACCAGTACAACACCACGATCTACGGCCTCGACGACCGCTACCGCGGCATCAAGAACGGCCGCCGGGTCGTCCTCGTGCACCCCGAGGACGCCCGCGATCTCATGCTCGCGGACGGCTCGTACGTCGATCTCGTCAGCGAGTGGCAGGACGGCGTCGAGCGCCGCGCGCCCGGCTTCCGCGTGGTGCACTACCCGACCGCACGGGGCTGCGCGGCCGCCTACTACCCCGAGACGAACGTCCTGGTCCCGCTGGACGCCACCGCCGACACCAGCAACACCCCGGCCAGCAAGTCCGTCGTCGTACGTCTGGAACAATCGGCAACCGACTGAGCGTTTGCTCAGTGGACCGCGACCGACACACGCGACCGCCGACGAAACGGAGCCGGGCCCCATGGGCGAGCAGCAGCACGTGAAGTTCCCGCAAGAGGTCATCGACGAGTACGCCGCGCTCGGCATCGACCTCATCGCCATGTTCTCGGCCGGAGACCTGGGCACCCGCATGGGAGTGCAGATCGTCGAGGCCTCGGCGGACCGCGTCGTCGGCACCATGCCCGTCGAGGGCAACACCCAGCCGTACGGACTGCTGCACGGCGGCGCCTCCGCGGTCCTCGCCGAGACCCTCGGCTCCGTCGGCTCCATGCTCCACGCCGGCAGCTCCAAGATCGCCGTAGGGGTCGACCTCAACTGCACCCACCACCGGGGCGCCCGCTCCGGTCTCGTGACCGGCGTGGCCACCCCCGTGCACCGCGGGCGCTCCACGGCGACGTACGAGATCGTCATCAGCGACGAGGCCGGCAAGCGTGTGTGCAGCGCACGGCTGACCTGCATGCTGCGGGACGTGAACCCCGGCGACGTGGAGCGGGTCCGGTGAATTCCAGTGCGACTGGATGGGACAACTGAGGGGCGCGGGGCTGCATTTGTGTGCGGCTCCGCCCAGCGTGGGCGCAATCAGCCACGACGGACCCGCAGATGCCCCCGGACTTGCAGCGGAGCGCCTAAGCTGCCGTCATGAGCGGCATCGGGCCCGTTGAACCCGTCAACTCATCGGAGAACGACGAGAGTTACGACGCCCTCGACACCGCCCCAACCGGTCTCACCCACCGCCTCACACACCAGTGGAACCGCCTGTCACCCCGGGCCCGCAAGGCCGTGCTCGCCGCGGCGGCCGTCGTCACGGTCGCCGCGGCCTTGCTGGTTCCGCGAAGCCTCAACTCCGCCCCGTCCAGCCCCGTCCCCTGGCCCGCCAACGTCACAACCTGGCGCTACCTCGGACTGGCCACCCCCCACAAACCCGGCGCCACCAGCGACCGTTTCCTGTTCGCCGTCACCGTCGAACACGGGCCGCCCGTCACCCTCCAGGTCTCCGGCACCGCCTTCGACGGGCTCACCGCACACGCCGTGCCCTGGACATCCTTCCTCGTGCCCGGCGGAACAACGCTCCGGATCGCCGTCGAGATATCCGTATCCGACTGTTCGGGAGTGCCCCTTAATGCGGACCTTCCCTTTCTCGACGTAACGCTGCGTAACACGCGCGCAATACAACACCACAGCTTCATCTTCGGCGGCGGCTTCTCGCGAGACCTTACGCGGCTCCTGCGCAGCACGTGTGACCAGGCCATCGCCGGACCGGGCCCACAGCCAACCGGAAGTGCGAATTCTCAACATGCGGACTGAGCGGATATTCCGCCAAACCCGCCGAGAGCGGCCTCCCCCCAGGCCCGCTCACCATCACGTCATAACAAGAACGTCACAAGCAAGCTCGCGGCGATGCCGATGTCCGCATATCGGGCTTAGAGTCACGCCCAGTCACCGCTCCATCGGGAGTTCGGTACCAGCGCGGCACCTCCGCCCCACCCGGGTGGACGTGACCGCGGAAAGGACTGATTGTGCGACGTTCCTTGGTGATACTTACCTCCGTCCTCGCGACTGGAGCGCTGTCCCTCACCGCCTGCGGCTCCCGAGACGACAACGGCAGCGACGGCAGCGGCGGCGACAGCGGCACCACCCTGACGATCGGTGTGGACGCCCCACTGTCCGGTGAGAACTCCACCACCGGCCTCGGCATCCAGTACGGCGCCCAGATAGCTATCGACGACGCCAACAAGAACAAGACCGTCCCCGGTGTCACCTTCAAGCTGAAGGCCTATGACGACAAGGCCCAGCCCGCCACAGGCCAGTCCAACGCCACCGCCATCACCGGCGACAAGACCGCCGTCGGCGCCGTCGGCCCGCTCAACTCGGGCGTCGCCCAGTCGATGACCCAGGTGTTCGCCGCGGCCGACATGGTCCAGATCTCCCCCGCGAACACCAACCCCGAGCTGACCCAGGGCAAGAACTGGCAGACGGACAAGAAGCGGCCGTACAAGACGTACTTCCGCACCTCCACCACCGACGAGCTGCAGGGCAGCTTCGCCGCCGACTACGCGTACAACACGCTCAAGAAGAAGAGCGTCTTCGTCGTCGACGACAAGCAGACCTACGGCGCCGGCCTCGCGAAGATCTTCGCCGAGCAGTTCAAGAAGCTCGGCGGCACCGTGATCGGGACCGACCACGTCAACACCGGCGACAAGGACTTCGGCTCCCTCGTCACCAAGATCAAGACCTCGAAAGCCGACATGCTGTACTACGGCGGCCAGTACGACGAGTCCGCGCTGATCACCAAGCAGATGAAGGACGGCGGGGTCAAGATCCCGCTATTCGGCGGCGACGGCATGTTCGCCTCCACCTACATCGAGGCCGGCGGCGCCGCCACCGAGGGCGACCTCGTCACCGCCATCGGTGTCCCCGCCGACACCCTGCCCGCCGCCAAGACGTTCATCGAGACCTACAAGGCCAAGGGCTACAAGGGTGACTACGGCGCCTACGGCACCTACGCCTACGACGCCGCCACCGCCATCATCAACGCCGTCAAGGCAGCCGTCGACGCCAACGACGGCAAGGTCCCCAGCGACATGAACGAGCTGCGCTCCACGGTCGTGGAAGGCGTCCAGAAGTCCGACTTCGAAGGCCTCACCGGCAAGGTCGCCTTCGACGAGTTCGGCGACACCACCAACAAGCAGCTGACCGTTTACGAGGTCGAAAAGGGTGCGTGGAAGGCTGTGAAGACCGGCACCGCCAACCTCGGCTAGCCCAGGCCACAGCAGCACGAAGCACAACCACACCACGGGCCGCGCGGAAGGGGACCCCGACCGCGCGGCCCTTGCCACACCCCATCCCTGCACGCGACCAGTGCACACGACCACCAGCGACATGGAGGCCATGCGGTGAACACCCTGCCGCAGCAGCTGGCCAACGGGCTGCTTCTAGGCTCGATGTACGGGCTGATCGCCATCGGCTACACGATGGTGTACGGCATCGTCCAGCTCATCAACTTCGCGCACGGCGAGATCTTCATGACCGGCGCCTTCGGCGCCTTCACGGTCTACTTCTACATCCTCCCCGACGGCACAGCGATGGCCATCGCGGTGCCCCTGATGCTGATCGGCGGCGGCATCGTCGCCATCCTCATCGCCGTCGGAGCCGAACGGTTCGCCTACCGACCACTGCGCGGAGCACCACGACTGGCACCGCTCATCACCGCAATCGGTCTCTCCCTGGCCCTCCAGGAAGTCGTCCGCAACTTCTACCCCGGCGCAGACCGCGCCATCGCCTTCCCCGGCCTCGACGCCACCCACGAAATCGGCTCCGTCACCATCAAGGACGCCGACATCTTCCTCATCGTGGCCGCCGTCGTCTGCATGTCCGCGCTCGCCTTCTTCGTCCGCAAGTCCCGCACCGGCCGCGCCATGCAGGCCACCGCGCAAGACCCGGACACCGCGCAGCTCATGGGCATCGACACCAACCGCATCATCGTCATCGCCTTCGCCATCGGCGGCTTCTTCGCCGCCGTCGCCGCCGTCGCCTACGGCCTCAAATACGGCAACATCGACTACCGCATGGGCTTCCTGATGGGCCTCAAGGCCTTCACCGCGGCAGTCCTCGGCGGCATCGGCAACATCTACGGCGCCATGCTCGGCGGCCTCGTCCTCGGCGTCGCCGAGACCCTCGCCTCCGCCTACATCGACGGCATCCCCGGCATGGACAAGCTCGGCGGCCAGAGCTGGGCCAACGTCTGGGCCTTCGCCCTCCTCATCATCGTCCTCCTTGTCAGGCCACAAGGCCTACTCGGCGAACGCGTCGCGGACAGGGCGTGATCACGATGACCGACCTCACCAAGACCACCCCCACCACCCGCGGCCTCATACCGCTGCCCCTCGCGGCAGCCCGCGCGCTCCTCCTCGCCGGAGGCATCGCCACCGCCGCCTCCGCCTTCCTCGCCTGGACCTGGACCTCAGAGTTCCCCGGCGACCTCACCATCACCGGCTACCCCGGCGGCCTGCAGTGGCTGACCTTCACCGCCGGCGTCCTCACCGCCCTCTTCGCCCTGGCGTCGTACGGCATCCGCGGCCTCGGCTGGCTCCTGCCCGCCGGCAACAACGCACCACTCGCCCTCAACGCCCTCGGCGGCCTCGGCGTCACCTGGTACGCCGTCATCTCCATCTGCGTCGAACTCGGCGGCGTCGTCAACCTCGAACCCGGCGGCTACATCGCCGCCGTGGCCTCCCTCCTGCCCGTCATCGGCGCCTTCGCCCTCCCCGAGAAGCGCTCCGACGACGCCAAGGAGAACCTCAAGGCGTACCTCGCCAAGCCCGACGGCATCCCCGCCCCCCAGCCCCTGAGCCCCTGGCTGGAGCGCGCGGTCGTCACCGTCGTCACGATCATCGGTCTCTTCGTCTTCACCTACGGCATCGACACCGAATACGGCGAACTCTTCATCGGCTACCTCATCGTCGTCATCTTCGCCGCCTGGGCCCTGCACACCGCGGGCCTCATCGACCGCTTCTCCCGGATCATCGCGAACAATCGCAGCTTCACGCTCGCCATGGGCTTCGCCGCCGCGATCGCGTTCCCCTTCACCCAGACCGACGACCACTACGCCAACATCGGCGTCAACATCCTGATCTTCGGAACCGTCGCCCTGGGCCTGAACATCGTCGTCGGCCTCGCCGGCCTCCTCGACCTCGGATACGTCGCCTTCCTCGGCGTCGGCGCCTACACCGCCGCCCTCGTATCCGGCTCCGAGTTCTCCACCTTCTCCGGCGTCCAGTTCCCCTTCTGGGCCGCCGCCCTCACCGGCGCCGCCGCATCGCTGATCTTCGGCGTCCTCATCGGCGCCCCCACTCTGCGACTGCGCGGCGACTACCTCGCCATCGTCACCCTCGGGTTCGGAGAGATCTTCCGCATCGCCGTCAACAACATGGACGGCGACTCCGGCCCCGACATCACCAACGGACCTAACGGCATCCCGGCCATCCCGGACCTCAAGCTCTTCGGGTTCAACCTCGGCGAATCCCACGACCTCGGCAGCTTCACCCTCGGCCGCTTCGCCAACTACTACCTGCTCATGGTGCTGATCATGGCCATCGTGGTCCTGGTCTACACCCGCGCCGCCGACTCCCGCATCGGCCGCTCCTGGATCGCCATCCGCGAAGACGAAACCGCCGCCACCGCCATGGGCATCAACGGCTTCCGCGTCAAACTCATCGCCTTCGCCCTCGGCGCCGCCCTCGCCGGCCTCGCCGGCACCGTCAGCGCCCACGTCACCTACAGCGTCGTACCGACGCCGTACCAGTTCGCCGGCTCCACGCCCCCGAACTCGGCCTTCCTCCTCGCCGCCGTCGTCCTCGGCGGCATGGGCACGGTGGCCGGCCCGATCCTCGGCGCGGCCCTGCTCTACCTCCTCCCGGAGAAATTGGTCTTCCTCCAGGACAAGTCGCTGCTCGCGTTCGGCATCGCCCTCATCCTCCTGATGCGGTTCCGCCCCGAAGGCATCATCGCCAACCGCCGCCGCCAGCTCGAATTCCACGAGACCGGCCAACTCGACGTACCAGAAACAACAACACTGACCGGCGAACCGGCCGCCGTCACCAAGACGGGGGCGTGAGCATCATGACGACACCTGTACTCGAAGCCCGCGGCGTCACCATGCGCTTCGGCGGCCTCACCGCCGTCCGCTCGGTCGACTTCACCGTCAACTCCGGCGAAATCGTAGGCCTCATCGGCCCCAACGGCGCCGGCAAGACAACCTTCTTCAACTGCCTGACGGGCCTGTACATCCCGACGGAAGGCACCGTCTCGTACAAGGGCACGGTCCTGCCACCGAAGCCACACCTGGTGACACAGGCCGGCATGGCCCGCACCTTCCAGAACATCCGCCTCTTCGCCAACATGACGGTCCTCGAGAACGTCCTCGTCGGCCGCCACACCCGCACCAAGGAAGGCCTCTGGTCCGCCCTCCTGCGCGGCCCCGGTTTCAAGAAGGCGGAAAAGGCCAGCGAAGAACGCGCAATGGAACTCCTCGAGTTCATCGGCCTCGCCCACAAGCGCGACCACCTGGCACGCAACCTCCCCTACGGCGAACAGCGCAAGCTTGAGATCGCACGAGCACTCGCGTCCGAACCGGGCCTGCTGCTCCTCGACGAGCCGACCGCCGGCATGAACCCCCAGGAAACGCGGGCCACCGAGGAACTGGTCTTCGCCATCCGCGACAAGGGCATCGCCGTCCTCCTCATCGAGCACGACATGCGCTTCGTCTTCAACCTGTGCGACCGCGTCGCCGTCCTCGTCCAGGGCGAGAAGCTCGTCGAAGGAACCTCCGAAGTCGTCCAGGCCGACGAGCGAGTCATCGCCGCCTACCTGGGCGAGCCGTTCGAAGGCGCCCCCGGCGAAGCGGAAGCGGCCGAAGTCGCGGCCGCCGAAGCCGTGGCCGACGCACACAGCACCACCAGCACCAAGGGAGACGCCCAGTGACCGCACTCCTCGAGGTCGAAGACCTCCGCGTCTCCTACGGCAAGATCGAAGCCGTCAAGGGCATCTCCTTCAGCGTCGAGGCCGGCGAGGTCGTCACCCTCATCGGCACGAACGGCGCCGGCAAGACAACAACCCTGCGCACCCTGTCGGGCCTCCTGAAGCCGACCAGCGGAAAGATCCTGTTCGACGGCAAGCCCCTCACCGGCATCGCCGCCCACAAGATCGTCTCCTTCGGCCTCGCCCACTCCCCCGAAGGCCGGCGCATCTTCCCCCGCCTCACCATTTTCGAAAACCTCCAGCTCGGCGCCTTCCTCCGCAACGACAAGGAAGGCATCGAACGGGACATCCAACGGGCCTACGACCTGTTCCCCATCCTCGGAGAACGCCGTAACCAGGCGGCGGGCACCTTGTCCGGCGGCGAGCAGCAAATGCTCGCCATGGGCCGCGCGCTCATGTCCCAGCCCAAGCTGCTCATGCTCGACGAACCGTCCATGGGCCTCTCGCCGATCATGATGCAGAAGATCATGTCGACGATCGCCGAGCTCAAGTCCCAGGGCACGACCATCCTGCTGGTCGAGCAGAACGCCCAGGCCGCGCTGTCCCTGGCCGACCAGGGGCACGTCATGGAGGTCGGCAACATCGTCCTCTCGGGCAGCGGGCAGGACCTGCTGCACGACGAGTCGGTACGGAAGGCATACCTCGGCGAGGACTGAGGTCCAGCGCTTCTACGACGATGCCCGCGCCCCTGTTGCAGGGGCGCGGGCATCGTCGTTGGGCACAGCGGCGCGGGCTCAGCCCTTGCCGTTGCCCTTCTTCTCATCAGCGTCCTGAATAACCGCCTCGGCAACCTGCTGCATCGACATCCGGCGATCCATCGACGTCTTCTGAATCCACCGGAACGCGGCCGGCTCGGTCAGCCCGTACTGCGTCTGAAGAATCGACTTCGCCCGGTCCACGAGCTTCCGGGTCTCAAGCCGCAGACTGAGGTCCGCGACCTCCTTCTCCAGCTCCTTCAACTCCGTGAACCGCGAAACAGCCATCTCGATCGCCGGAACGACATCGCTCTTGCTGAACGGCTTCACGAGATACGCCATCGCACCGGCATCCCGGGCCCGCTCGACGAGGTCACGCTGCGAGAACGCGGTGAGCATCAGGACGGGGGCGATCCGCTCCTCGGCGATCTTCTCGGCGGCGGAAATGCCATCCAGCTTCGGCATCTTCACGTCGAGGATCACAAGGTCCGGCTTGTGCTCACGGGCAAGCTCCACGGCCTGCTCCCCATCGCCGGCCTCACCGACGACGGAGTACCCCTCCTCCTCCAGCATCTCTTTCAGATCGAGCCGGATCAGTGCCTCGTCCTCGGCAATGACGACACGGGTCGTCAGCGGAGGCACGTGCGACTTGTCGTCGTCGGGCGCGTCTACGGGCTGGGGCGACTCGGGGGCGGTCACGGGGGCTCCTTGTTGCGGGCCGGGCAGGTGCTGCTGCTTATGCAGCCTACCTAGAGGCGGGGAGCTACGGTGACCCGGTATGCTTCTCGGCAGTCCCCCTGGCCTGCCCGGTTGGAGGAACTGGTCAGACTCGCGGCACTCAAAATGCCGTGCCCTTTGGGCATGTGGGTTCGAATCCCACACCGGGCACTTGGAAACGGAAAGCGGAGGATCACGTTCGCGTGGTTCTCCGCTTTTTCATGCACAGGGTCGCGATCAGTCACACAGAGTGTCCGCATGAACTTCCACGACACTGGTGTGCGACACAAAGCGGTCACACTACTGCGCAACGGCGCAAAGAACGCAGACGTGGCCCGACGGCTCAATGTTCCGCTGGGGACGATCGGCTATTGGAAGCATCTGGACCGAGCAAAACGCGGCGAGTGCCCCGGCCGCCACGAACCCAAGTGCCCCCGGTGCGATGGGCGAGCCCTCGACGATCCGGCGTACAGCTACCTACTGGGCCTCTACCTCGGCGACGGCCACATCAGCCACTACTCCGAGCATCGAGCGCCGAATCTCATGATCACCTGCAGCGAGTCATGGCCCGGCCTCATGGACGACTGCGAGCAGGCCATGCGCACGGTCTTCCCCGACAACTCCGTCTGCCGCGTTCGCAGGACCGGCTGCAGCAACGTAAAGGTGTATTCGAAGCACCTGCACTGCCTGTTCCCCCAGCACGGCCCTGGCAGGAAGCACGAGCGCCACATCACCCTCGAACCCTGGCAACAGGCGATCGTCGATGCTCACCCCTGGGAGTTCGTTCGTGGCCTCATCCACTCCGACGGCTGCCGCATCACCAACTGGACCACGCGCCTCGTCGCCGGTGAGCGCAAGCGCTACGAATACCCCCGGTACTTCTTCACCAACGTGTCCGACGACATCCGCCGGCTCTATACCGACACCCTCGACAGGCTCGGCATCGAGTGGACGCACTGCACCCGGCACGGCAACCCGTACAACATCTCCGTCGCGAAGAAGGCCTCGGTAGCTCTCCTGGACACCCACGTAGGCCCCAAACACTGACCCCCGACTACTTGTCGTCCTCCCCGATGTGATGCACCCGCACCAGATTGGTGGAGCCGGAGACTCCGGGCGGGGAGCCGGCGGTGATGACGACGGTGTCGCCCTTTTGGCAGCGGCCGTACTTGAGGAGCAGTTCGTCGACCTGGTCGACCATCGCGTCGGTGGAGTCGACGTGGGGGCCGAGGAAGGTCTCCACGCCCCATGTCAGGTTCAACTGCGATCGCGTCGCCGGCTCCGGCGTGAAGGCCAGCAACGGAATCGGTGAGCGGTAGCGGGAGAGGCGGCGGGCGGTGTCTCCGGACTGGGTGAAGGCGACCAGGAACTTCGCGCCCAGGAAGTCGCCCATTTCGGCGGCCGCACGCGCGACCGCGCCGCCCTGGGTGCGGGGCTTGTTGCGTTCGGTCAGGGGCGGGAGGCCCTTTGCCAGGATGTCTTCCTCGGCGGCTTCGACGATCTTCGACATGGTCCTGACCACAGCGATGGGGTACTTGCCGACGCTGGTCTCGCCGGAGAGCATCACGGCGTCCGTGCCGTCGATGACCGCGTTGGCGACGTCGCTGGCCTCTGCCCTGGTCGGCCGGGAGTTCTCGATCATCGAGTCGAGCATCTGGGTGGCCACGATGACCGGCTTGGCGTTGCGCTTGGCGAGTTTGATCGCGCGTTTCTGGACGATCGGGACCTGCTCGAGCGGCATTTCCACGCCGAGGTCGCCTCGCGCGACCATGATGCCGTCGAAGGCGGCGACGATGTCGTCGATGGCTTCGACTGCCTGGGGCTTCTCCACCTTGGCGATGACGGGGAGGCGGCGGCCTTCCTCGTCCATGATGCGGTGGACGTCGTCGATGTCCCGGCCGCTGCGGACGAAGGAGAGAGCGATCACGTCGCAGCCCGTGCGCAGCGCCCAGCGCAGGTCTGCCTCGTCCTTTTCCGAGAGGGCGGGGACCGACACGGCTACGCCGGGGAGGTTCAGGCCCTTGTTGTCGGAGACCATGCCGCCTTCGATGACGGTGGTGTGGACTCGGGGGCCGTCGACCTTGGTGACTTCGAGGCATACCTTGCCGTCGTCGACGAGGACGCGTTCACCGGGGGTGACGTCGGCGGCGAGGCCGGCGTATGTCGTACCGCACTGCTGCTGGTCGCCCTCGGCGCCTTCTTCGACGGTGATGATGAAGGTGTCGCCGCGTTCAAGGAGTACGGGTCCTTCGGTGAAGCGGCCGAGTCGGATCTTCGGGCCTTGAAGGTCGGCGAGGATGCCGACGCTGTGGCCGGTCTCGTCGGAGGCCTTGCGTACGCGCTGGTAGCGCTCCTCGTGGTCGGCGTAGTCGCCGTGGCTGAGGTTGAAGCGGGCGACGTCCATTCCGGCTTCGACCAGTGCCTTGATCTGGTCGTATGAGTCGGTGGCGGGGCCCAGGGTGCAGACGATCTTTGCTCGGCGCATGTTTTGAGCCTAGACCTTACCTGCGGGTAGGGAATTGGCTGAGCATGACCACTCAACAACCTTTGCGTGAAGGGGTGTTGACAACTGTTGAATTGCGCGGAGGGGTGCTCTGATGAGCATTCTGCGGTCCGTCGCACATTCGGTCGGGCCGATTTTCGACGTCGCGGTCAAAGGCGGGGCGGCGTCATGGTGAATCGGGCGTTGACCTGGGCGTAGACGCTCTGCCGTTGGGGTTCGAGGTCGAGGGCGGCGGCTGCGTCCTCGGCGGCGTAGGCGGCGGAGCGCATGCGGGCGCCTTTTGCGAGGGGGTACGGCTCGGGGTTCTCGGCTCCGATGTCGGCGAGTTCCACGAGGGCCGCGAGTGAGGTGCCGAGTGCTTCGGCGTATTCCCTGGCCCGCTGGACCGCTTCCTTCACAGCCTGCCGGCGGGCTTCGCGGTGGGCGGGTGAGTCGGGGCGCAGGGCCCACCAGGGGCCGTCGACGCGGGTGAGTTCCTGGTCGGCGAGGCGGGTGGTGAGTTCGCCGAGGGCGGTGAAGTCGGTGAGTTCGGCGGTGATGTGGACGCGGCCGTGGTAGGCGTGGATGCGTTCGCCGCGGCCCTTTTCCTTGAGTTCGGGGCTGATGGAGAAGGAGCCGGTTTCGAGGTGTTCGACTGCGTCGCCGTAGGTCTTGATGAGGTCGAGGACGGCGGTGTTGCGGCGGGTGAGGTCGTCGAGGGCGGTGCGGCGGTCCTTGCCGCGGGAGGCGACGGTGACGCCGATGCGGGCGATCTCGGGGTCGACTTCGAGGCGGGCTTCGCCGCGGACGGCGATGCGGGGGGCGTCCGGGGTGCCGTAGGGGACGGCGGGGCGGGGATCGTCTGCGGGCGGTGTGGTCATACGTCCCACTCTGGCATGGCTTACTCGCTTGTCGGGGTGGTCAGTTCACAGGTGGGGTCATCAGATCGAAACCTGCGGGGCCTGTTGCTGGTCGGCGTGTACGGGTCAGAATCTACGCGCGTCGTCGATCGTGTTCGGTCTACGCGCGTCATCGACCGTGGCCCGAGGAGTGTCCAGAGATGCCGTTGAACCGTCGGAAGTTCCTGAAGAAGTCAGCCGTGACGGGGGCGGGGGTCGCGCTGGCCGGCGCGGCGGCGGCTCCGGCGGCCGAGGCCGCGGAGGCGAAGAAGGGGCCGAAGCCGGCGAAGCGGTACTCGTTCACGGTGATGGGCACGACGGACCTGCACGGCCATGTCTTCAACTGGGACTACTTCAAGGACGCGGAGTACACCGACGCCCAGGGCAATGCGCAGGGGCTGGCCCGGATCTCGACGCTGGTGAATCAGGTCCGGGAGGAGAAGGGCCGCCGTAACACGCTGCTGCTGGACGCGGGCGACACGATTCAGGGCACTCCGCTGACGTACTACTACGCCAAGGTGGACCCGATCACGGCGAAGGGGGGTCCGGTCCACCCGATGGCGCAGGCCATGAACGCGATCGGGTACGACGCGGTGGCGCTGGGCAACCACGAGTTCAACTACGGCATCGAGACGCTGCGGAAGTTCGAGGAGCAGTGCGACTTCCCGCTGCTGGGTGCGAACGCGCTGGACGCGAAGACCCTCAGGCCCGCGTTCCCGCCGTACTTCATCAAGAAGTTCCATGTGAAGGGCGCCCCGCCGGTCAAGGTCGCCGTCCTCGGTCTGACCAACCCGGGTATCGCGATCTGGGACAAGGCGTACGTCGAGGGCAAGCTGACGTTCCCGGGTCTGGAGGAGCAGGCCGCGAAGTGGGTGCCGAAGCTGCGGTCGATGGGCGCGGATGTGGTGGTCGTGTCGGCGCACTCCGGTTCGTCCGGTACGTCGTCGTACGGTGATCAGCTGCCGTACGTCGAGAACTCGGCGGCGTTGGTCGCGCAGCAGGTTCCGGGGATCGACGCGATCCTGGTCGGGCACGCGCACGTGGAGATCCCGGAGCTGCTGGTCACGAACGAGGCGACCGGTAAGAAGGTCGTGCTGTCGGAGCCGCTGTGCTACGCGGAGCGGCTGTCGCTGTTCGACTTCGAGCTGGTCCTGGAGAAGGGCTGCTGGAAGGTCGAGTCGGTGAAGGCGACGCTGCGTGATTCGAA
Organism: Streptomyces sp. NPDC051963; assembly: GCF_044593495.1. Taxonomy (NCBI): domain Bacteria; kingdom Bacillati; phylum Actinomycetota; class Actinomycetes; order Kitasatosporales; family Streptomycetaceae; genus Streptomyces; species Streptomyces sp. NPDC051963. The sequence continues at coordinate 1,020,597 of NZ_JBIUCC010000002.1, read as the reverse complement.
GACGGTCGCCGACGATCCGCGGATCACCAAGCTGCTCAAGGACGAACACGATGTCGTCGTGGAGTACGTCAACCAGGTCGTCGGTACGGCCACCGAGACGCTGACGACGGTGGACGCCCGCTACAAGGACGCCCCGATCATCGACCTGATCACGAAGGTGCAGGAGGACGTGGTCAAGGCGGCGCTGGCGAGTACGGAGCATGCGTCGCTGCCGGTCATCGCGCAGGCGTCGCCGTTCTCGCGGACGTCTCAGATCCCGGCCGGCGATGTGACGATCCGGGATCTGTCGAGCCTGTACGTGTACGACAACACGCTGGTCGCGAAGTTGCTGACGGGCGCTCAGGTGAAGGCGTACCTGGAGTATTCGGCGCAGTATTTCGTGCAGACGGCGGCGGACGCCCCGGTCGACGTGGAGAAGCTGACGAACGCGGGCAACCGTCCGGACTACAACTACGACTACGTGTCGGGGCTGTCGTACGAGATCGATATCGCGCAGGCGGCGGGTTCGCGGATCAAGAACCTGACGTACGGCGGTGCCGCGCTGGACGATGCGCAGCAGTTCGTGTTCGCGGTGAACAACTACCGGGCGAACGGCGGCGGCGCGTTTCCGCACGTCGCCTCTGCGCAGGAGCTGTGGTCGGAGTCGACGGAGATCCGGACGCGGATCGCGGAGTGGGTGACCGCGAAGGGTGTGCTGGATCCGAAGGACTTCGCGTCGGTGGACTGGAAGCTCACGCGTGCGGGCACGCCTGTCTTCTAGCACGGCCGTTTTCCTCGGGCCTGTTTTCCGTGGGCCTGTTTTCCGGGGCTGGGAGCGCGCGAAGGCCGGCGGTGTCTGCCGCCGGCCTTCGCGCGTGGTGTCACAGCAGGCTGGTCACGCTGTCCTGAATGGCGGCCACGTCGCCCGCGATCGCGGCGGTGGCCTGGACGCCGGGGGCGATGAAGCCGAGCCAGCGCAGGAGGGCGGTGCGCCGCGGTTCCTCCTGGGCCAGCTCCTCCTCGACGCGCTCGGCGGCATGGACGAGTTCCTCGCCGTCCTCGTACTGGTCCTGGTATCTGCGCAGCTGTTCCAGGAGCAGTCCTACGGCGGTGCGGAGTTCGTCGATCGCGGCTTCGCGGTCGGGCGCGTCCGGGGGGCCGACGGTTGCGGACGAGTGGTTGACGGCGACCGCGCTGCGGTCGATGTGGAGGTCGCCGCCGGCGTTGATGCCGCTGTTGTTGCCGGTGCCGGTGCACGATTCTGACATGTCGTCACCTTCCTTGGTTCGCGGGTGGGGTGGCGGCGGGGGAACCGGCGGGCCCGTGTCCACCCGGGGCGCCGGGCGTCGCCTGGCCGCGCCGGAAGACTCCGGCGATGCTGCCGCCGACGCCTACGGCGGAGCTGTTGAGGGTCACGTTGCCGCCCGCGTACAGGCCGGTGTTGTTGATGGTGGTCTGACGCTGGATCAGTTCGTTGGTGTCGATGTTGTGTTCTTCCAGGAACTCCACCAACGCGTCGAGCACCCGGTGTTCGACCGTCTTGACGTACAACTCCCGGTCCAGTTCCTGGAAGTAGCGGTAGTAGAGCCGGTCGCTGGCGGCGTCTCTGAGGCTGAAGGATGCGCCGTAGTTGAAGGTGCGGTGGCGGATCTCCCGTGCCTGGCGTTGTTGTTTGCTCTGTTCGTTGAGGGGTGCGAACAGGCCTGCGATGACGGAGAAGGGTGACCCGATCAGTAGTGCCGGCGCGCGGATTCCGGCCTGGCTGACGAGGGCCCACCACTGACGGAAGGTGGGTGAGCCGAGCAGTTGGTCCGCGATGCGGTAGCGCTCGCGGACGGGGGCGAGGAGGGAGCTGCTGCCCTCGATGAAGAGCATTTTGCGGTCGGACAGCAGAGCGCACCGCAGGAAGAAGGTGGTGGCCAGTTCGCCGCTCCAGCCGGTGACCCGGATGGCGAGGTAGGGGCGGGCGCGGCCCTTGCCGTCCTCGCGCAGTTCGTGCATCAGGTCCGGTGAGACCTTCGCGCTGGGCGGTCCTGCGGTGTCGGGCAGCAGTTCGGCCCGGGTCCGGTCGTCCACGCCGTACAGCAGGTCCTTGCCGTTGACGAGCAGCAGGTTCTCGACGTGGACGCCGGGCAGTTTCAGGTCCCCGACGCGGGCGGCGAGATGGTCGTTGATCTCGTGGACGGTGAAGGGGATGACCTGTTTGCCCTCTTCGGCACGTGCCGTGTCGAGGGCGAAGGACCAGGTGCTGGTGGCCTGTCCGTAGCCGATGAAGGGGGCGTAGAGCGAGGAGACGACGACGTTGCCCCGGTCGCGGGTCTCGATCGCCTCGATGCGGCGTCGCTTCTCGGCGCTGAGGGGCTGGGGCGCCTGGTCGGGGTTGAAGTTCTCTCGGCTGAGCCGGCCGGCGACGACGCCGTAGTGCACCGAGAGGGATTCGACGGCGACGATGAGCCAGGCCACGAGGTAGCCGAGGACCAGTGCCGCGATGGAGAGGAACGGCAGCATGATCACCACGGCCAGGAGCAGCAGGGCGAGTACGACGTCCCGCCGTACCTGGCGACGGCGGGCCGCCAGGGCGTGTCTGAGTACGCAGCCGAGGTCGACGCCCGGCGAGGAGGCGATGGCGCGGCGCGGTTCCTCGACGATCTGCTCGACGGCACGGCGGGCGAATCTGGTGTCCGTGTGGACGGCCGTGCACAGGTAGCGAGTGATGTCGCGGGCGAAGCGGGGCGCCGGGGGCGTCTGGGGTGCGGCGACGGTGGGGTGTGTCTTGACGGCGAGCGGTGGGACGGTGCGGGGTCGGGGCGGTGCGGCGGGTCTGGCCGGGTGCGCTCCGTCCGTCGGGTTGATGACGCGTACGGTGCCGCAGCCGGAGCACGTGGTGTAGTTGCGGTCGTTGGCGGCTCCGCAGCGTGGGCACTGGAGGATCGGGCTGGTCATGTTCGGCTGCCTCCTCTCGTCAGTTGGTGGAGTGTGCGTGGGGTGGTGCCACGTGGGGTGGTGCCACGTGGCGTGGTGTCGCGTCGGCTGCCGGTCGCCGGTCAGCGGGTCAGGAACCGGGCAGGTCGGCCGGGGGCTGTTGCGGGTTGTGCGGTGTCCATGCGGGGGGCCGTGGGACGGGTGGTCCGGGCGTCCCCTGCTGTGTGGAGACGGAGCGGGTGGGTGACGGCTCGGTTCCCGTGTCGGCCGGGCTGTCGGGGGACAGCAGGCGCAGCACGGCCGCCGTCGCGACGAGGGCCGTGGCGGTGAGCAGGAGCCGGTCGGGCGTCCGGGTGGTGCGGCGGGCGGACACGGCGGTCAGTCCATGTACTCGGCCGGGACGGTCAGGTACTCCTCGCTGACCGGCTGCGCGGTGAATCCGGGAGCGGAGCGGGGTATCTGCATCTCTCCCGCGCGTGAGGAGGCGACGAGGGAGTTGAGGAGGCTGCCGAGTGCCTCCAGCAGGGCGTGGTCCTGGTCGGTGTCCGCGTCGGCGAGGAAGGCGGCCTTGGTGGCGACCTTGCCGAGCACGTCCGGGTCGGCGGCGCCGAAGCCATAGGTGATGACGTGCGGGTACCGGGACCAGGAGCGGTTGACCAGTCGCCGGAACGCGTCGTGCCAGCCGTCGTCGGTCGGAAGGCCGTCGGTGAGGAGGAACACGACCGGGCGCAGGACGGCCATGCCCATGCCGCGCAGATCGTCGACGTCCGTTTCGATGCGGCTGCGGACGAGGTCGAATGCCGCGGAGTAATTCGTGCGCCCGTTGCATACCACTTCCGGCATCGCCTGAATGCGGTCGAGGTCGGTCATTTCGATGATCAGGTGTGCGTCGCTGGCGAATGCGATGAGCGACATGTGGGCGAATTCGGAGACCCGGGGGCTTTCGGAGATGGTGGCGTGCAGTTGGGCGAGGGTCCGATTGAGGGTGTCCTGGTGCGGCTGCATCGAAGTCGAGGCGTCGATCACCAGATAGGTCGGCAGGCATTTCTGCCGCATGCGGTAGGCGTTGGTGTCCTCGCCGGGCATCGCGTCGTCCTGGGTGTTCATCCGCGTTCCTCTTCTGCTTCTGCTTGTGCTTCTGCTGAATCCCGGGTACGTCCTGTCGGGCCCGACGTCAGGAGCCCTGTGCCACGCCGATGGCGATCACCACGATGGCGATGACGACGAACAGGACCGCGATGGCCCAGGCCGCCTGGCGGTCCGCCGCCGACTGGTCCGGGCCCTCGGCGCCGGACGAGGCGGTGGACGAGGCGCTGGACCTGACCGGTTTGGTGATGACCGACTGAAGCGGCTCCGCGGTGTCGCTGCGCCGGGCGGGTGGTCGCTCGGGCAACTCGGCGCGCACCACGGAGAACCTGAGTTCGGGCCCGTCGCGCAACGCGGCCAGCAGGGCCGAACTGGGCGGCCTGGCCTCGCGGTTCTCGGCCCAGAGCATGTCGAGGAGCAGCTGGGCCACCTTGCGCGGAACGCCGCTCGGCGGGTCGTCGAGCGTGTGGAGCATTTCGGCGAAGTTGCGCTCGCCGGTGAGGCAGCGGGCGGTCAGCAGCGCGACCCGGTAGCGGTCGGTGCTCAGATCGGCGGGTATGCCGGTCCGGGCCCGCGGGTCCTGCCAGCCGGGCTGGTGGATGTCGGTGCCCGTGCCCTTGGCGCAGCCGTCCATGTCGATGAGGTAGACGGAGTAATCGGCCGGGTTCCAGAAGGCGTTGGCGTAGTTCCAGTCGGAGTAGACGAGCCCGCGCTGCTCCAGTGCGACCGCGATGCCGACGAGGCTTTGGCAGGCGGTGATGCGCTGTTCGGCGGTCGGCGGGGTGCCGCCGTTTCTCGCCAGTCGCGTGTCGGGGCGGGCCAGGGTGTCGATCTCGCGGTATCGGCCGCCGTCCGAGCGGAAGGGGTCCGGGGCCATCGGGATGAGGCAGCCGACGGTGGCGGATGTGTCGTCGGTGACGCGGGCGACGGGCCATGAGGTGCGGCTCAGCAACACCTCACGGGACGGGCGGCCGGCCGGCGCGTCGGAGCGGCCGAAGGCGACGAGCTCGTCGAGCCGGTCGCTGTCGGCGTCGCCCAGTGGTTCCTTGTAGCGCTTGAAGAGGAGGTCGGGCCCGGTGCCGTGGCGGCTGACGCGGGTCACTTCTGAACTCTGGCCGTTGTTCGTGGCGATCTGTTCACCGAGGGCGCCCAGGTCGGCCAGCGAGGTGACCGGGAGCACGGCCCACGCCGAGGAGTCGGTGGTCATGACGGCCACCTGTCCTGACCGGCGAGCCGCGCACCCGCCGGTGCGTCGGCGCTGCCGGGCGGCCCGGAGATGCCGTCGGGGTCGATCCAGACGGTCACCGACGTACGGTCGTCGAGGAACCGTTCGGCGTCGAAGCCGACGTCGTTGAGGTACGAGGCGATGGGCAGCGGCAGCCGCCAGTGGTCCGCCAGATAGGTGTTGAACTCCCCGATGCCCGCGAGGCCGTCGCCGACTCCGTCGGACACGAGTGACACCACGTCGCCCGGGTGCAGGGCGAGTTGGGTTTCGCGGGCGGCCTGCGGGTCGGCGGGGAGGGTGTGGGCGACGGCGTTGGAGTCGTAGCCGTGCGTTGTCTCCTTGCGGTCGCCGGCGGCGTGGCGCCAGCGCCTGTCGTCGAGCCGCCACAGGGAGGCGTCACCGAGCCAGGCGGCCCACATGGTGCGCTCGCCTGACGGGCCGGCAGGCCGGGTGGGGATCACGGCGACGAACAGGACCGCGCAGACGTCGGCGGGGTCCAGCCCGCGCCGCCCGGCCTCGCGCCGCATCGCTGTGGCGGCCTCTGCGAAGAGTTCCACCGCCGACAGCCGTACCGCCGCGCCGGGCTCGTCCAGTTGGCGTCGGAGGTGGGTGACGGCCGTGCTCGCCGCCACGGCGGCCCCGAGTTCGGCGTGGGTGCTGCTGGAGACTCCGTCGGCGATGGCCAGCAGGAGGTGGTCGCCGGTCGCGTCCCGTGCCAGGCGGTAGGCGTCCTGGCGGGCGGTGGCGGGCTCCTGGCAGCGGTGTCCCGGGCCGACGAGTGAGGCGGCGCGTACGGCGAGGTCGCCGAGCGATGCCTCGTCGGCGGCGACACCGGAGGGTGCTGCCGGCCGTACCGGTAACACCCAGGGGAAACGCTGGGCCTTCGATCCGGCTCCGAAGCGCGGCACTGACGTGACGGCGGCGGCTCGGGACAAGGCGGCGGAAGCGGTTGCGGGCGCAGGGCGGGTGAGGGGAGGCCGGTGCACGCCGTTCGGCGCGGGGGGCCACTCCTGCTGTCCTGCGGCCGGAGTTGCTGCGGGCCGGTGCGTCATGGCCCGCACCGCGAGGAACAGGATTCCCGCGGCCGACAGTGCGAATAAGTCGATCACCAAGCGAAAGAAATGATCGTCCGCCGGGAAATAGATCACGAGGAGCATGCCCCCGAAAAGAACTATCGCCCAGATCAGACGCCCCCGTATCAGCGACATGGACGGGACGGTATCAGCGCGTCCGGTTGCGAGGGAGAGACATGGAATATTCGACTGGCCTTTTTTCGCGTCCTTCCGTACTTCTTCACCAGGGTCGCACAGCTGTCCGCTAAGGCTGTTACCGGAGTTACTGATGAGAATGACCGTAGAGGCCGTAAGCGGCTTTAGGGGGCCTTCCCGTTCCGGTTGCTGAAACAGGAGGGCCGCCCGGTTTCTTTCACCGCACGCGGATTCACGGCTCGCGGATTCACGGCTCGCGGATTCGTCGCGTGCGGTTTTCCTACCGTCCCTGGACCAGGGGCGTGAGCGTCGGTGCCTGGCGGGGGTTCGGGACGTAGGGCTGCGGTTCGAGGCCGAAGGTGGTGAAGGCGGTGCGGCGTGGGAGGGGGTAGGCGTCCTTGCCGGTCAGGGAGTTGAGGATGGTGGCGCTGCGCCAGGCTGCGAGGCCGAGGTCGGGGGTGCCGACGCCGTGGGTGTGGCGTTCGGCGTTCTGGACGTGGACCTGGCAGCCGGAGCCGGTGACGGTCGGGTCGAGCATCAGGCGGAACTGTCCGTCGATGCGCGGGCGTTCACGGTTGTCGCGGCGCAGGTAGGGGTCGAGGCCGGCGAGGATGCGGTCGAGGGGGCGTTCGCGGTAGCCGGTGGCGAGGACGACGGCGTCCGTGGTGAGGCGGGAGCGGGTGTTCTGCTGGATGTGTTCGACGTGGAGTTCGACCTTGGTGGTGGCGACACGTCCCGCGGTGCGGACGCGGACTCCGGGGGTGAGCACGGCGTCGGGCCAGCCGCCGTGCAGGGTGCGGCGGTAGAGCTCTTCGTGGATGGCGGCGATGGTGTCGGTGTCGATGCCCTTGTGGAGCTGCCACTGCGAGGTGCCGAGCCGGTCGCGGACGGGTTCGGCGAGGGCGTGGAAGTAGCGGGTGTAGTCGGGCGTGAAGTGTTCCAGGCCGAGCTTGGAGTACTCCATGGGCGCGAAGGCCTCGGTGCTGCCGAGCCAGTGGAGTTGCTCTCGGCCGGCGGGGCGGTGGCGGAGCAGGTCGAGGAAGACCTCGGCGCCGGACTGCCCTGAGCCGACGACCGTGACATGGCCGGCGGCCAGCAGGCTGTCGCGGTGGTCGATGTAGTCGGCGGCGTGGATGACGGGCACCGCGACCGCCTCGACCAGCGGCTTCAGCGGTTCGGGGACATACGGTTCGGTGCCGATGCCGAGGACGATGTTCCGCGTGTAGGTCCGGCCGAGGGACTCGGCTTCACCGTCGCTGTCGAGCTGGGTGAAGTCGACCTCGAAGACGTCGCGTTCGGGGTTGAAGCGGACGGCGTCGACCTGGTGGCCGAAGTGGAGTCCGGGGAGGTTCTCCGACACCCAGCGGCAGTAGGCGTCGTACTCGGCACGCTGGATGTGGAAGCGCTCGGCGAAGTAGAACGGGAAGAGCCTCTCGCGGGCCTTGAGGTAGCTGAGGAATGACCAGGGGCTCGCGGGGTCGGCGAGGGTCACCAGGTCGGCGAGGAAGGGGACCTGGATGGTGGCGCCCTCGATGAGCAGGCCGGGATGCCAGTCGAAGGCGGGACGCTGGTCGTAGAAGACGGCGTCGAGTTCGGCCAGGGGGTGGGCGAGGGCGGCGAGGGAGAGATTGAAGGGGCCGATGCCGATGCCGACCAGGTCGCGCGGTGCGTCGGGCTCGTGGTGTGGGGGGTTGGTCATCGGGGGGTGGTTCCTTCCACGAGTTTCAGAAGCCCGGCGAGGTCTCCTGGCCGGGTAGCGGGGTTGAGAAGAGTCGCCTTGAGCCAGAGCCGGCCGCCGAGTCGTGCCCGGCCGAGAACGGCACGGCCGTCGAGGAGCAGTTTTCGGCGTACGGCGGCGACGGCGGCGTCGCCGGCTCCGGCGGGCCGGAACAGGACCGTGCTGATGGTGGGGGCGTCGTAGAGCTCGAAGCCGGGGTGCTCCTGGACCAGTGCGGCGAACTCGCGGGCGTGATCACAGACTTGGTCGACGAGCGTGCCCAGCCCTGTCCGGCCGAGGGCCTTGAGGGTGACGGCGATCTTGAGGACGTCGGGGCGGCGCGTGGTGCGCAGGGAGCGGCCGAGCAGGTCGGGGAGGCCGGCCTCGGTGTCGTCGTCGGCGTTGAGGTAGTCGGCGCGGTGGTGCAACGCCGTGAGGTCGCGGGCGTCCTTGACGGCGAGGACCCCTGCGGCGACCGGCTGCCAGCCGAGTTTGTGCAGGTCGAGGGTGACGGTGTCGGCGGCCGCCAATCCCGTGAGCTTGGCGCGGTGCCGGTGGCTGAAGAGGAGCGGTCCGCCGTAGGCCGCGTCGATGTGGAGTCGCGCGCCGCGGGCTCGGCAGACTGCCGCGATCTCGGGGAGCGGGTCGATGAGTCCGGCGTCGGTGGTGCCTGCGGTGGCTGCGACGAGTCGGGGGCCGGGGAGGGTGCTGAGGGCTTCGTCGAGGGCGGCGGGGTCGAGGGTCCCGGCGGGGGCGGGGACGACCACGGGGTCGGGCAGGCCGAGCAGCCAGGCGGCTCGGGGCAGTGAGTGGTGAGCGTTGGCACCGATCACCAGCCGCACATTGCTGCCGTGTGCTTCGCGGGCGAGGAGGAGGGCGAGTTGGTTGGATTCGGTGCCGCCGGTGGTGATGAGGGCGGTGGGGGTGAGGGAAGCGACGGCATCGGCAGGGGCTGGCCCTGTCGGCCGACTCGGCCCGCTCAACCTGCCCGCCCCGGCCGCTCCACCCACCCCGCCCAGCCAGCCCCGGTAGATCTCCGCCGCCAGCTCCCGCGTGACCAGCGCCTCCAGTTCCGATGCCGCCGGGGCCTGGTCCCAGGAGTCCATGGACGGGTTCAGGGCCGACGCGGCGAGGTCGGCGGCGGTGGCGATGGCGAGGGGTGGGCAGTGGAGGTGGGCGGCGCACAGAGGGTGCGCAGGGTCGGCGGCGCCTTCGGCGAGGGCGTGCACGAGGGCGCGCAGGGCGTCCGGGTCACCCTCGTCGGGCAGTACGTCGCCCACCGCGTCCCGCACGCGTGCGGCGACCGCCTCCGGGCCTCCCGCGGGAAGCGGGCCGCCTCGTGCCCGCCCGCCGTCCCGGAGCGCGTCGAGGACGGTGTCGAGCAACGGCCGCAGGGCGTGGGGGCCTTCGGGTTCTGAGGCGAGGAACAGCAGCGTGCTCATGGGTGTCCTCCGGGCGCCGGGCAGAGGGAGTACCAGCTTGTACGCGGTTGCGTGGTGGCGCCCGAAAAGCCCAACGATCGGAACCCGAAAGGGGGTACGTGTCGCTGCGGGGCATGGGCCGGGGTTTATGCGGGCGTGTCCGGGAGTTGGGTTGCCCCCGGACACGCGCGCCCGCGCAGGCGACTGCGGCTGTTATGCCTCTCGCACCCGCAACGCCCTTGCCAGATCGTCGAGTTGGTCGACGAGCTTGCGGCGCAGGGCGGGGATCGGGTCGCCGTCGCGCAGACAGGCCTCGCCCAGGCGCAGGGTGTCGGCGTCGACGGCATGGGCGGGGAAGGCCCAGCGGCCGGCGGCGTCGGCGATGGCGGGGCCGCGACGAGCGGCCACGGCGACCGCGTCCGCGTAGTAGCGCGGCACGTACTCCCTGACGAGATCGGCCTGTTCGGGCTGCCAGAATCCCTGGGCGGTGGCGATGAACAGGTAGTTGGAGAGGTCGTCGGTGGCGAACATCGCTTCCCAGGCCCGGCTCTTGGCCTCCGGGTCGGGCAGGGCGGCCCGGCAGCGCGCGGCGCCTTCCTGGCCGGTGGCGCTGGGGTCGCGTTCCAACTCGGCGGCGATGGCGGCCTCGTCGGTGGCGCCGAGGACGGCGAGACGGGCCAGGACGCGCCAGCGCAGCTCGGGGTCGAGTTCGGGGCCGCCGGGCACGGTGCCGTCGGCGAGCCAGGCGGCGATGGTGTCGGGGTGGGCGGCGACGTCGATGAAGTGGCGTACGGCGATCAGGCGCAGGCCGGGGTTGTCGCCGTCCTCGGTGCGGCGCAGCAGGTCGCGGCAGAGGGCGGAGAGGGTGGCCAGGGCTGCGGGGCGCTCCTCGGGGGTGAGGTAGCGGTCGGTGATGTGGGTGGAGGCGAAGGCGAGGACGCCCTGGACGAGGGCGAGGTCGGTCTCGTGCGGGAGGTGGGTGCGGGCGGCCTCGAGGTAGGCGGTGGGGGGCACCGGGGGTTCGGTGGTCGTGCCCTCATGGCTGCTGCCGCCGTCGCGTACGGCGTCTCGGAGGGCGTTCCACACGACGGCGCGGGTGAGGGGGTCGGGCAGGCGGGACAGCCCGGCGTGCACGGCGTGGAAGGAGTCGGTGTCGAAGCGGACCTTGGCGTAGCTGAGGTCGCCGTCGTTGAGCAGGAGCAGTGCGGGGCGCTTGCCGATGGGCAGGTCGGCGGTCTGCGGGATGTCGAGGTCGAAGCGCGTGCGCAGGGTGAGGCGGCCCTCGTCGGCGGCGGCGAGGTCGTAGAGACCGACGGCGATGTGGTGGGGGCGGCTGCCCGCACGGTCGACGGTGAGGGTGCAGGTGCCGTCGTCGGCGGGGGCGATGCGGGGGGTGAGGGTGTCGACGCCGGTGGTGCGCAGCCAGGAGTCGGCCCAGGCGTGGACGTCGCGTTCGGTGGCGCCGGCCAGGGAGTCGATGAAGTCGGCGAGGGTGGCGTTGGCGAACTTGTGGCGGGCGAAGTGGGTGTTGATGCCGGCCAGGAAGTCCTTCTCGCCGAGCCAGGCGACCAGTTGGCGTAGCGCGGAGGCGCCCTTGGCGTAGGAGATGCCGTCGAAGTTGAGCAGGGCGGAGGCGGTGTCCTCGACGGCTTCGGGGGCCACGGGGTGGGTGGAGGGGCGCTGGTCGGCGTCGTAGCCCCAGGCCTTGCGGGCGACGCCGAAGTCCACCCAGGTGTCGGTGAAGCGGGTGGCTTCGGTGAGGGTCTGGTAGCCCATGTACTCGGCGAAGGACTCGTTCAGCCAGATGTCGTCCCACCAGCGGAGGGTGACGAGGTCGCCGAACCACATGTGGGCCATTTCGTGGGCGATGACCATGGCGCGGGTCTGCCGCTCGGTGTCGGTGACGGCGGAGCGGTAGACGAACTCGTCGCGGAAGGTGACCAGTCCGGGGTTCTCCATGGCTCCGGCGTTGAACTCGGGGACGAACGCCTGGTCGTAGGAGTCGAAGGGGTAGGGCTCGTCGAACTTCTCGTGGTAGCGGTCGTAGCACGCGCGCGTGATCTCGAGGAGTTCCTCGGCGTCGGCGTCGAGGTAGGGAGCGAGGGAGCGGCGGCAGTGCAGGCCGAAGGGCAGGCCGCGGTGTTCGGTGCGTACGGAGTGCCAGGGGCCGGCGGCGACGGCGACGAGGTAGGTGGAGATCAGGGGGGTGGGCGCGGCCTGCCAGCGGCCTTCGCCGAGGTGTTCGGTGATGCCGTTCGACAGGACGGTCCAGCCTTCGGGGGCCTTGACCGTCAGGTCGAAGACGGCCTTGAGGTCGGGCTGGTCGAAGGCGGCGAAGACGCGCTGGACGTCTTCCATGAACAGCTGGGTGTAGAGGTAGGTCTCGCCGTCGGTGGGGTCGGTGAAGCGGTGCATGCCCTCGCCGGTGCGGGAGTAGCGCATGACGGCGTCGAGGTGCAGTTCGTGCTCGCCGGGGGTGAGGCCCTTCAGCGGCAGCCGGTTCTCGTCGAGGGTGTGCGGGTCGAGGTGCTGTCCGTCCAGGGTGGCGGAGCGCAGCTCCGCGGGCTTGAGCTCGACGAACGTGTCCGCGGCCGCTTGGTCTCCGCGCACGGTGAACCGGATGACCACACGGGAGTCGAAGGTCTCGTCCCCGGTCGTCAGGTCGAGTTCGATCGTGTAGCGGTGGACGTCGAGGAGCTGGGCACGGGTCTGCGCTTCGTCGCGCGTCAGTACGGACATGCAGGACATGCTGCCTGATGCCACTGACAACGCACAGGGCCGGATCGGTACGCGGCCTATGTCCGGGTGGTGTGCGCTCGTGCGCCGATCAGGTCCGGCCCTGCTCGAGTGTTCCGGTCTGTGTTCCCGGGGGACGCTGGGTCGGTACGCGGGCGTCGGGGTGGGGCAGGGCGGGGCGGGTGGGCGGGTCCTTGAGGAGGGCGCGCAGTTCGCGGACCTCGCGTTCGAGGGCGAGGTGGCGTTGGTGGGTGTCGTACAGATAGCGGACCTTGGTGCGCAGGGCCCAGGGGTCGATGGGCTTCATGACGAGGTCGGCGACGCCGAGTCCGAAGGCGGTGGAGGTCAGTTCCTGGTCGGCGCCGAAGCCGGTGAGCAGGATGACGGGAATGTGCTGGGTCTGTTCCACGCGCCGCATGTAGCGCACCACGTCGAGGCCGCTGACGCCGGGCATGCGCACGTCGAGCAGCAGCAGACCCACCTGGCCGCGGAGCACGTGCTTGAGTGCCTCGTCGCCGCTGGTGGCGCGGGCCAGCAGATAGCCCAGCGGTGCCAGGGCACTCTCCAGCGCGTACAGCGTGTCCTTGTGATCGTCGACGATGAGGATCTTGGATTCCGACGGCATGGCCCGGCGTCCCTCCCGCGTGGACAACCAGTTTATGTCCGGACGCTGACGGGGTGTGCTCGTCAGCTGACAAGGAGTGCACCGCGCAGCATGCCGCGCGCGGGCCCTGATGTCACGCCCCGGGGCACATCGGAGGAGGTCAATTGGCCGCTGGTGTGGAGCCGTTCACTTTGTCCTCGGCGATGCTCTCGTGGTGCCTGATCACTTCGGCGATGATGAAATTCAGGAACTTTTCAGCGAATGCCGGGTCGAGCTTGGCGCTCTCCGCGAGCCCCCGCAGCCGGGCGATCTGCCGGGCCTCGCGGGCGGGGTCGGCGGGCGGCAGCTGGTGGGCGGCCTTGAGGTGGCCGACTTGCTGGGTGCATTTGAAGCGTTCGGCGAGCATGTGGACGACGGCCGCGTCGATGTTGTCGATGCTGTCGCGCAGCCGGGCGAGTTCCTCACGGACGGCGGGGTCGACGTCACCGGTTCCGGTGTTGCTGGTGGTCATGGTCGAAACCCTACGGGGCACCCGGGCGGCCGTTCAGCACGGCGGCGAAAGGCAGCCGGTCGTCGCCCTAGGGCGTGTGTGTGCGTTCGATGACGGGCGGGTCGTCGGGGTCGGGGACGCGGTCGCTCCAGCCGCCGGGGACGGTGCGGCCCTCCTGGGCGCGGAAGCGGACCGGAGGCATGCCGACGCGGCGGGTGAACAGGCGGGAGAAGTAGGCGGGGTCGTCGTAGCCGACGCGTCGGGCGACGGCGGCGACGGGCAGTTCTGTGGCGGCGAGGAGTTCCTTGGCGCGGCCGAGGCGGATACCGAGCAGGTAGTCCTTGGGTGAGCAGCCGGCGCCGCGGCGGACGGCGGTGCGCAGTTCGGCGGTGGTCATGCCGTGGCGGGCGGCGTGGTCGGCGACCGACATCGGCAGACAGGCATCGCGGGCGAGCGCCTTGAGGACCTGGTCGCCGTCGGGGGTCAGGTCGGCGCGGGCGCGGCGCAGGGCAACGAGGAGTTCGTGGACGGCGGCGCCGGTCTCCACTTCGAGGAGCGGGTTGTCGCGGCGGGCGGCACGCGCGATACGGCCGATCACGCCGCGCGGGCCGGTGGCGTCCGAGAGGGGCACCACGGGGCGGCCGGGTTCGATGTAGCCGAGTTCGGTGTACGTGGCGGTGGCGGGCCCGGCGAAGCCGACGAAGCCCTCGTCCCAGCCGGTGTCGGGGTCGGGCCCGTAGTGGTGCGGGACGCCGGGCGTGAGCCACAGCAGGGCGGGCGCGGTGACGGTCGTACGGCGGCCGTCGGGGCCGGTGTACCAGCCGCCGCCCGTGCTGATCACCACGGCGACGTGGCTGTCGAGGGTGCGCGGTCCCACGGTCGGCAGGGCGCCGTACTGGAGGCCGACGCCGAGGCAGACGAGCCCGAGCCGGTGGTGGGCGGGGCCGGGCGTGAAGAACCGCATCCAGGTGTGGTACATCGGCGGTCGCCTCCGCTCCGTGCCGTTTCCGTCCAAGCAGCGCCGATCTTTGTCCATGGACGTGATCGCCGCCAGGGGTGAGGGTGGCGGCATGAGCGAGTTCACTGTGGGGGACACGGATTTTCTGCTGGACGGGCGGCCGGTGCGGCTGCTGTCCGGCGCGCTGCACTACTTCCGGGTGCACGAGGCGCAGTGGGGGCATCGGCTGGCGATGCTGCGGGCGATGGGCCTGAACTGTGTGGAGACGTACGTCCCGTGGAATCTGCACGAGCCCGCCCCCGGCAGCTTCCGGGACGTCGCCGCCCTCGGCCGGTTCCTGGACGCGGCCCGGGAGGCGGGCCTGTGGGCGATCGTGCGGCCGGGGCCGTACATCTGCGCCGAGTGGGAGAACGGCGGGCTGCCGCACTGGGTGCCGGGGCATCCACGCACGCGTGACGAGCGTTTTCTACGTCCCGTGGAGGACTGGTTCCGCCGGCTGCTGCCGGAGGTCGTGCCCCGGCAGATCGACCGCGGCGGGCCGGTGATCATGGTTCAGGTGGAGAACGAGTACGGCAGCTACGGCTCGGACGCGGAGTATCTGCGCCGCCTCGCCGACCTGCTGCGGGGCGAGGGCGTCACGGTGCCGTTGTTCACCTCGGACGGCCCGGAGGACCACATGCTCACCGGCGGTTCCGTACCCGGGGTACTCGCCACGGTGAATTTCGGCTCCCACGCGCGCGTGGCGTTCGAGACGCTCCGTGGGCACCGTCCCCAGGGCCCGCTGATGTGCATGGAGTTCTGGTGCGGCTGGTTCGACCACTGGGGCGGGGAGCACTCCGTACGCGACGCCGACGACGCGGCCGAAACCCTGCGGGAGATCCTGGCGTGCGGCGCCTCGGTCAACCTCTACATGGCGCACGGCGGCACCAGCTTCGCCGGCTGGGCCGGCTCCAACCGGGGCGGCGGCGACATGCACGACGGGCCGCTGGAGCCGGACGTGACCTCGTACGACTACGACGCCCCGATCGACGAATACGGCCGTCCCACCGAGAAGTTCTGGCGCCTGCGCGAGGTGCTCGCCGAGTACGCCGACGGTCCCCTGCCCGAACCCCCGCCCGCACCCACGCCGTTGGGCGCCCCCGCCGACGTGGACCTCGCGGACTTCGCCCCCCTGAGCGCCGTACTTCAAACCCTCGGCGGCCCCGAGACCACCTCTCCCGTCCCGCCCTCCTTCGAGGAGCTGGACGTCGACCGGGGTGTCGTACGGTACGAGGTCACCGTGCCGGGGCCGCGGCAGCCGTATCCGCTGATCGCGCGCGGGCTGCGGGATGTGGCGGTGGTGTACGTCGACGGGGAGCGGGCCGGCGTGCTCACCGAGGGCGACGAGCGGCTGAAGGAGCCCGTCGCCGGGCACGCGCGCGTGGAGCTGTGGGTGGAGTCCCTGGGGAGGGTCAATTACGGCCCGCGCAGCGGCGAACCCAAGGGCATCACCGGGGGCATCATGCACGAGCGGCAGTTTCTGCACGGGGTACGCGCGCGTGGGCTGCGTCTGGACGCCTTCGACGCGGGTGTGTCGGACGTGCCTTTCGAGCCGCTGACCGGGGAGGGTGCCGCCGGCCTGTACCGGGGTACGGTCACGGTCCGCGGCGCCGGGGACGCCTGTCTGGAGCTTCCGGGCTGGACGCGCGGGTTCGTGTGGATCAACGGCTTCAACCTGGGGCGTTACTGGTCGGCGGGCCCGCAGCGGTCGTTGTACGTGCCCGGCCCGGTGCTGCGGGAGGGCGCCAACGACGTGTGGGTACTGGAGTTCGAGGGGCCGTCGACGCAGGCCGGGCTTCGCCTGGGAACCGACCCGCGGAATCCGCTCATACCCTCGTAGAGTGGAATCGGGTTGAGGGCGTCTTGGGGGTACAGGCGTGGCGAACGACGGTCCGGTCGAGCACGGCTACCCACACCTGGAGACGGTGCGGGCCTCGATCACCGCGCTCTACAAACGGCTGTCGTACGACACCGTCCAGACGTTCCCGACCAGCGTGCCCCCCGTGGACGTGGCGTTCTGCGACACCGACGACCTGTATCTGGGCGCCCAGCGGGTGGCCCGGGAGCTGGTACGGCACTACCGGCTCCCGGACGCCCGGGTGATCGTCAGCTTCCGGGAGATGAAGCACGCCGCGAACGTCGAACTCACCGCGGGCCCGGAGTACTTCGTCGAGCTGAACGACCGTTTCCGCACCCATCGGCGGGACATCGGCGCGGCCCTCGCCCACGAGATCATGCATGTCTATCTGCACCGTCTCGACCTGTCCTTCCCCGGCACCCGCGACAACGAGATCCTCACGGACACCGCGACGACGTATCTGGGTGCCGGTTGGCTGCTTCTCGACGCCTACCGGGAGGACGCGGCGTCGTCGCAGAAGCTGGGCTATCTGACGCCGGAGGAGTTCGGCTACGTCCTGGCCAAGCGCTCCCTGGTCTTCGGTGAGGACCCGTCCGTGTGGTTCACCAGCCCGCAGGCCTACACCGCGTACACCAAGGGCATGGTCCAGGCCCGCCAAGACGAGCAGCAGCCGCCGCTGACCGCGGCCGGCTGGGCGGGCCGCCGCCGCTACGCCCGCGACCGCCGCCACGTCCACGGCCCCCAGCCCGGCGTGCCCTATACCTTCAGCCCCGACGGCGGCGGCCACCTCCGCGTCACGTTCCCCTGTCCGACCTGCCACCAGCGGATCAGGGTGCCGGTGCGGGGGCGGATGCGGGCGCGGTGTTCCTTGTGCCGGACGGTGCTGGAGTGCGATACATAGGCGGTCGTCCTCGGCGCCGGGCCGCCGGAGCACGAAGGCGGCGTCACGTCCCGTACACGGCTCCCGGCGGCTCCGCTTCCGCCAGCAGCTTCGGCACCGTCTCCCCCACGTCGCCCACGCTCCACCGCGCCCCCTTGTCGGCGGTCGGGCCCGCACGCCAGCCCTCCATGACCGTGATCCGCCCGCCCTCGGTCTCGAAGACGCGCCCGGTGACGCCGGCGCTCGCGGTGGAGCCGAGCCAGACGACAAGGGGGGAGACGTTCTCCGGGGCCATGGCGTCGAAGCCGGTGTCGGGGGCCGCCATGGTGTCGGCGAAGGTACGTTCCGTCATCCGCGTCCGGGCCGCCGGGGCGATCGCGTTGACCTGGACGCCGTACCGCGCCAGTTCAGCCGCGGCGACCAGCGTCAGCCCGACGATCCCGGCCTTCGCCGCGCTGTAGTTGCCCTGCCCGACCGAGCCGAGGAGCCCCGCTCCGCTGCTGGTGTTGACGATACGGGCGTCCGGCATACGGCCCGCCTTGGCCTCGGCACGCCAGTGCGCGGCGGCATGCTTCAGCGGCAGGAAGTGGCCCTTGAGGTGGACGCGTACGACCGCGTCCCAGTCGTCCTCGTCGAGGTTGACCAGCATCCGGTCGCGCAGGAAGCCCGCGTTGTTGACGAGGGTGTCGAGCCGGCCGTACGTCTCCAGGGCGGTGCGGATCAGGGAGGCGGCGCCGTCGGTCGTGGCGATGTCTCCGCCGTGTGCGACCGCCTCACCGCCCGCCGCCCGGATCTCGTCCGCGACCTGGACGGCCGGGCTGTCGGGGCCCGGTGTGCCGTCCAGGCCGACACCGAGGTCGTTGACGACGACTCGCGCGCCCTCGGCGGCGAACGCGAGCGCGTGGGCGCGGCCGAGGCCACGGCCCGCGCCGGTGACGATCACGACCCGTCCGTCGCAGATTCCGGTCATATCCCGTCTCCTTGTCGACTCATCGCCCTTGTCGAGGCCGGTTCTCGTCACAGGGCCCTTCTCGATGCCGGTCCTCGCCACACGGCCCTTCTCACTGCCGGTCCTCCTCTCCCAGCCCTCCTCATCGCCGGTTCTCCTCCCCCAGCCCTCCTCATCGCCGGTCTTCCTCCCCCGCCCCTCCTGATTGCCGGACCGCCTCACACGACACCCCTGTCCCCCGGGCTCATCTCACGTCTCCTTGTTGGCAGTTGCGGCATCCAGGAACGCCGGGCGCTCCCCTCCCCCGTGCACGAGCAGGCTCGCCCCGCTGATGTAGGCGGCCGCGTCGGAGGCGAGGAAGACCGCGGCGGCGCCGATGTCGGCGGGTTCGGCGAGGCGGCCGAGGGGGACCGTGCGGGCGACCGCCTCGATGCCGTCCTCGCCGCCGTAGTGCAGGTGGGCCAGCTCCGTGCGGACCATGCCGACGGTGAGGGTGTTGACCCGGACCTCCGGCGCCCACTCCACCGCCATCGAACGCGCGAGGCTCTCCAGGCCCGCCTTGGCCGCGCCGTACGCCGCCGAGCCGGGCGAGGGGCGGCCGCCGCCGACGCTGCCGATCATGACGACGGCGCCACGGGCCCGCCTGAGGTGCTCGTACGCGGCGAGCGAGGCCGTCAGCGGGGCGATCAGGTTCAGCTCGACGACCCGTGCATGTCGCTCGGCGCCCGCGTCGGCCAGCCGCCGGTAGGGCCCGCCGCCCGCGTTGTTGACGAGCACGTCGAGCCGGGGCAGTCCGGCGAAGAAAGCACGTACGGCGTCCGGGTCCCGCAGGTCCACGGGCACGAACTCGGTTCCCTTGACCGGGACTTCGGGCGGCCGGCGCGCACAGGTGACGACCTCGGCGCCCGCCTCGACGAACGCCCTCGCGATCCCCGCACCGACCCCACGAGTGCCGCCGGTGACGACGGCGACTCGACCGCTGAGTGGCCGATCGCGAGGGCTGAGACGCCGGTCGCGGGCGCTGCCGGAGTTTTCCACAGGGTCGGGCGCTCGGTTTTCCACAGGGCCTCCCGCCGAGATCCGCCTGCTGCTAGCTTCGAAGCCTCACACCTAACAAATGTTTGGTGGAAAGGCAGCTGAGTGCGAAGGTAGCTGATGCGTCCATGGGTGTCTCCACCTCGTCCCCGGAAATGGGGCTCGAAAAAAGCGGCATCGCCGTGGTCACGGTCGACTTCCCACCGGTGAACGCCCTGCCGGTGGACGGCTGGTTCGCGCTGGCCGACGCGGTGCGCACGGCCGGCCGCGCCCCGGAGGTCCGGTGCGTGGTGCTGGCCGCCGAGGGACGGGGGTTCAACGCGGGCGTGGACATCAAGGAGATACAGGCGCGCGGACAGGGCGCGCTGGTCGGCGCCAACCGGGGCTGTTTCGCGGCGTTTTCGGCGGTGTACGAGTGCGAGGTGCCGGTGGTCGCGGCGGTGCAGGGCTTCTGTCTGGGAGGCGGCATCGGTCTGGCGGGGAACGCGGATGTGATCGTGGCGAGCGAGGACGCCTCCTTCGGGCTGCCCGAGCTGGATCGTGGAGCGCTGGGCGCCGCCACCCATCTGGCCCGGCTGGTCCCGCAGCACCTGATGCGCGCCCTGTACTACACCTCGCGCACGGCAAGCGCGGCCGAGCTGCACGCGCACGGCTCGGTGTGGCGGGTGGTGCCCCGTGCCGACCTGCGTGCCGCCGCCCTCGACCTGGCCCGCGAGATAGCCGCCAAGGACGGGGAGTTGCTCCGGCTGGCCAAGGCCGCCATCAACGGCATCGACCCGGTGGACGTACGCCGCAGCTACCGCTTCGAGCAGGGCTTCACCTTCGAGGCGAGCGTGAGCGGCGTGGGCGACCGGGTCCGCGACACCTTTGGAAAGGACGGTGACTGAGTGGGCGACAAGACGATGACGGCCGGCGAGGCCGTCTCCCGACTGGACAGCGGCATGACCCTCGGCATCGGCGGCTGGGGCTCGCGCCGCAAACCGATGGCCCTGGTGAGAGCAGTGCTCAAGTCCGGCATCACCGATCTCACGGTGGTGTCGTACGGCGGCCCGGACGTCGGCATGCTCGCCGCCGCGGGACGGATCCGCAAGCTGGTCGCCCCCTTCGCCACCCTCGACTCGATCCCCCTCGAACCGCACTTCCGGGCGGCCCGCGAGCGCGGGGCGCTGGAGCTGATGGAGATCGACGAGGCGATGTTCATGTGGGGGCTGCACGCGGCGGCGAACCGACTGCCCTTCCTGCCCGTGCGGGCCGGAATCGGATCGGATGTGATGCGGGTCAACCCGGGCCTGCGGACGGTGACTTCGCCGTACGAGGACGGCGAGACGTTCGTGGCCATGCCCGCCCTCCGCCTGGACGCGGCCCTGGTCCACGTCAACCGCGCCGACCGACGGGGCAACGGCCAGTGTCTGGGTCCCGACCCGTACTTCGACGACTTGTTCTGCGAGGCGGCGGACGTGGCGTTCGTCTCCTGCGAGCGGATCGTCGACACCCCCGAGCTGACCAAGGAGGGCGCACCCCAGACCCTGCTGATCAAACGCCACACGGTGACGGGCGTGGTCGAGGCGCCGGGCGGCGCCCACTTCACGTCCTGCGCACCCGACTACGGCCGCGACGAGGCCATGCAGAAGGAGTACGCCACCACACCCTGGGCGGAGTTCGCCGAGCGGTTCCTCAACGGGCCCGATGCGGAGGAGACATGACCTGTGCGCGGAGTGAGTCCTGCGTGATCGCCTGCGCCGAGGCTTGGCGC
Source organism: Streptomyces sp. NPDC051963 (assembly GCF_044593495.1). Classification (NCBI taxonomy): domain Bacteria; kingdom Bacillati; phylum Actinomycetota; class Actinomycetes; order Kitasatosporales; family Streptomycetaceae; genus Streptomyces; species Streptomyces sp. NPDC051963. The sequence goes on along the minus strand of NZ_JBIUCC010000002.1, from coordinate 999,737 downwards.
GGTGCCGGTGAGATCCTGGCGAGCCCCATGGGCCTGATCCCCTCCATCGGCGCGCGCCTGGCCCGGCTCACCTTCTCGCCGGACCTGTTGCTGACCGACGGAGAGGCGATGCTGGTCGGCGTGGACGGCACCGTCGAGGGGTGGTTGCCGTACCGACAGCATCTGACCCTGGTCACCTCGGGCCGACGGCACGTGATGATGGGCGCGAGTCAGATCGACCGCTTCGGCAACCAGAACATCTCGTGCATCGGCGACTGGGAGAAGCCGAAGCGACAGCTGCTGGGCGTGCGGGGCGCCCCGGTCAACACGCTGAACAATCCGACCAGTTACTGGGTTCCGAAGCACTCCCGGCGGGTCTTCGTGGAGAAGGTCGACATGGTGTGCGGGGTGGGGTACGACCGCGCGGCCGGCGCCCGTCACCACCGCATCCCCCGTGTCGTCTCCGACCTCGGCGTCTTCGACTTCGCGACCCCGGACCACTCGATGCGGCTGGCCTCGCTGCATCCGGGAGTGACCGTCGAGGAGGTCAGGGACGCGACGGGCTTCACCCTCACGATCCCGGACGAGGTGCCGTACACCCGTGAGCCGACGCCCGCGGAACTGCGCCTGATCCGGGAGGAGCTCGACCCGGCCGACGCACGTGCGCGTGAGGTCCCCGAGGGGGCGAGGACCTGATGGACACCGCGCTCACCCGGCTGGTCGGGGTCCGCCACCCGATCGTGCAGACGGGGATGGGCTGGGTCGCGGGCCCACGTCTGGTCTCGGCGACGGCGAACGCGGGGGCGCTGGGCATCCTGGCCTCGGCGACGATGACCACGGACCGGCTGCGTGAGGCGATCCGCGAGGTCAAGTCCCGTACGACGGCGCCTTTCGGGGTCAATCTCCGCGCCGACGCCTCGGACGCCGGGGACAGGGTGCGGATCCTGGTCGAGGAGGGCGTCAGAGTTGCCTCCTTCGCCCTGGCCCCCTCCCCCGAGCTGATCGGCACGCTCAAGGACGCGGGCGTGGTCGTGATCCCGACCGTCGGCGCAAGACGCCATGCCGAGAAGGTCGAGGGCTGGGGCGCGGACGCGGTGATCGTGCAGGGCGGGGAGGGCGGCGGGCACACCGGCGAGGTCGCGACGACGGTGCTCCTGCCGCAGGTCGTGGACGCGGTGCGGATACCCGTCGTGGCGGCGGGCGGCTTCCATGACGGGCGGGGTCTGGTCGCGGCACTGGCGTACGGGGCGGCAGGCATCGCCATGGGCACCCGTTTCCTGCTCACCTCGGACTCGACCGTGCCGGACGCGGTGAAGGCGCGGTATCTGACGGCGACCGTCCGCGATGTCACGGTCACCACGGCAGTCGACGGCCTGCCCCACCGCATGCTCCGCACGGAACTGGTCGACTCCCTGGAGAACTCCGGCCGGGCGAGGGTTCTCCTGCGGGCCGTGCGCCACGCAGCCCGCTTCCGGAAGCTGTCCGGCCTCAGCTGGCCGGCGATGATCCGGGACGGACTCGCCCTGAAACACGGCAAGGACCTGTCCTGGAGCCAGGTCCTGCTCGCCGCCAACACTCCGATGCTGCTCAGGGCGTCGATGGTGGACGGGCGCACGGACCTTGGGGTGATGGCCGCGGGCCAGGTCGCGGGGGTGATCGAGGACCTGCCGTCATGTGCGGAGCTGGTGGAACGGGTGATGGCCGAGGCCCGGGAAATCGTGGATGGGTTGTCGGTGTCCGGTGATTCAATGCCCGCATGACGGAGACGATCAGTGAGCCCTGGGGGCTGAGTGTGTTCGGGGCGGGCAGCGTGCGGGTCGAGCCCCAGTTGGTGCGGGTGAAGTTGACGGTGGATGTGCTGGAGCCGGCGCCGGACCGGGCGTTCCAGGAGGCGGGCGGGGCGGTGGCGCGGCTGCGTGAGGTGCTGCGCCGCCATGGGATACCGGACACCTCGGTATCCGGCTCACGGCTCAAGCTCAGCTCGGAGTACGACGGTTACGGCAGCGACCGGAAGTTTCTCGGCTACCGGTGCACGGCCTCGTACGTAGTGGAGACCGAGGCGCTCGACGGTCTCCAGCAACTGATCGTGGACGCGGTCGATGCGGGCGCTCACCGCATCGACAGCGTGGAGTTCGACGTGCACGACAAGCCCGCGCTGCGCGACGAGGCCCGACGGAAGGCGGTGGCCGCCGCCCGCCGCAAGGCCGAGGTCTACACGGAGGCGGCGGGCGTGCCGCTGGGCACGGTGCTGCACATCCAGGACGTGGACTCGGAGTCGTACGAGTTCCGCCAGTACCGCGGACACGGCGGCGGGGGCGGCAACTCGGCGGGCGATCTGGCGCCCGGCATGGTGGAGGTGTCCGCAGGGGTGATCCTCGGCTTCTCCCTCGCACGCTGACCTACGAACGCCCCTGCACGTCCCTCAGACCCGCTCGACAATGGTCACGTTCGCCTGTCCCCCGCCCTCGCACATCGGCACCATCCCCGACGGCCCCCTCGCACTGCTCGGCCCCAGAGGGCCTCCCAGGCTTCGGGAGCCTGCGCCGGACTCCGTCCGGCGGGGTGGGCGGCCGTCCCCTCGCCGCTCTCCTCAGACCCGCTCGACAATCGTCACGTTCGCCTGCCCCCCGCCCTCACACATCGTCTGAAGCCCGAACCGCCCGCCCGTGCGCTCCAGTTCGTGCAGGAGGGTCGTCATCAGCTTGACGCCGGTGGCGCCGAGTGGGTGGCCCAGGGCTATCGCGCCGCCGTTGACGTTGACCTTCTCGGGGTCGGCACCCGTCTCCTTCAGCCAGGCCAGGACGACGGGGGCGAAGGCCTCGTTGATCTCGACGAGGTCGATGGCGTCGATGGACAGGCCGGTCTTCTTCAGGGCGTGGGCGGTCGCGGGGATCGGAGCGGTCAGCATCCGGATCGGGTCCTCGCCGCGCACCGAGAGATGGTGGACGCGGGCGCGTGGCGTCAGCCCGTGCTCGCGCACCGCCCGCTCCGAGGCCAGCAGCATCGCCGCCGCACCGTCGGAGACCTGCGAGGAGCAGGCGGCCGTGATCGTGCCGCCGTCGATGACCGGCTTCAGTCCGGCCATCTTCTCCAGGGAGGTGTCCCGGCGCGGCCCCTCGTCGACGGTCACCTGGCCGTAGGCCACGGTCTCGCGTTCGAAGCGCCCCTCGTCGATCGCCCGCAGCGCCCGCCGGTGCGAGCGCAGCGCGAACTCCTCCTGGTCCTGCCTGCTGATGCCCCACTTGCCGGCGATCATCTCGGCGCCGACGAACTGGTTCACCGCCCGGTCCCCGTACCGCGCGCGCCAGCCCTCGCTGCCCGCGAAGGGGCCCTGGGTGAAGCCCAGCGGCTCGGCGGCCTGCCGGGTCGCGTAGGCGATCGGGATCTGCGACATGTTCTGCACGCCGCCCGCGACGACCAGGTCCTGTGTCCCGGAGAGCACGCCCTGCGCGGCGAAGTGCACGGCCTGCTGCGAGGAGCCGCATTGCCGGTCCACCGTCACGCCCGGCACCTCCTCGGGCAGCCCGGCGGCCAGCCAGCAGGTGCGCGCGATGTCGCCGGCCTGCGGCCCGACCGCGTCCAGGCACCCGAAGACGACGTCCTCGACGGCGGCGGGATCGATACCCGAGCGCGCGACCAGTTCCTTCAGCACTTGCGCGCCCAGGTCGGCCGGATGGACCCCGCTCAGCCCTCCGCCGCGCCGCCCGACGGGCGTACGGACCGCTTCGACGATGTAGGCCTCGGCCATGGCAACTCCCTCGCAGATGAACGGCTATTCGCGTACGGCGATCCCGTCCAGCACCATCGACAGGTACTGCCGGGCGATCTCCTCCGGGCTGTGGTGTCCGCCGGGCCGGTACCAGGACGCGGCGACCCACACCGTGTCCCGCACGAAGCGGTAGGTGAGCCGGACGTCGAGGTCGGACCGGAAGACCTCGGCCGCGACCCCGCGCTCCAGCGTGGACAGCCACGCCTTCTCGAACTTGCGCTGTGATTCGGCGAGGAACGTGAACCGCTCCTGCGCGACGAGGTGCTTGGACTCCTTCTGGTAGATCGCGACCGCGGCACGGTGCCGGTCGATCTCCCGGAACGACTCGGTGACCAGGGCCTCGAGCGTCTCGCGCGGGCCCAGCTCGGCGGCGCCCAGCACGGCGTCGTACCCGTCCCAGAGTTCGTCGAGGAACGTCCGCAGGATCTCCTCCAGCATCGATTCCTTGGAGTCGAAGTGGTAGTAGAGGCTGCCCGCCAGCATCCCCGCGTGGTCCGCGATCTTGCGCACGGTGGTGGCGTTGTAACCCTGCTCGGCGAAGACCTCGGCGGCGGTCTCGAGGAGCTCGCGCCGACGCTCGGGCGCGGCGGTCACCTGGGGCTTCTTCTTCGTAGGCACGAACACATTGTGGTCTGCTCCGTCGTCAGGGATGCCGGCTGCTGACGGAGACGACCTCTCCGGTCATGTACGAGGAGTAGCCGGACGCCAGGAACACGATCACGTTGGCCACCTCCCAGGGCTCCGCGTACCGTCCGAAGGCCTCCCGCTCGATCAGCTCGGCCAGCAGCTCTGGGCTGGTCACCTTCACCAGGTGCGGATGCATGGCGAGGCTCGGCGAGACGGCGTTGACCCGCACTCCGAACTCGGCGGCCTCCAGCGCCGCGCAGCGGGTCAGCGCCATCACTCCGGCCTTCGCGGCGGCGTAGTGCGCCTGCCCGGCCTGGGCGCGCCAGCCGACGACGGAGGCGTTGTTGACGATCACCCCGCCCGCCCCGCTCGCCAGAAACAGCCGCAGGGCCGCCCGCACGCACCGGAACGTGCCGTTCAACGTCACGTCCAGCACTCTCGACCACTGTTCGTCGGTCATGTCGACGAGGTCCGAAGTGCCGCCGAGCCCGGCGTTGTTGACGACGACATCCAGGCGGCCGTGCAGCGCGAGTGCCGCCTCGAACAGCGCGTGCACCTGCGCCTCGTCGGTGACGTCGCACGGCAGCGCGGCGACCGCCGCCCCGAACTCCCCGGCCAGCTCCGCCTCGTACTCCTTGAGCCGCCGCACATGGGTGTCGCTGATCAGCACGCGCGCGCCCTCCTCCAGGAAGCGCCGTGCGGTCGCCCCGCCGATCCCCGCCCCGGCCGCCGCGGTGATGACGGCGGTGCGGCCTTTCAGCAGCCCGTGTCCGGGCACGTACGCCGGACTCTCGACGCCTGTCATAGGGCCACGCTAACCTACCAAACACTTGTTAGGGAAGACTGTCGAGGAGACCGCAGCCGAAGGGGACGCCACCGATGGATCTCGCCTTCACTCAGGACGAGGACGCCTTCCGGGCCGAGGCCCGTGCCTGGCTGCACGCGCATGTGCCGTCCCGACCGCTGCCTTCCCTGGAGACCGGGGAGGGCTTCGCCGCGCACCGCGCATGGGAGGCCGAACTGGCCGCGGACCGCTGGTCGGTGGTGGACTGGCCGAGCGCGTACGGCGGCCGGGACGCGGGCCTGATCAGCTGGCTGATCTTCGAGGAGGAGTACTACGCGGCAGGCGCACCGGGCCGCGTCGGCCAGAACGGCATCAACCTCCTCGCGCCCACCCTCTTCGTCCACGGCACGGAGGAACAACGCGCGCGCGTGCTGCCCCCGATGGCCTCCGGCGAGGTGATCTGGGCCCAGGCGTGGTCGGAGCCCGAGGCTGGATCCGACCTGGCGTCCCTCCGCTCGAAGGCCGTCCGCACGGACGGCGGCTGGCTCCTCACCGGCCAGAAGACCTGGTCCTCACGTGCCGCCTTCGCCGACCGCGCCTTCGGTCTGTTCCGCAGCGAGCCGGACACCCCGAAGCCCCACCAGGGCCTGACCTACCTGATGTTCGACCTGCGCGCACAGGGCGTCACCGTCCGCCCGATCGGCCGCCTCGACGGAAAGCCGGCCTTCGCCGAGCTGTTCCTGGACGAGGTGTTCGTCCCCGACGAGGACGTGATCGGCGAACCCGGCCGGGGCTGGCGGATCACCATGTCGACAGCGGGCAACGAACGCGGGCTCACCCTCCGCTCCCCCGGCCGCTTCCTCGCGAGCGCCGACCGCCTGCTGAACCTCTGGCAGGCGCACGGCAGTCCGGAGACGGCGAGGAACCGCGTGGCCGACGCCCTGATCGGCGCCCGCGCCTACCAGCTCTTCACCTACGCCGCCGCCTCCCGCTTCCTCGACGGCCAGGAACTCGGCCCGGAGTCCAGCCTGAACAAGGTCTTCTGGTCCGAGTACGACATCGCGCTGCACGAGACGGCCCTCGATCTCCTCGGCCCGGACGGCGAGTTGGCGGACACGGACTGGTCGGAGCGGTACGTCTTCGCACTCGCCGGCCCGATCTACGCGGGAACCAACGAAATTCAGCGGGACATCATCGCCGAACGCCTGCTCGGCCTGCCGAAGGGACGCCGCTGATGCGCGAGGGCTCCGCCGACGCAGGAAGGACGCCGCTGATGCGCGAGGGCTCCGCCGACGCCGAAGCAAACGCCACGCACCCCGAAGAGGCCGCGTCGATGCCCGAAGAAACGCCCTCGATGCCGAAGGGACGCCGCTGATGCGCTTCCTCCTCGACAGAGAACAGCGCGCGTTCGCCGCCTCGCTGGACGCGCTGCTGACGTCCGCCGACACGCCCTCGGTGATCCGGGACTGGAGTCGCGGCGAGCACGGAAGCGGACGCGCGCTGTGGCGCCGTATCGCGGAGGCGGGCGTGTTCGCACTGGCGGTACCGGAGGAGTACGACGGAATGGGCCCCCGGCCCGTCGAACTCGCGCTCGCCTTCGTGGAGTTGGGGCGGCATGCGGTACCCGGCCCCCTGGTGGAGACGGTGACAGCGGCGGTACTGCTCGACAAGACCGAACGCCTGCTGCCCCGGCTGGCGTCGGGCGAGACCATGGCGACGGTGGCGTACGACAGCCCGTACGCCCTCGACGGCGACGCGGCCACGACCCGCCTCGCCCTCACCCCCGACGGCCTGCACCTGGCCTTTGGCCACGGCCCCGTGCGCCCGTCCCTCGACCCCGCCCGCCGGCTCACCCCTCTCACCCCGGGCGGCGAACTCCTCACCTCCACCCCGCCCGTCGAGCAGGCACTCATCTGGGCCCGCCTGGCCGTCGCGGCCCAGGCCCTCGGTGTCGGGCTCGCCCTCCTCGACAGGACCGTTGCCTACGTAGGACAGCGCACCCAGTTCGGCGCCCCCATCGGCTCGTTCCAAGCCGTCAAGCACAGGCTCGCCGACGCGAAGATCGCCCTGGAGTTCGCCCGCCCCCTACTCTTCGGAGCCGCGCTGACCATGGACAGCGCGGACAGCGCGGCCGCCAAGGTCACGGCGTGCGAGGCGGCGTACACGACGGCCCGCACCGCGCTCCAGCTGCACGGCGCGATCGGCTACACCGCGGAGCACGACCTGTCGCTGTGGCTGACCAAGGCCCGCGCCCTGCGCACCGCCTGGGGCACGCCGGACGAGTGCCGGGCCCTGGTCGTCAGTGGTGGTGGTCGCCGCTCGTGATCTGCCGGTACTCCTCGGCCGTCGGCTTGGGGATGCTCGCCTCGGGCCCGAACATGGCCCGCGCCAGCCGCGCCCGCACCCGCTGCGAGACCTTGACCTGCCGCCGGACACCGTTGGCATCGACCAGCGGGCCGACCTCGTACGCCGGATGCTGCTCGTGCTGGGTGAGGGTGTGCAACTGGTCCTGGGAGAGAGGTTCGTGTATCTCGACGTACTCGCCCTGCGGGAGGCGTTTGATGGTGCCCGTCTCCCTGCCGTGCAGCACCTTGTCCCGGTCGCGGTGCTGGAGGCCGAGACAGATCCGCTTCGTCACCATGAACGTCAGCACGGGCACCACGAAGAACGCCACCCGCACGAACCACGTGATCGCGTTGATGGACAGATGGAGATGGGTGGCCACGATGTCGTTGCCGCCGCCGATCAGCAGCACCGCGTACAGGCTGAGCCAGGCCGCGCCGAGGCCGGTGCGCACGGGGACGTTGCGCGGGCGGTCCAGGATGTGGTGCTCGCGTCTGTCGCCGGTGATCCATGCCTCGATGAAGGGATAGAGGCCGATGGCGAGCAGGATCAGCGGGAACAGCGAGAAGGGGATGAACACGCCCAGCACCAGGGTGTGGCCCCAGGCGTTGATCTCCCATCCCGGCATCACCCGGATCAGTCCCTCGGAGAAGCCCAGATACCAGTCGGGTTGAGCGCCGGTGGTGACCAGGTCGGGCCGGTAGGGGCCGAAGGCCCAGACCGGGTTGATGCTGGCGATGCCGCCCAGGATGGTCAGCACGCCGAACACGAGGAAGAAGAAGCCGCCCGCCTTGGCCATGTAGACGGGCAGGAACGGCATGCCGACGACCGACTTCTCGTTGCGTCCGGGCCCCGGGTACTGCGTGTGCTTGTGGTAGAAGATCAGGATCAGATGCACGACCACCAGGCCCAGCATGATCCCGGGCAGCAGCAGGACGTGGATCGGGAACAGCCGCGAGATGATGTCGTGCCCCGGGAACTCCCCGCCGAACAGGAAGAACGACAGATACGTCCCCACGATCGGGACGGACAGGATCGCGCCCTGCGAGAAGCGGATGCCGGTGCCGGAGAGCAGGTCGTCGGGGAGCGAGTAGCCGGTCAGACCGGTGATGATGCCGAGGAACAGCAGGGTCCAGCCGAACAGCCAGTTGAGCTCGCGCGGCTTGCGGAACGCGCCGGTGAAGAACACCCGCATCATGTGGATGAGCATCCCGGCGACGAAGACCAGCGCCGCCCAGTGATGGATCTGCCTTATCAGCAGCCCGCCGCGCACATCGAAGCTGATGTCGAGCGTGGACTCGAACGCCCTGGTCATCACCACGCCGTTGAGCGGCTCGTACGAGCCGTTGTAGACGACCTCGACACCGCTCGGCTCGAAGAACAGCGTGAGATAGACACCGGTGAGGATCAGGATGAGAAAGCTGTAGAGGCAGACCTCGCCCAGCATGAACGACCAGTGGTCCGGAAAGACCTTGCGCATATTGGCCTTGGCCAGCGCATACAGCCCGAGCCGCCCGTCGGCCCAGTCGGCGAGCTTCTCACCCTTGGGTGGATCGCCTCTGCGCGCCGCGGTGTTCCCCGATCGTGCGCCGTCCATGCGTCGTCGCCTCCCCGTCGGATCAACCTCAGGGTGGCACGAGGGCCCGCTCAAGCCAACGGTGCCGAACGACCCGTCACCGGTACGGCCGTACGATCATCATCATTACGGCCGTACGATCCCCTGCGCCCGCGCGGCCACCAGCCACTTCGGGAACTCGCCCACCACACGGTCGTACAACTCGGCGTCGGACACCGTCCGCGGGTCCGCACCGGCGTGGAAGAAGCCGGCGTTGTCGACGACCCGCCTGTCGGGCACGGCCAGGTCGTCGAGCCTGCGCAGGAAGTCGAACTGCTTGCTGGAGCGGTCCCCGAAGCCGATGAACTGCCAGAACAGCGGCAACTTGGCCGCTTTGCACAGATACCGCTCCGCGGCGACCTTGTTGATCGGGCCGCCGTCGGTCTGGAAGACCACCAGGGCCGGGTCCTGGGAGCCGCTGTCGAGGTAGTGGTCGATGACCTCGTCCATGGCGAGGTGGTAGCTGGTTTTTCCCATGTGCCCGAGTCCGGCCACGATCCGGTCGATGCGGCCGCGATGGTCGGCGAGGGAGATGTCGGTGACCGCGTCGACGTCCGTGGAGAAGAAGATCACGGGCACGGTGCCGTCGTCGTCGAAGTGCGCGGACAGTCCGAGTACCCGGTCGGCGAGCGCCTGCACAGTGCCGTCCTCGTAGTACGGCTTCATGGACCCGGAGTAGTCGACCACCAGGTAGACCGCCGCCCGCTGTCCGTCCAGGCCGTGCTTCGTGAGGGACACCCCGGCGCTCTTGTAGAGACTGACCAGCGCGGGCGCGGTCTCCTCCACCTTGCTGAGACTGATCGCGGCCATGCGCGCTCCCCCTTCGCTCACCAGGACTGACGCCGAGGCTACGGCACTTGGGCCCCGCCTCTCCCTCCGTCCACAGGCGTTCGCTATTTTGTTCGCCGCCGTCCCCACCGGCTCACCGTCCGTCATCCCCCCGCGTCCCCCTGAGTCCACACGAGGAGCCGGTTCCGTGGAACCCGAGTCCACCGTCACCACCTGCTACCGCCATCCCAAGGTGGAGTCCCACGTCCGCTGCACCCGCTGCGACCGCTACATCTGCCCGGACTGCATGCGGGAGGCGGCCGTCGGTCACCAGTGCCCCGAGTGCGTGCAGGAAGGGGCACGATCGGTACGGCAGGCCCGGACCGTCGTCGGCGGGCGGATCTCGGCGACGCCCGTCGTGACGTACGTGCTCATCGCCCTCAATGTGCTCGCGTATGTGGGCGAGTTGGTGCGTCCGGCGATCGTGGACCGGTTCGAGATGCTGGGTGCCGGGCTGGCCGGGCCGGACGGCGGGCACTACGTCTGGCAGGCCACGTATCCCGCGGGGTTCCAGCCGGAGGGGGTCGTGGACGGGGAGTGGTACCGGCTGCTGACCGGCGCCTTCCTCCATCTCCCGCCCACCGAGGGGACGTTCGGGATCCTGCACATCGTGATGAACATGGCGTCCCTGTGGAACCTGGGCCGGGTGGTGGAGACACAGCTCGGCCGCGTCCGCTATCTCGCCCTCTATCTGCTGTCGGCGCTCGGCGGTTCGGTGCTGGTGCTGCTGCTCGCGCCCGAGACGCCCACGGTCGGCGCGTCCGGCGCGATCTTCGGGGTCGGCGCCGCCTACTACGTCATGGCCCGGAGGCTCGGCGCCGACATGAACGCCGTCAACCGTTTCATGGCCGGCCTGTTGCTGTGGCTGCTGATCTCCGCGGGACTCACGTCCTGGCAGGGGCACTTGGGCGGGCTGCTCGCGGGTGGGGTGGTGACGCTCGCCCTCGCGTACGCACCGCGCGACCGCCGTCGGACGACGGTGCAGGCGGGGGCTTGCCTGGCGCTCCTCGCGCTGCTCGTCGTCCTGGCCGTCTGGAAGGTCACCGCGCTGGCGTGAGAAATGCGGCGGCGCCTGCCCATTCGTCCGGTCGGGGACAAGGGGCAGGCGCCGTCGGTGTTCCGTACGCCTTTGTACGGGACGTCTATTGGGGTTTTCGCTTACCGAACCGTCAGACCATCAGCGCACGGTCCGTCGGACGGATCGGCGCCGGCAGGTCGCTGGCGCCGGTCAGGAAGCGGTCGACTCCGCGGGCGGCCGAACGGCCCTCCGCGATCGCCCACACGATCAACGACTGACCGCGACCCGCGTCGCCGGCGACGTACACGCCCGGCACATTGGTCTGGAAGTCGGCGTCGCGGGCGACGTTGCCGCGCTCGTCGAGGGCCAGGCCGAACTGGTCGACCAGGCCGTTCTCACGGTCGGTGCCGGTGAAGCCCATCGCCAGCGTCACCAGTTGGGCGGGGATCTTGCGCTCCGTGCCCGGCTTCTGGGTCAGCTTGCCGTCGATGAACTCGACCTCGGTGAGGTGCAGCCACTGGACGTTGCCGTCCTCGTCGCCCTCGAAGTGGGTGGTGGAGACGGAGTAGACCCGCTCGCCGCCCTCCTCGTGCGCCGACGTGACCTTGTAGAGCATCGGGAAGGTCGGCCAGGGCTGCGCGACCGCGTTCCGCTCGTCGCCCGGGCGGGGCATGATCTCCAGCTGCGTCACCGAGGCCGCGCCCTGACGGTGGGCGGTGCCCACGCAGTCGGCGCCGGTGTCGCCACCGCCGATGACCACGACGTGCTTGCCCTCGGCCGAGATCGGGGGCGCCACGAAGTCGCCCTCCTGGACCTTGTTGGCCAGCGGCAGGTACTCCATGGCCTGGTAGACGCCCTTGAGCTCGCGGCCGGGGACCGGGAGGTCACGTGCGGTGGTGGCACCGGCGGCGATGACCACGGCGTCGTACCGCTTGCGCAGGTCCGTCGCCTTCAGGTCGCGCCCGATCTCGATGCCGGTGCGGAAGCGGGTGCCCTCCGCGCGCATCTGCTCGATACGGCGGTTGATGTGCCGCTTCTCCATCTTGAACTCGGGGATGCCGTAACGGAGGAGGCCGCCGATGCGGTCCGCGCGCTCGTAGACGGCGACGGTGTGGCCCGCCCGGGTCAGCTGCTGGGCGGCGGCCAGGCCCGCGGGGCCCGAGCCGATGACCGCGACCGTCTTGCCGGAGAGCCGCTCCGGGGCCTGCGGGGCGACATCGCCCGTCTCCCAGGCCTTGTCGATGATGGAGACCTCGACGTTCTTGATGGTGACGGCGGGCTGGTTGATGCCGAGCACACAGGCCGACTCGCACGGGGCCGGGCACAACCGGCCCGTGAACTCCGGGAAGTTGTTCGTGGCGTGCAGGCGCTCGGACGCGGCGGCCCAGTCCTCGCGGTAGGCGTAGTCGTTCCACTCGGGGATCAGGTTCCCCAGCGGACAGCCGTTGTGACAGAAGGGGATACCGCAGTCCATGCAGCGGCTGGCCTGCTTGCTGATGATCGGCAGCAGGGAGCCGGGGACGTAGACCTCGTTCCAGTCCTTCAGGCGTACGTCGACGGGGCGGGACCTGGCGACCTCGCGGCCGTGGTTGAGAAAGCCCTTGGGATCAGCCATTGGTCGCCGCCTCCATCATCTTCTCGGTGATCTCGGTCTCGGAGAGACCGGCTCGCTCGGCGGCGTCCTTGGCGGCGAGCACTGCCTTGTACGTGCTGGGGATGATCTTGCTGAAGCGGTCCACGGCCGTGTCCCACTCCGCCAGGAGCTTCTCGGCGACCGTCGAGCCGGTCTCCTCCTGGTGGCGGCGCACCACGTCGTGCAACCACTGCTTGTCGGTGTCGTCGAGGGCCTCGACCGCGTCCACGTTGCCCACGTTGACGTTGTCGCGGTCCAGGTCGATGACGTACGCGACACCACCGGACATGCCGGCCGCGAAGTTACGGCCCGTCTCGCCGAGCACCACCGCGTGACCGCCGGTCATGTACTCGCAGCCGTGGTCGCCCACGCCCTCCGAGACCACGAGCGCACCGGAGTTGCGGACACAGAAGCGCTCGCCGGTGCGGCCGCGCAGGAACAGCTCGCCGCCGGTCGCGCCGTACGCGATCGTGTTGCCCGCGATCGTCGAGAACTCCGCGAGATGGTCGGCGCCCCGGTCCGGACGGACGATGACACGGCCGCCGGAGAGACCCTTGCCGACGTAGTCGTTGGCGTCGCCCTCCAGGCGCAGCGTGACACCGCGCGGCAGGAAGGCGCCGAAGGACTGGCCCGCGCTGCCGGTGAAGGTGATGTCGACGGTGTCCTCGGGCAGGCCCGCGCCACCGAACTTCTTCGTCACCTCGTGGCCGAGCATGGTGCCGACCGTGCGGTTGATGTTGCGGATCGCGACCTGGGCGCGCACCGGCTGGGCGTCGGTAGCCGAGTCGGCGGCCAGGGCGTCGGCGGCGAGCTTGATCAGCTCGTTGTCGAGCGCCTTCTCCAGGCCGTGGTCCTGCGCTATCAGCTGGTGGCGCGCCGCGCCCTCGGGCAGCTCGGGCACATGGAACAGCGGCTCCAGGTTCAGGCCCTGTGCCTTCCAGTGGTCGACGGCACGGGTGACGTCGAGCGTCTCGGCGTGGCCGACGGCCTCCTCGATGGAGCGGAAGCCCAGCTCGGCGAGGATCTCGCGGACCTCTTCGGCGATGAACCGGAAGTAGTTCACGACGTACTCGGCCTTGCCCGCGAACCGCTCCCGCAGGGTCGGGTTCTGGGTGGCGATACCGACCGGGCAGGTGTCCAGGTGGCAGACGCGCATCATGACGCAGCCGGAGACGACGAGCGGCGCGGTCGCGAAACCGAACTCCTCGGCGCCGAGCAGCGCGGCGATGACCACGTCACGGCCGGTCTTCAGCTGGCCGTCGGTCTGTACGACGATGCGGTCGCGCAGGCCGTTGAGCAGCAGGGTCTGCTGGGTCTCGGCGAGGCCCAACTCCCAAGGCCCACCGGCGTGCTTGAGCGACGTGAGCGGGGAGGCACCCGTACCGCCGTCGTGGCCGGAGATGAGGACGACGTCCGCGTGGGCCTTGGAGACGCCCGCGGCGACCGTGCCCACGCCGACCTCGGAGACCAGCTTCACGTGGATCCGCGCCTGCGGGTTCGCGTTCTTCAGGTCGTGGATCAGCTGGGCCAGGTCCTCGATGGAGTAGATGTCGTGGTGCGGCGGCGGGGAGATGAGCCCCACGCCCGGCGTCGAGTGCCGGGTCTTCGCCACCCACGGGTACACCTTGTGGCCGGGCAGCTGGCCGCCCTCGCCGGGCTTGGCGCCCTGGGCCATCTTGATCTGGATGTCGTCGGCGTTGACCAGGTACTCGCTGGTGACACCGAAGCGGCCGGAGGCGACCTGCTTGATCGACGAACGGCGTGCCGGGTCGTACAGCCGGTCCGCGTCCTCGCCGCCCTCACCGGTGTTGGACTTGCCGCCCAGCTGGTTCATGGCGATGGCGAGGGTCTCGTGCGCCTCCTTGGAGATGGAGCCGTACGACATGGCGCCCGTCGAGAAGCGCTTGACGATCTCGGAGACCGGCTCGACCTCGTCCACGGAGATGGCCGGGCGGTCCGACCTGAAGCCGAAGAGCCCACGCAACGTCATCAGCCGCTCGGACTGCTCGTTCACGCGGTCCGTGTACTTCTTGAAGATGTCGTAGCGCGCGGTGCGGGTCGAGTGCTGGAGGCGGAAGACCGTCTCCGGGTCGAACAGGTGCGGCTCGCCCTCGCGGCGCCACTGGTACTCGCCGCCGATGTCCAGCGCCCGGTGCGCGGGAGCGATGCCGGAGACGGGGTACGCCTTGGCGTGCCGGGCGGCGACCTCCTCGGCGACGACGTCGATGCCGACGCCGCCGATCTTGGTGGCGGTGCCGTTGAAGTACTTCTCGACGAAGGCCTGGTCGAGACCGACGGCCTCGAAGACCTGAGCGCCGCGGTAGGAGGCGACGGTCGAGATGCCCATCTTGGACATGACCTTCAGGACGCCCTTGCCGAGCGCGTAGATCAGGTTGCGGATGGCCTGCTCGGCCTCGACACCGGGGAGGAACGTGCCCGCGCGGACCAGGTCCTCGACGGACTCCATCGCCAGGTACGGGTTCACGGCGGCGGCGCCGAAGCCGATGAGCAGCGCGACGTGGTGGACCTCGCGGACGTCGCCGGCCTCGACCAGCAGGCCCACCTGGGTGCGCTGCTTGGTGCGGATGAGGTGGTGGTGCACGGCCGAGGTGAGCAGCAGCGACGGGATCGGCGCGTGCTCGGCGTCCGAGTGGCGGTCCGACAGGACGATCAGCCGGGCGCCGTTCTCTATCGCGGCGTCGGCCTCGGCGCAGATCTCCTCGATGCGCGCGGCGAGGGAGTCGCCGCCGCCGGAGACCCGGTACAGGCCGGACAGGGTCGCGGCCTTCATGCCGGGCATGTCGCCGTCGGCGTTGATGTGGATGAGCTTGGCCAGCTCGTCGTTGTCGATCACCGGGAACGGCAGGGTGACCGAGCGGCACGAGGCGGCGGTCGGCTCCAGGAGGTTGCTCGCCGGGCCCAGCGAGGAGCGCAGCGAGGTGACCAGCTCCTCGCGGATCGCGTCCAGCGGCGGGTTGGTGACCTGCGCGAACAGCTGGGTGAAGTAGTCGAACAGCAGCCGCGGGCGCGAGGAGAGCGCGGCGATCGGCGAGTCCGTGCCCATCGAGCCGATCGGCTCGGCAGCCGCCTTGGCCATCGGCGCCAGGATGACGCGCAGCTCTTCCTCGGTGTAGCCGAAGGTCTGCTGGCGGCGGGTGACCGAGGCGTGCGTGTGCACGATGTGCTCGCGCTCGGGCAGGTCGGACAGCTCGATCTCGCCGGCCTCCAGCCAGTCCCCGTAGGGCATCTCGGAGGCGAGCTCGGCCTTGATCTCGTCGTCCTCGATGATGCGGTGCTCGGCGGTGTCGACGAGGAACATACGGCCGGGCTGGAGGCGGCCCTTGCGGACGACCTTGGCGGGGTCGATGTCGAGGACGCCGACCTCGGAGCCGAGGACGACGAGGCCGTCGTCGGTGACCCAGTAGCGGCCGGGGCGCAGGCCGTTGCGGTCGAGCACGGCGCCGACCTGGGTGCCGTCGGTGAAGGTGACGCAGGCCGGGCCGTCCCAGGGCTCCATCATCGTGGCGTGGAACTGGTAGAAGGCGCGCCGGGCCGGGTCCATGGAGTCGTGGTTCTCCCACGCCTCCGGGATCATCATCAGCACGGAGTGCGGCAGTGAACGGCCGCCCAGGTGCAGGAGTTCGAGGACCTCGTCGAAGGAGGCCGAGTCGGAGGCGTCCGGCGTACAGACCGGGAAGATGCGCTCCAGGTCCTTGTCGGAGGAGCCGAACAGGTCGGAGACCAGCTGCGACTCACGCGCCCGCATCCAGTTGCGGTTGCCCTTGACCGTGTTGATCTCGCCGTTGTGCGCGACGAAGCGGTACGGGTGGGCGAGCGGCCACGACGGGAAGGTGTTCGTGGAGAACCGGGAGTGCACGAGCGCGATCGCGGAGGCGAAGCGGCGGTCGGACAGGTCCGGGAAGAAGGGCTCCAGCTGGCCGGTGGTCAGCATGCCCTTGTAGACGATGGTCCGCGCGGACAGCGACGGGAAGTAGACGCCGGCCTCGCGCTCGGCGCGCTTGCGCAGCACGAAGGCCTTGCGGTCGAGGTCGATACCCGTAGAAGGCACAGCGGAGCCTCCCCCAGACTCCGTCTGGGAGGTGCCCCCAGTGACGAAGATCTGGCGGAAGGCCGGCATTGTCGAACGGGCGGTGGCGCCGAGGAGTTCGGGTGCGACCGGCACCTCGCGCCAGCCGAGGACCGTCAGCCCTTCGTCGTCCGCGATCGTCTCGATCCGTGAGACGACCTCGTCCGCGCCCGCATTGGGCAGGAAGGCGATACCGACGGCGTATCCACCGGCCGGCGGCAGTTCAAAACCGGCCACCTCACGGAAGAAGGCGTCGGGAACCTGGGAGAGAATGCCGGCGCCGTCACCCGAATCCGGCTCGGAGCCGGTGGCTCCGCGGTGCTCCAGGTTGCGCAGAACCGTGAGCGCCTGTTCGACCAGCGCATGGCTCGCCTCACCGGTGAGGGTGGCCACGAAGCCGACGCCACAGGCGTCGTGCTCATTGCGGGGGTCGTACATACCCTGCGCAGCAGGGCGAGCATCCATGAACGACCAGTTCTGGCCATTCGTGGAGTGCTGGGACGGCTGGCGCGGCGTACGCATCGGCTCTCCCGTCGTCGTCAACTTGGCATATGCAGTTGCCGAGGGACGACGCTGGCCCTCTGCGTGAGTGCAAAATTTCGTGCAGGTTACATGATGGGGCGGATCTCGGGAACCGGATACCGCGTTCCAACATGCGGACGCCGCGGTCGCGGCGGGGGTACCGCGCACGGCGGCGGAAGCAATGGGGACCGATGCGGACAGATCGATGTCCGTCAGCCCGAGGGGCGGGGCGGCGTCGTCGCTGACCCCGGGGGTGCGCGGCAGGCCTCATTGCCCACAGCGCTTACGGCTCATGCCCCGTGGTTAAGCAATCGAAACCAGCGAGTAACGGCTACTTATGCGGCCCAACGCATAAGAGCGAGTCGATTTATCCTACGGCCGTTCCGAGGAGGCTGCCCAGGGCGTACGTCACACCGGCCGCCGCACCGCCGAGCGCGAGCTGCCGGAACCCGCTGAACCACCAGGTCCGTGCCGTCACCTTGGCCACCACGGCACCGCAGGCGAACAGCCCGACCAGCGCGAGCAGCACGGAGGGCCACAGCACGCCGGCGCCGAGCAGATACGGCAGCACGGGAAGCAGGGCGCCCAGCGCGAAGGCACCGAACGACGAGACGGCGGCGACCAGCGGCGACGGCAGATCACCGGGGTCGATGCCGAGCTCCTCGCGGGCGTGTATCTCCAGGGCCTGCTCGGGGTCGCGCGAGAGCTGCCCGGCCACTTCCCGCGCCAGCCGGGGCTCGACCCCGCGGGCCTCATAGAGCGCCGCGAGTTCGGCCTCCTCGTCCTGGGGGTGCTTACGCAGCTCCCGCCGCTCCACGTCCAGTTCCGCCTCGACAAGCTCGCGCTGCGAGGCGACGGAGGTGTACTCACCGGCGGCCATGGAGAAGGCGCCGGCGGCAAGGCCCGCGAGCCCGGCGACGACGATGGTCCGCTGACCGGCCGCGCCGCCCGCGACACCGGTCATCAGGGCGAGGTTGGAGACCAGACCGTCCATCGCACCGAAGACGGCGGGGCGCAGCCAGCCGCCGTTCACCTCCCGGTGGGTGTGGTTGTCGCGGTGCGCCTCATGGAGCGTCGCTTCGGTTTCGATGATGGCCATGCCGGCGCCCCCAGAGCTAAGGTGAGACTAAGTTTGGATGGAATCCATTATTTGACAACGCCAAACATACGCCCCTCATTCCACCCTCGCCAGCAAGGAAAGGCTCGGCTAACCTGCGGTTTTACCTTCGAGCGCTCATTCGATCAAAAGCCTGCACATATGTCGACCGGGTGACGCTGGGGCCCCTACGGCTCTGGAGAACCCCTCCGGTGGGACACATCCGCAAAGGGTTCCGCGCCCTGGGAGGAGCCCCCGGAGGAGAGGCCCCCTATGGCATCGATCGCCTGCGTTCCCCCGGTCCCGGTACCCGGGCGCGCCGCCGAACTCCGCGACCGGGCGCGCGGCGCGCTGCTCGGCCTCGCCGTCGGAGACGCCCTCGGGGCCCCGGCCGAGAACATGAAGCCCTCCCAGATCCGCGCCCGCTGGGGCCGCATCACCGGCTATGTCGCCGAGCAGCCGGCGGGCACGGACGACACCGAGTACGCGATCTTCTCCGGCCTGCTGCTGGCCCGCCACGGCAGCGCCCTCACCCCCGCCCATGTGGAGACGGCCTGGCACAAGTGGATCGCCGACCGCGACGAGGGCCCCTTCCGCGGCGCCGGCTTCAGCGAACGCGGCACGCTGGAGAACCTCCGCCGCGGGCTCGCCGCCCCCATCTCCGCCCAGCACCGCCACGCCTGGAGCGACGGTCTCGCGATGCGCGCGGCCCCCTTCGGCGTCTTCGCGGCCGGACGCCCCGCCGAAGCGGCCCGTCTGGTGGCGATCGACGGCTCGGTCAGCCATGACGGCGAGGGCATCTACGGCGGTCAGGCGGTGGCGGCCGGGGTCGCGGCGGCGATGGCGGGCGCCCCGACGATCGCGGTGGTGGCATCCGCCCTCGCCGTCGTCCCGGACGACTCCTGGACGGCCCGCTCCCTGCGCCGCGCCGTCGCCGTCGCCCACCGCGGCGAACGCGCCGTCCGCTCCTCGGTCGTCATCGGCGGCTACCCCTGGACCGACCTCGCCCCCGAGGCCGTAGCCCTCGCCTTCGGCGCGTACGCCGCCGCCGACGGCGACTTCGTCCAGGCCGTACTGACCGCCGTGAACATGGGCCGCGACGCCGACACCACGGCCGCGGTCGCCGGCGCGCTGGCGGGTGCGACCCAGGGCGCGTCCGCCATCCCGGCCGACTGGGCGGCAGCCATCGGCCCGGCCCGCGGCAGCTGTCTGCCGTCCATGGCCGGCCACCACGTGCTGGACGTGGCGGACCTGCTGACGGGAGAAGAGGACACAGAGAGTGCCGTACGGCAGGACGATCCCGTACGAGACGACGGGCCGCCGGCACCGGACCCGGTGGCCCTCTATGTCCTCGCCGCCGACGAGGACGAGGTGCGGCCGTGACCCGGCGGGTGGAAGGGCTGCTGCTCGGGCTGGCCGCGGGAGATGCCGCCGGGTGGCCCGCCGCCCGGCATCGGGCGGCCCGGATGCCGGAGTGGACTCGGCGCCTGACACGCGAACTGGACACGTTCGCGGAGCAGAACGCGACGACCACGCTGCCCGTGCCGATCGCGCTGAACCAGCCCCCGGAGCCGCTCCGTCTCGGCCCGTCGGATGACGCGGAGTGGGCGGCGTTCGCGGCGGAGGCCGTGCTGCGGGCCGGGGACGACAGCGCGCTGGGCGACCTGAGCCGGGAGCGCCGTACGCGGGCCGCCATCGATCTGACCTGGAACGCGGTCGCGAGCGAAGTAGCGGCGGCGGCCGAGCGCGCACCCGAGATCGAGTCCGCGGTACTCCCGCTGCGCGCCCGTATCTCGGTCCGGGCGGGTCTCGGCAACCTGGCCACCGGACTGCGCCCGCCCGCCACCGGCCACGACAACCCGCACTACTTCGACGACGCGGCCTGCGTACGGTCCTGCGTACTCGCCGTCGCCCACCCCGGCGACCCCGAACTCGCCGCCTCGCTCGCCGAGTTCGACGCCCGCTACACCCAGGACGGCGACGGGGTGCACGGCGCCCGGGCGATGGCGGCCGGTGTGTCGCTGGCGCTGGTCGGAGCGGATGTCGAGCGTTGCGTCCGGGCGGCCCTCGCCGAACTCCCCGAGTCCACCGAGGTCGGCCGCAACGCCCGCCATGCGCTGAAGCTGGCGGCCGACGCCGAGAGCGCCTTCGCCCTGATCCCGCTCCTTGAGCACCAGATCGTCGACCACGTCTACAGCTACGGCATCGCCGCCGCCGAAACGGTCCCCGTCGCCCTGGCCCTGGCGACCGCGGCGCACGGCAGGATCGCCGAGGCGGTGCCCGCGGCGGCCTGTCTGTCCCGGGTCGCCGACTCGGCCCCGGCGCTCGCGGGCGCCCTGACCGGCGCACTCTGCGGCGGCGAGTCCATCCCGGCGACCTGGCGGGACACCTGCCGCACCCTCTCCGGCTGTGTCCTCCCCCGGCTGACCGGCACCGACCTGGTGGAACTCGCCGAACTCCTGGAAGCCGCACAACCGGCCCCACCGGGAGGATGATTCGGGGCATGACGCCCAAAGGAGAAGAAAGCGCAGCGGTCGCTCTGAACGAACGAATCACCGGCGCCCTCGTCGGAGCGGCGGTCGGCGACGCCCTCGGCGGCCCCGTCGAGGGCTACTCCCCCGCGCAGATCCTCGAACGCCACGGCGGACGCGTCCACGGCATCGTCGGCCCCTGGCACGGCGACGCCTGGCGCACGGCCCGCCCCATCGCGCCGTACCACAAGGGCGACGGCCGCATCACCGACGACACCTTGCTGACCCACGCGCTGGTCCGGGTGTACGCGCAGGTCCGCGATCACCTGGACGCCTACGCGATCGCCGAGCACCTGGTGCCGGACCTGATGACGAACCCGCGCTGGATCCCGGAGCTGGAGACTGAGGCGCTGCCGCTGCACCGGGTCTTCCTGGCGGAGAAGTGGCTGGTGACGCGATTGCACTACGGCCATGTCGACCCAAGGGAGGCAGGCGTCGGCAACATCGTCAACTGCGGTGCGGCGATGTACATGGCCCCGGTCGGCCTGGTCAACGCGGCCGACCCGAGGGGCGCGTACACCGAGGCCCTGGACATCGCGGGCGCCCACCAGTCGTCGTACGGCCGCGAGGCGGCGGGCGTCTTCGCGGCGGCGGTCGCCGCGGCCTGCACACCGGGCGCAACGCCGGACTCGGTCGTGACGACCTGTCTGTCCCTGGCGAAGGACGGCACCAGGGCGGCGATCGAGCGGGTCTGCGAAGTGGCGTCCGGCTACTCGGACTTCGAGTCGGCGCTGACTCCGTTGAGGGAGGCGGTCGCCCCGTACGACACGGTGGGTCCGGACTACCGCTCCCCTTCCCTGGCGGCCCGCCGCCCGTCCCGCCTGCACTCGATCGAGGAACTCCCCGTTGCACTGGGCATGTTGGTGGTGTCCGGCGGGGACTACCGGCATACGGTCCTGGGCTCCGTGAACTACGGCCGCGACTGCGACTCCATCGCCACGATGTCGGGTGCCCTGGCCGGCGCCCTGGGTTCCCCCGTCCCGGAGGACTGGTCGAAGACGGTCTCGGAGGCCAGCCGCCTCGACCTCTGGGAACCGGCGACGACACTGGCCCGGGTGACCCGGGAGATCTTCGAACGGGACGTACGACGACACCGGGCCCACGAGCGGGCACGCACCGAGCTGGGGGTCCCGGAATGCTTCGACTGACCTGGGTCCAGCCGGAGGACCTCCTCGGCCACGAACTGCGACAGGCGGCACTGGACGGACGCGAGCCCTCGGCGATCGCGGCGCGATGGCGAGCGGCGGGTGCGCAGGAGGCTCCGCCACGGGCGGGGGCGTCACCGGATCCGGCATCGCGGTACCTGAGGCAACTGGCCGAGGACCTGCTGGACGAACTGGCCGACCTGCCCAGCAGGTTGCGGGACGACGAACCCACGGACCTGGAGAGGATCAAGGCCGGCTGCGCCGATTGGCCGAGGCCGCAGCCCGCACAGGTCTCGGTGCCTGACCCACTCCGCCTGGAAGCCGCGTGGCTCGGCCGCGCAGCCGGGTGCCTGCTGGGCAAACCGGTGGAGAAGCTCCCCCTCGAAGGCATCCGCCAACTCGCCAAGGCCACGGGCAACTGGCCCCTGAACACCTGGTTCACGGCCCGGGGCCTCCCAGCGGACCTCGCCCACCGCTACCCCTGGAACCGCCGTTCGGCAGCAACCTCCCTCGCCGAGAACATCGACGGCATGCCCGAGGACGACGACCTCAACTACCCCCTCCTCAACGTCCTCCTGCTGCAACGCCACGGCAGGACCTTCACCACCGAAGACGTAGCCACCCTCTGGCTGGACGAACTCCCCGCGGGCCGCACCTTCACGGCCGAACGCGTCGCGTACCGCAACCTCCTCAGCGGCATCAACCCCCCACGCACGGCCCGCCACCGCAACCCCTTCCGCGAATGGATCGGCGCCCTGATCCGCGCGGACGTCCACGGCTGGACGAACCCCGGCAACCCGGCAGCGGCGGCGGAACAGGCCCACCGAGACGCCACGCTCACCCACACGGCGAACGGCGTCTACGCGGCGATGTTCACGGCGGCCGTCATCGCCACGGCCGCCACCGGCACACACGACATCCATACCTGCCTGCGCACGGGCCTGACCGTCGTCCCCCCGCGGTCCCGCCTGGCGGCAGCCGTTCGCACCGGCATCCAACTCGCGCAGAAACACCGGCACTTCGAAGCCGTCGTGGACGAACTCCACACCACCTACGCCGACCACCACTGGGTCCACGCCATCCCCAACACCGCCCTCATCACCGCCGCCCTCACCCACGCGAACGGCGACTTCACCGCCTCCGTCTGCCGTGCCGTCTCCGGCGGCTGGGACACCGACTCCAATGGCGCGACAACGGGCAGCATCGCCGCTCTCCTGGCCGGCTCCCCCGCCGAACTCCCCGACCGCTGGACGGCCCCCCTCAAGAACCGTCTCTCCACCTCCGTCGGCGACTTCGACGGCGCCGGTTTCGACACCCTCGCCCACCTCACCCACCTGGAGGCGTCTCGCCCATGACCCATATCGCCGTGCTCGGCAGCACGAACATGGACCTCGTCGCCTACGTCGAGAAGGCACCGGCCCGCGGAGAGACGGTGACGGGACGGGAGTTCCGTACGATCCCCGGTGGCAAGGGCGCCAACCAGGCGATCGCCGCCGCACGCGCGGGCGCCACCGTCTCGATGATGGGCGCGGTCGGCAACGACGGCTTCGGCAGCCGCCTCCGTTCCACCCTCGAACTCCCCCACTCTCGAATTCGCTCGAGCGGGGGGACCCCCATCGGCGTGGACACCGACCATCTGCGCACCACGGAGGGCCCGTCCGGCACCGCCCACATCGTGGTCGACGACGAGGGCGGCAACGCGATCGTCGTGATCCCCGGCGCCAACGGCACCGTCGACCACCTCTCCCCGGGCGACGAGGGCCTGATCGCCTCCGCCGACGCACTCCTCCTCCAACTGGAGATCCCGCTCGCCGCGGTGATCGCCGGCGCCGAGGCGGCACGGGCCCACGGCGTCCGTACGATCCTCACCCCCGCCCCGGCCCAGCCGCTGCCCCCCGAACTCCTCGCCGCCACCGACCTGTTGGTGCCGAACGAGCACGAGGCGGCCACCCTGACCGGTGTCCCCGACCCCCACGCGGCCGCGTACGTCCTGCTCGACCAGGTGCCGGAAGTGGTCATCACGCTGGGCTCGGCCGGCAGCCTGTACGCGGCCCGCGGTCAGGAGCCGATCACCGTACCGGCGCCGCAGGTCACCGCCGTGGACTCGACCGGCGCGGGCGACACCTTCGTCGGGGCCCTCGCGGTGGCGCTCGCCGAGACCCGCCCCGTGCCGGAGGCACTGGCGTGGGCCGCCGCGGCGGCCGCGCTGTCCGTACAGCGGGCGGGGGCGTCGGCGTCGATGCCGACCCGCCAGGAGATCGAAGCGCAGTTCGCGTCATGACCGCGTCCCCTCTCACCGGCCTCCGCGTCCTCGACCTGGCCACCCTCTTCGCCGGTCCCCTCGCCGCCACCTTCCTGGGCGACTTCGGCGCCGAGGTCATCAAGGTCGAGCACCCGAGGAAACCGGACCCCGCCCGAGGCCACGGCCCGGCCAAGGACGGAGTCGGCCTGTGGTGGAAGCTGCTCGGCCGCAACAAGCGCACGATCACCCTGGACCTCTCCAAACCCGGCGGCCGCGCGACCCTCCTGCGCCTCGCCGCCACCGCCGACGTCGTCATCGAGAACTTCCGCCCCGGCACGCTGGAGAAGTGGGACCTCGGCTGGCCGGAGCTGTCGGCCGCCAACCCCCGTCTGGTCCTCACCCGGATCACCGGCTTCGGCCAGTTCGGCCCCTACGCCCACCGCCCCGGCTTCGGCACCCTCGCCGAGGCGATGAGCGGCTTCGCCGCGATCACCGGCGAACCGGACGCACCCCCGACCCTGCCGCCCTTCGGCCTCGCCGACTCGATCGCCGGCCTGGCCACCTCGTACGCGGTGCTGACAGCCCTCGCCGCCCGCGACCGCACCGGCACGGGCCAGGTCGTCGACATGGCCCTCATCGAACCGATCCTGACGGTGCTCGGCCCACAGCCGACCTGGTACGACCAGCTCGGATACGTCCAGGAACGCACCGGCAACCGGTCCGCCAACAACGCCCCGCGCAACACCTACCGCACCGCGGACGGCAGTTGGGTCGCCGTCTCGACCTCGGCCCAGTCGGTCGCGGAACGCGTCATGCGTCTCGTCGGCCGCCCGGACCTGATCGGCGAACCGTGGTTCGCGACGGGCGCCGACCGGGCCCGCCACGCCGACGTCCTCGACGAGGCGGTCGGCACCTGGATCGCCGAACGCCCCCGCACCGAGGTCCTCGCGGCCTTCGAGAAGGCCGAGGCGGCGGTGGCCCCGATCCAGGACGTACGGGATGTGATGACCGACCCGCAGTACCAGGCCCTCGACACGATCACCACCGTCGACGACCCGGAACTGGGTCCCCTGCGCATGCAGAACGTCCTCTTCCGTCTCTCCGAAACCCCCGGCGCGATCCGCTGGACGGGCCGCCCGCACGGCGCGGACACGGACCCGGTCCTCACCGAACTCGGCCTGACGACCGCCGAGTTGGAAGCACTGCGCGAAGAAGGAGCCGTACGGTGACCTTCCCTCTGACCTGGCTCTACGTCCCCGGCGACCGCCCGCACATCGTCACCAAGGCCCTCGCCGCGGGCGCCGACGTGGTGGTGATCGACCTGGAGGACGCGGTCGCCCCGGACCGCAAGGAGTACGCCCGCGCGGCGACGGCCGAACTCCTCCGCGACCCCCAGCCGCTCCCGGTCCACGTCCGCGTCAACGCCCTGGACGGCCCGTTCGTGACGGCCGACCTCAGGACGCTGGCCCCCCTCCCGGGCGTATCGGGCCTGCGCCTCCCCAAGGTGGCAAGCCCCGAACAGGTCGTCCGCATCGCGGAACTCCGCACCGGCCCACCCCTGTACGCCCTTCTGGAAACAGCCCTCGCCATCGAACACGCCCATGCGATCGCGACCGCCCACCCGGCACTCCACGGCATCGCCCTGGGCGAGGCGGACCTCCGGGCCGACCTGGGCGTACGGGACGACGCGGGCCTGGACTGGTCCCGCTCCCGCGTGATCGTCGCCGCCCGTGCGGCCGGCCTCCCGCCGCCGCCCCAGTCGGTCCACCCGGACACCCGGGACCTGGACGGCCTGACCCGGTCCTGCGCCCACGGCCGGACCCTCGGCTTCCTGGGCCGCGCCGCCATCCATCCCCGCCAACTCCCCGTCATCGAACGCGCCTACCTCCCCACGGAGGAGGAACTGGAACACGCGGAGACGATCATCAAGGCGGCCACGGCCGACCAGGGCGCCCAGGGCCTCCCGGACGGCACCTTCATCGACGCGGCGGTGGTGGCGGCAGCGCAGCGAACCCTGTCACTGGCCCGCAGAAACTGACGGTGATCCGCCCCCACACAGAATGAGGGCGCCCGCGTCGAAGCGGGCGCCCTCATGAACGTACGACCGGTCCTCAGGTCTTCTTCGCGGACCCGGACCCGGACCCGGACTCGGACGACTCGGCCTCGTCCTTCTGTTCCTTCTCGTCGTTCTCTTCGTTCGCGTCCTTCGCCTCGGCCTTGTCGGCATCGGCGTCGCCGTCACCGTCGGCCGGTCCGTCGGAGGCCTCCGGTTCGACGATCTCTTCCCGTCCCGGCCGCTTCTTCGCCGACACCACGATGTACACCACCGCGAGCAGGAACACGAGCAGCGCGGTCCAGTTGTTGAGGCGGAGGCCCAGGATGTGGTGGGCCTCGTCGACCCGCATGTACTCGATCCAGAACCGGCCGACACAGTACGAGGCGACGTACAGCGCGAAGGCCCGTCCGTGCCCGAGCTTGAAGCGACGGTCGGCCCAGATGACGAGGACCGCGACGCCGATGCACCACAGCGACTCGTACAGGAACGTCGGGTGGTAGTACCCGGGCACCCGGCCGTCCGCCGAGGACGTGATGTGCAGGGCCCAGGGGAGGTCGGTCTCCCGGCCGTACAGCTCCTGGTTGAACCAGTTGCCCCAGCGTCCGATCGCCTGCGCGAGGGCGATGCCGGGCGCGACGGCGTCGGCGTAGGCGGGCAGCGGGATACCGCGGCGGCGGCAGCCGATCCACGCACCCAGCGCACCCAGCGCGATCGCGCCCCAGATACCGAGGCCGCCCTCCCAGATCTTGAAGGCGTCCACCCAGTCGCGGCCCTCGCTGAAGTACAGCTCGTAGTCCGTGATCACGTGGTAGAGCCGACCGCCGACGAGGCCGAAGGGCACCGCCCAGACGGCGATGTCGGCCACCGTGCCGGCCCGCCCGCCCCGGGCGACCCAGCGCCTGCCGCCGAGCCAGACGGCGACGAAGACGCCGATGATGATGCAGAACGCATAGCCGCGCAGCGGAATGGGGCCGAGGTGGATCACCCCGCGCGACGGGCTGGGAATGTAGGCAAGTTCCATGGCAAGGTCGACGCTACCCTGCCGGGCCGCACCCACGGCAGGCAGCCCGGCTACGGGTCCATAACGGGCGGGCGCCCCCGGCTCAGCCCTGGTTCGCCTGCTGTACCAGCTGCTTCAGCTTCGCCGGCGTCATCGCCTGGTCCTGCGAGATGTTCTTGCCGTCGAGCAGCACGGTCGGTGTGCCGGAGAATCCTCCCTTTTGGAAGGCGTCCGCGGACTTCTCGACCCAGGTGTTGTACGTGCCCTTCTCGACACAGGTGCGGAAGGCGGGGGTGTCGAGACCGTCGACCTTGGCGGCCAGCTCGATGAGCTTGCTGTTCTTGCCGAAGGCGTCGTCGGTTTCCTGCGGCTGGTTGTCGTACAGCACGTCGTGGTACGCGGTGAACTTTCCGGCGTCCTGGGCGCAGGCCGCGGCGTTCGCCGCGTTGCGGGAGCCGGTGCCGCCCATGTTGCCGTCGATGATCGTCGCGAGGCGGTACTCGACTCTGAGCTGCCCGGCGTCCGTCAGTTCGTGGATCGTCGGCCGGTACGCCGTCTCGAAGGCCTTGCAGGCCGGGCAGCGGAAGTCCTCCCAGACCGTGAGCGTGGACTTGGCGCTGTTCTCGCCGACCGGGATGGCGAGGTTCTCCTCGCCGTTCGCCCCCGAGGGCGCCACGAGCGGTCCTGCGCTCTCGCTGTCGTCCTTGCCCGCATTCGCCGCGACGACGCCGATCACCGCCGCGAGACCCAGGACGCAGACGACGCTCGCGCCCACGATCAGGGTCCGTCGCCGCTTGTCCGCGGACTTCTGCTTCTCACGCTCGACCGCCAGCCGCTCGCGGGCGGTGCGCTTTCCCTCACGGTTCTTCTCGCTCACACCCACAGAACGAACCGGGGAGGCGCACCGCGCCTCCCCGGTCCCAGGTCCACCCGTTCGAGTGACCGAATATTCCGTTATGCCTGGCCGCGCACACCCTTCGCCAGCTCGCCGGCGAGTGCGCGGACGGCCTCGACACCGGCCGCCTCGTCCGCCGCGTCCAGCATCCGCTTCACGAAGGCCGACCCGACGATCACTCCGTCCGCGAAGCCGGCGACCTCGGCGGCCTGGGCCGCGTCGGAGACGCCGAGTCCGACGCAGACCGGCAGGTCGGTGCGGGTGGCCCGGGTGCGCTGGACCAGGTCCTGGGCCTGCGCACCCACCGACGCACGGGTGCCGGTGACGCCCATGAGCGAGGCGGCGTAGACGAAGCCGCTGCCCACCCCGGTGATCCGCGCGAGCCGCTCGTCCTTGCTGCTGGGCGCGACCACGAAGACCGTGGCGAGTCCGTGCTTCTCCGCGTGCTCCCTCCACAGCGCCGACTCCTGGACGGGGAGATCGGGCAGGATGCAGCCCGCTCCGCCCGCCTCGGCCAGCTCGGCGGTGAAGAGCTCGACGCCGTAGCGGTCGATCGGGTTCCAGTACGTCATCACGAGCACCGGCTTGCCGGTCGCCTCGTACGCCTCCTTGACCGTGCGCATGACGTCGGCGATCTTGACGCCGCCGCGCAGGGCGATGTCGTCGGCGGTCTGGATGACGGGTCCGTCGAGGACCGGGTCGCTGTGCGGCAGGCCGACCTCGACGACGTCGGCGCCGCCGTCGAAGACGGCCTTGATCGCCTCGATGCCGCCGTCGACGGTCGGGAATCCGGCCGGGAGGTAGGCGATCAGGGCGGACCGGCCCTCGGCCTTCGCGCCGGCGAGGGTGTCCGTCAACAGCTGGATGTTGCCGCTCACTTGGCGTCCCCCTCGATCTCGGCGGTCTCGCTGCCGGCGTCGGCGGCGACTTCGGCGTCGGTGTCGTACAACCCGAAGTAGCGGGCGGCGGTGTCCATGTCCTTGTCGCCGCGGCCGGAGAGGTTGACCACGATCAGCCCGTCCTTGCCCAGCTCCCGGCCGACTTCGAGCGCACCGGCGAGCGCGTGCGCGCTCTCGATCGCCGGGATGATGCCCTCGGTCTGCGACAGCAGGCGCAGGGCCTGCATGGCGGCGTCGTCGGTGACCGCCCGGTACTCGGCGCGGCCGCTGTCCTTGAGGAAGGAGTGCTCGGGCCCGATGCCCGGGTAGTCCAGACCGGCCGAGATCGAGTACGGCTCCGTGATCTGGCCCTCCTCGTCCTGGAGGACGTAGCTCCGGGAACCGTGCAGGATGCCGGGCTCGCCCGCGGTCAGCGTGGCCGCGTGCTCGCCCGTCTCGACGCCGTGCCCGGCGGGCTCGCAGCCGATGAGGCGTACGTCCGGGTCCGGGATGAAGGCGTGGAAGAGGCCGATGGCGTTGGAGCCGCCGCCGACACAGGCGACGGCCGCGTCGGGCAGCCGTCCGGCGCGCTCCAGGAGCTGGCGCCGGGTCTCGACGCCGATGACGCGGTGGAAGTCGCGCACCATGGCGGGGAAGGGGTGGGGACCGGCGACGGTGCCGAACAGGTAGTGGGTGCGGTCGACGTTGGCGACCCAGTCGCGGAACGCCTCGTTGATCGCGTCCTTGAGGGTGCGCGACCCCGACTTGACGGCGATGACCTCGGCGCCGAGCATGCGCATCCGGGCCACGTTCAGGGCTTGGCGCCGGGTGTCGATCTCACCCATGTAGATGGTGCATTCGAGGCCGAACAGCGCGCAGGCCGTCGCCGTCGCCACGCCGTGCTGGCCGGCGCCGGTCTCGGCGATGACACGGGTCTTGCCCATGCGCTTGGTGAGCAGGGCCTGGCCGAGCACGTTGTTGATCTTGTGCGAGCCGGTGTGGTTCAGGTCCTCGCGCTTGAGGAAGACACGGGCGCCGCCCGCTTCCGCGGCGAAACGGGGAACCTCGGTGAGCGCCGACGGGCGGCCCGTGTAGTTGACCAGCAGGTCGTCGAGCTCGCGGGCGAACTCGGGGTCGTGCTTGGCCTTGTCGTACTCGACGGCCACCTCGTCCACGGCGGCGACGAGGGCCTCCGGGATGAACTTGCCGCCGAACGCCCCGAAGTAGCCTTCGGGGCTGGGGATCTGACCCTCCGGGTCGGGGATGAAGAAGTCGCTGGGCATGCGGAAACCTCACGGTGAGTTTGGTGAAAGACACTAATCGCCGTGGGGGCGGGGTGTTTCTCTTGGCTGCGGGCCCGTTGTGGTTGCTCGCGCAGTTCCCCGCGCCCCTATGGGGCGCGCTGCCATCGGCGGCCGTTTACCTGCCCGGGCTCGTCTCCGATGACGTAACGCACCCTGCGTCCGTGCACCCTTCGCGCGGGCGCGCGGCAGCCACGGGGGCGGCAGCCGCGCGCGAGGCGGGCGTACCTGTCCGTGAGTGTCGTCGTGAGCGTCATCGCAGCCAACCCTATCGGGTGATCAGCCCCGGCCGTGCCGCAGTGCGGGGTGTTCGCCCGCTGCCACCAGGTCGGCCACCGCGGACTTCGGGTCGCGGCCGGTGACGAGGGACTCGCCGACCAGGACCGCGTCGGCGCCGGCGTTGGCGTAGGCGATGAGGTCGTGGGGGCCGCGGACACCGGATTCGGCGATCTTGATGATGCCTTCGGGGATCTCCGGCGCCACTCGCTCGAAGGTGCCGCGGTCGACCTCGAGGGTCTTGAGGTTGCGGGCGTTCACACCGATGACCTTGGCGCCCGCGTCGACCGCGCGGTCGACCTCGTCCTCGTCGTGGACCTCGACGAGCGGGGTGAGCCCGATGGACTCGGCGCGCTCGATGAGCGACTCCAGGGCGGGCTGGTCGAGGGCCGCGACGATCAGCAGCACGACGTCGGCGCCGTAGGCCCGGGCCTCCCACAGCTGGTACGAGGTGACGATGAAGTCCTTGCGGAGGACCGGGATGTCCACGCGGGCGCGGACCGCTTCCAGGTCGGCGAGCGAGCCGCCGAAGCGGCGCTGTTCGGTGAGGACGGAGATGACGGCCGCGCCGCCCGCCTCGTAGTCCGCGGCGAGTCCGGCCGGGTCGGCGATCGCGGCCAGCGCGCCCTTGGAGGGGCTGGAGCGCTTGACCTCGCAGATGACCTTGACGCCGTCCCCGCGCAGGGCGGCCAGACCGTCCTTGGCCGCGGGAGCCTTGGCCGCGCGCTCCTTGAGCTCGTCGAGGCTGACGCGCGCCTGCCGCTCCGCGAGGTCGGCACGGACTCCGTCGATGATCTCGTCGAGCACACTCACGCGAGCGGCCCCCTTCCAGACGGTTGACTGTTCAAGCTGTTGGGCTCTCCTCCACCGATCCGGCCTCACCAGGCGAAACCGATGGTCACTTGTGATGGTATCCGGAGGAAGGCGTAGGCCTCGCATCCGGTTGACGCCGGTCCCACTACCTGGACGTTCGCCAATTGATCAAGGGTGGAGCCAGCCACCGAACGGCAAGTTCCGGACAACCGTGAAGACCAGCAGCAATGCCCCCACGGCCCACAGGTGCGCCGACCCGAGTTCGATCCGCAGCGGCCGTCGGCCACGCGCCGCGCGTACCACCCAGACGGTCCATACGACGGCGAAGAGCGCGTAGCCGACCACCGCGACCGCGTTGTCCTGGAGCGCCGCCAGGAAGTCCCCGTGGACGACGGCGTGCGCGCTGCGCAGGCCGCCGCAGCCGGGACAGTAGACGCCGGTGTACTGAAGCAGCGGAC
The DNA here is from genome assembly GCF_044593495.1 of Streptomyces sp. NPDC051963. Taxonomy (NCBI): domain Bacteria; kingdom Bacillati; phylum Actinomycetota; class Actinomycetes; order Kitasatosporales; family Streptomycetaceae; genus Streptomyces; species Streptomyces sp. NPDC051963. The sequence continues at coordinate 967,841 of NZ_JBIUCC010000002.1, read as the reverse complement.
AGGCCGGGTAGTGACCGGGCTCGTTCGGGTCCACCGTCCCGACGTAGGCGAAGGCCCCGGCGACGGCCGCCAGCACCCCCACGGGCACGGCCAGCCGCCCGAGCACGGCCCCGGCGGGGGACGGTGCGGCGTTCCGGCTGTCGAGGTTCACGTCTTGCATTGTGCCCCGCGCACGCGTGAGGGGCGGCCCCGGCGCCACGCCGGTCCGCCCCTCACACGGTGCTTGCGCTGTACGGGACTTCAGCCCTTGACGCCCGCAGGCTCGTACTTCTCCGAGAGCGCCTGGTAGGACGCGTGGGCATCCTTCGGCTGGCCGAGGCCCATGCCCTTCATGATCCAGCCGACGATGCCGCCGATGACCACGACCCCCATGCCCGCCCAGAAGCCCACCGGGTCGGCCAGCACCATGAAGGCGCCCGAGACGCAGAAACCGATGAAGGCGATAGTGACACCGGTCCAGGCGGCCGGGGTGTGACCGTGGCTGCTGCCCGCCATTGCTTGCTCCTCGTTGCTGTGTGCCTGTGTGAGCCGAACGCTCGCCAACATTGTCCCGCACGCACCCACGCGCCGTGCTCGGGGGTACACCCGCCAGAGCATCGCCCCTTCAATCCAGCGCCCCGTCAGGGGCGCGGGGAACTGCGCGACCAGCCCCCACCGGGCCCGCGGACGAACGACGACCCATCACGCCCCCTCAGCGGAGCGTCACGCGCTGGTCGGGTCCTCGCCGCGGTCCAGGGCCTTCCAGAGGTCCTCGGGCCGGTCGGGGTCGACGACGGGGGCCTTGCGGCGCGGCCGGGGCGCTCCGGAGCGCTCGTAGCGGCCGGACATCGCGGGCCACAGCCGGCCGTAGCGCAGGGCGAGCAGTCCGGCGAGCAGGATCAGGACGCCGCCCACCGCCGCGACATACGGCCACGCGGTGTGGCTGAGCGCGTCGACGGTGGCGGCGGTGTCGCCGGTGGCCTTGGCGGCCTGCTCGTCGAGCGCGGAGCTGTCGGAGGCGCCGAACACGGCCGCCGCGACGATCCCGGCGCCGGACAGCGCGAGCAGGGCGGCGACCAGCAGGCGTCCGGCCTTGCGGACGGCGAAGACGGCGACGAGCGCGGCGAGGCCCACTATGGCGAGGGCCGCGGGCACGCCCGTGACGTCGCTGCCGCTCGCGGTCAGCGGGAAGGAACCGCCGGCCACGGTCGCGGTGCCCTCCGACCACTGCTGGCGGGTGGCCAGCAGCGCCACGGCCGCGCCGAGCGCGCCGGCGAACAGGGCCACGGCGAGGCTGAGCCGGCCGGCCCGGGCGGGTCCGGCGGCTTCGGAACGGGGGTCAGGAACAGCAGTCACGTACTCCACTATCGCTCCAACACCGGGCGAACCGTCACCCGGGGTTCACGTGAGACCCGTCCTACTTTCCGAGCCGGTTCGCCGTGTGCACCGCGCGCAGGACCGCCGCCGCCTTGTTGCGGCACTCGGTGTCCTCGGCGACCGGGTCGGAGTCGGCGACGATGCCGGCGCCGGCCTGGACGTACGCCGTGCCGTGGCGCAGCAGTGCCGTACGGATGGCGATGGCGGTGTCGGAGTCGCCCGCGAAGTCGAGGTAGCCGACACAGCCGCCGTACAACCCCCGCCTGGACGGCTCGAGTTCGTCGATGATCTGCATCGCGCGGGGCTTGGGGGCGCCGGAGAGGGTGCCCGCCGGGAAGCAGGCGGTGAGCACGTCGAAGGCCGTACGGCCCGGCGCGATCCGGCCGGTGACCGTCGAGACGATGTGCATCACGTGCGAGTAGCGCTCGATGGACATGAAGTCCACGACCTCCACGGAACCCGGCTCGCAGACCCGTCCCAGGTCGTTGCGCCCGAGGTCGACGAGCATCAGGTGCTCCGCCCGCTCCTTGGGGTCGGCGAGCAGTTCGTCGGCGAGGGCCTGGTCCTCCTGCGGGGTGGCCCCGCGGTGCCGGGTGCCGGCGATGGGGTGGACCATCGCCTGTCCGTCCTCGACCTTGACGAGCGCTTCGGGGGACGACCCGACGACGTCGAAGCCATCGAAGCGGAACAGGTACATGTACGGCGACGGATTGGTCGCCCTCAGCACTCGGTAGACGTCCAACGCGCTTGCCGTGCACGGCGTTTCGAAGCGCTGGGAGGGGACCACCTGGAACGCCTCGCCGGCCCGGATGCGCTCCTTGATGTCCTCCACGGCCTCCTGGAAGTCGGGGCCGCCCCACAGTGCGGTGTACTCGGGGAGCTCGGAGGGCGGGAGCACGGCGGGCGGCTGGGCGACCGCGCGCGCGAGGTCCGCCTCCATGGCGTCGAGGCGGGCGATCGCGTCGGCGTGGGCCTCGTCGACGCCCGTGTCGAGGTCGTTGTGGTTGATCGCGTTGGCGATCAGCAGGACCGAGCCCTCCCAGTGGTCCATGACGGCGAGGTCGCTGGTGAGGAGCATCGTCAGCTCGGGGAGCTTCAGGTCGTCGCGCTCGCCGGGGCCGATCTTCTCCAGGCGGCGCACGATGTCGTAACCGAGGTAGCCGACCATGCCGCCGGTGAAGGGCGGCATGCCCTCCTGGTGCGGGGTGTGCAGGGCCTCGATGGTGGCGCGCAGGGCCGTCAGCGGGTCGCCGTCGACGGGGACGCCGACGGGCGGGGTGCCGAGCCAGTGGGTCTGCCCGTCCTTCGCGGTGAGCGTCGCCGCCGAACGCACTCCGACGAAGGAGTAGCGGGACCAGGAGCGGCCGTTCTCCGCGGACTCCAGAAGGAAGGTGCCGGGGCGCTCGGCGGCGAGCTTGCGGTAGAGCGCGACCGGGGTGTCGCCGTCCGCGAGGAGCTTGCGGGTGACGGGGATGACGCGGCGGTCGGTGGCCAGCTTGCGGAACGTCTCGAGGTCCATGGCGGCTGACCCTACTGATCCGCGGCGGACGGGCCGGAGTCGGCGCCGTCCTTGAGCAGCACATCGGCGTCGAAGCAGGTGCGCGCGCCGGTGTGACAGGCGGCGCCGACCTGGTCGACCTTGACCAGCACGGTGTCGGCGTCGCAGTCCAGAGCGACGGACCTGACGTGCTGGAAGTGGCCGGAGGTGTCGCCCTTGACCCAGTACTCGCGGCGGCTGCGCGACCAGTACGTGCAGCGGCCGGTGGTCAGGGTGCGATGCAGCGCCTCGTCGTCCATCCAGCCGAGCATCAGCACCTCACCGGTGTCGTACTGCTGGGCGATGGCGGGCAGGAGCCCGTCCGCGCTGCGCTTGAGGCGCGCGGCGATCTCCGGGTCGAGGCGGCTGGACTGCGGGGGCGTGCTGGTCATGCCGACCATTGTGCCGCGCGGTACCGACAACCTCGGTGCCCTGTCCATTGGATGGGCAGGAGTGGCGCGAAGCGCCTCGTTGGGGGGTGGTGGTCGGGTGACGAGTGGGCGGGACCGTTCTGTCGCCGTACGCTGACTGCATGTCGACTTTCGCCAAGCGTGAACGACTTCTCCTCGCCGACCTGCTGGAGGCCGAGGGCCCGGAGGCCCCGACCCTGTGCGAAGGCTGGCGGACCCGTGACCTCGCCGCACACGTGGTGGTGCGCGAGCGCCGCCCCGACGCCGCCGGCGGCATCCTGATCAAGCAGCTCGCTCCGCGCCTGGACCGGGTCATGGCGGAGTTCGCCGCCAAGCCGTACGAGGAGCTGATCCAGCTGATCCGTACCGGTCCACCCCGCTTCTCGCCCTTCCAGCTCAAGCAGCTCGACGAGATGTCCAACACGATCGAGTACTACGTCCACACCGAGGACGTCCGCCGCGCCCAGCCCGACTGGGCGCCGCGCGAGCTCGACCCGGTCTTCCAGGACGCCCTCTGGTCCCGTCTGGAGCGCTCCGCCCGTCTGATGGGCCGCGGCGTCCCGACCGGTCTGGTCCTGCGCCGCCCGGACGGCCAGACTGCGGTCGCCCACCGCGGCACCCCGGTGGTGACGGTGACCGGCGAGCCGTCGGAACTGCTGCTGTTCGCCTACGGCAGGAAGAGCGCCGCCAAGGTGGAGCTGGAGGGCGAAGAGGACGCGATCACCAAGTTGAACTCGGCGAAGCAGCTGGGGATCTGAGGGGTCAGCGCGGCAGCTCGGCGCGGCGCAGGTCGCGTGCGCACAGGGCGACGACCCCGCCGAGCCCGCAGACCGCCGCGCTGACGACGAAGACCGGGCCGGGGCCCCACACCCCGATGGCCGCCGCCGACACCGGCATGCTCAGCGGGGCCAGACCGAGGCTGACCAGGCCGGCCACCGCGGTCACGCGGCCCAGGTAGGCGGGGTCGGACTGGGTCTGGAGCAGGGCGCCGCACAGCGCGCCGCTCAGGCCTGCCAGCAGCCCCACGAGCAGGGCCGTGCCGACGGCCACGGTGACGCCGGGCGCGTAGGCGAGGGCACCGATCGCCACCGCGCCCAGGAGGAGGGAGCAGCCGGCGACGTGTCCGGCGTACGGGATGCGGCCCCGCACCGCGAGCAGCAGAGCGGCGGCGCCCGCGCCGACACCCAGCCCGGCGAGGATCCAGCCGACCCCGGAGGCGCCCCAGCCACGTTCGTCGGCCAGCAGGGTCAGACCGACGTTCAGGGGGCCGACGAAGCCGAGGTCGCCCAGGGCGATGGCCAGTACCAGTGGGGCGAGGACGCGGTGGCGGCGGATGTAGCGCAGGCCGGCCACGAGGTCGCTCCAGGCCGTGGAGTCCCTGACGTCGGCCTCCTCGTCCGACGGCAGCTCCCGCATCCGTACCGACACGAGCAGCGGCACCGACACGGCGATCAGCAGCCCGGCCAGCGCGAACGCGGTCGCCGCTCCGCCCGCCGCCACGCTGAAGCCGCCGAGGGGTGCGCCCACGACGATCGCGAACCGGATCGCCAGGCCCCGCATGCCCTGCACGCGCGCGAGCTGCCCGCGCGTCGTCATGCGCGCGGGGAGCGCGCCGACAGCGGGCAGGAACACGGCGTCGACGGTGCCGAAGACCAGCGCGAGGGCGGCCAGCGGCCACAGGCCGGGGCTGGTGAAGAAGAGCAGTGCCGCCACCGCCAGCACGGCCGCGCAGCGCACCGCGTCGCTGCCGATGACGACCCTGCGCGGCCCGAGCCGGTCGGCGATCACTCCGCCGCCCAGCATCAGCAGGGCTCGCGGCAGCGCACTGACCGCCATGACCAGCCCGGCCTGCGAAGGCGTGCCGGACTGTACGGCCGCCCAGGACAGGGCGATGTAGTAGACGCTGTCGCCGATCATCGACGAGGTGTAGGCACCGAGCCAGCGCAGGACGTTGGGGTCGCGGTGGGCGGGGCGGTCGTCGACGGGGGGCGACGGTATGAGCGTGGCGGTCACCGGGTTCGTCCTCTCAGGGGCGGAACGGAAAGCCGTACACGTGCAGGGCCACGTGCTCGCGCCCCTCGGCCTCACCGGCGGCCTCACGGGCGCGCCCCTGCTCGTCGTACCTCTTGATCAGGTTCTGCAACTCCTCCTTGAACTCGGTCAGTTCGGGTGCCGTCAGCCGCAGCAGGCTCTCCGCGTCGTGGGAGGCCCTGTTCCACTCACGTCCCCACTGCTCGCGCTCGTCGAGGTAGGTGCGGTACATCTCGGAGCGCTGGTCCTGGAAGAGCCGGATCGCGGCCACATGTGCGGAGGCCTTCTCCGGCGCGTCCCGGAAGTCCTCGTCGCGGATCGAGACGCCCTCCGAGGCGCGCTGCCACCAGCGCTCCCTGGCGTCCCCGCTGCGCGGCTCGGCCTCCTCGATCAGGCCGTGCTCGGCGAGCTTGCGCAGGTGGTAGCTGACCAGCGAGACGGCCTCGTCGACCTGCTCGGCAAGCTGCGAGGCGGTCGCCACCTCGGCGACGAACATCAGCCGGTACAGCTTCAGGCGCAGCGGATGGGCGAGGGCCTTGAGCGTGCCCAGGTCGGTGATCCGGCGGTTCTCCTTGCTTGCCATGACCCGACCCTAGATGCGAAAGAAAAGTTGCACAATAAGATTTGCGCAACTTCTCTTTCGCATCTCGGTGTGCTCAGCGAACCGGGTTCCCCGCCCCCCGCAACGTCTCCTTCACCTCACCGATCCGCAGATCGCCGAAGTGGAAGACGGAGGCGGCGAGCACCGCGTCCGCGCCGGCGGCGATGGCCGGGGGGAAGTGAGCCAGACTGCCCGCCCCGCCGGAGGCGATCAGCGGCACCGTCACATGCCCCCGGACGGCCTCGATCATCTCGATGTCGTAGCCGTCCTTCGTGCCGTCCGCGTCCATCGAGTTGAGCAGGATCTCGCCCGCGCCCAGCTCGGCGGCCCGATGCGCCCACTCGACGGCGTCGATGCCGGTGCCCTTGCGGCCGCCGTGGGTCGTGACCTCGAAGCTCCCGGACGGAGTCCGCCGCGCGTCCACCGACAGGACCAGCACCTGCCGCCCGAAACGCTCGGCGATCTCGCGGATCAGGTCGGGACGGGCGATGGCCGCGGTGTTGACGCCCACCTTGTCCGCGCCCGCCCGCAGCAGCTTGTCCACGTCCTCGGCCGTACGGACGCCACCGCCGACCGTGAGCGGGATGAACACCTGCTCGGCGGTGCGGCGCACCACGTCGTACGTCGTCTCGCGGTCGCCCGAGGAGGCGGTGATGTCCAGGAAGGTCAGCTCGTCGGCGCCCTCGGCGTCGTACACCTTGGCCATCTCGACGGGGTCGCCCGCGTCGCGCAGGTTCTGGAAGTTGACGCCCTTGACGACCCGGCCGTTGTCCACGTCCAGGCAGGGGATGACTCGTACGGCCAGGGTCATGCTGCGGTATCTCCTCGGAACGCCTCCACCTCGACCTCGACGACCAGACTGGGGTCCACGAAGCCGGAGACGATGATCATGGATGCGGCGGGCCGGACGGAGTCGAAGAGCTCCTTGTGAGCGCGTCCGACGTCGTCCACGTCCCGGGCATGGGTGATGTACATGCGCGTACGCACGACGTCGTCCCGGCCGAGGCCCAGCTGCTCCAGCGCCGCGAACGCGACCTTGAAGGAGTTGATCGCCTGCTCGTACGGGCCGCCCCCGGCGATCTCGCCGTCCACTATCGACGTGCAACCGGACACCAGCACCAGACCGTTCGGCAGCTCCACCGCGCGGGAGTAGCCGAAGGCATCCTCCCAGGGCGCACCGGTCGTGACGCGTCGCAGATCGCTCACCGGGCTACCGCCTCCAAGGCCTCTTCCAAGGTGAACGCCTTCGCGTACAGGGCCTTCCCGACGATCGAACCCTCGACGCCGAGCGGCACGAGCTCGGCGATGGCCCGCAGGTCGTCCAGCGAGGACACCCCGCCGGAGGCCACGACCGGGCGGTCCGTCGCCGCGCAGACGTTCCTCAGCAGTTCCAGGTTCGGGCCCTGAAGCGTGCCGTCCTTCGCGATGTCGGTGACCACGTACCGCGCGCAGCCCTCCTTGTTGAGGCGCTCCAGCGTCTCGTAGAGGTCGCCGCCGTCGCGGGTCCAGCCGCGGCCGCGCAGCGTCGTGCCGCGTACGTCGAGACCGACCGCGATCTTGTCGCCGTGCTCGGCGATGACCTTGGCGACCCACTCGGGGGTCTCCAGGGCGGCCGTGCCGAGGTTCACGCGCGTGCAGCCCGTGGCCAGCGCGGCGGCCAGGGAGGCGTCGTCCCGGATGCCGCCGGACAGCTCCACCTTGATGTCCATGGCCTCGGTGACCTCGCCGATCAGATCACGGTTGTCGCCCGTGCCGAACGCGGCGTCCAGGTCGACCAGGTGCAGCCACTCGGCGCCCGCGCGCTGCCAGGCGAGGGCGGCCTCCAGGGGGGAGCCGTACGAGGTCTCGGTTCCGGACTCGCCGTGCACGAGGCGGACGGCCTGGCCGTCGCGGACGTCGACGGCGGGAAGGAGTTCGAGCTTGCTCACAGTGTTCCGATCCAGTTGGTGAGGAGCTGGGCTCCGGCGTCGCCGGACTTCTCGGGGTGGAACTGCGTCGCCCACAACGCGCCGTTCTCCACGGCGGCCACGAAGGGCTTGCCGTGCGTCGACCAGGTGACCTTGGGCGCGGCCATCGCCGGGTTGTGCACCTGAAGGAGCCAGTCGTGGACGGCGTACGAGTGCACGAAGTAGAAGCGCGCGTCCGTGTCGAGACCGGCGAACAGCTCGGAGCCGGACGCGACGTCCACGGTGTTCCAGCCCATGTGGGGCACGATCTCGGCCTGGAGCGGCTCGACCGAACCGGGCCACTCGTCGAGGCCCTCGGTCTCCACGCCGTGCTCGATGCCGCGCGCGAACAGGATCTGCATGCCGACGCAGATGCCCATGACGGGACGGCCGCCGGCGAGGCGACGGTCGATGATCCAGTCGCCGCGGGCCTCGGTCAGACCCTTCATGCAGGCCGCGAAGGCCCCGACGCCGGGCACCAGCAGCCCGTCGGCGTTCATGGCCCTGTCGTAGTCACGGGTGATCTCGACGTCGGCCCCCACGCGCGCGAGGGCACGCTCGGCCGACCTCACGTTGCCGAAGCCGTAGTCGAAGACGACCACTCTGCTGGGGGCGCTCAATTCCACACCTCCAGCCTCACGACACCGGCGAGCAGACACATCGCGGCGCCGATGGAGAGCAGCACGATGAGGCTCTTCGGCATCTGCTGCTTGGCGAAGGAGATGATGCCGCCGACCAGGAAGAGACCGACGACGATCAGGACCGTGGAGAGACCGTTCATGGCTTTACAGCGCACCCTTCGTGGACGGCAGGATGCCGGCGGCGCGCGGGTCCTTCTCGCTCGCGTACCGCAGCGCCCGCGCCAGCGCCTTGAACTGGCACTCCACGATGTGGTGTGCGTTGCGCCCGTACGGCACGTGCACGTGCAGCGCGATCTGGGCCTGGGCGACGAAGGACTCCAGGATGTGCCGGGTCATCGTCGTGTCGTACTCGCCGATCATCGGCGCCATCTTCTCGGGCTCGGTGTGCACGAGGTACGGGCGGCCGCTGAGATCCACCGTCACCTGGGCAAGGGACTCGTCCAGGGGGACGGTGCAGTTGCCGAACCGGTAGATCCCCACCTTGTCGCCGAGCGCCTGCTTGAAGGCGGCGCCCAGCGCGAGGGCGGAGTCCTCGATGGTGTGGTGCGAGTCGATGTGCAGATCGCCCTCGGTCTTCACGGTCAGGTCGAACAGACCGTGCCGGCCGAGCTGGTCGAGCATGTGGTCGTAGAAGCCGACACCCGTGGAGATCTCCGTCTTCCCGGTGCCGTCGAGGTCGATCTCGACGAGGACCGAGGTCTCCTTGGTGACCCGTTCCACGCGTCCTACGCGGCTCATCCGCTCTGCTCCTTCTTGAGTTCACGTACCGCGTCGAGGAACGCGTCGTTCTCCTGTGGGGTTCCGGCGCTGACCCGCAGCCACCCCGCGATGCCGTTGTCCCGGACCAGGACGCCCTGGTCGAGGATGCGCTGCCAGGCCGTGTGCGAGTCCTCGAACCGGCCGAACTGCACGAAGTTCGCGTCGGACTCGACGACTTCGTAGCCCGCCGCCCGCAACTCGCTCACCAGCCGGTCCCGCTCGGCCTTCAGCTGCTCGACGTACTTCAGCAGCGTGTCGGTGTGCTCCAGGGCCGCGAGTGCGGTCGCCTGGGTGATCGCCGAGAGGTGGTAGGGCAGCCGTACGAGCTGGACGGCGTCGACGACCGCCGGGTGCGCGGCGAGGTAGCCGAGGCGGAGTCCGGCCGCGCCGAACGCCTTCGACATGGTCCGCGAAACGACGAGATTCGGCCGACCTTCGAGCAGCGGCAGCAGTGAGTCGCCGTGGCTGAACTCGATGTACGCCTCGTCGACCACGACCATCGACGGCTTGGCCGCCTGCGCGGCCTCGTACAGCGCGTGGACCGTCCCGGGCGGAACGGCGTTGCCCGTGGGGTTGTTGGGGGTGGTGATGAAGACGACGTCCGGCCGGTTCTCGGCGATCGCCTTCTCGGCGGCCTCGACATCGATCGTGAAGTCGTCCCTCCGCGGGCCCGAGATCCATCCCGTTCCCGTGCCGCGCGCGATGAGCGCGTGCATCGAGTACGACGGCTCGAAGCCGATCGCGGTACGGCCGGGGCCGCCGAAGGTCTGGAGCAGCTGCTGGATGACCTCGTTGGAGCCGTTGGCCGCCCAGACGTTCGCCAGGCCGACCTCGTGGCCGGATGTGTCGGTCAGGTACTCGGCGAGCCGTGTGCGCAGCTCGACCGCGTCCCGGTCCGGGTAGCGGTTGAGGTTCCGGGCCGCCTCGCGCACCCGCTCGGCGATCCGTTCGACCAAGGGCTCGGGCAGCGGGTAGGGGTTCTCATTGGTGTTCAGCCGTACGGGGACGTCCAACTGGGGCGCGCCATAGGGGGACTTGCCGCGCAGCTCGTCCCGTACGGGGAGATCGTCGATACCGGTCACTTGCCCTCGGGAACCTTCCAGTCGAACCTCGCCTTGATCGCCGCGCCGTGCGCGGGCAGATCCTCCGCCTCCGCCAGCGTCACCACGTGATGCGCCACGTCGGCCAGCGCGTCCTTCGTGTAGTCGACGATGTGGATGCCGCGCAGGAAGGACTGGACCGACAGGCCCGAGGAGTGGCAGGCGCAGCCTCCGGTGGGCAGGACGTGGTTGGACCCGGCGGCGTAGTCGCCGAGCGAGACCGGCGCCCAGGGGCCGATGAAGATCGCGCCCGCGTTGCGGACCCGGTCGGCCACCGCGGAGGCGTCGGCCGTCTGGATCTCCAGGTGCTCGGCGCCGTACGCGTCGACCACCCGCAGACCTTCGTCGATGCCGTCGACGAGCACGATCGCGGACTGCCGGCCGGCGAGAGCCGGGCGGATCCGGTCCTCGATGTGCTTGGTGGCCGCGACCTGCGGCTCCAGCTCCTTCTCGACCGCGTCCGCCAACTCGACGGAGTCCGTGACGAGCACGGCTGCCGCCAGCGGGTCGTGCTCGGCCTGGCTGATCAGGTCGGCGGCGACGTGCACCGGATCCGCCGTGTCGTCCGCGAGGACCGCGATCTCCGTCGGGCCCGCCTCGGCGTCGATGCCGATCTTGCCGGTGAAGTAGCGCTTGGCGGCGGCGACCCAGATGTTGCCGGGGCCGGTGACCATGTTGGCCGGCGGGCAGGACTCGGTGCCGTACGCGAACATCGCGACAGCGGTGGCGCCCCCGGCCGCGTACACCTCGTCGACGCCGAGCAGCGCGCACGCGGCGAGGATCGTCGGGTGCGGCAGCCCGTCGAACTCGGCCTGGGCCGGGGAGGCGAGCGCGACGGACTCGACGCCGGCCTCCTGCGCGGGCACGACGTTCATGATCACGGAGGACGGGTAGACGGACCGGCCGCCGGGGGCGTAGAGGCCCACGCGCTCCACCGGCAGCCACTTCTCGGTGACGGAGCCGCCGGGCACGACCTGGGTCGTGTGCGTCGTACGGCGCTGCTCGCGGTGGACGAGCCGGGCGCGCCGGATGGACTCCTCCAGGGCCGCACGGACGGCCGGGTCGAGTTCTTCGAGCGCCTTTTCGAGCGCCTCGGCCGGCACCCGCACCTGGTCGAGCCTGACCCCGTCGAACTTCTCCGCGAAGTCGATCAGCGCCGCGTCGCCCCGATGATGCACGGCCTCGCAGATCGGACGCACCTTCTCCAGGGCGGCCGCAACGTCGAAGTCGGCTCGGGGCAGCAGGTCGCGCAGGGCGGGGCCCTCGGGAAGGGCGTCGCCGCGCAGATCGATTCGGGAGATCACGGGCTCAATTCTCGCAGACGGCGGTCGGCGGTCGTTCGCGCGTATCAATGGCTGATACATGACCCGGAAGATCGGCTTCACGTTTAGCGTTCGGGGCGTCACTCAGCGGGCATGAACGGTTGTACGAAACCCATCAGTAACAGGAGGAAGGGACGACTGTGACCGAGGGGGCCGGCATCCGCGCCGGGGACCTGCCGGACGATCTGACCGCCGCCGAGGCCGGCATGTGGCAGGCCTTCCGCAACGGCAGCGTGTACGACTTGAGCAGCGGCGACGCGATCGTCGACGATCCGCACGGCGGACACCCGTGGGGTCCCGAGCGGACCGTGCGCGCGCGGATCGTGTGCTGGCTGCTGCTGGACGGACCGCCCCCGCTCATGGGCCGGGTGTCGTCGCTGAAGCTCACCGGAGTCCAGATCAGCGGCACCCTGGACCTCGCGGGCGGCACGGTCACGCCGTACGTCGAGCTGCGCGGCTGCCGCTTCGAGCGGGAGATCCTGCTGCCGGAAGCCCGCTTCACGACCGTACGGCTGGTGGACTGCTCGGTGCCGCGCCTGGAGGCGGCCCGGGTGGCGACGGAGGGCGATCTGCATCTGCCGCGCTGCCGCTTCCACAACGGGGTACGGCTGACCGACGCGCACATCGGTACGGATCTGCTGCTCAACCAGGCCATCGTCTACCGCGACCGCAGCGGGCGCTCCGTCTCCGGCGACGGCATCACCGTAGGGCAGGACCTCCAGGCCGAGCTGCTGGAATCGCACGGCGAGCTGCGGCTGCGCGGGGCCAACGTCGGCGTGTCGCTGAGCCTGCGGGGTGCCCGGCTGGCCAACCCGTACACCCGGTTCGCGCTGAACGCGCCGCAGCTGACCGTCGGACGGACGCTGTATCTGACCCCGGCCGGTGTCGGGAGCGTGCTGCTGAGCGGGACCACGCCCGCGCGCGGTACCCGGGTCCAGCGGGTCGAGTGCGAGGGCGGGGTGCGGCTGGACGACGGGCGGTTCGGGGACTCCGTCGACTTCGAGCGGGCCCGGTTCACCTTCACCGACGAGCAGGAGCTGTCGCTGCGCCGGGTGCAGACGCCGGAGTTGCGCTTCCTCGGGGAGCGGCCGGCGCGTGGGCGTGTCGTGCTCTCCGGGGCGAAGATCGTCAACCTGATGGACCGGACGGACAGCTGGCCCGGCCCCGGGCGGCTGCACATGGGCGGCTTCGCCTACGAGAACATCGTGCCGCGCGGCCCGTTCCCGCTCGCCGAGCGGCTGGAGTGGGTGGCCGCCGCGACCGCCGAGTACAACCCGGAGCCGTACGAGCGGCTGGCCGCCGTGCTGCGGGCCGGCGGCGAGGACGAGGACGCCCGTGAGGTGCTGCTGGCCAAGCAGCGCCGGCGCCGCGAGACCCTGCCGCCGGCGGCCAAGCTGTGGGGGTATGTGCAGGACCTGACGGTGGCGTACGGCTACCGGCCCGGGCGGGCGGCAGTCTGGATGGCGTTGTTGTGGGCGGCGAGTTCGGTGGCCTTCGTCCACGCCGACCATCCGCCGATCAAGTCCGGTGAGCACCCGCCCTGGAACCCTGCCCTCTTCGCCCTCGATCTGCTCCTGCCGGTCATCGACCTTGGTCAGGTGGGTTTCTGGCAGCTGCGCGGCGGCTGGCAATGGCTGGCCGCGGCGATGATTCTGGTCGGCTGGATCCTCGCGACCACGGTCGCGGCGGGGGCCACACGGCTGCTGCGGCGGAGCTGAGGAGGTGTGCCCACCGCCCACCAGGTGGGCGGTGGGCACGCGCGTTCCCCCGCGGCCATTAGGCTTTTGCGCCGTGACCACCGTCCGGCTTCCGCTCTTCCCCCTGAACTCGGTGTTGTTCCCGGGACTCGTGCTCCCGCTGAACGTCTTCGAGGAGCGCTATCGCGCCATGATGCGCGAACTCCTCAAGTCCCCCGAGGACGAATCGCGCCGGTTCGCCGTCGTGGCGATCCGCGACGGCCACGAGGTGGCCGCCAGCGCGCCCGGCATGCCGGACCCGACAGCCCTGCCCGACCGCGGGCCCGCGGCCGGCTTCGGCGCCGACCCCGTCAAGGCCTTCCACGGCGTGGGCTGTGTGGCCGACGCGGCGACGATCCGGGAGCGGGCCGACGGCACGTTCGAGGTACTGGCGACGGGGACGACCCGGGTGCGGCTGCTGTCGGTCGACGCGTCCGGCCCGTTCCTGACGGCCGAGCTCGAGGAACTGCCGGAGGAGCCGGGCGACGAGGCGGGACCGCTGGCCCAGGGCGTGCTGCGGTCCTTCCGCCAGTACCAGAAGCGGCTGGCGGGCGCCCGGGAGCGGTCGCTGACGACCGGCGCGGAACTACCGGACGAGCCGTCGGTCGTGTCGTACCTGGTGGCGGCCGCGATGATGCTGGACACACCGGCGAAGCAGCGCCTGCTCCAGTCCCCGGACACCGCGTCCCGGCTGCGTGACGAACTGAAACTCCTTCGCTCCGAGACGGCCATCATCCGTAATCTGCCGTCGTTGCCGGCGTCGGACCTGACGCGCGGCCCGACGAGTCAGAACTGAACCTGGAACAGGCCGGATGGCGAAGAAGTCGAAGAAGCAGCAACAGCCCGGCGGAACGCCGGCGACCGTGGCCCTGACCGCGGCGGGCGTGGACTTCACGGTCCACGCCTACGACCACGACCCCGCGCACCCCTCGTACGGCGAGGAGGCCGCCGAGGCGATGGGCGTCTCCCCGGACCGTGTCTTCAAAACCCTCGTCGCGGACGTCGACGGCGCGCTGACGGTGGCGGTGGTCCCGGTCTCGGGCTCCCTGGACCTCAAGGCCCTGGCGACGGCGGTGGGCGGCAAACGCGCGACGATGGCGGACCCGACCCTGGCGGAGCGCACGACGGGCTACGTCCGGGGCGGCATCTCCCCGCTGGGCCAGCGCAAGAAGCTGCGCACCGTGCTGGACGCCTCGGCATCGGGCCTGGACACGATCTGCGTCTCGGCGGGCCGCCGGGGCCTGGAGGTCGAACTGTCCCCGAAGGTCCTGACCGACCTCACGGACGCCACCCTGGCCCCGGTCGCCCGCGCCTGACCTCTCGACGCCGGTCCCTTCCTCGGTTAAGCAGAGGGGACATGTCGAAGAAGACCCGGAAACGCAAGTGGCGCGTCAAGAAGGGCCGAGCGAATCACGGGAGGCGACCGGCGTAACACGCTGAACGACGACGACGGGTGCCGCAGGCGTCCCGAAAGCTACGTCTGCGGCGCCCCGTACGGATCCTGCGGGCCCTGCTGCCCCTGCGGACCCTGCGGACCCTGCTGATACGGGTCCGGGTCCCGGGGCCCGAACAGCGCCGTGAGCCCCAGGTGCACCACGGCCCCGGCCAGCGACCACGCCAGCAGCGCGCCCTTCGCCCCCAGCTCCAAGGGCGCGGAGAACGCAACGCCCTTGCCCACATCCTTGGCGTGGGCGACCACGTCCTGCTCGGGCCCGAGCCAGATGCCGACCCGCCAGGCGAGCAGCGACCCGAGCAGCCCTCCGACGGCCAGGCCCACCACCAGCGGCACGCCCCCGCGCCGCCGGACGAGGAACACGACGAACGCACTCACCACGCCGAAGGCCAACGCCAGCAGAACGAACGTTCCGTCGACCCCGATCGCCTGCTCGCCCTCGGTGTCCTTGAGGTAGACGACCCAGCTCTCGTCGACGACGTCGCCGACCAGCGGCACACGCGGCGCCAGCCACGCCCACAGCACCCCGAGCAGCAGCCCACTCAGCGCCACCGCGACGGTGACGATCGCGCCTTCCCGCAATTCCGTCTTCATCCCGGGCCCGTCCTGTCCGTACCCGACGTCACGCGGCACAGGGGCCCCGTATCCCGGCGCGGCCGGCGAAGGCCCCGCAGGCGATGGCGGCCACCCCCCGTGGGACGGCTGTTCATGTGGCGGCGGAGGAGGCGTCAGCGGTGCGGTCACCCTGACATCGTGCCAGTCCCGCCTGTGCGGCGCGTCATCGGACGGCAGCCCGGCGGTACGCCCAGGTGGCGACGGCCAGCGACACCACCCCCACGACTCCGCAGACGGCGAGATCACGCAGCACGAAGGCCCAGTCCGGATTCGGTCCGAACGTACGCGCGAAGGCCTCGACGCCGTACGTCGACGGCAACAGATCGCGGGCGAACTGCACGAACCCCGGCATCCGGTCGGCCGGCAGCACACCCAGCAGCAGCGCCGCCGACATCCCCAACTGCCCCAGTACCGTGGCCAGTTCAGGCCGCGGCGCAAGCAGCCCGAGGGCGGCGCCGAGCCCGGCGAGCGCGGCACCGGCGAGCGGGATCACCGCCAGCAGCACCCACAGATTCGACAGCGGCAGCCCGAACAGCACACACCCGAAGACCGCCGTCACGACGGTCCCCGGCACGGTGAACGACGCGTACGCGCCCGCCGCCCCCAGCACCACCGCCGCGGGCGGCACGGGCAGCGTGGCGTAGTGGTCGAGCCCTCCGCTGGCGCGCAGTTGCCCGAAGTACTGGGCGAGCAGGTTCAGCGCGACGAACGCCACGACCAGCACCGACGACCCGGCCACCACGGACCAGGCCTCGTCCCCGCCGTCCACGACCCCGCGCATCAGGATCATGATCCCGATCGACTGGAAGGTCGCCACGAACAGCAGCGGGATCCGCGCGACCCGCGCCCGGGACAGCTGCGCCCGGTACACGGCGGCGAGGGAGGGCCACAGCCGCGCCCGCGGCCCGAGCTCGGCCGCCCCGTCGGCGGCGTCCTCCACGCCCAGGGCACCGCCCGGCAGAACATCGGCGGATACGACAGTCACGTCGAGCTGCTCCCCTTCGTACGGCCCACTCCGGCTCCCGTACCGTCCCATACGGATACGACGGTCCACGCACTCATGCCTTCACCAGCCCTTTCGGATTGCCGCCCAGGGCCAGATACACGTCCTCCAGGCTCGGCGTGGCCAGCGTGAAGTCGTCCAGGGCCGTGAAGGCGGCCCCGCCGGTGACCGTGGCGACGGCCACCCGGGCCTCCTCGGGCGCGAGCCGCAGCGTCCAGCGGCGCCCGGACTCCACGGCCCGTTCCCGCAGCGCGGCGACCTCGGGCACCTCCAGCGGCGCCCGGTCCCGCCACACCAGCTCGACCCGGACCTCCCCGGCGACCTGTTCCTTGAGCCCGGCGGGGCTGTCGCAGGCGATCACTCGTCCCTGGTCGAGGACGGCGACCCGGTCGAGCACGGTCTCGGCCTCGATGACGTTGTGGGTGACCAGCAGGACGGTGGTGCCGCGTTCGGCCCGGCGCCGGTCGACGGCGGACCAGACGGCCCGCCGGGCCACCGGGTCCATGCCGGTGGTCGGCTCGTCGAGCACCAGCAGCGGCCGCTCCCCCACCAGCGCCGCCGCGAAGCAGGCCAGCCGCCGCTGCCCGCCGGACAGCTTCCGCAGCGGACGCCCGGCGAGCGGCGTGAGGCCCAACTCGTCGAGTACGTCGTCCCGCTCGGCCCGTGCCTGCCGCAGTTCGAGTCCGCGCAGCCGGCCGGTGGTCTCGGCGGCGAGCGACACGGTGAGTTCGTCGAGGGCGGTGGACTCCTGTCCGAGGTAGGCGAGGATACGTGCGGCCCGCTCCGGGTGTCGCACGATGTCGTGCCCGAGGATCTCCACGCTGCCGCTGTCCGGCCGCATCAGGCCGGTGAGCTGTCGTACGAGGGTGGTCTTCCCGGCGCCGTTGGGCCCGAGCAGCCCGAAGATCTCACCCCGCCGGATGTCCAGCCGTACCTCGTCCGTGGCCCTGACCTCGGGCGTCGCGGGAACCCCGCGCCGGCCGCGCACCGCCGGATAGGTCTTGGTCAGTCCGCGCACCGCACATACGACATCACCACCGTGCCGAAGTGCCTGTCCCGCGCGCATACTCACAAGGGACGAGAGTACGGGGTCGGCGACCTCTGCTCGCCCTTGGGGGCGGCGTATGTGCCGTTTCACTCCCCCGCGGGAGCGTGTTCCGCCGCCGTCCGCACATCGATCTCCCGCCAGAACCCGGCCCGGATCGCATAGCGGTCGTGCTCGTCGATCTGATCGTCCTTGTGGGCGAGCAGTCCGAACCGCGCGGCGTACCGCAGCAACTCGCCGTCGATCCGGTGCGGAACCCGCGGATACATCCCCGACAGCTTCTGCAAGTGGCTCTGGTCCCCGAGCCGCTCCATCCACCGCCGCGCGAACACCTGCCCCACCTCGTACGGATCGCCGCCGACCGTGGTGATGTCCTCCTCCCGGTCGGCCCACCGCTGCTCCGCCGTGGTCAGCTGCGCCAGCGTCGGCATCGAGGCGACCTCGGGCGGCTCGGCCGCCCCGCCGGGCCGGTCGACCCACCCTTTGTCGGAGGACCACCGCAGCGTCGCGCTCGCGGGCTGCCGGTCGGGCTGGGCGCCGGGGGCGCGCAGCGCGGCCAGGTCCTTGGGGGTGGGCACGCCCTTGGGTGCGGGCACCCGCTCCTGCGTGCCGTTCTCGGAGGCGGTGGCCGCCGCGGGGTGCTCCCGCTCCTCGGTGGGCCGCTCGGGCGAGGTGAGCGCGGACTCCGGCAGCGGCGCGGAGAGGATGGCGGCGATCTCGGGCCGCGGCGCCGGCGGCGGCGCACAGATCCCGCCGAGGTCCTTGGCCCGTACCGCCTTGGTGATCCAGGTGCGGTCGAGCACCCGCCGCTCGTCGGCCTCGGCGACCAGGTCCTCGGATTGGTTGTAGTCCCCGTCGGCGGCCTGCACGGCCCACAGGTGTACGGCGACCCCGTGCTCCTTGGCGGCCATCATGCCCGGCAGCAGATCGCCGTCGCCGGTGACGAGGACGATGTCCGAGCAGGCGCGGTTGCGGGCCAGCTCCGTGAGCTCGGCGTGCATCGCGGCGTCGACGCCCTTCTGGGCCCAACGTCCGTCGCTGCGGGTCAGGGCGCCGAGCCGGACGGTGACCCGGGGCATGACGCGCAGCCTGCGGTGCTCGGGCTGCGGGACGCGGTCGGGGGCGCCGTCGAACCAGTAGATGCGCAGCAACGGCCGTTCCGTATCGGACTCGGCGCGTTCGCGCAGGCCCTGGATGAGGGCGGTGTGATCGACGGTGATGCGGGAGCGGGAGGGCTCTCCGGCGAGAAGAGAGGCGGCGGCCCCCAGCAGATACCCGGCGTCCACCAGGACGATGCAGCGGTCCACGCGATCCACCCTCTTTCCGGGAGGTTTGCTTCGGGCTTCCTTCGAGTCTGCCCGACCACGCGTGGGTTAACGGCCCGAACTCGATCTTCGGCGTGGCGTTTCGAGGCATCGCTCCCTGATAAGCCCTGTCACACACGGTAATTATCCGAAATGCGTTCTTTGTCAGCCTATGTGAATCTGGTCGCGGCCCTGGCCCCTAGATCCCCCTCAGGAGGCAGATCACCATGGCCAAGAACAAGAACAAGGACCGAAAGCAGCCGCAGTCCGAGCGCGGGCAGCAGCAGGCCCAGCAGTCCTCGATGGAGGCGCAGGCCGAGCAGCGCATGTCCCAGGTGACTCCCGGCGACGTCGCGCGCAAGGGCAAGCAGAAGCGCTTCGGCCACAACTGACATCTTCATAACGGGCTGTTGCAGCCCGGGCACATGATGAGGGGCGCACCCGGCACAGGTGCGCCCCTCATCCACGACTGCGGCTCAGCCGGCCAGACAGGACGGCCCGAGCAGCACCTTCAGATCGCCGAACAATGCGGGATCCGGCTTCACCCGGTGCCGGTCCAGGCGCAGTACGGTCGTCTTCGTCGGCCCCTGGAGCTTGATCCGCACCTCGCTGTCACCCCGGTGATGGCTGAGGATCTCCCCGAGGCGGCTGACCATGGGCGGAGTGATCCGGGTGGCCGGGATGGTGAGGATCACGGGCGCGTTGGTGCCCGCGTTCGACAGGTCGGGGACCTGGAGCTCCATCGCCACCAGGCGTGGCACGTCCTCACGCTTGTCGAGGCGGCCCTTGACGAACACCACCGCGTCCTCGACGAGTTGGGTCGACACCAGCTGGTAGGTCGCCGGGAAGAACATGCACTCGATGGAACCGGCGAGATCCTCGACGGTGGCGATCGCCCAGGCGTTGCCCTGCTTGGTCATCTTGCGCTGGAGGCCCGAGATGATGCCGCCGATGGTGACGACCGCGCCGTCCGCGTGCTCACCTCCGGTGAGCTGGGCGATGCCCGCGTCGGCCTTGTCGGACAGCACATGCTCCAGGCCGAACAGCGGGTGGTCGGAGACATAGAGACCGAGCATCTCCCGCTCCTGGGCGAGCAGATACGTCTTGTCCCACTCGTCGGTCGTGAACTCCACGTCGAGACCGAAGCCGGGCTCGCTGGTGTCCTCCTCGCCCATCCCGCCGAAGAGGTCGAACTGCCCCTCGGCCTCCTTGCGCTTGACCGCGACCACGTTGTCGATCATCGGCTCGAAGTGCGCGGTGAGGCCCTTGCGGGTGTGCCCCATGCTGTCGAACGCACCGGCCTTGATCAGTGATTCGGTGGTGCGCTTGTTGCAGGCGGCGGCCTCGACCTTGTCCAGGTAGTCGGGGAAGGACGCGTACTTCCCCTTGGCCTGGCGGGACCGGATGATCGAGTCGACCACGTTCGTGCCGACGTTGCGCACGGCCTCCAGGCCGAAGAGGATCACGTCGTCGCCCTGGGCGGCGAAGTTGTGCATCGACTCGTTGACGTTCGGCGGCAGCACCTTGATGCCCATGCGACGGCACTCGTTGAGATAGACGGCCGACTTGTCCTTGTCGTCCTTGACCGAGGTGAGCAGCGCCGCCATGTACTCGGCCGGGTAGTTGGCCTTGAGATAGGCGGTCCAGTAGGTGACCAGGCCGTACGCGGAGGAGTGCGCCTTGTTGAAGGCGTATCCGGCGAACGGGACCAGGACGTCCCACAGGGCCTGGATGGCCGCGTCCGAGAAGCCGTTCTTCCGGGCGCCCTCCTGGAAGATGGTGAAGTTCTTCGCCAGTTCCTCGGGCTTCTTCTTGCCCATCACGCGGCGCAGGATGTCGGCCTCGCCGAGCGAGTAGCCGGCGACGATCTGGGCGGCCTTCTGCACCTGCTCCTGGTACACGATGAGGCCGTAGGTCAGACCGAGCGTCTCCTTCAGGGGCTCTTCGAGCTCCGGGTGGATCGGCGTGATCTCCTGCCGGCCGTTCTTGCGCTCGGCGTAGTTCGTGTGCGAGTTCATGCCCATCGGGCCCGGCCGGTACAGGGCCGAGACGGCGGAAATGTCCTCGAAGTTGTCGGGCTGCATCTGGCGCAGCAGCGAGCGCATCGGGCCGCCGTCGAACTGGAACACACCGAGCGTGTCACCGCGGCAGAGCAGTTCGAAGGTCTTCGGGTCGTCCAGCGGGAGCGAGAGCATCTCCAGATCGATGCCCTTGTTGGACCGCACCATCTTCACGGCGTCGTCCATGATCGTGAGGTTCCTGAGGCCCAGGAAGTCCATCTTGATCAGGCCGAGCGACTCGCACTGCGGGTAGTCCCACTGCGTGATGGTCACGCCGTCGGTGTGCCGCACCCAGATCGGGGCGTGCTCGATGATCGGCTCGCTGGACATGATCACGCCGGCGGCGTGCACGCCCATCTGCCGGACCAGGCCCTCGACGCCCTTGGCGGTGTCGATGACCTTCTTGACGTCCGGCTCGTTCTCGTACATCCCGCGGATCTCGCCCGCCTCGCTGTAGCGCGGGTGCGTGGGGTCGGTGATGCCGTTGAGATCGATGCCCTTGCCGAGGACGTCGGCGGGCATGGCCTTGGTGAGGCGGTCGCCCATCGCGTACGGGTAGCCGAGCACGCGCGCGGAGTCCTTGATCGCGTTCTTGGCCTTGATCTTTCCGTAGGTGCCGATCATGGCGACCTTGTCGGCGCCGTACTTCTCGGTCACATACCTGATCACCTCGACGCGCCTGCGCTCGTCGAAGTCGATGTCGACGTCGGGCATGGAGACACGCTCGGGGTTGAGGAACCGCTCGAAGATCAGCCCGTGCTCGATCGGGTCGAGGTCGGTGATGCCCATGGCGTACGCGACGATCGAACCGGCCGCGGAGCCTCGGCCCGGGCCCACCGCGATGCCGTTGTTCTTGGCCCACATGATGAAGTCGGCGACGACGAGGAAGTACCCCGGGAACCCCATCTGGATGATGATGTCCATCTCGTACTCGGCCTGCTTCTGCCGGTCCTCGGGGACACCGTTCGGATAGCGGCGGAGCATGCCGCGCCGCACTTCCTCCTTGAACCAGGTGGTGTTGGTGTAGCCCTCCTCCGGGATGTCGAACCGCGGCATGAGGTCGCGCTTCTCGAACATGCCGGTGGTGTCGATCTGCTCCGCGACCAGGAGGGTGTTGGCGCAGCCCTCCTGCCAGGCGTCCGAGGAGTCGACCGCGTACATCTCGTCCGTGGACTTCAGGTAGTAGCCGGTGCCGTCGAACTTGAAGCGGTCCGGGTCGGAGAGGTTCTTGCCGGTCTGGATGCACAGCAGCGCGTCGTGCGCGGTCGCCTCGTGCGCGTACGTGTAGTGCGAGTCATTGGTGACCAGCGGCGGGATGCCGAGCTTCCGGCCGATGTCGAGGAGCCCGTCGCGGACCCGGCGCTCGATCTCGATGCCGTGGTCCATCAGCTCCAGGAAGTAGCGGTCCTTGCCGAAGATGTCCTGGTACTCCGAGGCGGCCTTCAAGGCCTCGTCGAACTGGCCGAGACGAAGGCGTGTCTGGAGCTCGCCGGAAGGGCAGCCGGTGGACGCGATGAGGCCCTCGCTCCACTGCGAGATGGTCTCCTTGTCCATCCGCGGCCACTTCTGCAGCCAGCCCTCGGCGTACGCGTCCGAGGACAGCTTGAAGAGGTTGTGCAGGCCCGTCTTGTTCGCCGCCCAGATCGTCTTGTGGGTGTAACCACCGGAACCGGAGACGTCGTCCCGCTTCTGGTGCGGCTGACCCCACTGGATCTTGCGCTTGTTGCGCCGGGACTCCGGGGCGACATAGGCCTCGATCCCGATGATCGGGGTGACCCCGGCCCCCTTCGCGGAATGGAAGAAGTCGTACGCCCCGTGCAGGTTGCCGTGGTCGGACATGGCGATATGGGTCATGCCCATCTCGTTGCACGCGTTGAACATGTCCTTCAGCCGCGCGGCACCGTCCAGCAGCGAGTACTGGGTGTGAACGTGCAGGTGCGTGAACGGCGGCTTTGACACGGCGTGGCCTCCAAGGAAAACGCTCGGCGACAGTCTGGGGGGGGCAGCGTCGAAGTCTATGCCGGAGGACTGACACTCGGCGGGCACTCCCACGTACCTTCGTGCGTTGGAAGAGGACGGACGGGCCTGTCCATACGGACGTCACATCCGCCCCACATGTCACGCACCACCCCGCACCAGGAGGCACCAGGCAATGTCGGTCCCGCAGCTCAGCGCCGAGCACCGCGGCGAGGAGATCCTCACCGTCTTCGACACCGCCTTCGGCGAGCTCCTGGCCGCCGACCCGGCCGCGTTCCGGGTGAAGTTCCGGAAGATGGCGGCTTCGGCGTTCGCGTTCTACCGGGGCACGGCGTGCCTCTTCTACCACGACCTCGACGCGGAGAACGCCGGGCGGGGTGGTGGGAGGGGATTCAGTGGACCGTACCTGGACGAGCGCACCTCGCGCGTGTGGATCCACGGCGACCTGCACGCCGAGAACTTCGGCACGTACATGGACGCCAACGGCCGGCTGATCTTCAACGTCAACGACTTCGACGAGGCGTACGTCGGCCCCTTCACCTGGGACCTCAAGCGCTTCTCCGCCTCCATCGCCCTCATCGGGTACGCGAAGGCGCTCAGCGACGAGCAGATCAGCGAGCTGGTGTCGATCTACGCGGCGGCCTACCGCGATCGGGTGCACGCCCTGGCGACCGGCGCCAAGAGCGACGAGGTGCCGCCCTTCACCCTGGACACCGCCCAGGGCCCGCTGCTCGACGCGCTGCGTGACGCCCGCTCGCTGACCCGCTTCGGGCTGCTCGACTCGATGACCGAGATCCGCGACTTCGAGCGCCGCTTCGCGCCGGGCGGCGGCTCCATCGAGCTGGACGCGGCCACGCGCTACAAGGTGCTCGCCGCCTTCGACGGCTACCTGGAGACGCTGCCGGAGACCTCGCTGGCCCGCCCGGACTCGTACCGGGTGAAGGACGTGGTCGGCCGCCGCGGCATCGGCATCGGGTCGGCCGGTCTGCCGTCGTACAACATCCTTCTGGAGGGCCACAGCGACGCCCTGGAGAACGACGTGGTGATCTACATCAAGCAGGCCCAGACCCCGGCCGTCTCCCGCCACATCACCGACCAGGCGATCCGTGACTACTTCCAGCACGAGGGCCACCGCACGGTGATCTCGCAGCGCGCCCTCCAGGCACACGCCGACCCGTGGCTGGGCTGGACCGAGCTGGGCGGCACCGGTCAGCTGGTCGCCGAGGTGTCGCCGTACGCCGTCGACCTCGACTGGGGCGACATCGACGACCCGGAGGAGATCGCGGCGGTCGTCGCCGACCTCGGCCGGGCGACGGCCAGCATGCACGGGGCGGCGGACGACCAGTCCGGCGAGTCCCTGGTGCCCTTCTCCACCGAGCGGGCCATCGACGCGGCGATCGCCGCCGACGAGGACGGCTTCGCGGACCTGCTGGTCGACTTCGCGCACGAGTACGGCGCACGCGCGCGTGCCGACCACCAGGTCTTCGTGGACCTGTTCCGCAACGGCCGGATTCCGGGTCTGTGACGGAAGGGCCACTCACAGGACTCCTTTAGGGGTCCCTTACAGGCCCGCGTGACAGACTCTCCTCCGCTATGGACATATCCGGGACCCAGCTCAGAGCCGTACGCGCGGCGCTGTTCACGGCACTCGTCGTGACGCTCAGCACCGCGTCGCACGTGCTGCTGTCCGGGGTCCCGCTCCCGTTGAACACGGTGGCCGCGGTCGCTGCCGCCGTGTTCGTCATCGCCTTCGCGCTGGCGGGCCGTGAGCGCGGGTTCGGGCGGATCGCCGCCCTGCTGATCCCGCTGGAGCTGGCCGCCGACACCGTCTTCACCACCGGCCAGCATGTCTGCTACGGCGCCGCGGGCGGCCCGGTCGCCGGCCCGCTGCGCTCCGTCGGCTTCGACGTCCTGTGCGGCGACGGCACCGGCATCGGCGCCCCGCTCGCCCGGGTCACCGGAGCGGGCCCCGACCGCGCCGCCGCCCTGCTGGCCCACGCCGACCCGGCGACGGCCTGGCTGCTGCTGGGCGCACACATCGGCGTCGGGCTCCTGGCCGCCGCCTATCTGCGCCGCGGCGAGCGGGCCCTGGCCCAGCTGCTGCGCGCTGTGGCGGCCACCACCTTCCGGCCGCTGCTCCTCGCGGCCGCCGCGGTGACGGTACGCCCGGCCGCGTCGGCCCGCCGCCTGCCGCGCTCCGCCCACCGTCCGGCCACCACCCGCGACCGGATCCTCGTGCACTCCCTGGGACGCCGCGGACCGCCGTGCCCGACCGCCTTCGCATAAGCCTTCACGCGAACAGCAACTGAGCACCGGCAGTCCCCCATACGTATCCCGCGCACGACAGGTGCGCGTCCCCAATGGAGAACCCCATGAGCAAGCGGAACAGCCAGGCCGCGAAGAGCGCCGCCCGCGAGCGGCTGCGCCAGGAACGCGAACGGCAGGCCAAGCGCGACAAGGTCAAGCGCCAGGTCATCGTCGCCTGTTCGATCGTCGGCGTCCTCGCGATAGCCGGCGGCATCAGCTACGCCGTCGTCCAGGGCAACAAGCCCGGCTACTGGGAGGCCGCGAAGGACGACAAGCTCGTCAAGCCGGCCAACACCACCGGCAAGAACGGCACCACCGTCGTCATCGGCAAGTCCACCGCCAAGAAGACGCTGGTCATGTACGAGGACCCGCGCTGCCCGATCTGCGCCCAGTTCGAGCAGACGGTGGGCACGACCGTCGACAAGGACATCGACGACGGCAAGTTCAAGGTCCAGTACGTCGGCGCCACCTTCATCGACAACGGCTCGCCCGGCGAGGGCTCCAGGAACGCCCTCAGCGCCCTGGGCGCCGCACTGAACGTCAGCCCCGAGGCGTTCCTCGAGTACAAGACCGCGATGTACTCGGCGAAGTGGCACCCGGAGGAGACGGACGACAAGTTCAAGGACGACGCCTACCTGATCGAGATCGCGAACACGGTGGACGCCCTGAAGAACAACAAGGAGTTCCAGAACGCCGTGAACAACGGCACCTACGACAAGTGGGCGCTGGAGATGTCGTCCACCTTCGACGACAGCGGCGTGACCGGCACCCCGACGTTGAAGATGGACGGCAAGACGCTGACCGCCTCCGACGGCAATGTGCCCATGACGGTGGCCGACTTCAACACGGCGATCGACGCGGCCCTCAAGGCCTGACCCTCGGATCACGGTTTCCGGTTGACCTTCAGCCGAAGAGCGGGCGAACTTTTACGAGTTCGCCCGCTCTCGTTCATACCGGTCAGTAACCTGATCGCTCGTGACCAGTCGATACAGAACTTCACAGAGCGCCAACCCGCTTGCACCGCGCCGCCGTACGGTCGTCAAGGCCGCGGCTGCCACTGCCGTTCTGGCCGGCCCGCTCGCCGCCGCGCTGCCCGCGCGAGCCGCCGCCGACGTCCCCGCGTTCCTGCACGGCGTCGCCTCCGGCGACCCGCTTCCCGACGGCGTCCTGCTGTGGACCCGGGTGACGCCCACCACCGAGGCGACGCCGGGCTCCGGGCTCGGCCCGGACACCGAGGTGAGCTGGACCGTCGCCACGGACAAGGCGTTCACGAACGTCGTCGCCAAGGGCTCCACCAAGGCGACCGCCGCCACCGATCACACGGTCAAGGCGGACATCCGGGGCCTGGCGCCCGCGACCGACTACTGGTTCCGCTTCTCGGCGGGCGGCACGGACTCCCCGCCGGCGCGCACCCGCACCGCGCCGGCGGCGGACGCGTCCGTCGCGGGCCTCCGTTTCGGTGTGGTCTCCTGCGCCAACTGGGAGGCCGGCTACTTCGCTTCGTACCGCCATCTCGCGGCCCGCGGCGACCTGGACGCCTGGCTGCACCTGGGCGACTACATCTACGAGTACGGCACCGGCGAGTACGGCACGCGCGGCACCGTCGTACGGCAGACCGCGCCCACCCACGAGATCCTCACGCTCGCCGACTACCGCATCCGGCACGGCACGTACAAGACGGACGCGGACCTACAGGCCCTGCACGCGAAGGCACCCGTCATCGCGATCTGGGACGACCACGAGATCGCCAACGACTCCTGGTCGGGCGGCGCCGAGAACCACACCGAGGGCACGGAGGGCACCTGGGCCGCGCGCCAGGCCGCCGCCAAGCAGGCGTACTTCGAGTGGATGCCGGTCCGTCCGGCGATCGCCGGCACCACCTACCGTCGCCTCCGCTTCGGCAAGCTCGTCGACCTCTCCCTGCTCGACCTGCGCTCCTTCCGCTCCCAGCAGGTCTCCGTCGGCAACGGCGACGTCGACGACCCGGACCGTACGCTCACCGGCCGCGCCCAGCTCGACTGGCTGAAGGCGGGCCTGAAGTCCTCCGACACCACCTGGCGGCTGGTCGGCAACTCGGTGATGATCTCGCCGTTCGCCATCGGCTCGCTCTCCGCGGACCTGCTCAAGCCGCTCGCCAAGCTGCTGGGCCTGCCGCAGGAGGGCCTCGCCCTCAACACCGACCAGTGGGACGGCTACACGGACGACCGCCGCGAACTCATCGCGCATCTGCGGTCGAACGCGATCCGCAACACCGTGTTCCTGACCGGCGACATCCACATGGCGTGGGCCAACGACGTGCCGGTGGACGCCGGGACCTATCCGCTGTCCGCCTCGGCCGCCACGGAGTTCGTCGTCACCTCCGTCACCTCCGACAACCTCGACGACATAGTGAAGGTCCCCGAGGGCACGGTCTCCGCGATCGCCTCGCCGATCATCAAGGCCGCCAACCGACACGTCCACTGGGTCGACACCGATCGTCACGGCTTCGGCGTCCTGGACATCACGGCCGACCGCGCACAGATGGACTACTACGCCCTGTCCGACAAGACGAAGCAGAACGCGACCGCGTCCTGGGCGCGTTCCTACCGCACCCGCAGCGGCACGCAGAAGGTCGAGCGCACCTACGACCCGGTGTAGCGGACGCTCAGTCCAGGCTGTCGAGGAAGCCGAGCGCCACCCGCCAGGTGGCCTCGGCGGCCTCCTCGTCGTAGTCCGGCAGGCCGGGGTCGGTGTACAGATGGCCCGCCCCTGCGTATCGGTAGATCTCCACGTCGGCCCCCGCTCTGCCCATCTGCAGGTACCAGGCGCTCAGCCAGTCGTCCGTCTCGAAGGGGTCCGGCTCGGCGACATGCAGCTGCACCGGCAGATCGTCCACCGAGGTGTTCGGCGCGAGGTCCGACGTGCCGTGCAGGAGCAGCAGCCCGCGTGTCTTCTCGTCGCCCAGCGCCAGGGTCTGCGCCACGGAGGCGCCGAGCGAGAACCCGGCGTACACCAACCCCCGCTCGGAATACGGCGCGGCGGCCAGCACGGCCCGCTTCAGCAGCTCGTCCTTGCCGACCTCGTCCTTGTGGGCCATGCCCTCCTCGACCGTCTCGAACGTACGCCCCTCGAAGAGGTCCGGCGTCCACACCTCGTGGCCGGCGTCGCGCAGCCGGTCCGCCGCCTCGCGCACCGCGGGCCGGAGACCGAAGGTCGAATGAAAGAGCACGATGTTCATGAGGCCATGGTGCCAGCCGGGTACGACAACGCCGCGCGGCACCGGACACGAGGCACCGGACACGAGGGGGCACCCCGCCTCCAGGACCCCCTGCACGGGGGGCGGCATGTTCACGACCCCGGTCGGCCGGTTACGTTCGAAGGCATGGAGAACATACTCCGCCCGCTGATCGTCATCGGCGGCTCGATCGTGCTGCCGCTGCTCATCGGCTGGGCCACCGACCTGCTGTTGCGCAAAGCGGACGAACGGCACAGCGAGACGCCGCTGTGGGGCCTGCTGCGCCGCGCCCGGGTTCCCTACCAGCTCGTGCTGTGCGCGGCGATGCTCAGAGGGTCGTACGACGCGGCGAAACTGCTGGAGGACCACGAGGTCGGCGTCGGGCGCTTCCTGACGCTGGTGCTGATCGGGTCGGCCGCCTGGCTGGTGGTCGGGATCGCCGCGGCGGTCGTCGAGACGTCGTACTCCCGCTTCGCACGCGCCCACCACGACCTGGCCCGGGTCCGCCGGGTCCGTACGCAAGTGACGCTCATCACACGGGTGGTCGCGGCGATCGTCGGCGTGATGGCCGTCGCCGCCATGCTCCTGACGTTCCCGGCGATGCGCGCCGCCGGCGCCTCGCTGCTGGCGTCGGCGGGCATCCTCGGCATCGTCGCCGGTGTCGCCGCACAGTCCACGCTGGGCAACATGTTCGCGGGGCTTCAGATCGCGTTCGGCGACATGGTGCGCATCGGCGACACCGTCGTGGTGGACGGCGAGTGGGGCACCGTCGAGGAGATCACGCTGACGTTCCTGACCGTACGGACCTGGGACGAGCGCCGGATCACCATGCCGGTGTCGTACTTCACGTCCAAGCCCTTCGAGAACTGGTCGCGCGGCGGCGCCCAGATGACCGGCATCGTCTACTGGCAGGTCGACCACTCGGCCCCGGTGGAGGCGATGCGCGAGCAACTGCGCGACATCCTGCGCGGATGCCCGGCCTGGGACGGCCGCCACTACGGCCTGGACGTCACGGACGCCTCCGCGAGCACCATGGAGGTACGGGCGCTGATGACGGCCAAGGACGCGGACGACATCTGGACGGTACGGGTCACGGTCCGCGAGCGGATGATCCGCTGGCTGGCCGAGCACCACCCGTACGCCCTGCCCCGCGTGAACACGGCGGACGCGGTACTGCCACCGAACCAGTCCAACGGCCGCGTACCGCGAGACGGCTCGGCGCCCAGGCGGGCCCACGAACCACCGCGCGCGACGGGCCGCTGACGCACCCCTCTCAATAGGTCACCGCAAACTCCGTACATCCAACTGCCGAAGCACCCGGTCCACCACCTCGGGATCCGCCCCCGCCTCACTCCGCGCGGCCAGCACCTCGTGCCGTGCCGCGCTCAGCATCTCGCTCTGAATCCGTCGTACCCGCTTGATCCGCCGCACCCGCTGCTCATGCCCCTCGCGCCGCTCCTCCTCCCCCAGCCCGGGACTGATCCGCAGCCCGATGTCAAAGGCCCTCCGCAGCAACTGCTCGGACAACTCCTCCGGAAGCTCCTCCACCGCCTCGATCTCCCGAAGCCTCCCCTTGGCCGCCTTCGCCGCCCGCACGGCCAGCGCCCGTTCGAACTGCTTCTCGTGCTCGGTGTCGGCCTGCACGCCCAGCCGTTTCACCAGCCACGGCAGCGTCAGACCCTGCACCACCAGGGTCGCCATGATCACCCCGAACGCGATGAAGACGATCTCGTCCCGATCGGGAAACGGGGCCCCGGAATCCGTCTCCAGCGGAATCGCCAGCGCCAGCGCCACGGACGCCACCCCGCGCATCCCCGACCACCACATCACGACGGTCTCCCGCCAACTCACCGGGATTTCCTCGTCGTAGTCCCGCCGCGCATGCAACCGTTTGGTGAGCCAGGTGGCCGGCAGCAGCCAGAGCAGCCGTACGACCACGACCACACCCACGATCGCCGCGGCCCACCCGAGCAGCTCGCCCCACCGCCCGGACGCCGTCCGGATGGCGTTGTGCAGTTCGAGCCCGATCAGACCGAAGGCGACACCGGTCACCAGCGTGTCGACGACGTCCCAGAAGGTGTGCCCGGCCAGCCGCGTGAGCACATCGTCGGCATCCGTCGCGTACTCGGCGAGGAACAGCGCGGTGACCAGCACGGCGAGCACCCCGGACCCGTGCAACTCCTCCGCCAGCACATACGAGGCGTACGGCACCAGCAGCGTCAGCCCGATCTGAAGTGTCGCGTCCCCGAGCAGATCCATCAGCTTGTTCGCACCCCAGCCGAGCGCGAGCCCGACGACGAGCGCGACGACCGCCGACAGCACCAGATCGAGCCCGGCCCGCCAGGGCGAGAACGTGCCGCTGACGGCGGCGGCGATCGCCACGTGGTACAGCACGATCGCCGTGACGTCGTTGAACAGCCCCTCGCCCTCCAGGATGGACACCAGCCGGCGCGGCAGCCCGAGCTGCCCGGCGACAGCGGTCGCCGCCACCGGGTCGGGCGGCGCGACCAGCGCACCCAGCGCGACAGCGGCGGCGATCGGCAGCCCCGGCACGATCGCGTTGGCGACGACGGCCACGCACACGCTGGTGACGAACACCAGCGCCACGGCGAGCAGGAAGATGGGCCTCACATTGGCCGCGAACTGCCGCCACGACGTCCTTCGTACGGCGGCGTACAGCAGCGGCGGAAGCAGCAGCGGCAGGATCAGTTCCGGCTCGACACTGACGTTGGGCACGAACTCCAGCAACGCGAGCACGATCCCGAGCAGCGTCATCAGCACCGGAGCCGGCAGCCCCAGCCGATCCCCGACCGGGACACTCACCACGGCCCCGAGCAACATCACGAACAGCAGGGCCAACTGATCCACGGTCAGCACTCCGGCGGTCTAGACGATCAAGTACACCCAGACGCCCAGCGTGCCACGCACACTCGCTGTTTCCGGTCCGCCCCGGCTCCTACAGAGACCGTCGCATCGCCCGATGCGGTATCCCCGCGTCCGGGAACTCCGGCCCGTACGCCGTGTACCCCAACCGTTCGTAGAACCCCATCGCGTGCGTCTGCGCATGCAGATCCACGGCCCGCAGCCCACGCGCGCGTGCCGCGTCCTCGA
The DNA here is from genome assembly GCF_044593495.1 of Streptomyces sp. NPDC051963. Classification (NCBI taxonomy): domain Bacteria; kingdom Bacillati; phylum Actinomycetota; class Actinomycetes; order Kitasatosporales; family Streptomycetaceae; genus Streptomyces; species Streptomyces sp. NPDC051963. The sequence continues at coordinate 936,313 of NZ_JBIUCC010000002.1, read as the reverse complement.
TGGCCCGCACCAGCGCGGCCCCCAGGCCCAGCCCGCGGGCCGCCTCCGTGACCGCGAGCCTGCCGAGCGAGCCCACCGAGGGATCACCGCCGTTCTTCGCGGCGGCCGCCTCCCCGCACAGCAGGCGCCCGGCCCCGAGCGGCACCCCGTCGTCCCGAACGGCCAGCACATGCACCGCTACGGCGTCGTAGGCGTCGTACTCGAGATCCTCGGGCACGCCCTGCTCGACGACGAAGACCTCCTTGCGCACGGCGAAGCAGATCTCACGGTCGGCGGGACCGTCGGCGACCCGGACCACGTACGAAGGTGCGGCGGAGCTCATCCGTATGTCTCCTCGCGGACCTGGTCCAGCGCCTTCTGGAGGTCGGCCGGGTAGTCACTCGCGAACTCGACCCACTGCCCGTCCCCGGGGTGCTCGAAGCCGAGCCGTACGGCGTGCAGCCACTGGCGGGTCAGGTGCAGCCGCTTGGCGAGGGTCGGGTCGGCGCCGTAGGTCAGATCGCCGACGCAGGGGTGGCGGTGAGCGGCCATGTGGACGCGGATCTGGTGGGTGCGGCCGGTCTCCAGCTTCACGTCCAGCAGGGACGCCGCGCGGAACGCCTCGATGAGGTCGTAGTGCGTCACGGAGGGCTTGCCGTCGGCCGTGACCGCCCACTTGTAGTCGTGGTTGGGGTGACGGCCGATGGGCGCGTCGATGGTGCCGCTGGTCGGGTCGGGGTGGCCCTGGACCAGCGTGTGGTAGCGCTTGTCGACCGTGCGCTCCTTGAACTGGCGCTTCAGCGAGGTGTACGCACGCTCGGACTTGGCGACCGCCATCAGACCCGACGTACCGACGTCGAGGCGGTGCACGATGCCCTGGCGCTCCGCCGCGCCGGACGTGGAGATGCGGTACCCGGCGGCGGCGAGCCCGCCGATGACGGTCGGCCCCGACCAGCCCGGGCTCGGGTGCGCGGCCACGCCCACCGGCTTGTCGATCACGACCACGTCCTCGTCGTCGTGGATGATCTCCATGCCCTCGACCGGCTCGGCCACGATCTGCACCGGGGCGGGCGCCTGCGGCATCTCGACCTCGAGCCAGGCGCCGCCGTGCACCCGCTCGGACTTCCCGACCACCGAGCCGTCGACCGTGACCTTCCCCGCCGCTGCCAGCTCGGCGGCCTTCGTACGGGAGAAGCCGAACATGCGGGAGATGGCGGCGTCGACGCGCTCGCCCTCCAGGCCGTCGGGCACGGGCAGGGTACGGATCTCGGGAACGGTGCTCACCCGTCGAGTATGCCGGACGGGTCCGACAGCCCCGTACGGCAGCCGCCCGGCTCAGTCCTTGTGGACGGTGCCGTCCGGGTCGAGCCCCCGGAACGAGAGCAGCACGATCAGGATGCCGCCGCACACGATCGCCGAGTCGGCCAGGTTGAAGACCGCGAAGTGCTTGGGCGCGATGAAGTCGACGACCGCGCCCTCGAAGACGCCCGGCGAGCGGAAGATGCGGTCGGTGAGGTTGCCGAGCGCACCGCCGAGCAGCAGGCCGAGCGCGATCGCCCAGGGCAGGCTGTAGAGCTTGCGGGCGAGGCGGGCGATCACGACGATCACGGCGGCCGCGATCACGGTGAAGATGATCGTGAAGGCCTCGCCGAAGCCGAAGGCCGCGCCCGCGTTGCGGATCGCCTCGAACTTCAGCCAGTCCCCGATGATCTCGATCGGCTCGTGGTGTTCCAGCTTGGCGACCACGATCATCTTGCTGATCAGGTCCAGGGCGTACGCGAACGCGGCGACGGCGAACAGAACGGCGATCCGGCGCTTGCCCCTGGGCCGCTCACCGGTGCTCCCCTGCCCGTCCGGGCTGGACGGATGCTCCGACTCCGCTCCCGCCCCCTCCGGGGAATCCGGCGTACCGATGATGCGCTCCGCCTCTGCCACGTGAGTCCCTCAACCTAGGTGCCTGACTGAGCACGAGGGTACGGCACGCCTCCTGGGACCGACGTGCGCAGGAGGCGTACGACGACTCGGCCGCCGCCGGTCAGTACCGGCGTTCCTGCTTCTGCTTGCACTCGACGCACAGGGTGGCCCGCGGGAAGGCCTGCATGCGGGCCTTGCCGATGGGGTTCCCGCAGTTCTCGCACAGGCCGTACGTGCCCGCGTCGAGCCGCTTCAGGGCGCGCTCGGTCTGGATGAGCATCTCGCGGGCGTTGGCGGCGAGGGCCAGTTCGTGCTCGCGCGTGATGTTCTTGGTGCCGGTGTCCGCCTGGTCGTCGCCGGCGCCGTCCCCGGAGTCCCGCATCAGACCCGCGAGCGACTCCTCGGACGACGTGATCTCGGTGCGCAGCCGCGTCCCCTCGGACAGCAGCTCGGCGCGTGCCTCCGCGACCTCCTCCGGGGTCCAGGGGTCCTCACCCGGGCGCACCGCGAGCTCGCCCGGCTCCACCGCCGCGGAAACCCGTGCCTTGGGAACGGCGGTCTTCGCCGCCGTGGCCGTTACAGAAGTCTTCTTCGCAACCACCGTCGTGGCTCCCGTCTGCTTCGCGGCCTCGGCCGCGCCCACCGTCTTGGCCGTGCTCTTCCTGGCCGCACTCTTCTTGGAGGTGCTTTTCGCAGCTGTGCCCTTCGGGGTGCCGCCCTGTTCGGCGGCACTCCTCGGAGCAGCCGTCTTCTTCGCGCCCGTCCTCTTGGTGGCAGCCGCCGTGGCATCGCTCTTCGCGGCGGCCTTCTTCGGTACGACTTCCTTGGCCGCAGCCTTCTTGGCAGTCGTCTCCTCTGCGGTCGCCTTCTCGGCCGCAGCCTTCGATGTCGCCGTCTTCTTCTTGACGGCGGTCTTTTTGACGGCGGTCTTCCTGGCCGCTGTCTTCTTGGCGGCCGTCTCCTTGGTAGCTGTCTTCTTGGCGGCCGTCTCCTTGGTGGCCGACTTCTTCACGGCCGCCTCGGATGCCTCCGCCGTCTTGCCAGCCGCTGCCCTCTTCTCAGCTGCCTTCTTCTCAGCCGCCGCCTCCCCTCGGGCGGCAGCCCCCCGCGCCGTCTTCACCGGTTTCGCCGCCTTCGCAGCCTTCCCCGCGGGACCCCCCTGCGCGCTCTTCTTGCCGCTCACGTCCTTGGCCGCACCACCAGAGGTACTCGCGGCCTTGCCGGACGCCGACTGCTGTACAGCGGTCTTCTTCGCCACCATGGCCGCGGCCCCTTCACATATTGTGATCTTGCTCGCGAATCGTGCTGGGACGATAAATCGACTTGAGTCCCGCGGCAACGGGGCACGCCGCCCGATTCGCCCGCCCCGCAAGCGCCGGGCGGGAAGCCTTCATCCGTTGTGCCCAGCTCGCCGCCGGGTAATCCGCCCAGCCCGCCGTCCCAGGATCCGATCGCGCGCATCTGACCAATCGGGTCATCCCGGGACCCGCCGCCAGTCCTCCCCGGGCGACCGGAAATCCGGTCGGCCGCTGTCCGTGCGGCGCCGTACACTGGGCGGAGCGAAAAGCGTGGATGGGGACGAGTAGCGGCGTACGCAGCCCAGAGCGACCCGGGGACGGTGAGAGCCCGGGGGCGAGCGCGACGTGAAGATCACCCCGGAGCCGCCGGAAGAAGCCCCGTGAGGGGCCGTAGACCCGGCATCGCGACCCCAATGAGGGGGCTCACTGGTGTGCACGGCACATCGGGGAGCCAAGGAGGGTGGTACCGCGGGAGCGCGCCGAAGGCGGCGTAAGGAAAGACGTAGCTCTCGTCCCTCCGGTCGGAAGGCAGAAAGTCCGCCGGAGGAAGCTCGCTGATGACAACGCCTACGTACCGCCAGGTGCCCGCCCAGGTCGACCTGCCCGCGCTCGAGCACGCCGTGCTCGATTTCTGGCGTGAGCAGAAGATCTTCGCCAAGACCCTGGAGCAGTCCGAGGGCCGCCCCGAGTGGGTGTTCTACGAGGGCCCGCCCACCGCGAACGGCATGCCGGGCGCCCACCACATCGAAGCCCGCGTCTTCAAGGACGTCTTCCCTCGCTTCCGCACCATGCGCGGCCACCACGTGGGCCGCAAGGCGGGCTGGGACTGCCACGGCCTGCCGGTGGAGCTGGCGGTCGAGAAGGAGCTCGGCTTCTCCGGCAAGAAGGACATCGAGGCGTACGGCATCGCCGCGTTCAACGCCAAGTGCCGCGAGTCGGTGACCCGCCACACGGACGCCTTCGAAGAGCTCACGACCCGCATGGGTTACTGGACCGACCTCAATGACCCCTACCGCACGATGGACCCCGAGTACATCGAGTCCGTCTGGTGGTCGCTGAAGGAGATCTTCAACAAGGGCCTGCTGGTCCAGGACCACCGTGTCGCCCCCTGGTGTCCGCGCTGCGGCACCGGCCTGTCCGACCACGAGCTGGCGCAGGGCTACGAGACGGTCGTCGACCCGTCCGTGTTCGTCCGTTTCCCCCTCACCTCCGGTCCGCTCGCCGGCGAGGCCGCGCTCCTCGTCTGGACGACGACCCCCTGGACCCTGGTCTCCAACACGGCCGTCGCCGCCCACCCCGAGGTCACCTACGTCGTCGCGACCGACGGCGAGGAGAAGCTCGTCGTGGCCGAGCCGCTCGTCGCCAAGGCGCTCGGCGAGGGCTGGGAGACCACCGGGCAGACCTTCACCGGCGCCGAGATGGAGCGCTGGACGTACCAACGCCCCTTCGAGCTGGTCGAGTTCCCCGAGCCCGCCCACTACGTGGTCAACGCCGAGTACGTCACGACCGAGGACGGCACCGGTCTGGTCCACCAGTCCCCCGCCTTCGGTGAGGACGACCTCAAGGTCTGCCGGGCGTACGGCCTGCCCGTCGTGAACCCGGTCCGCCCGGACGGCACCTTCGAGGAGGACGTCCCGCTCGTCGGCGGCGTCTTCTTCAAGAAGGCGGACGAACAGCTCACCGAAGACCTCCAGCAGCGCGGCCTGCTCTTCAAGCACATCCCGTACGAGCACAGCTACCCGCACTGCTGGCGCTGCCACACCGCGCTCCTCTACTACGCGCAGCCGTCCTGGTACATCCGCACCACGGCCATCAAGGACCGCCTCCTCCAGGAGAACGAGAACACCAACTGGTTCCCGGACACCGTCAAGCACGGCCGGTACGGCGACTGGCTGAACAACAACATCGACTGGGCGCTGTCCCGCAGCCGTTACTGGGGCACCCCGCTGCCGATCTGGCGCTGCGCGGACGACCACCTCACGGTCGTGAGCTCCCGCGCGGAGCTGACCGAGCTGACGGGCACCGACCAGTCGGCTCTCGACCCGCACCGCCCGTTCATCGACGCGGTCACCTTCGCCTGCCCGCAGTGCGGGGAGACGGCCACGCGCGTGCCGGAGGTCATCGACGCCTGGTACGACTCGGGTTCGATGCCGTTCGCGCAGTGGGGCTACCCGCACAAGAACAAGGAACTCTTCGAGTCCCTCTACCCGGCGCAGTTCATCAGCGAGGCCATCGACCAGACCCGCGGCTGGTTCTACACGATGATGACCGTCGGCACCCTGGTCTTCGACAAGTCGTCGTACGAGAACGTGGTCTGCCTCGGCCACATCCTCGCCGAGGACGGCCGCAAGATGTCCAAGCACCTGGGCAACACCCTGGACCCGATCCCGTTGATGGACCGCCACGGCGCCGACGCGGTCCGCTGGTTCATGGCGGCCGGCGGCTCCCCGTGGGCGGCACGCCGCGTGGGTCACGGCACGATCCAGGAGGTCGTCCGCAAGACCCTCCTCACGTACTGGAACACGGTCGCCTTCCAGGCCCTCTACGCCCGCACCTCCGACTGGGCCCCGAGCGAGGCCGACCCGGCCCCGGCCGACCGCCCGCTCCTGGACCGCTGGCTGCTGTCCGAACTGCACGCGCTCACCGACCAGGTGACCCAGTCCCTGGAGTCGTACGACACCCAGCGCGCCGGCAAGCTCCTGTCGGCGTTCGTCGACGACCTCTCCAACTGGTATGTACGACGCTCCCGTCGCCGCTTCTGGCAGGGCGACAAGGCCGCGCTGCGCACGCTGCACGAGGTCGTCGAGACCGTCACGAGGCTGATGGCCCCGCTGACGCCGTTCATCACGGAGCGGGTCTGGCAGGACCTGGTCGTGCCGGTCACGCCGGGCGCCCCTGAGTCGGTGCACCTGACGTCCTGGCCGGAGGCGGACCTGTCCGCCATCGACCCGGGGCTGTCGCAGCAGATGGTGCTCGTACGGCGGCTGGTCGAACTGGGCCGTGCCACGCGCGCGGAGTCGGGCGTCAAGACCCGTCAGCCACTGTCACGGGCGCTGGTGGCGGCGACGGGCTTCGACTCCCTGGACCGCGAGCTGCACACGCAGATCACGGAGGAGCTGAACGTCTCTTCGCTCGCGTCGTTGAGCGAAGTCGGCGGCAGCCTGGTGGACACGACGGCGAAGGCCAACTTCCGCGCCCTGGGCAAGCGGTTCGGCAAGCGCGTCCAGGACGTGGCGAAGGCCGTCGCCGACGCGGACGCGGCGGCGCTGTCCCTCGCGCTGCGCGAGGGCACGGCGTCGGTGGAGGTCGACGGCGAGACCGTCACCCTCGCCCCCGACGAGGTGATCATCACGGAAACCCCGCGCGAGGGCTGGTCCGTGGCGTCGGACTCCGGAGCGACGGTCGCCCTGGACCTGGAGATCACCGAGGAACTCCGTCAGGCTGGCCTCGCCCGTGACGCGATCCGCCTGATCCAGGAGTCCCGCAAGAACAGCGGCCTCGACGTGGCCGACCGCATTGCGCTCCGCTGGGAGGCGACGGATCCCGCAGTGATCGCCGCCCTGTCGGAGCACGCGGAGTTGATCGCCGACGAGGTCCTGTCCACGGACTTCGCCCAGGGAGAGGCGGACGACACGTACGGCTCTCCGTTCACGGACGAGGGTCTGAGCCTGACGTTCCGCCTCCGCAAGGCGTAGCACCCCGCTGGGAGGCCCGGGCCCGCCAAGAAATCTTGGTGGGCCCGGGCCTTCGGCGTTGTGTACGTCGGACACGGCACCCAGGCCCGAACAAAAGCTCAGACTCCCGCGAACGCGCACGGCAAAAGGGCGGGGCCCCGGATCAAAAACCCGGGGCCCCGCCCTGAACGCTGCCGACGTCTACGCCGTACTACGAACCGTCAGTTGTCGTCCTCGTCAATGAGGAACCCCCGCATCGGCGAGGGAGCCTGCCCCATCGGGCCGGGACCCTGCGGCCGCACCGGCGCCATCGGCTGGGTCATCGCCGGCGACATCTGCTGCTGACCGCCGTAGGACGGACCGGCAGGAGACGGGCCGCCGCCCATCGCCGGGTTGCCGTACGACGGCGCGCTCGCACCGGCCGGAGCCATGGAAGGCGCCGGGGACGGCGGGAGGGACGCCGTGGCCGGCGTGCGCGGCGGAGCCAGCGAGTCGTCGGCCTGGGTCTCCAGCTGACGCAGCTGCGACTCCAGGTACGACTTCAGCCGCGTGCGGTACTCGCGCTCGAAGCCGCGCAGGTCCTCGACCTTGCGCTCCAGCGTGGCGCGGGCGGACTCCAGGGAGCCCATCGCGACACGGTGCTTCTCCTGCGCGTCCCGCTCAAGGGCGTCGGCCTTGGCACGAGCGTCACGCTCGAGGCCCTCGGCACGTGAACGCGCCTCGCCGACGATCTTGTTGGCTTCGGAACGGGCCTCGGCGATCGCCTGGTCGGCGGTCTGCTGGGCCAGCGAGAGGACACGGGCGGCGCTGTCGCCACCAGGGCCCTGACCGGGGCCGCCCATCGGACCGCCCATGGGGCCGCCCATCGGGCCACCCATCTGCTGCTGCATCGGGGGCTGGCCACCCATGGGGCCCTGACCCATCGGACCCTGGCCCATCGGACCGGGACCCTGCGGGCCACCCTGACCGCCGGGACCGGCGGGCAGCTGCGGTGCACCGCTCGGCAGCTGGGGCGGACCACCCATGGGGCCACCCATCTGCTGCTGCGGCGGGCCCGATATGCCGGCGGGCACGGGGGCACCCGGCCCTCGCATGCCCTGCTGCGGCATACCGCCCTGCGGCATTCCACCCTGCTGCTGGTCCTGCGGACCGGGACCCTCCGGGGGCTTGCGCATGTTCTGCTGGTTCTGGGCAGCAGCACGCGTCGCCGCGGCCAGCTTGGCGCGCAGGTCCTCGTTCTCGCGGAGCAGGCGGGTCAGTTCGGCTTCGACCTCATCGAGGAAGGCATCGACCTCGTCCTCGTCATAGCCTTCTCGGAGGCGGACGGTCGTGAACTGCTTGTTCCGCACGTCCTCGGGGGTCAACGGCATCTCTTCACCTCAACGTAGTCGTCGGCATTCGGCAAGACGGTAGGTCACATCGCTCATCACAGCCGGCTCACGATCGAGATCAGGATGTAGACGATGATCATCAGTACGAAGAAGGACAGGTCGAGCGCCACGCCCCCGAGACGCAGCGGCGGAATGAACCGCCGCAGAAGCTTGAGCGGTGGATCAGTGACAGTGTAGGTGGCCTCCAGAACGACCACCATCGCCTTGCCGGGTTGCCATGAGCGGGCGAACTGGAAGACGTAGTCCATGACCAACCGGAAGATCAGCACGATGAGGAAGCACATCAGCGCGATGTAGACGACATCCAGGACCACGCTCATGACCCTTGCTTCCCTCTCCCCTGATCCATGCTGTTCGGTACTGCTGTTTCCGGTGGTGCGTCTCAGCTCTGGTTGAAGAACCCGCCCTCTGCGATACGGGCCTTGTCCTCCGCCGTGACATCGACGTTAGCAGGCGACAACAGAAACACCTTCTGCGTCACCCGCTCGATGCTGCCGTGAAGACCAAACACCAAACCGGCCGCAAAGTCGACAAGTCGCTTGGCGTCTGTGTCATCCATCTCAGTCAGATTCATGATCACCGGGGTGCCCTCACGGAAGTGTTCCCCGATGGTACGGGCCTCGTTGTAGGTCCGCGGGTGGAGTGTGGTGATCCGGTAAGGCTCTCGTTCCGACACGACCTTGGGCATGATCACCGGTGCGTTCTTCTCCAGGCTCTGACGTTCTTGTGTGATGGACGCCACGGGCGCGATGCGCGCCGGACGCCCCGATTCCGCGGGCAGTGCGGCAGCGTGGGGCACCGGATCGCGTGGCGCCGGAGGCTGCACCACTCGTACCGATTCATCCCTTTGAGACTGATGTGATCCGTGGGACTGGTGCGACAATTCATGTCGCCGGTGGTCCCGCTCGGGCTCCGGATCCAGCTCGGGTTCGAAGTCGTCGTCGGGGTCGAAACCGCGGCCGTCGTACCCATCGTCCTCCACGAGGCCGAGGTAGACCGCCATCTTGCGCATCGCGCCGGCCATGCTCTGAGTCCTCCGCTCTGTGGTGGATCGGCTGACGACTGCCAAGTGCCAGGGATCCACGAGGTCGTTACGCCCGCTGTTCAGCGGTAATGACCATATTTTCTGCTGTGGTCCGACTCTTGGCGACGTTACCCGAGCCTAGGGCGGACTCCGAGTACCGCGGTGCCGACGCGCACATGTGTCGCTCCGGCTGCCACGGCCTGTTCGAGGTCCGCGCTCATTCCTGCCGAGACCATGTTCGCAGCCGGATGTGTCCGGCGCAGGTCAGTCGACAAATCCATCATGCGCTCGAACGCCGCCAGTTCGCGCCCGGCGTACTCGCCGGTGAGCGGCGCGACGGTCATCAGACCGTCGAGCCGCAGCCCCTCGGATCCGGCCACCAGATCCGCCAACTCCATGATTCCGCCCGGTGCCACGCCGCCCCGCTCCCCTCTCCCGCTCGCGCCCGCGTCGAGCGCGACCTGGATCAGACAGCCCACCTCGCGCCCGGCCCGCACGGCCTCCCGCGAGAGTGCCGTCACCAGCTTGGAACGATCGACGGACTGCACGACATCCGCGTAACCGACCACCGAGCGCACCTTGTTGGTCTGCAACTGGCCGACAAAATGCCAGGCAAGGGGCAGATCCGAGCATTCGGCGGCCTTGGGCGCCGCGTCCTGGTCGCGGTTCTCGGCGACGTCACGCACACCGAGATCCGACAGGATTCGCACATCGCTCGCCGGGTATGTCTTGGTGACCACGATCAAGGTCACCTCTTCGCGCTTCCGCCCGGTGGCCACACATGCGGCGGCGATGCGCTCCTCCACCTTCGCCAGGTTTACGGCGAGTTCATCCTTACGGTCCGTCATGCCCCATCAGTCCAGCCAGACATAGCCCGCGAGCCGACCGGTGGTGCGGTCGCGGCGGTACGAGAAGTGGTCGCCCGATTCCAGCGTGCACACCGGCGACTGCTCCCGGTCACGCACCCCGAGCCGGTCGAGTTGCGCGTGCACACCGGCGCTCACATCGACCGCGGGCGTGCCCCAACTCGTCTCGGCGTACGCCGTCGGCTCGACGGCGGCCACCTCGGCGCGCATCGCCTCCGGCACTTCGTAGCACCGCCCGCAGACGGTGGGTCCGGTGCGGGCGACGATCCTGGACGGCTCGGCACCCAGGTCGGTCATCGCGCGTAGCGCGGCCGGGACGACTCCGGCGATCATGCCGGGCCGACCCGCGTGAGCTGCGGCGACGACCCCGGCGACAGGGTCGGCGAGGAGCACGGGCGTGCAGTCGGCGGTGAGGACGGCCAGGGCGAGTCCGCGCCGCACGGTCACGATCGCATCGACCTGCGCGGCGGGCCGGTCTCCCCAGGGCCCGTCCACCACCGCGACGTCGTTGCCGTGCACCTGGTTCATCCAGACCACGTCGGCCGGGTCGATACCCAGTGACTTGGCGGCCAGTTCGCGATTGGTCCGTACGGCGTCGGAGTCGTCGCCGACCGCGCCGCCGAGGTTGAGCTCCTCATACGGAGCGGCGCTCACCCCGCCCCACCGGTCGGTGAAGGCGAAGTGCGCGCCGCTCGCGTGTTCGCGCTGTCCTATCACTTCAGGAAGTCCGGCACATCCAGCTCCTCGGCAGCGCTGTCCGAGTAGGACCGGGACGGCGGGACCGGCGGGGCGACCGGGATGTCGTTCACCGGCTCCGGAGCGGGCTCCGGCTCCTCCTTCGGCTTGACGCTGCCGAGCGAGCCGAAGGACGGACGGCTCTCGGTCTGCCGTACCGGAGTCGGCTCCTCGCGCTTGACCGAGGACGAGCCGAGGATGTTGTCCCGCTTCGACGGCGGCTGGCCCCCGTCGAAGCCGGCCGCGATCACGGTGACCCGTACCTCGTCGCCGAGGGCGTCGTCGATGACCGCGCCGAAGATGATGTTGGCCTCGGGGTGGGCGGCCTCACTGACCAGCTGGGCGGCCTCGTTGATCTCGAACAGGCCGAGGTCGGAGCCGCCGGAGATGGAGAGCAGGACGCCGCGAGCGCCGTCGATGGACGCCTCCAGCAGCGGCGAGGAGATCGCCATTTCGGCGGCGGCCACCGCGCGGTCGTCGCCGCGGGCCGAGCCGATGCCCATCAGGGCCGAACCGGCCTCGGACATGACCGACTTGACGTCGGCGAAGTCGAGGTTGATCAGACCGGGCGTGGTGATGAGGTCGGTGATGCCCTGAACACCGGAGAGCAGGACCTGGTCGGCCGACTTGAAGGCGTCGAGGACCGAGACCTGGCGGTCCGAGATGGACAGCAGCCGGTCGTTCGGGATGACGATGAGGGTGTCGACCTCTTCGCGGAGTTCGGCGATGCCGTCCTCGGCCTGATTGGCGCGACGCCGTCCCTCGAAGGTGAACGGGCGCGTGACCACGCCGATGGTGAGGGCGCCGAGTGTCCGGGCGATGTTGGCCACGACGGGCGCGCCGCCGGTGCCGGTGCCGCCGCCTTCACCGGCCGTCACGAAGACCATGTCGGCCCCCTTGAGGACCTCTTCGATCTCCTCGCGGTGATCCTCGGCGGCCTTTCGGCCGACGGCCGGGTTGGCTCCGGCGCCTAGTCCGCGGGTGAGTTCGCGGCCGACGTCGAGCTTGACGTCGGCGTCGCTCATCAACAAGGCCTGGGCGTCGGTGTTGATGGCGATGAACTCGACACCCTTGAGACCGACCTCGATCATCCGGTTGATGGCATTGACACCACCGCCGCCGACACCGATGACTTTGATGACTGCGAGGTAGTTCTGCGGTGCTGCCACGTCGAAGGCCTCTCGCCTCGAGTTACGTGTCGCCTTCTCGCGGGTGCGCCGCGATCCGACGACTGATGCCGATTGGGACGGTCCGAACGCCGACCCGAACCCTAACGCTGAAGTTTAGGGTTACCAGTGTGTCTGTTCCCTGGACTCTTCTGAACAGGACACTAAGTCGACAAGTGGCGCACGTTCAACGAACACGCCGAACCTCCCGTTTTTCTTTTCACCCTATGTGATCAGGCGTAGCACTGCCCAACCAGGGTGCTGGCCTGCGCGGATGTGCGTCAACTCCCCGATGACGCAGGGGCGGTGGGAACGCTGACATCGAAGTGCCGCGCATCCGGCGATGCTTTCATGAGAGCGGTGAGAGTGCGTGCCTTCGCGGCTCCGTTCTCCGCACTCCCCCAGTCGACGGTCCGGCCGTCGCCCAACTCCAGTGAGATCCGGTCGTACGAACTCACCTTGACGGTCCGGGTGTCACGGGCGACGGCGGCCGGAATGGCACCGGCGGCGTGTACGGCCTCGCGCACCAGTCGGGCCTCGCCGAAGCGGCGCAGGCTCGCGGCGCTGGAGCCCTTGCGGGCCGGGGTCAATTCGAGTGTGGGGATGCCTTTCGGCGCCTCGGAAACCGTGGCGAACCGGACACCTTCATCGTCCACTTCGACGAACTTTCCGCCCTTTTCGACAATCAGAACCGGAACGCGCTCAATCACTTTCAGGCCGATTCCATGGGGCCACGAGCGGGTCACGTCAACCGAGTCAATTCGGGGCAATTTTCGGCTGAGTCGTGCCTCAATCGCATCGGTGTCGACGGAAATCAGTGGCGCCCCGACCGGTACGTCGGCGGCCTCACGTACCTGAGACGGCGTCAGAACCCGTGTCCCGGCGATCGATACGCGCTCCACGCGCAGCCATTTCGAGCCGTAGAGCAGCCAGACCGACCCGACCCCGACGAGCATCAGGGCCACAGCCAGAATGACGATCATACGAAGCCTCCGTCGCCGCAGGCTCCGTACGGGAGGCGGGCCGGCCGACTCCTGCTGGCTTTCACCGCGTTCGGCGGTCGTCGGTCCGGCCACGCTCCCTGCCCTCCGTCATGAGGTCCTAGTGATGTGCACGACGCGAGGCGATCGCCTCGTACACCATCCCGACGAGCAGTTCGTCGGCATCCCGGCGGCCGAACTCGCTGGCGGCGCGGGACATCTCGTACAGCCGGTGCGGGTCGGCGAGCACGGGCAGGACATTCTGCTGCACCCACTGGGGGGTGAGTTCCGCGTCGTCGACCAGCAGTCCGCCGCCGGCCTTGACCACCGGCTGGGCGTTCAGCCGCTGTTCGCCGTTGCCGATGGGCAGCGGGACATAGGCGGCCGGGAGTCCGACGGCGGAGAGTTCGGCGACGGTCATCGCGCCCGCGCGGCAGAGCATCATGTCGGCCGCGGCGTACGCGAGGTCCATCCGGTCAACGTAACCTACCGGGATGTAGGGGGGCATTCCCGGCATCTGCTGTACGTGCGGCAGTTCGTTCTTCGGGCCGACCGCGTGCAGGATCTGGATCCCGGCCTGCTGGAGGTAGGGGGCCACCTGCTGGACCACCTCGTTGAGGCGGCGGGCGCCCTGGGAGCCACCGGAGACCAGCAGCGTGGGCAGGTTGGGGTCGAGGCCGAACATGTGCCGGGCCTCGGGGCGGACGGCGGCCCGGTCCAGGGTGGCGATGGAGCGGCGCAGCGGGATGCCGATGTAGCGGGCGTCACGCAGCTTGCTGTCCGGGGTGGAGACGGCGACCTTGGCGGCGTACCGCGAGCCGATCTTGTTGGCGAGGCCGGGGCGGGCGTTGGCCTCGTGGATGATGATCGGCACTCCCAGGCGCTTGGCGGCGAGGTAGCCGGGCAGGGCGACATAGCCGCCGAAGCCGACGACCGCGTCCGCCTTGGTGCGCTCCAGGATCTGCTCGGCCGCCTTGATCGTGCCGCGCAGCCGGCCCGGGACGGTGATCAGCTCGGGGGTTGGCTTGCGCGGCAGGGGTACGGCGGGGATCAGCGCGAGTTCGTAACCGCGCTCGGGTACGAGTCGGGTCTCCAGACCGCGCTCCGTGCCCAGGGCCGTGATTCCCACGGTGGGGTCCTGCCTGCGCAGGGCGTCCGCGAGGGCGAGCGCGGGCTCGATGTGGCCGGCGGTCCCCCCACCGGCGAGTACGACATGCACCGAAATTCACCGCTCTCCGGACGAGCGCGCCGCCGAGGCACGCCGTCGCATCGTGTTCCATCTCCGAGGCCCCCGCACAGGGCCTCCCGCCCGCTTTCTACCAAAGCGGGGTTGCCGCATCGACAGCGCCGCCCGCGCAGCGGGCTCGTCGCGCGCGAAGGCGATCAGCAGCCCGATGGCGAACATGGTCGGCAGCAGGGCGGAACCTCCGTAGGAGAACAGCGGGAGGGGGACACCGGCGATCGGCAGCAGACCGAGCACCGCACCGATGTTGATCACCGCCTGAGCGGTGATCCAGGTGGTCACACCTCCCGCGGCATACCTCACGAAGGGGTCCTCCGTGCGTCCGGCCACGCGGATACCCGCATAGCCTAGAGCCGCGAAGAGGGCGAGCACCGACAGCGTCCCCGCCAGACCGAGTTCCTCACCGGTGACGGCGAAGATGAAGTCCGTGTGCGCTTCGGGGAGTTGGCCCCATTTTTCCACACTCGCGCCGAGCCCCGAACCAAAGAGTCCGCCGGAGGCCAGCGCGTAGATCCCGTGCACGGCCTGCCAGCAGTCCGCGGCGCCCGTGCCGGGCTCGGTGGCGCCGATACAGGCGAAGCGGGCCATGCGGTTCGGGCTGGTCTTGATCAGGATCGCGCCGACGAAGGCCGCGCCGGACAGCACTCCGACGAACAGCCTGGTGGGCGCCCCCGCCAGCCACAGCAGGCCGAACAGGATCGCGGTGAGGATGATCGCCGTACCCATGTCGCCGCCGAGCATGATCAGCCCGAGCAGCATGAACGCCACCGGAACGAGCGGCACCAGCAGGTGCTTCCACTGGGTGAGCAGCTTCTTGTCCTGCTTGCGGGCGAGCAGATCGGCGCCCCACAGCACCAGTGCCAGCTTGCCGAACTCACTGGGCTGGAGCTGGAAGGGGCCTCCGATGGAGATCCAGTTCTGGTTGCCGTTGACCGCCAGCCCTATCCCGGGCACCTGGACCAGGGCCATCAGGAACACGGCGCCCGCCAGTATCGGGTAGGCCAGCGCCCGGTGCAGCTTGATCGGCATCCGCGAGGCGGCGAACAGCAGCGCCGCGCCGATGACGGCGGCCAGGAACTGCTTGCGGAAGAAATACGACCCGGGCAACGACAGCTGGAGCGCGGTGATCTGGGAGGCCGAGTAGACCATCACCAGACCGAGCACGGTGATCAGCAGGCTGCCGCCCAGGATCAGGTAGTACGCGGTCAGCGGGCGGTCCCAGGCCTTTCGGGTGCGCTCGTACAGCCGCTGTACGGGGTTCTCGTGCGGGGTCCGGGACGAAGCCGGCCGCCGGTCCCGTTGCTGCACGGGCGGGCGCCCGGTACGGCTACTGGACATCGGTGCCTCCGCTGTACGTCGGCCTCGACGGCTCCACGCGTCCCTCCCAAGGTCGCCCGGCAGGCGGCGGCCGGGTCAGGCGCCGAGTTCGCGAACCGCCTCCGCGAACGCGTCTCCGCGCTTGTTGTAGTTGGCGAACATGTCCATGGAGGCACAGGCGGGTGCCAACAGCACAGTGTCTCCCGCAACAGCGAGTCGCCGCGCCTCCTGCACCGCCGCGAGCATCGCCCCAGTGTCGGTCCGGTCGAGGTCGACGACGGGTACCTCGGGGGCGTGTCGCACAAGGGCTTCACGGATCAGCGCCCGGTCGGCGCCGATCAGCACCACCCCGCGCAGCCGCTTCGCCGACTTGGCGACCAGTTCGTCGAAGGTCGCTCCCTTGGCCAGACCGCCCGCGATCCAGACGATCGACTCGTAGGCCGCCAACGACGCCTCGGCCGCGTGCGTGTTGGTCGCCTTGGAGTCGTCGACGTAGGCGACCCCGTCCACATCGGCGACGTGCGCGATGCGGTGGGCGTCCGGCGTGAAGCTCCTGAGCCCGTCCCGTACGGCCGTGGCGGGCACCCCGAAGGCACGCGCGAGGGCCGCCGCGGCAAGGGCGTTGGCGATGTTGTGCGGGGCGGGCGGATTGACGTCCGTGACCTCGGCCAGCTCCTGGGCGCTCTGCTGCCGGTTCTCCACGAAGGCGCGGTCGACCAGGATGCCGTCCACGACTCCCAGTTGGGAGGGGCCGGGGGTGCCGAGGGTGAAGCCGATCGCCCGGCAGCCCTCCTCGACGTCGGCCGCCCGGACCAGGTCCTCGGTGGCCTTGTCGGCGACGTTGTAGACGCAGGCGACGCGATTGCCCTCGTAGATACGGCCCTTGTCGGCGGCGTACGCCTCCATGGAGCCGTGCCAGTCCAGGTGGTCGGGGGCGAGGTTCAGGACGGCGGCGGAGTGGGCGCGCAGGGAGGGCGCCCAGTGGAGCTGGTAGCTGGAGAGTTCGACCGCCAGTACATCGAGATCGCCGTACTGCTCCTCGCCGAGGACCGCGTCCAGCAGGGAGATGCCGATGTTGCCCACGGCGGCCGTGCGCAGGCCCGCCGCCTTCAGGATCGAGGCGAGCATCTGGACGGTGGTGGTCTTGCCGTTGGTGCCGGTGACCGCCAGCCAGGGGGCCGCGTCCGGGCCACGGAGCCGCCAGGCGAGCTCGACGTCGCCCCAGACGGGGACGCCCGCCTCATGGGCCGCCGTGAACAGCGGCTTGTCGGGCTTCCAGCCGGGTGCGGTGACGATCAGGTCGGTGCCCTCGGGCAGGGTGGCGCCGTCGCCGAGGCGGACGGTGATGCCGAGTGCCTCCAGTTCCGCGGCCTGTTCACGCGCGCGTGCGTCATCGCCGTCGTTGACGACGGTGACGTGCGCGCCGAGGCCGTGCAGGACCTTGGCCGCCGGGACGCCGGAGACGCCGAGTCCGGCGACGGTGACACGCTTCCCCTGCCAGTCGGTCACTTCTCTGCTGCCCATCCCGCGTAGAAGAGGCCCAGTCCGACGATCACACAGATGCCCTGAATGATCCAGAAGCGGACCACCACGAGCACTTCTGACCAGCCCTTGAGTTCGAAGTGGTGCTGGAGTGGCGCCATTCGGAAGACGCGCTTGCCGGTCATGCGGAAGGAGCCGACCTGGATGACCACCGACATGGTGATCAGGACGAAGAGGCCGCCGAGGATGGCGATCAGCAGCTCGGTGCGGGAGCAGATCGCGAGACCCGCGAGCACACCGCCGAGCGCGAGCGAACCGGTGTCGCCCATGAAGATCTTGGCGGGCGAGGTGTTCCACCACAGGAAGCCGAGGCAGGCGCCCATCAGCGCGGAGGCGATGACGGCGAGGTCGAGTGGATCGCGCACTTCGTAGCACGCGTTCGGGTTCGTCAGGGTCTCGCCGTTGGCGCAGGACTCCTGGAACTGCCACACGCCGATGAAGGTGTAGGCGCCGAAGACCAGGACGGAGGCGCCGGTGGCCAGGCCGTCCAGACCGTCCGTCAGGTTCACGCCGTTCGACATCGCGAGGATCATGAACAGCGCCCAGACGACGAACAGCACCGGGCCGATCGTCCAGCCGAAGTCCGTGATGAACGACAGCTTCGTCGAGGCCGGCGTCTGTCCGCGGGCGTCCTCGAACTGGAGCGAGAGCACCGCGAAGGAGATACCGACGATCAGCTGGCCGGCCATCTTCGCCTTCGCCCTGAGGCCCAGCGACCGACGCTTGACGATCTTGATGTAGTCGTCGAGGAAGCCGACGAGACCCATACCCGTCATCAGGCCCAGCACCAGCAGCCCGGAGAAGGTGGGCTCGTAGCCGGTGATCACCTTGCTGAGGAAGTAGGCGGCGATGGTCGCGAAGATGAAGGCGATACCGCCCATCGTCGGCGTTCCGCGCTTGCTGGCGTGCTCACGCGGGCCGTCGTCCCGGATGTACTGGCCGTAGCCCTTGCGGGCCAGCAGCTTGATCAGCAGCGGGGTGCCGACCAGGGTCAGAAAGAGGCCAATGACTCCTGAGAACAGGATCTGCTTCATCATCGGGCGGAAACCTCACCCTCGGCACCGGTCTCGACGAGCGCCTGCGCCACGCTCTCGAGCCCGACCGACCGGGACGCCTTCACGAGTACGACGTCTCCCGGGCGCAGCTCGCTGCGCAACAGGTCGATCGCCGCCTGTGCGTCGGACACGTGCACCGACTCCTCACCCCACGAACCCTCGTTATATGCGCCCAGTTGGAGCCAGGACGCTTCCCTGCCCCCGACCGCGACGAGCTTGCTGACGTTGAGCCGGACGGCAAGCCGTCCGACCGCGTCGTGCTCGGCGAGAGCCTCGTCCCCGAGCTCGGCCATCTTGCCGAGCACCGCCCAGGTCCGCCGCCCCTTGCCCATGGCCGCGAGCGCGCGCAGGGCGGCTCGCATGGACTCGGGGTTCGCGTTGTAGGCGTCGTTGACGACCGTCACGCCGTCCGGGCGCTCCGTGACCTCCATCCGCCAACGGGAGAGGGAGCCCGCCTCGGAGAGCGCGGTGGCGATCTCTTTCGCGGACATGCCCAGCTCATGGGCGACGGCGGCCGCGGCGAGCGCGTTCGACACGTGGTGCTCACCGTACAGGCGCATGGTCACGTCGCTTGCACCGGAGGGTGTGTGGAGAGTGAAAGCAGGCTGTCCACTGTCCGTGAGCCGCACGTTCTCGGCGCGTACGTCCGCTTCGCCTGACTCTCCGAAAAGGATCACCTTCGCCTTCGTACGGGATGCCATGGCCCGTACGAGGGGATCGTCCGCGTTGAGGATCGCGGCGCCGTCCTCGGGGAGGGCCTCGACGAGTTCGCCCTTCGCCTGTGCGATCTGCTCGCGGCCGCCGAACTCGCCGATGTGGGCGGTCCCGACGTTCAGGACGAGGCCGATCTTCGGCGGTGTCAGATCGGTGAGGTAGCGGATGTGGCCGATACCGCGGGCGCCCATCTCCAGGACGAGGAACCTCGTCTCCTCGGTGGCGCTGAGCGCGGTCAGCGGCAGCCCGATCTCGTTGTTGAACGAGCCGGGCGTCCACACGGTCGGCGCCTTGCGCTGGAGCACCTGGGCGATGAGGTCCTTGGTGCTGGTCTTGCCCGCGGAGCCGGTGAGCGCCACGAGGGTCGTGCCGAGCCGTCTGACGACATGTCGCGCGAGCGCGCCGAGGGCCGCCTGGACGTCCTCGACGACGATGGCGGGGACGCCCACGGGACGGGACGCCAGGACGGCGGCCGCTCCCGCTTCGACGACCGCGGCCGCGAAGTCATGGCCGTCCACGCGCTCGCCGACGAAGGCGACGAAGAGGCTGCCGGGTCCCGCCTCGCGGGAGTCCCGCACGACCGGTCCCGTGACCTGGACGGACGGATCCGGTATGTCGTGGGTCTGCCCGCCGACGACTGCTGCGATCTCGGCGAGAGAGAGGGCGATCACAAGTTCATCCCTGGGTCTTCTGGATAGCTTCGCGAAGCACCTGGCGGTCGTCGAAGGGACGGACCACCCCGGCGATGTCCTGGCCCTGTTCGTGGCCCTTGCCCGCGACCAGCACGGTGTCCCCGGGCTGCGCGCGGGCGACGGCGGCGGCGATCGCGGCGGCCCGGTCCTCGAAGACCTGGACTTCGCCGCGCTCGTGTACTGGCACGGACGCCGCGCCCTGAAGCATGGTTGCGAGGATGGCCAGGGGGTCCTCCGAGCGGGGGTTGTCGGAGGTCAGTACGGCGGTGTCGGCGAGCCGGGCCGCGGCGGCGCCCATCGGCTCGCGCTTGGTCTTGTCACGGTCGCCGCCGCAGCCGAGCACGATGTGCAGCTTGCCCTCGGTGACCTTGCGCAGGGCCCGGAGCACCGATTCGACGGCGTCGGTCTTGTGGGCGTAGTCCACGACCGCGAGATACGGCTGTCCGGCGTCCACGCGCTCAAGGCGGCCCGGCACGCCCGGCACCGCGGCGATGCCGTCGGCGGCGGCCTGCGGGTCGAGGCCCGCCACGGCGAGGGAGACGATCGCGGCGAGGGTGTTGGCCACGTTGAAGGGCCCGGCGAGCGGCGACCTGGCGGCGATCCGCTCGCCCTCGGGACCGATCGCGGTGAACGTCGAGTCCATGGGCCCGACCTGTACGTCATCGGCACGCCAGTCGGCGTCGGGGTGGCCCTCGGCGGAGAAGGTGACGACCGGGACGGCGGACTCCTTGGCGAGCCGACGGCCGTACTCGTCGTCGAGGTTGACGACGCCGAGTTTGCTGCGTTTCGGCGTGAACAGCTGTGCCTTGGCCCGGAAGTAGTCCTCCATGTCGGAGTGGAACTCCATGTGTTCCGGGCTGAGGTTGGTGAAGACGGCGATGTCGAAGACGCAGGCGTCGACCCGGCCGAGGACCAGCGCGTGGCTGGAGACCTCCATGGCGACCGCCTCGACGCCGCGCTCGCGCATGACGGCGAACAGGGCCTGGAGATCGGTGGCTTCGGGGGTGGTGCGCTCGGACTTGATGCGTTCGTCGCCGATGCGCATCTCGACCGTGCCGATGAGTCCGGTGGCCTTGACCGTCTTCAGGCCGCCCTCCACGAGGTAGGCGGTCGTGGTCTTGCCGGAGGTGCCGGTGATGCCGATCTGGAGCAGATCGCGGCCGGGATGGCCGTAGATCGTGGCCGCCAGTTCGCCCATCTGTCCGCGCGGGTCGTCGACGACCAGGACCGGGAGCCCGGTCGCTCCGGCGCGTTCGGCGCCGGTCGGGTCGGTCAGCACGGCGGCCGCGCCGAGGCCGGCGGCCTGGGTCACGAAGTCGGCGCCGTGCAGACGGGCCCCCGGGAGGGCGGCGTACAGGTCGCCGGGGCGGACCGCGCGCGAGTCGTGGGTGATGCCCGTGACCTCGGCGGCGACTTCCGGCTGCGCGACACCCAGCTGGTCGGCGAGGTCCGCGAGGGGTGAGGCGGAGACCTGGGTCGGCCTGGGCGGTCCCGGATATGTCACGGGTGCGCCCTTCTGGGTGGTTTGGGACTGATCAGCTTGTGGCACGGCGGTGAGCGTACCGGGCCCACCCGCTTCGGAGCGAAGTGAGGGCGGCAGGCCCTGGTTCCCGGGATCGGGGGTGGTCGTTGTCACGAGGTGGTTCCTGGTGGCTCGGTACTGATCAGGGTGCGTAGTTGACCGGGAGCTTGGCGGGCTTGGCCCCGGTCGGCGGGACCTGGAGGGACTTCAGCGCGAACTCCATGACCTGCTTGTAGACGGGTCCGCAGATCTGGCCGCCGAAATAGCTGCCCGCGGTCGCGTTCTGGATGGCGCAGTAGACGGTGATGCGGGGGTTGTCGGCGGGCGCGAACCCGGCGAACGACGAGGTGTAGCCGTGGTACTGGCCGGTGGCCGGATCCACCCGGTTGGCAGTGCCCGTCTTGCCCGCGACGCGGTAGCCGGGAATCCGTGCCTTGGTGCCGGTGCCGTCCCGGTCGTCCACGACGGACTCCAGCATCTGGGCGAGCGTCTTGGCCGTCTTCTCGCTGACCACCCTGCTCTTCTTGGGCGTCGCGGCGGGGGTGAAGCGGCCGTCGGCGCCCGTGGTGCCGCGTACGAGCGAGGGCTCCACGCGTACGCCGCCGTTGGCGATCGTGGAGTAGACGGACGCCGCCTGCATCGCGTTGATGGACACGCCCTGGCCGAAAGGAATCGTGTACTGCTGCGAGGTCGACCACTGGCCGGGCGGCGCGAGGATGCCCTTGGTCTCACCGGGGATACCCAGCCCGGTGTAGCTGCCGAGGCCGAACTTGCGCAGGTAGGAGTAGAGGACCTGGTTGGACTCGGCCTGGGTCTTGCCGAGCTGGCCGGTCGCCAGGATCGTGCCGATGTTGCTGGACTTGGCGAGCACGCCGTTGAGCGTCAGGTACCAGGTGTCGTGGTCGATGTCGTCCTTGAACAGCCGGTCACCGCGGTGCAGTCGGTTGGGCACGACGACATGCGTCAGCGGAGTCGCGACGTTCTCCTCGAGCACGGCGGCCATCGACATGACCTTGGCGGTGGAGCCGGGCTCGTACGCGTCCTCGATGGCCCAGTTGTGCAGGGACTCGGCATCGGCCTGGGCGAGGTCGCCCGGGTCGAAGCCGGGCGAGTTGGCCATGGCCAGGATCTCGCCGGTCAGGGTGTCCTGAACTATCACGTACCCGCGGTCCGCCTCGGACTCCCGCACCTGGTCGGTGATCGCCTGCTGCGCGGCCCACTGGATGTCGCGGTCGATGGTCAGCTCGACGTCGCTGCCGGGCACGGCGGGCGTCTCGGTGGAGCCCACGGTGGGGACCTGACGACCGCCGGACTGGGCGTAGCGGATCTTGCCGTCCTTGCCGGCCAGCTCGGAGTTCAACTGCTGCTCGACACCGCCGCCGCCCTTGCCGTCGGCGTTGACCCAGCCCAGTATCCCGGCGGCGAGGTCGCTGTTGGGGTAGACCCGCTTGCTGGTGGGGTCGGCGAGGATGCCCGCGAGGACGTTGACCGTGCCCTTGTCGGTCTCGGCCTTGCTGGCCAGCGTGCTCTTCAGGTCCTTGATCTGCTGCCAGACCTGGGGCGTCTGCCGACGCGCCAGCAGGGCGTAGCGGAGCTCCTTGTTCTCCGGCCTGAGCTTCTTCACCAGGCCGTCCTGGTCCACGCCGAGGATCGGCGCGAGGAGCGCGGCGGCCTGCTCGGGTGCGTCGTCGATCTTCAGCTGCTCACGGGTGAACAGCGTGGGATCGGCCGTGATGTCGTACGCGTCCTCGCTCGTCGCGAGTGCGACGCCGTTGCGGTCGGTGATCTCGCCGCGCTCGGCGGCCAGGGTGCGGCCGACGTACCGGTTCTGCCCGGCCTTGGCGGCCAGGGTGTCGGCGTCGACGGCCTGGACCTGGAGCAGCCGTACGACGAACGCGATCAGTACGAGGGTCAGCGCGAGGCTGACCAGGCGCAGCCGGGGGCGGGGGCTGCCCAGCCGGATGACACCGGGACGGGCGGTGGGCCGGCCGGGGCGGCGGGGCGGGCGGGCTCCGGGGCCCGGACGTCGCTGGCCGCGAGGGCGGTCGGGCCGGGCCGGGCCGGGCACTCGGCGGCGCGGCGGTTCCCTGTCGGACACTTCCGTCACCTGCCGGGGATCGTGGTCGGGGTGGGGGTGGCGAGCGGAGCCTGCGGTGCGGGCGCGGCGGCCGGCGCGGTGGGCGTCGGAGGCGCCGCCGAGCCGGCCGGCAACGCCTCGGGGGCGAGGACGAGCGGGGTGTACGCGGCGGACTGGAGGCCCCCTGCTGCGGCTGAGGGGACGCCCTTCACGGTGCCGTCGGGGTCGAGGAAGACGGGGTCGCCGCCGGGGACCATGCCGAGTTCGCGGGCGCGCCGCTGGAGGGCGTCGGGGGCCGAGTAGGCGTCCACGTCCCGCTGCAGGGCCTGTTCCTCGTCGGTGAGGCTCTTGGTCTCCTTCTGGAGGTCGTCGAGCTGGAACGCCCCTTCGCTGAGCGCCGAGTTCAGCACGAGGAGCCCGATGAGGCCGCCGCCGAGCAGGAGGACGACCAGGAGGACGAAGGGGGTTCGGGCGGCCTGGCTGCGGCCCGCCGCTCCCGGGAAGAGCCGGGCAAGACGGGCCGCCCGACCCCTCAGTTGGGGTTTCCTACTCACTGGCCCTCCCCCTCCCCCGAGTCCCCCGAGTCCGGTTCCCCAACTCACTCACGCCCCTCACGCCCCTTCACTCAACGTCCTCCCTGACGCGCTGCGCTCCGCGCAGTCGCGCCGGTGCCGCTCTCCGGTTCTCGGCGACCTCTTCCTCCGTGGGAAGTTCGGCACCGCGGGTGAGCAGCTTGAGCCGGGGCTGGTACTGCTCGGGCACGACCGGCAGCCCGGGGGGCGCGGTGGTGGCGGCGCCGGCCGCAAACACCTGCTTGACCAGCCGGTCCTCCAGCGAGTGGTACGACAGGACGGCGATCCGTCCACCCACGTCGAGCGTCTTCACGGCGGCCGGGATCGCCTGCTCCAGGACCGACAGTTCTCCGTTGACCTCGATACGCAGGGCCTGGAAGGTGCGCTTGGCCGGATTGCCGCCGGTGCGCTTGGCGGCCTGCGGCAGCGCGTCCCGGATCAGCTCCACGAGCCGGGCGCTGTTGCTGAACGGCTCCTTCTCGCGCTCGCGCACGATCGCGCCCACGATCCGCTTGGCCTGCTTCTCCTCGCCGTAGGCGCGCAGGATCCGGACGAGTTCGCCCGCCGGGTAGGTGTTGAGGACCTCGGCGGCGCTGACGCCGGTCGTCTGGTCCATGCGCATGTCGAGCGGTGCGTCCTGGGCGTAGGCGAAGCCGCGGTCGGCCTCGTCGAGCTGCATGGAGGAGACGCCGAGGTCGAACAGAACGCCCTGCACGCGCGCGATGCCGAGCCGCTCAAGGACGTCGGGCAGTTCGTCGTACACGGCGTGCACCAGGGTGGCCCGCTCGCCGTAGGGGGCGAGCCGCTCGCCGGACAGGCGCAGGGCCTCCTTGTCCCGGTCGAGGGCGACCAGCCGGGCCTCGGGAAACCGGGTGAGCAGGGCTTCGCTGTGGCCGCCGAGGCCGAGCGTGCAGTCGACGACCACTGATCCCGGGGCCTGGAGAGCGGGGGCCAACAGGTCCAGGCACCGCTGGAGCATCACCGGGACATGTCGACTCTGGCTCAAGGGGCCCTCTCAGTTCCGGCGGGCCCGTACGCACCGCCGGGTCCCCGCCCGCTCGAGAAGGGGAGGCCTGCCGGCGCCGGAAGCGTCAGCCGACCGGGAGCGGGAGGAGGCCGAGCCGTACGTACGCGCCGCGCACGCGGGGAGATCTCCGGAAAATCACCGGGGTCTCCGGGGAATTCAGTCCAGCAGGGAGAGTCTCGCCTCCCGCTTCGCGTCACTTTAGTCCACCGTGTCTCGCGGTCAATCAACCGGCCTGCGCGTCGCGGCTCGGGGCGCGCACGAAGCGGTCCGGCGCGGAAAACCACTCGTCCGGACGCTCTCCGTTCCCTCTTGTGGGTTACCTCACAACAAGAGGCAATGACGTTCTTTGTCCCCTCTCACAGCGGGCCCGGATCGGAGGTGACCAGTACCGTCATGGGTATGACGACTTCTGCATCGGTACCCGCTGGTCCCGAGGGCGCCATATCGGCCGGCGAGACCGTTACCGACCGCCTCATCGATGCCAACGAGCGGTACGCCGCCGCCTTCACCGATCCAGGGATGGACGCCAGGCCCGTTCTCCAGGTCGCCGTCGTGGCCTGTATGGACGCCCGGCTCGACCTGCACGACGCGCTCGGCCTGGAGCTGGGCGACTGTCACACCATCCGCAACGCGGGCGGCGTGGTCACCGACGACGTGATCCGCTCCCTGACCATCAGCCAGCGTGCACTCGGCACGCGCAGCGTCGTTCTCATCCACCACACCGGCTGCGGTCTGGAGACCCTCACCGAGGAGTTCCGGCACGACCTGGAGATGGAGGTCGGCCAGCGCCCCGCCTGGGCGGTGGAGGCATTCCGGGACGTCGACCAGGACGTACGGCAGTCGATGCAGCGGGTGCGTACCTCGCCGTTCCTGCTGCACAGCGACGACGTGCGGGGCTTCGTGTTCGACGTGAAGACAGGTCTGCTGCGGGAGATCGACCCCGCGTAATCATCCGTATCGACCCCGTGTAACCATCCGCCAAAGCTGTCGTTTCGCTGTTGATTTCCGCTCCTGGGGCCACCAAAAGGCCATAAGACCGGCAAATCGCAGCCAGTTGTCCACAGGCGAGTGACACGAATCGGTAACGGCAGCAAGAATGCGGGTGTGGCGTCACGCGGAACCATTCACGCGTGGTGTCCGTGTTCCAGGGGTGGGCCGGTCCGCATCGCAGAGCGACGGCCCGGACAGAACGGGCCGAGGAGGGCCGGGTGACGACCTATGACGATCGAGCGAGCCTCACTGATCTGACCGCCACTGTGGAGCGTGTCCGCAGTTCGGTGGAAGGAGTGATCGAGGGCAAGCCCGAGGTCGTACGGCTTTCGCTGACCGTACTGCTCGCCGAGGGGCATCTTCTGATCGAAGACGTTCCGGGCGTGGGCAAGACAATGCTGGCCAAGGCGTTGGCGCGGTCCATCGACTGTTCGGTACGGCGGATCCAGTTCACACCGGATCTGCTGCCCTCGGACATCACCGGTGTGTCCATCTGGGACCAGCAGCGCCGTGACTTCGAGTTCAAGCCCGGCGCGATCTTCGCGCAGATCGTGATCGGCGACGAGATCAACCGCGCTTCGCCGAAGACCCAGTCCGCGCTCCTGGAGTCCATGGAGGAGCGCCAGGTCACCATCGACGGGCAGACGTACGAGCTGCCGAGCCCCTTCATGGTGGTGGCCACGCAGAACCCGGTCGAGATGGAGGGCACCTACCCGCTGCCGGAGGCCCAGCGCGACCGTTTCATGGCCCGTGTCTCCATCGGTTACCCGAGCGCGGAGGCCGAGCTTCAGATGCTCGACATCCACGGCGGCGTGAACCCCCTGGACGACCTCCAGCCGGTGGCCCATGCCCACGAGATCGTGAAGCTGGTCGAGGCCGTGCGCGAGGTGCACGTCGCCGAGGCGGTCCGGCGGTACGCCGTCGACCTGGTCGCCGCCACGCGCAGCCATCCCGACCTCAGACTCGGCGCCTCCCCGCGCGCGACGCTGCACCTGCTGCGCGCGGCAAAGGCGTCCGCCGCCCTGAGCGGCCGGGAGTACGCACTGCCGGACGACGTACAGGCCCTCGCCGTGGCCGTCCTGGCCCACCGGCTGCTGCCCACCGCCCAGGCCCAGCTGAACCGTCGTACGGCGGAGCAGGTCGTGCAGGAGATCCTCCAGCGCACCCCGGTCCCCGCGGCGCCCCAGCAGCAGCCCGGCATCGGCCTGGCCCACGGTGCGACGGCGTACGGCCAGCAGCCGCCGCGGAGGCTGTGATGACCACCGGTGGCACTCCGCACGCCGCGGAGGACGACCGGGGCGAGAAGGGCGGGGTGCGCACGGCACTGGCGGGGCTGACCACACGGGGACGGTCGTTCCTGGCCGCCGGAGTGGCGGCGGCGATCTGTGCGTACGTCCTCGGGCAGAGCGACCTGCTGCGGGTCGGCCTGCTGCTGGCCGCCCTGCCCCTGGTGTGCGCGACGGTGCTGTACCGCACCCGCTACCGGGTCGCCGGCAGCCGCCGGCTCTCCCCCGCGCGCGTGCCCGCCGGCAGCGAGGCCCGGGTCCATCTCCGGATGGACAACGTCTCGCGGCTGCCCACCGGCCTGCTGATGCTCCAGGACCGGGTGCCGTACGTCCTCGGCCCGCGACCCCGCTTCGTCCTGGACCGGGTCGAGGCCGGCGGCCGGCGCGAGGTGTCCTACCGCGTCCGCTCCGACCTGCGTGGCCGCTACCCGCTCGGGCCCCTCCAGCTGCGTCTGACCGACCCGTTCGGCATGTGCGAACTGACCCGGTCCTTCTCGACGTACGACACCCTGACCGTCATCCCGCGCGTGGAACCGCTGCCGCCGGTGCGGCTCAGCGGCGAGGCGAAGGGGTACGGCGACGGGCGGCAGCGCTCGCTGGCCCTGGCCGGCGAGGACGACGTGATCCCGCGCGGGTACCGCTACGGCGACGATCTGCGCCGGGTGCACTGGCGCCTGACCGCGCGCTACGGCGAGCTGATGGTGCGCCGCGAGGAGCAGCCGCAGCGCTCCCGCTGCACGGTGCTGCTCGACACCCGGGGCCTGGCCTACGAGGGCGCGGGCCCCGACTCGGCCTTCGAGTGGGCGGTGTCCGGTGCCGCCTCGGTGCTGGTGCACATGCTCGAACGGGGCTTCTCGGTACGGCTGTTGACGGACACCGGCACCTCGGTGCCGGGCGAGGGCGCCGAAGGGTTCGCGGGCGCGAGCCAGGAGTCGGCGGACGCGGCCGGGCTGATGATGGACACCCTCGCGGTGGTCGACCACTCGGACGGCGCAGGTCTGTCGCGCGCGTACGACGTGCTGCGCGGCGGCAACGAAGGGCTGCTGGTGGCCTTCCTCGGCGACCTCGACGAGGAGCAGGCCGCGGTGGCCGCGAAGATGCGGCAGCGCAGCGGAGGTGCGGTCGCCTTCCTGCTGGACAGCGACACGTGGGTGCGGGAACCGACCGATGTGGCCGGGCCGTTGGACAGGGGCGAGGAGCGGCTGCGGATGCTGCGCGAGGCGGGCTGGACTGCCGTGAGCGTGCCGCGGGGCTCTTCGCTGAACGACCTGTGGCGTCAGGCGGACCGCGAGCGCACAAGTGTGGCCGCGGCGAGCGGGGAGGGGCGGTCATGAGCGGGCGGACACGACTGGCGCTGTGCGCCTGGGCGGCCACCCTGATGGCGGCCATGGCCCTGCTGCCGCTGGTCGACCCGGCGACCTGGCTGCTCCAGGCCGCCTTCCTGCTGGCGATCCAGACGGGCGTGGGCGCGGCGACCCGGCGGGTGCCGTTGGCCCGGCCGCTGACCGTGGCCGCACAGGCGTTGGTCACGCTGATGCTGCTGACCCTCGCCTTCGTCCGCGAGCAGGCCCTCGTCGGACTGATCCCCGGGCCGGAGGCATTCCAGCAGTTCGGCGTGCTGCTCCAGCAGGGCTCGGACGACATCAACCGCTACTCGATCCCGGCACCGCTGAACCCCGGCATCCGGCTGATGCTGGTCGGCGGTGTCCTGATCATCGGGCTGGCGGTGGACGTCCTCGCGGTGACGTTCCGCAGCGCGGCCCCGGCCGGACTCCCGCTGCTCGCGCTGTACTCGGTCGCGGCGGGGCTGTCCGACGGCGGCACCGACTGGCTGTGGTTCGTGGTCGCCGCCGCGGGTTACCTGATGCTGCTCCTCGCCGAGGGGCGCGACCGGCTCTCCCAGTGGGGCCGGGTCTTCGGCGGCGCTCCACGTGGTCCGGCCGCGGAGACCGGCGGCGCGGTGGCGCCGATCCGCACCGGCAGACGTATCGGAGTGGTCGCGCTGGGCCTCGCCCTGGTGGTGCCGCTCGCCCTGCCCTCGATGAACGGCGGCCTGCTGGACGGCACCGGCGCGGGCGTCGGCTCCGGCAGCGGAGGCGGCGGCACGATCTCCGCGGTGAACCCGCTGGTCTCCCTGCGCGACAATCTGAACGTGGACGAGGACCGCCAGGTCATGTCCCTGCGCACCAACCCGGAAGACGCCTCGGACCTGTACTTGCGGATCGTGTCCCTGGACGACTTCGACGGCACCACCTGGAAGCCGTCTCGCCGCAACATCGTCGCCGTACCGGACCAGCTCCCGCTGCCGACCGGCCTCGGGGCCGACGTCCGGCGCTCCGCGGTCCAGACCCGTATCACCGCGGCCGACTGGTACGCCCAGAACTGGCTGCCGATGCCGTACCCGCCGAGCGACGTCAACATCGACGGCAGCTGGCGGTACGAACCCGTGGGCATGACCCTGGTCGGCGACCACGGCCAGAACACGCGCGGTCAGACGTACGAGGTGACGAGCCTCGACATCCAGCCCACGGCGGAACAGCTGGCCTCGGCACCGGAGCCCGACGCGGCCCTGAAGCGCGAGTACACCCGGCTGCCCGACTCGCTGCCCACGGTGGTGTCCGAGACGGCGCGCCAGGTCACCGAGGGCTCGGCGAACCACTACCAGCAGGCGGTCAAGCTCCAGGAGTACTTCTCGCTGACCGGCGGCTTCCAGTACGACACCCAGGTCCAGGTGGGCAGCGGCTCCGCGGCGATCGCCCGCTTCCTCAAGGACAAGCAGGGTTTCTGCGTCCACTTCTCGTTCGCGATGGCGGCGATGGCCCGCAGTCTGGGCATACCCGCCCGGGTGGCGGTGGGCTTCGCCCCCGGCTCGCCGCAGGCCGACGGTTCGGTGTCGGTGTCGCTGAGGGACGCGCACGCCTGGCCCGAGCTGTACTTCGAGGGCGTGGGCTGGACCCGCTTCGAGCCGACCCCGACCCGCGGTACGACGCCGGAGTACACCCAGCCGGAGACCCCCGGCAGCTCGCTTCCGGTCGTGCCCCAGCCGTCCACGTCGACGAGCACGGCGCCGTCCGCGTCCGCCTCGGCGAGCGAGACGTGCACGCCGGAGCAGAAGAAGCTTCAGGCGTGCCCGAGCGAGTCCGCGGCGGCGGCACTGGGCGGCGGTGACGACGGTCCGAACTGGTACGTCTTCCTGGCCTGGATCCTCGGCGGGCTCGCGGCCGTGGCGATCCCGCTGGCACCGATGCTGTGGCGGCTGCGCATCCGGGCCGTACGCCTGGGGGCGCACGGCCGCAGCGAGGCCGGCACGGCGCTGCACACCCTGTCGGTCTGGCAGGAACTGGCGGACACGGCCTGGGACTTCGGTTTCGTGCCGGAGGAGTCGCAGACACCGCGCAAGGCAGCCGCCCGGATCGTCCGGCTCGGCCATCTCGATCCGGTGGCCGCAACCTCGGTGCACCGGGTGGCGGACGCGGTGGAACAGGTCCTCTACGCCCCGCATCCGCGTCCGACCGCGGGCCTCGCGGACGACGTGCGCCAGGTGATCGGCGCCCTGCGGAGCACGGCCGACCGCCGCACGAAGCTGCGCGCGCTGTTCGCTCCGCGGTCGGCCATACGGGTGGTCTGGGCGACGTCGGCCTGGTGGACCGGGTTCAAGGCACGCGTGGCGGCCGCACGACCGACCCTGCGCAAGCCGTCGGGACAGCAGAGCTGAGAGCCGGGCCGCGCCCGGTCGCGGAACCTGGCTGAATCCGCTCGCCCGGGCCCCGCCTTCCGAAGTCTCAGCACTTTGGAAGGCGGGGCCCCGTCCTTGCGGGACGGGCGGTCGAAGGGCATGCGTGAGGGGGTGACCACCATCCGGTGGTCACCCCCTCACGCCATGCTCAAGCGAGTCGTGGCGTGGAGCTATTGGCCGCCGCCCTGTTCATCACGGCGGCGCTGCCAGCGCTGTTCGATACGGTCCATCAGGGAGCGCCGCTGCCGTGTCTGGCGGCCTGCGGGCTGGGCACCGGCGGCGGGCTGTTCACCCGGCTTGGGAGCTTTGCGCCAGCCGGTCACGGCGAGTACCGCACAGCCCAGCATGACGAGGAAGCCCACCACACTGAGCCAGACCTGCTTGGCGACCATTCCCGCCATGAGGAGCGCGATACCTACGAGGAAGCCCGCGACCGCCTGGTAGACCCGTCGCCGGGTGTACGTGCGCAGCCCGCTTCCCTCAAGCGCTGTCGCGAACTTGGGATCTTCGGCGTACAGCGCTCGCTCCATCTGCTCGAGCATTCGCTGCTCGTGCTCCGAGAGCGGCACGGAGTCCTCCTCATCGTGCAGTCGCCGGGGCGACCCGGGGGGTCCCTTCAGGATAGGCAGGGAATCGCCCCCGTGAAACCCGCCCCTCTACGCCAATTGGCCAACCGGAATCCGCCATGGACGTCCCGGCCCGCTGAAGCTTCCATTCCCCAGCAGCCGACCCGTCATGCCGGGCGGTCTCCCTCGATCATACGGCGCAGAGCGCCCGATCGGGGGGCCTGTGGCGTACTCCATGTGCAGCCAAGTACCTGATCAGCGCCTCACCACGGGAGATGGCTCAGGCCTCGAGCGCACCCCGAGTCTCACCGAGCACATGAAGTTGCGTGGCCACCGAGTGGAACGCCGCGAGCTCGGCGGCCGCGGCCTCCAGCTTCAGCAGCGCGTCCAGGGCTCCGGGCTCGGTGTCCACCAGCACGCCGGGGACGAGGTCGGCGAACACGCGTACGCCGTGCACGGCGCCGACGCCGAGCCCCGCGGCCTCGACCAGTTCCGTGAGCTGCTCGGCGGTGAAGCGGCGCGGCGTGGGGTCGCCGGGGCCCCAGCGGCCGTTCGGATCCTCGAGCGCCTGCTTGGCCTCCTTGAAGTGACCCGCGAGGGCACGCGCGAGGACGGCGCCGCCGAGACCGGCGGCGAGCAGGCTGAGGATGCCCTCGCTGCGCAGCGCGGCCACGGCGTTGCGGACGCCCTCGGCCGGGTCGTCCACGTACTCCAGGACGCCGTGGCACAGCACGACGTCGTAGCCGCCCCGCTCGACCACGTCGAAGAGGCCGTGGGCGTCGCCCTGGACGCCCTGCACACGGTCGGCGACGCCGGCCTCGGCGGCACGGCGCTCCAGGGCGAACAGGGCGTTCGGGCTGGGGTCGACGACGGTGACGCGGTGGCCGAGGCGGGCCACGGGCACCGCGAAGTTGCCGCTGCCGCCTCCGGTGTCGAGAACGTCCAGCGACTCCCGGCCCGTGGCCTTGACCCGGCGGTCCAGGGCGTCCTGGAGGACGTCCCAGACCACGGCGGTACGGAGCGAGGCGCGGGGCCGGGAGGGGTCGGAGCTCAGCGAGGCCGAGTGAGGGCGGGGGTGGGAGACGGGTGGGCGCATCGGGTCCGACACGGCAGTTGACTCCTCGGCGCGGCACCGCCTCACACGGCGGAGCGAACGGGCTGCCTCCCCGGCCCCGGCGGCGGGACCAGGAAAGGCGTCAGGCGCTCTCCACCCTATTGCCTCCGGCACCGCACCTGGTTACCGCGGTGCCGGGCACTGGCCGGTCAGCCCGCGTCCGGCATGTCCCGTGGGGCGTCCCGGTCCTCCTCCCGATGATCCCCGTCCTGGCGTGGCTGTGGGAGGACGGGCTGGAGGACCAGCATCCGCTCGACGAGGCGCAGGAACATCGCCACGTCGCGTATCAGGTCGTCGGCGTCCCGGCGGCTGGCCGCACCCTGGATGCCCGCCTCGGCCCGGGCCCGGCGCCGGGCCCCGGCGGCGAACAGGGCGCTCCACTCGGCGAGCTCGGGCGCTATTTCGGGGAGCACTTCCCAGGCGCTCCTGATGCGGGCCCGACGCCGCGGCGCGGGCTCCGGGCGCCCCCGGGCGGCGAGTACGGCGGCAGCGGTGCGCAGGGCCGCGAGATGGGCCGTGGCATAGCGCTCGTTCGGTGTTTCCAGTACGGCGGCCTCGTCGAGTCCGGCACGGGCCTGGGCGAGCATGTCGAGGGCGGCGGGCGGGGCCGTGGCCCGGCGCAGTACGGGATGCACGTCGCTCGCCGGGCCGGTCAGTGAGGGGGCAGGGCCGGTGGCGCGGCGCCGGCGGGCGGCTGCTGCGTGATAGCTGGCCATGACGAACCTCCTGTCGTCTGTGGACGGCACACCCTGCTACGAAGTGCCGTATGTGCCCATCGTGAGGTATGCCACTGACAATCCGTTCTGACCTGGGGTTTTGCTTCGATCGACAGTTCGGATTAGTTTTTGCACTGACCAGTCAGTTCAAATTCCGAAGAGGGGGAGCCGTGAGCGGACTCGCTGTCACGGCCCGGGACTTCGGGCTCGAGGGACCCCGCGGATGGGCTTTCCGCGGGGTCTCCTTCGAGGCCGGGCCGGGCTCGCTCGTCGCGGTCGAGGGGCCGTCCGGGTCCGGGCGCACGTGCCTGCTGCTCGCACTCACGGGGCGGATGAAGGCAACGGAGGGAACGGCCGACGTCGGCGGGTTCGGGCTGCCGAAGCGAATGGCGGTGGTGCGCCGAGTCAGCGCACTCGCGCACGTCGCCGGTGTCACCGACCTCGACCCGGCCCTGACCGTCGGGGAGCACCTGCACGAACGGGCGTTGCTGCAGCGCCGGTTCGGCGATTCGCTCCGGGCTCTGGTGCGGCCTCGCAGCGAGCGGGTGACCGAGGCCCGGCTGCGGATCGACGCCGCCCTGACCGCCGTAGGCCTCGACCGGGAGGCCCTGCCCAAGGGGTCCCGGACGGCCGTGCGTGATCTGGAGCGGCTGGAGGCGCTGCGGCTGTCGCTGGCCCTCGCTCTCATCGGACGCCCGCAGTTGCTCGGCGTCGACGACACCGACCTCAAGCTGTCGAACGCCGAGCGGGATGAGGTCTGGGCCCTCTTGAGGTCCCTCGCCGAGTCCGGGACGACGGTGATTGCGGTGTGCAGTCAGGCCCCGGAAGACACGTTCACCGTGACCACCCGCGAGGAGGGGAAAGCCGATGCGCTCGCCGCGACTGGCCGTGCTTGAACTGAGGCGGTTCGGCCGGGGGAAGTTGCCGCGTGCCGCGCTCGTCGCGCTTCTGCTGCTGCCGCTGCTGTATGGCGCGCTGTACCTGTGGTCGTTCTGGGACCCGTACGGCCGTCTGGACAAGATCCCCGTGGCCCTGGTGAACGACGACAAGGGGGCGACGGCCGAGGGCAGGAGGCTCACGGCCGGCGACGACATCACGGAGGGGCTGCGCGACAGCGAGGTCTTCGACTGGCGCGAGGTGAGCGCCGCCGAGGCCCGCGCGGGGGTCGAGGACGGCACGTACTACCTGTCGCTGACCATGCCGGCCGACTTCAGTGCCCGGGTCGCCTCCAGTGCGGGCGCCTCGCCCGAGACGGGCGCGCTCCAGGTGCGGACGAACGACGCGAACAACTACATCGTCGGGCAGATCTCGCGGACGGTGTTCGGCGAGGTGCGCCAGGCCGCGTCCACAAAGGCCTCGCGGTCCTTCCTCGACAAGATCTTCATCTCGTTCTCCGACATCCATGGGAAGACGGTCGAGGCCGCGAACGGGGCCGACAAGCTCAAGGGCGGTATCGGCACGGCGGAGAAGGGTTCCCAGGATCTCGCGGCGGGTCTGAAGGACGCCAAGGACGGCAGCGGCGAACTGTCCAGGGGCCTTGAGAAGCTCGACAAGGGCGCGGGGGATCTTCAGGACGGCTCGCAGCAGGTCGCGGAGGGCACACAGACGCTCGCGGACAAGGTCAACGGGGTCGACGGCAAGATCGGGCCCTTCCTGAAGGACAACGAGAAGACGATCGGTGACACCGCCCGACTGGTCGCGGACTCCTCCGGCGCGATCCGCAATCACCTCGACACCCTGGTGAAGGTCGCGCCGGTCGCCTCGGAGGGCGCCCACACCGCCGGCGAGACACTGGACGACGTCTACGGAAGGCGCTGCGAGGACGCCGTGCTGCCCGATACCGCATGTGCCGACCTCAAGAAGGCCAAGCAGGCCGCGACCGACGTGGCGAAGATCGCCGACGACCTCAACACGCTGATCGCCGACCAGAACGGCGACCTGAAGAAGCTCGACAGCAGCCTCGGCACACTCCAGAAGCAGGCCCAGGCGCTCGCCGACCGCGCGCCGCACCTCTCGGAGGACCTCGACGAAGCCGTCGCCAAGATCAACGACCTCAACGAGGGAGCCACCCAGGTCGCCGCAGGCGCCAGGAAGCTGTACTCGGGGCTCGGCACCGCCAGGACCGGCGCGACCGATCTGGACCAGGGCGTCGGGAAGCTCAAGACCGGCGCGGACGACCTCAGCGGCGGTATGTACAAGCTCGTCGACGGCTCGGTGCAGCTCGCCGGCGGACTGCACGACGGCGCGGACCAAATCCCCGACTACGGCACACAGGACCGCGACGAGCGCACCCGGGTGATGGCGGACCCCGTCCGGCTCGTCTCCGAGGATCTGCACAAGGCGCCCAACTACGGCACCGGTTTCGCCCCGTACTTCATTCCGCTGTCCCTGTGGGTGGGCGCGATGGTGGCCTACATGCTGATCACTCCGATGAACCGGCGTGCGCTCGCCGCCGGCGCCTCGGCCTGGCGGATCGCGCTGGCCGGCTGGCTGCCGGTGGTGGCGATCGGGGTGCTCCAGACGGTGGCCCTGATGTCGGTGCTGCACTGGGCGATCGGCCTGGAGATGGCGCGGGCGGCCGGGACGGTGGGCTTCCTGTTCCTGGTGACGGCGTGCTTCGCGGCGATCGTGCAGTGGCTGAACGCTCGCTTCGGAGCGGCGGGCCGGATCCTCGTCCTCGCGTTCCTGATGCTCCAGCTGACGTCCGCGGGCGGCACATACCCCGTGCAGACCAGTCCGGGCTTCTTCAACGCGATCCACCCCTTCCTGCCGATGAGTTACGTCGTCGAGGCCCTGAGGAGGCTCATCACGGGCGGCGGCCTGGAACCCGTGTGGCACGCGTGCGTGGTGCTCACCGCCTTCACCGCGGGCGCCCTCGCGCTCACCGCCCTGTCGGCCTGCCGCCGCCAGGTGTGGACGCTGGATCGGCTGCACCCGGAACTGGCCCTGTGAGCCGTGCGGTGACTCCTCCGGGGACGGCTCCTGTGAGAATCAGGGCCATGGAAAGCAGCAGCGCCACGTCGGGCGGCAGTGCACGCCGCGAGGCCACCCGGCAGAAGCTCTACGAGGCAGCCGTCACGCTCATCGCCGAGCAGGGCTTCTCCGCCACCACCGTGGACGAGATCGCCGAGCGCGCCGGGGTCGCGAAGGGCACGGTCTATTACAACTTCGCCAGCAAGTCCGTCCTCTTCGAGGAACTGCTGCGGCACGGCGTGGGACTCCTCACCGCCTCCCTGCGGGAGGCGGCCGACCGCACCGCCCGGGAGGGCGGCAGCAGGGTCGACGCGCTGGACGCGATGATCCGGGCCGGGCTCGTCTTCATCGACCGCTATCCGGCGTTCACGCAGCTGTACGTGGCCGAGCTGTGGCGCACCAACCGGTCCTGGCAGTCCACCCTGATGGTGGTGCGGCGGCAGGCCGTGGCGGTCGTCGAGGACGTGCTGCGCGAGGGCATCGAGGGCGGCGAGTTCAGCGACGAGATCGACATCCCGCTGACCGCGTCCGCGCTCGTCGGCATGGTGCTGGTGGCCGCCCTCGACTGGCAGGCCTTCCAGCCGGAACGGTCGCTGGACGATGTGCACGCGGCGCTCTCGCGGCTGCTCCAGGGACGCGTGAGCGGCAGGAAGTAGCGGCGGGGAGCAGCCACCGGAGAGAGGGCGCAGAGAAAAGCGCCGGTCCGATGTGGCCGCGTCCCCCGCGGGCCATCATCGAACCGGCGCTTCCTCGTGCTCCCCCGTAGTCCCCCGTTGGACCCCGTTCCGGTCGTTCCCCCGGGTCCCCCGTCTCGCTCCCGCCGGCATCAGCCGGCGGAAGGAGCGGATCGTGGGCCGGCTCCGTTCCGGCGCCCCGTGTCGTCGGTGCCGAAGCCGAGCCCCTCTCCGTGCCTCCACTCTCTCGTTCACGCAGGTCGCGCCCCATCCGCGCGCGTACTCATCTCACGTACTGAGTACGGGTACTCAGCTCTGCGCTCTCATGCCCAGGACGCTGAGCCAACCACTGGTTACGATCACGTCCGTGTCCGTACTCCCTCTTGTCTTCACCAGCGGCTGGGCCAGCGGCGTCAACGCCTACGCCGTGGTGTTGCTGCTCGGTGTGTTCGGCGCGACGGGCGTGAGCGAGGACGTCCCCGAGACATTGCAGCGCCCTGAGGTCCTCGTCACAGCGGGCGTGCTGTTCCTGTGCGAGGCGGTGGCGGACAAGATCCCGTACGTCGACTCGGCGTGGGACTCGGTGCACACGCTGGTGCGGCCCGCTGCCGGCGCCTGGGTCGGGGCGCTGCTCGCCGGGCAGAGCGGTTCGCTCTCCGATGTCGCCGCGGGCCTGATCGGCGGCTCGACGGCACTGGCCAGCCATACGGTCAAGGCCGGGACGCGGATGGCGGTCAACACCTCGCCGGAGCCGTTCAGCAACGTGATCGTGAGCCTGGCCGAGGATCTCGGCGTCGGCGCGATCGTCACGTTCGCGATGTTCAACCCCCAGGCGGCGGCGATCATCGCGGGCGTGCTGCTGGTGGCCGGGCTGGGCACGCTGTTCTTCCTGATCTCCCGAATCCGGCGGTTTCTGCGGCGCAGGGCCCAACGCCGGGAGGAGAAACGGATCGCCGGGCAGGTGGAAGAGCACCCCGACTGACCTCCCGCGACGGCGTTGTCAGTGGCGGCCGATAAAGTCCCACGCATGGCACGAATTGCGGTGATCGGCGCAGGGATGGGCGCGCTGGCGGCTGCCGCCCGGCTGGCCGTCGCGGGCCACCGGGTGGCGGTGTACGAGCGTACGGAGACGTACGGCGGTGCAGTGCGCCGACTCGAGCGCGACGGGTTCGCCTTCGACACCGGCCCCGGACTGCTGCCGCTGCCCGCGGTCTACCGCGACCTGTTCCTCAAGACCGGCAAGGAGCCGCTGGAGGCGTGCGTCGAGCTGACCCAGGTCGACCCGTCGGCGCGGCATGTCTTCGCGGACGGCACCGAGGTGCGCCTGCCGAACGCCTCGCGTGCCGGCGTCGTCACAGCGTTGGACGAGGCGCTGGGCGCCGGCGCGGGCGACCGCTGGGGCGACTTCCTGGTCCGGGCCCGCGAGGCCTGGGACCGCACACGCCGGCCGCTCCTGGAAGAGCCCCTGTGGCCCGACTGGTCGGTGCTGGCCGAGCGCGAGCCCTATCCTGCGGTCCCGCACAAACGCCTGCTGCGCACCCGTCGCGCCGGCACGCTCGCCGAGGTCGGTGCCTGGGAGTTGCGCGACCCCCGGCTCACCGCCCTGCTGGAGAGCCACGCGCTCGCGTACGGCCTGGATCCACGCGTCGCCCCGGCCGGTGCGGCCGTGCTGCCGTACATGGAGCACGCCTTCGGCACCTGGTATGTCCGAGGCGGTGTGCGGGAGTTGGCGCGCGCGGTGTACGAGCGGTGTCTGGCCCGCAGGGTCGAGTTCCACTTCGGTGCCGAGGTCACCGGGGTCGTGGAGAAGGACGGCCGGGCGGCGGGCGTGGAGCTCGCCGACGGGAGCGTGGCGGAGGCGGACACGGTGGTCGGTCATGGACCGTGGCGGCTGGGCGATCTGCTGCGCGGCCGCGAGTTGTATCCCACAGAGGCCGTCGAGCCCGGCCCGGAGGGCATGTCCCCCGGCCGGGTCGTGGTCTGCCTGGCGCTGCGCGGAGCGCGGGAGGCGGGGGCCGTGCACCGCACGGTGGTCCACACCCCGGACCGGGAGGGCGAGTTGGACCTCTTCGGGCTCGGTGAGCCGCCCGCGCGGCCGACGGTCCGGATCGACCGGCCGGACGACCCTGCCCTGCGTCCCGACGACGCGCACGAGTCGGTGGTGCTCACGGCGACGGTGCCGTCACAGACGCACCACGACTGGAGCGCGCCCGGCGCCGCCGACGCCTTCGCGGACCGGATGGTCGCCGAGGCCGAGCGCGCGATACCCGGGCTGCGTGAGCGGACGCTGTGGCGCGAGGTCCGTACACCGGAGCAGACACGGCAGGAGACCGGCGCCGAGGGCGGCGGCGTCCCCACACCCTCGCTGGCCGCGGCGGAGGGGGCCTTTCTGCACCCGGCCAACGGCACGGCGATACCGGGCCTGTTCAGCGTCGGTGGCTGGTCGCACCCCGGCGGGGGCCTCCCCCACGCGGGCATGTCGGGCGCACTCGTCGCCGGGCTGATCGTGGAAGGGCCGGAGTTCCGCGGCTCTCAGTGAGCCGATGCGGTGACTG
Organism: Streptomyces sp. NPDC051963; assembly: GCF_044593495.1. Taxonomy (NCBI): domain Bacteria; kingdom Bacillati; phylum Actinomycetota; class Actinomycetes; order Kitasatosporales; family Streptomycetaceae; genus Streptomyces; species Streptomyces sp. NPDC051963. The sequence continues at coordinate 896,915 of NZ_JBIUCC010000002.1, read as the reverse complement.
GCTGAGGGCGGCTCAGAACCGGTACTGCTCGTCGTACCCGTTCCCCTGCGCCTGCCCGTTGCCCTGGTACGGATAGGGCTGCTCCGGCGGCAGTTCGCCGCCGTAGGTCTCGTCGGTGCGCTGCTGCGGGACCCACACACCGCCGGACGGGGTCTCCGTGCTGTAGCCGCCGGTCGCGTACTGGTCCTGGCCGTAGCCCTGCTGGCCGTACTGCTGCTGGGCGCCGTAGCTGGGGTCGTACCCGGAGCCGTCGTAGGTCTGGGTGCCGATGTACGGGTCGGAGTAGGCGGCGTACTGCTGCTGACCGGTGGTGTCGTAGCCGTACTGCTGCTGGTCGTAGCCCGAGTAGTCGTACCCGTAGGTCTGGTCGGCGCCCTGGGCGGCGGCCGCGTACTGGTCCTGGGTCTGGGCAGCAGCCGCGTACTGGTCCTGGGGCTGGCCGGCGGCCGCGTAGGACGGGTCGACGGTCTGGTAGGCGCCGGTGTCGCTGTATATGCCGTAGGAACCGGTGTCGTCCGGCAGGGGCTGGGGTTCGTAGACCGAGGTCGTCTCGGCGGCCGTGGGATCGGCTGCCCGCTGGGGCGTGAAGACGTCGTCGCGGTCGTACTCGTCGTCGTGGCCGTAACCGGTGTCGGGCCGGCCGTACTTGATGTCGTCGGGGCCGTAGCCGCCGTCGCTCGCCTGGAGGTCGGTGACCTCGAGGGTCGGCTCCTGGCGGTCGGGTTCGCCACGGCGGCGCTTGCTGCCGCCGAAGGACGGGCGGCCGCTGACCGCCCAGCCGGCCGCGAAGCCGCGGCGGAAGGACAGCGTGACGTAGGTCTGGCCGACCGCGAAGGCGGCCGCGCCCAGGCCGATGACGATGACGGAAGGGATCAGCACCCCGAGCACGACGCCGAGGAAGCCGACGAAGGCAAGCAGCCGCCAGCGCAGACGCGCCTTGTACTGCAACAGCACCTCGCCGAGCAGCCACAGCGCGACGATGCCGAACGCGATGTAGAGGACCGTCCAGCCCATGTACGCCCCTCTCCCAGTGGCCGTTACGCAGTGTGTCGTATACCGGTGCGGCCGGTCTAGGCCTGCGGTGGGTGGTGCAGGCCCAGGTTTTCGTAGATTTCCAGCGCTGCCGTGGAGTTGTTGAGCGTGATGAAGTGCAGTCCGGGGACTCCCTCGGCCAGCAGTCGCGCGCAGAACTCCGTGGCGAACTCGATCCCAATGGAGCGTACAGCGGCCGGATCGTCTTTTGCTGTGAGGATTCTGTCTTTCAGACCGGCCGGGATGGAGGCATTGCTGAGCTGCGGCAACCGCTCCAGCATCCTGACGCTGGTGACCGGCATCACCTCAGGAATCACCGGGGTGTCGCAGGCGGCGGCCGCGACGCGGTCGCGCAGACGCAGATACGACTCCGGCTGGAAGAACATCTGCGTGATCGCGTAGTCCGCGCCGGCCCGGCACTTGTCGACGAAGTGCGCTACGTCCGTGTCCCAGTCGGCGGAGCGCGGGTGCATCTCCGGGAAGGCCGCGACGCCGACGCAGAAGTCGCCCGACTCCTTGATGAGCCGCACGAGTTCGGCGGCGTAGGCGAGGCCCTTCGGGTGCTGTACCCAGTCGGCCATGGGGTCGCCGGGCGGGTCGCCGCGCAGCGCGAGCATGTTGCGGATGCCGGCGCCGGCGAACTGGCCGATGATGTTGCGCAGTTCGGCGATGGAGTGGTCGATCGCGGTGAGGTGGGCGACCGGCGTGAGGGTGGTGTCGGCGACGATCTGCTGGGTCTCCTTGACCGTGCCGGCACGGGTGGACCCGCCGGCGCCGTAGGTCACGGAGACGAAGTCGGGAGCGACCGCCTCGACCCTGCGCAGCGCGTTCCACAGGTTCTTCTCGCCCTTGGCGGTCTTCGGTGCGGAGAACTCGAACGAGTACGTCTTCTTGCCGCTGGCGAGCATGTCACGCACGGTGCGTGCGCGGTCAGTCCTGGTGGATGCGGTTCCAAGGGCCATACCGGCAGGTTAGTGGCGGCCCGGCGGTCCCCCAACCGGACTCCGAAGATTTGCCCGATTTGTCGTCTTACTGTCCACCCATCGGACAAGTTGGCGTTTCCCCGCGGAGCGCTCCGCGGGCTGTGCCGATACGGGGCTCCCCCCGGGGCCGATATTGGGGCTCATCCGGGGGCCGACAGGGGCCGGTCAGGCCTGGGCCGCCCTCAGCCGCTTCGCGAACTCCGCCGCCGCGGCCCCCGGGTCCGCCGCCTCCGTGATCGCCCGGACGACCACGACCCGGCGGGCGCCCGCGTCCAGTACCTCGTCGAGGTTGGACAGGTCGATGCCGCCGATGGCGAACCAGGGGCGGTCGGTGCCGAGGGAAGCGGTGTGGCGGACCAGGTCGAGGCCGGGGGCGTGGCGGCCGGGCTTGGTGGGGGTCGGCCAGCAGGGGCCCGTGCAGAAGTAGTCCACGCCGTCCTGGACGGCGGCCGCGGTCGCCTCGGACCCGGCGTGCGTCGAGCGGCCGATGAGGATGTCGTCGCCGAGGATCGCCCGGGCCGCCGGGACGGGCAGGTCACCCTGGCCGAGATGGAGTACGTCGGCGCCGGCGGCGTGGGCGACGTCCGCCCGGTCGTTGACCGAGAAGAGCTTGCCGTGCCGGGCGCAGGCGTCGGCGAAGACCTCGAGGTGCTCCAGCTCCTCCGCCGCCTCCATGCCCTTGTCCCGCAGTTGCACGATGTCGACACCGCCCGCCAGGACCGCGTCGAGGAACTCGGGCAGGTCGCCCTGGCGCTTGCGGGCGTCCGTGCACAGGTAGACCCGTGCGTCGGCGAGTCGGGCGCACACGGTGGCGGCGGTGTCGGGCATGGATCTCCCCCGTTGATCGGTGGCGTACGGGCCACGTCGGTGTTTGTGGCGCACGGACCACATCGGTGTCTGTGGCGCACGGGCCACGGCGCATGCCGTCGCCGGTGTCCGTCGGCCGCTGTGGGCCGCACTGGACCGCGGCCGCGGCCTCCGTGGGCCGCGGCCCGTACGCCGGACGGTGTTCAGGTCAGCGTGCGGTGCTCAGACGGCGAGCGCCTGGGCGCGGCGCTTCACCTCCGTGCCGCGATTCTCGCTCAAGGCCTGCGCGGGGGTGCCGGGCAGGCTCGCGTCGGGGGTGAACAGCCACTCGAGCATCTCTTCGTCGGAGAAGCCGTCGTCCCGCAGGAGTGTCAGGGTCCCGGACAGGCCCTTGACGACCTTGTCCCCGTCGATGAAGGCGGCAGGGACGTGCAGCGCGCGGTTCTCACCACGGCGTACGGCGATGAGCTGGCCCTCCTTGACCAGCTGCCGGACGCGCGTCACCTCGACGTCGAGCATCTCTGCGATGTCGGGCAGGGTGAGCCAGGCGGGGACGAGAGCATCGATCTTTGCGTCAATCTCGGTCACGGGACAAGCGTGCCATCCCGGACTGACAGTCGGAAGCCAGGCCCGTCCGACCTGCGCGAACACGTTACGCCATGGTCGCTTCCACCCGCCCGGACGGCTCAGACCGTCACCGGCCCCTCCGCTCGCGGACGCCTTACGCCGTCGCCGCCTTCAGCGGCCTGGCCGGGTCCGAGATCAGCATCGGATCCATCTCCGCGCCCGCCTCGATCAGCCGCCGCCCCTGGGCCAGGTCCCTGGGGCGGCCCACCGCCAGCAGGGCGACCAGCCGGTTCTCACGGAGCCAGCACACCGTCCAGGACGGGCCGGAGGCGTCACCGCGCCACAGGGTCGTGTCGGCGGACGCGTGGTGGCCGACGTACTGGACGAAGCGGCCGAACTGCTCCGACCAGAAGTACGGGACCGGGTCGTACACCGCCGGGGCCTCGCCGATGATGTTCGCCGCGACCGTACGGGGCCCCTGGAGGGCGTTGTCCCAGTGGTGGACCAGCAGGCGCTCGCCATACCTTCCCGAAGGGAAGGAAGCGCAGTCGCCGACCGCGTAGACGTCCGGCACGGAGGTCTGGAGCCGGTCGTCGGCCACGACCTCGCCGTGTCTGCCCAGCGCGATGTCCGAACCGGCGAGCCAGGCGGTGGCGGGCCGGGCGCCGATGCCGACCACGACGGCGTCCGCGGGCAGCCGCGAGCCGTCGTCGAGGACGACCGAGCCGGGCTCGACGCGCTCCACGCGCGCGTGCGTCCGCAGCACCGCGCCGCTGTCGGCGTACCAGGCGGTCATGGGCGCGGCCACCTCGGCGGGCAGTGCGCCCGCGAGCGGCCGGTCGGCGGCCTCCACGACGGTCACCGCGCAGCCCGCCTCACGCGCCGCCGTGGCGAACTCCGCGCCGATCCAGCCCGCGCCGACGACCACGATGTCGTGCTGCCGGGCGAGCACCGGCCGCAGCCGTTCGGCGTCGTCCAGGGTGCGCAGCAGATGGACGCCGGGGACGCCCTCCGTGCCCGGCAGCCGGATCGGTTCCGCGCCGGTGGCGAGGACCAGGACGTCGTACGGCACCGGCCCGTCGGCGGTGTCCAGTTCGTGGTCGCCGGGGCGTACGCCGAGCACCTCGCAGCCGAGTCGCAGGTCGATGCCGAGCGCTTCGAAGTCCACGTCGAAGGCGGAGCCCTCGGCCTTGCCGAGCAGTACGGCCTTGGACAGTGGCGGCCGGTCGTACGGCTGATGGGGCTCGGCGCCGATCAGCGTCACGCTGCCGTTGAAGCCCTGTTCGCGCAGGGCGACCGCGGTCTGCACGCCGGCCATGCCCGCGCCGGCCACGACCACGCGCCGCGGATGTGACGTGCCTCGTTCCTGCGTCTGCTCGCTCACCTGATCACCATAGACAACTGACGTTCTGTCAGTAAGCGGCAGGTTCAGTGACCTGCTGCACACCAACCTCGTCGACCTGCTCCACCACGCTCGTCCCGCTGCCCGGCTGCGACTCCCACTCCCAGGTCTCATCGAGCCGCACCCGCCCGTCGGGCAGCTCGACGACCGTCGACACGCAGTGCCCGCAGGACGTAGTCCCGTCCCGCTTGAGCTGCACGTACCGGAAGTCGAGCCGGTCGCCCTCGCGCGTACCCACCAGATGCCCGCGTACGACATCGCCACCCGTGTACTCGGCCCAGATCGTCCCGTCCGCCTCGTGGTACGTGAACCGGGTGCGGGTACCCACCTGACCTGGGGCCTGGTCGGCGACCGGGGCGAGGACGAGGCCGTCGAGCGAGCGGGGCATGACAACAGGCTCCCTTACAGAGGCGCGGAACCACGGGCTAGGGTGGCCAACGTAAAGCACTCGCGGGAGCCCGGACGCACCGGGCTGAGAGGGAGGCTGGCGGCCTCCGACCGTACGAACCTGATCCGGGTCATGCCGGCGAAGGGAGGGGCTGGACGCCCATGTCGCATACGTCCGACAAAGCATCCGACACAGCAGACGTCCTGGTCATCGGGGGCGGAATCATCGGGTTGGTCACGGCGTGGCGGGCCGCGCAGCGCGGGTTCGCCACGGCCGTCGTGGATCCCGAACCGGGCGGCGGAGCCGCACAGGTGGCGGCCGGGATGCTGGCCGCCGTCACGGAACTGCACTACGGCGAGCAGACCCTGCTCGGCCTGAACCTCGCCTCGGCCCGCCGCTATCCGGACTTCGCGGCCGAGCTCACCGAGCTGACGGGCCACGACCTCGGTTACCGCCGGTGCGGCACGCTCGCCGTCGCGCTGGATGCCGACGACCGCGCCGAGCTGCGCGAACTGCACGCGCTGCAACGGGAGTCCGGGCTGGAGTCCGAGTGGCTGTCCGGGCGGGAGTGCCGGCGTCTGGAGCCGATGCTCGCGCCGAGTGTGCGCGGCGGGCTGCGGGTCGACGGGGACCACCAGATCGACCCGCGGCGCCTCGCCCGTGCGCTGGTGACCGCGTGCGAGCGGGCGGGGGTGGTCTTCCACCGGTCGTGGGCCGAGCGGCTGTCGGTCGTACGGGAGCGGGCGGCCGGTGTCGTCACGCGCGACGGCCACGCGGTGAGCGCGGGTCAGGTGGTGCTCGCCGGCGGCAGCCTGAGCGGGCAGCTCGCGGGCGTCCCGGACGACGTACTGCCGCCCGTACGCCCCGTGAAGGGCCAGGTGCTGCGACTGACCGTGCCGGAGCGGTACGCGCCGTTCCTGAGCCGCACCGTCCGCGCCATGGTCCGCGGCAGCCATGTCTACCTGGTGCCGCGCGAGAGCGGCGAGCTGGTCGTCGGCGCGACCAGCGAGGAGCTGGGCTGGGACACCACGGTGACGGCGGGCGGTGTCTACGAACTGCTGCGCGACGCGCACGAGCTGGTCCCCGGCATCACCGAGCTGCCGCTGACGGAGACCCGGGCCGGGCTGCGCCCCGGCTCCCCCGACAACGCGCCGCTGCTCGGCCCGACCGAACTCCCCGGACTCCTGCTGGCCACCGGCCACTACCGCAACGGCGTGCTGCTCACGCCGGTCACCGGCGACGCCATGGCGCACGCGCTGACCACCGGTGAACTCCCGGACGTGGCCCGCCCCTTCACCCCGAAGCGCTTCGACGCCCTCTCGGAGCTGCCCGTATGAACGTCTCCGTCAACGGAGAGCCTCGCCGGATCGCTCCCGGCACGGCTCTCGACACGCTCGTGAAGTCCCTCACCGCGGCCCCCTCCGGAGTGGCCGCCGCCCTGAACGAAACCGTCGTCCCGCGCGCGGAGTGGTCCGCCACGTCCCTCTCCGAGGGAGACCGCGTCGAAGTCCTCACCGCCGTCCAAGGAGGCTGACCCATGGCTGACGACCCCTTTGTCATCGGCGGTACGGCCTTCTCGTCCCGGCTCATCATGGGTACGGGCGGCGCGCCCAGCCTGGACGTGCTGGAGCGGGCGCTCGTCGCCTCCGGCACGGAGCTGACGACGGTCGCGATGCGGCGCGTGAACCCCGATGTGCACGGTTCGGTGCTGTCGGTGCTGGAGAGGCTCGGCATCCGGGTCCTGCCGAACACGGCGGGCTGTTTCACCGCCGGGGAAGCCGTCCTCACCGCCCGGCTGGCCCGGGAGGCGCTCGGCACCGACCTGGTCAAGCTGGAGGTCATCGCCGACGAGCGGACGCTGCTGCCGGATCCGATCGAGCTGCTGGAGGCGGCGGAGACGCTGGTGGACGACGGGTTCACGGTGCTGCCGTACACGAACGACGACCCGGTGCTGGCACGGAAACTGGAGGACGCCGGCTGCGCGGCGATCATGCCGCTCGGCTCGCCCATCGGCTCCGGGCTCGGCATCCGCAACCCGCACAACTTCCAGCTGATCGTGGAGCACGCACGCGTGCCGGTGATTCTGGACGCGGGTGCGGGTACGGCGTCGGACGCGGCGCTGGCGATGGAGCTGGGGTGCGCGGGTGTGATGCTTGCCTCAGCGGTGACGCGGGCGCAGGAGCCGGCGCGGATGGCCGAGGCCATGCGGCATGCGGTGGAGGCGGGGCGGCTGGCCCGGCTGGCGGGGCGGATCCCGCGGCGGCACTTCGCGGCGGCGTCGTCCCCCGCGGAGGGCATCGCACAGCTGGACCCGGAGCGGCCGGCCTTCTGAATAGGTGAGGCGTGCGTCACAGGTACGCTTCAGTCCCGCCCCGATCGCGGCCGAAACTGCGGTTGTGTCAGCGACGGCTCGTAGACTCACCGGCGTGGATACGACCCTTCATGACCCCCTGGTCGGGCAGGTGCTCGACGGCAGGTACCGCGTCGACGCGCGGATCGCCGTCGGCGGGATGGCCACGGTCTACCGGGCCGTGGACACCCGGCTCGACCGCGTCCTCGCACTCAAGGTGATGCACCCCACGCTCGCGGCCGACGCCTCCTTCGTGGAGCGGTTCATCCGCGAGGCGAAGTCCGTGGCGCGGCTGGCTCACCCGAATGTGGTGCAGGTCTTCGACCAGGGGACCGACGGGCCGTATGTCTATCTGGCCATGGAGTACGTCGCCGGCTGCACGCTCCGTGACGTCCTGCGCGAGCGGGGGGCGCTCCAGCCGCGCGCCGCGTTCGACATCCTGGAGCCCGTGCTCGCCGCGCTCGGTGCCGCGCACCGCGCCGGGTTCGTGCACCGGGACATGAAGCCGGAGAACGTGTTGATAGGAGACGACGGCCGGGTCAAGGTCGCCGACTTCGGGCTCGTCCGGTCCGTGGACACGGTCACCAACACCACCGGTGCGGTCCTCGGGACGGTCTCGTATCTCGCCCCCGAGCAGATAGAGAACGGCACCACCGACCCCCGCGTCGACGTGTACGCGTGCGGTGTGATGCTCTACGAAATGCTCACCGGCGACCGCCCGCACCAGGGCGACTCCCCCGCCATCGTGCTCTACAAGCACCTGCACGAGGACGTGCCGCCCCCGTCGGCCGCGGTGCCCGGGCTGGCGTACGAGCTGGACGAGCTGGTGGCGTCGGCCACCGCCCGCACCCCCGACCTGCGGCCGTACGACGCCGTGGCGCTGCTCGCACACGCCCGGGAGGTCCGCGGCTCGCTCGGTGCGGACCAGCTGGACGCGGTGCCGCCGCAGGCGCTCACGGCCGAACACCTGGGCGCCGAGGACCGTACGAGCGTGATCCCTCGTGCGCTGACCATGCTGCGCTCGCTGCCGGTGAACGAGGACGAGCCCGAGGTCCTCCGCACCAGCCGCTTCGAGAGCCCGCCGCCCCTGCCGCGGCGGCGCTCCGCCCGGCCGCCCCGAGCCCGACTGTGGACGATCGTCGCTGCCGTCCTGCTGGTCTTCGGCGTCGGCGCGGGCGTCTGGTACATCAATTCCGGCCAGTTCACCAAGGTCCCGCCGCTGGTGACCAAGACCGAGGCACAGGCCCGCGAGCGCCTGGAGACGGCCGGGCTCGAGACCGGCCAGGTCAAGCACGCATACAGCGACACCGTGAAGCGCGGCTCGGTCATCAGCAGCGATCCGGAGGTGGGCGAGCGGATACGGCAGAACGACTCCGTGGCACTCACCGTCTCCGACGGCCCGCAGACCGTGCGGGTGCCCGACGTGGAGGGCTACCGCCTCGACCGGGCCAGGACCGTGCTGAAGCAGGAGGGGCTGGCGCCGGGCATGGTCACCCGGGAGTTCAGCGAGGACGTCGAGTCGGGCTTCGTGATCAGCACCGACCCGGACGCGGGCACCACCCGGCGCTCCGGCACCGCGATCGCGCTCACCGTCAGCAAGGGCAGTCCGGTGGAGGTGGCCGACGTCACCGGCGCGAGCCTGGAGGACGCGCGGGCAGAGCTGGAGGAGGCGGGCCTGAAGGTGCGGGTCGCCGCCGAGCAGGTCACCTCGGAGTTCGACAAGGGCCAGGTCGCCCGTCAGTCCCTGGACCCCGGCAGCGAGGCCGCCGAGGGCGACACGGTGACGCTGACGCTGTCCAAGGGCCCCGAGATGGTCGAGGTCCCGGACGTGGTCGGCGACAACGTGGACGACGCCAAGGCGGAACTGGAAGCAGCCGGTTTCCAGGTCGACGAGGACCGCGGGCTGCTCGGACTGTTCGGCGACACCGTCAAGAAGCAGTCCGTGAAGGGCGGCAAGACGGCCCCCAAGGGGTCGACGATCACCCTCGAGATCCGCTGACGGGACGCACGCGCACGTGACCAGCAAGCAGCTCCGCAATCCCGTCGGCGGGCATGTCCCCGTCGCGGGCGGCCTGAACTCCGTGGGCCTGTCGTACGCCCGTGACCTGGCGGCCGAGACCGTGCAGGTCTTCGTCGCCAACCCGCGCGGCTGGGCGACGCCCGCCGGGAACCCGCGGCAGGACGAGGAGTTCCGGGCGGCCTGTGCCGCCGAGTCCGTCCCGGCGTATGTGCACGCCCCGTATCTGATCAACTTCGGCTCGCACACCGAGGCGACCGCCCAGAGGTCGGTGGAGTCGCTGCGGCACTCGCTGCGGCGCGGCCGGGAGATCGGGGCGCTGGGCGTGGTCGTGCACACGGGCAGCGCGACCGGCGGCCGGGAGCGTTCCGTCGCGCTCAAGCAGGTACGGGAGTATCTGCTGCCGCTGCTGGACGAGTTGACCCATGCCGACGACCCGTATCTGCTGCTGGAGTCGACGGCGGGCCAGGGGTCCTCGCTCTGCTCACGCACCTGGGACTTCGGGCCGTACTTCGAGGCGCTGGACGCCCATCCGATGCTGGGCGTATGCCTGGACACCTGCCACATCTTCGCCGCCGGGCACGATCTGACCGGCCCGAGCGGTATGCACCAGACGCTCGATCTGCTGGTGGACACGGTCGGCGAGGGCCGGCTGAAGCTGATCCACGCGAACGACTCCAAGGACGTCGTCGGCGCCCACAAGGACCGGCACGAGAACATCGGCGCCGGTCACATCGGCGAGGACCCGTTCCGCGCGCTGATGACCCACCCCGCGACAGCGGGCGTACCGCTGATCATCGAGACGCCGGGCGGCAAGCAGGGGCACGCGGCGGACGTGGAGCGCCTCAAGAAGCTCCGCGACGGGTTGCCGTAGCGGATTCCGGAATACCCCTGGGGGGTATACGGTTCCTGTTGAGGACAGGAGCCGTTACCCGACGTTGGGGGCACACATGGAGCACGAGGCGCACGCAGCACACGCGCACCAGCACGCGGCCGGGGCGACCTGGTCGACGGCCGTCCGGGCCACCCTGCACTGCCTCACCGGATGCGCCATCGGCGAGGTGCTCGGGATGGTGATCGGCACCGCGCTCGGCTGGGGCAACGTACCGACGCTGGTCCTGGCGATCGTGCTCGCGTTCTTCTTCGGTTACGCGCTCACCCTGCGCGGAGTCCTCGTGGCGGGCGTCGACCTGAAGGCCGCGATCCGGGTGGCGCTGGCCGCGGACACCCTGTCGATCGCCGTGATGGAGCTGATCGACAACGGCGTGATCGCACTGTGGCCGGGCGCCATGGACGCCGGCCTCGACGACGCGCTGTTCTGGTGGGTCCTGGCCCTGGCACTCGCCGCCGCCTTCGTGATCACCACGCCGGTCAACAAGTGGATGATCGGCCGGGGCAAGGGGCATGCGGTGGTGCACCAGTACCACCACTGACCGGCGTACCGGGAGCGCTCAGAGCTCGGGCCCGTCCCCCGGCCCCTCCTGGTACGAGTACCGCTGTTCCTTCCAGGGATCGCCGAGGTTGTGATAGCCGCGCTCCTCCCAGAAGCCACGGCGGTCGGCGGTCATGTACTCCACACCACGGACCCATTTGGGGCCCTTCCAGGCGTACAGATGGGGGACGACGAGACGGAGCGGGAAGCCGTGCTCGGCGGTGAGCAGTTCACCGTCCTTGTGGGTGGCGAAGATCGTGCGCTCGGCGGCGAAGTCATCGAGGCGCAGGTTGGAGCTGAATCCGTACTCCGCCCACACCATCACATGGGTGACCTCGGCTGCGGGCGGGGCGATCTCCAGGATCGTCCGGGCCGGAATGCCGCCCCATTCCGCGCCGAGCATGCTGAACTTCGTCACGCAGTGCAGATCGGCGACGACGCTGGCGTACGGCAGGGCCGCGAACTCCTCGTGGGTCCAGCAGTGCTTCTCGCCGTCCGCGGTGGCGCCGAAGACCCTGAACTCCCAGCGCTCGGGCCGGAACTTGGGGACCGGACCGTAGTGCGTGACCGGCCATCCGCGCTGGACTCGCTGCCCCGGTGGAAGCTCCGGCTGTGCCGCTCCTCCAGATTCGCTCTCCACCGGCTGACCCATGTCTCCATCCTGACAGACCCAGGGCAGTGCACCTGACCAGCCCCACCCTCGGCCGTACAAATCGGACTAAGCCTGCCCTTACTTACTAAGTGAAGACTTACTGGACGATCTTTCTCGCCGGTGCAAGGATGCGGCGCAACCTGCCAGTTCCCCGCTTGGAAGGAGCCTCTGCGATGCAGGGCGACCCCGAGGTCCTCGAGTTTCTGAACGAACAGCTCACCGGTGAGCTGACGGCGATCAACCAGTACTGGCTGCACTACCGGATCCAGGACAACAACGGCTGGACCAAGCTCGCCAAGTACACGCGTGAAGAATCCATCGACGAGATGAAGCACGCGGACAAGATCACCGAGCGCATCCTCATGCTGGACGGCCTGCCCAACTACCAGCGGCTGTTCCATGTGCGGGTCGGCCAGACGGTCACCGAGATGTTCCAGGCCGACCGGCAGGTGGAGGTCGAGGCGATCGACCGCCTCAAGCGCGGTATCGAGGTGATGCGCACCAAGGGCGACATCACGTCCGCGAACATCTTCGAGTCGATCCTCGAGGACGAGGAGCACCACATCGACTATCTGGACACGCAGCTGGAACTCATCGAAAAGCTCGGAGAGGCGCTCTACCTCGCGCAGCAGATCGAGCAGCCGAGCTAGCCGGGCGGCCGACTAGGCGGCTTCGTCCAGCCTTTCCAGCCCGTCGTCCGGCCGTTCCAGTCCGGCAAGGGCCGGCTGGCCCCGGTCCGCCAGCTCACGGCGGGGGCACGCGTCGCGGCCCAGGAGTGCCTGGATCCGGCGTACGCACGATCCGCAGTCCGTACCCGCCTTGCAGGCGGAGGCTATCTGGCGGGGGGTGCAGGCGCCGCCTTCCGCGTGCTTCTTCACCTGGGCCTCGGTCACTCCGAAGCAGTTGCAGACGTACACGCGGGTCACCTCCCGACGGGATTCGTAAGGTCGTGCCGTCCCGATGATCGGTGAGGCTAACCTAACCTTACCCGTCGTTCGGGCGGCTCAAAAGTGCTGTAGGGCGTGGATCGTATGTGATCCACGCCCTACTTCATCTGCCTGTAACAGGTGAACCCGTCACTGGTCCCTGTACATCTCCGCGACGAGGAAGGCCAGGTCGAGGGACTGGCTGCGGTTCAGCCGGGGGTCGCAGGCCGTCTCGTAGCGCTGGTGCAGATCGTCGACGAAGATCTCGTCGCCGCCGCCCACGCACTCGGTGACATCGTCACCGGTGAGCTCGACGTGGATGCCGCCCGGGTGGGTGCCCAGGCCCTTGTGGACCTCGAAGAAGCCCTTGACCTCGTCCAGCACATCGTCGAAGCGGCGGGTCTTGTGCCCGGAGGCCGCCTCGAAGGTGTTGCCGTGCATCGGGTCCGTCACCCAGGCCACCGTGGCGCCCGAGGCCGTGACCTTCTCGATCAGCTCGGGGAGCCGGTCACGGACCTTGTCGGCGCCCATCCGGACGATGAAGGTCAGCCGGCCCGGCTCCCGCTCCGGGTCCAGGCGCTCGATGTACTGGAGCGCCTCCTCGGCCGTCGTCGTCGGGCCGAGCTTGATGCCGATCGGGTTGCGGATCTTCGAGGCGAACTCGATGTGCGCGTGGTCCAGCTGCCGGGTCCGCTCACCGATCCACACCATGTGCGCGGAGACGTCGTACAGCTGCCCGGTGCGCGAGTCCACCCTGGTCAGCGCCGATTCGTAGTCGAGCAGCAGCGCCTCGTGCGAGGAGTAGAACTCGACCGTCTTGAACTCCTCCGGGTCGGCCCCGCAGGCGTGCATGAAGTTCAGCGCCTGGTCGATCTCCCGCGCCAGCTGCTCGTAGCGCTGGCCGGACGGGGAGGACTTCACGAAGTCCTGGTTCCAGGCGTGCACCTGACGCAGGTCCGCGTAACCGCCGGTGGTGAAGGCGCGGACCAGGTTCAGCGTCGACGCGGACGCGTTGTACATCCGCTTCAGCCGCTCGGGGTCCGGGATCCGGGCCTTCTCGTTGAAGTCGAAGCCGTTGACCGAGTCGCCGCGGTAGGTCGGCAGGGTCACGCCGTCGCGGGTCTCGGTGCCCTTGGATCGCGGCTTGGAGTACTGGCCGGCGATCCGGCCGACCTTCACGACCGGTACCGAGGCGGCGTACGTCAGCACGGCGCCCATCTGGAGCAGCGTCTTGAGCTTGTTGCGGATCTGGTCGGCGGAGACCGCGTCGAAGGCCTCCGCGCAGTCGCCGCCCTGGAGGAGGAACGCCTCTCCCTTGGCGACGGCCGCCATCCGGGCGCGCAGCTGGTCGCACTCGCCCGCGAAGACGAGCGGCGGATACGACTCGAGCTCCGCAACGACTGTGCGCAGAGCCTCGGTGTCGGGGTACTCGGGCTGCTGCGCCGCGGGCAGGTCTCGCCAGGTGTTGCCAGCGCTGGCGCTGGTCTTAGCGTTCACGGTCACGACCTCAACATTACGGGGTGATGTCACGGTCTCAGGACGGTGCCCAGGAAATGAGACATCCGGTCCGCCAGGACGTGGGATAGGGTGCGCTCCATGTTCGCGCACTCGATCCAGAACTGGTGGTGGACCGCTTCTCCGGCGGCCCACTGACTGCGCGTACGCACCACTTCGCGAAGGCCGCCCGAGGGGCGGCCTTCGGTGTTTTCGGCACCCGGACCGTTCCTCCCCGATCACCCACGGAAGAGGAACCATGGACCTGGCAGAGCTCCCGCACGACGACCGCCCTTTCGCCCTGCTCCGCCGCCGCACACCGGGGCGTGCCGCCGAAAAGTGCGACACCGTCGAGTTGCTCCTCGGCCCGGTGCGCACATGCGACCGGCTCGCCGACCTCCCTGACGAGGGCCTCGCGCTCGTCCCGTACCGCCAGATCCGCGAGCGCGGCTTCGACGTCCGCGACGACGGCACACCGCTGACGGTGCTCACGCCCGAGGAGCGGTACGACATCCCGCTCGCCGAGGCCCTGCGACAGCTCCCCGCGCATGACGTCCGGGTCGAGGGCGGCGGCTTCGACGTGGGCGACGAGGAGTACGCGGAGATCGTCGGACGGGTGCTGCGGGAGGAGATCGGGCGGGGCGAGGGCGCCAACTTCGTCATCCGGCGGACGTACGAGGGTGAGATCCCCGGGTTCTCCAAGGCCGACGCGCTGGCCCTGTTCCGACGGCTCCTTCAGGGCGAGCGGGGCGCGTACTGGACGTTCGTCGTCCACACCGGAGAGCGCACTTTGGTCGGCGCGAGCCCCGAGGTGCATGTGCGGATGTCCGGCGGCACCGTCGTGATGAACCCGATCAGCGGGACGTACCGCTACCCGGCCGACGGCCCCACCCCCGAGCACCTGCTGGACTTCCTCGCCGACGGCAAGGAGATCGAGGAGCTGTCGATGGTCGTCGACGAGGAGCTCAAGATGATGTGCACGGTCGGCGACATGGGCGGGGTCGTCGTCGGGCCGCGTCTGAAGGAGATGGCGCATCTCGCGCACACGGAGTACGAGTTGCGGGGGAAGTCCTCGCTGGACGTGCGGGACGTCCTGCGCGAAACGATGTTCGCGGCCACCGTCACCGGCTCCCCCGTGCAGAACGCCTGCCGGGTCATCGAGCGGCACGAGGTCGGCGGGCGGGGCTACTACGCGGGCGCGCTCGCGCTGATCGGCCAGGACTCCGGGGGTGCGCAGACCCTCGACTCCCCCATCCTCATCCGCACCGCCGACATCGACGCCGCCGGACGGCTGCGGGTGCCGGTCGGCGCCACGCTCGTACGCGGCTCGGACCCGGCGAGCGAGGTCGCGGAGACCCACGCCAAGGCGGCCGGAGTGCTGGCGGCTCTGGGCGTACGACCGTCCAGGCCGCGTCAGGAGCGGAAGCGGCCACCGCTGGCCGACGACCCCCGGGTGCGGGCCGCGCTGGACGGACGGCGGTCGTCGCTGGCGCCGTTCTGGCTGCGGATGCAGGAGCGCTCCACGGAGCTGAGCGGCCATGCCCTGGTCGTCGACGGGGAGGACACGTTCACGGCGATGCTCGCGCACGTCCTGCGCTCCTCGGGCCTCACCGTCACCGTCCGGCGCTTCGACGAAGCAGGGCTGCGGGAAGCGGTCCTCGCGCACGAGGGGACGGTCGTCCTCGGCCCGGGTCCGGGCGACCCCAGCGACCTGGCGGACCCCAGGATGCGCTTCCTGCGCGACCTCACCGCCGAGGTGATCGGCACGCACCGGCACGGCGTCCTCGGTGTCTGCCTCGGGCACGAGCTGATCGCGGCCGAGCTGGGCCTGGAGATCGTACGGAAGGAGGTCCCGCACCAGGGTGCGCAGACGGAGATCGAGCTGTTCGGGCGGCCGGAGACCGTCGGTTTCTACAACAGCTTCGTGGCGCGCTGCGACGACGAGAGTGCCGAGGAGCTGGCCGCGCACGGCATCGAGGTCAGCCGCAGCGCGTCAGACGAGGTCCACGCGGTGCGCGGCCCGGGCTTCGCGGGGATCCAGTTCCACCCGGAGTCCGTGCTGACGCTGAACGGCGCCGCCGTCGTACGCGAACTGGTCGGTCAGCTGCGCGGCACCAGCACGTTCTCGGAGCGGCGGCCGGCCGTGTAGTCGAGGACGTTGTCGACCGTGGTGTCGACGATCTGGCCGACGGCGTCCTCGGTGTAGTACGCCTGGTGCGAGGTCACCAGGACGTTGGGGAAGGTGACCAGGCGGGCCAGGATGTCGTCCTCGATGGCCTCAAGGGACTTGTCGAGGAAGAACAGGCCCGCCTCCGCCTCGTAGACGTCGAGTCCCACGCCCGTGAAGCGGCCCTCGCGCAGTTCGGCGACGAGGGCCGCGGTGTCGATGAGGCCGCCGCGGCTGGAGTTCACCAGGATCGCGTCGTCCTTCATCGTCTTGAGAGCGCCGGCGTCGATGAGGCGCTGGGTCTCCGGCATCAGCGGGACGTGCAGGGTGACGAGGTCGGACTCGGCGAGGAGGTGCTCCTTGGGGACGTACTGCATACCCAGCTCCACGCAGGCGGGGTTCTCTGCGATGTCCCAGCCGAGCAGCCGCATGCCAAAGCCGTGCGCGATGCGTGCGAACGCCTCGCCGATCTTGCCGGTGCCGAGGACGCCGGCGGTGCGGCCGTGCATGTCGCGGCCCATCAGTCCGTCGAGGCGGAAGTCGAAGTCGCGGGTGCGGTTGGCGGCGCGGACGATACGGCGGTTGACGGCCATGCCGAGCGCCCAGGCGAACTCGGCGACCGAGTACGGCGAGTAGTACGACACCCGGGACACCGTCATACCGAGGCGCTCGGCGACATCGAGGTCGATGTTGTTGAAGCCGGTCGAACGCTGGGCGACCATCCGCGTGCCGCCGGCCGCGAGGGTCCGCAGGACGCGGTCGCCGAGATCGCAGTTGACGCTGGTGCAGACGATCTCGTGACCGGCCGCGATGGGAGCGGTGTCCTCGTCGAGGAAGACGCCCAGGCAGCGGATGTCGTGGTGGCCCGTGAAGGCCTTCTCGATCAGGGGCCGTTCATCCGCTTGGACTCCAAAGGCGAGGATCACCACGGAACCCTCCGGGGGTTGTGCCGGAATTGTCTGGTCAGGGTCGAATATACGGCCGCCCGGCGCCGCCCTCGCCCCTGGGTGCTGCCGCCCCCAGACCCCCGCTTCGGCCCGAAAGGCCTCGTCCTCAAACGCCGGACGGGCTGAGACTGCCCGACCGGCGCCGAGGATCCAACCATCAGCCGAAGAAGACCCCGACCTCCTCGTACAGCTTCGGGTCGACCGTCTTCAGCTTGGCCGTGGCCTCGGCGATCGGGACGCGGACGATGTCCGTGCCGCGCAGGGCGACCATCTTGCCGAAGTCGCCGTCGCGGACGGCCTCGATGGCGTGCAGTCCGAAGCGGGTGGCGAGCCAGCGGTCGAAGGCGCTGGGTGTGCCGCCGCGCTGGATGTGCCCCAGCACGGTGGTGCGGGCCTCCTTGCCGGTGCGCTTCTCGATCTCCTTGGCCAGCCACTCGCCGACGCCGGACAGCCGCACATGTCCGAAGGAGTCGAGGGACTGGTCCTTGAGCACCATGTCGCCGTCCTTGGGCATGGCGCCCTCGGCGACGACCACGATCGGGGCGTACGACGCCTTGAAGCGGGAGGTCACCCAGGCGCACACCTGGTCGACGTCGAAGCGCTGCTCGGGGATGAGGATGACGTTGGCGCCGCCCGCGAGCCCGGAGTGGATCGCGATCCAGCCGGCGTGCCGGCCCATGACCTCGCAGACGAGGACGCGCATGTGGGACTCGGCGGTGGTGTGCAGACGGTCGATGGCCTCCGTCGCGATACTGACGGCGGTGTCGAAGCCGAAGGTGTAGTCCGTGGCGGACAGGTCGTTGTCGATGGTCTTCGGGACGCCGACGCACGGCACGCCGTACTCGTCGGACAGCCGTGCCGCGACGCCGAGGGTGTCCTCGCCGCCGATCACGATGAGCGCCTCCACCTCCTGCTTGGAGAGGTTCTCCTTGACCCGGCGGATGCCGTCCTCCTGCTTCAGCGGATTCGTCCGCGAGGAGCCGAGAACGGTGCCGCCGCGGGGCAGGATGCCGCGTACGGCGGGGATGTCCAGCCGTACGGTGTCGTTCTCGAGGGGACCGCGCCAGCCGTCCCGGAAGCCGACGAAGTCGTAGCCGTACTCCTGCACGCCCTTGCGGACGATGGCCCGGATGACGGCGTTGAGCCCGGGGCAGTCGCCGCCTCCGGTCAGTACTCCGACCCGCATGGAAATGTCCCTTCGCCGCGGTTGCCTGGTGAGGGCCACGCTAATAGTGATCCAGGTCACCTAGGGATGGGTCGGAAGCGCAATTCCGGTGAATCGTCGTGCGGTTGGTTTACTCGTCGTCAAGTCCGCGCTCTATGGCGTACCGCACGAGTTCCACGCGATTGTGCAACTGGAGCTTGCCGAGGGTGTTCTGCACGTGGTTCTGCACCGTGCGGTGCGAGATGACGAGACGCTCGGCGATCTGCTTGTAGCTCAGGCCCTTGGCGACCAGCCGCAGCACCTCCGTCTCCCGCTCGGTGAGCTGCGGGGCCCTGGACTGCTCGGCGTCCGGCGCGGCCGGCTCGGGCTCGGAGGCCAGCCGCCGGTACTCGCCGAGGACGAGACCGGCCAGGCCCGGGGTGAACACCGGGTCGCCGACGGCCGTACGGCGCACCGCGTCGAGCAGTTCCTCGGTCGACGCCGACTTCAGCAGATAGCCGGTCGCGCCCGACTTCACCGCCTCCAGCACGTCGGCGTGCTCACCGCTCGCGGACAGCACCAGGACGCGCAACGCCGGGTTGTGGCCGACGAGTTCCTTGCAGACCTGGACACCCGGCTTGGCGGGCAGGTTGAGGTCGAGCACCAGGACGTCCGGGGCGGCGGCCTTGGCGCGGCGTACGGCCTGGTCGCCGTCGCCGGCGGTGGCCACCACGTCGAAGCCGGACTCGCCCAGGTCACGGGCGACGGCGTCGCGCCACATGGGGTGGTCGTCGACCACCATCACCTTGATCGCGCTCGGTCCCTCGCTCATCGCGTCCCCCGTGTGATCTGCTTCGGCACCTTCAGTTCGACTTCCGTGCCCTGCCCCGGCACCGAGATCAGCTCGGCGCTGCCGCCGATGTCGCGCAGCCGCCCCCGGATCGACAGGGCGACCCCGAGCCGCCCCTCGCCCTCGGCCTGCGCGAGCCGTCCCTCGGGGATGCCGGGCCCCTCGTCGCGTACGGACACGACGACCTCGTCCGGCTCGTCCTCGACCAGGATCCAGGCGCGGGCGTCCTGCCCCGCATGCTTGCGGACATTGTCCAGAGCGGCCCCGACGGCCGCGGCGATCTCCTTCGCGGCGGCCGACGGCAGCGGCACGGGGGCACCGGGCTCGGCGAGGCTGACCCGGGCGCCCGCAAAGGGGGCGAGCAGGGAGCGCAGGTCGACAGGTCCGTCGTCCTCCGGTTCTTCGACGGCTCGTACGACCGCTCCCTCGGCGGCGTCCTCCGACACCCGGGAGACGGGCACCAGGCCGCCGGAGACCAGCGTGCGCAGCGCCACCTCCTGCTCGCCCGCCATACGGCCCAGCTCGGCCGCCTCGCCGCCGAGAACGGCGCCGCGTCGCTGCACCATCGCCAGGACCTGGAGAACGCCGTCGTGGATGTCCCGGGCGAGCCGCTCCCGTTCGCGGGTGGTGGCCTCGATCTCCAGGGCGCGGGCGAGGGTGCGCTCGGAGGCGCGGGCGACCTCGACGACGTAGCCGATGGCGATGGAGGCGACCCAGACGAGGATCACGTTGTGGACGGTGTCGCGGGCCGGGGCGCCGCGGTAGATCAGGTTGGCGACGGCGACCGGTGTGGAGGCGAACACGGCCCAGCGCCAGCCGCCCTTGATGGCGAACGCGAGCACGGAACCGGCGGTCCATATCGACGGCAGCGTCGAGCCGCCCGCGTCGATCCGCTCGGGGCTGGCGGCGAGTCCGGTGAGCAGGATGCCGGTGAGCGCGATGGTGAGGTCGACGGCGAGGAACCGCTTGGTGCAGCTCGCCGCGTTCGCCACCCGGGGCAGGGTCGCGAACGTCCAGACGGCCAGCACGGCGTAGAAGACGATGGCCACCCACGGGCGGGTGAACTCGTCGTAGGAGGTGGCGAAGAGGCCGATCGCATACAGCAGGGTCAGGATCCGGTAGCCGGTGAGGGCACGCCACAGCGGCTGCTCGACCGACATTCGCATGACGCGTTCGCGCTTGGTCATATCCCCCACCCCCTGAGTCCCGGACTGCCTTGCCTAGGACTCGGACTTCTCCTTCTCGGCCTTCTCCTTCTCGGCCCGTTCCTTCTCGGCCTGCGCGAGGGCGGCCTTGGCCGCCTTCTCCGCGTCCTTCTCGGCCTTGGCCGCCTCCGCGATCTGCCGCTTGGCGGCGGTCGCGTAGATGTCGACGTACTCCTGGCCGGAGAGCTTCATGATCTCGTACATGACCTCGTCGGTCACCGCGCGCAGCACGAAACGGTCGTGCTCCATGCCGTTGTAGCGGCTGAAGTCCAGCGGCTTGCCGATGCGGATGCCCGGGCGCATCAGCTTCGGCATCACCTTCCCCGGCGGCTGGATCTTCTCCGTGTCGATCATCGCGACCGGGAGGACGGGCGCGCCGGACGCGAGCGCCACGCGCGCGAGGCCGCCGGGCTTGCCGCGGTAGAGGCGGCCGTCGGGCGAGCGCGTGCCCTCCGGGTAGATCCCGAACAGCTCACCGCGCTCCAGCACGTCTATGCCGCTCTTGATGGCGGCCTCGCCCGCACCGCGCGCACCGGAGCGGTCCACGGGCAGCTGGCCGACGCCCTTGAAGAAGGCTGCGGTCATCCGGCCCTTGATGCCGGGCGTGGTGAAGTACTCGGCCTTCGCGATGAAGGTGACCTTGCGGTCGAGGACGGCGGGCAGGAAAAACGAGTCCGAGAACGACAGGTGGTTGCTCGCCAGGATCGCGGGGCCCTCGGCGGGTACGTTCTCCAGGCCTTCCACCCAGGGTCTGAAGGCGAGCTTCAGCGGCCCCCCGATGGATACCTTCATCGCGCCGTACAACAACCGATTGCCTCCTGTGTCCGTCGGTCAGACCTTAACCCGGCGCACTGTCAAAGGACCCGACGACCCTGGTCGGTGTCAGTGCCGTCGCGTACGGTGAAGTACCTGCAACCGCCCCCGAGAACAGGAGACCGAAGGTGCCGCTCCTCCCTGGAGCCGAGCCGTTCCGCCACGAGGGCGGGGAGATCGGCGTCCTTCTGTGCCACGGCTTCACCGGCTCGCCGCAGTCGCTGCGCCCCTGGGCGGAGTATCTCGCCGAGCGAGACCTGACCGTCTCCCTGCCACTGCTGCCCGGACACGGCACACGCTGGGAGGACCTCGAACTCACCGGCTGGCAGGACTGGTATGCCGAGGTGGACCGCGAGCTGCGCGCCCTGAGCGAGCGCTGCACGCAGGTCTTCGTCGCCGGCCTGTCCATGGGCGGCACGCTGGCGCTGCGGCTGGCCGCCAAGCACGGCGACGCGATCAGCGGCGTCGTGGTCGTCAACCCCGGCAACAAGGTGCACGGCCTCGCGGCGTACGCCCTTCCGGTCGCCCGCCACCTCGTCCGTACGACGAAGGGGATCGCCAGCGACATCGCCCTGCCCGGCAGCACGGAGATCGGGTACGACAAGGTGCCACTGCACGCGGCGCACTCCCTGCGCAGGTTCTTCCAGCAGGTCGACGGAGAGCTGCCGCAGGTCACCCAGCCGGTGCTGCTCCTGCGCAGCCCGCAGGACCATGTCGTGCCGCCCGCCGACTCGGCGCGGGTCCTCAGCCGGATCTCCTCCACGGACGTACAGGAGATCCTGCTGGAACAGAGCTACCACGTGGCGACGTTGGACCACGACGCGGACCGGATCTTCGCGGAGAGCTTCGCGTTCATCGGCCGGCTCGCACCCAGTCTCGGCAAGGAAGGGACGGCCGCAGGTGGCTGAGCACGACTCCGACCGCGAGGACCGCGAGCCGGACGAGCAGGGTGTGCCCTTCGACGAGGCCGCCGCCTGGGAGGCGATCGTCGAGGGGTACGGCGAGGAGCCGCCGGACCCGCCGGGCTCCAAGCCCTTCAAGTCCGTCGAGGACCTGGCACTCCTGGAGCCGGAGACGAACGACGTGAGCCCCAAGGAAGCGCCGGAGGCCAAGGAAGCCAAAGAGGCCGAGGAGCCCGCGGGGGGCGACAAGCCGGCCAAGCCCCTGGGCAGCTCCGTCTCCTTCGCGCCCGGCGTCGGCGGCCCCCGGGACTACACCGCGCCCGAGCCGTCCGAGGAGGACTTCACCGAGGACGACGAGGGCCACTTCGTACCGCCCGAGCCACCGCCGCTGCCGGCCGCCGACGCCACCTCCAAGTTCGCCTGGCTCGGTGTGATCGGCGGCCCGATCCTGCTGCTGCTCGCGGTCCTGCTGGGCTGGGAGATGACCTGGTGGCTCACCACACTCGGCATCGGCGGCTTCGTGGGCGGCTTCGCCACGCTGGTGATGCGGATGCGGACGGACGACGAGGACGACGACGACCCGGGGCGGGGCGCGGTCGTCTAGCCGGCCTGAATTCTGAGGGCGGCCGGCACCGGAAGGTGATCCGTGGCCGCCCTCAGAGCAGAACCTTCTCAGGCTGCGGGTACGCGCAATGCCGCCAGCACCGGAAGGTGATCCGTGGCCGCCCTCAGATCTGCCTCGGTCACTCCGGGGTGGTCGAGGGGTACGCCGGCGCCGAGTACCTCGATGCCCTTCGTGGCGAAGATCGCGTCGATGCGGCGGTGGGGTTCGGTGTGCGTCCAGGTGTTCTCGCCGCCCCAGGGCGCGGTGGCCCAGCAGTCCTGGAGGGGCTCGGTGAGCCGGGTGAAGGCTCGGCCGCCGGGGCGTTCGTTGAGGTCACCGCCGGCGATCGCATGGTCCACGCCCAGGCCGGCGAGGCGGTCGAGGAGCATGCCGGACTGGTCGTAGCGCTCGTCCTTGCTCAGCGACAGATGACAGCTCAGCACGCCGAGACGCGTGCCGCCGAAGCGTACGACGGCGGTGGCGAAGCCGCGGCGGTGCTGGCCGGGGGTGAGAGGGAGAAGGACGTCTTCGGTGCGTTCGACGGTCGCCCGGAGCGAGCAGAGCAGCGCGGGCCCCGCTGCCGTGCCTCCGCCGGAGAGGATCACCAGGTCCGCCGCGCGGGCCAGACGGGCCAGCTTCTTGCGCCAGCGGAAGAAGCGGGGGGCCTCCTGGATCAGCACCAGGTCGGGGGCGCAGGCGGTGATCACGCGGGCGAGGGCGGCGGTGTCGTCCCGCATCGAGCGGATGTTGTAGCTGAGGACCCTGATGACCGCGGAACCGTCGGGCTCCGTGCAGGAATTGGGGAGCGGCGGCATGTGGATCAATGTACGCCCAACAGCTCGGGGCGCGAGGATTGTGGGCGACTACCGGTCGTGTGTGGCTGGTCGCGCCCACGCGGCGGAGTCGCATGTTTATACAGCCTCGCGCCCCTGGGCGCTGCAGTCCCCGTAGCGGAAAAGTCGGCGTTACATGATCGGGTCTGGCTCCCGGGCCAAGTCTGCCGCGCCCACCAGACCCGCTTCGTTGCCCAGCTGCGCGGCGATCACCTCGGCGACCGGGCGCCAGTTCCCGCCGACCAGCCAGCGCTTGTACGACTTGCGGATCGGGTCGAGGACCAGTTCGCCCTCGTCGGAGAGGCCGCCGCCGACGATGAAGGCGGAGGGGTCGAAGAGCGAGGCCAGGTCGGCGAGGCCGGCGCCGGCCCAGCGGGCCAGTTCGCGGTAGGAGTCGACGGCGACGGGGTCGCCCTGGCGGGCGGCCATGGAGATGTGCTTGCCCTCGATGCCGTCGGGGTTGCCGTCGCCGAGGCCGAGGAGGATCTCGGCGTTCTCGGGGGTGGCGTTCGCCCGCTGCTTTGCGTATCTGACCAGGGCCCGCCCGGACGCGTACTGCTCCCAGCAGCCCTGTGAGCCGCAGCCGCACAGCAGGCCGTCCGGGACCATCCGGATGTGGCCGAACTCGGCGGCGACGCCGAAGTGGCCGCGGCGCAGCTTGTTGCCGATGATGATGCCGCCGCCGAGGCCGGTGCCGAGCGTGATGCAGATGACATTGCGGTGGCCCTTGCCGGCGCCGAACTTGTACTCGCCCCAGGCGGCGGCGTTGGCGTCGTTCTCCACGACCACGGGGAGGCCGACGCGCTGCTCGACCTTCTCCTTCAGCGGCTCCTGGCGCCAGTCGATGT
Organism: Streptomyces sp. NPDC051963; assembly: GCF_044593495.1. Taxonomy (NCBI): domain Bacteria; kingdom Bacillati; phylum Actinomycetota; class Actinomycetes; order Kitasatosporales; family Streptomycetaceae; genus Streptomyces; species Streptomyces sp. NPDC051963. The sequence goes on along the minus strand of NZ_JBIUCC010000002.1, from coordinate 872,552 downwards.
TGGGGGCGAAGTACACCGTCGAGCGCTGGCGGTTGACGTAACCGGCGGCACCGATACCCACGCCGACGATCTCGTGCCCGGCACGTGCCCCGTCCACGGCGGAGGCGATGGCGTCCACGATGCCGTCGGGCGTGCCCGGGGTCGGCACCTTGTGGGTCGAGAGGATGTTGCCTTCCTCGTCGACCACGCCGGCCGCGATCTTCGTGCCGCCGATGTCGACGCCGATGGTGAGTCCCATGAATCCCTCAGTTTCGGTCGAGCCCCGCTACGGCCAACCGTACCCGAGGCCCTCTGTGTCAGGTTCCCGTCGTCCGCCCGGTGAGCGGGCCTTGAGGGGCCATGGGTGGGCGTCAGTCCAAGTCGATGCGTTGGCCGGGGCCGGTGCCCTCGCCGGGGTCGTCGGGGTCGTCGTGGTCGGCGGACTCGTCGAGCTCGTCCGTCCGGCCCGTCCAGCGGCGCTCCTGGGCCTGGACGGCGGAGCGGTAGGCGGCGAGGAGTTCGTTGCCGGCCGCGGCCAGGTGGTCGAAGATGTCCGGGTTGCGTTCGATGACGGGCTCGACGGCGGCCTTCGCCTGCTGGACGACCTGCCGCACCACCTGCTCGGCGGCCGGACCGGCGACCGCACCGAGCAGGGGGGACTGAAGGCCGGACAGCTTGTCCGCGACGGTGTCGACGAGCTTGCGCAGTTCCTCGGCGGCCGAGCCGGGGGGCGGGCCGTAGGCGGCGCGGCGGCGGGCCTTCTCCGCCGCGAGGTCCTCGGCACACGCCGTCGCCCAGGCGTCGGCGTCGGTGGCGCGTGCCTCGTCGACAGTTTCCCGCTCGCCGCTCTCGTACTTCTCGAGCTTCTCCTGAGCGGGGTCGGACGCGGGGCGCTCTTCGCTCATGACGGACTCCTGACTACGGTTCGTCTCTCCGACGTTACCCGAACGGGCGTACCGGTTTCACCGTGTCCTGGGCCATTGATCGGGGTCAGGCGCACACCGGACGCGCAGCTCTCCGTCGCGCAGGGCGGCGCCCTCCACGGTGCAGCGGCGCAGGGCCGACGGCAGCGGGACGATACGGCGGAACTGCCCTGCGGTGACGACGAGTTCGTCGCCGCGCCGGACGAGGTCCAGGTGGTCCCGCAGGGCGCCGGGCAGCGGGATGTGCCAGACGAAGATCCGGCTGTCGCCGTCGTCGGCGAGCTGGTCGGTGACCGGCCACTCCACGGTGGAGGGGCGTGTGTTGACAACGGGGACGGTGAGGGCGGTGAGGTCGTCGGCGCCACGGGGGTCATGGCCGAGATGCGCGACGCGACGGACCTCGTACGCCCCCTCCCATTCCTCCAGTGTCTTGCGCTGCTGGGCGACGGGCCCGGCGAGCCAGCTGTCGGCGGCGGTGTCGGGCAGGACGCGGTTGGCGACGAGGACATCGGGGCGCAGGCCGCGCAGAGCGAGACCGAGGGTGGCCGTGCGTACGGCGTCGGCGCCGCTCGGACCGGGCTCGGCGACAAGCCGTACGACGGTGTTCCGGTCGGCGACGACGGCCTCGACGGCGGCGAGCTCGGTGTCCCAGCGGGCGGCGGTCTCGTACAGCCACTCCGCGGGCATGGGAACCCCGGCGAGCCGCCCCAGCACGGGCCGCAGGGCGCGGGCCGCCTGCCGCTCGGGCGGGAGCAGCCGGCGCAGATAGCGCCGGAGCTCCTCGGGCAGGGAGAGCAGGGCCAGGGCGTCCGGGACGGCGGGCAGGTCCACGACGAGCAGCTCGTGCGCCTCCGTGAGGGCGGCGTCCCGCAGTGCGCGCAGCAGCGTGAGCTCTTCCGCGCCGGGGAGCGGGGTGACCTCCTCCGGGTCGAGCCGGGAGGCACCGAGCAGTTCGAAGGCGGCACTCGCGCGTTTCTGGAAGGCGGCGAGGTCGTCCCGGAACGCGTCGGTCGCGTCCGGTCGCCAGGCGGTGAGGTGCGGGGCGACCCGGGTCGGCGCCGGTCCGACGCCCGCCCCGAGCGCGGCTCCGAGCGTGTCCGTCCGATCGCCGCTCAGCACGAGCGTCTCGATGCCGTCATGTGCGGCGGCGAGCGCGGTGGCGGCGGCGACGGTCGTACGACCGCTGCCGCCCGGGCCGGTGATCAGGATGGTGCGCATGGGGGTGAACGGTACCTGTGCGTACCGTCGGCCGGACCGTGGCCCGGCACAGCCTGCGGGGCTACTTCTCCCCCGACTCCACCCGCTTCTTCAGTCCCGCCAGCGCGCGGTCGGTGATGACCTTCTCCGCCTTGCGCTTGATCATGCCGAGCATGGGGATTTTGACGTCGACGGTCAGCTGGTAGGTGACCTCGGTCGATCCGGCGCCGGCCGGCTTGAGGATGTACGAGCCGTCCAGGGACCGCAGCATCTGGGACTTCACCAGCGTCCAGGACACCTCGTGCTCCCCGGTCCAGGTGTACGCCAGCGTCTGGTCGTCCTTGATCGCCCCGGCGTCCATCACCAGACGGACCTCCTCGGCACGCCCCTGACCGTCCGTCCGCAGGACCTCCGCCTCCTTGACCTCGCCGGTCCAGTCGGGATAGCGGGCGAAGTCGGCGATCACCTCCATGACATCGGCCGGTGCCGCCTCGATCGTGATGCTCGAGCTGGTGTGTTCCGCCATCGCCGTGGCTCCTCCAGATGCGGGCCGGTAGATCACCGAGATCTTCCTCGTGCGCACGTGTGTGCAGCGTGAAGGCTACCGCGCACCCGACCTGCCGCCTTCACCGCCGTCGAGGGACCGTCACCACTCCAGCGCCCATGGCTTCCCCGTCCCCGCGAAGTGCCCGACGTTCACACACTCCGTCGGCCCGATCCGCATCCTGCGCACCAGCGGCTGATGGACATGGCCGAACAGCGCATAGCGGGGCCGGGTCCGGTGGATCGCCGCCAGCAGCGCCCGGCTGCCCCGCTCGAAGCGTCGCGCCACCGTGTCGTAGACCAGCTCGGGGACCTCCGGAGGGATGTGGGTGCAGAGCACGTCCACCTCCCCCACCGCCTCGACCTTCGCCGCGTACTCCTCGTCACTGATCTCGTACGGCGTGCTCATGGGCGTGCGGAGCCCGCCGCCGACGAAGCCGAAGACCCGGCCCCCGATCTCGACCCGCTCCCCGTCCAGGACGGTCGTGCCCGGCCCGGCGTACTCGGCCCACAAAGGCGGCATGTCGACATTGCCGTATGTCGCGTACGTCGGTGTCGGGAACGCCGCGAACATCTCGGCGTACTGCTTGCGCACGGCCTTCTCGATCGCGGCGGCACGGTCGCCGCCGATGCCCGCCCACAGGCTCGCCCCGAACACCCGCGCCTCCTCGAAGCGGCGGGCGGTGCGCAGCTCGACGATGCGGTCGGCGTTCGCGACTCCGAACAGGTCGGGGAAGATGCCGCGCGAGTGGTCGGCGTAGTCGAGGAACAGCACCAGGTCGCCCAGGCAGATCAGGGCGTCCGCGCCGGCACCGGCTCTGGCCAGGTCACGGGCGTTTCCGTGCACGTCACTGACCACATGAACGCGTGTCCGGCGGTTTCCGGCTGGTGTGGGTGCCATGGCGATCAAGGGTAGGCGTGTGCGATGTACGTGAACAGTGCCAGCTGGACCTGCGGTTACTGGCACGGCATCAAAACCGTGGACTACTCTGCGCGAAGGAACACCAATCTGTGTGACGCAGCGAACATATCGCCGGGCCCCCTGTCGAAGACGCCATACCGGCGGGTAACGTCCGGGCAGTCCAGTCGTACTCAGGATTTCAACAATGATCATTCTCAACCACGGTCATGTCGGGGTCCCGAGTGCCTGCCCAAGCCTTGGACCGCACCGTCGCATCACACAATGTCGTGGCGCCGGCGCCCTATGAGGAGCAGCAGTCTTGCGCGAGTTCAGCCTTCCGGCTTTGTACGAAGTCCCTGCGGACGGCAATCTCACCGACATCGTCCGGAGAAACGCCGCGCAGCATCCTGACGTCGCCGTGATCGCCCGCAAGGTGGGCGGTGCCTGGCAGGACGTGACGGCCACCGCCTTCCTGACGGAGGTGCACGCGGCCGCCAAGGGCCTGATCGCCGCCGGCGTCGAACCGGGCGACCGGGTCGGCCTGATGTCCCGTACCCGCTATGAGTGGACGCTGCTCGACTTCGCGATCTGGTGCGCGGGCGCGGTCACCGTGCCGGTGTACGAGACCAGTTCGCCGGAGCAGATGCAGTGGATCCTCAGCGACTCGGGCGCCACCGCCTTCGTGGTGGAGACGGACGACCACGCGGCCGCCGTCGAGTCGGTACGCGACCGGCTGCCCGCCCTGAAGCACATCTGGCAGATCGAGGCCGGTGGGCTGGAGGAGCTGGGCCGGCTCGGTCAGGACGTGTCCGACCAGACCGTCGAGGAGCGCAGCTCGCTGGCGAAGGCCGACGACGCGGCCACCATCGTCTACACCTCCGGCACCACCGGGCGCCCGAAGGGCTGTGTGCTCACCCACCGCAGCTTCTTCGCGGAGTGCGGGAACATCGTGGAACGCCTGCGTCCGCTGTTCCGCACGGGCGAGTGCTCGGTGCTGCTCTTCCTGCCGCTCGCGCATGTCTTCGGACGGCTCGTGCAGGTCGCGCCGATGATGGCGCCGATCAAGCTGGGCCTCGTACCGGACATCAAGAACCTCACGGACGAGCTGGCCTCGTTCCGGCCGACGCTGATCCTGGGCGTACCGCGCGTCTTCGAGAAGGTCTACAACTCCGCCCGCGCCAAGGCGCAGGCGGACGGCAAGGGCAAGATCTTCGACAAGGCGGCGGACACCGCCATCGCGTACAGCAAGGCGCTGGACACCCCGTCGGGCCCGTCCCTCGGCCTGAAGATCAAGCACAAGACGTTCGACAAGCTCGTCTACAGCAAGCTTCGGGCGGTGCTCGGCGGCAAGGGCGAGTACGCCATCTCCGGCGGCGCCCCGCTCGGCGAGCGCCTGGGGCACTTCTTCCGCGGCATCGGCTTCACGGTCCTGGAGGGCTACGGCCTGACCGAGTCCTGTGCCGCGACCGCGTTCAACCCCTGGGACCGGCAGAAGATCGGCACGGTCGGCCAGCCGCTGCCGGGCTCCGTGGTGCGGATCGCGGACGACGGTGAGGTGCTGCTGCACGGCGAGCACCTGTTCACGGGGTACTGGAACAACCCGGGTGCGACCGAGGAGGCGCTGGCCGACGGCTGGTTCCACACCGGTGACATCGGCACCCTGGACGAGGACGGCTACCTGAGGATCACCGGCCGCAAGAAGGAGATCATCGTCACCGCGGGCGGCAAGAACGTCGCTCCGGCCGTGATCGAGGACCGGATCCGTGCGCATGCGCTGGTCGCGGAGTGCATGGTGGTCGGTGACGCACGGCCGTTCGTCGGCGCGCTGATCACCATCGACGAGGAGTTCCTGGGCCGCTGGGCGGCCGAGCACGGCAAGCCGGAGGGCTCCACCGCGGCGGCGCTGCATCAGGACCCGGATCTGATCGCGGCCATCCAGAGCGCGGTGGATGACGGCAACGCCGCGGTGTCGAAGGCGGAATCGGTACGGAAGTTCCGGATTCTGCCCGCCCAGTTCTCCGAGGAGTCGGGCCATCTGACGCCGTCGCTGAAGCTCAAGCGGAACGTGGTGGCGAAGGACTACGCGGACGAGATCGAGGCGATCTACCAGAAGTAGCGCGGCACCTGCCGTTCGGCGAGTGCGGGTTGTCCGTGGCTTGTCGCGCAGTTCCCCGCGCCCCTAAGGGAGTTGTCCTACAGGAGTGTTTTGAGGTTCTCCGCCAGTAGGTCCCAGCGCCACTTCTCCTCGACCCACTCCCTGCCCCGCTCACCCATCCTGCGGCGCAGCTCGGAGTCTGCCAGGAGTGTGACGATGCGGTCGGCGGCTTCCTCGGCGGAGCCGCCGCGGACGACCCACCCCGTCTCGCCGTCGAGGACCGCGTCCGGGGCGCCGCCCGAGTCGCCGGCGACGACGGGCAGGCCGGTGGCGGACGCCTCCAGGTAGACGATGCCGAGGCCCTCGACGTCGAGACCGCGTCGCCGTGTGCGGCAGGGCATGGCGAAGACGTCCCCGGCGCCGTAGTGCGCGGGCAGCTCCGACCAGGGCACGGCACCGGTGAAGCGCACGGAGTCGGTCACCCGGGTCTCGGCCGCCAGCCTGCGCAGGTCCTTCTCGTAGGGCCCGCCGCCGACTATCAGCAGCACGGCCTCCGGCTCCTTGGCCAGGATCCGGGGCATGGCGAGGATCAGCGTGTCCTGCCCCTTGCGCGGCACCAGCCGGGACACGCACACGATCACCGGCCGGTCCGTCAGCCCGAGCCGGGCCCGCACCTGAGCGCCCCCCGACCCCGGATGAAAGGTCTTCTCGTCCACCCCGGGCGGCAGTTGCACCATCCGCGAGGCGGCGTGCGCCGTCAGGGCACCCGCGATCCGCGAGCGCGTGTACTCGCCGAGGTAGGTGATCGTGTCCGTGGACTCCCCGATCCGGCGCAACAGCTGGCGCGCGGCGGGCAGTTGGGCCCACCCGGCCTCGTGCCCGTGCGTGGTCGCCACCAGCCGCTCGGCCCCGGCCGCCCGCAGCGCCGGCGCCATCAGACCGAGCGGCGCGGCCGCCCCGAACCACACCGACGTGCACCCGTGCCCACGCAACAGCCCGACCGCCCGCCGGGTGACCTGCGGCGTCGGCAGCAGCATCGTCGTGCGGTCGCGTACGACGGTGAAGGGCTGCTCGGCGTCGAACGCGGCCGTGGCCTCGATGCCCTCCTGGCTGCGCTTCCAGGTGGACGCGTAGACGACGATCTGCTCCGGATCGAGCCGTAGCGCCATGTTGTGCAGGAATGCCTGGATTCCGCCGGGCCGGGGCGGGAAGTCGTTCGTCACAATGAGGGTCTTGTCCATCGCGGCCGACCCTACCGGGCGCGTCCAGGTGGCCGTGCTCCATGGCCGGCGCACAGGCCGGTGGGAGATCATGGCCCTGCCAGGACCGGACCGGGACGAACAGGGGCTCAGGTGGACATTGCAGGTGGGCGGCGGTCGCTGTGGTGGCTGCTGGGGACCTGGGGCCTTACCCGGCTGGTGCTGCTGCTGTTCGTCTTCAAGGTGTTCGTCTTCCCCGGCCCGGACGTCACCAGTGATGTGTCGGTCATCTACCAGGGCTGGTTCGAGGTGCTGCGCACCGGCACCTTCCCGCTCGACGACGTCACCTGGCAGTACCCGCCCGCCGCGGCCCTGGCGATCCTCTCCCCCGCACTGCTGTTCTTCCTGGACTACGCGAACGCCTTCTTCGTCCTCGCCTTCCTCGCCGACCTGGCCGTCCTCGCCCTGCTCCTGCACGCGGGCCTGCGCCCCGGCCGCTCGCTGCGCGGCGCCTGGATGTGGGTGGCGGGCGTCCCGCTGCTCGGGCCGACCGTGTACGCGCGGTACGACGTGATGGTCACGGCCGTGGCGGTGGCCGCGCTGCTCGCCGGAGCCCGGCGCCCTCGGCTGATGGGCGCGCTGGTGGGCCTGGGCGCGATGGTCAAGGTGTGGCCGGTGCTGCTGCTGGTCGGTGCGCTCAAGCGGCGGGCCTGGGCCGCGGCCGGGGTCACGGCGTTGGCGCTGGCCGCGCTCTTCGCCGCCGTCATGCCGGGCGCCTTCGCCTTCCTGACCTTCCAGCGCGACCGCGGCACCGAGATCGAGTCGCTGGGCGCCCTCGTCTTCCATGTGGCCCGGCACTTCGGCTGGAGCGGCGAGGTGCTGCTCAACTACGGCTCGGTCGAATTCCTCGGCCCGTATGTGAGCCTCGTGAGCACCGCCGCCCTGGCCCTGACCGGGCTCGCCTTCGGCTGGCTGCTGCTGTGGCGGCTGATGGCCGGACGGTTCGTGACGCACACCCTCGCCGACGCGGCGTTCGTGGCGGTACTGATGTTCACGACGACGAGCCGGGTGATCAGCCCGCAGTACATGGTCTGGCTGGTCGGCCTGGCGGCCGTCTGCCTCTGCTACCGCGCCGGCCCGATGCGGCTGCCCGCCGGGCTGGTCCTGGCGGCGTCCTTTGTGACGGTGCTGGAGTTCCCGGTCTACTTCGCCCATGTCGTGGCTGGCGACACCCTCGGCGTCACGCTCCTGTTCGTCCGCAACGGCCTGCTGGTGATCGCCACCGTCGTGGCGGCCCGGGCCCTGTGGCGCTCGACCGTGTCAGCCGCCGCCGCGCTCCCCCTGCCCACGCAGGTCGCCCGCAGCAAGGAGGCGTCCCTCCCCTCCTGAGACCTGAGACGCGAGACCTGAGACCTGGGTATCAGCCGAACTGGCCCCGCAGATACTCCTGCCACTGCGCGGTGAACTCCTCCGGCGTCGTCCCGAGCACCCTCTTCATCGCGTCCTCGACCGCGCCCGCCCGCTCCTGATGGTCGCCGACGGCACGGTAGAACTCGCCGAGCCGTACCTCGCCCCAGTGGTCCGCGATGAGCCGGCAGGCCATCCAGCCGCTCTCGTAGGCGCGCGCGAGCCGGGTCGCGTCGCCGGAGAACCCGAAGTCCGCGTCCTCGGGCAGCGCGGCCGGCACCTGCCCGCCGGTCACGGCGCGCTCCAGCTCGGGCGCGGCCTCGGACGGGGTGCGCCCGGAGCCCCGGTAGCCGACCCAGTCGGCGTACCCCTCGGACAGCCACAGCGGGGTCGCGAGGCCGGTGTGGGCGCGGGTGGCGACATGGGTGGTCTCGTGGGTGAGCACGACCTGTTTGCCGCTGTCTCCGAGGACGCCGTACGCGTCCGGGTTGACGATCACCCGGTCCGCGGGTGCGGCCGCCGGGGCGCCCGTCTCGCCGGTGGTGACCGCGGCGATCCCCCGGTACGAGGAGGCGGGCGAGCCCAGCAGCCCCGCCATGCCCTCCAGGGACTTCGGTACGAGCACCACGACGTGCCGGGACCAGTCCGTGCCCCAGGCCTCCGACACGGCGGGCACCGCCCGGTCCGCGAGAGCGGCGAACTCGCCCAGCCGCTCATGGGACTGCCCGACCCCCATCACAAGGCTCTCCTCGCCCCGTACGACGCTCACCGCGCCCTGGTCCCACAGCTGGTCGGCGGACTCCTTCTCCGGCCGCTCCGCGTCGACGTACCACTGCCCGCCGTCGGACCGGCTGAGGTCGAGGGTGCGGCCGACGGTGATGGGTGCCTTGTCGTACCCGTCGACGCGGTAGCGCAGCTCGGCCTCGGCGGTCACGGTGTCACCGGAGCCGAGCACGCTCGTGACCCGGTAGGACCAGTCGGCGAGGGGCACTTCCCGCAGATTGCCGAACCAGCTCAGCGCCCCCGTGCGCAGGAAGGCCGCCTGGTCGTGGCCGAGTATCGCCATCGCCCGGGTGTCGAGGACCCGCTGCACATCGGCCCGGGTGCTGTCGGTCGCCGGTCTGCCACCGCACGACACCAGGGCGACGAGCAGCAGACACAGCGCCACGACTCCGGATCCTGATGCCCGCCCTTGAAGCGGCCCCGGGGAAGTGCAGGTGCGTTCCCGCGTCGTTCGGTGTGTGCTCTCGGTGTGCCGGACGAAGGCCCTCGTAGCGGAGCTACTTGGGTCTTTGGCCGGTACAGCGAGAGTGCGTGCTGGGCGGCGTGGGGGCGTGCCTGCACTTCCCCGGGGTCGCTTAGCCACGTTCCCGATCGTACGGGGGCTGTCGAGTACGGGTCAGACCCTCGTCACCGACGAGACCGGCATCATCCCCACCGGGTCGTAGCGCACAGGTGCGCCGGGGTACGGGGCGTGGACCACCTGGCCGTTGCCCATGTACATCCCGATGTGGCTGGCGTCGTGGTAAGTGACCAGGTCACCGGGCTGGGCATCGGACAGCGGGACCTGTTGGCCCGCCCCGGCCTGGGCCTGCGAGGTGCGCGGCAGGGAGACCCCGGCCTGGGCGTACGACCACTGCATCAGGCCCGAGCAGTCGAAGCCGCTGGGGCCGTTGGCGCCCCAGACGTACGGCCTGCCCACGGCGGACATGGCGGCTGCGACCGCGGCGGCCGCCCGGCCCGAGGGCGGGACGGCGCCCCCGAAGTCGGGCAGGTCCAGGCGGCCGGAGCGGGAGGCGCGGTCGTAGGCGGCGCGGTCGGCGGCGGTCAGCGAGTTGAGCAGCTGCCGGGCCCGGGCGAGCTTGCGTTCGACGGTTCTCTTGTGGGAGGCGACGGCCTTGCGGCTCTTCTCCAGCTCGAAGAGCTTCCCGGCCGCCTCCGTGCGCTCCCCGGCGAGTGTGCGCATGGCGTCCTGGAGATCCTTCAGCTCGCCCGTCTGGTGGGCGGTGATCCGGTCGAGGACGAGGGCCTTGTCGAGGTAGTCCTCCGGGTTGTCGGAGAACAGCAGCGCGAGGGAGGGATCGATGCCGCCGGAGCGGTACTGGGCGCCGGCCAGCGAACCGAGCGCCTCCCGCATCGTGTTGATGCGCTCCTGCTGCCGGGCGATCCGGTCCTGGGCGTTGCCGACCTCCTCGCGCAGCGCGTCGGCGCGCTCATCGGCCTCGTTGTAGGCCTCGGTGGCCTTCTCGGCCTCCGAGTAGAGGCGGTCCACCTCGGCACGCGTGTCGTCGTGCGGGGCGGCGCCCGCCGGAAACGCGCCAAGGGCCGCGGCGGCGGCGGACAGCACACAGACCGCGGCGCTGGCGCCCCGGTCGAATCCGGACGGTGCAAGGCGACGATGGGACCCCACGGATGCCGCACTCCTTCCGCTGGCGGACAGGGAAACGCGGCAGACAGTAGCCCCGTGGTGGGGTGACGACCAAAGACCTTCGTGGGCACACAACGTGACGCCCCGCCTCTGACGCAGGTCATCGGCGGGGCGCGGGGTCAGTCGCAGTTGTCGTGATTCGCTCGAACGGGCGGTACGACGCGCTGATCTTGGAGTGCTGGGCTCAGATCCGGACGCCGAACTGGAACGGCATGTTGTTGATCGACTCGTAGCGCACGACCGCGCCGGTGCGGGGCGAGTGCAGCACCTGGCCGTTGCCCGCGTAGAAGCCGACGTGGTGCTGGTCGCCGTAGAAGATGACCAGGTCGCCGACCTTGAGGTCGCTCTGCGAGTAGATCTGGGTGCCGGCCGTGGCCTGGGCCTGCGAGGTGCGCGGTATGGAGACGCCGGCCTGGGCGAAGGCCCAGGAGGTCAGGCCCGAGCAGTCGAAGGAGGACGGGCCGGAGGCGCCGTAGACGTAGGGCGAGCCGATCACGCTCTGGGCGGCCTGGAAGGCGGCCATGGCCCGGCCGGAGGCGGCACCGGTGTTGCCGAGGTCCACGCGCGCGGAGGCCGAGCGGCTGGCGCGGGCGTCCGCGGCGGCGAGGGCGGCCTTCTCGGCGGCGGTGAGGGAGTTGAGCAGCTTCTGCGCCTCGGCGAGCTTGCCCTGGACTTCCTTCTTCTTGTTGCCCAGCTCGGTGCGGGTGGAGGCGAGGTCCTTGAGCTTCTCGGACGCCTCGGACCGGTCCTGGGCGAGTTCGCGCTGCTTGTCCTGGATCTTCTTCAGCTGCTCGACCTGCTGGGAGCTGAGCTGATCGGCGGTGGACGCCTTGTCCAGGTAGTCGTCCGGGTTCGACGACAGGAACAGCTGGAGGGAGGAGTCGATGGAGCCGGTGCGGTACTGCGCGGCGGCCGCAAGCCCCATGGAGTCACGCAGCTCGTTCAGGTCTGCCTGACCACGGGCCACGTTGTCCTGGATGGTGGAGATCTCCTTCTGGAGCTTCTCCTGCTTCTCCTTGGCCCCGTTGTACTTCTCGGTGGCCTGCTCCGCCTCTTCGTAGAGCTTGTCGACCTTGGCCTTGACCTCGTCCTTGCTCGGCTTCTCGCTCGGCGCGGCGTTGGCGGCCTGCGCGCTCAGCGCTACAGCGGCAGCGGCCGCGGTGGTCAGCACGGTCACGCGTGTGCGACTGGGCTGCTTGGGTCGACGATGGGACGCCACGGAGGCGAACTCCTTCTTGTGAGTGATCACCCGCTCGGAGGTTCGAAGCCAGACCCTAGTGACACAGCTGTGATCAGATCAAATCCCTGGGCGATAAATCCCGGTTACGGACCGCATTCTTTACCCGCAACTCACATGCGGTGATGCACGATTGACACTACGTTGCGTGACAGATCCGCCAATTCGGGCATTGAGTCTGTACGTTGACCTTCAGGACAGTCGCTTGAGAAGTACCGCAGACGCGACCGGCCGGGCGCCCGCCTTCGCGATCCCGTCGGCGACCTCGCGGTCGGTCGAGGCGACGATGACCGGACGCCCCGGCGGCTCCGCGCGCACCAGCTGGCGGATCAACTCGTCGGCGGTGACGCCCGGTTTGGAGAACAGCACCCGCACCCCGCGCGGCGGTGCGAGCAGCACCGGCGCCGCCAGCTCGGCCCCGTCGAAGACACAGGTCACCTCGGCGCCGGTCTGCGCGGCGAGCTGCGAGAGCTGCCCCAGCAGCCTCAACCGCTGCTTCTCCAGCGGCATTTGGGGATAGCCTGTCTTGGTGACGTTGTAGCCGTCGACGACCAGATGCGCCTGCGGCAGGGCCAGGAGCTGGTCGAGAATCGCGGGGTCGTTTTCGGACAACGCCCGCGCCGCGATGTCTTTCGGCGTCATTCGTCCCGGTTCGACCGCATCCACGGTCTCGGCCGGCCGCACCGACACCGGTGGCAACGCCAGCTCCCGCCGCAGCCCTTGGGCCGCGTCGAGCACGGTGTCCAGCAGCAGCCGTACGCGCATGTCCTCGACGCTGCGGCCTTCCCGGGCCGCCCTGCGCGTGGCCTCCAGCGCGGCCTCCGCCTCCCCGAGCCGCGCCTTGAGCCGCCGGGACTCGCTCTCCGCGGCGGACACCTGCGCATGCGTCTCGGTGCGTACGACCTCGACCTCGCCGTGCAGCTTGCGCAGCGCGGCCTCGCCGCGCTTGACGTCACTGAGGGCGGCGCGCAGCTTGCGATGGAGGGAGTCGGCTTCCTTCTTCGCCGCGTCCAGCTCGGTGCGCAGCCGCTCGGTCTCGGCCCGGGTGTGCTCGCGGGCCCGGTCGAGTTCGGCGCGCAGCCGTTCCAGTTCGGCGCGGCTCTCCTCGTCGGCCCGCTCGGCATCGGCCCGCTGGGCCTCCTCGCCGGCCGCGGTCACCAGCTTCACCCAGCCGGTCGGGCGCAGTACATAGGCCGCGGCCGCCACGTCGAGCGGGTCCGCGGCCGGGGGCGGCGAGCCGGAGTCGAGGGCGCCGGACAGTTCCGGCTGGGTCTCTCTGAACTTCTCGCCGATGCGCTGCCGGAACAGCGGATCGGTCTCCAGGGCGGCCGCCATCGCGTTGCCGGCGAACTTGGCCCGGCGATTGGGGGCGAAGCGTGCGTACTGCCGAAGCTGCGCGGGCAGTTCACCGACGGTCAGCCCGCCGAAACCGTCGGAGACGATCTGTACGACTCTGCGGCGCACCCCGTCGGGCAGCGGACGGTCGAGCACCTCAGCGGCGCCGTCGCCCGGCTCCCCGCCTGCACTCTCCACCATCCGTCACACCCCATCACCTGTGCGGGATCCCCGGAGCAGGGATCGCCCGTGCGGGGGCCGCTCCCATCAGGAGCCGGCGCCCGGCCTGTCCACGAGTTCCACCTGATCCACCGCGTTGCACCAGCGGCACCGCACCGATTCGATCTCCTCCGTGACCACCTCGCGCTCCTCGACCTTCGGCTCACCGGCGAGGTCGAGGTGGATGTATTCGACGACCTTCGACGAGCGGGTCACGTCGAAGCGCGTGAGATTGCCGCAGAGGGTGCAGCGCCACCGCGTCGTGGCGGTCGGCAGGGGAACCGTCATCGTGACTGTTGGCCTTCCTTCTAGTGTCCGTGACACGCCAGCTTCCCTGATGCGTGTGGCTCGTAACCCTACGGCCTGGCGCGTACTCGACGCCCGTCCGTCCGCCGGGCCCGTCCGGCGGCGAGGCGGTCTGTGCGGCTGCGTCCCGTTACGTCATGCTCTGTGGTCATGATCAGCAACTGGACCGCGTCGGCGGTCAAGGCCATCCGGACGCCGTCGGCACCGATGACGTACACCCTGATCGCCGCCTGCTGTCTGCTCTTCCTGGTCGGACCGGCGGCGGGGCTCAATCCGGTGTACGGCACCGGGGACGCGCTGCTCGCCGCCCAGCGGGACTATTTCCATCGCTGGGGGGTGGTCCCCGCAGAGCTGTTCGAGGGATCGGCTCGGGCGGTGTTCACTCCGGCCACGGCCTTGTTCCTGCACGGCAGCTGGGTGCATCTGCTGGGCAACATGCTCTTCCTCTACGTCTTCGGGGTGATGACCGAGGAACGGATGGGCCGCCTTCAGTTCACCCTCTTCTACCTCGGCTGCGGCTATCTGGCCCTGCTGGCCTACGCGTCCGCCAACGCCGACTCCGAGCAGTCCCTGGTCGGCGCCTCCGGGGCGATCTCGGCGGTCCTCGGCGCGTTCCTGTACCTGTTCCCCGGGGCCCGGGTGACCAGTCTTCTGCCGTTCCTGTTCTTCCTGCCGCTGCGCTTCCCGGCCTGGGTCGTCCTGCCCTTCTGGGCGGCGCTCCAGTGGCTGGCGGCGGCCCGCGTCTCCCAGGGCCCGAGCGTGGCGTACCTGGCCCACCTGGCGGGCTTCGGCCTCGGTCTCTGTTACGCGTGGGTCCGTTTCGGAGAAGGAAAAAGGCGCGTAGCGCGGCCTTGGAAGGGCGGTGGTGGGCGACGGGCGGACGGCTAGAGTGAGGCGCACCCCAGCGACGCCGGCCCCCGAGGGAGAGAAACAGCCGTGATCACCGCGATCGTGCTCATCAAGACCAGCGTGGACCGGATCCCCGAGATCGCGGAGTCGATCGCCGCCCTTGACTCGGTCAGCGAGGTCTTCTCCGTCACCGGCACCTACGACCTGATCGCCATGGTCCGGGTGAAGGAACACGAGGACCTGGCCGACGTCATCCCGGGCCGCATCAGCAAGATCCCCGGCGTGGAGGGTACGGACACGCACGTGGCCTTCAGGACGTACTCCCAGCACGACCTGGAGGCGGCGTTCGCCATCGGGCTCGACAACTGACGGTCGGCCACCGGTTCACGCGGACGTGTCGGGGACGCAACGTCCGTCCTCCGTGCGGTAGTTCCACCGGGCGCCGTTGCGGACGAGCTCCTTGACGGCTGTCACGAACCGCTCGACGTGCTCGTCCGGCGTGCCCGCGCCGAAGCTCACGCGGATGGCGTTGAGGGACTTCTCCCCGGGCGCCGCCTCGGGAGCGCCGCACTCGCCCTGGGTCTGCGGGTCGCTGCCGAGCAGGGTGCGGACCAGGGGGTGGGCGCAGAACAGGCCGTCGCGGACGCCGATGCCGTACTCGGCGGAGAGGGCCGCGGCGAAGTGCGAGCTGTTCCAGCCGTCGACGACGAAGGAGATGACGCCGACCCGCGGGGCGTCGTCGCCGAAGAGGGACAGGATCCTGACCTCGGGGACCTCGGCGAGCCCCGCACGCACGGTGTCGATCAGGTACTGCTCACGGGCGACCAGGGTGTCGAAGCCGACCTCGGTGAGCGCCTTGCAGGCGGAGGCGATGGAGTAGACGCCGATGACGTTCGGGGAGCCCGCCTCGTGCCGGGCGGCGGTGTCGTGCCACTCCACCTCCACTCCCCCGTCCGGGCGCCGGGTGACCTTGCGGCTGGCACCGCCACCGGCGAGGTACGGCTCGGCCGCGCGCAGCCAGTCGGCGCGGCCGGCCAGGACACCGGAGCCGAACGGGGCGTACAGCTTGTGCCCGGAGAAGGCGACCCAGTCGACATCGAGGTCCTGCACCGACACCGCGTGGTGCGGGGCCAGTTGGGCGGCGTCCAGGACGATCCGGGCGCCGTGCGCATGCGCGGCCGCGGCCAGTTCCCGCACGGGCCACAGCTCGCCGGTGACGTTCGAGGCGCCGGTGACGCAGACCAGGGCCGGGCCCTGAGGGTCACGGTCGGCCAGGGCGCGCTCCAGGGTCTCGACGGCCTGGCGCGGGGTGCGCGGCGCGTTGAGGTAGGTGACGCGGGCGTCCTGCCAGGGCAGCAGCGAGGCGTGGTGCTCGGTCTCGAAGACGAAGACCTGGCAGTCGGCGGGGAGCGCGGCGGCGAGGAGGTTCAGCGAATCCGTGGTGGACCGGGTGAAGACCACCTGGTCGTCGGCGCGGCAGTCCAGGAACTCGGCGACCGTCCCGCGGGCGTTCTCGAAGAGGTCGGTCGACAGCTGGGAGAGGTAGCCGGCGCCGCGGTGCACGCTGCCGTAGTACGGCGCATACGCCGCCACGTCGTCCCAGACGCGCTGGAGCACGGGGGCGCTGGCCGCGTAGTCGAGCGCGGCGTAGGTGACCTCGCCGCCGGTGACGAGCGGAACGGTGACATCCCTGCCGAGAACGGGCAGCGGGGCACAAATGGTCTGGACGGCGGCAGCGGTGGGGACAGACATGGGGAACTCCCGTGAGAGGCAAGGAAAGTGAAAAGGGGTACGCGGAAGGGGGGCTCTACGCCCTATCGCATTCGCTTGCTCACAGAGGACTCCTCGACGACCAGGATCCCTGGCTGCGTGAGGGATCCGCGCTTGCCGTACACCTTGCTGTGCACGGCCTGGTCTTCACCCGGGGCACCCCGCCACGGACGGAGGGTTGCCGGACAGTCGGCCGGGGCCTCATGACTGTCACTCATGACCTGGGCAGAAAAGTACGTGAAATGATCGACGTCCCGCAACCCGTGTCCGGATTGCGGGACGAGACCTTGTGGGCCGCTACTTGTTGCTCGCGGCCACCCAGCGCTCCAGCGTCAGTTTAGCCGCCCCGGAGTCGATCGACTCCGCCGCCTTCTCCATCCCGGCGCTGATCTGCTCCACGAGCGAGGTGCCGGCCGGTTCCAGGGCCACCAGCGCCGCCGCCGAGTTCAGCACCACTGCGTCCCGCACCGGGCCCGTCTCGCCGTCCAGCAGGCGCCGGGCGACCTCGGCGTTGTACGCGGAGTCCGCGCCCCGCAACGCCTCCACCGGCACCAGTTCGAGGCCGACGTCGCGCGGGTCGAAGGACTCCTCGGTGACCTTGCCGTCGCGGACGATCCACACCCGGGAGGTGGCCGTGGTGGTCAGCTCGTCCAGGCCGTCGTCGCCGCGGAACACCAGGGACGAGTTGCCGCGCTCGGCGAAGACGCCGGCCACGATCGGCGCCATCCGGAGGTCCGCGACGCCGACCGCCTGCGCCCTCACCTTCGCCGGGTTGGTCAGCGGGCCGAGGAAGTTGAACGTCGTCCGGATCCCCAACTGGCCACGCGCCGCCGCCACATGACGCAGCGCCGGATGGAACTTCACCGCGAAGCAGAAGGTGATCCCGGCGACCTCGGCGACCTCGGCGACCCGCTGCGGCGTCAGCTCCAGATTGACGCCCAGCTTCTCCAGGACGTCCGAGGCGCCGGACGCCGAGGACGCGGCCCGGTTGCCGTGCTTGACGACCTTGGCGCCCGTGCCGGCCACGACGATCGAGGACATGGTGGAGATGTTCACCGTCTTGGCGCCGTCACCGCCGGTGCCGACGATGTCGACCGTACGCCCCGGCACCTCGATCACGTTCGCGTGCTCGTACATCGCCCGGACGAGCCCGGTGATCTCCTCCACGGTCTCGCCCTTGGCGCGCAGCGCCACCGCGAACCCGGCGATCTGCGCGTCGGTGGCCTCACCACGCATGATCCGGTCCATCGCCCAGGCCGTGTCGTCGGCGCTCTGGTCCCGGCCCTCCAGCAGCCCGTTCAGCACCTCCGGCCAGGAACGGCCCGCCGCGATGTCGCCTCCAGCGGGGGTCACAGCGTTCATAGCCGCTCCTGTGGGTCGTAGAAGAGTGTGAGCCCCACCCTATCCAGCCCAGGGCAGGGCGAAGGGCCCCGTCCGTACACCGGACGGGGCCCTTCGACCGTGGCGTGGCTTGCGCGCAGCGATCAGTGGTGGCCGTGGCCGCTCGTGATCTCCTTGTACTCCTCGACGGACGGCTTGGCGATCTGGCTCTCCTCGCCGTAGTACGCCTTGCTGAGCTTGGCGCGCAGCTTCTGGGAGCCCTTCACCTTGCGCGCGACACCGTTCTCGTCGACCAGCGGGCCGATCTCGGCCGGCTCGTACTGCTCGTGAGCGGTGAGCGTGTACAGCGCGTCCTGGCTGAGCGGCTCGTGGATCTCGACGAACTCACCGTGCGGCAGGCGCTTGATGATGCCCGACTCGCGGCCGTGCAGCACCTTGTCCTTGTCCCGGCGCTGGAGGCCGAGGCAGATCCGCTTGGTGATGACGAACGCGACGACCGGGGCGACGAAGAACGCGATCCGGACGAACCAGGTGATGGCGTTGATCGACAGGTGGAAGTGGGTGGCCCAGAGGTCGTTTCCACCACCGATCAGCAGCACCATGTACCAGGTGATCCAGGCGACACCGAAGGCCGTACGGGTCGGAGCGTTGCGCGGGCGGTCCAGGATGTGGTGCTCGCGCTTGTCGCCGGTGACCCAGGACTCGATGAACGGGTAGACCGCGATCGCGACCAGGACCAGCGGGAAGATCATCAGCGGGATGAACACACCCAGGACGAGTGTGTGACCCCAGAAGTTGACCTCCCAGCCCGGCATCACACGGATCAGACCCTCGGAGAAGCCCATGTACCAGTCGGGCTGGGCGCCGGTCGACACCTGGTCCGGACGGTAGGGGCCCATGGCCCAGATCGGGTTGATCGTGGCGATCGCGGAGATGGCCGCGATGACACCGAAGACCAGGAAGAAGAAGCCTCCGGCCTTCGCCATGTACACCGGCAGCAGGGGCATGCCGACGACGTTCTTGTTGGTCCGGCCGGGGCCCGCGAACTGCGTGTGCTTGTGGTAGAAGACCAGGATCAGATGGCCGACCACCAGGCCGAGCATGATGCCCGGCAGCAGCAGGATGTGGATCGAGTAGAAGCGGGCCACGAAGTCGCCGCCCGGGAACTCGCCGCCGAAGAGGAAGAACGACAGATACGTGCCGACGATCGGCACGGACAGGATCGCGCCCTCCATGAAGCGGACACCGGTGCCGGAGAGCAGGTCGTCCGGGAGCGAGTAGCCGGTGAAGCCGGTGAACATGCCCAGGACGAACAGCAGGAAGCCGAACAGCCAGTTGACCTCACGCGGCTTGCGGAACGCGCCCGTGAAGAACACCCGCATCATGTGCACGAACATGGCGGCCAGGAAGACCAGCGCCGCCCAGTGGTGGATCTGCCGGATGAGCAGACCGCCGCGGACGTCGAAGGAGATGTGCAGCGTGGAGCTGAACGCCTCCGACATCAGCTGGCCCTGCAGCGGGATGTAACTGCCGTGGTACTCCACCTCGTTCATCGACGGGTGGAAGAACAGCGTCAGGTACACACCCGTGAGGATGATGATGATGAAGCTGTAGAGGCAGACCTCACCCAACATGAACGACCAGTGGTCGGGGAAGATCTTGCGCATGTTGGTCTTGGCCAGGGAGTAGATCCCCAGCCGGCCGTCGGCCCAGTCGGCGACGCGCTCGCCGGCCGGTGCCTTCCCGCGGTCGCGGGCCTCGTTGGTCGTCGTAGTGCTCATCCGCGCTCCCAGAATGCAGGACCGACGGGCTCTTCGAAGTCGCTGAGCGCCTCGAGGTAGCCCTCGTCGTTCACACCGATGCGCAGCTGCGGCAGGGCGTGACCGGCGGGACCGAAGATCACTCGGGCACCGTCGGAGAGGTCGAAGGTGGACTGGTGGCAGGGGCAGAGGACGTGGTGCGTCTGCTGCTCGTACAGGGAGATCGGGCAACCGACGTGGGTGCAGATCTTCGAGTACGCCACGATGCCCTCGTGGGACCACTCCAGCTCGCGCTTGTCCTTGATGTTGTCCGGCTGAATCCGGACGATCATCAGGGCGTCCTTGGCGATGTGCTGCTGGAAGTCCTCGTCGTGCTCCTCCAGGCCCTCGGGCTTGGCGAAGGTGAGCGAGCCGACCACGACGTCGGAGGGACGCAGCGGCTCGTCGGTGTTCATGTTGACGAGGAGCTTGCCCTTGCGCCAGCTCGTGTGGCGGAGCTTGGTCTCGGGCAGCGGACCGAGGTCGCGCAGCAGGACGATGCCGGACAGCGGCACCAGGGTGAGCGCGCCGAGCATCGTGTTGCGGATCAGCTTGCGGCGGCCCAGCGCGGACTCCTTGGCGCCCTGCTTGAAGTCGGCCATGACCTTGGCCTTGACCTCGGGCTCCGCCTCGATCGCGTGGCGCTCGTCGACCATCTCCTCGTCGGACATCAGCGTGCGGGCCCAGTGGACCGCGCCGGCGCCGATGGCGAAGAGGGCGATGCCGAGCGTCATGCCCAGCGCGAAGTTCAGCCCGCTGATGTGGCCCAGCGGGAAGATGTAGACCGACTTGTCGGCGGGGATCGTCACATACGAGGCGATGAAGCCGACGGTGGCCAGCATCGACACCGTGAACAGCATGGCCACCGTGCGCTCGGACCGGCTGGCGGCCCGCTCGTCGATGTCCTGGACCCGGTGCTCGTGGGGCGGCAGACCGGGGTCGGCGAACGGGTGCTTCTCGTCCGCGACGCCCACTGCGCCGTGCGTGTCCTGCTCAGCGGGCAGGTTCTCTTCTGGAATGTCTTGGCTACTCATGACTTCTTGGCCTTTGCGGTCCGAGCGGCGACCCAGACGGCGACCGCGATCAGCGCGCCGAGTCCGAAGACCCACGCGAACAGGCCCTCGCTGACCGGACCGAGTCCGCCCAGCTCAAGACCGCCGGGGCTCTCGGTGTCGTCGCCGTTGACCGCGTCGAGGTACGCGATGATGTCCTTCTTGTTCTGCTCCGACAGCGTGGTGTCGGGGAACGAAGGCATGTTCTGCGGGCCGGTCTGCATGGCCTCGTAGATGTGCTTGGGGTCGACGCCCTCAAGGTCCGGTGCGAACTTGCCGTGCGTCAGCGCGCCGCCCTTGCCGGTGAAGTTGTGGCACTGCGCGCAGTTGGTGCGGAACAGCTCGCCGCCCTTGGCGATGTCGGCGCCCTCGGGGCCGTACTCCGCTTCGGTCGGGACGGTCGGACCGGCACCCAGCGAGGCGATGTACGCGGCCAGCTGGTCGATCTCGGCCTGCGAGTAGATGACCTTCTTCTTCGGGACCTGCGCGCCCGGCTGCTGCGCCGGCATACGGCCGGTGCCGACCTGGAAGTCGACGGCCGCGGCGCCCACGCCCACCAGGCTCGGACCATCAGTGGTGCCCTGACCGCCGGTGCCGTGGCAGCTGGCGCAGCCGACGGCGTAGAGCTTCTTGCCCTCGTCGATGGCGAGGGACTGGGCGGTTGTATCGGCCTGCGCCTTGTCCGCAGGCGCGAACACGGCGTACAGCCCCCCTGTGCATGCCAGCGCGAGGAGTAGGACGACGAGCGCCGCCAGCGGATGGCGTCGTCGTGCGGAGAGCTTTTTCACGGATTACCCCGGTGTCAGGATCTTCTGCGTCGATGCTTCTGGAATGTTCGGGAGCGGGCCCGGCTACTTGATCAGGTAGATCGTGGCGAAGAGGCCGATCCAGACGACATCGACGAAGTGCCAGTAGTAGGACACGACGATGGCGGCGGTCGCCTGCTCGTGAGTGAACCTCTTGGCCGCGTAAGTGCGGCCGAGAACGAACAGGAAGGCGATGAGGCCGCCCGTCACGTGCAGGCCGTGGAAGCCGGTGGTCAGGTAGAACACCGAGCCGTACGGGTCCGAGGAGAGCGAGAGCCCGTCCTTCTTCACCAGCTCCGTGTACTCGAAGATCTGACCGCCGATAAAGATCGCACCCATGATGAAAGTGATGATGAACCAGCCCCGGAGCCTCTTCACATCACCGCGCTCGGCGGCGAAGACGCCGAGCTGGCAGGTGAGGGAGGAGAGCACCAGGATCGTGGTGTTCACCGAGGAGAAGGGGACGTTGAGGGCGTCCGCCATCTCCTTCCAGTGATCGGGTCCCGTCACCGATCGCAGGGTGAAGTACATCGCGAAGAGGGCCGCGAAGAACATCAGCTCGGAACTCAGCCAGATGATGGTTCCGACGCTGGTGAGGTTCGGCCGGTTGACCGACGGGTGCGCATGCCCGGTATCTACTGTCGTTGCTGTCGCCACGACCGACATTATGTCGGTCGCTTATCCCGCCCTCACTCCGGGGGGTGCCGTTCGGAGTGTTCGCAGCTCGTGGACTGCCCGTATGGCCCATCGCAGCGATGTTCCAACAGGTGTTGACGGAGAGTCCGAGGGAGTAGCATCCGCGGCATCGGTACCCGGAAGTTCCCGACCAAAGACGCGGAGGAACAATGCAGGCGACCGCCACGGTGCTGGTCTACAGCGACGACTCCAACACCCGTGAGCAGGTACGGCTGGCGACCGGGCGCAGGCCCGCTCCGGACGTGCCCCTGGTGGAGTTCCTGGAGTGCGCGACGCCGGCTGCCGTGCTCAAGGAGCTGGACAAGGGCGGGATCGACGTCTGCGTCCTGGACGGTGAGTCCGTGCCGATGGGCGGCATGGGGGTCTGCCGGCAGATCAAGGACGAGGTGTTCAACTGCCCGCCGGTGCTGGTGCTGATCGGACGGCCGCAGGATGCGTGGCTGGCGACCTGGAGCCGGGCGGACGCCGCGGTGACGCTGCCGGTGGATCCGGTGGAGTTCGCTTCTGCGCTGGCTTCCCTGTTGCGCGGGAAGAGTGCGCTGAGCGCCTAGGCAGCTCACACGGCCGCGGGTCGCAGCCTTGACACGTCCTCCGGCTTCGGCCCCTCGGGGTTGCCCTTGAGCAGCGCGCTGCCCTGGCGCCAGTTCTTCCACTCCAGGTTCCAGTCGCCGAAGCCGTTGCCGAAGGGTTCCATCGTCTCGCCGTAGGAGTTGACGACCTCGACGAGGTCGCCCTCGCGGACGTTCTCGTAGAACCAGGCGGCGTTGCCGGTGCTCATGCCGGTGCAGCCGTGGCTGACGTTGGCGTAGCCCTGGGAGCCGACGGACCAGGGGGCGGCGTGGACGTACTCGCCGCTCCAGGTGAGCCGGGTCGCCCAGTAGACGGGGAGGTCGTACGACTCCGAGGAGCCCTCGGCGATGCCGATGCTGGTGCCGCGCATTCGTACGAAGTACTGCTTGCCGATCACGACCTTGACGCCGTTGCGGGTCTCGAAGCCGGGCTTGCCGGTGGTGACGGGGATGTCGTTGATCGCCTCGCCGTTCTTGTAGACCGTCATGGAGTGGGACGACGCGTCCGTCACGGCGATGACCCGGTCGCCCGTGGTGAGCTTCAGCGGCTGGGTGCTGCCGCCCCAGAGGCGGTCGCTGATCTTGATGCCCTCCAAGGTGCTGCGGACCCGGATGGTGGCGTGGGTGGGCCAGTACTCCTTGGGGCGGTAGTGGAGTTCCTTGTCGTCGACCCAGTGCCAGGCGCCCTCCGCGGCCGGTGTGGACTCGACCTTCAGGGCCCGCTCGATGATGGCCCGCTGGGCCTTCAGTCTGACGGGCTGGTCCAGTTCGGCCGTGATGGGCTGGCCGACGCCGTACGTGCCCGCCTCCGGCCCGAACTCCACCTTCAGGCGCTTCTTCGTGAGGGGCTTGCCGGTGTCGAAGGTGAGGACCTTGCGGCCGGGCGCGCTGTCCTCGTCCTCGGTGCTCACCCGGACCGTGTAGTGGGCGTCCGCGGCCAGTGGCGAGGTGCTGTGCCAGCGGGAGCCGTCGGCGGAGAGTTCGCCCGCCACGTACCGGCCTCTGCCGTCCATGGCCGTGACGTCCGTGATACGGCCGTCCGAGCCCTCGGCGGTGACCTCCAGGGGCTTGTCCGGGTCGGCCTTCTTCCCGCCCTTGGAGGGGCCGTTGAAGGCGATCTGGTCCGCCGCGTCGTACGGGGCGGCGGACAGCGGGTTGCCGTCGCTGCCGCAGCCCGTGACGCCCGCGCCTAGGGCGATCACCAGCAGCGTGCAGCCGACTACGGTGCGGGTGCGGGGTGTGGTGTTCATGGCTTCACGCTAGGAAGCCACGTCAACCGCGGCGCGCTGGGTGACACGTACGAGTGAAATGGATTGCGGCAAACGCAGGAGCCCGGACACTCCTTGTCGGAGTGTCCGGGCTCCAGAGTGCGCGGCTTGTGCTACTGGGTGCGGTTCTCACCGCGGTAGTACTCGAAGACCCAGCCGTACAGGCCGATCATGATGATCGGCGCCGAGAAGTACAGCAGCCACCAGCCGATCGCGATCGACAGGAAGGCCAGCGCGCCACCGAAGCCGAGGGCGAGCGGCTGCCAGCTGTGCGGGCTGAAGAACCCGACCTCGCCGGCGTCGTCCGCGACGTCCGCCTCCTTGTTGTCCTGGGCACCCGCGTCGACCCGCCGGGCGGTGAAGCCCAGATAGAAGCCGATCATGATGCACAGGCCGAAGGCCAGGAAGAGGGCCGTGGTACCGGCCGGCTCCTTCGACCACACGCCATAGACGACCGCCATGGCGAGGACGAAGACGCTCAGCCACATGAACATCTTGCCCTGGATCTTCACTTGCCGGCCTCCTTGCCGCCCGCGAGAGCCTTCTCACCGTGAGGCGCGTTCTCGAGCTGGTCGAGAGCGGCGATCTCGGGGTGGTGCAGGTCGAACGCCGGGGATTCGCTGCGGATCCGCGGCAGGGTGAGGAAGTTGTGCCGCGGCGGCGGGCAGGACGTCGCCCACTCGAGCGAGCGGCCGTAGCCCCACGGGTCGTCGACCTCGACCTTCTTGCCGTACTTGGCGGTCTTCCACACGTTGTAGAAGAACGGCAGGATCGACAGGCCGAGCACGAACGAGCTGATCGTCGAGATCGTGTTCAGGGCGGTGAAGCCGTCGGCCGCCAGATAGTCGGCGTACCGGCGCGGCATGCCCTCGGCGCCCAGCCAGTGCTGGACCAGGAAGGTGCCGTGGAAGCCGATGAACAGCGTCCAGAAGGTGATCTTGCCGAGGCGCTCGTCGAGCATCTTGCCGGTCATCTTCGGCCACCAGAAGTGGAAGCCGGAGAACATCGCGAAGACGACGGTGCCGAACACGACGTAGTGGAAGTGCGCCACCACGAAGTACGAGTCCGAGACGTGGAAGTCCATCGGCGGCGAGGCCAGGATGACACCGGTCAGACCACCGAAGGTGAAGGTGATCAGGAAGCCGACCGCCCACAGCATCGGTGTCTCGAAGGACAAGGAGCCCTTCCACATCGTTCCGATCCAGTTGAAGAACTTCACGCCCGTTGGTACGGCGATGAGGAACGTCATGAAGGAGAAGAACGGGAGTAGCACTCCGCCGGTGACGTACATGTGGTGGGCCCACACCGTCACGGACAGACCCGCGATCGCGATGGTCGCGCCGATCAGGCCCATGTAGCCGAACATCGGCTTGCGGGAGAAGACCGGGATGACCTCGGAAATGATGCCGAAGAACGGCAACGCGATGATGTACACCTCTGGATGGCCGAAGAACCAGAAGAGGTGTTGCCAGAGCAGGGCGCCGCCGTTGGCGGAGTCGAAGACATGCGCCCCGAATTTTCGGTCCGCCTCCAGGGCGAACAGCGCGGCCGCGAGGACCGGGAAGGCCAGCAGCACCAGAACCGCGGTGAGCAGCACGTTCCACACGAAGATCGGCATCCGGAACATGGTCATGCCCGGGGCGCGCATGCAGATGATGGTGGTGATGAAGTTGACCGCGCCGAGGATGGTGCCGAAGCCGGAGAAGGCCAGGCCCATGATCCACAGGTCGGCGCCGATGCCCGGCGAGCGGACCGCGTCCGACAGCGGGGAGTAGGCGAACCAGCCGAAGTCGGCCGCACCGGAGGGGGTGAGGAAGCCGCCCACCGCGATCAGCGAGCCGAACAGGTACAGCCAGTAGGCGAACATGTTCAGCCGCGGGAACGCCACATCGGGCGCGCCGATCTGGAGCGGCATGATCCAGTTCGTGAAGCCGGCGAACAGCGGCGTCGCGAACATCAGCAGCATGATCGTGCCGTGCATCGTGAACGCCTGGTTGAACTGCTCGTTCGACATGATCTGCAGGCCCGGACGGGCCAGCTCGGCGCGCATGAAGAGCGCCATCACGCCACCGATACAGAAGAACGCGAACGATGTGACGAGGTACAGCGTTCCGATCGTCTTGTGGTCAGTGGTCGTGAGCCACTTGATCACGACGTTGCCGGGCTGCTTGCGCCTGACCGGCAGCTCGTCCGTGTAGTGGGACTCCGCTGCGGCGGCACCCTGGGGTTCGTTGAGGATGCTCACAGGTTGTTCGTCTCCCGGTTCTTCTCGTGGCTCGTCTGCGCGATGCCGGCGGGAACGTAACCGGTCTGCCCCTTCTTGGCGAGGTCCTTGAGGTGCTGCTCGTAACGCTCAGGGGAGACGACCTTCACGTTGAACAGCATCCGGGAGTGGTCGACGCCGCACAGCTCGGCGCACTTGCCCAGGAAGGTGCCCTCCTTGTTGGGGGTCACCTGGAAGGAGTTGGTGTGGCCCGGGATGACGTCCTGCTTCATGAGGAACGGCACCACCCAGAAGGAGTGGATGACGTCCCGTGAGGTGAGGACGAAGCGGACCGTCTTGCCCTTGGGGAGCCAGAGGGTCGGGCCCGGGTTGCCGGTCTGCGGGTTCCGGGTGCCGGGCGTGCCGACGTCGTAGACACCGCCGGCGTTCGCCGGGAACTCGTCCTTGAACCGGTCCGGGATCGCGTCCAGGTTCTCGTCGGTCTTCGCGTCGCCGGTGGAACCGTCGACGTTCTCGATGTAGTTGAACCCCCAGCTCCACTGGAAGCCGACCACGTTGACCGTGACGTCGGGCTTCTTGTCGAGACTGAGGATCTTCGTCTCGTCGCGGGCCGTGAAGTAGAACAGCACCGAGACGATGATGAGCGGGACCACCGTGTACAGCGCCTCGATCGGCATGTTGTACCGGGTCTGCGGAGGGACTTCGACCTTGGTGCGGCTGCGCCGGTGGAAGATGGTGCTCCACAGGATCAGGCCCCAGACCAGCACGCCGGTGGCGAGCGCGGCCGCCCAGGATCCCTGCCACAGGGAGAGGATTCGCGGGGCCTCTTCGGTGGTGGGGGTGGGCAAACCAAGGCGGGGGAAGTCCTCGGATGTGCAACCGGTTGCGGTCGCAAGGACCAAGCCCGCGGTCAGTGCCTGCAGCAGCTTCCGCCGCATCGGGCGCCGCGGCGTGGGGGTATCGCCCGCGCCCCCCAGGGCGTGGGGGAGGTCGGAGCCGTTGGGACTCACGTAGCGCCTTCCCGAGAGTCTCGCCCGCGCGGTTTGGCTGCGGCCTGCCTTGCTCGGTGGTCGGTCGCCGCCCTGCGTCGGGCAGGGGTTTGGATGTTTATGCGGACCAAACCCTAGCCGACGGTCTCCGACGGTTCGCGGGGAGGGGTGCCTGTAACTCCGTTGGTTCGCTGGTTTGGCGGGTGCGGCTTCGTTGTGGCTGGTCGCGCAGTTCCCCGCGCCCCTGACGGGGCGTTGCGGTGAACGGCGGTTTAGCGTTGCCGTGTGTCCTACTTTGATGCCGCTTCAGCTGCTCCCCTTCATCCCGTTGCGCGGCAGGCGTTCCAGGCCTCCCTCGACGAGGGGTGGGCGGACCCCGCACGTCTGTACAGGGAAGGACGTAGGGCCCGGATGCTGCTGGATGCTGCGCGGGAGGCCGCCGCCGAAGCCGTGGACTGTCGGCCGGACGAGCTCGTCTTCACCTCTTCGGGTACGCGGGCCGTGCACAGCGGGATCGCCGGGGCGTTGGCGGGGCGCAGGCGCGTTGGGCGTCACCTGATCGTGTCTGCTGTCGAACACTCCTCGGTGCTCCATTCGGCCGATGTGCACGAGGCGGGCGGTGGGGCGGTGACGCAAGTGGGCGTGGATCGCGGGGGTGTGGTGACCGCGGCGGCGTACGGCGCTGCCCTTCGCGGTGACACGGCGTTGGCGTGTCTTCAGTCGGCCAACCATGAGGTCGGCAGCGAGCAGCCCGTCGGCGCGGTGGCGGAGTTGTGCCGGGAGGCGGGGGTGCCGCTGCTGGTGGACGCCGCGCAGTCGCTGGGGTGGGGGCGGGTCGAGGGGGACTGGTCGCTGCTCACGGCGAGTGCGCACAAATGGGGTGGGCCGTCGGGGGTCGGGCTGCTCGTCGTGCGCAAAGGGGTGCGGTTCGCGGCTCAAGGGCCGGTGGACGAGCGGGAGTCGGGGCGGGCGGCCGGGTTCGAGAATCTGCCGGCGATCGTGGCGGCGGCGGCTTCGCTGCGGGCGGTGCGGGCGGAGGCGGCGCAGGAAGCGATACGGCTGCGGGAGTTGACGGAGCGGATCCGGGCGCGGGTGCCGGAGCTGGTGTCCGATGTGGAGGTGGTCGGGGATCCGGTGCGCCGGCTGCCCGGGATCGTCACCTTCTCCTGTCTCTATGTCGACGGGGAGACTCTGCTCCATGAACTGGACCGCGCCGGTTTTTCCGTGTCCTCCGGATCGTCCTGTACGAGCAGCACGCTGACGCCCAGCCATGTGCTGAAGGCGATGGGGGTGCTGAGTGAGGGGAATGTGCGGGTTTCGCTGCCGCTCGGGACACCCGAGGAGGACGTCGACCGGTTCCTGGCGGTGCTGCCGGGGGCCGTGGCCGCGGTGCGGGAGAAGCTGGGGGCACCGGCGCCGGCGACGATCGTGCGGGAGGACGCCCTAGTCGTCGACGCGCTCGGCAAGCGGTGCCCGATCCCCGTCATCGAACTGGCGAAGGTCATCGGGGAGGTGCCGGTCGGCGGCACGGTCCGCGTACTGTCGGACGACGAGGCGGCACGGCTGGACATCCCCGCGTGGTGCGAGATGCGGGGGCAGCGGTACGTCGGTGAGGAGCCGGCGGACCGAGGCACCGCGTACCTGGTCCGCCGGGTCTCCTAGTTACGCGAGGTGCTTCTGGACCTCGGCGGCGGCGTCATGGCCGTACGCCTTGGTGAAGCGGTCCATGAAATGGGCGCGGCGCAGCTGGTACTCCTGCGTGCCGACCGTCTCGATGACCAGGGTGGCGAGCATGCAGCCGACCTGGGCGGCGCGCTCCAGGGAGACGCCCCACTTGACGCCGGACAGGAAGCCCGCACGGAAGGCGTCGCCCACGCCGGTGGGGTCGGCCTTGCGGTCCTCCTCGGGGCAGCCGACCTCGATCGGGTCCTCGCCGGCCCGCTCGATGCGGACGCCGCGTGCGCCGAGGGTGGTGACGCGGTGGCCGACCTTGCCCAGGATCTCCTCGTCCGTCCAGCCCGTCTTGGACTCGATGAGGCCCTTCTCGTACTCGTTCGAGAAGAGGTACGTCGCACCGTCCAGCAGTATCCGGATCTCGTCGCCGTTCATGCGCGCGATCTGCTGGGAGAAGTCGGCGGCGAACGGGATGGACCGGGTACGGCACTCCTCGGTGTGGCGGAGCATCCCCTCCGGGTCGTCCGCGCCGATCAGCACCAGGTCGAGGCCGCCGACACGGTCCGCGACGGTCTTCAGCTCGATGAGGCGGGCCTCGCTCATCGCACCCGTGTAGAAGGAGCCGATCTGGTTGTGGTCGGCGTCGGTCGTGCAGACGAAACGGGCGGTGTGCAGCGTCTCGGAGATACGGACCGAGTCGGTGTCGACGCCGTGCCGGTCGAGCCAGGCACGGTAGTCGTCGAAGTCGAAGCCTGCGGCGCCGACCAGGATCGGCTCTGTGCCGAGCTGGCCCATACCGAAGGCGATGTTCGCGCCGACCCCGCCCCGGCGGACGTCGAGGTTGTCGACCAGGAAGGAGAGCGAGACCGTGTGCAGTTGGTCCGCGACGAGCTGGTCGGCGAAGCGGCCGGGGAAGGTCATGAGGTGGTCGGTGGCGATGGAGCCGGTGACTGCGATGCGCACGGCTAGGAATCTCCAACGGATGCGGAGGCGGATTGACAGTTAACGCTACCGGGTCGGCGTGGTGACGTTGAAGCGACCAAAACTACCCGATAGTAGATCTTTCTTCGCCGGCTCGGGCGTGCCTACGGTGCCGTTATGACGAAACTCGACGTCCAAGCCCCGGTCCCGGTCGATCTGGAAGGCGATCTGGCGTCGCTGCGCGGCGACTGCGCCCGGATGGCCCCCCACTGGACGGTTCCCGACCGGAGCGCCGCCCTTCCCGTCTCCCCGTCACTCATTCACGGGGTGAGCGTGCCGAAGAAGTCCGCGCGGCTGCTGGACGCGATGTCGGACTACGGCGACTGAATCGGCGCCTCCAGGGGAACCGCGCGCTCCCCCGCTGCGTCCCATCGCTGTCCCCCGTAGAGGGGATGCGTCATACGACCCGCGGCCGCCTGTATCTGGCGGAGTCCGGCTGTATCTGGCTGTATCCGATATTGGCAGGGCCGGGTCAAAAGGGACAGCGTGCAGCAGAAGGAGCGATGCGGTGAACACCGAGCGACCCGACAACGACGACGCCGCCGAGACCGGTGCCGCCGAGAACAGCGGCACGACTCGGGACGCCGATGACATCGCCGGGAAGGGCGAGGGGGTCCAGGAGGACAAGGGCACCTTGGCGAAAGGTGACGGCTCCGGCGCCGAGACGCCTGACACGGAAGCCGCCGACGTCGACGCCGACGGACCCGCTGTCACACCCGTCAGCGCGGAAGCGCCCGGCTCCGACGAGCCCGATGTAACTCCCCCCGGCACGGAGACCCCCGACGACGACACCTCCGACATCCACCTGGTCGCCGCCAAGGACGGCGATGGCGTGCGGCCCGCTGCTCGGCGGCGTTCGCCTGTTGCCATTGCCTCCGTCGCCGCCGCCGTGCTGCTCGTGGGCGGTGGCGGGGCGTACTTCGCCGCCACCGCGTCCGGTGGTTCCGACGGTGGTGGTACGACGTCCGGGGCCCCCGGCGGCGACGGCACTCCCCCGCCGCTCGCGCTCGACGGGTACTCCGAGGGCGCCGCAGGCATCGCGCCGGGCGAGCCCGACCCGAACGGGGTGACGTACCGGGCCGCGGGCGAGCTGCCGGACGGTCCTGATTCCGCGCCCGTGTACGGAGCGAAGGGCGAGGTCACCGAGGACGAGGTGGCCGAGCTGGCCGCCGCGCTCGGGGTGGACGGAAAGCCGGTGGCCGAGGGACAGGCCTGGAAGGTCGGGGCGCAGGACGCGGCGGGGCCGAGTCTCCAGGTGAGCAAGGCGGCGCCGGGTACGTGGACGTTCCACCGGTACGCGCCGGGGACGGACGCCTGTGAGAGCACCACCGTCTGCTCCAAGGATCCCGCCAATCCGGCCGACGACCCGGTGAGCGCCGAGGCCGCGAAGGAGGCGGCCGCGCCGATCCTGAAGGCGGTCGGACAGGACGACGCCAAGCTCGACACGAGCCAGGTCATCGGCGCCCAGCGGGTGGTGAACGCCGATCCGGCGGTCGGCGAGCTGCCGACGTACGGCTGGACGACCGGGCTGACGATCAGCCAACAGGGTGAAGTCGTGGGCGGCAGCGGCCAGTTGAAGGCGCCGGTGAAAGGGGACACGTATCCCGTCCTGAGCGCCGAGAAGACGCTGGGCCTGATGAACACGGCTCCGGCGGCCGACCACCGTATGGGCATCGGCGGCTGCGCGAGTCCCGTACCGCTGAAGGACCGGCTGGAGGCGCCGTGCGGATCGTCGGCCGGCACTCCGCAGGAGCAGACGATCACCGTCGAGAAGGCGGTGTTCGGACTGGCCTCGCACACCGTGGGCGGGCAGCCGGCCCTGGTGCCGTCCTGGCTGTACGAGGTTCGGGCGCCGGGCGCCGAGGACACCTTCACGGTGACGCATCCGGCGGTCGACCCGAAGTTCCTCGCCTCGCCGACGACTTCCGCGCCGAGCGGGCAGCCCAGCACCCTGCCGACCTCACCCGGCGACGAGCCGACGTCCGCGCCGGCCACCCGTGACGTGACGGTCGAGGGCTACACGGCCGAGGGCAACGAGCTGACCGTCGCCTTCACCGGCGGGGTCTGCGCCGGCTACGAGGCCACGGCGGCCGAGGACGGCGACACGGTGACGGTCAAGGTGACCGAGACGCCCTGGCCGGACAAGGTCTGCATCCTGATCGCCAAGGAGTACTACCAGACCGTCCAGCTGGACGAGCCGCTGGGTGACCGGAAGGTCGTCGGGTCGGACGGCAAGGCGGTCCCGCTGGAGAAGACGGGGGCACGGCTGCCGGCGCCGACCGGCACCCGGTGATTCACCCCACACAGGCGTGAAGGCGGCGGCCCCGTCGGAGGGGGCCGCCGCCTTCACATCGTTCTCTGGGGCTCAGCTGAAGGAGTCGCCGCAGGCGCAGGAGCCCGTCGCGTTCGGGTTGTCGATCGTGAAGCCCTGCTTCTCGATGGAGTCCACGAAGTCGATGGAGGCACCGCCCAGGTACGGGGCGCTCATGCGGTCGGTGACGACCTTGACGCCGCCGAACTCCTTGACGACGTCCCCGTCGAGGGAACGCTCGTCGAAGAAGAGCTGGTAGCGCAGGCCGGAGCAGCCACCCGGCTGAACGGCGACACGCAGGGCCAGATCCTCTCGGCCTTCCTGGTCGAGCAGGGCCTTGACCTTCGCCGCTGCGGCTTCGGACAGGATGATGCCGTCGGTGACGGTGCTGGTCTCGTCCGATACGGACATCTACATCTCTCCCGGGTAGTACGGAGACTGCTTGCCGACGGTTTCAACCGGCGTGGCCGCGGATTCATTCCGGGCACGCCCGTGACATTCCCTTGGCTTGTCCCTTCATGCTCGCACATGCGCCCGGAAGCGCACAGCGACCTGTGGACAGCAGCACGGACAGCAGCACTGGCACCAGCACGGACGGCACCACGGACAGCACGACAACGCGGTCCGACATCCAGGTGTCGGGATTCACGTCACATCGACATGATGGCCATCGTCAAACTGACGTGAAGCGGTTATGATAG
This sequence comes from Streptomyces sp. NPDC051963, assembly GCF_044593495.1. NCBI lineage: Bacteria > Bacillati > Actinomycetota > Actinomycetes > Kitasatosporales > Streptomycetaceae > Streptomyces > Streptomyces sp. NPDC051963. The sequence goes on along the minus strand of NZ_JBIUCC010000002.1, from coordinate 839,753 downwards.
ATAACGTCAAATCGACGAGAAGTCTTCTTCTCGCCGGTGCAGGATGTCCCGCATGTCCCGCCGCCCCGGCCCCCGGGTCGGCGAGCCGCAGAACAGAAAGGGTGCGTGTCGTGACCACCGCCCAGACCCAGGAGCTCGACGTACAGCCGACGCCCCTCGCCCTGCTGCTCCTCGGCCGCGAGGCCGACCCGAGGAGCGAGCGCGGCGTCGAGTGCCCCGGCGACCTGCCCTCGCCGTCCGACCCGGACCTGGTGGAGCGTGCCCGTGCGGCCAAGGCGAAGCTCGGGGACAAGGTCTTCGTGCTCGGCCACCACTACCAGCGCGACGAGGTCATCCAGTTCGCCGATGTCACGGGGGACTCCTTCAAGCTGGCCCGGGACGCCGCCGCGCGTCCGGAGGCCGAGTACATCGTGTTCTGCGGTGTGCACTTCATGGCGGAGTCGGCGGACATCCTGACCTCCGACGACCAGAAGGTCGTCCTGCCCGACCTCGCCGCCGGCTGCTCGATGGCCGACATGGCGACGGCCGAGCAGGTCGCCGAGTGCTGGGACGTGCTGACCGAGGCCGGGATAGCCGAGCAGGTCGTGCCCGTCTCGTACATGAACTCGTCCGCGGACATCAAGGCGTTCACGGGCAAGCACGGTGGCACGATCTGCACGTCCTCGAACGCCCAGCGGGCCCTGGAGTGGGCCTTCGAGCAGGGGGAGCCCTCGACGACAAAGGTGCTCTTCCTGCCCGACCAGCACCTCGGCCGCAACACCGCGGTGCGGGACCTGGGGATGACGCTGGACGACTGCGTCGTCTACAACCCGCACAAGCCGAACGGCGGTCTGACCGCCGACCAGCTGCGCGCCGCGAAGATGATCCTGTGGCGCGGTCACTGCTCGGTGCACGGTCGCTTCTCGCTGGACTCCGTGAACGACGTCCGTGAACGCATCCCCGGCGTGAACGTCCTCGTCCACCCCGAGTGCAAGCACGAGGTCGTCGCCGCGGCGGACTACGTCGGCTCGACGGAGTACATCATCAAGGCCCTGGAAGCGGCGCCGGCCGGCTCCAAGTGGGCCATCGGCACGGAGCTCAACCTGGTCCGCCGGCTGGCGAACCGTTTCGCACCCGAGGGCAAGGAGATCGTCTTCCTCGACAAGACGGTCTGCTTCTGCTCGACCATGAACCGCATCGACCTCCCCCACCTCGTCTGGACCCTGGAGTCCCTCGCCGAGGGCAACCTGGTCAACCGCATCGAGGTCGACAAGGAGACGGAAGCGTTCGCGAAACTGGCCCTGGAACGGATGCTGGCGCTGCCGTAGGCCCGGCGTGACGCACGCTCACCCCGAGACGGGTTTCCGGTCGGGGTGGGCGGGGTCGAGGGTGAAGATGTCGCCGTCCGGGGTGGAGACGACGAGGGCGCCCTTGTGGAGCAGCACCTCGGACAGCGCCCAGCCCCGATTGGTCACCCGCTCGGCACGCGGCAGGGTCTCCCACAGCAGCGTGCCCTTCTTCGTGTCGAGGGCGGCGACCCGGCCGCTGGCGCTGGACAGGTAGATCACGCCGGCGCTCGCGTCGTATGTGACGCTGCTCGGCTGTTCCAGACTCGTCGGGGTCTGCCACAGCCGCCTGCCCGTCCGGGCCGACACGGCGGTCACCTGACCGGAGGAGGTGGCGAACCACAGCGTGCCGCCCCCCAGCGTCACATTGCCCTCGCATTCCTCCGCCAGTTTCGTCGAACTCTCGTCACCGGTGTCCGGATCCACCCGGCGGATCCGGGAGAACGGCCCCTCGTCGTCGGTGGCCACGGTCGCCTCCTCGTCATCGAGCGGGTCGACGAAGAGCAGGCGGCCGTCGAACGTCCCCGCGAGGGTTCCGCGATTGGGCACCGTCAGGCGCCGCGCCGAGCCGTCGGCCCGGTCCAGCCGATGGAGCACCATGTCCTCGGAGGCCGTGATGCCCGGGACGCACTGGAGGTAGAGGTCCCCATCGGTGTCCGCCAAGCCGCAGTACAGCCCCGCCGGCAGCGGTGCCGTCCAGCGCCCGGCGCCGGTACGCGGCGAACGGGCGGTGATCGAACGTCCGTTGTTGTCCGGAGCGATCACGAGGTCGCCGGAGAAGTACGGACGGACGGACTCGGGGTTCACCGTGCGATGCCAGAGCCGCTCTCCGGTCCCCGAGTCGAAGGCGGCGACCGAGGTCACGAAGTCGCCCGAGTTCTCGGGTTGGTACTCCTGCTCGACCAGCACGGCGTCGTCCGCGACACCGAGGACGGAGAAGGCGTACGACCCCTTGCCCGTGCCGGGCGGCAGCACAGCGGCACGCCAGGCGATCCGTCCGGTGAGCCCGTCGAGGCGCACGGGCAGGGTCCCGTCGCCCGCGCAGTAGACGTCACCCTCGTACACCTTGCACTTCGGGTCGCCCTGTGCCCCGACGCCGGTGACGCCGCTGCCCTTCTTCACTCCGTGCGCGGCGGCGGCGTACACCGTCGTCTGCCAGGGTTTCCAGCCGGTCGGCGGCGTCTCCCACCGTGAGGACGTGGAGGAGCCCGCCCCCGCCCGGGTACTGTCGTCCCCGCGTCCGGGCCCGAACAGCAGGTACCCCGTCAGGCCGAGCGCGAGAGCGCCCACCACGCCGGTCGTGGCCCACAGCCGGCGGATACGGCCGCGCCGCCCGCCGGGGTCCCCGATGGGCGGCGCGGAGCGAATCGCCACCACCGCGACCTCGTCCGCACGCAGCGTCACCGTGGGCGAGTCCTCCGCCGTCGCTGCGGGCAACACCTTCGCGAACTCCGCGGCCAGTACGTCCAGTTCGGGCCTGTCCGCGGCGTTCTTCGCCAGGCAGCGTTCGAGGACCCCCAGGAGCGGCTGAGCGATCCCCTCCAGTACGGGGGCGTCATGCACCACCCGATACGCCGTCAAGTAGGGGCTGTCCGCGTCGAACGGACCCCGCCCCGTGACCGCGTACACCAGAAGCGCGCCGAGGGAGAAGACGTCCGACGCGGGGCCGACCGTGCGGGCGTCGGTGAGTTGCTCGGGGGACATGAAGGGCGGGGTGCCGATCATCTGGCCGGTCTCGGTGAGGGTGGCGTGGTTCTCGACCGCGCGGGAGATGCCGAAGTCGATGACGCGGGGGCCGTCCTCGGCCATCAGGACGTTGGCGGGCTTGAGGTCGCGGTGTACGACGCCCGCGCGGTGGATGTCCCGCAGTGCCTCGACAAGGCCCAGGGCGAGTCGCCGCAACTCGGTGCCGCGGAGTGCGCCCTGGTCGCGTATGCGCTGGGCGAGGGAGCTGCCGGGGACGTACTGCGTTGCCATCCAGGGCCGTACGGCCTCCGCGTCGGCGTCCACCACCGGTGCGGTGAAGGCGCCGCTCACCTTGCGGACGGCCTCGATCTCCTGGCGGAAGCGGGTGCGGAAGACCGGGTCCTCGGCGTACTGGGCGTGCACCACCTTGACGGCGACGTCACGGCCCGAGCGCGAGCGGCCCCAGTAGACGATCCCCATGCCCCCGGCCCCGAGCCGGTCGACCAGCTTGTATCCGCCGACCGATCTCGGGTCGTCCTTGTGCAGCGGCACGCCCGAATCCCCTTCCCCCCGTAAAGCAGTTCGGGCCACAGGATACGTAACGACAAACGGCGGCGGCCCGGTACCGAACCCCGAAGGTTCGGTACCGGGCCGCCGTGGATCAGGCCGTCACCCGGCCGTCATACGCCCGCGGGCTCCGGCTCCTCGGAAGCCGACGTCGGCTTCGAGGGCAGCTTCGCCTGCCTCTTCGCCGCGCGCTTCTTCGCCCGGCGCTCCTTGCGGAGCTCCAGCATCGCGTAGAGCGTGGGGACCAGGAGCAGGGTCAGCAGCGTGGACGTGATCAGGCCGCCGATCACCACCACCGCCAGCGGCTGGGCGATGAAGCCGCCCTCGCCGGTGACGCCCAGGGCCATCGGGAGCAGGGCGAAGATGGTCGCGAGCGCCGTCATGAGGATCGGGCGCAGACGGTGGCGGCCACCCTCGACGACCGCCTCCACGACGCCGTAGCCCTCTCTGCGGTACTGGTTGATGAGGTCGATCAGCACGATCGCGTTCGTCACCACGATGCCGATCAGCATCAGCATGCCGATCATCGCGGGGACGCCCATCGGGGTGCCCGTCGCGATCAGGAGGCCGATGGCGCCCGTTGCCGCGAAGGGTATGGAGACCAGCAGGATCAGCGGCTGGACCAGCGAGCGGAACGTCGCCACCAGCAGCATGAAGACGATGGCGATCGCAGCCAGCATCGCCAGGCCCAGGTTGGCGAACGCGTCGTCCTGGTTCTCGGAGACACCGCCGATCGAGGCCGTGGCGCCCTCCGGGAGGTCCAGTCCGTTGATCTCGGACTGGAGGTCCGTGCTGACCGCACCCGTGTTGTCGCCGGTCGGCCTGGCCGTGATGGTGGCCGCGCGCTGACCGTCGATGCGGGTCATCGACACCGGTCCGTCGACCATCCGGACCGTCGCGATGTCGGACAGCTTCACCGGGCCGAGGCGCAGCGCCTTCAGTTCGGCCAGCGTCTCGGCCGGCTTCGCGGACTTGATGACGACGTCACGCTCGGTGTCGTCCAGGGTCGCCTTGGCGGCGGTGGTGCCCTTGACCGCCTCGGCGACGGCCGCCCCGAGGGTCGTGTCGTTGAAGCCCGCCGCGGCAGCCTTGTCGTTGGCCCGGACCGAGATGCGCGGCACGCTCTGCGCCAGGTCGCTGGTCACGTCGGTGACGTCGTCGAGACCGGCGACCGTCTTGCGGACCTCCTCCGCGGCCTCGCGCAGGACACCGGCGTCGGCCGCCTTCACTACGACGCTCAGGTCCTGGCTGCCGAAGCCGTCACCGGCCGCGATGGTCGTCGTACCGATACCGGAGAGCTTCTTGAGGCCGTCCTCGATACGGGTCTGTACGTCGTCGTACGACGCCGAGTCCTCCAGCATCACCTGGTACGACGCCTGGTTGGTGTCCGTACCGCCGCCGAAGGCCGCCAGGAAGCCGGACGAGCCGACGGTGACCTGGTAGTCCTTCACGCCGTCGACGGAGCCGAGCAGCTTCTCGACCTTCTTCGCCTGCTCGTCGGTCGCCGCCAGACTGGTGCCGGGCTTCAACTCCTGCTTGACGGTGAGGACTTCCTGCTCGCCCTGGTCGAAGAAGTTGGTCTTCAGCAGCGGCGCCATGCCGAACGTACCGATGAGGATCACGATCGCGAGCACCACACTGGTGAGGCGGCGACGGGTCGCGAAGCGCAGAACGGGGACGTAGATGCGCTGGAGGCGGCTCTTGGCCTCCTTCTCCTCCGCCTGGCGGCGGGCCTCTTCGGCGTTCTCCGGGGTGCCCTTGGGGGCGCGCAGGAACCAGTACGACAGGACGGGGACGACCGTCAGCGACACCAGGAGCGACGCCAGCAGGGCCGCCGTCACCGTCAGGCTGAACGAGCCGAACAGCTCGCCCACCATGCCGCCGGTCAGGCCGATCGGGAGGAAGACGGCGACGGTGGTGAGGGTCGAGGCGGTGACCGCGCCCGCGACCTCACGGACCGCCTTGAGGATGGCCTCCTCGCGCTCCTCGCCGTAGCCGAGGTGCCGCTTGATGTTCTCCAGGACCACGATCGAGTCGTCGACGACACGGCCGATGGCGATGGTGAGCGCGCCGAGCGTCAGCATGTTGAGGGAGAGGTCCCTGGTCCACAGGACGATCAGGGCCAGCACCACCGACAGCGGGATGGAGACCGCGGTCACCAGCGTCGAGCGGATCGACGCGAGGAACACCAGGATGACGAGTACGGCGAAGAGCAGACCGAGTCCGCCCTCGGTGGTCAGACCGGAGATGGACTTCGAGACCGCCGGGCCCTGGTCGCTGACGACCGTGATGGTGGAGCCGGTGCCCAAGTCCTTGCGCATGTCCGCGAGTTTGTCCTCGACGGCGTGCGAGATCGCGACCGCGCTGCCGTCCTGGTCCATGGTGACGCTCACGGCGAGGCTGGGCTTGCCGTCGGTGCGGGTGATGGAGTCGGCGCCGGCCTGCTCCTGCTCGACGGTCGCCACATCGGCGAGGCGCACCGGATCGCCGCCGGCCTCGCCGGTGACCATCAGGTCCTGGATCTGCTTCAGGGACGTGAAGCCGCCGCCGACCTGGACGGTGCGGTTGTTGCCGTCCTCGTCGAAGGAACCGGCCGGGACGGTCGCGCCGCCCGCCTGGAGCGCCTGGGACAGGGCCGGCGAACTCAGGCCCGCCTTCGCGAGCTTCGCCTGGTCCGGGGTGACGGTGACCTGGAGGTCGCGTACGCCGTCGACGGTGACCTGGCCGACGCCGTCGATGTCCTTCAGGTCCGGCACGACGGTCCGGTCGAGCTGGTCGGCGAGGGCCTGCTGGTCCCGGTCGGAGGTGACGGCGAGGACGACGGTCGGGATGTCGTCCGTGGAGCCGGCCACGACCTGCGGGTCCACGTCGTCCGGGAGCTGGACGCGGGCGCGGTTGACGGCCTGCTGGACATCGGCGACGAGCTGCTTGGTGTCGTTGCCGTACTCGAAGGAGGCCATGATCAGGGCGTTGCCCTCACTGGCCGTGGAGGTGACGCCGGTGATGGCGTCGACGCCCTCGAGGGAGTCCTCGATGGGTTCGACGACCTGCTTCTCGACCACGTCCGGGGACGCGCCCTGGTACGGGGCGAGCACGGACACCATGGGAAGTTCGATGGAGGGCAGCAGCTGCTGCTTGAGCTGTGGAATCGCGATCGCCCCGAAGGCGAGCGCAATGATCGACATCAGCCCTATGAGGGCCCGTTGCGCGAGGCTGAATCTCGACAGCCAGGACATGGGTCAGCGTCTCTCTTCTGTGGCCGAGCGGAGGAAAGGGCACATGTGAGCGCCCTCCCGTACACACTGAGCCATCCACGGACCGTGATCCGTCGCCCCTGGGTCCAGTTCCTTATCTCTCGCATACTCCGGCCGCAGTACGACCGGGTGGAGCTCAGTCCACCCTTGGACGGACCAGTCCCGACTCGTACGCGATCACCACGAGCTGTGCCCGGTCCCGGGCGCCGAGCTTGGCCATGGCCCGGTTGACGTGCGTCTTCACGGTCAGCGGGCTGACTTCGAGGCGTTCGGCGATCTCGTCGTTGGAGTGGCCGCCGGCGACCTGGACCAGCACCTCCCGCTCCCGCCCGGTGAGCGCGTCGAGGCGTTCGGCGCGGGCGGGGTCGCGGTCGTCGTCCGCCGCGTCGCCCTGGGCGAGGAAGCGGGCGATCAGGCCCTTGGTGGCGGCCGGGGACAGCAGTGCCTCACCGCCGGCCGCGATCCGGATCGCGCTCAGGAGTTCCTCGGGTTCGGAGCCCTTGCCGAGGAAGCCGGAGGCGCCCGCGCGCAGCGACTGCACCACGTAGTCGTCGACCTCGAAGGTCGTCAGTATCACCACCCGGACATGGGCGAGGCTCGGGTCGGCGCTGATCATGCGGGTGGCCGCGAGACCGTCCGTACCCGGCATACGGATGTCCATCAGGACGACGTCCGCGCGCTCTTCCTTGGTCAGGCGTACCGCCTCCGCCCCGTCGGACGCCTCGCCGACCACCTCCATGTCTGGCTCGGAGTCGACGAGCACACGAAAGGCGCTGCGCAGCAGCGCCTGGTCGTCGGCGAGCAGGACACGGATGGTCATACGGAGTCCTTCGCTGGGCTGGTGCGGGTCTTGACCGGCAGGATCGCATGCACGCGGAAACCGCCGCCGTACCGGGGACCGGTGGTGAGGGTGCCGCGCAGGGCGGTGACCCGCTCCCGCATGCCGATCAGTCCGTGTCCGCCGCCCGCCTCGGGGGTGTCGTCCTGACCGGCACCGTTGTCGAGCACCGTGATCTCGACGTTGGGTCCCACGCGTACGACGCTGACCTCGGCCTTGGCCTCGATGCCGGCGTGCTTCTGCACATTGGTGAGGGCTTCCTGGATGACGCGGTAGGCGGCCAGGTCCACGGCGGCGGGCAGGCTGATGCCCTGGTCGGTGCGGGCGACCTCGACATGCAGTCCGGCGCTGCGGAAGGTGCCGACGAGTTCGTCGAGGCGGACCAGGCCGGGTGCGGGTTCGGTCGGCGCCTCGGGGTCGTCGGACTGACGCAACAGGCCGACGGTGGCGCGCAGTTCGTTGAGCGCGGAGCGGCTGGCCTCCCGTACGTGGGCGAGCGCCTCCTTGGCCTGGTCGGGCCGCTTGTCCATGACATGGGCGGCGACTCCGGCCTGGACGTTGACCAGGGCGATGTGGTGGGCGACCACATCATGCAGATCGCGGGCGATCCGCAGGCGTTCCTCGGCGACCCGGCGGCGGGCCTCCTCCTCACGGGTGCGCTCGGCCTTCTCGGCGCGCTCCCGGATGGCGTGCACGACGGCACGACGGCTGCGGACCGCGTCGCCCGCGGTGGCGCCGATGCCGGTCCAGGCGAAGATGGCGAGGTTCTCCTGGGCGTACCAGGGAAGCGGGCCGGCGAGCATCGCGGCGCCGGTCAGCACGGTCATGGTGAGCAGCCCGACGCGCCAGGTGGTGTGCCGGTCGGTGCTGGCGGCGACGGTGTAGAGCGCGATGACCGCGGACATGGCCACGGGGGCGCGCGGGTCGCCGGTGAGGCTCTCGACGACCGAGAGGGCGCCGGTGAGGGCGAGGACCGTCATGGGGACGCGGCGACGGAAGACCAGGGCCGCGGCGCCGAGCGTCATGAGGACGAGGCTGCGGGCGTCGGGGGTGCGCACGCCCCAGGAGACGCCGTCGTTCACGTGCGGGTCCACGCCGTGCGGGTCCACGAAGGAGCCGGCCACCATGCAGACGAACACGGTGGCCGCGAGTGCCCCGTCGAGCGCCAGCGGATGCGACTTCAGCCACTGTCTGGCGCCGTTGATGCTGCTCACGGTCGTCAACAGTACGTCCTGGGGGCTGTGGCCCCCAGACCCCCGCTTCAGCCCGGAATCAGCCCGTCGTCGCTCAGCATCTCCCGGACCTCCTCCAGCGTCGCGTCCGGCGACGGAAGGATCAGCTCCGACGGCTCCAGTGAGTCGTCCGGCAGGGGCTCGCCCAGTTCGCGGACCTTGTGGAGCAGGGCGTGGAGAGTGGCTCGGAAGCCCGGGCCGTCGCCGCTCTCCATTTCCTCGAGGAGTTCGTCGTCCAGCTTGTTCAGCTCGGCGAAGTGGCTGTCGGCCAGCTTCACCTGCCCCTCCCCCATGATCCGTACGATCATGTCGCCCTCCGTATGGCGATTACTGCTTGTCGAAGCGCGGGGTGTCCTGTGGCTGCTGCTGGGACTGCGACTGGTCCTTGCCGCCCTCGATCGCCTGCTGCGACGAGGAGCCGCCCGCCAGCTCGGCCTTCATGCGCTGAAGCTCCAGCTCTACATCAGTACCACCGGAGAGGCGATCCAGCTCGGCCTGGATGTCGTCCTTGTGCATACCGGACTGGTCGTCCAGGGCGCCGGAGGCGAGGAGCTCGTCGATGGCGCCGGCCCGGGCCTGGAGCTGCGCGGTCTTGTCCTCGGCACGCTGGATGGCCATGCCGACGTCGCCCATCTCCTCGGAGATGCCGGAGAAGGCCTCTCCGATGCGGGTCTGCGCCTGGGCGGCGGTGTAGGTGGCCTTGATGGTCTCCTTCTTCGTACGGAAGGCGTCGACCTTGGCCTGGAGGCGCTGCGCCGCGAGGGTGAGCTTCTCCTCCTCGCCCTGGAGCGTCGCGTGCTGCGTCTCCAGATCCGTCACCTGCTGCTGGAGGGCGGCGCGGCGGGACAGCGCCTCGCGCGCCAGGTCCTCACGGCCCAGGGCGAGCGCTTTGCGACCCTGGTCCTCCAGCTTGGTGGACTGCTGCTGGAGCTGATTGAGCTGGAGCTCCAGGCGCTTGCGCGAGGTCGCCACGTCGGCGACTCCACGGCGCACCTTCTGAAGCAGCTCAAGCTGCTTCTGGTACGAGTAATCGAGGGTTTCGCGCGGGTCCTCGGCCCGGTCAAGGGCCTTGTTCGCCTTCGCGCGGAAGATCATCCCCATACGCTTCATGACACCGCTCATGGGCTTCGCGCGCCCCCTTCTGACGGACTCCAGCTCCAGCTGCTGCGACAGAACCCACAGTACGGGCCCTGCATCCATTACCGCACTGTTCGGGGATGGATGCGCTCATCCCCAAGGACGACTGCGTAAGGCCTCGCTCCGGCGTAGGGAGTAGGTGACCCCTTAAGAGCAACGTCCCCTCTGCCCCAGTACGACGACTGGTGTTGCGGGATCGTTCCCCGCGGGGCTGGGGTCCATGCCCCGGACCCCGTACCCTTGGGTTTTGTGTTCCGTAGCCGTGCCAAGGAAGAGAAGGCCGCGCTCGCCGACAAGGCGTCGCTGACCGACTCCACTCAGACCCGTGACCCGCAGGCCCCGAAGGGCAGGCCCACTCCCAAGCGGAGTGAGTCCCAGTCCCAGCGCCGCAGCGTCGCCAATACGTCGATGACCCGCAAGGACGCCTCCAAGCGTCAGCGCGAGGAGCGTCGTGCCGCCATGGACAAGCAGCGCCAGGCGCTGGCCGGCGGCGACGAGCGCTATCTGCCCGCGCGTGACAAGGGGCCGATCCGCAAGTTCGCGCGGGACTTCATCGACTCGCGATTCAACATCGCCGAGTTCTTCCTGCCGATGGCCGTGGTCATCCTCGTGCTGAGCATGGTGCGGGTGGCCTCCTTGCAGAACATCGCGCTGCTGCTGTGGCTCGTCGTGATCGTCCTGATCGTGCTCGACTCGGTCATGACCGCGGTCCGGCTGAAGAAGCGGCTGGCCGAGCGCTTCCCGGACGAGAACAAGCGCGGCGCCGTCGCCTACGCGCTGATGCGTTCCCTGCAGATGCGCCGGCTCCGGCTGCCGAAGCCGCAGGTCAAGCGCGGAGAGCGGCCCTGACCGGCACGCATTCGTTCTCGGGGGGCGCGGCGGAAGCCTGGCTGAGCAAGCTCGGCGGGCTCCGTGACGTCGTACGCCAGGAGCTGGTGGCCCGCCAGCTCGACGAGCAGATAGCCGGCCGGTTCCCGGTCGGGCAGCGGCTGCGGGTGCTCGACGTGGGGATGGGCCAGGGCACGCAGGCGCTGCGGCTGGCCCGGGCCGGACACCAGGTGACCGGTGTCGAGCAGGATCCGAAGATGATCTCCGTGGCGAGAGAGGCCCTGTCCGCCGAGCCGGAGGGGATCCGGGAGCGGATGCGGATCGTCCAGGGCGACGGCCGCGACACCGGCGTGCACTTTCTGCCGGGCAGCTTCGACGTTGTGTTGTGTCATGGCGTGCTCATGTACGTCGACGAGCCCGACCCGCTGCTGGCGGGGCTGGCCCGGATGCTCGCCCAGGGCGGTCTGCTGTCGCTGCTGGTGCGCAACGCGGACGCGCTCGCGATGCGGCCGGGCCTGTCCGGGGACTGGACGGGCGCGCTGGGCGCCTTCGACACGGTGTCCTACCGGAACCGGCTCGGACTCGATGTGCGTGCGGACCGGCTGGACGCGCTGACCGGGACGCTGGCCGGGATCGGGGCTCCGCTGAACACCTGGTACGGCGTGCGGGTCTTCACGGACACGGCGGCGGACGGGGCGGAGATACCCGGCGAGATCGACGCGCTGCTGGCCGCGGAGGAGCGGGCCGGGCGGACGGATCCGTATCGGCGCGTCGCGGCGCTGCTGCATCTGTGCGGGGTGCGTGGCTGAAGCCCGTTCGGGTCAACAGCGGGGGCCGGGCATTCACCCCGACGAGAGACTCGGGGCATGGACGCCTCCCGTATCCGTGCCCCGCGGCTCGTCACGCTCGTCGCCGTACTCGCCTGCTCCCTCGCGATCGTCTCCGGCTGTTCGGGCTCCGGATCCTCGGAGTCCTCGGGATCGAAGAAGGACGGCTCGACCACCACGCAGGCGGCCGTGCCGGCGGTGGACAGCGACCTCCAGGACGACTACACGAAGGTGATCAAGGACGTCCTGCCGTCGGTGGTGCAGATCCAGGCCACGTCCGACCTGGGCTCCGGGGTGGTGTACGACGGCCAGGGCCACATCGTCACCAACGCGCATGTCGTCGGGGACGAGAAGACGTTCCGGGTGACGACCGCCAACAGCGAGGACGTGCTCACCGCCACGCTCGTCTACGCGTATCCGCAGCAGGATCTCGCCGTCATCAAGCTCGACGACGTACCGGACGGGCTCAAGGCCGCGAAGTTCGGGGACTCCTCGAAGGTCGAGGTCGGGCAGATCGTCCTCGCCATGGGCTCGCCGCTCGGACTGTCGTCGAGCGTGACACAGGGCATCGTCTCGGCGACCGGACGGACCGTCAGCGAGGGCCGGACCGGCGGCGGTACGGGCGCGACCATCGCGAACATGGTGCAGACGTCGGCCGCCATCAACCCCGGCAACAGCGGCGGCGCCCTGGTGAACCTCGACAGCCAGGTCATCGGTATCCCGACGCTCGCCGCCACCGACCCCAACGTCGGGGACAGCGCGGCACCCGGCATCGGGTTCGCGATCCCCGCGTCGATGGTGAAGACCATCGCCGACCAGATCATCAAGGACGGCAGGGTGACGGACTCGGGCCGGGCCGCGCTCGGCATCACCGGCCGTACGGTCCTCGACGACGACTACCAGGCCACCGGGGTCGCCGTCGTCGAGGTCACGAAGGGCGGGGCGGCCGACAAGGCGGGCCTGGCGCCCGGGGACATCATCACCGAGCTCGGCGACACCGACATCACCACCATCACCTCGCTGACCGAGGCGCTGGCCGCGGAGAAGCCGGGTGACAAGACCACGGTGACGTTCTCGCGCAACGGCGCCGAGAAGACGGTGGATGTGACGCTGGGTGAGCAGTGAGGAGGGGGCGGCCCGTTGCGGTCGCCCCCTGCCCCAACGGTCCTACGCCTCGGCGGCATCCAGGCTCATCGGGCCGTAGATCTCCGTGGCGTCCTCGAACAACCGCACCTGGTCCGCACCGCCGGCGAGCAGGTCCTTCCAGTGCTCCCCGAGCCAGGACTCGGCGTCCCCCTGCGTGGTGAACTCCTCGGGCTGCACCGCGGGCTGGACCTCCGCGCCGTCGGTCTTCTCGAATCGCCACGTCCATACGGCCATGTGCGCCTCCCGTGTCTGAGCGGTTACCGAAACAGCAGGGTATGCGGTTGTTCGTTGTCTGCGGGCCGGTGGGGGCCGGTCGCGGCCACGCAGCGGAGCCGCACGTCGATACAGCCCCGCGCCCCTAAGGGGCGTCCCAGTCGCGCGTGACTACAAGTGAACGGCGAAAATCAACTTGTGGACGTGACTCTGCTCGGCACCGGCGCCCCCGCGGGACTCCCCCGCCCCGACTGTCCCTGTGCGGTCTGTGCGACCGCGCTCGGGCCGGACGCGCGGGCCGCGACCGCGTTGCTCGTGGACGGGGCGCTGCTGATCGACCTGACGCCCGGTGCGGCGTTCGCGGCCGCTCGGGCGGGGCGGTCGCTCGCTGGGGTACGGCAGGTGCTGCTCTCGCATCCGCATGACGGACCGGCCGTCGAGGTGCCGGCGGGGCTGCCGCGGCCCGGGCGGGTACCGGACGGGCAGGAGTTGGCGCTGCTGACGGGGCATCGGGTGCGGGCGCTGGCGATGGACGCGGGCGGTACGGGGTACGCGGTGACCGGACCGGACGGGCAGCGGCTGCTGTATGTGCCGCCGGGCAGCGCGCCGGCCGGGCTGGAGGAGTCGGGCGGCGTGGTGTACGACATGGTCGTCGCCGATGTCGTGGGGCGGCCGGACGCGTTGGCCCGGCTGCGGGCGGCGGGGGCGGTGGGGCCGACGACGGATGTGGTCGCCGTACATCTGGATCATGAGGTACCGCCCGGGGCCGAGCTGCGGCGGCGGCTCACGGCGGCGGGGGCGCGGGCCGTACCGGACGGGACGACGCTGGTCGTGGGGGTGTACGAGGACGTACCGGATGTACCGCGGCGGACGCTGGTGCTCGGCGGGGCGCGGTCGGGGAAGTCGGTGGAGGCCGAGCGGCGGCTGGCGGCGTTCGCCGATGTGCTGTACGTCGCGACGGGCGGCACGCGGGACGAGGACAGCGAGTGGGCCGCGCGGGTCGCCGCGCATCGGGAGCGCCGGCCCGGGTCCTGGCGTACGGCGGAGACGTGCGACCTGGTGCCGTTGCTCCAGGCCGACGGTGCGCCGTTGCTGATCGACTGTCTGTCCTTGTGGCTGACGGATGCGATGGACTCCGTCGGGGCGTGGGACGACGCGGTGTGGGCGGACGGGGGCGAGCGCGCTCTGCGGGAGCGGGTGCGGGAGTTGACCGGGGCCGTGCGGAGCGCTCGGCGGACCGTTGTCGCCGTGTCGAACGAGGTGGGGTCGGGGATCGTGCCGGCCACGGCCTCCGGGCGGCGGTACCGCGATGAACTGGGGCGGCTGAACGCGGCGTTCGCGGGCGAGTGCGAGCACGTTCTGCTGGTGGTGGCGGGGCAGGCCGTCGTACTGCGGGGGTGAGCCGGGCGCGGGTCAGGGCTTGCGGGCGATGATGCGCCGGCGGTCCCTCCAGACGATCGTGCAGCCCTGGGACTCCAGCTCCGTGCGGAGGTTGGCCAGGGGCGTCACATGGGAGTGGGCGGAATGGGTCCGCGGGACCCAGCGCCGGTCCAGGAGGGTGCCGAACGCGGCCTGCCTGTTCGGGGCCTCGATCACGAGGTGGCCGCCCCTGCGGAGGACCAGGAGTGCGGCACGCAGCTCGGCGCGGGGATCGGTCGTGTGCTGGAGGTGGTGGAGAAGGCTGACCACGTCGTAGCGGGAGCGCAGCAGGGTCCTGACGACCGGGTCGGTCAGGTTGCCCACGTAGGCCTCTTCGATGCGCTCCGCCGCATGCGCCCGCACCACATGGGAGGTGGGGTCGAGACCGTCGAAGGACGTGTACGGGAACAGGTCCCTCGCCGTCTCCGGGAAGCGGGCCTCGCCCGTGCCCACGTCCAGCCAGCTCTCCGGTTCGGGGCACAGGCGCAGCATCGCGCGGGCGGTGGACCGGTGGTGACGGCGCGTCGGAGCACGGCCCCTGGTGTGCTTGCCGGAGAGCCGGTCCAACAGCACGTCCTCGGCGCTGCGTTGGGGGTTCTGGAACATGTGCGCGCAGTCACGGCACTCGTCCACGGCTCTCGTGCGGGTGTCCAGGCGTTTCGAGCCGCACCAGGGGCAGTCGTCGCGGCGTGCGGGTGGCATGGGCGGCTCCCCTGAGGACGTACGACATTTCACTGCAAAACGGAACGTATGGGATCGCGATCTTGGGTGCAACGACGTCACGCGCGCGTGGTGGCGATGTGGCGCCGTTCTGTTCGATGGGGGCCGGTACTGTTCGGCGAATGAGCTCGCTTAATCTCGACGACTTCACCGATCTGATCGAGCGCCCCGACGGCGGGGTGCGCCGCGATGCGGAGGCGCGCCGGGAGCGTCAGATCGTGCCGCCCGGAGCGTTGGGCCGCCTCGACGACCTGGGTGAGTGGCTGGCGGCGGCACAGGGCGCCGTGCCGGTACGGCCGGTCGAACGGCCGCGCGTGGTGCTGTTCGCCGGCGACCACGGCGTCGCCGGACTGGGCGTCTCCGCGCGGCCCGCGGGCAGCGCCGGCGCGCTGGTGCGCGAGGTCCTGGAGGGCGCCCGGCCGGTCTCGGTCCTCGCCCGGCAACTGGGCGTTCCCGTCCGGGTCGTGGACATGGCGCTGGACTGCGATCCGGAGACGTTGCCCGACGAGGTCGTACGGCATCGGGTACGGCGGGGCAGTGGACGCATCGACGTCGAGGACGCCCTGACGGCGGAGGAAGCCGAGGCCGCCTTCCGGGCCGGGGTCGCGGTGGCCGACGAAGAGGCCGACTCCGGTACGGATCTGGTGGTGCTCGGCGATGTGAGCGTGGGCGGCACCACGGCGGCGGGCGTGCTGGTCGCCGCGCTGTGCGGGACCGATGCGTCGGTCGTCACCGGGCGCGGTGGGCTGGCCATCGACGACCTGGCGTGGATGCGCAAGTGCGCCGCGATCCGGGACGCGTTGCGGCGGGCCCGGCCCGTTCTCGGGGATCAGTTGCAGTTGCTGGCGACGGTGGGCGGCGCCGATCTGGCCGCCATGACCGGGTTTCTGTTGCAGAGCGCGGTGCGGAAGATGCCGGTCATCCTGGACGGGGTGGTGGCGGCGGCCTGTGCGCTGGTGGGCCAGCGGATCGCTTTCCGGGCGCCGGACTGGTGGCTGGCCGCGCACAGCAGCGGGGAGCCGGGACAGGCGAAGGCGCTCGACCGGATGGCCCTTGAGCCGTTGCTCGACCAGGGCGTGAAGGTGGGCGAAGGCGCCGGGGCGCTGCTTGCGCTGCCGCTGGTGCAGGCGGCTGCCGCGTTGGCGGCGGAGTTGCCGGAGCAGGCCGAGGAACCCGAAGAGGCCGAAGAGGCTGAGAAGACCGCGGACGAGCAGT
The DNA here is from genome assembly GCF_044593495.1 of Streptomyces sp. NPDC051963. NCBI lineage: Bacteria > Bacillati > Actinomycetota > Actinomycetes > Kitasatosporales > Streptomycetaceae > Streptomyces > Streptomyces sp. NPDC051963. The sequence continues at coordinate 823,346 of NZ_JBIUCC010000002.1, read as the reverse complement.
GAGCCGTAATCGTTAAATTTGCCCCATATCATCCCTCCCTATGGGAGACGCCCGCGCTGATGTGAAGTCCGGACCGGACCAGGGGCACGGGGCGGCGGCCTCGCGGCGGGCCGCTGCCTTTGCCGTCTGGTACTTGCGGGTCGTCGCGTTCGTCAACTTCCTCAGTGCCGTGTGGGTCTCCCTGGGGCAGGACCTGCGGCGGCACAACCAGGAGGACTACTTCACGCCGTATCTGCTGACCGCCGGTTTCGCCTCCGGTGTGTTCACGGTGTTCCTGGCGATCACCATGCGCCGGCGCAAGCGGGCCGCGTGGATTCTGAACCTCGTGCTCAGCGGGCTGTTCCTGCTGCTGCTCGCCTTCGTCATGTTCTTCCCGGAGATCCGGCGCTATGCGCAGAACTGGGTCTCCCTGGCCCTCACCGCCGCCTTCGTGGCATCGCTTCTCGTCGGGCGGCGGGAGTTCTACGCCAAGGGCGACCGCTCCAACCCGAAGCTCGCCGCCGCCGTCGCGGTGGGCGGACTGCTGGTCTGCTCGCTGCTGGCGGCGCTGTTGGTGACGGTGACCAATCAGGCGCACGACGAGCACCGTTCGACGTTCACCGAGCGCTGGTGGTACGGAACGCTGCGGCTCGTCTCGGTCGTCGCCGACGACGACCGGTTCCCCGGGATCACCAGCCCCAACTGGGTCAACGTCGCCATCAACGTACTGAGCACGCTGCTCGTCCTCGCCGTCTTCTACGCCGCCTTCCGCTCCACGCGCGCCGTCGACCCGCTCACCGAGGACGACGAACGGCGGCTGCGGGCGCTGCTGGAGCGGCACGGCGACCGCGACTCGCTCGGGTACTTCGCGCTGCGCCGGGAGAAGAGCGTCGTGTGGTCGCCGACCGGCAAGGCGGGTGTGGTGTACCGGGTCGTGGGCGGTGTCGCGCTGGCGTCCGGCGATCCGGTCGGCGACCCGGAGGCGTGGCCCGGTGCCATCGATCCCTGGCTGGCCCAGGCGCGTGCGCACGGTTGGATTCCGGCCGTGATGGGGGCGGGCGAGGAGGCGGGGACCGTGTACGCACGGCACGGGCTGGACGCGCTGGAGCTCGGTGACGAGGCCGTGGTGGAGGTCGCCGAGTTCACGCTGGAGGGGCGGGCCATGCGGACCGTGCGGCAGGCGTACAACCGGGTGAAGCGCGCGGGGTACGTCGTGCGCATCCGGCGGCACGAGGACATTCCGGCCGACGAGATGACGTACCTGCTGAAGCGGGCGGACGACTGGCGGGACGGGGCCACCGAGCGGGGGTTCAGCATGGCGCTGGGGCGGCTCGGGGATCCGGACGACGGACAGTGCGTGATGCTCGAATGCGCCGATGGCGAGGGCGAGTTGAAGGCGCTGCTCTCCTTCGTGCCCTGGGGGCCGCACGGCCTCTCGCTCGACCTGATGCGGCGGGACCGCGACGCCGACAACGGTCTGATGGAGTTCATGGTGATCGATCTCCTCCAGCGCGCCCAGGAGATCCAGATCACCCAGGTCTCACTCAACTTCGCGATGTTCCGCTCGGTCTTCGAACGTGGCGGACGCCTCGGTGCCGGACCGGTGCTGAGGCTGTGGCGGTCGCTCCTCAGCTTCTTCTCGCGCTGGTGGCAGATCGAGTCGCTGTACCGCGCCAACGCCAAGTACCGGCCCATCTGGGAACCGAGGTTCCTGCTCTTCGAGAAGAGCGCGGACCTGCCCCGCATCGGCATCTCCGCGGCCCGCGCGGAAGGGTTCCTGGAGGCACCGGGACTGCCGAAGTGGCTGCACCGCAGGCACCTTCAGACGCATAGATGAGGTCGCAGAGATGAGTACGCCCGCCCGCTGGGCCCGCGCCGAATGGGGACTGCTGTATGTCACCGTGCGCGGCGCGGTCGCCGAGCGGCGCCGGCGGGCGATCCCCATGGCGACCGGCGCCGTGTGCCTTACGGCGCTGCTGCACGTGGTGCACAACCAGTCCTGGGGGTACGGCTTCGTCCAGGACGTGGGCGCCGTGCGGGCCGAGGATCCCCTGTGGGCGGCTCTGCTGCGTACCCCGCTGTCCCTGTTCGTACCCGCTCTGGACCTGCCGGTGTGGGGAGCCCTTCTCCAGATCCTGCTGGTGTTCGGGATCGCCGAGATCTGCCTGGGGTGGTGGCGGACGCTCGCCATCGCCTACGCCGCCACGCTCGCCGGGACGCTGTACGCGCGCGTGGGGATCGCGCTGGGCCCGGGCGGACCGCTGGGGCTGCCCGCCGCGGACGCGTATGTCGTGGACACCGGGCCGTCGGCGGCCGTGGTGGGGCTCGCCGTGTTCCTCGGCTGGCGCTACCGGGCGTATGTCACCGCGGGGGCGGTGATTCTGGCGATGGTGATCGAGGTGCTGGTGAAGGACAACCTGGCCGGCAAGGAGCATCTGGCGGCGATCGCCGGCGCGCTGGTGCTGTGTGCCGTGTCGGCGGTGCGTCACCGGCGGTCGATGGCCCGGACCGGTTCGACGGGGTCGGGTTTGCCGCCGATCAAGTCCTGAAGCCTGCGGCTGGGGCCCGCCCAGCGGCGGTCGTGGCGGTAGGCGCGGCGCAGGGATCTGGCGCGGGCGCGGGGGCGGCGGCGGTAGAGGCGCTTGGCCCACGGGGAGCCCGGGCGGGCCAGCCGGATGCTGCCCACCACGGCGATGATCGGGATGATCACGCCGAAGAGCGCGGTGCGGGCCTTGCCCTTGCTGAGGGCGAGGAGGGAGAAGGCGAAGTTCGTGAGGACGGTGGTGATGACGGTGCCGCGGTCCTGGAGTTCGTCGTCGCTGAGGTCGTTCACGCCGAACGGGGTGTAGCCGACCAGGACCAGGCCGACGAGGGCGGCGGTCAGCACCACGACCTCCACGCTCTTGCGGCCCGCTTCCGTCCAGTAGACGTCGTCGAGATGGAGGATCAGGGCGAACTCGTCGAGGACCAGGCCCGCCCCGATGCCGAAGACCACGGCGGCGAGGGCCGAGCCGAAGCCGCGGTCACCCCCGGCGACCGCACCGAAGCCGCCGATGACGGTGAGGACGATCCCGGGGACGACGTGATGGATGTGTACGCCGCCGGCCTGGACATTGCCGAAGGGGCCCTTGCCCGCGCGGATCATTCGCGTGATGAGCCGGGTGAGCAGAAAGGTCACGACGAAGGCGAGCAGGGCCAGGAGCAGGGGGAGCTTGCCCGGTTCGATGACGTTGCGCTCAAGCCAGTGCCCCATGTGTCCAATTTTGCCCGTCCTGCGGGCGGGCCGCCCTGCGTATGCGGCGTCCGGGGCCTGTCGTAGCCTTCCCGGATGTCCAGGACCCCGCCCCTGCACGGCCTCCGTTTCGCCTTCGGCACGCTCACCGTGCTGCCCGTGCAGGTGACCCGGTGGGACCGGGAGGCCGCGCGGGGCGGCATGCTGTGTGCCCCCCTGGCCGGGCCGGTCGTGGGTGGAGTCGCCGTCGGGCTCGGCCTCCTGTTGCTCGTCCTCGGCGCCGGTCCTCTCCTCGCCGCCGTGGCCACCGTCGCCGTACCCGCCGTACTCACCCGTGGGCTCCACCTCGACGGACTGGCCGACACCGCCGACGGCCTCGGCAGCGGCAAGCCCGCCGAGGACGCGCTGCGGATCATGAAGCAGTCGGACATCGGGCCGTTCGGTGTGATCGCGCTCGTGCTCGTGCTCCTCGCCCAGGTGGCCGCCCTGGTGGAGGCCTACGACGAGTCCTGGACCTGGGGTGCCTTCGCCGCCCTCGTCTCCGCGACCGCCGGGCGGCTGGCCCTGACGACGGCCGCGCGGACCGGGGTGCCCGCCGCACGGCCGGAGGGGCTGGGGGCCGCGGTCGCCGGGGTCGTCCCGGTGCGCGGCGCGGTCCTCGTCGCCCTCGCGGTCACCGGGGTCGCCGCCGGCGCGGGCGCGGCCTTCGGGGCGTACGGCGTCGTCCAGGCCGCGGCCGCCGTGGTCCTCGCCCTCTCCGCCTCCGAGCTTCTTCTGCGGCACTGCGTCCGCCGCTTCGGCGGGGTCACCGGCGATGTCTTCGGCAGCCTCGCGGAGACGGCGACGACGACGGCGCTCGTCGTCCTGTCGCTGGGGTGAGGCGAGTTCCGTCACCGGGGTGACAGGAGTCCTGTCACCGGGACGACACGAAATCCCGCACAGCCCTTCGGTACCGCCCGCCCCGCCACTAGTCTCGTCCGCCGAAACCGACAAGTGACCGTCATCGGGGGGACGTCCGTGCCGAAGCTTCGCCGTGCCGCGGCCTGGTTGATCGACTTCGCTCTGGTGGTCGCGGTGGCATCCGCGCTCGCCGTGCTCACCTTCCACCGGATATCCGTGCTCGTCACCGACGTGCCCGAACTCGCCACGCGCAGCGGCCTGGACCTGCTGACCTCACGCGGCGACGTCATCGACTCCTCGGAGCATCTGGGACTCTCCGTGTGGAACAAGTCGGTGCTCTATGTCGAGCAGGCCTTCGGGCTGCTGATCCTGGTCACCTTCCTGTACCAGTGGGCCTCGCTGACCTTCGTCGGCCGCACCCTCGGCAAGGCCCTGACCGGGCTGAAGGTCACCCCCCGCGCGGGGCGCCGGGCGGCGCTGCGGGCCGCGGTCACCACCACGGCGGACGTCGTCGTCTACGCCCTCGCCTGCGTCCTGCTGATCGAGGGCGAGTTCGTGCTCTCCGTGCTGGTGTGGACCCTCGCCGTCGCCGTCTTCCTCTGCAACGCCCTGCCCGTCCTCGCCCCCGGCCGCCGCTCCCTCGCCGACCGCATGGCCGGCACGGCGGTCGCGGGCCTCGGACTCGGCACGCCCGGCGCGCCCCGGCCGAACCGCGCCGACGCGTACGGCGGCGCGCCTCGCACATGGTGAGCATCCGGAAGTCACCGGGACGCCCACCGACAGGTGAACGCCCGCAGGCAGAGCGAACGCACATACGCGCGTAGGCTCGTCCCCGGGTGTTCGCCGACAGGGTGAAGGCCCCGGATGAGTCCGACCCCCAGGCCACGCCAGGGGTCGGCCGACGGGCCCGGTCGACCCACCCCCATCGGCCACAGCAACTTCACATCGGAAGCGAGATATCACCACCGTGACTGCTCTCACTCTCAGCACCGCCGCGGCGCCCGGCCTGCGGGCCGACGCGATCGTGATCGGTGTCGCCAAGGGCACTGGATCCCGGTCCGGGGACCTGGTCGTCGCACCGGGCGCCGAGGCCGTGGACAAGGCGTACGACGGCAGGCTCGCCGGCGTCCTGGAGACCCTCGGTGCCTCGGGTGCCGAGGGCGAGGTGACGAAGCTCCCCGCGCCGTCGGGCTTCAAGGCACCGCTCGTGGTGGCGGTCGGCCTGGGCGCCGAGCCGGAGAAGGACGGCCAGTTCACCGCCGAAGCGCTGCGCAAGGCCGCCGGTACGGCCGCCCGCGCCCTCGCCGGTACCAAGAAGGCCGCCTTCGCCCTGCCGCTCGCGGACGCCGCCGACACCGGTGCCGTCGCGGAGGGCGCGCTGCTGGGCGCGTACTCCTTCGACGTGTACAAGGGGACCGTCGACGCGAAGGGCGCGGCGAAGAACGGCAAGGCGCCGCTCGCCGAGGTCGCCCTGCTCGGCGGCAAGCCCCGCGACAAGGCGTACAAGGCGGCCCTGGAGCGCGCCACCGCCGTCTCCGAGGAGCTGAACCGCGCCCGCGACCTGATCAACACCCCGCCGAACGACCTCAACCCCGAGTCCTTCGCCGCCGTCACCCAGGCCGCGGCCAAGGAGCACGGCATCAAGGTGCAGGTGCTCGACGTGAAGGCCCTGGAGAAGGGCGGCTACGGCGGCATCCTGGGCGTCGGCGTGGGTTCGGCCTCCGGTCCCCGGCTGGTCAAGCTGTCGTACACGCACTCCAAGGCGAAGAAGCACCTCGCCTTCGTCGGCAAGGGCATCACCTATGACTCGGGCGGCATCTCGCTGAAGCCGGCCGGCCACAACGAGACGATGAAGTGCGACATGAGCGGTGCGGCCGCCGTCTTCGGCGCCGTCGTCGCCGCCGCGCGCATCGGGCTCGAGGTCAACGTCACCGGCTGGCTGGCGCTGGCCGAGAACATGCCGTCCGGCACCGCGACCCGGCCGGGTGACGTGCTGCGCATGTACAGCGGCAAGACCGTGGAGGTGCTCAACACCGACGCCGAGGGGCGGCTGGTGCTCGCGGACGCGCTGTGGGCGGCGTCGGAGGAGAACCCGGACGCGATCGTGGACGTGGCGACGCTGACCGGGGCGATGGTGCTGGCGCTGGGCAACCGGACGTTCGGTGTGATGGCCAACGACGAGGCGTTCCGTACGGCGATCGTCGAGGCGGCGGAGGAGGTCGGGGAGGCGTCCTGGCCGATGCCGTTGCCGGAGCACCTGCGCAAGGGGATGGACTCTCCCACCGCGGACATCGCGAACATGGGTGAGCGGATGGGCGGTGGGCTGGTCGCCGGACTGTTCCTGCGTGAGTTCGTCGGTGAGGGCATCACCTGGGCGCACATCGACATCGCGGGGCCGGCCTTCAATGAGCAGGGGCCCTTCGGGTACACGCCCAAGGGCGGGACGGGGTCGGCGGTGCGGACGCTCGTGCGGCTCGCCGAGTTGACCGCTGCGGGAGATCTGGGCTGACGTCTCTCTTCGGGGTGCGGGGCACTTTCGCGCCTGGTGGCTCGGTTCCATCCGTCGTGCGGCGGGTGCGGGCCGTGTGTGGCTGGTCGCGCAGTTCCCCGCGCCCCTGAGTGGGTCACCTCGCCGTCCGCTCCAAGCGTGTGGCGTCTCACACCCCGGCCCCGCGTCTCGTCCAGTGCCGACAAGTGCGAAGATGGGGCCTGGCAGGACAGGGCCCCCACCGAAGGGCCGAAACAGAGCGGCCGGACACCAGCCGCCGACCGGTCACTGGAGACCGGCGTGGCGCACATGCATGGAGGACGTGACGTGGCGAACGACGCCAGCACCGTTTTCGACCTAGTGATCCTCGGCGGTGGTAGCGGTGGTTACGCCGCGGCCCTGCGCGGGGCGCAGCTGGGCCTGGACGTCGCCCTGATCGAGAAGGACAAGGTCGGCGGCACCTGCCTGCACCGAGGTTGCATTCCCACCAAGGCCCTGCTGCACGCGGGCGAGATCGCCGACCAGGCCCGCGAGAGCGAGCAGTTCGGTGTGAAGGCCACCTTCGAGGGCATCGACATCGCCGGGGTCCACAAGTACAAGGACGGCGTGATCTCCGGCCTGTACAAGGGACTCCAGGGTCTCGTCGCCTCCCGGAAGGTGACGTACATCGAGGGTGAGGGCCGGCTGTCCTCCCCCACCTCCGTCGACGTGAACGGCCGGCGCGTCCAGGGCCGCCACGTCCTGCTGGCGACCGGCTCCGTGCCGAAGTCGCTGCCGGGCCTGGAGATCGACGGCAACCGCATCATCTCCTCGGACCACGCCCTGGTCCTGGACCGTGTGCCGCAGTCCGCGATCATCCTGGGCGGCGGTGTCATCGGCGTCGAGTTCGCCTCCGCCTGGAAGTCCTTCGGTTCCGACGTCACCGTCATCGAGGGCCTCAAGCACCTCGTCCCGGTCGAGGACGAGAACTCCTCCAAGCTTCTTGAGCGCGCGTTCCGCAAGCGCGGCATCAAGTTCAACCTGGGCACCTTCTTCTCGAAGGCCGAGTACACCGCGAACGGCGTCAAGGTCACCCTCGCCGACGGCAAGGAGTTCGAGGCCGAGGTCCTGCTCGTCGCCGTCGGCCGCGGCCCCGTCTCCGCCGGTCTCGGCTACGAGGAGCAGGGCGTCGCCATGGACCGCGGCTATGTCCTGGTCGACGAGTACATGCGCACCAACGTTCCGACCATCTCCGCCGTCGGCGACCTCGTCCCGACGCTCCAGCTCGCGCACGTCGGCTTCGCCGAGGGCATCCTGGTGGCGGAGCGCCTGGCCGGTCTGAAGACCGTTCCGATCGACTACGACGGCGTGCCCCGGGTGACGTACTGCCACCCCGAGGTCGCCTCCGTGGGCATCACCGAGGCCAAGGCCAAGGAGATCTACGGCGCGGACAAGGTCGTCGCTCTGAAGTACAACCTTGCGGGCAACGGCAAGAGCAAGATCCTGAACACCGCGGGCGAGATCAAGCTCGTCCAGGTCAAGGACGGCGCCGTGGTCGGCGTCCACATGGTCGGCGACCGCATGGGCGAGCAGGTCGGCGAGGCCCAGCTGATCTACAACTGGGAGGCGCTGCCCGCCGAGGTCGCCCAGCTGATCCACGCCCACCCGACGCAGAACGAGGCGCTCGGCGAGGCCCACCTGGCCCTGGCCGGCAAGCCGCTGCACTCGCACGACTGACCCTCGGTCGACGAACGCGACGACACAGACTTCCGCAATTCGTAAGGAGCAACCGAAACCATGGCGGTTTCCGTAACCCTTCCGGCGCTCGGCGAGAGCGTCACCGAGGGCACTGTCACTCGCTGGCTGAAGGCCGAGGGCGAACGCGTCGAGGCCGACGAGCCGCTGCTCGAGGTCTCCACCGACAAGGTCGACACCGAGATCCCCTCCCCCGCCGCCGGTGTCCTGGCGTCCATCAAGGTCGCCGAGGACGAGACGGTCGAGGTCGGCGCCGAGCTGGCCGTGATCGACGACGGCACGGGCGCCCCCGCTGCCGCCCCGGCCCCGGCCGCGGAGCCGGCCCCCGCGCCCGCTGCTCCGGCCCCCGTGGCCGAGGCTCCGGCCGCCCCTGCCGCCCCCGAGGCCCCGGCCGCCCCTGCCGCTCCGGCCGGCGGCGGTTCCGCCGAGGGCACGGACGTGGTCCTGCCCGCGCTCGGCGAGTCCGTCACCGAGGGCACCGTCACCCGCTGGCTGAAGTCGGTCGGCGACAGCGTCGAGGCCGACGAGCCGCTGCTGGAGGTGTCGACGGACAAGGTCGACACCGAGATCCCGGCGCCCACCTCCGGCACGCTGCTGGAGATCGTGGTCGGCGAGGACGAGACCGCCGAGGTCGGCGCCAAGCTGGCCGTCATCGGCGTCGCGGGTGCCGCTCCGGCGGCTGCCCCGGCCCCCGCCGCTCCGGCTCCCGCTGCCCCGGCCGCCCCCGCGGCTCCGGCTGCCCCCGCCGCTCCGGCCGCGCCCGCCGCTGCCGCCCCGGCTCCGGTCCAGCCCGCCGCCCCGGCGCCCGCGCCGGCCGCTCCGGCCCCGGTCACCCCGGCTCCGGCCGCTCCGGCTCCCGCCGCGCAGGCCTCCGACGAGGGTGCCTACGTCACCCCGCTGGTGCGCAAGCTCGCCGCCGAGAACGGCGTCGACCTGGCCACCGTCAAGGGCACCGGCGTCGGCGGCCGTATCCGCAAGCAGGACGTCATCGCCGCCGCCGAGGCCGCGAAGGCCGCCGCCGCTGCCCCTGCGCCCGCCGCCGCGGCTCCGTCGGCTGCGAAGAAGGCGCCGGCGCTGGAGGTCTCCCCCCTCCGTGGCCAGACCGTCAAGATGCCGCGCATCCGCAAGGTCATCGGCGACAACATGGTCAAGGCGCTGCACGAGCAGGCGCAGTTGTCCTCGGTCGTCGAGGTCGACGTGACCCGCCTGATGCGGCTGCGCGCCCGGGCCAAGGACTCGTTCGCCGCGCGGGAGGGCGTCAAGCTCTCCCCGATGCCGTTCTTCGTCAAGGCCGCGGCCCAGGCGCTGAAGGCGCACGCGCCCATCAACGCCAAGATCAACGAGGCCGAGGGGACCATCACCTACTTCGACTCCGAGAACATCGGTATCGCGGTGGACTCCGAGAAGGGCCTGATGACCCCGGTCATCAAGAACGCCGGTGACCTCAACATCGCCGGTATCGCCAAGGCCACGGCCGACCTGGCGGGCAAGGTCCGCGCCAACAAGATCACGCCCGACGAGCTGTCCGGCGCGACCTTCACCATCTCCAACACCGGTTCCCGCGGTGCGCTGTTCGACACGATCATCGTGCCGCCGGGCCAGGTCGCGATCCTCGGCATCGGCGCCACGGTCAAGCGCCCCGCCGTGATCGAGACGGAGGACGGCACGGTCATCGGCGTCCGTGACATGACCTACCTGACCCTCTCCTACGACCACCGTCTGGTGGACGGCGCCGACGCGGCCCGTTACCTGACGGCGGTCAAGGCGATCCTGGAGGCGGGCGAGTTCGAGGTCGAGCTCGGCCTGTAACACCCTCAGACGCACGCATCGATGCCCTCGCCCGGAATCCCTGGGCGAGGGCATCGCCCTTAGGGGCGCGGGGAACTGCGCGACAAGCCACCGACAACCCGCAGCCGCCCTGCATCGGACGGAACCGAGCTATCAGGCCCCGAAGCCAACGTGTAAGTCTCGTCTCACCTGCACAAAAGCGCCCCCGTGCGCCACCCTTGCGGAGCGTCCCGGCCTTATTGTCTAAGCGTCAACGCCCTTAAGGAGCCCTCATGACCGCCCCCGTCATCCACTCGCTGCGCGAACAGATCCGCGAGCACATCGTGGAGGGGATCGTGAGCGGGCGCTGGAAGCCGGGCGAGCGGATCGTGGAGCGGCGGATCGCGACCGAGCTGGAGGTCAGCCAGACACCGGTACGCGAGGCGCTGCGTGAGCTGGAGTCGCTGCGGCTGATCGAGTCGGCGCCCAACAAGGGCGTACGGGTGCGGAATCTGACCGCCGCCGACCTGGAGGAGAGCTACCCGGTCCGGGCCGGTCTGGAGGCGATCGCTGCGGAGCTGGCGGCGGAGAGGCTGGCGGAGGACTGCTCGGCCCTGGAGCCGCATGTCGCCGCGCTGTACGACGCCGACCGCGAGTCGGACGGCACGGCGCAGGTACGGCACACGGTGGGCTTCCACCGGGAGCTGGTGCGGGCGGCCGGGAACTCGGTGCTGCTGCACACCTGGGAGGGGCTCGGCATCGAGGTGTTCACGGCGCTGTCGATCCGGTGGCTGGGGACGGTGCAGCAGTCGTACGCCGAGGAGCACGAGGAACTGGTCCAGGCGTTCCGCCGCCGCGACCCGCGGATCGCCGAGATCGTGAAGGCCCATGTGCTGGGCTGCGCACCGCGTGCCTGAGGCGCCCGAACACCGGAGCAGGTCCGCGCTCAAACGCTTTCCGACCTGCGAAAACCTCTACCCAAGGCGTCACCCCGTGCCATCACCCGAGGCACCCCGTGCCGACTTTCTCGTGATCAAGAGGTTTTGCTCGTCAACCCTTTGATCGATCATCGATCAGGGAGTTAGAGTCGCCTGGGCTTCCACCGAGGCCCCACCCGCCCTGTCCTGCCAAAGACAAAGGGCACCCCCGAACCCTTACCGATGAGGGAACCCCCTTCGACTGAGGAAGGCGGCGACATGACCGACCCCAACGCCATCCAGCCGAGCGAGCTCGACCAGCTCCCGGACCGCGACCCGGAGGAGACCGCCGAATGGCAGGCCTCCCTGGACGCCGTCACCAAGGCTGCCGGCCCGCACCGTGCCGCATATCTGATGCGCCGCACGCTGGAGCGCGCGGAGGGCAACGGCATCGCGCTGCCCAAGCTCCTCGAGACCGACTACGTCAACACCATCCCCACCGCCGCCGAGCCCGCCGTACCGGGTGACGAGGCGCTGGAGACCCGGATCACCGCGTGGAACCGCTGGAACGCGGCCGCGATGGTCACCCGGGGCAGCAAATACGGCGTCGGCGGCCACATCGCCACCTTCGCCTCGGCCGCCTGGCTGTACGAGACCGGCTTCAACCACTTCTTCAAGGGCAAGGAGGCCGACGGCTCGGGCGACCAGCTCTACATCCAGGGCCACGCCTCCCCCGGCATCTACGCCCGCGCCTTCCTCGACGGCCGGCTCGGCGAGCACCACCTCGACAACTTCCGCCGGGAAGCGGGCGGCAGCGGCCTCCCGTCGTACCCGCACCCGCGCCGGCTGCCCTGGCTGTGGGAGTTCCCGACCGTCTCCATGGGGCTCGGTCCGCTCTCCGCCATCTACCAGGCGCGCTTCAACCGCTACCTCACCAACCGCTCCATCAAGGACGTCTCCGCGTCCCACGTCTGGGCCTTCCTCGGCGACGGCGAGATGGACGAGCCGGAGTCGACGGCGGCCCTCGCGCTCGCCGCCCGCGAGGAGCTGGACAACCTCACCTTCGTCATCAACTGCAACCTCCAGCGCCTCGACGGCCCGGTCCGCGCCAACTTCAAGATCGTGCAGGAGCTGGAGGCCCAGTTCCGCGGCGCCGGCTGGAACGTCATCAAGACGCTGTGGGGTTCAGCCTGGGACGAGCTGTTCCGGCTCGACACCACCGGTGCGCTTCTGCGACGGCTGCGCCAGGTACCGGACGCGCAGGTGCAGACGTACCAGACCCGTGACGCCGCCTATATCCGCCAGGACTTCTTCGGCGCCGACCCGGCGCTCGCCGAGATGGCGAAGCTGCTGAGCGACGACAGGATCCTGGAGCTCTTCCACCTCTCCCGCGGTGGTCACGAGGCACGCAAGGTGTACGCCGCGTACAAGGCCGCCGTCGAGCACAAGGGCGCGCCGACCGTGATCCTGGCCCAGACGGTCAAGGGCCACACCCTCGGTCAGGGCTTCGCGTCGAAGAACGCCAACCACCAGATGAAGAAGCTGACGGTGGACGAGTTCAAGCAGATGCGTGATCTGCTCGAACTGCCCATCAAGGACAGCGACTTCGTCGACGGTGTCGTGCCGTACGGCCACCCGGGCGCCGACTCCCCCGAGGTCCGCTACCTCCAGGAGCGCCGCGCCGCCCTCGGCGGTCCGGCCCCGGCCCGTCGTACGCACGCCGTCGCCCCGCTGCCCGCGCCCGCCGAGAAGGCCTTCGCCTCCTTCGACAAGGGCTCCGGCTCGCAGAACGTCGCCACGACCATGGCCTTCGTCCGTCTGGTCAAGGACCTGGTCCGCGACAAGGAGTCGGGCAAGCGCTGGGTGCCGATCGTCCCCGACGAGGCGCGCACCTTCGGCATGGAGTCGCTGTTCCCGTCGCTCGGGATCTACTCCCCCAAGGGCCAGACGTACGAGCCGGTCGACCGCGACCAGCTGATGTACTACAAGGAGGCCGAGAACGGCCAGATCCTCAACGAGGGGATCACCGAGGCCGGTTCGATGGCCGACTTCATCGCCGCGTCCACGTCGTACGCGACGCACGGCGAGACGATGATCCCGTTCTACATCTTCTACTCGATGTTCGGCTGGCAGCGTACGGCCGACCAGATGTGGCAGCTCGGCGACCAGCTGGGCCGCGGCTTCCTGGTCGGTGCGACGGCCGGTCGTACGACGCTGACGGGCGAGGGTCTCCAGCACGCGGACGGCCACTCGCCGGTGATCGCGGCGACGAACCCGGCGGCGATGACGTACGACCCGGCGTTCGCGTACGAGATCGCGGTCGTCGTCAAGGACGGTCTGCGCCGGATGTACGGCGAGGCCGCCCCGGGTGAGGACCAGAACGTCTTCTACTACCTCACCGTCTACAACGAGCCGATGCCGCAGCCCGCGAAGCCGTCCGGCCTCGGCATCGACGAGGGCATCGTCAAGGGCCTCTACCGCTTCAACACGGCGGAGTCGGCGGGGCTTTCGCCGGCCGCGAATGCGCCGCGCATCCAGCTGCTGGGTTCCGGCACGGCGATCCACTGGACGCTTCGGGCGCAGCAACTGCTCGCCGAGGAGTGGGGTGTCGCCGCCGATGTGTGGTCGGCGACGTCGTGGAGCGAGCTGCGGCGGGACGCGCTGGAGGCGGACGCGGCGCTGTTGCAGGGCGAGGAGCGGGTGCCGTACGTCCGTCAGGCGCTGCACGGCGCCGAGGGCCCTGTCCTCGCGGTCTCCGACTACATGCGCCAGGTGCCGGACCAGATCGCGCAGTGGGTCGAGCAGGACTACTCCTCGCTGGGCGCCGACGGCTTCGGGCTCTCCGACACCCGGGACGCCGCCCGCCGTCACTTCGGGGTCGACGCCGAGTCGATCGTCGTGGCCGCGCTGGCCCAGCTGGCGCGTCGCGGTGAGGTCAAGGCGACGGCCGTGAAGGAGGCGCGCGAGCGCTACGGCCTGTAGTGGTTGTGTGATGAGGCCCCCGCCATGGCGGGGGCCTCGTTGCATCATGGGCCGTATGCGCGCTGCCCGTCTCATCAAAATGGTGCTGCTGCTCCAGTCCCGGCCCTCCATGACCGCCGCCGAGCTGGCGACGGAGCTGGAGGTGTCCGAGCGCACCGTCACGCGCGATGCGCAGGCGTTGTCGGAGGCGGGGGTTCCGGTGTACGCGGACCGCGGGCGGGCCGGCGGATACCGGCTGATCGGCGGGTACCGCACCCGGCTGACGGGACTGCACCGCAGCGAGGCGGAGGCGCTGTTCCTGTCCGGCGTGCCCGGTGCGCTCAGGGAGATGGGGCTTCAGGACGCGGCCTCCGCGGCCCGGCTGAAGGTGTCGGCGGCGCTGCTGCCCTCCCTGAGCGACGCGTCCCGCACGGCCTCGCAGCGGTTCCATCTGGATGCGCCGAACTGGTTCAAGGAGCCCAGGACGCCCGAGCTGCTGCCGGTCGTCGCGGACGCCGTGTGGGACGACCGGCGGATCACCGCCCGCTACCGCAAGGGCGCCGGTGAGGTGGAGCGGGAGCTGGAGCCGTACGGGCTCGTGCTGAAGGCGGGGGTCTGGTACCTGTGCGCGCGGGCCGCCCCGCACGGCTCCCCCAGGGTCTACCGGATCGACCGGTTCCAGGCCGTCGAGGCCGGTGCCGAGCGCTTCACCCGCGACGAGGAGTTCGATCTGCCCGCCTTCTGGGAGGAGCGGGCCGAGCAGTTCGCGCGGTCCATTCTGCGCGCCGAGGTCGTCGTACGGCTGTCTCCGGACGGCGTGCGCAGGCTGCCGCACACCGTCGATCCGCTCGCCGCGAGGGAGGCGCTGCGCAACGCGGACGCCCCGGACTCCGGCGGTCGGGTGACCGTGACCCTCCCCGTGGAGTCCGAGGAGGTCGCCCACACCCAGCTGACGGCGCTCGGTCCGGAGGCCGAGGTACTGGCCCCCGAGGGCCTGCGGGCGCGGTTCGCGGGGGATGCGGCGCGGCTGGCGGCGCTGTACGACCGGTGACGCGGTAACGATCAGGTTGCCGTACCACTGATCACGCCGTACCGCCCATAACAATCCGTCCCACTCCACGTGCGCCCCACCCGTCCAGGCACGATGCTTGACCCGTGATGGACGAGACGGAGTTCTGGGAGCTGATCGACGGGGCCGGCGAAGCGGCCGAGGGCGACCCCGAGGAGCAGGCCGACGTGCTCGTGGAGCGGCTCCTCCAGCGCGACCCGGACTCGGTCCTGGACTTCGCCCGTCACTTCGAGGCGCGCTACAACCGCGCGTACACCTGGGACCTGTGGGGCGCCGCCTGGGTGCTGCTGGACGGCGCGAGCGACGACGCGTTCGACTTCTTCCGGTGCTGGCTCATCGGCCAGGGCCGGGAGGTGTACGAGGGTGGCGTGCACGATCCCGACTCGCTCGCCGATCTGCTCGACGACTTCGACGACGAACTCGACGGCGACGGCGAGGAGCTCGGCTACTCGGCCGACGAGGCCTATGAGCAGCTCACCGGTGCCGTCGCCCCGGACCTCGGCATTCCGCCCGCGCCCCCGGAGCCGGAGGGCACACCGATCGACTTCGAGAACGAGCGGGCGCTGGCCGAGCGGTATCCCAAGCTGTGGGACCGGTTCAAGGGCTGAGCCTCACGCGGCGGTGCGTCGGCGCCCCGCGTCGGACGGGATGTACGCCTGCGTCTGGTCCACCTTCACCGCGTGGTGCATCGGGGCCGCGTTGGCCTGGTCGAGGGCCGAGGCCGTGACCGCGGCCGGGCCGAGGACGACCGTGGCCACCGCGCAGACCACGGCCCAGGGACCGCGGGAGTTCCTCGTCCAACCGCGGGTGCTCTGCCGGGCTTCGGTGCGACTGCTGTTCATTTCTTCCCCACCTCCAGTCAGTGCGTGTGCATGACGATAGAAATCCGATCTCGGGGAGATCGGTGAGTCGACTACGAGGAACCTGTGAACCGTGGGCCCTTGACCCGTCCCGTCGTCCCCGGTTTACGGTGGCCGCCCCGAACAGGAGCACCCTGCCCATGACCAGCCCGTACGTGCGGGAGATCACGCGCGAGGAACACCTCGCCCACTTGCGGCTGCATCCCGACACCAGCCATCTCCAGATCCCCGAGTGGGCCGATGTGAAGCCCGGCTGGCTCGCGCAGAGCATCGGCTGGTTCGAGGACGAGTCGATGACGGCCACGGCGCTCGTGCTGTACCGGCCGCTGCCCGGGACCCGGCGTTTTCTCGCCTACCTCCCCGACGGGCCCGACATCGACTGGCGGACCCCGCGTCTGGAGCGCTGGCTGGACCCGCTCGTCGCCCACCTGGAGCGGGAGGGGGCGTTCGCGGTCCGGATCGGGCCGCCCGTGGTCGTACGGTGCTGGGATCCGTCGGTCGTCGCGGCGGGCGTCGCCGATCCCGGCGTACGGCATCTGCACGAGCTGCCCGCGGCGGACATCGACGGGTTCGCGCTGGACGCCGGGGAGCGGCTGCGGCAGCTCGGCTGGCGGCGGTGCAAGGAGAACGAGGGCAGCGGTTTCGGCCTCGGACAGCCGCGGTTCGGCTGTCTGATACCCCTCCAGGAGCGCTCGGTGGACGACCTGCGCGGCGCCCTCGCCCCGCACTGGGAGCAGGCCCTGAGCACGGCCGAGTCGGCGGGCGTGCGGGTCGTCTCGGGCACGGGCGGCGATCTGCCCGAGTTCCACCGTCTGTACACCGCGACCGCCGCCCACGACGGCTTCAAGGCCCGCCCGCTGGACTACTTCCAGCGCATGTGGAAGGCGCTGACCGCCGAGGACAGCGACCGGCTGCGGCTCTATCTCGCCGAGTACGAGGGGGAGGTCCTCTCCGCCGCACTCATGATCAACGTCGGCTCCCGGTCCTGGCACTCGTACGCCGCCTCCGGCCGCCGGGGTCGCCAACTGCGGCCCAGCAGCGCGCTGTTGTGGCGGATGCTGTACGACGCGTGGGCGTCGAACGCCGCGACGTACGACCTGCGCTCGATCACGCCCGCCCTCACCGAGGGCGTGCTGCTCGGCCGGCTCCTGTTCAAGACGGGGGCGGGCGGCATGGCCGTGGAGTACCTCGGGGAGTGGGAGCGGCCGGTGGGCACCCAGGGCAAGGTGCTCCAGCGGGCGCTGAAGGCCTACCTCGCGAGGCGGTGAGGCAGCGGGCTCACCCTCGGCCCTGAAGCCGGGCCGCCGTCTGTCTGATCTGCGGGAGGAGGGCGCTGAGCGCGGCGCCGGGACAGCTCGTCATGAAGCCGTCCTTGTGGCCCGCGAGGGCGGGCAGCCTGGCCGTCGTGCCGGCCGCGTACCGGCTGAGGCCGTTGCTGGAGACCAGGGGCACGTTCGCACGGGGGTCGATTCCGGACATGCCCAGCTTCCAGGCGGCGAGACGGGCGATCGCGTCGGTCATGGCCTGGGGCACCGGCACGCCCGCCGTGAACGTGCCGAGGGCGGCGATGCCGGTGGTGCCGTGGTTGAAGCCCTGGGTGTGCGCGCCCGTGACCGGGCGGTCGACGCCGCCCGCGCGGCCCTCGTAGATCGTGCCGCAGCGGTCGACGAGGAAGTTGTAGCCGATGTCGTCCCACTGCCGGGAGCCGGTCTGGCCCGCGTACAGATAGCGGATGATGCGGGGCGCGTCGGCGCAGTCGTAGCCGTTGGGCGAGTCGGTGTGGTGGACGAAGACGGCGTTGACCCTGGCGTCGTAGCGCGGCGGCGGCTGGGCGCGGCGGGTGCCGGCATCCAGCCAGGCCGACCTCGGCACGATGTGCGGCTGCGCCGCGGAGTGCCGGACGGCGGCGGGCCGGGCAGCGAGCGCCCGATCGGACGTCGTGCCGTTCCGCTCGACTCCGCTCGCACACAGCACCAGCGCCGTCACGGCGGCGAGCCCGGGCAGACAGCCGAGCAGCACCCGGGCGGCGGCCCGCACGCGGACGGTCCGCGGTGGGCGGGCGGCAGCCGGTATGTGGACGGCGGTGCGCGGTGTTCGTGCGGCGCCGGGTCTTCGTGCACCCGGCGCTCTTCGGAAGACACGCATGACCTCACTGTCGGCCGGATCCGATCCGCCCGCGATGTGCGCTGTGCCACCTGGTGGAACCAACGTCCGGGTCCGGGACGTTTTTGCGGGTACACGCACGCGTGGCTGGTTCCGGAGGCCACGCGCGCGTGGCTGATCACTGGGCCCCTCCCCCGCGTATTAAGGGGTCCGAGAGAAAGGCGGCCTCGTGGACCTGCTCGACATCCTGCTGTTGCTGCTGATCCTGGCCTACGCAGCGTCCGGCTACCGGCGCGGACTGGTGGCCGGCTGTGTCTCCCTGGCCGGCTTCGTGGGCGGCGCGGTGATCGGCGTGTGGATCCTGCCCTGGATGATGGACCTGGCGACGCCGGGCACGACGACGGCGACGGTGACCGCCGTGCTCACGGTGCTCGTCCCCGCGGTGGTGGGCCATGAACTGGCGGGACGCTTCGCCCTGCGTCTGAAGCGGGAGCTCGACCAGGGTCCGCTGCGGGTGGCCGACGGAGTGGGCGGAGCCGTCGCGAACTCGGTGGCCGTGCTGATCGTGGCGTGGGTGGCCGCGAGCGTCCTCGGCGCCTCCTCGTCCCCGCTGGTCACCACCGCGATCCGGGACTCAGCGCTGCTCGGGACGGTGCAGGACGTCATGCCGGACACCACCCCCTCCTGGTTCTCGGGTGCCACGTCCGCGCTCACCGAGGCGGGCTTCCCCCAGGTCTTCAACCCCTTCGAGAACGAGTCGACGGCCCAGGTCGCCGAACCCACCGGAGACAGCGTCACCGCGAGCGCCACCAACGCCGCCAAGCTCAGCACCGTGAAGATCGAGGGCGTCTCCGGCACCCAGGGCCGCGAGGGCAGCGGTTTCGTCTACGCCGACGAGCATGTGATGACCAACGCGCACGTGGTGGCCGGCATCGACGACCCGAGCGTCCGGGTCGGCGGGGTCGGGAAGTCGTACGACTCGCGCGTCGTGCTCTTCGATCCGGACAAGGACGTGGCGGTGCTGTACGTCCCCGACCTGCGCGCGCCCGTCCTGCGGTTCGACGACGAGGCCTCGCGCGGTGACGCCGCGGTGGTCGCGGGCTATCCCGAGGGCGGCGACCTCGACCTCCAGGCGGCGACGGTCGCGAACCGCGTTCAGGCGAACGGCCAGAACATCTACAGCGACGACGCGGTCACCCGCGAGATCTACTCGGTCCGCTCGACGGTCCGCCCCGGCAACTCCGGCGGCCCGCTGCTGACCACCGACGGCCGGGTGTACGGCGTGGTCTTCGCCCGCTCCACCTCCGACGCCCGGACCGGCTACGTCCTCACGGCCGACGAGGTCGCCGGCGACGCCCGGCGCGCTGCGGACGCGACGGCCCCGGTGGACACGGGCGAGCTGGTCACGACGTAGCGCTCTGCTGGAGCCCGCGGCGGAGCCGTAATTCGATACAGCCCCGCGCCCCGTAAGGGGCGCGGGGAACTGCGCGACCAGCCCCCACCGGCCCGCGGACAAACGAACCGCATGTCCGGCGGAGCTACAGGCTGCGCCCCATGAACACGTCGTCGACGTACTCACCGGCCAGGAAGAACTCCTCCGGCAGCACGCCCTCCACCGCGAAGCCCTCCGACTCGTAGAGCTTGCGGGCCGCGGTGTTGTGGCCCAGGACGCGCAGGGTGATCCGGCGTGCCCCCTGCCGCCGTGCCTCGTCCTGCACGGCCCGCAGCAGCGCCCGCGCGACCCCCGCACCGCGCGCCTCCTCGGCGACGGCGAGACCCTGGATCTGGCGTACGTGGGTGTTGCACGCGAGGGGTGTCGGGAATCCCAGCCGGATGTAGCCGACGACGGCCCCGTCGAGCTCGGCGACGAGATGGTCGCGCGGCCCGAACCGCTCGTTGTAGAAGGGCTCGTACGGCGGCTGGGGGCGCGGCTGGACCGAGTGCACCGTCGACCAGGTGACCCGGTCGAGGCGGCCGAGCGGCTCTTCGTCGTCGAGGGTGGCGTGGCGTATGTACGGGACAGACATGGCGGCCACCCTAGACGGCACTCCGATCCGACTTCGACGACGGACCCGTCGGGGACTTATCGCCCGCCAACGGTCATGCTGGGGGTCATGGAACGCTCGCGAATCGCAGTGGCCGGCGCGTCCGGTCTGATCGGCAGTGCCCTGGTGCGGTCCCTGACCGCGGACGGGCACGAGGTGCTACGCCTGGTGCGTCACGCGCCCAGGGCGGCGGACGAGCTCCGCTGGGACCCCGAGGCACGGCAGGTGGACACGGCCGGGCTCGCCGGGTGTGATGCCGTGGTCAACCTCGCGGGCGCCGGGGTCGGCAGCCGGCGCTGGACGGACGCGTACAAGTCGAGGATCCGTAGCAGCCGGATCCTCGGCACCTCGGCACTGGCGGAGGCCATCGCCTCCCTGGACACCCCGCCACGGGTCTTCGTGAACGGCAGCGCGATCGGCTTCTACGGCGAGACGGGCGACCGTACGGTCGACGAGCGCTCACC
Source organism: Streptomyces sp. NPDC051963 (assembly GCF_044593495.1). Lineage (NCBI taxonomy): Bacteria > Bacillati > Actinomycetota > Actinomycetes > Kitasatosporales > Streptomycetaceae > Streptomyces > Streptomyces sp. NPDC051963. The sequence goes on along the minus strand of NZ_JBIUCC010000002.1, from coordinate 802,827 downwards.
GCACGGTGCCGGTTTCCTGCCCGAGCTGTGCGTGGAGTGGGAGGGCTCCGCGGCGGCCGCGCAGAAGGCCGGCGTACGAACGGTGTTCACGCGCACGGGACTTGTCGTGGCCCCCAAGGGCGGGGCCTGGGGAAAGCTCTTCCCGCTCTTCAAGGCGGGGCTCGGCGGGCGGATGGGCGACGGACGGCAGTACTGGTCGTTCGTCTCGCTGCACGACGAGGTGGCCGCGATCCGCCATCTCATCGACACCGACGGGCTGTCCGGGCCGTTCAACGTGACCGCCCCGCAGCCGCTGACGAACCGTGAGATCACCGCGGCGATGGGCCGTGTGCTGCACCGGCCGACCCTCTTCGCGGTGCCCGCGCCCGTGCTGCGGACCGTGCTCGGCGAGATGGCCGGGGATGTGCTGGGCAGCGCACGGGTGCTGCCGACCCGTCTGCTGGAATCGGGCTTCACGTTCGCGTTCCCGGACATCGAGGGAGCGATCCGCGCCGCACTGTGAATCCTCCGGTCACCGAATGGTTGCATGCGACCGTCGTGCGACCGTGCTCTGTCGATGCGCGACTTTTTTTGACCGATCACCGCCCTAACCTCGACCCGAACTCGGGTATTCCCAGAGCCTGTTGGGGGCATGACGTCTCCACCGGCCGCGCAACCTCGAGGAGGGGCACGTGCTTGAGCCCGCGTACCAGGCGGACGTCGTCATCGTGGGAGCCGGGGTCGCCGGACTCTCGGCGGCTCATCGGCTGACCAGCGCAGGAGTAACGACCGCGGTCCTGGAGGCCGCCCCTTACGTCGGCGGCCGTATGTCGACCGAGAAGGTCGACGGTTTCCGGCTCGACCGCATCGGACAGCTGCTGTCCACCTCGTATCCCGAACTGGGCATCACCCCCGGGCTCGACGCACTCGTGCTGCGCCCGTTCGCACCGGGTGTTCTGCTGCACAGCGGCGGACGGCGCCACCGCGCGGGCGCCCCGGCGAATGGAGGGGGCGCAAGGGGCGCACTACACGCCGTGCGCGCCCTGGCGAGCGCCCCCTTGCCGACGTCCGTGCACTCCCGGAACCAGACGGCCGTCCCGCGGCCCCGGACCGGCGCCCCGCTCGGCACCGCCGTCGACCAGGCCAGGCTCGCCGCCGCGCTCGCCCGGCTGGCGGCCACGCCCGTCGAGCGGCTGCTGGCCCGCCCCGAACTCCCGGCCGGCGAGGCCCTCGCGGCCCGGGGTGTCCCCGCGCGCACGATCGCCGGCTTCCTGCGGCCGCTGCTCGCCGCCCTGCTGTGCGACCCCGAACTCACCACGTCCAGCCGCTGCGCGGACCTCGCACTGCGCGCCTTCGCGAGCGGGCGGCTGTGTGTGCCGGAGGGCGGCGCCGAGGTACTGCCGGAGCTGCTGGCGCGGACGCTGCCGCCGGACACCGTGCACACCGGCGTGCGGGTCACGTCGGTCGCCACGACCTCGGTGACCACCGCCGAGCACGGCGAGTTCCGCTGCCGGGCCGTCCTGGTGGCCACCGACGCCCGCACGGCCGCCGACCTGCTGCCCGGCCTGCGCGTCCCCGACTTCCACCCGCTGACGGTGATCCACCACACCACGGACGAGCCGCCGGAGACCGGCGCCTCCCTCCTCCTCGACGCCGACCGCGGTGGCCCCGTGGCACACACGGCGGTGGCCAGCGAGGTCGACCCGAGCCGCGCCCCGGCCGGCCGCGCCCTGATCTCCTCGACGATCCTCGGCCCACCCCCACCGGACGCCGACACCGCCGTCCGCATGCACCTCGCCCGCCTCTACGGCACCCCCACCACCCGCTGGGAAACCCTCGCCGTCCACCACACCCCCGAGGCAGTCCCCGCAATGGTCCCGCCCCACGACCTACGCCGCCCCGTACGCCTGTTGGCAGGCCTGTACGTATGCGGCGACCACCGCGACACCAGCACAGTCCAAGGGGCACTGCACTCGGGCCACAGGGCATCGCAGGCGATCCTGACGGACCTGGGTGCAAAGGCCTCGATGCACAGGGCGGACCCCCACCCAACAACACAGGCCGCGTGAAGCGCCCCTTCAGGGGCGCGGGGCTGTATCGATATGCGGCTCCGCCGCGTGGGCGCGACAAGCCACAACGGCGGCGCACCAGCAACTCAACGCCCGGAGTTACGGCTCGACGGCTACCCCAGCGCAGCAACCTTGTCCCGATACCCCCGAACCGGCGCAGCATCCTTGTACGGCTCCAACCGACGCTCGAAGTCCCGCACATACTCAACCGCCCGCACCGACCGCATCTCAGAAGCCGCCCCCGCCGCCTCCGCACCCAACGCACACGCCTGATCAAGCTCCCCCAGCCCAAGCCTCGCAGAGGCCAGCACCACCCGGCAGAACAGCCGACTGCGCGCAAACGCGGGCGCACGCAACTGCAAGGACCGCTCCGCATGTTGCGCGGCGGCACGGAACTGCTGAAGATCCCGATGACAGTGCCCGAATTCATCGGCGAGCTGCGCCTCGTCGAAGAACCGCGCCCAGTGCGGCACTTCGTCGCCGGGCCGAGCGGCCTCCAACGCCCGCTCGGCCCGCACCAGCGACGCCGTGCACGCCCGTACCTCCCCGAGCACCCCGTGCCCCCGCGCCTCGACCGAGTGCAGCAGCGCCTGCACAACCGGCGGAGCCGTCGTCCCGACGCCCTGCTGCGCCACGCGCGCGAGCTGGACCGCCTCCCGCCCGTGCCCGAGATAGACGGCCTGCCGGCTCATGGTGATCAGCACGAAGGAGCCGAACGCCCGGTCCGCCGCCGCCTGCGAGAGCCTGAGCGCCTGCACGAAGTACCGCTGGGCGAGCCCGTGTGCCGCGATGTCGTACGACGTCCAGCCGGCGAGCCGGGTCAGCTCGGCGGCGGCCGCGAACAGACGGCGGCCGGTCTGCTCGCCGTACGTGCCGCGCAGCATCGGCTCGCACTCGTGCTCCAGGTAGCGCACGAGGGCCTGCCGGGCGTGGCCGCCGCCGTACATGTTGTCCAGGGTGCGGAACAGGTCGCCGACCGAGCGGAGGGCGGCGATGTCGCCGCCGGTGACCTTCTGGCCGGACCCGCGTTCGCCCTGCCCGCGCTGGCGGGGCACCGTCGGGCGGCCCTGTGCGGGGACGGTGGGGGTCCCTCCCGCGCGGGCGAAGGTGAGCGTGGGTGAGGGAGCGGGCAGCTCGCCGCGGGCCACCTTGTCGTCGGCGCGGCCGATCAGCCAGTCCCGGCTGGGCACGACGAGGCCGGCCGGGGTGAACGCGATCTTGCGCAGCTCGGCATGGCTGCCGGAGTCCTTGCGCCACAGCCCGCTGACGATGTCGACGGCCTCCTCCGGGGCGCCGGCGAATTCCAGACCGGCGTACACCGGCGCACAGGCGTCGAGCCCGAGATCCTGGGCGGTGAGCCGGCGCCCGAGCCGCCGGGTGAACACCTCGGCGATGAGCGCGGGCGTGGTCCCCCGGGGCTGCTGCCCGCGCAGCCACCGGGTGACGGATGTCTTGTCGTATCTGAGATCCAGCCCGTGTTCGAGTCCGAGCTGGTCCACTCGACGGGCGAGACCCGCGTTGGAGAACCCCGCTTCTGCGATGAGCGCGGCGAGCTGTCGGTTGGGCGTGCGCTGCGCGGGTCGTTCCGTCATCTGCGGTGCGGTCTCCTGCCTTTCGGGCCTCGCGGAGGCCCTGTGGTGCCCGGATTGCCGGTGAGCAGCCTTTTTGGCCTCTGTGAACGGCGCGAATGTAGCGGAGAGTAAGCGTCTGACTGCACACTTCTCCGCGCATTCATCCGATCGTGTGAGGATTGCCCGCAGGACTGACGGGCATCGACCGGACGTACAGTGGCGTGGGTGCGTTACGTGCCTGACACAGGTATCGCTGAGGGAGGCGCTTTCCGTGAGTGAGTTGCGGTTCGTCCGCATGGGGTTCGGCGCGGACGCCGTCGAGTACCAGGAGGCGTGGGACGAGCAGCGCCGGGTGCACGCGGCGCGCTTCGAGGACCAGATCCCCGACACCGTGCTGCTCCTGGAGCACCCCCCGGTGTATACGGCGGGCCGCCGCACGGCCGACGACGAGCGTCCCCTCGACGGCACTCCGGTCATCGATGTGGACCGCGGCGGCAAGATCACCTGGCACGGTCCCGGCCAGCTGGTGGGCTACCCCATCCAGAAGCTCCCGCGCCCGGTGGACGTCGTGGCGCATGTACGACGCCTGGAGGAGGCCCTGATCCGCACGTGCGCGGAGTTCGGCCTGGAGACCAGCCGGGTCGAGGGCCGCAGCGGGGTGTGGGTCCTGGGCGACCCGGTGGACCAGCGCCCGTCGCTCGGCGGGCTCTCCCTCGACTTCGACCCGCGGCTGCACGACGAGGAGTTCGACCCCCGGCTCAACGGCCCCGAGTACGCCCCCTCCAACGCCGGCCAGCGCCGCGAGGACCGCAAGATCGCCGCGATCGGCATCCGCGTGGCCAAGGGCGTGACGATGCACGGCTTCGCGCTGAACGTGAACCCGGACAACGTGTGGTTCGACCGCATCATCCCGTGCGGGATCCGGGACGCGGGCGTCGCCTCGCTGGCGGCCGAGCTGGGCCGCGACGTGACGATCGACGAGGTCCTGCCGGTGGCCGAGCGCCACCTGAAGGACGTACTGGAGAACGCGGACCTGAAGCCGAGGGAGATCGAGAAAGCACCGGCAACTGTCAGCCCGTCCGGCGTTTGAGGACGAGGCCCGTTCAGGGCCGAAGCGGGGGTCCGGGGGCGGCAGCCCCTGGGGGCCGGCACCCACGCCGGACCACCAATTCAACGGGCGTAACCTAGATTGCGCCGAAGAATCAATCGCTAGGGAGCCCATCGTGTCCGCAGTCGCACCCGACGGACGCAAGATGCTGCGCCTGGAGGTCCGGAACGCCCAGACCCCCATCGAGCGCAAGCCCGAGTGGATCAAGACCCGGGCGAAAATGGGTCCCGAGTACACGAAGATGCAGAGCCTCGTGAAAAGCGAGGGCCTGCACACGGTCTGCCAGGAAGCCGGCTGCCCCAACATCTACGAATGCTGGGAGGACCGCGAGGCGACCTTCCTCATCGGCGGCGACCAGTGCACCCGGCGCTGCGACTTCTGCCAGATCGACACCGGCAAGCCCGAGGCCCTCGACCGCGACGAGCCCCGCCGGGTCGGTGAGTCCGTGGTCACCATGGACCTGAACTACGCCACGATCACCGGCGTCGCCCGCGACGACCTGGAGGACGGCGGCGCCTGGCTGTACGCCGAGACGGTCCGCCAGATCCATGAGCAGACGGCTTCCCGCGAGGCCGGCCGCACCAAGGTCGAGCTCCTCGCCCCGGACTTCAACGCCGTCCCGGAACTGCTGGAGGAGGTCTTCGCCTCCCGCCCCGAGGTCTTCGCGCACAACGTCGAGACGGTGCCCCGGATCTTCAAGCGCATCCGCCCCGGCTTCCGCTACGACCGCTCGCTCGCGGTCATCACCGCCGCCCGCGACTACGGCCTGGTCACCAAGTCGAACCTCATCCTCGGCATGGGCGAGACCCGCGAGGAGGTCAGCGAGGCGCTCCGGCAGCTGCACGACGCCGGCTGCGAGCTGATCACCATCACGCAGTACCTGCGGCCGAGCGTCCGGCACCACCCCGTGGAGCGCTGGGTCAAGCCGAACGAGTTCGTGGAGCTGAAGGACGAGGCCGAGCAGATCGGCTTCTCGGGCGTGATGTCCGGCCCGCTGGTCCGCTCCTCGTACCGCGCCGGACGGCTCTACCAGATGGCCATCGAGAAGCGTGGCGCATACGTCGCCTCGCAGGCGGTCTGACATACCGTCACCTGCCGTGCCGTGCAAGGCGCGAGACGGCGTGTGAATTCGCGCACAAGAAACTACTCACCGGTAGCGGAATTGCCGACGCGGCCCTGAACGTCCTCGCAGATGAGGGCGTACATCAGGGCCGCGTCAGTGTTTTCGGCCCCCGTATCAAGGCTTCATTGGCGTTTGACCGGTCGGTCACGCCCTGGTAACACCAATCAGTGACACTCGACTTACACCGCGTACACCCGTATCCGAAGCCGTACCGAGGGGGGACCTCCACCATGCAGGCCGCGCCCGTCCGCGCCACCGCCATCCCGTCCGTCACCGACGCACTGCGCGCCGTCGAGTCGCTGCTGATGAGCAGCGGCCAGCGCACCGCCCGTCGCAACGCCTGGACTTCCGTCCTGGAGGACCGCCGCCGGGCCAAGGACCGGGTCGAGACCCAGCTGGTGCTGGAGCAGACCCTCGCCGGGCGCCCCTGAAGCTCCCCTTCCCCTTCCTTCCGGGCACTGCCGTCGTCGGCGCTCCCGGGGCCACGTAGACTTCGTGGCATGGCGAGGAAGGACACGGCAGCGGACGCTGCAAACCCCGGGCGGCTCAAGCAGATCGCTCAGACCTACAAGATGACCCGCAGGGCCGACAAGAAGATCGGCCTTGTACTCGCGGCAGTCGGAATCGTCACCTTCGGTGTCTTCCTCGCGATCGGTTTCTTGATCGGTCACCCCATTTATCTCGGCATCCTGGGCCTGCTGCTCGCCTTCCTCGCGACGGCGATCGTGTTCGGGCGCCGGGCCGAGCGGGCCGCCTTCGGGCAGATGGAGGGACAGCCGGGCGCGGCCGCGGCAGTGCTCGACAACGTCGGCCGGGGGTGGACGACGACCCCCGCGGTGGCGATGAACCGCAGCCAGGACGTGGTGCACCGAGCCGTCGGCAAGGCAGGCATCGTCCTCGTCGCCGAGGGCAACCCGAACCGGGTGAAGGGCCTGCTGGCCGCCGAGAAGCGGAAGATGAACCGCATCGTCGCGGACGTCCCGGTGCACGACCTGATCGTCGGCACCGGCGAGGGCCAGGTCGCGCTGAAGAAGCTGCGTACGACGATGCTGAAGCTGCCGCGTGTGCTGACCGGCCCGCAGGTGACGGCCACCAACGACCGGCTGCGTGCCATGGGCGACATGATGAGCAACATGCCGCTGCCCAAGGGGCCGATGCCGAAGGGCATGAAGCTCCCGAAGGGCGGGCCGAAGGCCCGGTAGATCCGAGGGGATCAGGCCAGCGTCCTGAAATCCCGGTCGTAGTAGACCATCGGGGACCCCTCCCCCAGCCGTATACCCGTCACCCGGCCGATCAGGACCGTATGGTCCCCGGCCGGGTGACGTGCGTGTGCCTCGCAGTCCAGCTCGGACAGTGCCTGCTTGACCGTCGGCAGTCCGCCGGGGCTGAGCCACATCCCTCCGGACCCGAACTTGTCGGTGCCCTTGCTGGCGAAACGCAGGGCGAGCGGGAGATGGACCGGGGCCAGCATGCTCACCGCGAAGCGGTCGCAGCGCGCGAAGGACAACGCCGAGTCGGCCGAGTTCGCCAGGCACACCAGGATCATCGGCGGGTCCAGCGACACCGAGCAGAAGGAACTGGCGGTGAACCCGCGGGGCGTGCCGTCCTGGCACCGGGTGGTCACCACCACGACGCCCGAGGGGAAGCGGGCCATCGCGGCCCGGAAGTCCTCGGGCACCACCGCCGCATCCGGTATCTCTGTGTCTTGCTCCGTCTTCACGGCCGCACCACCTGTTGGACCTCGCCGGCGACTCACTGACCGTGCTCGAATGTGTACGAGATCACCGTCCGCGCTCAGCTCGACTATGCGGCCGCCACCCCCGCTCAGCAACCGGACGAGACCGTCAGCCGGGCTTGGGCCGCCCGCCACCGGACAGGGCCCACGCGCCGTACGCCGCACCGGTGGTCTCGAAGGACAGCGCCACGTGCGAGGCGGCGCTGTTCACGTCCCGCCAGAAGCGTTGCACGGGGTCGGTCGAGGACTGTCCGGACGTCCCGCTGGTGCGGAAGACCCGGTCGACCGCCGAGACCAGCAGCTCCACCGCGAGTGCGAGGTCCCTGGCCCCGCGGACCGCGGCCTCGCCCTCCGACGGGGCCTCCGTGCCGTCGGCGACCGCCGCCGTACGCCGGACGAGGAGTTCGGCGGCGTCCACCTCGGCGGCCGAGCGGGCCAGGGAGACCTGCATCGAGGGCATCTCGCGGACGGCCCGGCCCCGCCGGTCGACGCGCGATCCGGTCCGCTCGGTCCAGGCGCGCATCGCGCCCCGCACGGCGCCGACCAGCGGAGCGGCGAACGGCAGTGAGTTCACGGCGTACATCGGCACGATGTGGCACCGGGCGTCCGACGCGGGTGCCCGGCCGGCGTGGACGGCGGACCGGGCCAGGGTCCGGTGCTCGGGCACGAAGACGTCGGAGAGGACCAGGGTGTCGCTGCCGGTGCCGCGCATTCCCACGGAGAACCAGCTTTCGGCGATGGTGAAGTCGGCCCGCGGCACCGCGAAGTACCTCACCGCGGGCCGCCCCTGGGGATCCTCGGACGGCTCGTCCGGTACGGCCGCACAGGCGAGCGCCCAGTCGGCGAAGTGCACGCCGCTGATGTACTTCCACTCGCCGCTCAGCCGCCAGCCGTCCGCCACGCGCTCCGCCGTGCCGGACGGCATGAGTGCGGCGACCAGCAGTGCGTCCGGGCCGTCCGCCCAGATCTCCGCCTGCCCTTCGGCGGGCAGGAAGGCCGCGTACCGGCCGGCGTAGGCGGCCAGCGACGCCGCCCAGGCCGCCGACGTACACCCCTCCCCGACGAGGAAGACCGCCGAGGTCAGCTCGCTGAAGGCGCCGGCCGCACCGCCGTGGGCCACCGGCACGAAGTGCCGTGCGAAACCGGCGTCCCGCACCGCGTGGATCACCTGCGGCGAAAGCCGCCGGGCGGTTTCCGCCTCTTCCGTGTGCCGGGCCGCGATATCGGCGACCTGCGACGCCCGAACCACGATCGTCGACGTGTTGTCGTACGACATATTGTCCAACCACCTCCGCCGGTATGGCGGCAGTGTTTCGAAGGCGGTTCGACGTGGACGGGACCCCGGGCCGTGACCGGCTCAGCCGTCACCCGACCGGCGTCATCCGCGCGGACCGCGGTGACTCAGCTCCGTACCTCGACCGTGTGGGCCAGCCGGTCGTGCAGTCCCCGTCCGTCGCGGTCCCAGATCAGGGCGGGGATCGCGACGCACAGCAGGGCCGTACGCAGCAGGGTGCGCAGCGGGTTAACGGTGCCGGTGTCGAGGTGGACGACGCGCAGGCCGAAGAGGCGCTTGCCCGGGGTGAAGCCGATGGTGCCGACGGTCAGGACGCTCAGCACGAAGAAGATGAGCAGTGCCCAGTTCCCCGTCGCCTGCCGGTAGCCGTCAGTGATCAGGCCGTATGCGATCAAGAGGCACAGGGCCCAGTCCACGGCGAGGGCGCCGAGGCGGCGGCCGGGGCGGGCGATCGAGCCGGGCCCGTCCTCCGGGAGACCGAGCTGCTCCCCGCGGTATCCGAAGTCGGCACCGGCGTCTTCCATGGCCGCGCGCGGCCCGGAGAGCCACGACCCGATTGCTTGCCTCTTGTCCACCCGTACACGGTACTGCGCCCTTGTTTGACCGGGGCACGGCGGGGTGTTTCGGAGCTACGGTGGAACCCGGGCCGGTTAACTTGTGCGAAACAAATGGGTCACGCCCGAGAAATCACGCGTCCCTAGGGTCGAGGTCAGCGTATGCCACCGCACTGGCCGCACAAACGAACTACCACCCCGGCGGGACGGTCGGGAGTAGGAGGAGCTGGATGTTCCAGAACGCCGACGAGGCCAAGAAGTTCATCGCGGACGAGGGCGTCAAGTTCATCGACGTCCGCTTCTGCGACCTCCCGGGCGTCATGCAGCACTTCACGGTGCCTGTCGATGCGTTCGACCCGGATGACGAGCTGGCCTTCGACGGCTCCTCGATCCGCGGCTTCCAGGCCATCCACGAGTCCGACATGGCCCTGCGCGCCGACCTGTCGACCGCCCGGGTCGACGCGTTCCGCCGTGACAAGACGCTGAACATCAACTTCTTCATCCACGACCCGATCACCGGCGAGCAGTACAGCCGTGACCCGCGCAACGTGGCGAAGAAGGCCGAGGCGTACCTCGCGTCCACGGGTATCGCCGACACCGCGTACTTCGGGCCCGAGGCCGAGTTCTACGTCTTCGACAGCGTCCGCTTCGCGACCAACGCGAACGAGTCCTTCTACCACATCGACTCCGAGGCCGGCGCCTGGAACACCGGTGCGCTGGAGGACAACCGCGGCTACAAGGTCCGCTACAAGGGCGGCTACTTCCCGGTCCCGCCGGTCGACCACTTCGCCGACCTGCGCGCCGAGATCTCCCTGGAGCTGGAGGCGGCCGGTCTGAAGGTCGAGCGCCAGCACCACGAGGTGGGCACCGCCGGCCAGGCCGAGATCAACTACAAGTTCAACACGCTGCTCGCCGCCGCCGACGACCTCCAGCTCTTCAAGTACATCGTGAAGAACGTCGCCTGGCGCAACGGCAAGACCGCGACCTTCATGCCGAAGCCGATCTTCGGTGACAACGGCTCGGGCATGCACGTCCACCAGTCGCTGTGGACGGGCGGCTCCCCGCTCTTCTACGACGAGGCCGGCTACGCGGGCCTGTCGGACACCGCCCGTTACTACATCGGCGGCATCCTCAAGCACGCCCCGTCGCTGCTGGCCTTCACCAACCCGACGGTGAACTCGTACCACCGCCTGGTCCCGGGCTTCGAGGCCCCGGTGAACCTGGTGTACTCGCAGCGCAACCGCTCCGCGGCCATGCGTATCCCGATCACGGGCTCCAACCCGAAGGCCAAGCGCGTCGAGTTCCGTGCGCCCGACTCCTCCGGCAACCCGTACCTGGCCTTCTCGGCGCTGCTGCTCGCCGGCCTGGACGGCATCAAGAACAAGATCGAGCCGGCCGAGCCGATCGACAAGGACCTGTACGAGCTGGCTCCCGAGGAGCACGCGGGTGTCGCGCAGGTCCCGACCTCGCTCCCGGCCGTCCTCGACCGCCTCGAGGCCGACCACGAGTTCCTGCTCGCGGGCGACGTCTTCACGTCCGACCTGATCGAGACGTGGATCGACTACAAGCGCACGAACGAGATCGCGCCGCTCCAGCTGCGTCCGCACCCGCACGAGTTCGAGCTGTACTTCGACGTGTGATCGTCGCCCTTCGGCAGCCCTGCGGCGCCCCCGTTCCTGGAATCTCAGGACGGGGGCGCCGTCGTTTGTTTTCTGGCACGATTGTTCGAGACGGAGTGACGGGGGTTGCTGAGATGTCCGAGCAGGACGACGCCGAGCGCGAGTTCGACCTCAAGTGGGCGGACGGGGCCGAGCACAAGGAGCCCTCGGCCCGTGCCCGGATGCTCGCCGAGCGCTGGAAGAAGGACCCGCCGGGACCGGTGCCGTTCCGGGCCGACCCGGATCCGGTGCGCAGGCGTCGCCGCTCGTCCCGGATGCGGACTGGTCGCCGTTCGTCGCGGATGCGGATCGGTCTCCGCTCGACCGGGATGCGGGGCGGTCGTCGCTCGCCCTGGATATCGACGGCCATCGTGCTCGGCTCCATGGCGGCGATCATCCTGCTCCTCGGGTACCTGAACTTCCGGCCGTCCTACTGAGTGACGGCGCTCACAGCCTGAGTGGTGACCTCACAGCGTCCCTTTGCAGGCCCTAGAGCTGATCGCGACCGCGTCATGGTGTGCCCGGGTGCACACTGGCAGTGGGGCGAGTGCCTGACTGCTGAGGTGATGCATATGCAGAGCCGATTCCGGAGCGACCGGCGCCTGACCGTGCGCATGACGGTCACGCTTTTTCTGCTCGGATTGTTGTACGTGGTGTTCATCGCGGCGCTGATCGCGCTGCTGAAGTCCTGGGTGCTGGTCGTCGTGGTGGCGGCCGCGTTCCTGGGCGCGCAGTACTGGTTCTCCGACCGGATCGCGCTGTTCGCGATGCACGGGCGGGTCGTGGAGCGCGAGGAGTATCCCGAGCTGCACGGCGTGATCGACCGGCTGTGCACGATGGCGGACATGCCCAAGCCGGTGGTCGCCGTATCCGATATGGACATGCCGAACGCGTTCGCCACCGGGCGCAACCCAGACAAGTCGGTGATCTGCGTGACCACCGGTCTGCTCCGGCGCCTGGAGCCGGCCGAGCTGGAGGGCGTGCTGGCACACGAGCTGTCGCACGTGGCGCACAAGGACGTCGCCGTGATCACCATCGCGTCGTTCCTCGGTGTGATCGCCGGGCTGATCGTGCGGTTCGCGTTCTACTCGCAGCTCTTCGGCGGCGGGCGCCGGGACCAGAACACCGCGGTGATCTTCATGGCGGTGATGGCGGTCTCCGCGGCCGTCTACGCGATCAGCTTCATGCTGATCCAGGCCCTGTCCCGGTACCGGGAGCTGGCGGCGGACCGGGCGGCGGCGCTGCTGACCGGCCGTCCCTCCGTACTGGCGTCCGCGCTGACCAAGGTGTCGGGCGACATCGCCCGGATCCCCACCAAGGATCTGCGCACGGCACAGGCCTTCAACGCCTTCTACTTCACCCCGGCCCTGGGCAAGGAGCCCGGTCTCGCCCGGCTCTTCTCCACCCACCCGAGCCTGGAGCAGCGGCTCGACCAACTGGCACAGATCTCCGCCGAGTTGGGTGAGGCGGCGACTCCCGGAAAGGCGTGAGTATGGGATTGCTGGACATCCTGCTCGGTCGTACGAAGCCGGTCGCGCCCGATCTCGACCAGCTCTTCGCCCTGCCGTCGGCCGCCGTAACGCTCCAGGCGGCGGCCTCCTTCACGCCGACCGGGCGCGGGGCGGTGTGCTTCGCCACGGTCGAGGGCGCGGCCTTCGAGCAGACGCACCGCGAGGTCCAGGCGCTGCTGGACGCGGACGCGGATCGCGATGGCCCGCCGGTGGAGTTGCAGCGGGACAAGTACGGCTACTCCTGGCTGGTCTCGCATCGCGGCCCCGACGAGCTGCCGCTCCTGGTCAACGACCTGCATGCGGTGAACAGCTCGATGGAGGTCAACGGCTTCGGCCCGCAGTTGCTGTGCTCACTGGCCGGATTCGCGGGCAGTGGGGCCGAGGAGGACCGGCGACTGGCGCTGGTCTACCTCTACAAGCGGGGCACCTTCTACCCGTTCGCGCCGCTGCCCGGCGACGGACAGCGGCGCGACAACGCGCTGGAACTGCGCGTCAAGGCGGCCCTCGGCGACGACCTGCGCATCGAGCAGGACCTCAACCGCTGGTTCCCGGTGTGGGGCGCGCCCGGTCTGTGACCGGCGGCTCACCACACCGGGAACCAGCGGATCACTTGCTCTTCTCCTTGCCCTTCTCTCGCTCCTGACGGCGCGACTCGAAGGGACGCTCGCGGCGGTACCGGCGCTCCCACTTGGCCTGCTCGTCCCGGCGATTGCGGTACGAGCGGTAGTCGGACGGCGACATGCCGGATCCGCCCGAAGGGGAGGTCGGCGAGGAGCCGCGTCCGTACTGGAGGTAGAGGAAGAGCACCGCGACGGCGGCAAGCCAGTACAGGTGGTTTCCGAATCCCATGACGACCAGGACCGCGGTCCCGGCAAAGATGATGGTGCCCATGATGGGCCTCCGTGGGCGTGGGTGATGGCTGAGCGGTGACGAGGTGTCCCGACGGGGCGCTGGGGGTGGGCGTCCTGCCGTCGGTGCGTAGAGAGTAGCCCCGTGTCCGCAAGGTGGTGCCTGCCCTGCGGGAACCGATGGAGGACAACTCCGCTACACGTGTCCAGCGTAGGGAAGCGGTCACTCGGCGTGCATCTGCTTTTCCCGGGGGTCTGCGGCGTTACGGGTGCAGGCCTCATGAGTGAATGGGGCGCATGACTGAGCCTTCCTCCTTCGCGCCTTTCGTCGACGAGTACGACGGTGAACTGCTCAGCGGGTTGTACGGCGACGACGGCGACGGTCCGGACGACCGGCCCACCGTCGTTCTGCTGCACGGCGCGGGCGTGCTCGGCAGCAAGGAGCGACTGCTCCCGCTGCTCGACGAGTTCGTCGCCCGCGGCTGTCGTGGCCTCGCCTTCGACTTCTCGGGGCACGGGGAAAGCAGCGGTGAGCTACGGGAGTTGAGCCTGCGCCGGCGCTTCGAGCAGGCGGTCGCCGTGATCGACGCACGCGCGTGCGGCCCGCTGGTGCTGGTCGGGTTCAGCATGAGCGGCCAGACCGTGGCGGACCTCGCCCGGCGCTACGGGAAGCGGGTCGTGGCCCTCGGCCTGTGCGCACCCGCCGTGTACGCGGCCGAGGCATGGGAGGTGCCGTTCGGGGACGGCGACGGCCGGTTCAGCGAGATCATCCGCACGCCGGACAGCTGGCGTGCCTCACCCGCACTGGACGCACTCCGCGCGTACGAGGGCCGGGCGGTGCTCGCGGTCCCCGGCACGGACGTGGTCATCCCGCCCACCGTGACGGAAGCCGTCCAGGAGGCGCTGGCCACACGCGCACAGTTCACCCGCTTCGACCTTCCCGAGGCGGAGCACATGCTGGGCCAGTGGTTCCGCGAACACGCGGACGACCGGCGAGACTTCGTGAACGAGGTACTGACCGACCCGACCGACCTGACCGGCCGATGGCCGATTGTCAGTGGCGTCCGAGAGGATGCGGTCACGGATGCGAAGTGACGGGTGGAGGACGGTATGGGTGACGGGCAGCGGCACGTCGGTGTGACGGAGCGACGGGCCCGCCTCGCGCTGCGGCACCGCCTGGCGGGTACGGCGCGGGCGGCGTCGCCCGAAGAGATCGCCCGCTCGCTGGTCGCGCTGCACGGCACCGACCCGGCGACGGTGTATCTGGCGGTGGGCGCCCGGCTCGGGGACCCGGCGCCGACGGTGACCGAGACCGAGCGGGCGCTGTACGGGGACGGCAGCCTGGTCCGTATGCACGGCATGCGGAGCACCGTCTTCGTGTTCCCGTCCCCGTTGACCGCAGTGGTGCACGCCTCCACGGGCATCGCCGTCGCCGCCCGCGAACGCGCCCACCTGCTCAAGCAGATGGCTGCGGCCGGAGCGCCGGACGCAGCCTGGCTCAAGGAGGTCGAGCAGTCCACGCTGGCCGTGCTGGAGCGCCGCGGACAGGCGACGGCGGCCGAACTCGCCCAGGACGAGCCGCGGTTGAGAGAGCAGTTCCTGTATGGAGCCGGGAAGAGCTACGAGGGCCTGCACACGGTCTCGACACGGCTGCTGCGCCTGCTGGGCCAGGAGGGCAAGGTCGTGCGCGGCCGGCCGCTCGGCTCCTGGACCTCGTCCCAGTTCCGCTGGGCGCCGGCGCCCCCGCATCCGGAGCTGGACATCGCCGGGGCCCAGGCCGCCCTCCTCGGCCACTGGCTGACGGCGTGCGGCCCGGCCACCGAGGCCGACCTCAAGTGGTGGACCGACTGGAAGGTGACCGAGGTGCGTCGCGCCCTCGAGGCGATCGGCGCCGAGGAGGTGCGGCTCGACGAGGGCACGGGCTTCGTCGCGGCCGGTGACACCGCCCCCGTGGCCGAGCCCACCGAGCCCTGGGCCGCGGTGCTGCCCGCCCTCGACCCGACGGCGATGGGCTGGCAGCACCGCGACTGGTTCCTCTCCCCCGACCTCCGCCCCGCCCTCTTCGACCGCAGCGGCAACGTGGGCCCGACGGTGTGGTGGAACGGCCGGGTGATCGGCGGGTGGGCCCAGCGGGCCGACGGGGAGATCGTGTGGCGCGTGCTGGACGGGGAGGGCATCGGCCGGGAGGCGGAGACGGCGATCGAAACGGAGTCGGAGCGGCTGCGGGGATGGGTGGGGACGACGAGGATCACACCGCGGTTCCGGACCCCGCTGGAGCGGGAGTTGTCGGCGTAGCCACGGCTCCCCTTCCGGCGCCGGGTACCGTGCCCACGCACGGCACCCGGCCCCGACCTCACCGGTTGTAACGCATGAACGCCCGCACCATGTGACACGTCGTGTCCGACGGCGGGTGGACGCCGATGAGTTGCGCCGTGCTTCGTATCGTCTCGTTGCGGGCCTGGTTCGGCATATACACGCCCGAGTCGAGCAGGGCGATGGCGAGGCGCATGGCCTTGAGGCGGCGGTTGTGCGAGACGTACCACTCGCGGGGACGGCCCGGCGGCAACGGGCGCTTCTCCACGGGGTCGTACGGCAGGTCGAGCAGGACCGGGCGCATCGCGGTGGACTGGGTCGGCTTCGGCTTCAGTGCGGCAGCGGGCACAGGCATCCTCCTGTCGCGGTAAGGGCCTCGACCGGGGACTTCGGCGGCCCCGGCGACACCCTCGAACACTGCTTCTAGTTTACTGCCCGGCACTGACATTCCGATGGTCCAGGAGTTCATCAAATGCGCTGGTCAGCAACAGGACTGGCACCGTGTCACACATGGTCTGTGAGACATGGATGAGACGGCGGAAGATTCGAACGGAGTCTGCGCGGCAACTCCCCCGTCGTGGTTCCTTTCGAGCATCGCCTCCGCCATCGACGTCCCACTCGCTGACCTTGCCCGCTGAGCGGCCGCCCACGACGGGGGAGAATAGGGGCGGGCCGCCCCGCCCTCTCTGTCCTGCGGCGGGTGCCCGGCAGGCTCAGTTCAGTGAACCTGCGAGCACGGGTGCTCAACGTGCCGGCCGCCGAGTTCGTCACCCGCCGCGAGGAAGACGCCCGGGGCGCCATTGGCAGCGGACTGGGTGACGTTGCCGCTGTCCGTGTCAGCACCGGGGCCCCGGGCACCCTGATCCGCCTGCGCCCTCGCCGTGGCCACTCGCGATGGCGTAGATCGGCGAGCCGTTGCAACGTAGGGCAGGTACGGTCCCCGCTGCGTGGTTTGCCGGCAAGTCCTTGAAAGGGACCTGCATGTGATCTCCCGGGCGGGATCCTCCGACGGTCGCCGTGCGGCGGATGCCGGGAAGGGTGAGGGACTGCGGCACCACGACGGAATGAGCGGCTCCGCCGTGCCGTCAAGGCATGGACGGCACTGAGCGCTCCAGCTCGGGCAGCGCGGCCAAAGCGCTGGAAGCCGATCAGAAGCCATCCCATTTGCGACGGTGTTGGATCTTCGGCCCGGCGCCTTCTTTGGCACTGATGCGTGGGGCATGGTGGCACGAGGCGCGCGCTTAGCGGGGAATGGGTGAAGGCCCGCGCGGTGGCGGGCCTTCAGGGGCTTCTGAGTTCGGGCACGATCGAGCGGAACGCAACTACGGGTCAGTAGTCGTCGACGCGTTCACATGGCCTCATGCCACCTGGGTCGTAACGTCGGTAATCCCTACGGATGCCTTCGTGCTCGACGAAGCAGTGCTGATCAGAGACGGCGAGTAGTTCAGGCTTGTCTGGTCCGTCAGCTCGGCGGTCTCGATGACCGGCCCGGACTCGTCGCCGCGGATCTCGTAGGTGATCTCGTACACGGCGTCTGGGTCGATGCCCTCACTGTCACCCAGGTAGGTCAGGACCGGCTCAACCGTCACGTTGCAGCCCGCCGACCCGAAGCACTGACTCTGAGTGGTTTTCAGCTTGATCGTAAAGCTGTCGGCGTCGATCTCGTCGTATGCCGGTGTGGGGTCCGACTCCTCCGCGGCAGCGGTCGCGACGTCCCTGTTCGGAGCGCTCGTGATGGCGGCTGCAGTCGGCTTGTTGTCGTCGTCTCTGGACTGCACGACCACGACGCCCGTCGTCACGATGGCAACGATGACGGCTACAGCTGAGCCGATGACGACGAGGTTGGTGCGGGACTTCTTCGGCGCCGGCGGGGGCGGCGGGAAGTCGGGCATGGGTGGAGGTGTCGAGTTGCTCATGGTCCCCCCTGGGACGTGCATTGTGTCGTGCGGGCGTGTGACTAGCGAGGATTCCGTGCTGTTGCTGCGATTCGGCGAAATCCGTCTGACCGGAACGACCTGCGCTGATGCCAGCCGTCGTCCCCGGCGAGCGCCGCCTCAGCGTGCTTGACCTTCCCACTCGTCGAAGGCTCCGCGCAGACAGGATTCCCACCCTGGGACGCCGACCGTGGCCCCGTCGGCACGGGCGGACAGGGCCACGGCGGCGGAGATCAGTAGTTCGCGTTGGCGAGGATCTCGCCATCCTTGTCGTACACCGTCACGAGACCGTTGTCGGACTCGTAGCACGACGTGAACGCGGACGCGATCAGCTTGCCCTCGCCCGCGTGCGGGCCCACCAAGCCGCCGGTGAAGTCGGTGAAGACCTCCGGCACGTCAAGGATGTCGTTCCGCTTGTCAGCGCCGGTGACCTTCGTGACGTGCTTGACGGCTTCCTTCTCGGTGGGCGTTCCACTCTTGGCGACGCAGGCCTGGAACTGCCCGGCCTGAGTCTTGGTCTCTTCCGCCTGCTCTTCCTTCGCCTCACCAGCCCTCGCCTCGCCAGTCTCCTGGTTGTCGTTGGCACTGACGGCCCTGTCTTTGTTGCTGGTGTCAGTGGAGTCACCGTCCCCGCTGCTGGCCGCCACGCCGATGATGACGAAGAGGGCGAGGATGCCGACGCAACCGAGTCCGGCGATCTTGCCGACTCTGCGCTTCTTCGGCGGCTGGGGCGCCGGCGCGCCGTAGCCAGGCTGCTGCGGGTAGCCGTAGCCGGGCTGGTTGGGCTCATGCGGGTAGTGCTGGTTCACGTGTCCCCCCGAGGGTTCGCCATGGATTGCAGGTGTACGACTCGTGGAGAACTCGTGCGGTTGTAGAAGTTCGAAACAATTCACTCGAAAGTGGCGACAGTCGTCTCATCTCCCGGGAAGCGACGGTGCCGCAGGGGGCTCGGTCGCACGCGGGAGAAGCGGCTGGCGGGGTAGAAGCCGCCGCAGTTGGCGCAGTAGTACAGCGACTACCGCTCGGGGCCGCGGGCTACGAGGAGTCTTCGGATCATGATCCGATCGCCTCCCTGCGCACAACGCCGAGGGTGTCCGCGAGACGTTCTTCGAAGGCCTCCGCCTTCGCGGCGTCGACCCGACTCACGTACTCCCGGAGGCGTCGCCGCGCGACCTCCTAGTCTGCGACTGGGTCAGCTGTTCGGCCGCCGGGGCAGATCGTCATCCCCTGCTTACGGCACAACCGACGGGCATGTCGAGGGCCTCCAGGACAGCGCGGGCCGTCACCTTCGAAATGCCGCGATCCTCGACGAAGTCGGCGAGGAAGACCTGCGGTGCCGCGAGCCGGTGCAACGTCTCGGGGATGCTCTCGGCTCCCCTCTCATCGACCGGCCGGGCTGGACACTCCCCCACCGCGGCAGCACGGCGTCCGCCAGTTCGGTCTCGGCATGCGTCGCTTCGTCGGGCGCTCAGCCGAACGTCGGCGTGGATCCGGAGCCAAGCATCCTCGCCCCCCAGGCGAGTTGCCGACGACGAGGCGCGCGTAACCGGCGCTGTTGGCGACCCAGATGACGAGGCCGAGCCGCAGACCAGGCGATGACCATGGCGAGGGCGACGCCACCCACACTGATCGCGGCGCAGGGCCACAAGGTCCCGCCCGCCACTGACAATAGCCCCTGGCCACAAGGGCTTTCGGGGCTCCAGTGACACACGCGGAAGACGGGTTTTCCGGGTACCCGGAGGGGCTACCGTGATCGCATGGAGATCTGGATCAACCCCGCCTGTTCGAAGTGCCGCAGTGCCGTCGGTCTGCTCGACGCCGAGGGGGCCGAGTACACCGTC
Organism: Streptomyces sp. NPDC051963; assembly: GCF_044593495.1. NCBI lineage: Bacteria > Bacillati > Actinomycetota > Actinomycetes > Kitasatosporales > Streptomycetaceae > Streptomyces > Streptomyces sp. NPDC051963. Next base: position 783,289 of record NZ_JBIUCC010000002.1, on the reverse strand, counting down.
CGCCGCTATCTGGAGGACGTGCCGAGCGAGGACGAGATCAGGGACGTACTCGACCGTCTCGGTCTGGAGCCGTGGGACATCACGCGCACTCAGGAGGCCGTGGCCAAGGAGCTGGGCCTCAAGGAGTGGGCGCGGGACGCCAGTTCACGGGATCGGTGGATCAAGGCGCTGGCCGGGCATCCGAAGCTGATTCAGCGTCCGATCATCACCGCGGACGACGGCACGGCGGTCGTGGCCCGCACGGACGAGGCGGTACGGGACGCGCTGTCCCGCTAGATCCGGTTCTTCCGGCTTACGAACCCGACTCGCGCCCCGACTCTTTCAACTCCACTGTGACGCAGGTTACTTCGGTGACTCCTGTAACCACTGAGTAACACCGTTCGGCATCTCGTACATAGCGACGTACGCTCCCCCACCCCGTCAGGAGGCGCGCATGTCGCGTAGGAGAACCCTCAGCACGAAGAAGAAGGTCGCCCTGCTGGTGACCGCGGCCGCAGTGGCCGGAGGCGGGGCCTTCGTCATGGCCAGCACCTCGAACGCCGCGCAGACCGCCGCCGACTCGACCGTCTGTCAGGGTCTCGCCACCGCCCTCGGCAACAACGAACAGTTCATCGCGGGACAACGGACCAACCCGGACGCGCAGTCCGAGGCACGGATCGCCAACCGTGAGGCGGTCATCGCGCAGATCAAGGTGCAGCAGAAGGCGTCGGATTGCGTCGTTGGGGAATCGGCTCAGGGCTCCCAGGCGACACAACCGGCGCAGAACGGCCAGGACACCGGCCAGCAGGCAGGGGGCCAGCAGCCCTCCCAGGCCGCGACCCCTCCGGCGGGCAACGCCGGTGACGGCGCCGCCGCGTCCGGCCAGCAGGTCTGCAACGGCTCCACCGTCACCCTCTCCGGCGAGGCCGGCGCCCCTGCCGCGTCCAGCAACCAGTTCCCGGCGGGTACGAAGCTGAAGGTCACCAACCTGGACAACAACAAGTCCACGACGGTGGAGGTCACTTCGGTCTCCGGCAGCTGTGCGCTGCTGAACAACGCGGCCTTCGAACAGGTCCGTGAGCCCGGCAAGTTCCTGATCCGCCGGGCCCTGATCGAGAAGGTGGGGTGATACCCGGTCGTATCCGCAGGCAGTGAGGCGGCGGCCCGCTCCGCCACCTCGTACGTGTCACTGGTCCTGTCGCTCCCGGCCAGGAGCGGCAGGACCGACACGGTTCGGGCCACGCGCTTCCCCTGCGCGGTGGCCTCACACCGTGAGTCGCACCACAGCACCACCAGGTAACACCAGGTTCACATTCGAGCAATGATCGGGAAATCGCCTGTTGACAGGCTCGCGGGAACAAGAGCGGCGCCCCAGTGCCGCAGCGCCGCAGCACCCGCAAGTGCGCCTAGACCCACCCCCGAAGGATGTGGCCCGTGAGCTTCAAGGCTGAGTACATCTGGATCGACGGCACCGAGCCGACGGCCAAGCTCCGTTCCAAGACGAAGATTATGGCCGATGACGCCAAGGGTGCCGAGCTGCCGATCTGGGGCTTCGACGGGTCCTCCACGAACCAGGCCGAGGGCCACGCCTCGGACTGTGTGCTCAAGCCGGTCTTCTCCTGCCCGGACCCGATCCGCGGCGGCGACGACATCCTGGTCCTGTGCGAGGTCCAGAACATCGACTTCACCCCGCACGCCTCCAACACCCGCGCCGCGCTGGTCGAGGTCGCCGAGAAGTTCGCCGCCCAGGAGCCGATCTTCGGCATCGAGCAGGAGTACACCTTCTTCAAGGACGGCTACCCGCTCGGCTTCCCGAAGGGCGGCTTCCCGGCCCCGCAGGGCGGCTACTACTGCGGTGTCGGCGCCGACGAGATCTTCGGCCGTGACATCGTCGAGGCCCACCTGGACAACTGCCTCAAGGCGGGTCTCGCCATCTCCGGCATCAACGCCGAGGTCATGCCCGGCCAGTGGGAGTTCCAGGTCGGCCCGGTCTCCCCGCTGGAGGTCTCCGACCACCTGTGGGTGGCCCGCTGGCTGCTCTACCGCACCGCCGAGGACTTCGGCGTCGCCGCCACCCTCGACCCGAAGCCGGTCAAGGGCGACTGGAACGGCGCCGGCGCGCACACCAACTTCTCCACCAAGGCGATGCGCGAGACCTACGAGGCGATCATCACCGCCGCCGAGTCGCTCGGTGAGGGCTCCAAGCCGCTCGACCACGTCAAGCACTACGGCGCCGGCATCGACGACCGTCTGACCGGTCTGCACGAGACCGCCCCGTGGGACAAGTACTCCTACGGCGTCTCCAACCGCGGTGCCTCGGTCCGTATCCCGTGGCAGGTCGAGAAGGACGGCAAGGGCTACATCGAGGACCGCCGCCCGAACGCCAACGTCGACCCGTACGTGGTGACCCGTCTGCTGGTCGACACCTGCTGCTCGGCCCTGGAGAAGGCCGGCCAGGTCTGATCCACGTCATGGCCCGCGTGCCGTGAGCTTCCATGAGGGGCGTCCGCCGTCTTGGCGGGCGCCCCTCATGTGTTCCCTTGTTCGTTTCACCGACGGTGTGATCACCGACGTCCGAGGAGTGAGAGCGGGCTGCTGCCGGACGGGCTCATCTGCTTCAATGGGCCCATGGCCAGCTTCCGGAAGTACCTCGCCACGGGTCGCCGTGACCTGGAGCCCTTCTGGCCTTCCCGTCAGCACCACGACTTCGACCGGGTGTGTTGCCGCGCGATGAACGCGCCGGCCCTCTAAAGCCGCACATCTCGGCCTTCGGCCGGCGCGCAACGACGTACGTCCCTCCCGACGAACCTCTCGCGCGAAAGAGCTGACCTCTCATGGCGACCACTCGTCCACTGCACTCCACCCCTGACATCTCCCCCACCCGGCGTCTGCGTGCCGTCGATCCCGACGAGGTGATCGACGTATCGGAGTTCCTGCCCCCGGGCGCCACCTGGGTGCCCGCCCCCCAGCACACGCTGCCCACGCTGCCGGGGCAGCCGCCGATGGTCGGATACCTCGTGCTCATCCCGGCCGACCGCCCGCACATCGCCGAGTCCACTACTCCCGAGGACACCGCCGACGCAGTCGTCCGCGTCGACACCACGCAGCGCACCGCCGAGGTGGACGGTCGCCAACTCGACCTCACCTACCTGGAGTTCGAGCTGCTCGCACATCTGGTTACCCGCCCGGGCCGGGTGCACACCCGCGACCAGCTGGTCACCACGGTCTGGGGGTACGGACATGTCGGCGACGGCCGCACGGTCGACGTCCACATCGCCCGGCTGCGCCGCAAGCTGGGCGCCGAGCACCGCAACACCATCCAGACGGTGCGGCGGGTCGGATACAAGTACGTGCCGCCGACCGTGCGCTGACCGTCTGCCCACGGCAGATTCCCGTTCCGTCCCGCGGTCGGGCCCGGCAGAGTCGAGGTCATGAGACTTCTGGTGCTGGGTGGTACGGAGTTCGCGGGGCGGGCCGTCGTGGAGGCGGCGCTCGGCCGGGGCTGGGAGGTGACCGTCCTCCACCGGGGCCGGCACGCACCGCCTCCCGGTGTGCGGTCGCTGCACGGCGACCGCACCGCGCCGGACGGGCTCGCCGCCCTGGCGGAGGGCGAGTGGGACGCCGTCGTCGACACCTGGTCGTGGGCACCGAATGCCGTACGGGACTCGGCGCGGCTGCTGCGGGGCCGCGCCGGACGGTATGTGTACGTGTCGAGCTCCTCGGTGTACGCATGGCCGCCCGCCGCCGGGTACACCGAGGACGCGCCCCTGGTCGAGGGCGCCTCGGCCGACGCGGCGGCGACCGAGTACGCGCGCGACAAGCGGGGCGGCGAGCTGGCCGCCGTGACCGGGTTCGGCGCGGACCGTTCGCTGCTGGTCCGCTCGGGGCTGATCCTCGGGCCGTACGAGAACATCGGGCGGCTGCCGTGGTGGCTGACCCGGATCGCGCGCGGCGGCCCCGTACTAGCGCCCGGGCCCGAGGACCTGCCCCTCCAATACGTCGACGTCCGCGATCTCGCCGAGTGGATCCTCGGCGCGGTGGAGCGGGAGCTGAGCGGACCGTACAACCTGAGCGGCCCGCCGGGTCACACGACGACGGCCGGGCTGCTGGAGGCGTGCGTACGGGCGACCGGCGCGGCGGCGGAGCTGCGGTGGACCGACCCGGACGTCGTCCTCGGCGCGGGAATCGAGCCGTGGACCCAACTGCCGGTGTGGGTACCGCCGGACAGCGAGCTGCATGCGGCCCTGCACGGCGCCGACGTGTCCCGTGCGCTCGCGACGGGCCTGGACTGCCGCCCTGTCGCCGAGACCGTCGCCGACACCTGGGCCTGGCTGACCGGCATCGGAGGCAGGGCGCCCCAGCGGCCGGACCGGCCTCCGGTCGGACTGGATCCGGAGGTGGAGGCAAAGATCCTCGGCGGCGTGTGACCGTGCCCTCCCCCCGCTCGCGAGGGGTGTATCTGACACCACCCCCTGGTCCGGGTCCTTACCCCCGTGACCTGCCCTGTCCGCTCGGCCAGACTGACGCCATGGACATCGACACGAAATACCCAAGGGACGGCGCCCTGCGTACCCGGGCGCGGGGCATGGGACGGGCCGGGGTGCGAGCGCTCGGGCTCTGCCTGATGGTGCTGCCGGGAGCGATCCTCGGTTTCGTGCTCTCCGTGGTGTCCATCGTGCTGATCCCGGTCGGGGTCGGCATCGTCACCACACCGTGGGTGCTCACCGGTGTGCGGATCTTCGCGGACTGGCGGCGGGTGCTCGCGGCCGACTGGTGCGGGGTGCGGATTCCGTCGGCGTACCGGCCGCTCCCCGAGGGGGCCAATCCGTGGACCCGCACCTTCGGAATGCTCCGGGATCCGGCGACCTGGCGGGATCTGATGTGGCTGCCCGTCGACATGACGGCGGGCTTCGTCACCGCGCTGCTGCCTGCGGCGCTGCTCTTCTACCCGCTGGAGGGGCTCGCCATCGCGGCCGGGCTGTGGCGGGTCCTCCCCGACGGCTACTGGTACGGCTTCGTGCCCGTCTCCGGGCAGGCCTCCGCATTTCTCGCGGGCGCCCTGGGTCTGGTCCTGCTCTTCTTCGCCCACTTCCTCACCACGCGTCTGCTGAAGGTCCACTTCCAGCTCACCCGGGCCGTCCTCGCCGGCGACCAGGAGGCCCTCACCGAGCGCGTCCGCGTCCTCACCGAGACCCGGCGGGACGCAGTCGACACCTCCGCCGCGGAGCTGCGCCGCATCGAGCGCGACCTGCACGACGGGGCACAGGCCCGGCTGGTCGCCATGGGCATGGACCTGGGGACGATCGAGATGCTCCTCGACAAGGACCCGGAGCAGGCCAGGCTGCTTCTGGCGCAGGCCCGCAAGTCCTCCGTCGAGGCCCTCACCGAACTGCGGGACCTGGTCCGCGGCATCCATCCGCCGGTGCTGGCCGAGCGCGGCCTGGGTGACGCCGTACGGGCGCTGGCCCTGCGCATGCCCGTACCGACCGAGGTGACGGTGGAGCTCCCCGGGCGGGCGGACGAACCCGTCGAGTCGGCGGCCTACTTCGCGATCAGCGAGGTGCTCACCAACGCGGTCAAGCATGCGGAGGCCGACCGCATCTACGTCGACTTCCACCACAGCGACGGCATGCTGCGGATCTCGGTCACCGACAACGGCAAGGGCGGCGCGAGCATCGGCGCCGGTTCCGGACTGGCCGGAGTCGAGCGCCGACTGGGTACATTCGACGGCGTCCTGGCCGTCAGCAGTCCCGCGGGCGGTCCCACCATGGTCACCATGGAGATCCCTTGCGCGTTGTCCTAGCCGAAGACCTGTTCCTGCTGCGCGACGGACTGGTCCGGCTTCTGCAGGCCCACGACTTCGAGATCGCCGCGGCCGTCGAGACGGGCCCCGAGCTGTCCCGCGCGCTGGCCGAACTGGAGCCGGACGTCGCCGTGGTCGACGTACGCCTGCCCCCGACGCACACCGACGAGGGGCTTCAGTGCGCGCTCAAGGCCCGCAGGGACAGGCCCGGTCTGCCGGTGCTGGTCCTCTCGCAGCACGTCGAGCAGCTGTACGCCCGTGAGCTGCTCGCCGACGGCAGCGGCGCGGTGGGGTATCTGCTGAAGGACCGGGTGTTCGACGCGGAGCAGTTCGTGGATGCCGTACGACGGGTCGCGGCGGGCGGTACGGCGATGGACCCACAGGTGATCCAGCAGCTGCTGTCCCGGCGGGAGGCCGACGACCGGCCGCTGGGGCGGATCACCGCCCGCGAACGGGAGGTTCTGGAGCTTATGGCACAGGGCCGCTCGAACGCGGCGATCGCGGCACAGCTCGTCGTGACCGAGCGGGCCATCGCCAAACACACCTCAAATATCTTCGCGAAGCTGGGACTTGAGGTTTCGGACGACGACAACCGCCGTGTACTGGCGGTTCTCGCCTATCTGGACCAGGGCCGCTGAGCCGGAACGATCACAACTTCCGCGTTTTGTGGGGGAGTTGAGGGGGAATTGTTCCTCGAACCTCTCATCAATTTCTGAGACTGCTGAACACTCCTGGGACCTCCTGCGTATGGATGGGAGCCGCTTCACTCCTGTCGGGCGTCTCGCTGCCCCGCAAGGAAGTCAGAGGAGTTCCATGGGACGCAACACACGAAAACGCCGTACGCCGCTGGCCACCAAGGCCATAGCCGCATCGGCGGCCCTAGCGCTCGGTGGGGGCGGGCTGATCTGGGCTAACTTCTATGCATCTGCGCATGAGGAGAACTCATCCGGAAACCAGACCAGGTCAGCCGGCGCCCAAGTCGCGACGATCAACTGCCCTGACGTCGGTCAGAAGCTGACGAAGGTGCCGAGGAGCGCACGCAAGGGCGTCGCCAAGGAGCTGGCGCTGCTCGACCGGCAGATCACGGACGCCTACTCGCGTCTCGCATCGACGCGTCAGGCCCAGGCGGGGGATGCCGGCTACGTCAACAACGCCATCCTCAGCCCGCTGAAGTCCAAGCGGACGGCCACCATCGACCGCATCGGCATCAACATCAACCGCGCGGGCGGCAAGGCTCCGCGGGGGATGGGCAATCTCGCCCAGTGCCAGGGCGTCCCGGCCGAGCAGCCGGACACCAACGACGGCAACGGCGAGGACCAGAACAACGACGGTCAGGACCAGGGCCAGGACGGCGGTCAGGACCAGGGTGGCGGTCAGGACCAGGGCGGGGACCAGGGTCAGGACCAGGGCAACGGCGGTCAGGCCGGCAACGGCCCGGTGGCCGACGACTTCATCAACATCGAAGACGTCCAGCCCAACTCCCGCAACCTGCCGAACGGTCTCGCCGCGAACGGCGACGGGGGTTCGACGGGCAGCTTCACCACCAACTGCGGCACCAACGAGAACGAGAACCGCAACTCGGACAACGTGATCGTCGCTCCGGGTGTCAGCAACGGTGCGCAGCACCAGCACGACTACGTCGGCAACCAGGCCAACAACGCTTTCGCGAGCGACGACGACCTGGCCAACGGCGACACCACCTGCCAGAACCAGGGTGACAAGTCCTCGTACTTCTGGCCGGTACTGCGTGTGCAGGACGGCCAGAACGACATCGACGCGGACGCGCCCGGTGGCGGTCAGGACAGCAACGTCGGCACGATCCAGCAGGTCGCCGAGTCACAGCTGAAGTTCGTCGGCAACAGGACGAGCGACGTCGTGGCGATGCCGAAGGCGCTGCGCATCATCACCGGTGACGCCAAGGCCTTCACCAACGGTCTGGCGAACGCCAACACGGCCTGGAGCTGCACCGGCTTCGAGGACCGGCAGGTGACGGACAAGTACCCGATCTGCCCCGAGGGCAGCTCCGTGGTGCGGACGTCCGCCTTCCAGAGCTGCTGGGACGGCCAGAACATCGACAGCGCCAACCACCGCACGCATGTGGCCTTCGTGCAGGCGGACGGTACCTGCGCCAACGGCTTCCAGGCCATCCCCCAGCTGCAGGTCCGTCTGGTCTACAACGTCCAGGCCCCGCAGATCGAGAACGGGCAGGTGACCAACGCATTCGCGGTGGACTCCTTCCCGGAGCAGCTGCACAAGCCGATCACCGACCACAACGACTTCATCAACTTCTTCGACGAGGACGTGATGAACCAGATGGTCGACTGCATCAACAGCGGCGAGGACTGCCAGTAGCGGTCCTGACCCTGTAGCAGGGCAACACGAAGCCGGCGGTGGGATTTCCCACCGCCGGCTTTCGCTTGCCTGCCGCCCGAACTCGCGTGATCAGCCGGAGTGACCGGCGGAGTGCGTGGCCTCGCTGCCCCCACCGTGGTTGTTCATGTGAGCGGACCCTTCTTCCATGGTCCCGCCGAGCGTGGTCTGGAGCGCCGTGACCGTCTTCTGCTCGCCCACGGCGACCCATTTGCGGCCCACGAGGTAGTAGCCGCCGTAGTCCTTCGCGCCGTTGATCCACTCGCGCTGGCCGCGGTCGGTGGCGAAGGTGGCGAGGACGTACTTCTCCTTGCCGCTCTTGCACAGGGCCTGGCGGATCTCGTCGGCGTCGGTCTGCATGTCCGGCTTGCATTTCGCCTCGGCGGCGATGTGCTCCAGGCTCCCGGTCGCCGTCTCCGGTACGGCCGCCTGGTCGTCGCCGGAGCCGCAGCCCGCCAGCGCCAGTGCCGCCGCCGCGCCGACGAGCGCGAGCATCGGTCGGGTCAACCTCATCTGTTCCTCCGGTACGGGCATGGGTAGGGCACCTGCCGAAGTCGGATACGGCTCCCACGCGCGAAGCACTCAAAAATACCGCTGTCTCACCGGACACACCCGTGCGAAAGTGGATCGGTGAACCAAGACCGCGAAGATCAGGACCGCGAAGGTCAGGGCTGGGAAGATCGGGACTGGGAAGATCGCGTCACCGGCGCCTGGGCCACGTTCGACGACTACGCCGAGGACGCCGCCGCGGACTTCCGGTCCGTGATCGACACCCTCGTCGCCGAGCTGCCCGCCGGCAGCCCGCAGGGCCCCTTCGAGCGGGCCTGTGCCTGGGACTCCACGGGCCACTCGGACAAGGCGGTGCCGCTGTACCGGGAGGCGCTGGCACTCGGGCTCACCGGCTACAAGGGCCGGCGCGCCAAGATCCAGCTGTCCAGTTCGCTGCGGAACATCGGACAGGCGGAGGAGGGCGTCAAGCTGCTGACGCCCGAACTGGACGCGCCGTCCGACGAGTTGGACGACGCCGTACGGGCGACTCTCGCGCTGTGCCTGTCCAGCCTCGGCCGCGACCGCGAGGGCCTGTCCCTCGTCCTGGGCGCCCTGGCACCGCATCTGCCGCGGTACCAGCGGTCGATGGCGAACTATGCGGCGGCGCTCCGCTAGGGGTGCGGTGATTCACCTGCGGGCCGGTGGGGGCTGGTCGCGCAGTTCCCCGCGCCCCTGAAGGGCGCGATGCCCACCGGACGTCGTCAGGACCGCCTGGTGTTCGGCAGCGCCCCGAAGGGGCGCGGGGAACTGCGCGACCAGCCACGACGGCGCCGCAGACAAACGACGGCATATCGCGGCACCCCTAGCGGAGCGCGGAGCGCGGCGCGCCTGGCGGTAACCAGCCGTCGATTCGCTCGTTTTGCTGAACGTGCAGTCACAGGATGTCGCCCCGCGCCCCACCCCCGCCGCCTCGTCCGACGGGTCCGTCGTCGACGTCGAGCAGGCCGAGGCCGCGCTCGTCGAGCACTATCCGCGCCTGGTCCGCCTCGCCTACCTGGTGCTGCCTCCGAGCCTGGGCCGCAACCGGCGGGTCCTGACCGCCCACGCCCTGACCCAGCGCGCGCTGCCCCGGGGCCGCACCTCTACGTCCCCGATCCCGGCCCAGTCGACCGGGCGGGACGGCGACCCGGGCTACGCCTTCGTCCGCCTCCGGGTGCTGCGTACGGCGCTGGAGGCGGGCCTGCCGCTCACCTTCAAGGCGTGGCCCAAGCGCTCCCAGCTGCCCCCGCTGCTCCCCCAGGTGTGGGGCCTGCGGCTGTTCCCGCGCTCCGGCGGCGCCGACGAGCTCGCCCTGGACCAGCAGTTGTCCGCGCTGTCCGCCCCGGCCCGCGCCGCGTACGTGCTGCGCGGTCTGGAGCGGCTCCCGGACGGCGATGTTCACAAGGTCCTGACGGCCGTGGGCGTGGCCGACGTGGAGGCCGCGCTGACCGAGGCCGACGAGGTGCCCGCGCAGAACGCGCTGCTCGACTCCCCCGAGTTCGACCCCTGCTCCCTCCAGGCCCGGCCCACCGACCTGATGCGCCGCAGGCAGCACACCAAGGCCGCGCTCGTCGCCGCGGCGGCGCTCGCCGTGTGCGGGGCGCTGCTCGGCCTGCCCGGCGACGGCTGGGGCCCCGACGGCGCCGCCGCACCGTCGTACGCGCAGAACCCGTCCGCCGAGGCCGCGCTCGACCCGGGCAAGCTGACGAAGGTCGCCCCGGCGGCCTGGCAGTCCTCCTCGCGCACCGACTTCTCCGTCTGGCCCGCGCGCGGCGACCTCACCGACGACAGCGCACTGCTGCGCCGCGCCCTCGCCGTCTGGGCCCGCCCCGGCGAGAGCGTCCGGATGTCGGCCACCCCCTCCACCCCGACCGGCGGCCCCGCCGGACCGCCCCAGCTCCTCTATGCCGGAACCGTCGACGACGCGCGCGTGGTGATCCTCTACGACGGTCTGCGCATCGTCCGGTACGCCGAACCGAAGGACGGCACCAGCGGCGCCGCGCTCGACTTCGGGCGGGCCGACGGCGCGACCCGGGCCGAGGCGAACGCGGTGGTGCTGGCGCGGTCCGACGGCAATGTCCGCTATCTGACGGCTCCCTGGGTGACCAAGGCGGCCGAGCGGGACCTGATGCAGCCGCGCTCGGGGGCGATGGGCCTCACCCTGACCGGCGGTGTGACCTCACCGATGGCCGGCCCGCAGCAGCAGACCGGCGCGTGCACCTCGTGGAACGTGCTGCAACTGACGGACGCCTCGGGCACCCGGCTGGTGACCGACCTCGGCGAGCTGGTCCCGGCCCATCTGACCACGGGCAAGCCCGGGTACACCAAGGAGGCGTCCGGTGCGCAGGCGCTGCGCACCTGGTCGCCGATGGCCTGCTCGCTCCAGGCGGTGCGCTCGCAGGGGGTGCGGTCGGTGAACGCCTGGGAGTACGCGCGGCAGTCACTGCCCGACGCGAGCGGGGCGGCCGCGTGGGTGTGCACGCGGGCCGAGACCTGGCGGGGCGGCGGGGCCCGGGTGCTGGCGCAGTTCCACACTCCGGGCGGGGTCTACGGAGCGGTGGCGGCGAAGGCCGAGAACGTTCCGGCGTGCGGGACCCGTGACCCTCATGTGCTGGCCGGGGTGTTGTGGAGGTCGGACGCGGGTGACTGGTATCTGCTGGCCGCGGGTAGCAGGGACACCGCCTCGATCAATGTGACCGGCGGGGTGAGCGGGTCCGCGCAGGGCTATCTGCTGGCGGTGAAGACGAAGCAGGGGGCTCAGGCCGGGCTGAAGGGGACGCTCAAGGACGGGACGGCGATCAACGGCCTGCGCTAGCTGACACTCGCGTCAACAAGTCGTCGCACGGGGGTTCACCCGACCCCTACCCGTCAGTACATTGACGCCATGTCTAATACGCAGGCCGGGCTCAAGGCGCGCAACGTGTCCTTCTCCTGGGAGGGCACCCCGCTGCACTGGGTGCCGGGGGATCCGTTCACCACGCACACCATCAATGTGCTGCATCTGCTGCTGCCCGCCGGTGAGCGGTGGTTCGTGCACGTCTACAAGCAGGTGCTGCCGTACATCCGGGACGAGCGGCTCCGGGCGGACGTGATCGGGTTCATCGGCCAGGAGGCCATGCACGCGCAGGCCCACGACGAGGTACTCCCCCATCTCAAGGAGCTCGGGCTCGATCCGACGCCGTACACCGCGCAGGTGGACTGGCTCTTCGAGAAGCTGCTCGGAGACCGGACGCTGCCCCCGGGCAAGGCGCGCAAGTGGTGGCTGATGGAGCGGGTCGCGATCATCGCGGCGATCGAGCACTACACCGCCTTCCTCGGCAACTGGGTGCTGAACGCAGAGGAGTTGGACCGGCGCGGGGCCGACCCCACGATGCTGGACCTGCTGCGCTGGCACGGCGCCGAGGAGGTCGAGCACCGGTCCGTCGCCTTCGACCTGTTCATACACGTCGACGGCGGATACCGGCGCCGGGCGCGCACCTGGGCGACGGCGTTCGCGGCGCTGGTGTTCCTGTGGCAGCGCGGGGCCCGCTTCTTCATGGCGAACGATCCGCTGCTCATCGACGGCAAGGCGGGCTTCAAGGACTTCTACGTACGGGGGCGCCGGGGTCTGCTTCCCGCCACGGGCGACATGGTCAGGTCCATACCCCGGTATCTGAGCCGCGACTACCACCCCTCCCAGGAGGGCTCCACCGAGCAGGCCGTCGCCTATCTCGCCTCCTCCCCCGCGGCCGTCGCCGCCGAGAAGGGCGCCGTGTGATGCCGGCGCTGCGGACTCTCGTCGTCGTCACCGGCGCCGCGCTGCTCGCCCGGCGGGCCCTGCGCCGCCGTATCCAGGCCTCGCCGCTGTGGCCGATGCCCGCCCTGGAGGAACCGGTCTCCGGGCGGCCACGGTCGCGGGCGCTGCGGCTGCCGGTCGCCTCCTGCGAGACGGTCGCCGAGGGTGTCGTACAACTGCGGTTCGAAGGGCGGGAGTTGCCGCGGTGGAAGCCCGGGGCGCATCTCGATGTGGTGCTGCCGTCGGGGCTGGTCCGGCAGTACTCGCTGTGCGGGGATCCGGCGGACACCTCGTCGTACACCGTGGCGACCCGGCTGGTGCCGGACGGGCGGGGTGGTTCGCGGGAGGTGCACGAACAGGTGCGGGTGGGCGTGGAGTTGGAGGTGCGGGGGCCGCGCAATCGGTTCCCGCTGGCCGAGGCGGTCTCGTATGTCTTCGTCGCCGGCGGTATCGGGATCACGCCGATCCTGCCGATGGTGCGGGCCCTGCCGGCGGGTGTCGAGTGGCGGTTGCTGTACTGCGGGCGGTCGCGGGCGTCGATGCCGTTTCTGGAGGAGGTCGAGAGGCTCGGTGCGGACCGGGTGACCGTCGTGGAGGGGCGGCCCGACCTCGACGAGCTGTTCGCGAACGCGCCCGACGGTGCCGCCGTGTACTGCTGCGGGCCCGAGGGCCTGATGGCGGCCGTCGAGCAGCGGTTCCCCGACGTCCGCCTGGAGCGGTTCGCGCCGCACACCTCGACCGAGGGCAACGGCTCCTTCGAGGTCGAACTCCGGCGCAGTGGACGGACGTTGACGGTGGACGCCGACAGCACCGTCCTGGCCACCGTACGGGCCGAGCTGCCCGACACCCCGTACTCCTGCGAGCAGGGGTTCTGCGGGACCTGCCGACAGAGGGTGCTGGCGGGCGAGGTGGAGCACCGGGACGAGTTGCTGACGGACGCCGAGCGCGGTGACTCGATGCTGCTCTGCGTGTCGAGGGCCCGAAGTGATCGGCTGGTGCTGGATATGTGACGGGTTCATGTGAACGCGGCGGTCGGGACCGGTCCGTTCGGGGCCGGATCCGATCGGTAAGGTGTTCGTATGAGTACCGGGGTACGTCGCAGAATGGGCGTCGAGGAGCGACGGCAGCAGCTGATCGGGGTCGCTCTCGAACTCTTCAGCCGTCGCTCGCCCGACGAGGTCTCCATCGACGAGATAGCGTCGGCCGCCGGCATCTCGCGGCCGCTGGTCTACCACTACTTTCCCGGCAAACTCAGCCTGTACGAGGCCGCGTTGAGGCGGGCCTCGGACGAACTGGCGGCCCGGTTCGTCGAACCGCACGAGGGCCCGCTGGGTGCCCGGCTGCTGCGGGTGATGCGCCGGTACTTCGACTTCGTGGAGGACCACGGGCCCGGTTTCTCCGCGTTGATGCGCGGCGGCCCGGCCGTCGGCTCGTCGACGAGGAACGCGCTCATCGACTCCGTACGGCAGGCCGCGTATGTCCAAATCCTTTCGCACCTGAACGTCGAGGACCCGCCCGCGCGACTGGAACTGGTCGTCCGCACCTGGATCTCGCTCGCCGAGTCCACTGCCCTGATCTGGCTGGACGGCCGACGCATTCCACGCGCCGAACTGGAGGCCCAACTGGTCCACGACTTCGCCGCACTGGCCGCCGTGAGCGCCGCCTACGACGAGGAAATGGCCGCCCTGCTACGCCGCATGCTGAAGGAAGAGCCGACGGAGGGCCCGTTCAGCGACCTGGTCACCCGGCTGATCGCGCTGGCGTCATAGGCAGGTTCGGTAGGCCTCAGCCTTCGAACTTCCGGTACGACGGGTCGAGATCGCGTACCTCCGCGGAGGCGTGCAGTGCCAGGCCCTCGGAGGGCTTCACGTACTGCTTCACCAACTCCAGTACCGCTTCGGTGAGTTGGACCTTCGTCTCGTCCGTGCGCCCGGCGAGCAGCCCGAGGGTGACATGCACGACGGCGTGGCCGGCGGTGTCGGGGCCGACCGTCGTGTCCTCGGTGCGCCGGAACTGCGTCTTGCACGCCGGCGGCTTGGCGGCCGCGATCTCGACCACGGCGGTGTGCAGCGCCTGGGCGAATCCGGGTCGGTCGAAGCCGTCCGTCAGCTGCTCGGAGTAGTCGACGGTGATCTGCGGCATGGGCACTCCTGTTCGGCAAGGTCGGCAGGGCTCACCTTAGCCGGAGCGCCAGCATCGCGATGTCGTCCTCGCGGTCGTGGCCGAAGCAGGCCAGGAGGGTGTCGCACAGGGCGTCCAGACCGGGCGGGGCGTCGGCGGCGGCCGTGCGGAGGTGTTCCATCGAGGCCTCCAGATCGGTGCCCCGGGTCTCGATGAGACCGTCGGTGACCATGAGGAGCCGGTCCTCGGGGTCGAGGAACAGCTCGGTCGGCGGCGGGTGCGAGAGGCCCACGCCGAGCAGCGGGCCGGACGCCTTGGCGTAGTCGGCGCTGTCGGTGTCCCGGATGATCAGCGGCGGGATGTGCCCCGCGTTGGCGACCTGGGTGCGCCCGGTGCTCGGGTCGATCAGGACCAGACAGACGGTGGCCGTGACCTCGGGGTGGTAGTGCATGAGCATCCGGTCGAGGCGCTCGGCGAGCACGGCCGGGTCGCTCTCGTCGACGCAGTAGGCACGCAGCGCGTGCCGGATCTCGACCATGACCGTGGCCGCCTCCAGCGAGTGTCCGACGACATCGCCGACCGCGGCGAGCACCCCCTCCCGGGTGCGCAGTGCGGCGTAGAAGTCGCCGCCGATCTCGGTCTGCTGCGACGCGGGCACATAGCGGACCTCGACGTCGATGCCCGGCAGCTCGGGCAGCCGGTGCGGCTGGGGCAGGAAGCTGTGCTGGAGGGTGAGGGCGACATGCCGCTCGACCTGGTACATGAGCAGCGGCTCGGCGGCGAGCGCGGTGGCCTGGGCGAGCCGGGCCACCAGGGTCTCGTCGGCCGGGTTCACCCGGTGCATCCCGCGGGTGGGCATGGCCAGGCACACCGCGGCCTTGCCGTCCTGGGTACGGATCAGCGCCAGCCGGGCGTCGTGCTGCACGCCGGGCCGGAAGAACCCGGCGGGCCACAGCGGAGCGGGCACGGTGGTGATCCGTACGCCGTCCTGCCCACGGGCGAGCCGGCGCAGCAGTGCGGCCACGGTCCGGTGGGCGCCCGCGTCCGGCAGCGCGAGGGAGGTGCGGTCCCGGGAGGTGGCGCGGTACAGCTCGTCGTCCGGGCCGAGGACGAAGACGGCGGCGGGCGAGCCGGTGAAGCGTGCGGTGCCGTCGGCGGCGGCGTCGGCGAGTTCCTGAAGGGAGCGGGCCGCCTGGATGGTGACGATCGTCTCCGACAGCATCATCAGCCGCCGTGCCTGCGCCTGGTCGTCCGCCCGAAGTCTCGCCGCCCGCACCGCGGCCCGGATCACCGCGTCGATCTCCTCGGGCTCGGCGGGCACCGTCAGATAGGCTTCCCCGCCCACTTCGAGGCCACGGCAGCGATCACCGGTGGCGGCGTCGGTGGCCGAGAAGTGCACGACCGGCAGGCCCGCCATGTGCGCCCGTGCCTTGAGCCGGCGGCACAGCTCGAAGCCGCTCATGTCCGGCAGGTCGACGTCGACCAGGGCCACATCGGGCAGATGCCCCTTGCGCAGCCGTACGTCGAGTTCGACGAGCGCCTCGTGGCCGGTGGCGACCGGGACCACTTGGTATCCGGCGCGGCGCAGCATGGCGCCCATGGCGTACCGGCTGGCCGCGACATCGTCGACGACGAGCACGGTGGTGTCGGTTCGCTTGCCGTTGACGTCCATGTGTCAGCCCTTGGGACAGCACCGGTGGGGCAGACCAGGATGTACGGTCTGCCCCACCAAGGTAATGCCCTTATCAGGAAGTCCGGGTAAATACTGCTACGGTCCGCCCCGGAACGGCGAACGTGCCCGATATGCGCTCATACGAAGCCGACTTGGCGATAGGGTCCGCCCCTGACGCCTGCACCGGATGCAGCCGGTAACCGCTGCCGGCCATCGCCTCGATCCGCTGTTCCTGCTTCTCGGGCGTCGCGTTGAACACGACAACCAGGTCACCGAGCGCCATCGTGATCACTCCCGGCGTCTCGCCCTTCCCGGACAGCGGGAAGGCGAGCGCCGACTGCACCTGGTCGGCGGTGTCGAGGGAGAACCCCTTCTCGGTCGTACGGATTCTCAGCAGATCCCGGTACGCCGCGGACGCGCCCTCGATCTGCTCGCAGCCGACCTTCACCGTGCCCAACAGGGGTGTGGCGTACGGCCACTTGGACGCGTTGTCGGCCGCCATCGGCAGCCCGCGCCCGAAGCCGTTGCCGTCCGCGCAGTTCCAGTGGACGGCGTTGAACCAGTCCCCGCTGTCGTAGGAGTTGCGGTCCAGGGACTTGGAGCGCAGCAGGTCGGTGCCCGCCTGGGAGAGGGCCGGGCCCTGCGAGAGCGTGGCCGTGGCCATGGCGAGGACCTGCATCCGGGCGCGGTCGGCGGCACCGGTCGTGGCGGGCAACTTGTAGGTCAGCGCGTCGAACAGGGACTCGTTGTCGTGCGCGTCGGCGTAGGCGAGGGCGTCGCCGGGCGCGTCCGCGTAGCCGGCGGGCGAGCCGTTGTAGTCGACCTCGGCGCCGGTGACCTCCTTGCCGTCGGTGTCGGTGAAGCGATATGTCGCCAGGTTGCCGGAGAGGCCGACCTTGATCAGGTCCTGGTAGTGCAGGAGGCGGGCCTTCTGCTCTGCCGTACTCCCGTTGTTCTGAGAGGAGTTGGGGTCGGTGTACAGCCCGGACGCGAAACCCTGGACGCCGGGGTCCTCGTCGAAGGGCCCGCCGCCGCGTACGGCGTCCCGCGCCCGGTCCGAGAAGGTCGCGATGCCGGTGCCGGCCATGTTCGCCTGCGTGGCCTGCACGAACCGGGCGTCGTCGGCGACCTCGCCGAAGTTCCAGCCCTCGCCGTAGAGGATGATCTTCTTGCCGTCGACGCCGTCCTTGGCGAGGGTCAGCGCGTCGAGCGCCTTGCGCACCGTGAGGATGTTGGCCTTCGGGTGGTGGCCCATGAGGTCGAAGCGGAAGCCGTCGACCTTGTACTCCTTGGCCCAGGTGACGATCGAGTCGACGACGAGCTTGCCCATCATGGCGTTCTCGGTGGCCGTGTTGGCGCAGCAGGTGCTGTTCGCGACCGCGCCGTCGGCGAGGAGCCGCTGGTAGTAGCCGGGCACGATCCGGTCGAGGACACTCGTCGCCGCCTGGCCGCTCGCCGCCGTGTGGTTGTAGACGACGTCCATGACGACCCTGAGGCCGTCCTCGTTCAGCGACTTGACCATCTTCCGGAACTCGACCGTACGGCCGCTGCCGTCCGGGTCCGTGGCGTACGAGCCCTCGGGAACCGTGTAGTGGTACGGGTCGTAGCCCCAGTTGTAGGCGTCCTTGGCGGCGGTCTTCGCGACGCACTCCTGCTGCTTGTCGGAGTCGGACGCGAAGGAGGCGAGGTCGCAGTCGACGGTCGCCTGGTCGGCCTTCTTCTCGGGGATGGTGGCGATGTCGAAGGCGGGCAGGAGATGGACGTACGAAGTCCCGGACTCGGCAAGCTGCTTGAGGTGCCGGGAGCCGTCGCTCGACTTGTCGGCGAACGCGAGATAGGTGCCGGGGTTCGCGGCCGTCTTGTCCTCGACCGAGAAGTCGCGGATGTGCAGCTCCTGGATCTGGGCGTCCTTGAGCGGCACGGCCTTGGGCTTCTTCAGTGACGTCCAGCCGCTGGGGGCGAGGGACTTGTCGTCGAGGTCCGCGACCAGGCTGCGTTCGGAGTCGGCTGTCAGGGCGACCGAGTACGGGTCGGTGACCTTGTTGGTGACGACCTGGCCGACGCTGGGCGCCCAGACCTTCACGACGTACCGATAGGGCTTGTTCTTCCAGGACTTGGGGCCGGTGACGGACCAGACGCCGGTGGCGTCATCGCGGTGCATCCGTGTGAGCGAGCCGTCCAGATCGAGTGCCACCGATTGCGCGGTCGGCGCCCAGACGGCCAGCGTGGGGCGGCCCTTGTCGAAGGTCGCGCCGAGGTCGGCGTTGGTCGCGCCGGAGTAGAGGTCGTCGAGTACGCCGGCGATCTGGACGCCGGTCGCGGCCAGCACGGCGCTGTTGGCGGCCCGCTGGGAGGCGACGACCTGGCCGCGCAGGGCCTCGCGCACCCGGGTGCGGTCACGGGGGTCGACGGACCAGGCGGTGTAGTCCTTGAGGTGGGGGAACTTGGCCTTCTGGGCGTCGGTGAGGCCGGTCCGGGACAGCCGGAGCCAGCGCTCGTCGTCACTGGTCAGCGCACCGTCCCGCTCGGCGATCGAGCCGGTGCGGGAGTACAGCAGCTGGGTGGAGGCGGCCGCGGCGGAGCCGTTCCAGGCGACCGTGTTCCGGTCGATCCAGACCGCCTTGGAGGTGGTCAGGTCGAGCGCGGCCGCTGAGCCGGCGGGCTGCGGGAGCAGGTACTTCTCCTGGCCGTTCAACAGCCACACCTCATGGCCGTCGGCCGTGAGGTCCAGCGACTGGTCGGCGGACAGGTCCTTCTCGTCGCCCTTGTGCATGATGTAGCTGAGGCTGGTGGCACCGTCGGTGAGCGGTACCTCGAAGACCGCGCCATAGGCATCGGTCCGCACCGGCTTCAGGGGGTTCGACCAGTCGGTGGGGTTCGCGGCGCCCGTCCAGGTGTGGAGGCCCCAGCCGTCGTAGTCGCCGTCGGCGCGGTGGTAGTGCAGGACGGCCTTGGTCCTGTCCTGCTCCGGGTAGTCGGGCTTCTCCGTGAGCACGGCCTCCTTGCCCTGCTCGATCCAGATCTCGCCGGTCTCGGTGACATCGATGGTCCGGTCGGCGGAGACGTCCTTGTTGCCGTCCTTGTCGATCACCAGGAAGCCGACACCGGAGGCGCCCGGCTTCAGCTTGACGTAGGCGAAGGCGCCGTACGCGTCCCGGCCGATGAAGGGGTGGCTGTCCGGCCAGGTCGTCGACTCTCCGTCGGCGAGGTCGCCCCAGGCGTACAGGCCCCAGTCGGTGTAGTCGCCGTCGGTGCGCTTGTAGTGGACGATCGCGTAGTCGCGCGAGGACGCGCTCGGGACCTCTTCGGCGGGCGGCGTACCGGTGGCCGACGAGGCCGTGGCGCTCGCCGTGCGCCCGGCCGAGTCGATGACAACCGCCTTGTAGCGCAAGGCCGTTCCGGCCGGTACGTCCTTCCCGATGACCTGGGTGACCTTGTACGGGGCGTGGTCTGCGGAGCCGAGCGTCCGCCACTTGCCGTTGCCGACCTGGGCGGCGAAGACGACGCGGTTGAGCCGGCCGCCGTCGAGGTCGGCGCCGATCTCCACCGTGCCGACGGCGCCGGTGGCGGGGGCCTTGAGGGTGATCGTGGGCGCGGTCGCGGGCTTGCCGGGCCGGCCGGCAGCCTTGAGGACGACCGCCGAACCGGCCGGGACGGTGACGGTGAGCTTCTTGTCGCCGTCGCTCTTCAGGGCGGCACTGCTCCCGTAGACGCCCTTGTACGTCATGTCCGCGGAGCCGACCGGGATGGTCGCCGTCTTCGCCTCACCGGCGTTGTTGAAGGCGACGAGGTACTCGGTGCCGCCGGTGCGGGAGAAGGCGTAGATTCCGGCGCCGTCCGCCGCGTACCGCTCGGTCTGGACGCCGTCCGTGAGGGCCGGGTTGGCCTTGCGGAGCTCGGCGAGAGCGCTGATCTGCCGGTAGAGCGGTGCCTTTGTGTCGTAGGCGTCGCTCGCGTGGGTGCGGTCGGTGCCGAGCTGGTCGTCGTCCAGGTAGTCGGCGGTGGTGGACGCGAACATCGACTGGCGGGCGTCCTTGTCACCGCCGGAGCCGGTGAAGCCCTGTTCGTCGCCGTAGTAGACGACGGGGTTGCCGCGGCTGAGGAACATCAGCTCGTTGGCGAGCTTGTCCTTCTTGAGCAGTTCGGCGTCGGTCGCGTCCGGGGCGTCCTGGTCGAGGAAGTACCCGATGCGGCCCATGTCGTGGTTGCCGAGGAAGGTGACCTGTTCGTAGGCGTTGGCCTTGTCGGTCGTGTACTTGTAGTCGTCGCCGAAGACCTTGGACAGCGTCTGCGCGCTGCCGCCCTGGGAGGCGTACTGCCGGGCCGCCTCCTGGAACGGGAAGTCGAGCGTGGAGTCGAGGCGGCCCTCGGTGACGTACGGCGACGTGACGGCGGTGTCGGCCGAGTACACCTCGCCGAACATGAAGAAGTCGTCGCGGCCCTGCTCGGCCGCGTAGGAGTCGAGGGCCGTGGCCCACTGCGTCCAGAACTCCATGTTGACGTGCTTCACGGTGTCGATCCGGAAGCCGTCGATGTCGAAGTCCCTGACCCAGCGCTGGTAGATCTTCTCCATGCCCCGCACGACCTCGGGCCGCTCGGTCCACAGGTCGTCGAGGCCACCGAAGTCGCCGTGCGTGGAGCTCTCACCGGCGAAGGTCGAGTCGCCGCGGTTGTGGTACATCGTGGGGTCGTTGAGCCACGACGGGACCTTGGTGTTCCTCGTGGTCTTCGGGGTGCGCGGGAAGGAGTCCGCGTCGACCGCCGGGAAGTCCTCCGTGCCGTCCGCGTGGTCGGCGTCGTCGAAGGGCTCGCCGTCCTTCGTCAGATACGGGAAGGCGCCCTTGGAGAGGTAGTCGTAGGACTTCTCCTCGTAGTCGACGACATCGGCGGTGTGGTTGGTGATGACGTCGAAGAAGACCTTCATGCCCTTGCCGTGGGCCTTGGAGATGAGGGTCTGAAGGTCCTTGTTGGTGCCGAAGTGCGGGTCGACCTGGGTGAAGTCGGTGATCCAGTAACCGTGGTAGCCGGCCGAGGCGTCGGTTCCGGTGCCCTGTACGGGCTGGTTCTTGAAGATCGGGGCCATCCAGATGGCGGTGGTGCCCAGGCCCTTGATGTAGTCGAGCTTCCGGGTCAGGCCCTTGAGGTCGCCGCCTTGGTAGAAGCCCTTGTCGGTGGGGTCGTAGCCGGTGGAGAGCCGTGAACCGGTGAGCCCGCCCTTGTCGTTGCCGGTGTCGCCGTTGGCGAAGCGGTCCGGGAGGACGAAGTAGAACTGCTCGCGGGTGGCGTCGTGCCGGGCGGGCTCGGCGGCGAGTCGTGCGTCGGAGGGGGGTGCGGGCGGGGTGTCGGCCCCGGCCGCGAGGGGCTGGACGAGCGCTGCGGCCAGCGCGGTCACGGTGACCGCAGCGACCCGTCCGGCATACGCGGTGCGGCGCCTCGACGCCACCGGCCATCTCGGTATCAAGACCTGGACTCCTTGCGATGTACGGCTCTTCGGGTCCGACCCCGCGCGACCGTATCGCCGCCGCAAGGCTTACAGCAAGAGTCTTGAAACGAACGGCAAGAACTTTCAGCAGCTGGACTTGCCCGCGTAGATCGCGAGGGCGGTGTTGGCTCCGAGCGTGGCCGTGAACTGCCCGCTGGAGTTCACCGTCACGGTCGTGTTGCTCTGCACGTTGCAGTACGTCCCGGCGGGCAGCGAGGTCTGATACGTCCGGCTCAGGCTGCTCGACTCGTGGTTGATGGCGACGTAGCCCTTGGCGCCCCGTCCGAAGGCGATCGCGTCGGCGCCGTTGTCCCACCAGTTGGAGACGGCCTCACCGCGCGTGGCGTTGCGGAAGGCGACCATGCGCATGATCTCCGGCCAGGCGTGCTGGCACTTCCAGCCGTCCTGCCAGCAGGCGTTGACCGTACCGCCGTTGGGCGGGCCCGCGTCCGTGTCGGACCACTCGTAGCCGGAGTTGATGTCCGGGGCGCCGTACGGGTAGGCCAGCATGAAGACGTTGGCCAGCGTGTAGTTGGCGCCGTCCTTGTAGTTGAGGGTCGAGCCGTTGCGCTCGGTGTCGTGGTTGTCGACGAAGACACCGGAGACACCGCTGCTCATGTACCCCCAGCCCTCGCCGTAGTTCTTCAGATAGGCGAGGTTCTCGTTGTTGAAGACCCGCTTGAGGTCGTACGCGTACCGGAACTCCTGGACGTCACCGTTGCCCGTGTACTCGGTCGGCTGGACGGCCTCCCCGCTGCCGTAGATGACCTCCTGCTTCCAGTACACGGACGAATTGCTCAGCCGCGACTTGATGTTGGCGAGGTCGGCCGCCGGCATGTGCTTGGCCGCGTCGATACGGAAGCCGTCGACGCCGTAGCCGAGCAGGGTGTTCATGTAGCCGGCGATGGCGGAGCGGACGTAGTCCTCGCCCGTGTCCAGGTCGGCGAGGCCGACGAGCTCGCAGTTCTGGACGTTGGAGCGGTTGGTGTAGTCGGAGATGGCCGACGTGCAGTCGTCCATGTCGGCCGAGGAGTACAGGCCCGGGTAGTTGTACTTCGTGTACGACGAACCGCCGGTGCCGGTGCCGCCGCCCGCGGACATGTGGTTGATGACGGCGTCGGCGACGACCTTCACCCCGGCCGCGTGACAGGTGTTGACCATGTTCTGGAAGGCGGTGGCGTCACCCAGTCGCCCCGCGATCCTGTAGCTCACCGGTTGGTACGACGTCCACCACTGCGATCCCTGTATGTGCTCCGCGGGCGGCGAGACCTGGACGTAGCCGTAACCGGCGGGGCCGAGGGTGTTGGTGCACTCCCGGGCGACCGAGGCGAAGTTCCACTCGAACATCACGGCGGTGACGTCCTTGGTGCCGGGCGGGGAGGCGTAGGCGGTGCCGGGGGACGCCATGACTGCGGCCGCGGCGGCGAGCGCGAGCGCGCCCGCAAGTGTTCTGCTCGTTGCCATGTGGGGGTCCTTCTCCGTTGAAGGAAGTTGCCGAAATCTTGCAGCAACCTTGCGGTGACGGAGATGTTAAAGGCCCGCTGCCTGAAAAGGCAGCGGGCCGTGTGAAGTTGATGCAAGAACTTTCAGCGCGTGCGGACGGTGCCCGTCAGGCGGTGGCCCACCATACGGTCGTGTCCGCCGGCACCTTCGCCTCGCCGTCCGCCTCCGTCACCTCACCGCTGGCGAGCAGCACGCGTCCGTGTGCGGGCACGGTGACCGACTCGCCGCCGGTGTTCGCGACGCACACGAAGTCGCCGCGGCGGAAGGCGAGGACGCCCTCGGGGGCCTTGAGCCACTCGACCAAGTCGCCCGCGCCCAGTTCGGGCCGGGAACGGCGGACGGCGAGGGCCGAGCGGTACAGCTCAAGGGTCGAGTCCGGCTCGCCCGTCTGGGCCTCGACGCTCAGCTCGCCCCACCCCGCGGACTGCGGCAGCCAACTGCCGCCCACGCCGAAGCCGTACGACGATCCCGTGCGCGTCCACGGGATCGGCACCCGGCAGCCGTCCCGGAAGCCGTCCTGGCCGGCGCCGCGGAAGTAGGCGGGGTCCTGGCGCACCTCGTCGGGCAGGTCGACGACGTCCGGCAGGCCGAGTTCCTCACCTTGGTAGATGTACGCCGAGCCGGGCAGCGCCAGCATCAGCAGGGTCGCCGCACGTGCCCTGCGCAGGCCCAGTTCGCGGTCGCCCGCCAGGCGGATCTGCGTGCCGAGGCCGGGCTCGTTGGCGAAGCGGGTGGCGTG
Organism: Streptomyces sp. NPDC051963; assembly: GCF_044593495.1. Taxonomy (NCBI): domain Bacteria; kingdom Bacillati; phylum Actinomycetota; class Actinomycetes; order Kitasatosporales; family Streptomycetaceae; genus Streptomyces; species Streptomyces sp. NPDC051963. The sequence continues at coordinate 759,317 of NZ_JBIUCC010000002.1, read as the reverse complement.
CCGGGTCACGTCATGGTTGGACAGCACCCAGGTGGCGGGGGCACCGACCGGGCGCATCGCCTCCAGTGTGAGGTCGACGACCTTGCGGAGTTCCTTCGCCTCCCAATCGGTGCTCAGATACTGGAAGTTGAAGGCCTGGTGGAGTTCGTCCGGACGGACGTAGTTGGCGGTGCGCTCGACGGTCGGGGTCCAGGCCTCCGCTACGAAGATCCTCTCTCCCGCGTACTCGTCGAGGACCGTGCGCCACTGGCGGTAGATCGCGTGCACGCCGTCCTGGTCGAAGAACGGCATGACATCGTTGCCCAAAAGCTTCAGTTGGTCGTGCGAACCCAGGTCGGGGAGGCCCTCCGCCTTCACCAGGCCGTGCGCCACGTCGATGCGGAATCCGTCGACTCCCATGTCGAGCCAGAAGCGCAGGATCGAGCGGAACTCGTCCCCGACGGCCGGGTGTTCCCAGTTGAAGTCGGGCTGCTCCGGGGCGAAGAGGTGGAGGTACCACTCGCCGTCCGCCACCCGCGTCCAGGCCGGGCCGCCGAAGATCGACTCCCAGTCATTGGGCGGGAGTTCGCCGTTCTCGCCCTTGCCGGGCCGGAAGTGGTAGCGGTCCCGGAGCGGGGAACCCGGCCCCTCCGCGACCGCCCGCTTGAACCACTCGTGCTGGTCGGAGGAGTGGTTGGGGACCAGGTCCACGATGATTCTGAGCCCCAGCTCATGGGCGTCGCGGATCAGTGCGTCGGCATCGAGGAGGTTGCCGAACATCGGGTCGACGGCCCGGTAGTCGGCGACGTCGTAACCGGCGTCGGCCTGCGGGGAGGCATAGAAGGGGCTCAGCCACACCGCGTCGACGCCCAGGTCGCGCAGATACGGCAGCCGGGTTCGTACGCCTTCCAGATCCCCCATGCCGTCGCCGTTGCTGTCGGCGAAGCTGCGCGGATAGACCTGGTAGATCACCGCGTCCCGCCACCAGTCGCGGCGCTGGGCGACGGTGGCGAGGGCGGAGTTGTCGGCCGGGTCGGCGGAGTGCTGGCTCATGGCGTCCTTGATACGAGGATGTGGGGTATTGACGAGGCGGCCGCGATGACAGCGGGGTCGGATGGCCACAGCGGCCGCCTCGGGTATTCAGGAACGGAAGGGCAACGCCCTTCTTTTAGGGGCGCGGGGAACTGCGCGACCAGCCACAACGGAGCCGCAGCCGAAAGATCACCCGTCTCACCCCTTAGTGCCACCGGCAGTAAGCCCGGTCACCAAGTTCTTCTGCACGAGATAGAAGAACGCAGCCGCAGGTATCGCGATCAGCACGGCCGTCGCAGCCATCAGGTTCCGCTGCGCGTCATGCTCACTGACGAAGCTCTGCAACCCGACCGCAAGGGTGTACTTCGTGTCGGACAGCATGAACGTCGAGGCGAAGGCGACCTCGCCGAACGCGGTGATGAAGCTGTAGAACGCGGCCACGGCCAGTCCCGGCCTGGCGAGCGGCAGGATCAGCCGCGCGAACGTGCCGAAGGGACTCAGCCCGTCGACGCGTCCGGCCTCGTCGATCTCGAACGGGATGGTGTCGAAGTAGCCCTTGAGCAGCCAGGCGCAGTACGGCACCGCGGTCGAGCAGTAGACGAGGACGAGGCCACCGTAGCTGTCGATGAGCTTCAGCTCCGACAGGATCTGGTACATCGGCACCATGAGTACGGCTACCGGGAACATCTGGGTGACCAGGAGCACCCACATGAACTTCCGGTAGCCCGGGAAGCGCATCCGGGAGACCGCGTATCCGGTGGTGGCGGCGACCAGCACACCGATCACCGTGGCACCCAGCGAGACGATGAGCGAACTCTTCAGCCAGTCGAAGAAGTTCGTGTCCGACAGGACGAACGAGTAGTTGTCGAACGTCATCTTCCCCCAGATCCCGCCGGGGTGGAGGTAGTCGTCCTTGTCCGGGCCGAGGGAGAGGAAGACCAGCCAGGCGATCGGGAAGAGCGCGATCAGGCTCGCGACGATCAGCAGGCCGTGCGATACGAGGGACGCGCCGGGGCCGCGCTCTCCGCGCCGGCGCGCCTTGCGGGGTGCGTCGGACGAGGGGGGCCGGCCCGCCGGAGCGGACGTCTTGACGGTCGTAGTGCTCATGGGGGCTCCCGCCTCAGATCGCGAGCTGCTGGTCATTGCGGTTCAGCCAGCGGCGGTAGAAGGAGGTGAAGACGATCAGGATGGCCAGCAGCAGCATGCCGTAGGCCGCCGACTGCGCGAAGTCGCGCGGCTGCTGTCCGAAGCCGAGGTAATAAGCCCAGGTGACCAGGATCTGGGCGTCCGGGGCGGTGTCGCCGAACAGCAGGAAGATGATGGCGAACTGGTTGAAGGTCCAGATGATGCCGAGGAGTACGACGGTGGAGCTGACGGACCTCAGGCCGGGCAGGGTGACGTAGCGGAACCGCTGCCAGGGGGTGGCGCCGTCCATCTCCGCGGCCTCGTACAGCGTGGAGTCGATGGACTGGAGGCCGCCGAGCAGCGAGACCATCATGAACGGCACACCGCACCAGGTGTTGACCATGATCGCGGCGAACCGCTGCCAGAAGGTGTCCTCCAGCCACAGCGGCGTCGGCAGGTGCAGGGTCTCCAGGGCGGAGTTGATGATGCCGCCGTCCGCGAGCATGAACCGCCAGCCGAAGACGGTGACGAAGGTGGGCACGGCCCACGGCAGGACCAGGATCAGCCGGTAGAAGGTGCGGCCGCGCAGCTTCTGGTTGAGCAGCAGCGCCAGGCCCAGACCGACGCAGTAGTGCAGGGCGACACAGGCCGCCGTCCAGAAGACCGTCCAGATGAAGTGCGACCAGAAGCGGTCGTAGGAGGTCTCGCCCCACAGGATGTCGGCGTAGTTGTCGAAACCGATGAACTTGTAGGTGGCCTCGATCTCGTTGACGCCGATCGTACGACCGGTGTTGAGGCTGTTGGCGTCCGTGAGCGTCAGGTAGAAACCGTACGCGAGCGGATACAGCACGAGGACGCCGAGCACGATGACCACGGGGGCGATCATCGCGTACGCGTACCAGTACTTCTGGTAGCTGTGCTTCAGGCGCTGGACGGCGACTGTCATGTTCGGCACTTTCTGGAAGCTCGAGGGTTACGACGCACAGGCCGATGGCCGCCGGATCCCTCCCCCCATTTCAGGGGGATCCGGCGGCCATTCGGGTCACTTGCCGAAGTCCGGGACCAGCTTGGCGATCGCGGTCTCGGCGTTGCCCAGACCCTTGTCCAGGGACTCCTTGCCGCCGGCGATCTTGGGCAGCTCGCCGTCCAGCGGGACCCAGAGGGAGCTGTACTCGGGCAGCGCGGGGCGCGGCTGGGCGGCGGAGAGGACGCCCTGGTAGCCGGCGATGCCCGGATCGGCCTTGACCTCGGCGGTGTAGGCGTCGTCACGCGTGGGCAGCGTGGAGTTCTTCAGGGCGATGGTCTCTTGGGACTTCGCCGAGGTCATGAAGTTGATGAGCTTCAGCGCGGCCTTCTGGTGCGCCTCGTCGGAGCCGGCGTACACGGAGAGGTTGTGGCCGCCGGTCGGGGCACCCGCCTCGCCGCTGGAGCCGGCCGGGACGGTGGTGATGCCGAGGTTCTGCTTGTCCTTGAACGCGGAGCCCTTGTAGAAGTTGGTGATCTCCCACGGGCCCTGGACGATCGCGGCGACCTTGCCGTTGACGAACGCGTCCTGGATGTGGGCGTACGCGTCGGCGGTGGTGTCGGCCTTGTGCAGGCCCTTGCCGTCGAAGAGGCCGAGCCAGGTGCCGTACCCCTTCTTGGCCTCGGCCGAGTTGACGGTGATCTTCTTGGCGTCGGCGTCGACGGTGTCGGTGCCCTCGCCGTAGAGGAACGGCTGGGCGTAGTAGCCCGCGGTGGAGCCCCAGTAGCCGTCGACGCCGGTCTTGTCCTTGATCGTGGCGGCGGCCGTCTTCAGGTCGTCCCAGGTCTTGGGGGCCTCGACGCCGGCCTTCTCGAAGAGGTCCTTGTTGTAGACGAGCGCGAGGGTGTCGGTGACGATCGGCACGCCGTACGTCTTGCCCTCGTACTTGGCCTGCTCGATCAGGCTGGGCTGGAACTTGCTCTCGTCGGCGAGGGCCTCGGTGCCGTCCAGCGGAAGGAAGAAGCCCTTCTTGGCGAAGGCGGGCGTCCAGCCGACCTCGGAGCGCAGCACGTCCGGGGCGCCCGAGGCGCCGGCGGCGGTGTCGAACTTGTTCTGCGCCTGGTCGAAGGGCACGTTGACGTAGTTGACCTTGATGTCCTTGTTGGCGGCCTCGAACTGCTTGACCAAGGCCTGGTACGTCGGTGCCTCATTGGTGGCGTTGGAGGTGTCCCACCAGGTGATGGTGACCGGGCCGTCGGCCTTGTCGCCGCTGTCGCCGTCTCCGCCGCAGGCCGTCGCCGCGAGGGCGAGGGACGCCACCAGCGCGGTGGCCGCTATGCCACGCCGCATGAGTTCTCCTTGAGGGTGTAAGCCCGTGTGCTCACAGGAAGCGGTCCCGTCCGCCGTTCCTGTCGACTTGCCGACTGCGCCGTTGCCGCCGCCGGGCGACGTGAACGTAACAAGGTTGCAAGCGTGGCGAAAGACCTTGCTGCAAAAAAGTGCAAGCGATCACCGAAGTTATCCGGGCGTGACCGGACGGCGACCGTCGTGAGACGCTTGTTTACGGTCGTAGAGCGGTTGGGGCAGCCTGTGCAAGACTCTGCAAGCTCTTGCCATCACTTTCACGAGGGAGCGCGATGACCCAGCAGCCCGGGCCGGGCCGGCCAACAGGTCGCCCACGACGCCGGATTGGTGTGCAAGGCGCGGGGCGGCCGGTACAGTCCACTCCCGTGACCACACGGCTTGCCGACATCGCTGCTCAGGCGGGGGTGAGCGAAGCGACCGTCAGCCGCGTCCTCAACGGCAAGCCGGGCGTCGCCGCCACCACCCGCCAGTCCGTGCTGGCCGCACTGGATGTGCTCGGCTATGAGCGTCCCGTGCGGCTGCGGCAGCGCAGCGAGGGCCTGGTGGGCCTGATCACGCCGGAGTTGGAGAACCCGATATTCCCTGCGCTGGCGCAGGTGATCGGCCAGGCCCTGACGCGGCAGGGCTACACTCCGGTGCTGGCCACCCAGACCCCGGGCGGTTCGACGGAGGACGAGCTGACGGAGATGCTCGTCGACCGGGGCGTCGCCGGGATCATCTTCGTCTCCGGACTGCACGCGGACACCTCCGCCGATATGCAGCGCTACGAACAGCTGCGTGCGCAGGGAGTGCCGTTCGTGCTGGTGGACGGCTTCTCCCCCAAGGTGCAGGCGCCGTTCATCTCGCCGGACGACCGCGCGGCGATGACGCTGGCGGTCACGCATCTGGTGTCGCTGGGCCACACCCGGATCGGCCTCGCGCTCGGCCCGAAGCGTTTCGTGCCGGTCCAGCGGAAGATCGAGGGCTTCGTCCGCACCATGCAGGACCAGCTCGGGCTGGCCGCGGACACGGTCGAGTCGGAACTGGTCCAGCACTCCCTCTACACGCTGGAGGGCGGCCAGGCGGCGGCCACCTCACTGATCGGCCGCAGCTGTACGGCGGTGGTGTGCGCCAGCGACATGATGGCGCTGGGCGCGATACGCGCGGCACGGCAGCACGGTCTGGAAGTCCCCCGGGACATCTCGGTGGTGGGCTTCGACGACTCCCCGCTGATCGCCTTCACCGACCCGCCCCTGACGACGGTCCGCAAGCCGGTTCCGGCGATGGGACAGGCGGCGGTGCGGACGTTGCTGGAGGAGATCGGCGGGACGCCCGCGCCGCACAGTGAATTCGTGTTCATGCCGGAGCTGGTGGTACGCGGTTCCACGGCTTCGGCGCCTGGTGAGCGGACCGGGGACCGGAATCGTCCCTGAGGCGGAGAACCCCTCTCCCCAGCAGTGCGCTGGTAGGAGATTGCGGGCATACGGTCGTCGTAGAACGTGCGCCCCGAACCCGACCGGGGGATGATCGGTGGGGGAAGGCTTTTCTGGCAGACTCTGTGCCTATGGGTGAGACGACCGTGACGACCACCGGGGAAGGCCGCGAGGCGGCCCTTCCGCAGCCTGTCACGGTCGAGACCAGGCCCGGTCTGCTGGGTCGACTGCGCGCTCCGCGTCGGCCCCGGTTGTGGTTCGAGATCCTTTTGATTGCGGTGAGTTACTGGACGTACTCACTGATCCGCAACGCCGTCCCGGAACAGAGGGGACAGGCCCTGCGCAACGCCGACTGGCTCTGGCGGCTCGAGCACCATCTCGGGATCGCCGTCGAGGAGTCGGTCAACCACGCCGTGAACTCGGTGTCTTGGCTCATCGTCGGCATGAACTACTACTACGCGACACTGCACTTCGTGGTCACTCTGGGTGTCCTCGTGTGGCTGTTCCGCAGTCATCCCGGCCGCTATGCGGCGACCCGGCTGGTGCTCTTCGCGACGACGGGTGTGGCCCTCGTCGGTTACTACCTGTATCCGCTCGCCCCGCCGCGCCTCATGAACGGACAGAGCTTCATCGACACGGTGATGGTCCACCAGACCTGGGGTTCGATGGCCTCCGGCGACCTGAAGAACATGTCCAACCAGTACGCCGCGATGCCGTCGATGCACATCGGCTGGTCGGTGTGGTGCGGCCTGACGATCTTCGCGCTCGCCTCCGTCCCGTGGGTCCGTGTCCTCGGTCTGCTCTACCCGGTGGCCACGCTGGTGGTGATCGTCGCCACCGCCAACCACTTCTGGCTGGACGCCGTCGGCGGCCTGATGTGCCTCGCCTTCGGCTACGCAGTGGCGCGGGTCTGGTACGGAACGCTGCCGTACGCGCTGCCGAAGCTGGTGCCCGTGCAGGGGACCGGCGGGGCGCTGTTGCCGGGGAAGGTGTAGGGGCGCCCGTTCGCCGGACCCGGTGGGCTCACGCCCCGTAGAACAGCTCCTCCACCACACCCCGCGCCCGCCGCGCCGTACGCCGGTACGCGTCGAGCATGTCGCCCACGTGACCGGGGCCGTACCCCAAGTACCGCCCCACCGCGGCCAGTTCACGCCCGTGGGACGGGAAGGTGTCGCCGGCCCGCCCGCGGACCAGCATCACGGCGTTCCGCACCCGTGTCGCCAGTACCCATGCCTCGTCCAGGGTCGCCGCGTCCTCGCCGGAGATGAGCTCGGCGGCGCAGGCGGCGGCGAGGGCCTCGCGGGTGCGGGTGGTGCGCAGGCCCGGCTCGGCCCAGCCCTGGTGCAGCTGGAAGAGCTGGACGGTCCACTCGACGTCGGAGAGCCCGCCGGGCCCGAGCTTGGTGTGCAGCTTGGGGTCGACGCCGCGCGGCATCCGCTCGGACTCCATACGGGCCTTCAGGCGCCGGATCTCGCGGACGGCGTCGTCGCCGAGTCCCTCCGCCGGATACCTCAGCGGATCGATCAGCTCGATGAAGCGGCGGCCCAGGTCCTCGTCACCGGCCACGACCTCGGCCCGCAGCAGTGCCTGCGACTCCCAGACCAGGGACCAGCGGCGGTAGTAGGCCTCGTACGACTTCAGCGTCCTGACGAGCGGCCCCGACTTGCCCTCCGGTCGCAGGTCCGCGTCGATCAGCAGCGGCGGGTCGGCGCTCGGGATCTGGAGCAGGCGGCGCATCTCGGAGACGACCTTGTTCGCGGCGTCCGCGGCCTCGCGCTCGTCGACTCCGTCGCGGGGCTCGTGCACGAACAGGACGTCCGCGTCGGAACCGTAGCCGAGTTCGTGCCCCCCGAAGCGGCCCATGCCGATGATCGTGAACCGGGTGGGCAGCTCGTCGCCCCAGTTGTCGCGGACGACCGCACGCAGGGTGCCGGCCAGGGTCGCGGCCGTCAGGTCGGAGATCGCACCGCCGACGCGGTCGACCAGGGCGCCCTGGTCGGCCTCGACGGGCTGGGTCTCGGTGCCGTAGGAGCCGACGATGTCGGCGGCCGCCGTACGGAACAGCTCGCGGCGGCGGACGCCGCGGGCGGCTGTGACCGCCTGGACGGCACCGTCGGCGCGACCGACGGCGGCGAGGATCTCCTGGTTCAGATGGGCGTGGGAGCGAGGGGCGAGGCCGCCGCCGGTACCGTCTCCGTCACCGAGCAGCGCCACGGCTTCCGGCGCGCGCATGAGGAGGTCGGGGGCGAGACGGCCGGCCGACAGGACGCGGGCGAGGTTCTCCGCCGCCGCGCCCTCGTCGCGCAGCAGCCGCAGATACCAGGGCGTCTTGCCCAACGCGTCCGACACCTTGCGGAAGTTGAGCAGTCCCGCGTCCGGGTCGGCGGAGTCCGCGAACCAGCCGAGCAGCACCGGCAGCAGGGTGCGCTGGATCGCGGCCTTGCGGGTGACGCCCGAGGCCAGCGCCTCCAGGTGGCGCAGGGCGGCGGCGGGGTCGGCGTAGCCGAGGGCGACCATGCGTTCGCGGGCCGCCTCGGCGCTCAACCGGGCTTCGCCGGGGGCGAGTTGGGCGGCGGCGTCGAGCAGCGGCCGGTAGAAGAGCTTCTCGTGCAGCCGTCGTACGACACTAGTGTGCCGTTTCCACTCACGGTTCAGCTCGGCCACCGGGTCGGTGCGCAGGCCCAGTGAACGGCCGATGCGGCGCCGGTCGGCCTCGTCCTCGGGGACGAGGTGGGTGCGGCGCAGCCGGTAGAGCTGGATGCGGTGCTCCATGGAGCGCAGGAAGCGGTACGCGCTGTCGAGCTGGACGGCGTCGGCGCGACCGACGTAACCGCCGGCGGCGAGGGCTTGCAGGGCGTCCAGGGTGGTGCCGCTGCGGAGGGAGGCGTCGGCGCGTCCGTGCACCAACTGGAGCAGCTGCACGGCGAATTCGACGTCTCTGAGGCCGCCGGGACCGAGCTTCAGTTCCCGTTCGACCTCGGCGGCCGGGATGTTCTCGATGACCCGGCGGCGCATCTTCTGGACGTCGGCGACGAAGTTCTCGCGTTCGGCGGCCTTCCAGACGAGGGGTTCGAGGGCGGCGACGTACTCCTCGCCGAGCTGGATGTCGCCGGCCACCGGGCGGGCCTTGAGCAGCGCCTGGAACTCCCAGGTCTTCGCCCAGCGCTGGTAGTAGGCGAGGTGGCTGCTGAGCGAGCGCACCAGCGGACCGTTTCTGCCCTCGGGCCGCAGATTGGCGTCCACGGGCCAGATCGATCCCTCGACGGTGGTCTCGGAGCAGATCCGCATCATGTGCGAGGCGAGCTTGGTGGCGGAGCGCAGCGCCTTGGTCTCGTCCGCGCCGTCGACGGCTTCGCCCACGAAGATCACATCGACGTCGGACACGTAGTTCAGCTCGTGTCCGCCGCACTTGCCCATCGCGATCACGGCGAGCCGGCACAGCGCGGCGTCGTCGGGCGCGGCGGCTCGGGCGATGGCGAGAGCGGCGCGCAGGGTCGCGGTGGCCAGGTCGGCGAGTTCGGCGGCGGTCTCGGCGAGATCGGTGGTGCCGCACACGTCACGGGCGGCGATGGACAGCAGACAGCGCCGGTAGACGACGCGCAGGGCGACGGGGTCGGTGGCCTCGGCGAGACCGCGCTCGAACTCCTCCACGCCGGGGTGGAGGTCGCGCGGCTCGTACATGGCCAGCGCCTGCCAGTCGCGGGGATGCCGGGCCAGATGGTCGGCAAGCGCGGCCGAAGCCCCGAGCACACCGAGCAGCCGGTCACGCAGCGGCTTCGCCGCTATCACCGTGTCGAGCAGCTCGCGCTGCGCCAGCGGGCCGGGCTGCACCTCCAGCAGCCGCACCAGCCCGTGCAGCGCGAGATCCGGGTCGGCGGTCGCACCCAGCGCCTCCAACAGCACCGGATCACTGCGCATGGGCGCGAGCTCCACGCTGTCGAGCAGCCGCTCGGCGGCCGAAGGATCGGTGAAACCGTGCCGCAGCAGCCGCGTGAAGGTACTGCTCCTGCGCCCCGGCGCCGTCATCCCCGGCCTCCTGTCGGATCAAGGTCCTACGGCCTTGAGCCTAACCGGAGAAGCCGGGGGAAGCGCCGGGGTGATTCACCGGGCCACCACCGTGACGTGAGGGGGCGACGCAACGAGCGCGACGAGACGGGGCACGGGCCCCGACCCCCGCCCACCGAGCCGGGAGCGAGAGCAAGCGCCGGGGTGCCTCACCCGGCCACCACCAGGGTGACCGGACGGGTCGGCACGGCGAGCACCGAGTCACCGGCCCCGCGCCCCGGACCCCGGACCCCGGACCCCGGCACAAGACCACCAGGCCCGACCATCCGCCGCCGGGCCGGGAAGCGGAGCAAGCGCCAGGGTGCCTCACCCGGCCACCGCCACCCGTGACCGGACATGTCAGATCAGCGAGCACCATGCCCCCGGCTCTCGCCCGACACGACGACGGCTGGAGCGGCCACCGGGTGACCGGTGCCACGACGCTGAGCACCTTGCCGGACCACCCGCCACCGGGCCGGGACCCGGTACAGGCGCCAGGGTGCCTCACCGAGCCACCACCGTGACCGGACGGGACGGCTCGGCGAGCACCGAGTCACCGGCCCCGCGCCCCGGCACGACGGCCACCGGGGCCGACCGCCCTGCGACCGGTGCCACGACGTTGAGCGCGGTGCCGGACCACCCGCCACCGGGCCGGGACCCGGTACAGGCGCCAGGGTGCCTCACCGAGCCACCACCACCGTGACCGGACGGGACGGCTCGGCGAGCACCGAGTCGCCTGCCCCCGGGCCTGGCGCCGACGCCGGCACGACCGTCACCGGGGCCGACTGCCCGGCGACCGGAACCACGATGCTGTGGACGGTGCCCGGTCGTGCGCCGCTGTCGGGTCGGGAGGCGTACTGGATGTTCAGGCACTGCCTGCGCAGGTGCGTCAGGACCTGTGTGACGGCGGTGCCGGGCTTGACGTCGGGTAGGACGACGCGTCGGTTCACCGAGGGGTCGAGTCCCGCACATGCGGGGTCGTTCGGTGGCTTCACCGGCTGTCCGGGCCGACCCCCGTTCGGTCCGGACAGGGTGAGGTGGGTGAGGTCGCCGACGGTGGCGCTGGTGGTGTCGACGCGGATCGTGGCGCGGCGCAGCCATTGGAGCGGGTGCCCGTCCAGTTCGGCCAGTGCCCAGTTCGCGGTGTCGACGAGGAATGCGGTCTCGACGGCGGGCTCGTCCAGGGGTGGCATCCGGTGTGCGGCGCCGCGTGCGGCACGCTCCTGCGGCCAGTGGCGCAGGACGACGAGGAGCTTGTCGTCGGGACGGGCGAAGGTGTGGGCGCGGCCCGCGGTGACGGGGTAGGACCCGGCCGGCGTGACCGCCTCGCGGGAGGCGCCGGAGAGTTCGATGCCGCCCCGGGGGCCGAGTGTGAACCCGGCCCCGGAGAAGGCCTCGTCCGGCACCGAGGCGGTCGCGGTGGACGGCGCGTCGCACCCGGTGACCAGCAGGGCGGCGACCAGCGGGACGGCGCCCGCGACCAGGGCCGCGGGTCGAAGGTGGGTACGCATGGGCTGCCTCCGTCTCTCCCGGCAGCCGGTCCGGCCGCCTGTGTCGACGGTGCACCCCGCAACGGCCGTAGCCCATTCGTCATTTGACGAATCCCGGGCGCCCCGGGCCCGCACGGGGCGTACCTTCGCAGAAGGCGAGAACCGGCCCCGGGAGGCCGCCATGGCAGCAGCGCGTACGACGGCCGAGGTCCATCTGCGGCGTATGGCGGACGTCCTGGAAGAGGCCCGCGAGGACCCCTCCGACGCGGTGCCGCCGAAGTCCCTGCTGCTCGGCATGCAGCGCCTGGTCCCCTGCGACTGCGCGTGCTTCTCCGAACTGGACGTCCCGACCCGGATCCATGTCAACGAGCAGGAGACGCCGTACGACAACTGGTCGAACATCGGCGGCGAGGACGGCACGCTGGACGGCTACTGGCGATGGCGGCACCAGCATCTTCAGTGCCTGTGGGTCGCCGGGCCGCACAGTGCGCCCGAGGCCACACAGCTGACCGACTACATGTCACTGCGCGAGCTGATGAACCTGCCGATCTACACCGAGCATCTGCGTCCCTTCAAGGTCATCGCGGCCGTCGCCCTGCCCACCGCGCCGAACCGCACCCGCGTCTTCCAGTTCCTGCGCGAGGAGGGCAAACCGTTCACCGACCACGAGATGACCACGCTCCGGCTGATGGCCCCGCACCTGTACGGGATCTACCAGGACGCCGCCCGCCGCACTCGCCCCTCCGTACGGCTGACCCACCGGGAACTGGACGTCCTGCGCTGCGTGGCCCTCGGCCTCACCACCCCGCAGATCGCCGAACAGCTCGTCGTCTCGCCCAGCACCGTCCGCAAGCACCTGGAAAACGCCTTCGCCCGCCTCGGCGTCTCCAGCCGTACGGCAGCCGTCGCCCGGGTGTTCCCGGAGGCGGAAACCCTGTGAGCCGATGACTGCGCAAGCCCCGTGAGCCGATGGCTTCCGATGACTTCGGGGGGCGTGCGCAGTCTGCCCTGTCGAAGGGACATCCGGCGGCTGGAGGCAGCTCATGACCGACAACAACCCGCAGACCCGGCTCGACACCCGCTACAGCGAGGAAACGGCGACCGCGACCCCCTGGCCGGAGGCCGAGAAGCGGCTCGCCGAGGCCGAGCTGTCCTGGATCTCGACCGTACGACCCGACGGGCGCCCGCACGTCACCCCGCTGCCCACGGTCTGGGTGCACGAAGCCCTGCACTTCTGCACCGGCCCCGAGGAGCGCAAGGCCCGCAACCTGGCCGAGAACCCGCACGTCGTCCTGACGACGGGCACGAACACCTGGGACAAGGGGTACGACCTCGTGGTCGAGGGCGTGGCCCGGCGCGTGACGGACGAGGCGGAGCTGCGCGAACTGGCGGCGCTCTGGGAGGCGAAGTACGGCCCCTTCTGGCACTACGAAGTGCGGAACGACTGCTTCCATCACGGCGCGGGTCACGCCTATGTCTTTTCGGTGGCGCCGGTCACAGTTTTCGGCTTCGGTAAGGGGGAGCCGTTCAGCCAGACCCGCTGGCGGTTCGGCGGAGACCAGGAGGCGTAGCCGTGGACTTCACGCTCGAAGTGATCCCTCTGCCCGTGACCGACATCGACCGCGCCCGCGACTTCTACCGCGACAAGGTCGGCTTCCATGTCGACATCGACCAGGAAGTCATGCCCGGCATGCGCATCGTCCAGCTCACCCCGCCGGGCTCCGGCTGTTCGATCGCCCTCGGCGACAGCGTCTGGGAGCTGATCCAGAGCGAGACCAAGCCCGCACCCGGCTCCTACCAGGGCCTCCAGCTCTGCGTGGCCGACATCAAGGCGGCACACGCCGAGCTGGTCGAACGAGGGCTGGAGGTCTCCGAGCCGATCCAGTACTCCCCCGACGACGGCGCGACGTTCATGTACTTCAAGGACCCGGACGGCAACGGCTGGTCGATCCAGGAGTACCGCCAGCGGGCGACGAAGCCGCTGCACGAGCTGCTGGCCGAACTGGCGGCACGATAAGCACGCTAAAAAACAGGCGAGCAGTTTCCGCGCCCGTCCAGGGGCGCGGGGCTGCCGGTCATATCGACCACCACATGAGGCTCTTTGCCGGTGGGTCGAGTACGGCTCCCTCAGGGCGGACGTGGGTTTCCTCGCCTGTGCAGTTCTCGCCCGAGTAGACGAACAAGCGCATGACGCCAAGTCCGGCTCTCGCCGAACCGATGGCGGCAAGTCCGTATTCGGACGCGGAATGGCATCCGTCGTCCTGGAGCCGGTGCATGGGGCCGGTGAAATCCTGGTTCTCCCACACGCAGAACGCATTGAGCGGCGGGCAGTCCTCGATGGCTGCCTGCGCCGGTGTCGACATGGTTGCCGTGAACGGTGCGGCCAGTGCTGCCACGAGAAGGATCTTGAGCGATCGGAGCTTCATTGCCACTCCTCCCTCACACTGAGTAACGTCCGCGGCAGACTATGCCGCGGCCCAGTCGAGAATCGCTCGCGCGGATCGGGAGGGCCTCACCGTTGTGCCGGTCGCCTGGACGAACGGCGCGAAGGTCGGCGTCGAGCTCTTCGCCGAGTACGTCGCCCGGCTCACGCCGAGCTGACGCCGACCTTCGGCACGTCTACGTCCGGCCCGGCTACGCCGTCTCGCGCCACCCGTTCGTGATCGGCAGCCGCCGGTCCTTCCCGAAGCCCTTCGGGGAGATCTTCGTGCCCGGCGGGTACTGCCGCCGCTTGTACTCGGCGGTGTCGACCATGCGGAGCGTCCTGGTGACCAGCGCGGGGTCGAAACCGGCCGCGACGATCGTGTCGGCGCCCTCGTCGCGGTCGACGTAGCGCTCGAGGATCGCGTCCAGTACGGGGTAGTCCGGCAGGGAGTCGGTGTCGACCTGACCGGGCCGCAGCTCCGCGCTCGGCGGCTTGGTGATCGAGTTCTCGGGGATCGGCGGGGTCTGGCCCCGCTCGCCCGCCGCACGGTTGCGCCACTCGGCGAGACGGAAGATCGACGTCTTGTAGACGTCCTTGATGGGGCCGTACGCGCCCACCGAGTCGCCGTACAGCGTCGAATACCCCACCGCCAGCTCCGACTTGTTGCCGGGCGCCAGCACGATGTGGCCCTCCTGGTTGGAGATCGCCATCAGCATGGTGCCGCGCAGCCGGGACTGGAGGTTCTCCTCGGCCAGGCCCGACAGACCCAGCGACCCCATGTAGGCGTCGAACATCGGCTCGATCGGCACGGTACGGAAGTTCAGCCCCGTCCGCCGGGCCAGCTCGGCCGCGTCGCCCTTGGAGTGGTCGGACGAGTACTTGGACGGCATCGAGACGCCGTACACGTTCTCCGCGCCCAGCGCGTCGCATGCGATCGCCGCCACCAGCGCCGAGTCGATGCCGCCGGACAGGCCGATCAGGACGGACCTGAAGCCGTTCTTGGCGACGTAGGCCCGCAGGCCCACCACCAGCGCGGAGTACACCTCCTCCTCGTCGTCGAGCCGGTCCGCGTAGCCGCCGGAGAGCTCCGGCTCGTACGGGGCGAGGGGCTCCTCGGACAGCACCAGCCGATCGATGCGCAGACCGTCGTCCACGGTGCCGGTGGGCGCGTTCCGCGACGCGGCAGGCAGGTCCAGGTCCAGGACCACACAGCCCTCCGCGAACTGCGGCGCCCGCGCGACCACCTCGCCGTCGCGGTCGACGACGATCGAGTCGCCGTCGAAGACCAGCTCGTCCTGCCCGCCCATCATGGCCAGGTACGCCGTCGTGCAGCCCGCCTCCTGGGCCCGCTTGCGGACCAGCTCCAGGCGGGTGTCGTCCTTGTCGCGCTCGTACGGGGAGGCGTTGATCGAGAGCAGGAGGCCCGCCTCGGCCGAACGCGCCGCCGGCACCCGGCCGCCGTCCTGCCAGAGGTCCTCGCAGATGGCGAGGGCCACATCCACTCCGTGCACCCGCACGACCGGCATCGTGTCGCCGGGCACGAAATAGCGGAACTCGTCGAAGACGCCGTAGTTGGGGAGATGGTGCTTGGCGTAGGTCAGCACGACCTCGCCGCGGTGCAGCACCGCCCCCGCATTCCGCGGGGCGCCGGCCGGCTGGCCGAACTTCGGCTGGGCGGCCTCCGTACGGTCGAGATAGCCGACGATCACCGGCAGCTCCCCGAAGCCCTCGTCGGCGAGGCGCGCGGCCAGGCCCCGCAGGGCGGCGCGGGAGGCCTCGACGAAGGACGACCGCAGGGCCAGGTCCTCGACGGGATAGCCGGTCAGCACCATCTCCGGGAACGCCACCAGATGCGCTCCCTGCTCGGCGGAGTGCCGGGTCCAGCGGACGATCGTCTCGGTGTTCCCGGCGAGGTCACCGACGCGTGAGTCGATCTGGTTCAGAGCGAGGCGAAGTTGAGGCACGCGACCAGTGTAATCGTCAGAGCGACGCGATGGGGTGGCGTGGGGTGTGGGGCACCCCACGCCGGCCCCTACGGCCTCATCGGCTGCGATAGCCCAGGACGGTCATCATCCCTGCCTCCGAGTGATAGACGTTGTGGCAGTGGATCATCCACAGCCCTGGATTGTCGGCGTCGAAGTCGACGGTGAGCGTGCCGTTCGGCAGGACGACCGCCGTGTCCTTGCGTGGGCCGCCCTCCACATTGGCCAGCGAGAAGGTGTGGCCGTGCAGATGGATCGGGTGCCACATCGTCGTCGAGTTCGAGAACTCCAGCCGAACCCGCTCACCGGCCTGCACGGGGTGGCGCTGCTTGGCGCTGTACGGCTTCTTGTCGAAAGCCCAGTCGTACTTCGCCATACCGCCCGTGAGCCGGAGCCGCAGAGTCCGGTCCGGCTCCTTCTGCGGGAGCGCCACGGAATCGTCCGCCCGCAGCCGGTCCGCGGTCAGCAGCTTCCCGTCCAGCTCCTTCGGGCGGGCGGAGGCAGCGGGCGCCGTACCTCCCGCGGTCCGCAGCAGTGCCCGCGCGGACTGGCCCTTGCCCTCCGCCAGCGCCGTCAGGGGGAAGACGCCGTCCCCGGCGGTCACCAGCACGTCGTACCGCTCGCCCATGCCGAGCAGCAGCGCGTCCGTGCGTGCCGGCCGGACCGGGAAGCCGTCCGTGTGCGTCACCGTCATCTCGTGGCCGCCGAGGGCGACGCGGAAGGCGGTGTCCCCGCCGGCGTTGATGAACCGGATCCTGATCCGGTCCCCGGGGCGGGCGCGGAAGACCGAAGGCGCCGCGGCCGTACGCCCGTTGACCAGGTAGTACGGATACGCGACGTCGCCCGCGTCACCGCCCAGCAGGTCGCTCTCGGCGCCCATGAGCATGCGGGAGGGACCGGACGGGGAAGGGGATGGGGACGGGGAACCCGCTGCCTTGTCGTCCATGCCGTCCATGCCGTGCCCCGAGTGCTCCATGCCCTGGCCCGAGTCCTCCATGCCGTCCATGTCGCCTGTGCCGTCCATGTCGCCCATACCGCCGCTCAGCTCCTTGAACACGGCGTCCGGCGTCGATCCGTCCACTCCGTCGACCCAGTCGTCCAGGACGACCACCCACTCCGTGTCGTACGACAGGGGTTCCTTGGGGTCCTCGACGATCAGTGGGGCATACAGGCCGCGGTCCTGCTGGGTGCCGGAGTGGGGATGGAACCAGTACGTGCCCGCGTGCGGCACCGCGAAGCGGTAGGTGAAGTCCGCGCCCGGTTTGATCGCGCGCTGCGTGAGGCCGGGAACGCCGTCCATGTCATTGCGCAGGGCGAGGCCGTGCCAGTGCAGGGACGTGGCGGCCGGGAGGTGGTTCGCCAGGGTGAGCGCGAGGGTGTCGCCGGCGGTGACGCGCACCTCCTTGCCGGGGAGCTCTCCGCCGTACGCCCAGGACGTGACCGTACGGTCGCCGAGGTCGAGCGGGGTCGGGGCGGCGGTGAGCCGCAGCTCGCGGACGCTGCCCCCGGAGCCGCGCTTCTTCTCGGCGGCGGCGACTTCCTTGCCGGCCGGGTCGACATAGCCCTCGGGGGCTTCACCCCCGCCGTGTCCCGAATGACCCGACGCTGAATCTGATCCTGATCCTGAGCAGGCGGCCAGGAGGCCCGTCCCGGCGACGGCGATCGATGCGCCGAGTACGGAGCGGCGCGTGTGCATACGCATGACTGATTGACACCTCGTCCTGTGGTGCTGGTGGTTGGCCTGGACGCATCTGCTGCTTCTGGTACACCGCTCACGGCGCGGAGGTTCCCACCTACGCGCGAGCAGCCCGAAGCAGCCGGTGCGCAGGCCTAGATGCGCAGCACCGACAGGTGGGCGAGGAGAAGACGGGGCGGGGGCGGGTTCGGCCGGAGGGCGTACAGCAGCCGGACCGGCACGACCGGGCGGACGGCCGACCGAAGGCCCCCACCGAGGGCCGCCGACAGCAGCCATACGAACGCGAAGGCGCCCAGCACCGCCAGACACACGGACGCCGGATCCATGCCGCTCATGGGAGGCGTCTCGTCGTGCGCCGAATCCGTCTGAGGCATGGGGGTCTGGTGCATGGCGGCCGGCGAGTGGACCACGGAGTGCTCCGTCGGATGCCCCACCGTGTGCATCGTCACGACCCCGAGGAGCAGCACGGCGAACAGCAGCAGCCGCCCGTACGTCCCTCTCCTCGTCCCGGTCATACGAGGCACCTTACCCCCACCGGGTATACGGGTACGCCCGCCCCCGGGAACCGGGAGCGGGCGTACGGCATCACCTGGGCCGATCACCTCGGCGTCAGTACGACTCCACGTATCCCCGCGCGGGCGAACCCACGCCCGTCACGTCGTCGTACCCCTTGACCGCCTTCAGCGAGCTGTCGTCGCCGAGGGTGCGCACGGACGTGGCCAGGCCACCGCTCGCGTCATAGCCGTTGACGAAGTCGACGCGGGCCACGGCGAGTCCGGAGCCCGTGGGGTCGTCGGTGACGTCGTGGTACGTCTTCGAGCCGTACCGGGCGTAGATGGCCGGGTTGGCGAAACCGATCGCCTTCCCGCCGCGCGCCTCCTGTGCCAGCGCCTGCACCGCCGCGATCACCGGCGCGGCGAGCGAGGTGCCGCCGATCCGGTACTCGCCGTACTGCGGCGAGCCGTCGGGGAAGGTCTGCGTCTGACCGACGAGGAACCCGGTGTTCGGGTCGGCGATGGCCGAGATGTCCGGGACGACGCGGTTGCCGGAGGCGCTGTTGGCCCGGGCGAGCGCGTTCGGGACGACACCCTTCTGGTAGAAGGGCTCGGCGACCGTCCTGCTGGTGCCGCCGCCCGCGCCCGAGGTGTACGCGCCCGGGAAGTCGACCCAGCTCTTGCCGTCGTCCGACAGCAGCGCCTTCTGGGTGCCCCAGCCGGTCTCCCACTGGTACTTGTCGCCCTTGCCGACCGCCAGCGACGTACCGCCGACAGCCGTCACCCACGCCGAGTTGGCCGGGGTGTCGACCTGCTTCGTACCGGTGTGGGCGACCTCGTCGCCGCTGTCGCCGGAGGAGAAGTAGAAGCCGATGCCCTCGACCGCGCCGAACTGGAACACCTGGTCGTAGGCGGCCGCGAGATCCGGCGTCTGGTTGGCCTCGATGTCGCCCCAGGAGTTGGAGACGATGTCGGCCAGGTGGTTGTCGACGATCGTGCTGAGCGAGTCGAGCAGATCGTCGTCCATGCAGGACGCGCCACCCACGTACGTGACGTGCGCGTCCGGCGCCACCGCGTGCACGGCCTCGACGTCGAGGGTCTCCTCGCCGTACCAGCCGGCGGCGTCGCACTCGTCGGCGCCGGTGTGCGTGTAGTTCTTGGGCAGCACCTGGCTCAACTGGCCGGTCTTCCAGGCGGCGTCGCCGTGCTTCGCCGCGTAGGTGGCCGCGTCGTAGGCGATCGTCGGCGAGGCGTACGCGTCGGTGATGGCGACCCGCACCCCCTTGCCCGTGTGCTTGCCCGCGCCGTACGCGGCGCGCAGCTGCTTGCCCGTGTAGCCCTTGACGGCGTACGGGATCTTCGTGCCGTACGCGTCCGGCAGCGTGGTCGCGACCTTGGAGCCGTAGTACGAGGAGAACGGCCCCGCGTTCTTGAACACGGTGGACGGCCCGGGCAACTGGTCGTCGTGGCTCGCCCGGTGCGGGGCGTTGTCCAGGCCGGTGACGGTCAGGACGGCGCCGTTGAGGCTGTCCGGCGCGGACGCGGCCTTCGCGGGCGCGCGGTAGGTCTTCGCGCCCTTGGTGTACTTGTGCAGCTGGGTGCCGAACGCCTTCTCGGCGGCGGCCACGTCACCGGTCACGGAGACGTAGTGCTGCGTGACACCGGTGACCGCGAGCCCCGCGGACTTCAGCCACGCCTTGACGGCGGCGACCTGGGCCGCGGTCGCACCGAAGCGGGCCTGCGCCCGATCGGCGCTCAGGTACTTGCCGTACGAGGCCGAGTCCGGGTCCGACACGGCCTTGGCGTACGCGGCCAGACCGGTGGCGTCCCGGCCGGCGAGATAGACCCGGGCGGAGACCGTGGAACTGTCCGACGCGGCCCCCTGGTCGGCCTTGGTCGTGGCCCACGCGGGCTTGGTGCCCGCGAGCAGGTCCCGGCCCGGGTTGTCCGCGGCGTGCGCCGCGGGTATGCCGAAGGCCAGCGCCCCGACGAGCATCGGCAGTGTCGCCGCCATGCCCGCCACGGCGCGCGCCTTGGCGCGGTTGGATCTCATGGAACCCCCTGGATGCGGTTCGTCGCGAGTGATCACTCGACGGTGGCCACTCTCGCGATGAACCGTTCATGTCAGGGAAATCCGGGGGGAATGGGTAACCCAAGAAGCCCCCAAGGAACCGTATACACAGGGGATTTGAGGCATACGTCCCCACTGGGGAGATCTCTCTGGAGCTCCCTCAGGAGCTCTCTCAGGAGGTCTCTCAGGAGGTCTCTCAGTAGATCAACGCGCCTTCGCGCCCCGCTCCTTGAGCAGATCCGCCATCAGCTGGATCTCCGACTCCTGCGCGTTGACCATGCCCTGCGCGAGATCCTTCTCCACCCCGACCGAGCAGCGCTCCACACACCCCTCGGCCATGTGGATACCGCCCTTGTGATGGTCCGTCATCAACTGGAGATAGAAGATCTCGGCCTGCTTGCCGTTGAGCTTCCCCAGCTTCTCCAGCTCGGAGTTGGTCGCCATGCCCGGCATCAGCGCACCGTCCTCGCCGGAGGCCATGCCGCCCATGTCCATCCAGGTCATCGGCGCGTCCGCCGACACCTTCGGCAACGCCCACAGGGTCAGCCAGCCCAGCAGCATGCCGCGCTGGTTGGCCTGCGTCTGCGCGATGTCGTACGCGAGCCGCCGTACCTCCGTGTCGTCGGTGCGGTCGCGCACGATGTACGACATCTCCACGGCCTGCTGATGATGTACGGCCATGTCCCGCGCGAACCCCGCGTCCGCGGAGTCGGCGGCCGGCGGCTCGACACCGGAGTTGCCGTCCCCGGCGACCGCATAGGTGATCGCGCCCGCGGCGACCAGCACCGCAGCCGCGGTCCCCGCGATCCAGCCGGCCTGCGCCCTTTTCACTTCGCCAGCCCACCCGTGCAGGCGGCGCCCGGCTCGGGCGTCTGCTCACCCTGGACGTACTTCTCGAAGAACTTGGCGACGTTCGGGTCGTCCGCGCTCGTCACCGTGCGCTGATGGCCCCATGCCGTGAGCATGATCGGGTCCTTCTGCTTCTCGTCCGGGCTCATCAGGGAGTACGGCGTCTGCTTCACCTTCGCCGCCAGCGCGTCCACGTCCTTCTTGGCCGCCTTGCTGGTGTACGTCACCCAGACCGCGCCGTGCTCCAGCGAGTGCACGGCGTTCATGTTGTTGATCTCGTCGGTGTAGACGTCGCCGTTGCAGTTCATCCACACCTGGTTGTGGTCGCCGCCGACCGGGGGCTCCACCGGGTACTTCACGGTCTTGGTGACGTGGGTCTGGGTCAGCTTGCCGTCCCAGGTCTTCACGCCGTCCGCGCCCGTGACGAACTTCCCGGTGCTGGAGTCGCTCGCCGCCGCGCCGTCGTCGTCGGACTGCGACTGCACGAGCACGACTCCGCCGACGACGAGACCGGCGACGATCACCGCGCTGGCCACGATGGTGAGGATGCGATTGCGGCGCTCGCGGGCACGCTCGGCGCGCCGCATCTCCTCTATTCGTGCCTTGCGCTCAGCGGAGTTGCTCTTCTTGGCGGAGCCCATGGGGTGTGTCCTTCTACGGAAAGGGACGGTCGGGTCAGCTGATCGTAATGGGGGAGGGGTGACCTCTCGTAGAGAGGTCACAGGAAAGACCGGATAGCAACCCCTCTTCGGGGTCGGCCATGAGCGACCTTCGGGGTCGGCCATTACGGATGTCGGTGCGAGCAGGCAGTATGGGCACTGAGCAGTACACCTCCCGGTTCGGAGGCGTTCACGCCGAGGTCGGCGGGGCGATCATGGTCGGCAACGCGCATGAAATGGTGTTGTGGTGTGATGCTCAGGTGCCCGACCGCCTCCCACGGTGCAGAGGACAGGCGGCCTGACCAGCAAGGATGGGGAAGCGGAAGATGGACAAGCAGCAGGAGTTCGTGCTCCGTACATTGGAGGAGCGCGACATCCGTTTCGTACGCCTGTGGTTCACGGACGTGCTGGGCTTCCTCAAGTCCGTCGCGGTGGCCCCGGCCGAGCTGGAGCAGGCCTTCGACGAGGGCATCGGGTTCGACGGCTCCGCGATCGAGGGCTTCGCCCGGGTGTACGAGTCCGACATGATCGCAAAGCCGGACCCGTCGACCTTCCAGGTCCTGCCGTGGCGCGCCGAGGCCCCGGGTACGGCCCGAATGTTCTGCGACATCCTCATGCCGGACGGCTCCCCGTCCTTCGCCGACCCGAGGTATGTCCTCAAGCGCGCCCTGTCCAAGACCTCCGACCTGGGCTTCACGTTCTACACGCACCCGGAGATCGAGTTCTTCCTGCTGAAGGACAAGCCGCTGGACGGCTCGCGGCCGACCCCCGCCGACAACTCGGGCTACTTCGACCACACGCCCACCCACGTCGGCCAGGACTTCCGCCGGCAGGCGATCACGATGCTGGAGTCGATGGGCATCTCGGTCGAGTTCTCGCACCACGAGGGCGCCCCGGGCCAGCAGGAGATCGACCTGCGCTACGCGGACGCGCTCTCCACGGCCGACAACATCATGACGTTCCGCCTGGTCATGAAGCAGGTGGCGCTGGAGCAGGGGGTCCAGGCGACCTTCATGCCGAAGCCGTTCTCCGAGCACCCCGGCTCGGGCATGCACACCCACCTCTCCCTCTTCGAGGGCGACCGCAACGCGTTCTACGAGTCCGGCTCCGAGTACCAGCTCTCCAAGGTCGGCCGCTCCTTCATCGCGGGCCTGCTCAAGCACGCCGCGGAGATCGCCGCGGTGACCAACCAGTGGGTGAACTCGTACAAGCGCATCTGGGGCGGTTCCGAGCGCACCGCCGGCGCCGGCGGCGAGGCCCCCTCCTACATCTGCTGGGGTCACAACAACCGCTCGGCCCTGGTCCGCGTCCCGATGTACAAGCCCGGCAAGACGGGCTCGGCGCGGGTCGAGGTCCGCTCGCTCGACACCGGCGCGAACCCCTACCTGGCGTACGCCGTCCTGCTCGCCGCCGGCCTCAAGGGCATCGAGGAGGGCTACGAACTCCCGCCGGGCGCCGAGGACGACGTCTGGGCCCTCTCCGACGCCGAGCGCCGCGCGATGGGCATCGAGCCGCTGCCGCAGAACCTCGGCGAGGCCCTGTCCCTGATGGAGCGCAGCGACCTGGTCGCCGAGACGCTGGGCGAGCACGTCTTCGACTTCTTCATCCGCAACAAGCGCCAGGAGTGGGAGGAGTACCGCTCCGAGGTGACGGCGTTCGAGCTGCGGAAGTCTCTGCCGGTGCTGTAGGCGCAGGTCAGAGGGGTATGCCCGGTGAAGCAGCTGAGGGGGCCGGCGGTCGTGGATCCGTCGGCCCACAGTTCGTCAGTCCTGCCGGGCTCTCCCCCGAGCGCAGCCGGTGCTGTGGTACGTGACGGTTCTTCCGATCAATTGGGGCGACACCCG
The DNA here is from genome assembly GCF_044593495.1 of Streptomyces sp. NPDC051963. Lineage (NCBI taxonomy): Bacteria > Bacillati > Actinomycetota > Actinomycetes > Kitasatosporales > Streptomycetaceae > Streptomyces > Streptomyces sp. NPDC051963. The sequence continues at coordinate 735,886 of NZ_JBIUCC010000002.1, read as the reverse complement.
TTCCGAGGGACGGGAAACTCCTCGCGATGACTCAACGAACCGACACGCCTCCCACGTGGGACGAGCGTGCGCAACTTCGCCGCTGATGACGTTGTGCGGGCTGATCAGTCATCTGCGCTGGGTCGAGTACCGCTGGTTCCAAGTGATGTTTCTGGGCGAGGAACTCGCGGGTCCGCTCACCGAGGCGACCGACGATGATCCCGATCCTGAGATGCGGACAGCGGTCGACATCCCGTTGCCCCGGCTTCTCGCCGAGTACGAGGAGCAGAGCGCCCGCTACCGTCGCCTGGTGTCCGAGCACGACCTGAACACAACGGCCACCTCGACATCGTGCGTGAACTCGTCGACGGGCGGAGTGGTCGGCACGAGGACTCCGACCTCACGGCTGTGCCCTCTTCGGCAGCGTGAGGATCTCGGCTCCGTCGTCGGTGATGGCGATCGTGTGCTCGCTGTGTGCCGTCCGGCAGCCGGTCGCGCTTCGGAGGGTCCACCCGTCGGTGTCGGTGACGATGTCAGCGGTGTCCGCCATGACCCACGGCTCCAGTGCCAGCAGCAGACCGGGGCGCAGTTTGTATCCGCGGCCGGGTCGTCCGGTGTTCGCAACGTGCGGGTCCTGGTGCATCGTCGATCCGATGCCATGCCCGCCAAACTCGGTGTTGATCGGGTACCCCGCCTCACTGAGGACCGTGCCGATGGCGTGGGAGATGTCGCCGATGCGGGCTCCGGGCCCGGCGGCGGCGATCCCCGCGGCCAGGGCGCGTTCGGTGGCACTGATCATCGCGACGCTCTCCGGGGGCTGCGCGCCGCCCACGATGAAGCTGATGGCGGCGTCCGCGGCGACTCCGCCCCTGGAGACGGCGAGGTCGAGGGTCAGCAGGTCGCCGTCGGCAAGCGTGTGGTCGTGGGGCCGCCCGTGGAGCACGGCGTCGTTGACGGCGGTGCAGATGTAGTGGCCGAACGGGCCGCGTCCGAAGGACGGTTCGTAGTCGACGTAGCAGGACTGCGCGCCGGCCTCGACGATCATGGCCTTGGCCCACCGGTCGATGTCGAGAAGGTTCGTGCCGATCGCACTACGGCTCTTCAGCGTCTGAAGGATCTCGGCGACCAGGGCGCCCGTGTCTTTCGCCCGGGCCAGCAGGGTGGGGTTCAGGATCTCGATCATGCGGCGTCCTTCTTGTGCAACCAATAACTATCCCGGCCAAACTATACCGGTACTAGAATCGGAGTCATGGTCAGGTTGCCGCTCACTCCCGCAGAGGTCGAACGCGGACAGCGTCTCGGCGCCCTTCTCCGTCGGGCCAGGGGGGAGCGCTCGATGCTCCGTATCGCGCTCGACGCACATGTCTCACCGGAGACCCTCCGGAAGATCGAGTCGGGCCGCGTGGCCACCCCCGCCTTCCCGACCATCGCGGCGATCGCCGACGTCCTCGGCCTCTCCCTCGACGCGGTGTGGGCCGAGATCAGCCGGCCCGAAGGTGACGTTGAACCGACCGACACCGACCACGACGCGCCCGCGCGGTTGGCCTCGTAAGTCTCTGATCAGCTCGAAAACGTACAGGTCACGGGGTTGTCGCTGATCCAGAGGCCACACACCAAAGCGCCGGACGGGCAGTGACTGCCCGTCCGGCGCTTTACGGCAAGGTCCGTGCCGATCAGAAGTGCACCGTCTCCGACCGCTCCGGCACATGCCCCGCGACCAGCCGTTCCCGCCCGGCCTGCGGCTCCCGGCGCCGGTCGACGACGTATGCCGCACCCGCCACCGCCAGCCCGAGCACCGCCAGTGCCGCGCCCGCGAGTGCCGGCGAGGTGACTCCGAAGCCCGCGGCGAGGGCCAGGCCGCCGATCCATGCGCCGCCGGCGTTCGCCAGGTTGAAGGCCGCCTGGTTGGCGGAGGACGCCAGCGACGGGGCCGAGGACGCCTTCTCCATGACCATCAGCAGGAGCGGGGAGCTGGTGACGAAGGCCGCCGTGCCGAGCAGGACGACGCCGAGGGGCGCGCTCCACGCCGTGCCCATCAGGGCCGGGAAGAGGGCCAGGACCGCCGCCAGCGAGATCAGGCCGCCGAACAGCGTGCCCCGCATCGAGCGGTCCGCCAGCCGCCCGCCGAGCAGATTGCCGGCGGTCGCGCCGACGCCGAACAGCGCCAGCAGCAGGGTCACGCTGGAGTCGGCGTACCCGGCGGAGTCGGTGAGCATCGGCGTGATGTAGCTGTACGCGGCGAACAGCGCGCCGAAGCCGGCGACGGTGGTGCCGAGGGCGAGCCACACGGGCAGCGACTTCAGCGCCGCCAGTTCGCCGCGCAGACCGGCGGAGGGGGCGTGCGTGCCGTCGCGGGGGACGAGGAGCGCCAGGGACACGATGGCCGCGATGCCGATCACGCTGACGCCGAGGAACGTGGACCGCCAGCCCAGGGACTGGCCCATCAGCGTGGCCACGGGCACGCCCGCGATGTTGGCGACGGTCAGGCCGAGGAACATCAGCGACACCGCGCGCGCCTTGCGCTCGGGCGCCGCGAGGCCGGTCGCCACGACCGCGCCGACGCCGAAGAAGGCGCCGTGCGGCAGCCCGCTGAGGAAGCGGGCGGCGAGCAGCCAGTGGTAGTCGGGGGCGAAGGCGGAGAGCGCGTTGCCCGCCACGAACAGGGTCATCAGCCCGATCAGCACCGTGCGCCGGGACATGCGCGCGGTGACGGCGGCGAGCAGCGGGGCGCCGATGACGACGCCGAGCGCGTACGCCGAGACCAGGTGGCCGGCGCTGGGGATCGAGATGTTCAGGTCGTCCGCGACGTCGGGCAGCAGGCCCATCATCACGAACTCGGTGGTGCCGATGCCGAAGGCGCCCACGGCGAGGGCAAGCAGGGCCAGGGGCATGAGGTGCCTGAGCCTTTCAAGAGGAGCGGAGTTCCGTACATATTAAGTTCATGTACGGAACAAAGCCTCTCAGGGCCAGTATTCCGCGAGGTTAAGCCACGGTTGCCGCGATCCACCGAAACCGCGCTGACAGGGCCTTTCAGGAAGAGTCTGTGTCGACCTTCACACGCGCCGCCACCGGCAGATGGTCGCTCCCCGTCTCCGGCAGCGTCCACGAGCTCATCGGCTCGACGCCCTTCACCATGATCTGGTCGATCCGCGCCATCGGGAACGACGCCGGCCAGCTGAACCCGAACCCGCTGCCCGCCGCGCCCTGCGTGGAGCGCATCTGCGCGGTGACGGCGTTCAGCGCACGGTCGTTCATCGTGCCGTTGAGGTCGCCGAGCAGCACGACCTTCGTCAGCTTCTCGTCGGCGATGGCCTCACCGAGCGCGTTGGCGCTCTTGTCGCGCTGCCGGGCGGTGAACCCGGCCTCCAGCTTCACGCGCACCGACGGCAGATGGGCGACGTACACCGCGACCTGCCCGGCGGGCGTGGTCACGGTGGCGCGCATGGCGCGCGTCCAGCCCAGCTTGATGTCGACGGACCGCACGCCGGTGAGCGGGTACTTGCTCCACAGCCCGACGGTGCCCTCCACCGAGTGGTACTTGTACGTCGACTCCAGCGCGTCCTCGTACGTCGGCACCGCCGCGCCGGTCAGCTCCTCGAGGGCCACCACGTCGGCGCCGGAGGCGGCCACGTCACGGGCGGTGCCGGCCGGGTCGGCGTTGTCGGCGTTGACGTTGTGCGTGGCCACCGTGAGGTCGCCGCCGGCGCCGGTCTTGTCGGTGACCAGGCCGCCGAAGATGTTCAGCCACACGATCGCCGGGACCAGCACCGCGATCAGCGCGGTCAGCGACTTCCGTACCAGCGCCAGCAGGAGCAGCACCGGGATGGCCAGTCCCAGCCAGGGCAGGAACGTCTCCGTGAGGCTGCCGAGGTTGCCGACCGCGTTCGGGATGCGCGAGTGCAGCACCATCACCAGGGCCAGCAGCAGCGCGAGGGCGGCCAGGACGAGGCCACGGCGCCAGATCCGGGGATCTCCGCGCCAGCCGGCGGTCAGCCGGCCGAGCAGGCGCCGGAACCGGGAGATCCGCGACTCGGGCCCCGAGCCGTCGCTGTCCGTCTCCGTCACGTATGCCTGCTGCGCCATACCGTCGCCTCACTACCTGCCGTGCACACCGTCCGTCCCCCGTGCCCTACAGACCCTAGGGGATTTTCGGTTCCGTTCATGCCGTCTCCGACGGCCGTACGGGCACGAGGACGTACAAGTCGGCGGCGCCAGTTCCGGTCGCGGGCATGGAAAGCGCGCTCTGTGACGCAACGCGCACATGCGGGTTACGCGGGCGGCGAACTGACGGGCCGTACTCCTTCGAGCAGCGTGTCGACGATCTGTTCGGCGAGACCGTCGGGGAGTTCGGCGTCCGGGCGCATGACGGCCCTGACCAGCATGGGGCCGACGATGATGTCGTGCAGCACCTCGATGTCGACGTCCGTCCGCAGCTCACCGTTCTCCCGACCGCGGCGCAGGACTTCGCAGCCGAGCCTGCGGCGGGGGGCGATGACGTTGTTCTCGTACGCCGCCCAGATCTTCGGGCTGCTCTTCATCTGGGCCTGGACGTTGTGCAGAAGCGCGGAGGAACGGGTCATCAGCCCACGCCTGCGCAGCTGTTCGAGGAGGGCAACGAGGTCGTCGCGCATCGACGTGCCGGGAAGTTCCGGATCCGGTGGCTCGGCCATGCGCACGACGTCGACGAAGAGCTCCTCCTTGCCGCTCCAGCGACGGTAGATGGTGGCCTTGCCGACACCGGCGGTGCGGGCGATGCGCTCGATGGACAGTTCCGCGAGCGGCACGCCCTCCTCCAGAAGCTTCACGACGCCCTCGACGATGGCGCGCTCCACGGCTTCGCTGCGGGGGCGGCCCCGTGCGGGGCCCTCCTGCTTGTACTGGCTCCCGCCGCGGCTGCTCACGTTGCTCCGTCCCTTCTGTGGCCTGAGGTGATTCTCCCCCGGGCACGGCACTTACTCGGCCGCCACCAACTCCTGCTGCTCCTCGCCCTTCTGCGGTGCCGTCACCTTCCCCGGCAGGAACAGGCCCACCACGACGGCGCCGATCAGCGCGACCCCCGCCCCGCACAGCGCGGTGAGGTGCATGGCGTGCAGGAAGGCGTCGTTGGCCGGGGTGATGAGGGACTGTCCCTGCGGACCGAGCTTCGCGGCGACGCCGAGCGTGGCCTCGATGGACTCGCCGGCGGTGTGGCGCAGGCCCGCGGGGAGGGCGGCCAGCTTGTCCTCGATGCCCGTGCGGTAGGCCGTCGACAGCACCGAGCCCAGCACCGCGATGCCCAGGGCGCCGCCGACCTGGCGGAAGGTGTTGCTGAGCGCGGAGGCGGAGCCGGCCTTCTCGCGGGGCAGGGCCTGCATGATGACGACGCTGGTCGGGGTCATGATGTGCGCCATGCCGGTGCCCATCAGGAAGAAGATCACCTCGAGGATCCAGATCGGCGTGTCCGCCTCCAGCGTGGCGAACGCGGCCAGCATCGCGGCGATGATCAGCATCCCGGCCGTGGTCGTCGCCCTGTTGCCGAAGCGGTCGACCACCAGCCGGGCCCTGGGCGCGAAGATCAGCTGCGCGACGGCCAGCGGCAGCATCAGCAGACCGGTCTGAAGCGGCGAGTAGCCGCGCACGCTCTGGGTGTAGAAGACGGAGAAGAAGGTCACGCCCATCAACGCGAAGAAGACCAGCGCGATGGCGGCGATCGCGGCCGAGAAGACCTTGTTCTTGAAGTACTTGACGTCGATGGACGGATGGTCGCTGCGCGCCTCGAACACGACGAAGCCGACGAGTACCGCGAGGCCCGCACCGATCGTCGCCAGCACCTGCGGGTCGGCGAAGTCGGCGAGCTGGCCGCCCTTGATGATGCCGTAGACGAGCAGGACCAGGCCCACCACCGACAGGACCACGCCGACCGGGTCGATCCGGCCCGGGTTCGGGTCGCGGGAGTCGGGCACCAGCCACACCATCAGCCCGACCGCGACGATCACGATCGGCACGTTGATGAGGAAGACCGAGCCCCACCAGAAGTGGTCCAGGAGGATCCCGCCGGTGATCGGGCCGATGGCGATGGCGAGACCGACGCCGCCCGCCCAGATGCCGATGGCCTTCGGCTGCTCCTCGCGCTCGAAGACATGCATGAGGACGGCGAGGGTGGCCGGCATGACGAACGCGGCACCGAAGCCCATCACCGCACGGAAGGTGATCAGCTCGCCGGGTGTGCCGGAGAAGGCGGCGAGGGCGGATCCGATGCCGAACAGGACGAGCCCGCCGAGCAGGACCTTCTTGCGGCCCAGGCGGTCACCGAGGAGGCCGGCCGTGAAGAGCAGTCCGGCGAAGACCAGGGTGTAGGAGTTGATCGCCCATTCCAGCTCGCTCTGGGTGGCGCCCAGACCGGTCGGAGCGGGGGTCGAGATCGTCTTGATGGCGACGTTCAGGATGGAGTTGTCGAGCACCACGATCAGCAGGCTCAGCATCAGGACGCCGAGGATCGCCCAGCGGCGCCGGTGGACGGCTTCCGATATGCGGGGAGCTCCGGGGACGGCAGGGGTAGTCATGGCGTCGAGCGTAGGGCCTTTACGATACGAGACCGTCTCGTATTGTAAATCTTTTACCCAGCCCTTACGTGCGGTCCGCCTCTTACGTGACGAGGGTCCTCTAGCCGTCCTCTGGCACGAGGTGCCACCATGGAGGTGATCCGGGGACGCCGTCAGGGTGCCTCGAGATGACGTAAGGAGCCGTTGCCATGACGCAGCTTTCGGCTGCCCCCACTGCTCAGCAGAAACCTTCCGACGGCAGCAAGGCGCTGTACGGGGGCAAGGGCACTCGCCGTATCACCGTTCGCGACATCGCCACCGCCAAGGAGCGCGGTGAGAAGTGGCCCATGCTCACCGCGTACGACGCGATGACCGCGTCCGTCTTCGACGAGGCCGGCATCCCGGTCATGCTCGTCGGCGACTCGGCGGGCAACTGCCACCTCGGGTACGAGACGACCGTGCCCGTCACACTCGACGAGATGACCATGCTGTCGGCCGCCGTCGTACGGGGCACGTCACGCGCCCTCATCGTCGGCGACCTGCCCTTCGGCTCCTACCAGGAGGGTCCGGTGCAGGCGCTGCGCTCGGCGACCCGGCTGGTCAAGGAGGCCGGCGTCGGGGCCGTCAAGCTGGAGGGCGGCGAGCGCTCGCACCGGCAGATCGAGCTGCTGGTCGAGTCCGGGATCCCGGTGATGGCGCACATCGGCCTGACCCCGCAGTCCGTGAACGCGATGGGGTACCGGGTCCAGGGACGCGGCGAGGAGGCCGCGCACCAGTTGCTGCGGGACGCCAAGGCCGTACAGGACGCGGGTGCGTTCGCGGTGGTGCTGGAGCTGGTGCCGGCGGAGCTGGCGGCCGAGGTGACGCGGACGCTGCACATCCCGACCGTCGGGATCGGCGCCGGACCGGAGACGGACGCACAGGTCCTCGTCTGGACCGACATGCTGGGCCTGACCGGCGGCCGGGTGCCGAAGTTCGTGAAGCAGTACGCCGATCTGCGTGCGGTCATGGGCAACGCCGCCAAGGCGTTCGCCGAGGACGTCGTCGGCGGAACGTTCCCGCTGGAGGAGCACTCCGTCCACTGACGTACAGAGCCACTGCGGCACCACCGAGCAGCCCCGCCGATCTTCCCCCGTCGGCGGGGCTGTGGTGTGCTCGCCCCTTTTTGCGCCTAAACCGGCGCCGCTCTCGCGGAACTGGTTGCTCGCCATCGTGGTTCCTCAATAGATGGTTGCGGTGCTTGTCGGGGAGTTGTCGGTGCTGTCGGATGCTTGTCGGAGGTTTGTCGGTGGGCCCTGGCACTGTCACTGCCATGACGCGAATCGACAAGAACGCCACAGTCGCAGTGAGCGTGCGGGGGTTGGTCAAGCACTACGGCGAGACCAAGGCGCTGGACGGCGTCGACCTGGACGTGCGCGAGGGCACCGTGATGGGTGTGCTCGGGCCGAACGGGGCCGGAAAGACCACCCTCGTACGGATCCTGTCCACCCTCATCACGCCGGACACCGGCCAGGCCACCGTCGCCGGGTACGACGTCGTACGGCAGCCCCGGCAGCTGCGCCGGGTGATCGGGCTCACGGGGCAGTACGCCTCCGTGGACGAGAAGCTTCCCGGCTGGGAGAACCTGTACATGATCGGGCGGCTGCTCGACCTCCCGCGCAAGGAGGCCAGGGCCCGCGCCGACGCGCTCCTGGAGCGCTTCTCGCTCACCGACGCCGCCCGCCGGCCGGTGAACACCTACTCCGGCGGTATGCGGCGACGGCTGGACCTGGCCGCGTCGATGATCGGCCGCCCGCAGGTGCTGTTCCTCGACGAGCCCACCACCGGACTCGACCCGCGCACCCGCAACGAGGTGTGGGACGAGGTCAAGCGGATGGTCGGGGAGGGTGTGACCGTCCTGCTGACCACCCAGTACATGGAGGAGGCCGAGCAGCTGGCCTCCGAGCTGACGGTCGTGGACCGCGGCAAGGTCATCGCGAACGGCGAGATCGAGGAGCTGAAGGCGAAGGTCGGCGGCCGCACCCTGCGGATCAAGCCGGCGGACCCGCTGCAACTGCGCCCGCTCGCCCAGGACCTGGACGAGCTGGGCATCACCGGCCTCGCCACCACCACCGTCGACACCGAGGCCGGCAGCGTCCTGGTGCCGATCCTCAGCGACGAGCAGCTCACCGCCGTGACCGGCGCGGTCATCGCCCGGGGCATCACCATCAGCTCGATCACCACCGAACTGCCCAGCCTGGACGAGGTGTTCCTCTCCCTCACCGGCCACCGAGCGAGCGCCCCGCAGGACGCCGCGCCCACCGACGCACGCGAGGAGGTCGCCGTATGAGCGCCCACCCGTCTCCCACCACCACCCTCAACGAGGCGCTTCGCGCCGCCCCTTCCGATATCGCCACCCAGCCGACAGATCTGAAGGACGACGCCCGCATCCCCCTGCGCGGCCATCTGCGCCACACCGGGGCCCTGGTCCGCCGCAACCTGCTGTGGATCCGGCAGGACCCCGAGTCGATGTTCGACGCGCTGCTGATGCCGGTCGTCTTCACCCTGCTGTTCGTGTACGTCTTCGGCGGCTCGATCGGCCAGGCCCTGGGCGGCGGCCAGGACGGCTATGTGCAGTACGTGATCCCCGGCATGATCGCGATGATGAGCATGACGCTCTCCCAGGGCGTCGGCACCGGCTTCAGCCAGGACTTCAACTCCGGTGTCATGGACCGCTTCCGGTCCCTGCCGATCGGGCGCGGCTCGGTGCTGTTCGCGAAGATCTCGGTCGAGCTGGTGCGGATGCTGTTCGCGACGACCGTGCTGATGATCGTCGCCGTGCTGGTCGGTTTCGACATCGACAACTGGGCCGGTCTGCTGGCGGCCGTGGGGCTGTCCGCGGTGTTCGCCTCGTCGATCATGTGGGTGTTCCTCACCCTGGGCGTGATCCTGAAGAACGCGCAGTCCGTGCAGGCGATGGGCTTCCTGGTGCTGTTCCCGTTGCAGTTCGGCTCGTCGATCTTCGCGCCGACCGCGTCGATGCCGGGCTGGTTGCAGGCGTTCACCGACTACAACCCGCTCTCCACGCTCGCCGACGCGGCGCGCGGACTGATGGTGGGCGGCCCGGTCGCGCACGACCTGTGGGTGACGCTGGGCTGGTCGGTGGCGATCACGGCCGTGGCAGCGCCGTACGCGATCCACAAGTTCCGCACCAAGAACTGACCCGCCTCACACCAGGGCGGCGGCCTCCTCCGGGGAGAGGCCGCCGCCCTCCGCGTACGCCGTCTCGTACTCCTCGTCGCCGAGCAGCTCGCGGAGCGGCCGCTCGGACCGCTCGCGCACGGTGCGCTCCAGGCGGGTCGGGACATGGCGGGGCGGCAGCGCGGCGTCGGCGGCGCCGAGACAGCGGGCGCCGTCGCGGGCGCGGCGGCCGCCGTCGAGGCCCGCCAGGGCGACGGCCGCGGTGGTCAGATACGCCGAGCGCATGTGCGGCGCGATGGCCTCGGACAGCGGGTCCCGGGCATGCTCCAGCGCCCGCCGGATCTTGTCGAGGGCTGCCTCGTGGCAGCCTTCGACCGCGTCCAGCCAGGCCTCCGCCGCCAGAATGAAGGCGTCGAAGACGACGAAATGGGCGATGGCGAAATCCTCGCGCAGCAGCCGGACGTGCTCGCGCGCCTCCGGGACGCGGTCGGTCATGCCGAGCCAGCCGGCGAGGAAGAGCCGGGCGGCGGGCATGGCCTCGTTGTGGGAGCCGTTCTGCTGGGCGACGACGTCGCGCAGGATGCGTTCGCCGCGCTCGGCCTCGCCCGCCTCCAGCAGTGCGCTGCCGAGGCGGGCGCGGAGCACGGCCGTGTGGCCGCGGGCGCCGAGCCGGTCGGCCTGCTCGATGGCCGCCTCGAAGTCGAGGACGGCGAGGCGGTGGTCGCCCTCGCGTTCGCGGGCCTCGGCGCGGGCGGAGAGCGCCTCCGCGGTGCCCCAGGCGTCGCCGAGGCGCCGGTAGATCTCCAGCGACTCATCGGCGTCGCGGGCGGCGCTGCCCGCCCAGTCGGAACGGTTGGCCAGGAGGTTGGCGCGCATCTGGAGACAGCTGGCCAGCTCCCACTCGTAGCCGGGCGCGCTCCGGCAGGTACGGATGGCGGCGTCGCCGATCGTGCGGACCCGGTGCATGTCGCCGGTCATCACCACGGCGAAGAACCAGAGCATGCCGGGGCTGCGGCAGGTCTGCGGCAGGCCGGGCTCGTAGCTCGTGGCGATGGCCCGCAGTTTCTCCTGTGCCTCGGGGGTCTGCCAGGCGTCCAACTCGGTGTCCATGCAGGCGAGATGGATCAGATGGACGCCGCGCCGCGCCTCGTCGAGGACCAGGCCCGTCCAGGGCAGCGGCACGTCCGTGCAGCGCTCCCACAGCGGCTCGACCGTGCGCACGGGCGCGGCGAACGGGTCGGGGCCGAGAGCCATGACCTCGCGTGACCAGGTGCGGGCCTCGATACGCAGATCGCGGATCTGCCAGTACCAGCTCAGCGACAACACCAGGCACAGCGCTTCCTGCTCGTCGTGGAGGACGACGGCGTGACGCAGGGCGGTGCGCAGGTTCTCGTACTCGCGCTCCAGCCGGGCGATGGCGGCGGCCTGGTCCCGGCCGCGCAGCAACGGGTCGGTGGTACAGGCGAGTTCGCGGAAGTACGTCAGATGCGCACGCTCGGCGGCGGCCCGGTCACCCGCCTCGTCGAGCCGTTCGCCCGCGTACTCGGCGACGGTCTCCAGGAGCCGGTAGCGCATCTCGCCGCCCTCCTCCGAAGGAGCCGCGACGACAAGGGACTTGTCGACGAGGGAGCCGAGCGCGTCGAGGGCGGCCGGCCCGCAGACCGCCTCGGCGGCGGCGAGGTCGCAGCCGCCCGCGAACACCGACAGCCGGCACAGCACGTCCCGTTCATCGGCGTCGAGCAGATCCCAGGACCAGTCGACGACGGCCCGCAGGGTCTGCTGACGGGGCAGCACGGTGCGGCTGCCGGAGGTGAGCAGCCGGAAGCGGTCGTCGAGCCGGTCGACGATCTGACGGGGGGTCAACATCCGTAGCCGGGCGGCCGCGAGCTCGATGGCGAGGGGCAGCCCGTCGAGCCGCCGGCAGATCTCGGCGGCCGCCTCGGGATCGCTCTCGATCCGGAACCCGGGCCGGGCCGCGGCACCCCGGTCCGCGAGCAGCCGCAGCGCGACGGGCTCCGGGAGCGGCTCCACCGGCCGCAGCAACTCCCCCGGTACGCCGAGGGGTTCACGACTGGTGGCCAGGACGGTGAGTCCCGGGCACCGCTCCAGCAACTGCTCCACCAGCCGGGCGGCGGCCTCGACGACATGCTCGCAGTTGTCGAGGACGATCAGCATCCGACGCCGGCCGCAGTGCTCGGCGAGCCGCGTGACGGGGTCGTCATGCCGCTCCAGACCGGCCCGTATCTCCTCCGCCCCGGCGCCGTACAGCACGGTCTCGCGGGCACCGACCGCGGTGAGCACGGCTTCCGGTACCGCGGCGGGGTCGTCGACGGGCGCCAGCTCGGCCAGCCACACCCCGTCCCGGGCCGCGTCCCGCACGGCCTCGGCGGCCTCCTGCGACAGCCGTGTCTTGCCCGCCCCACCGGGCCCGAGCAGCGTGACGAGCCGGGCGGCGGCGAGATCCCCGCGGATGGCATCGATGTCGGCCTCCCGGCCGACGAAGGACGTGAGACGGGCCCGCAGATTGCCGGCCGGCCGGCCCGGGACCCGCACATCCTCCTCGGGGTTCAGCAACTCCCCGTGCAATGCCCGCAGTTCGGCCCCGGGATCGGACCCGAGCCGGTCCGCCAGCAGTTGTCGTACGTCGTCATAGGCGGCCAGCGCCTCGGCGGCCCGCCCCGTGTCGCGCAGGGCGCGCAGACGCAGCGCCTGGAGAGGCTCGTCCAGGGGGTGGCCGTCGCACAGGGCGGTCAGCTCGGGCAGGGACTGTTCGGCCTGGCCGAGGGCGAGGGCGGCGCTGTGGCGGGCGCGGAGGGCGTCCAGCCGCCGGGTCTCGCAACGGGCCGCCTCCGCGGTGCGGTCGGGGAGGTCGGCGAGGGCGGGCCCGCGCCACAGGGCGAGGGCGTCGTCGAGAACCACGGCCGCCTTGGCGGGGTCGTCGTCGGCGAGGGCGCGCAGGCCGTCGCCGACGAGCCGCTCGAATCGGTGCAGGTCGATGTCGTCGCCCGCGGCGGCGAGCCGGTAGCCGCCCGCCACGGACTCGACGGCATCCGCCCCGAGCGCCCTGCGCAGCCGCCCCACCAGCGCCTGCACCGCAGCCGTGGCGTCGGCGGGCGCCTCCCCGTCCCACACCTCGTCGACGAGCACGCTGACCGGCACGGTCCGCCCTGGCCGCAGCGCAAGCACGGTCAGCAGCGCACGCAGGCGCGCACCGCCGACCGGAACGGTGGTGCCGTCGGTGCGGAGTGCCTGGGTGGTACCGAGGATGCGATAGCGCACGGGCCCATTGTCCCTGCTGCCGCCCCGTCCCTGCCTCCGGGTTTACACGCGCATGAACGGGGAGGAGCCGAGGGGCGAGGGTTTCCACGGAACCCACAACCCATCGGGAGACGTTTTCCTCGTGGGCCCGGTACCGTCGGGCAGTCCCAGCGCATTGCACATGAGTCCAGGGGGAGCCCGATGACCACCGCCACCACCCGCCGCAGCGACCGGCGGATCAGTCCCGTCTTCCTCGGGATCCTGGCCGTCACGGCGGTCACGGGCTGGGCCACCTGGACCGGGTTCGCCGAACAGCCCGGCGTGGCCGTGTTCCTGTTCGTGACGGCGGCGTGGATCGTCTCGCTCTGTCTGCACGAGTACGCACACGCGCGCACCGCCCTGCACAGCGGCGACATCTCGGTCGGCTCGAAGGGCTATCTCACCCTCAACCCGCTGAAGTACACCCACGCCCTGCTCAGCATCGTGCTGCCCGTGCTGTTCGTGATCATGGGCGGGATCGGCCTCCCCGGCGGTGCCGTCTTCATCGAGCGGGGACGCATCCGCGGCCGCTGGCGGCACAGCCTCATCTCCGCGGCCGGTCCGCTGACGAACGTCCTCTTCGCCGCCGTCTGCACCGCGCCCTTCTGGCTCGACGCCCTCGACGGCGTACCGCGCGACTTCCGTTACGCCCTCGCGTTCCTGGCGCTGCTCCAGGTCACGGCCGCGATCCTGAACTTCCTGCCGGTCCCCGGCCTGGACGGCTACGGGGTCATCGAGCCCTGGCTGTCGCACAACGTCAAGCGCCAGGTGGAGCCGTTCGCGCCGTTCGGCCTGCTGTTCGTGTTCGCGCTGCTGTGGGTGCCGTCGATCAACAGCGTGTTCTTCGACGCCGTGGACTCGATCCTGTCCGCCATGGGGATCACCGACTTCGAGACCTACTGCGGCCAGGACCTGTACCGCTTCTGGCAGGGCACGAACGAGTTCTGCCAGGTCAGCCAGTGACTTCAGGCCGTCGGCCGGCCTTGCCGCGCTTGACGTAGTACCAGGTCATGTTGGACGACAGCCCCGCGAGCAGCACCCACACGACACCCAGCCAGCTGCCCTGCACAAAGGAGACGACGGCCGCGGCGACGGCGAGGAGGCAGACGGCCAGGGAGTAGAGGGCGAGTCGCCGGGCCGGGTCGGGTGGGAGCAAGGGGCGCATGGGGGTCGGCTCCTGTCGGGGGACACTACGGACTACGGGTCTACGGACTCCGAACTACGACGCCCAGTGTCCCCCATCGGCTCATACGTCCGTGATGCGGAGCCCGGCGTGTGCCTTGTAGCGGCGGTTCACGGAGATCAGGTTCGCGACCAGCGACTCGACCTGGTGGGCGTTGCGCAGCCGCCCGGCGAAGATGCCGCGCATGCCCGGGATACGCCCGGCGAGCGCCTGCACGACCTCGACATCGGCCCGCTCCTCCCCCAGCACCATCACATCGGTGTCGATCTCCTCGATCTCCGGGTCCTCCAGCAGCACCGCAGAAAGATGGTGGAAGGCGGCGGTCACCCGCGAGCCCGGAAGCAGCGCGGCGGCCTGTTCGGCGGCGCTGCCCTCCTCCGGCTTCAGCGCGTAGGCGCCCTTCTTGTCGAAGCCGAGCGGATTGACGCAGTCGACGACAAGCTTGCCCTCCAACTCCCCCCGCAGGGATTCGAGCGTCTTGCCGTGCCCTTCCCAGGGCACGGCGACGATCACGATGTCACTGCGGCGGGCGGTCTCGGCGTTGTCGGCGCCCTCGACGCCGTACCCCAGCTCCTCGGCGGCGGCCCGCGCGCGCTCGGCGGCCCGCGAACCGATGATCACCTTCTGGCCGGACCGGGCGAGCCGGTAGGCGAGGCCCTTGCCCTGCGGCCCGGTCCCGCCGAGCACTCCGACGACCAGCCCGGAGACGTCGGGCAGGTCCCAGGGGTCCTTGGCGGGGGCCTTCGCGGGCTTCTCTGCAGCACTGTCGGTAGAGGTCATGGGCCGACTTTACGTCCGCCCCCACGGCCCCACAGGGTCAGGTGAGCTCCGTCACCGGGATACGCCGGAAGCTGATCGTCTCGTAAGGGCCGAAGTCGCCCGTCTCATAGAGAAGTCCGACGGTGGACGCATCGACGCGGACGAGATCGGAGTACCCGGCCGGCAGGCCGTCGACCGTGAACACCGGCCGCCAGGTGGTGCCGCCGTCGACGGAGGCGCGCACGGTCATCAGGGCGCGGCCATGGGCCGGACCGGAGTAGAGGAGCAGGTCGGGGTCGCGGATCTGGAGGACGCTCGCCTCGCAGACGGGGGCGGTCAGACCGGCCTGCGGGCGGAACGGCTTCACCAGGGTGCGGCCGCCGTCCTCGGAGTGGGCGTCGGCGCGGTTGCCGGGTGAGCGGGAGTCGGTGCGGGTGTTGAAGTAGACGCGGCCGTCGGGGAGTTCGGCGGCGGTGGTCTCGTTGGCGTTGAGGTAGTCGGTCGGGCTGTCGTCGACATAGCCGAGATACCAGTTCTCACCGAAATCGTCACTCAACAGGCAGTGGCCGCCGTTGTACTGGCGCTCGTTGCCGAGGTCGGTGCCGATGGGCGGCACGGTGTGGTTGGCGGGGACGACGACCCGGCCGGTGCTCAGCTGGAGGGCGTGGCCGGGCGTGGTGGCGTACCAGCGCCAGCCCGGCTCCTTGACCTGCTGGGTGATCTCCCTGGGCTCGGACCACGTCACCCCCTCGTCATCACTGTGCTGCACCCACACCCGGCGCCCGTCCTCGTCCTTGACCTCGCCGCGCACGATCGCGGCCTCGGTGGCACCGGCGGCGTTGCGGACATGGACGAGCAGGACGCGGCCGGTGTCGAGGACGACGGGGGCGGGGTTGCCGGCGAGGTCGGCGCCGTTGTGGGCGACGGTCTGCTGCGGGCTCCAGGTGCGGCCGCCGTCCGTGGAGCGTTTCAGGACGATGTCGATATGGCCGTGGTCGCTCGCGGACTCGACCCGGCCCTCGCAGAAGGCGAGGAGGGCGCCGGAGGCGGTGGCGACGACCGCCGGGATCCGGTAGCTGGCGCAGCCGTCCTGGCCGGCGCGGAAGGGGACGCTGGTGTCTGTCATCGGCGGACTCCTCATGGATGGTGCGGCGGGTGATCCCGCCGTCTGCCCATGGTGGGCGAATTCGTGGTGAACTCCACATCACGAGTGGCGGGTTGCGGCAGGATGCCGTCGCATGGATGCCGTACGTGTCGCGCTGCTGCGCGAAGTGCTCGCCGGGACCGAGTGGTTGGGGGCCACACGCCGTTTCGCGGGGGTGTTGCGCGGTTCGGTGGTGTCGCACGGGGGCGGGCTGCTGCTGGTCGGCACGCCCGGCTACGAGCCGTGGCATCTGGCCGCCCATCTGGTGGACGAGGCGGCCTGGTCGGGAACGCCGGAGCTGTCGCCGACTCTCGTACGACATGAAGCGCGCCCCTCGGATCCGGCGCACCTGGCGGTGGGGCTGGGACGGCTGACGGCGGCCCGGCGCGGAGAGACACTGCTGGTGGTGTCACCGGGCGATCCCTGCCCTGCCCTGCTGGAACGGGTGCACGACGCACGCCAGGCCGGGGCGACGATGCTGGCGCTGGGAGCGGCGGGCGAGTTGGCGGCCATGGCACACGAAAGGCTGGCCGTGCCGGATGCGGCGGAGCTGGACCTGGACACCGTGCAGCACCTCGTCAGCGCCGCCGCCGGGGAGAACGCGTTGCCGGTGCCCAGAGGGCGGCGGCGTTTCCGGGACAGACTGTCGCGGCTGGCGGACGAGTTGACCGCACCGCCACCGACCCCCTGGTAAAAGCAGTTGCCGCTCCCCCGGGCTTCGCCGACGATGAGCCCCCGTGACCGACGACGACGCCACCGACCCCCCTTCCGGCCTCAGAGCCCTGCTCCCCGACCTCTCCCCTTGGCGGGCGTCCCGTGATTTCCGGCGTCTGTGGTGGTCGGGCCTGATCTCGAACTTCGGAAGCTTCCTGACCTTCGTCGCACTGCCGGTGCAGTTGAAGGAGCTGACGGGATCGGCGGCGGCGGTGGGCGCGATCGGCGCCGTGGAACTCGTACCGCTGCTGGTCTTCGGCCTGTACGGCGGGGCGCTCGCGGACGCCTGGGACAAGCGGAAGCTGATCGTGTGGACGGAGGCCGGCCAGGGCCTGCTCAGCGCGGCACTGCTGGTCAACGCACTCCTCCCGGACCCCGCGATCTGGCCGCTGTACGTCGTCGCCGCCCTGTCGTCCGCCCTGTTCTCCGTGCAGCGGCCCGCGCTGGACTCCCTCTGGCCCCGGATCGTGGCCCATGAGCATCTGCCGGCGGCGGCCTCGCTGAACGCCTTCCGCTGGACCCTTGGCGGGGTCGCGGGCCCGGCCCTGGCGGGCGTGGTGGTGGCGTACGCGGGGCTGGGCTGGGCGTACGGCGCCGACCTGGCCACGTTCGCCGTCTCTGCCGTACTGATGATCCGTATCGCCTCCTCCCCCGCCTCCCACGAGGCGGCGAAACCGTCCCTGAAGGCCATCGCCGAGGGCGCCCGGTACGCGTGGAGCCGCAAGGAACTCCTCGGCACCTACGCCGTCGACCTGGCCGCGATGTTCTTGGCGATGCCGCTGGCGGTGCTGCCGTTCCTCGCGGACGAACTGAACGCCGAGTGGTCGCTGGGCCTGATGTACGCGTCGGTCCCGCTCGGCGCGATGCTGGTGAGCGGGACGAGCGGCTGGACGTCACGGATCCACTTCCACGGCCGGATGGTGGTGGTCTCGGCAGCCCTGTGGGGCCTGGCGATCGCGGCCGCCGGCGTCGTCGGCAACGTATGGCTCGTGCTGCTGTTCCTGACCGTGGCCGGCGGCTGCGACATGGTCAGCGGGATCTTCCGCGCGGCCATGTGGAACCAGACGATCCCGGACGAGCTGCGCGGCAGGCTCGCCGGGATCGAACTGCTGTCGTACTCGGTCGGCCCGACCGTGGGCCAGGTCCGCTCGGGCGGCTTCGCCGCACTGTGGGGCGTACGGGCATCCGTCTGGTCGGGCGGCCTGCTGTGCGCAGGGGCCGTAGGGGTACTGGCTCTGTGCCTGCCGAAGCTGATGACGTACGACGTACGCACCAACGAGCACGCAACAAAGATGCGCAACCAGCGCACGGCACCGGCAGAGGCCTGATCAGCAATCGTCAGTCAGTCATCGTCGGTCTTGCCGCCCGCCGAGGCGTCGTGCCACCGCGGATCGTTCTCCCACTCCAGGTTCCGCTCGCGGGCGGTCTCCATCGCGTGCTCGGCCTCCGCACGGGTGGCGTACGGCCCGAAGCGGTCCTTGGCGGGACACTCCGGCCCCTCCTCCACCTTCTTGTGTTCGAGGCAGTAGTACCACTCGCCGGGCTTCCCGACGGTCCGCTTCTTGAACAGCGCCATGACCAACTTCCTTCCTCTTCTTCTCGCCACCGACATGTTCCGTTACTCAAGTCTCAGTGACTCTCAGTCTTCCAGGCGTTTCCGTCTGGAAGGTCCGTGGCGGTGTCACCGAAGCGTGGGTTGCGCTTCGGTGTCCTGACGACGGTCTCCCGTTTCCGTCTGCCGCTGGTGCGGCAGGGCTGCGCCACCTGCCCGCCCGCCTCGGCCGGTGTTCCGGTCGGGGCGTTGGCGGCGGGTCTTACGGTCGGCTCCACGGGGTTTGGACACGCGGGGCGTGTCCTGGTCTCCGGCCACTCCGGTACCAGTGGTGCAGGCCGCCGCGAGGGCGACCAGGTTGCGGGCTGCGTTCGCGTCCCGGTCCATCACAAGCGGGCACTCGTCGCAGTCGAAGACTCGGACGTGCAGCGGAAGCTTGGCTTTCACCGCGCCGCAGTTCGAGCAGGTCTTGGAGGAGGGATACCAGCGGCCGGCCACGATGGTGCGGCAGGCGTTGCGTCGGCCCTTGTAGGTGAGCTGGCGCCGGATCTCCCCGAACCCGGCATCCGATACACGGCGGGCCAGCCGTTTGTTGCGGAGCATTCCGGCGACGTTGAGGTCTTCGACCACCACCGTGCCGTACTCGGCCCTGATGCGAGTGGTGAACTTGTGAAGTGCGTCGGTGCGCAGGTTCGCCACTCGGTGATGGATCCTGTTGCGCTCGGCGTTGGCCTTCTCCCACCGTTTCGACGGTTTCCGGCCGGTCCTGCGGTCCGGTCCCTCCCGCCGGGAGACTCGGCGGGAGTGGAACCGCAGCAGCTTGAGAGCGCCGTCCAGATGCTTCGGGTTCGGCTCGTAGCGGATCTCGCCCGAGCTGTCGGCCAGGACCGCCAGGTGCTTGACGCCCAGGTCGATCCCGACCACCGTGTCCGGCCGGTCGACGCGGCTGATCTCCCGGGAGGTTTCGACCTGGTAGGAGACGAACCAGCGCCCGCGCTCATGCCGGACGGTCGCGGACAGGATGCGCGCCGTTCCGGCCTGAACGCGGGTCAGCAGCTTGACCGTGCGTTCGTGGGTACGGATCGTGCCCAGCCGGGGCAGGGTGACGTGCCGGCCGTCCGGCTCGACGCGGATCGTGCCGGTGGTGAACCGGCAGGCCAGGCGGGCCTTCCGCTTCGGCTTCCGGCGCGGGATGCCCACCCTGGCGCCCTTGCGTCTGCCCTGCTCGGACTTGGCGTAGGCCTCGAACGCGGCGGACGCGTTCGCGACGCCGGTGCTGTAGGCCTCCTTGGAGTTCTCCTGCCACCAGTCGGCGAATCTCGCGTCGGTGGTCTTGATGCGGTTGAACTCCTTGCGCAGCGCGGGCAGCGACCACGGCCGCCACGGCGTCAACTCCTCCTCACCGATGCCGTAGGTGGCCTCGGCCCTGCGCTGCCACCACGAGGCGGTCACCCACGACACAGCCCAGTTGTAGGCGGCGCGCGCGGCACCGCAGTGCGAGCGCAGCGCCCGCTCCTGCCCGGCGTGCGGATCGAGAGCGAACCTGTAGGCCTGCACCACACGCCCGGACTGCGGCCGGAACTTCCCGCTCACTCGGCGACCTCACCCCCGCTTCGAAGATCTCCCCACCGCACCCAACGAGCACCGCCCGTAAAGGTCACATATTCGACGAGGGAACGCCTGTTTTCGTCCGGGGACACAAGTCGAGAGTGGCTACGATCGATTGCCCAGCAACCATCAGCCCCACGCCCGCTGGTTAGACTCGCTGGCATGTCTGGCCAGTCGCTGCTCGTACCAGGGGAGCTGTCTCCCACCCGTTCCGTGCCCGGAAACATCCGTCGCCCCGAGTACGTCGGCAAGCCCGCGCCGACGCCGTACACCGGACCGGAGGTGCAGACGCCCGAGACGATCGAGGCGATGCGCATCGCCGGCCGGATCGCGGCGCAGGCGATGGCGGAGGCCGCGAAGCTGATCGCCCCCGGGGTGACCACGGACGAACTGGACAAGGCGGCGCACGACTACATGTGCGACCACGGCGCCTACCCGTCGACGCTCGGCTACCGGGGCTTCCCGAAGTCCCTGTGCACCAGCCTCAACGAGGTCATCTGCCATGGCATCCCCGACTCCACGGTCCTGCGGGACGGCGACATCATCAACCTCGATGTGACGGCGTACATCGGCGGGGTGCACGGCGACAACAACGCGACTTACCTGGTGGGCGAGGTGGACGACGAGAGCCGCCTCCTCGTGGAACGCACCCGAGAGTCCCTGACCCGG
The DNA here is from genome assembly GCF_044593495.1 of Streptomyces sp. NPDC051963. Classification (NCBI taxonomy): domain Bacteria; kingdom Bacillati; phylum Actinomycetota; class Actinomycetes; order Kitasatosporales; family Streptomycetaceae; genus Streptomyces; species Streptomyces sp. NPDC051963. Next base: position 715,280 of record NZ_JBIUCC010000002.1, on the reverse strand, counting down.
GCGATCAAGGCGGTGAAGCCGGGCCGCCAGATCAACATCATCGGCCGCGTGATCGAGTCGTACGCGAAACGCTTCGGCTACGGAGTCGTCCGGGACTTCACGGGCCACGGCATCAACTCCTCCTTCCACTCGGGCCTGATCGTCCCGCACTACGACAGCCCGCACGCCACCACGACCATCCAGCCCGGCATGACCTTCACGATCGAGCCGATGCTGACGCTGGGAACCCACGAGTACGACATGTGGGACGACGGCTGGACGGTCGTCACGAAGGACCGCCGACGAACGGCCCAGTTCGAGCACACGCTCGTGGTGACAGAAACCGGAGCGGAAATCCTGACGCTCCCGTAGCACCACACCCCCAAGCCCGCCCCCCTCCCCCAGGAGGGCGGGCTTTCGCATGCATGGGTGCCGAACCCCAACCACGGGTATCCTTTTACCGACAAGCCGTCGGCAAGTTTCCCGACAGGAGGTCGGGAAGAGGTTGACTTAGGTAAGCCTAACCATAGAAAATCTGGGTTCATGGACTCCTTCTCGACTCTCATCCGCACCGCGTCCCACGAACAGCACGTGGAGGCAGAGACCTCGACGTTCATGAGTGACCTGCTCGGCGGAAAACTCGGCGTCGACGCGTACGCGCGCTACACCGAGCAGTTGTGGTTCGTGTACGAGGCATTGGAGACCAATGCCGAGCGGCTGACATCGGACCCGGCGGCCGGCTCGTTCATCCAGCCGGAACTGTTCCGGCTACCGGCACTGGAGCGGGACCTGGAGCACCTGCGCGGCCCGGACTGGCGCGCAACCCTCACAGCACTCCCAGCGACCCGGACCTACGCAACCCGCATCGCCGAGTGCGCCGACACCTGGCCGGCGGGCTACATCGCCCACCACTACACCCGCTACCTCGGCGACCTCTCCGGCGGCCAGATCATCCGCGACAAGGCCGAGAAGACGTGGGGGTTCGCGCGCAAGGGCGACGGGGTCCGGTTCTACGTCTTCGAGGAGATCGCCAACCCGGCGGCGTTCAAGCGGGGTTACCGGGAGCTGCTGGACGAGGTCCACGCGGACGACCTGGAGAAGCAGCGCATCATCGCGGAGTGCAAGAGGGCGTTCGCCTTGAACACGGGGGTCTTCCAGGCGCTGGGCCAGGAGTTCCGCCTCTCAGCCTGAGGTCACCGCTCAAGAACGACGCGCCCACCGACCTCCACCCACCCCTCCGGCTGCGGCGCCGTGAGGATCTGGGATCCCGCGCCCTGGGTGATGTTCAGGGCGCGACCCAGTTTCGCGGTCAACTGGAGCGCGGCCGCACCCGTGGCCTCGTCCTCCACCACCCCGTCCCCCCGCCCGGGAAATCCACGGGCCCGAACCCGTCCCCCCGCCTCGTCCTCCCAGGCCCACGCATAGACCCACTCCCCCGGCGGCGGTACGGCGAGGTCATCGACTTCACCGGCCGTGGCGTACTGCCGGAAGGTACGCGGCGCGGGCCACTCCGCCCGCGCCTCGATCCAGCTGAACTCCCCGTCCAGCCGGGCGCCCACGACACCGGCCGGTGTCACCAGCTCCGGAACGTCCAGCAGCCAGGCCGCGCCGACGCAGGGGTATCCGGCGAACGCCAGCCGCACGGACGGCGTGTAGATGTCGATGACCCCCCGCTCGGGGTCGTCCACGAACACGGTCTCGCTGAAGCCCAGTTTCGCCGCGAACGCCTGGCGGTCTGCCCGCTCGGGTATGACGGAACCTTCCCGTACGACGCCGAGTTCGTTCCCGTATCCACCCCCGGCCCCACAGAACACACGCACCACGTCGTAATCAGTCACCCCGGCATTGAAACACCGCCCGGCGCAAGGGGGAGGCGAGGTGGGTCACACAGCCCGGCGCTACCGGGGTGCCGCCTGCGCCCACCCGTGCCGCCCCAGGCGGCACGAATGCCCGCAGCTGGGCGGGCGGACGGGAGCCGCAGCTGGGCGGCGCAGCCAAGCCGCACGAATGCCCGCAGCTGGGCGGCGGTAGGCCTGGCCACCGTGTAGCCGCTGTCGCGCGCGGCGAGAAGGGGGCGGGGTGGGGGGTGTCTGCCCGCAGGGTTGTCGCGTCAACACGGGTGCGTTGGTGAGAGACCGATTTCGCGACGTTCCGAGGACGGACACCCCCCCCCCCCCCCCCCCGCCCCCGCCGCGCCCGCGGCGGCGCCCCCCCCCCCGCGGGGCGCCGGGCGGGGGGAGCGCGCGGGGCAGGGGCGGGGGTTGGCGCCCACCCCCC